>JAJDCB010000010.1 GCA_029261065.1 Candidatus Omnitrophota bacterium | reverse complement strand
CGTGTCATTCCCGAGACATCGGGAATCTAAGAGATTCCCGATGTCTCGGGAATGACAAGGGCAACACCATTACGCCGTCTCAATCAAAATTTTAAAGTCTTCACAAATTTTCTCTAATCCAAGCGCCTCAGCCTGCGTTTTGGTTAGTTCGTATTGCAAAATCTTATTCTTCTCAACGAGACTTTTATTCAATTCACTTGCATTCGTATAGGAGGTATTGAGTTCTTGATGAGCATCCGTTATTTGACTATTTTGTTTTTTTACCTCATCTAAAGCATCCTTCATGGCATCCAATTGTGCTCGTAGAGAACGATTCATCGCCTGGCCTTTTTCGCTGATTTGAGAATTTAAGGATTCAATCGTTTTGTTTGTCGTCTCTAATTTTTGATGAGACTCCGTTTGCATCTCCTCAAACTTGTCTTCTAAGGCACGTAGCTGGTGATCCCGTTCCGTTAACTGTGTTGATAACGTTTGCTTCTCTAACTGCATTTTATGAATTTGTTCATCAGAATCAATACGTGCATTGGCGCCCTTAATTTCTAAATCATGAAAATCTTCTCTTAATTGAGTTAATTGCGCATCATACTCTTCTTGCTTTCCATGTAAAAAATCATTCTCATTATTAATTTTATCAATTAATTCTGCACTGCGAAGAAGATGTTTGTTTTCCATCTCAAGCTTCTTTATTTCTTCCTTTAATTGATTAATATCGCCAGTTGTTTTACGCTGCTCCTCCAAATCTTTTTTAATTTTATCAGCCTCACGATAAAAATCGACACTCCTTGCTTTTAAGTCTTCATATTTTTTGTTTAACAAATGCTTCTCTTCGGTTAATTGCTCAATAACCTTTTGTGATTTCGTTAATAATTTAGTCTTCTGCGCTAACGCCTCACGCTCTTCTTGTGATAACGTTTTCACCTGCTTACTTGAAACCTCTCTTTGTAAGGCCCCACTCAAACGCTGCACTTCCGCTTCTAAAGACTTTAGTTTTTCTTCGCTGTCCAGTTTATATTTATCATATTCTGACTTTGCGATAGTGTTCGGTTGACTGGATATTGCAGCCACTTGAGCTGATGGCATGGTAGCGGTTGGTGCATTTTTAGGCGCATTAAAATTTTGTGAAACAAGATGATCTGTGAGTCGAGGTGTTGATTGTTGCAAAGGACCTTTGCGCTGTTCGACAGATTGAATTTCTTTAATGACATCAATTTCGGCAATAGGGACAATTCGTTCATCATCACGTGCCTTGACACCTTTGATGATGAGAAATACACCAACCAACAATAAAATACCTGCTGCAATTATAATATACATACTCGTCATAAGAAAAACCTTAAAAATTGATATTTAAAGAAAAGAGTTGTCTTTTAAATACGTCACGTAATCAACCACCGAATCTTCTAGTTCGCTGAAGGGTTGGCTATATCCGGTATTACACAATTTAGACATATCCGCTTGTGTGAAATATTGATACTTATGTTTTAAATTTTCAGGCATTTCAATGTAATCAATAACAGCTTCTTTGCCCACGGCATTAAACAAGGCCTTGGCCAAATCATTCCACGTTCTCGATTTACCTGTTCCAACGTTAAACACACCGTTAATTGTAGGATTATCCCAAAAATACATAATGACATTGACGGCATCCTTGACATAAATAAAATCACGCCTTTGCTCGCCATCTTTGTAATCGGGATGATAGGATTTAAAAAGCTGTATTTTTCCTTCAGTTGCTACTTTTAAATACGATTTAGCAACAACGCTTCGCATATCACCTTTATGATACTCATTGGGACCAAATACATTAAAAAACTTAAGCCCCACAAATTTATCTAGATAATAGTTCTCCAAGGCCCATAAATCAAATTTTTGTTTGGATTGTCCGTACAAATTAAGAGGCTCACATCGTCTAATCGTTTCATCATCATCTTTATACCCACAAGATCCATCGCCATATGTGGCTGCTGAACTAGCATAAATAAAACGAACCTCATTAATCAGACACCATTTTGCCAATTGTAACGTATATTCGAAATTATTGACCTGAAAATAAGCAGCATCATCTAATGTTGTTGAACTGCAAGCCCCCATATGAATGATACCTTTGATCTTACCATCAAATTCGCCTGCATTAAGCGCTTCTAGGAAATCTTTTTTATCAAGATATTTATCATAACTTTTGTTGGTTATATTGGCTTTCTTATTCTCATTTTCTAAATGATCCACTAAAAGGAGATGATTTTCACCTCTTTCATTTAATTTGGCCACCACACAACTACCGATAAATCCTGCGGCTCCTGTTACTATTATCATAATAAAACAAACCCTTCTATTAATACTCCGTTGAACCGCTCACTATAAATTGACCAATTGTTTCACCCAATTCATATCCTAAAGCCTTATAATCTTTATTTTGATCTTTCGATTCTATAGTATCGGAAAAACTCAAAATCGTCTCTCCCGTCTTTTCATCAACAATCCGACCCTTTACAGACATTTGTTTCTTTTTATTTTTAAAAATCAACCAGCGTTTTTTAGAAATCTTTTTAATCTCAGTCACATAACCTTTCATCACCAATTTATTAGACACATCGTCTTCATCCAATAAAATACTAAAATAAGGCTTATTGCCTTTAAGTTGATCGGTTATGCCTCGAACAACAGACAAAGAAATTTTATCTAATTGATCCGTTGCCTCTACATTAGGGCCGGCTTTGATGGCCTTAATAACGAGATCGCCCCCTTTCATCAACCGTTCCCGATTGATCACGCGGCCAACCTCAACATTAAAAGCAAGCTTAACTTGGGGTTCTTCTACCCTTTCCTTACCTTTAAAGGGATTAAGAGAACACCCAGAAAGCAGCAAAGAAACCACCAAAATAAGAGATATCTGTATCTGTTTCATATCATTAAATTTTAACACAGTCCGAAACCCTCCTCAAGATAAAGAACCAATAATATCAACATTTATAGCATTAGTAAACTACTAGTTATCTCGATTTGCCTCTTGGGTCAATTGTCCTAATTGTTCGATTATATTTTTTGAAAAATGCTCAGAGGTCGCTCGCCAATTCCAATTTCCCTTAATCGTAGAAGGCACATTCATACGAGCTTCTTGCGCTAACCCACAAACATCTTGCAAGGCCACAATGGCTAATCGAGCTGAAGAATGAAAGGCTAATTTCATCATCTCCCATGGCAACTCAGAATCGGAAACATGCTTTTTTATATATTCAAAAAAATTATTTTTCTCATGTTCATTGGCATCGTTATTATACCAACCTATTACGGTATTATTATCATGCGTCCCTGGATACACGACACAATTCTCTTCATAATTATGGGGAAGATAAATATGATCTTCCAAATTTCCTCCAAAGGCAAACATCAACACCTTCATACCAGGAAATCCTTGGACATGCATCACCTCCCGCACTTCATCGGTAATAACACCTAAATCTTCGGCTATCACAGATAGAGGGTGAAATTTCTTACTCAGCGTTTCAAAAAATTCTGTATAAGGGACGTCCATCCATTCTCCGTTCACGGCTGTTTTTTCTTTCGCTGGAATTTTCCAAAAGTTTACTAACCCTCGAAAATGATCAATGCGAACCATATCAAACATCTGAAAATTATATCCCAAACGGCTTATCCACCAATCAAAACCTTTTTCCTTCATCACATCCCAATCATAAATGGGATTCCCCCAACGTTGTCCTGTCGCACTAAAATAATCGGGCGGCACGCCAGCAACACTTTGGAGTTCGTTATTATCATCTAACTTAAAATCATCTTGATGACTCCAAACATCCGCACTATCGTAGCTAACATAAATCGGCACATCGCCAATAATTTTAATGCCTTGTTCCTTTGCGTAATCTTTAAGCTTTTGCCATTGATGAGAAAATAAAAATTGTACAAATTTAATTTTTTTTAGAGAACCCTTTTCTTTCTGATCCAAATCTTTTAATACCGAATCCTCTCGATTTTGAAAACCCTTATCCCATTGCGACCAAGGCTTTTGTCCAAACCTTTGCTTTAAAACCCCATATCGCGCATAATCCTCAAGCCAATAGGCTTGCTGCTCAACAAAGGCATTAAATTCTTCTTTATAGAGTCCCTCCAACTCAGCTCGCTTTAAGGCAACATCAAAAAGCTCCTCTTTTATGATAGCGGCTTTCTTAAAATCAACTATTTTCTTTTTTGAAGACTTAATATCCTTTAAATCATCTTCCAAAAGAAAGCCGTCTTCAAGCATGAGCTCGGGACTAACAAATAAAGAATTACCAGCAAAAGCACTATCACTCGAATAAGGGGAATAACCATTCACAGCATTGACAGGATTTAAGGGAAGAATCTGCCAATAGTGTTGTTTGGCATTTTTTAAAAAGTCGATAAACTGATACGCACCAGGCCCAAAATCTCCAATACCATATTGCGATGGTAAAGATGAAATGTGCATTAAAAGACCACTGGATCGTGAAGATAGTATTGTCATATGAAATTTACAATATCAAAAATAAGACCAAAAATAAGAGCACTTAAAGAAATGACGGTAAGATAAATGACTAACACATGATTACCAAAGTCTTTCTTTATCACAAGAATTGTACCGTAACTTGTAATAGGCCCAACAATTAAATAACATAAGGCTTGTCCGTGACTGATCCCACTTTGAATAAGGGCATCCGCTAAGGGCACACTTGCTGTCGAACAGACATATGTCAGTAATCCAAAGACCATCACAAAGGCATAACCTAAAAAACCTACCAAATGTGTTTGCACAAAATGTTGTAAGGGTTGGATAACGCTAATCAGACTTGCTAAAGAAATTCCTAGTATGATTTCTAAACCAATGTCTTTGGGAAGTGTCACGAAAGAATAGATAAAAGCCTGTTTTAATTTGCTCGTTTTTTTGGGATCAGCTGTTGCCTCTTTCGCACAATGATCTTTTTTAACATCATCCTTGTGACAACAATCATGATTTTTCTGCTCCAGATGAGACTTCTCCACCTTAACACCAGAACAAATCAAACCCATAAGAATAGCCATAACGATGACAGCAAAGAAAATATATACGGTAAATCCTACCCCTAATAATTTCCAGGTGACAATAAGGGCCGTGACAGACGTTGCCGGTGTCGCCACTAGAAAAGCCAATACCGCCCCTAACTTCGCCCCCTTCTCTTTAAGTGTGATCGCAATCGGCAACGACCCCAAACAACACACCGGCAAAATCACACCGATCAACGACGAAATCAAAATTGGCTTAACCCCCGGCTTCCCTAAATATCTCTCCACATACCGCACCGGCAAATACACAAAAATAAACCCGCTTAATGCAAAGCCAATGGCCAGTGTTAGCCATAAATCAGCTACATAATGCCAAAAAACTTGCAAAAATTGTTGAATGAATTCCATGGGGAATATTATATGGGATTAATCTATGACACGCCAACGATTCTTGGGACTTTTTTGGTGGGATTCTCTGGAAGGAATTATCATAAATTTTTTAGAAACCATAAAACTCTTTATTCCAACACACTAAAACCGTCTTTGCCTTTTTCCTTTGTCTGATAAAGGGCTTTATCAGCCTTTTTAACTAAATCTGCATTTACCATACCTTCTTCATATTGCGCCAAACCTAAGCTAACAGTTACCTTCCTTTTAAATGCGTACGTTCTAACTATCTCTACAATCTTCTCAGCAGCTTCCTTTGCGCCTTCTAATTTGGTATCAGGAAGAATGACAACAAACTCATCGCCCGCATAACGGCAAACAATATCTGAGGCTCTTAAACTGGATTTTAAAATTTTTCCGATACCCTTTAACAACGCATCACCTTCAGGATGACCAAAGCTATCATTATAAGATTTGAAATGATCAACATCCATCATAATCAAACTCAAATCCCCCTTTGTTCGTATAGCTCTTTTTATTTCATGATCCAAACTATCAGAAAACTGTCTAAAATTAAAAATGTGCGTTAAAGGATCTGTCTTCACTTGAATATTAAGCTCTTTTAAAATACGCAAATTTCCAATGACAACAGAAACCTCACGCGCCATGGCCGTAAGTATTTTAAGATCCATATTATCAAAAGGAACATCGTTATGTTTCGATGTGATTTTATCAGCCACATTTAAAACGCCCAGTATTTCGTTCTCAAAAATTAAAGGGGCAATCATAAAAGAACGCGTAATATACTTAGAGCGGTTTGCTCTTTTAAATCTCTCATCATATTCTATATTTGGAACTATAATCGCTTCTCTTTCCTGGGCAACAATGCCACATATAGGTGCATTCAATTTTACAGAAGCTTGCTCCTCACTAGGGTCCTTAGTACCATGAGAACATTGCATATACAAAGACTGTGTATCTTCATCAATGAGCATCAACGAACAACGCTTTGATTCTAATGTTTCGGCAATACGATCAACAATGAATTGTGAAAGTTGCTCAAAGTCTCTCATACCATGTATTTTTTCACCAAAAGACAACATGGATTCTAATTTATGTTTTTCTTTGACCAATGCATTTTGCAGGTGTTTTATTTCGGTAATATCATGAACAACACCTTCAAAACCAATAACCTGACTTGACTCATTACGAATATAATGGCTTGTGATAGACAGATTCAGAAACCCACCATCTTTTTTTTCTTTTTTTATTTCAAAATTTTGGACAGATCCGGTCGTAGACATTTTATGAAGAAACTCACTCTTTAATTCAGTATTTTGAAAAAGCTCTGTTGTTAAGTTCAACCCTAACACTTGGTCTTTTGTATGATAATCCAGAGTTCTTAAAAAAGAATGATTAGCATAAATAAGATGACCGTCCTTATTGGCCATAAAAATACCATCTTTCGCATTTTCAACCAATCGGCGATACAATTTATGAGAGTCAGGGTTGATTAAATTAAATTCTTCATCCATGCTTTTATTTTAAGTTTCCCACTATTTATTACAAGAAAAATAAGAAGTAATTACAGAAAACTAATCTAACAATTTCCTATTCTAGGTTTAGTGCATAACCTCTTAATCTTAATACATTTACCATATTTCTCAGATCATGTTTTTTCCATTTATTTTTATATTATGATATAAAAAATAAAGCAGACGCTTTAGCTAAGCGTCTGCTGTGTTTTGCTGCCCTGCCCCTTTCTCTTTTCACCGGCTCTTTAGAATTTCAAGCTAGAACTATTCCACACTCCTTTTAGATAATCATAGGCTTCTCGAGGTTGGCGCATTAAAGAATCACCACCCTCACCTAACGACATAATACCAAACCACTCTTCATGAATCATTATGTCGGTTCCAGGCCAAGAACGAGTTCCTTCATTATGTTTATTCGGGAGTCGATCCATATACCAACGGTCATGCCAATCAAAGAAAGTAACTCCGATAGCATTTCCCGTTTCTTTTAGGGCTAACGAATTCTCGGCGTATGGGGCACTGGAACGAACGATCGTTCTCCAAGCATTTCGAATGGCATCGAACTGTTGCTTTTCATCTTCTCCTTTACGACCATAAGCATACTTACCTGTTTCAGCTATATACAACGGACGGTCAAAGATACTTCTAATCTCTTTTATAAAAATTTGAAAACTCACTTCACTTCTATACGTGTTATACCCAATAATATCAATGTCTTTACCATGCAAAGCGTATTGTTTTAACATCGCATAACCATCTTCTCCATCAATAACAGCCACAGGATGGTTAGGATCTAACGCGTGAATCATTTGGGCTAATTCGTTTACAAACTTTGCATATACTTCTGGATTTTGTTTGGCGTTGCATTTTGACCATTCAGCCATATTATTTTCGTTACCTAGCGCCCAAAATAACACATAAGGTTCATCTTTGTTGTCCATGACCATGGCTCGCACGGATTTCTTAATATTTTCACGATGTGTCGGATTATTGTAATCCGTTCCTTCATCCCAGCTCGCACCTGAGCCAATTGTCCAAGACCCAAGGAAACTTCCCATAATGGCTTTAATGCCAAACGTGTTGTTAAGATCTCTTAGTAACTCTTTATTAACAGAATGATCGTACTGAACTTCAATTCCAGAATTTGTTTTATAAATATCGCCAAGACTTGGATCGTTTGATGGGATATGATAAAGGCGTATCGTATTGGCGCCCATTTGTTTTAATAATTCAAAGTCCCCAATAGCAGACTCATTGTCATCTTTATAATTATTTCTATTCGCGTCTATCCATGTTTGGTATGCGACATCATTGATGGAATCTCCATCATCGTCGTAATACATCCAATCTCTTAAGGAAGCATTATTCGGGTCTTCTCCTATCTTTACAGGGGAGTAAAGCATTCCTTTTATAAAGTAGGGTTCACCGTTGACTAGTAACTGCCAATTTCCATTTTCATCCTTTTTTGTAACCACTTTTGCCTCTGCAGGGCAAGCTGTTAAAAAGATATTGATTAAAAGCAGTAAAACTAAAAACCATTTTTTCATCTTTATTTCCTGTTTTCTTGTTAGAAAAAAAGGGTCATGCCTTTCCTTTCTTTCTCTCCAACAATTTTTGATCTTAAAGCAAAACTAATCGAATCTCTTAATTTTGTTGGTTACATAGAATACGATCTAGCATTAACCGACCCTTGTAAGACAAACAAAAGTATGTTACCATTTTTAAACTTTATTCACCCATTTATCTTGCAAAGGGCAGTTTAACGATGGCTAAAGAAAATTTCTTACTTAACAAATTCATTGAAATTATCACAAAGCAACCTAAGGGGAAAGTTCTAGATCTTGGGTGTGGCTCTGGCTTCTATTCTACTGCTCTTCATAAGTTAGGTTACGATATGACAGCGGCAGATGTAAGCGATCAATTTAAATATCGTGATGAGATTAAGTTTGTCCGTTTTGACGCTGATAAAAAAATGCCATTTGAATCAGACTTTTTCGATTACGTTGTATTAGCCGAAATCATAGAACACCTTAAAGATCCTAACCGTGTTATCAATGATGTCCATCGCGTTTTAAAAACGAATGGAAAATTATTCTTATCAACTCCCAATATACTCAATTTAAAATCCAGGATGAGGTTTCTGACAGAAGGGGCTTATGAATATTTTCGCGAACCACCTCTTGAACACAGAAAACATTGTGAAGAAACTGGGATTGATGTTTCTCAAATTCATGTTACTCCTTACCGCTATCATGAATTGGAATTATTACTTAACGATTGTGGGTTTAGCATTGATGGCATATTTACCAGCATCTATGAAAATAAAGGATTAAGCTTTCTTGTTCCTTTGATTAAAATGCAGTTAAATGGCAAAGCAAAACGTTCGACGAAAAAAGGCGGCATTGATTATCGTCGTATTAACAAAATTATGCTATCCCCCGAACTTCTCTATGGTCGCCAGTTGATCATCGAAGCCACGAAGATTAAAAAACCAGCTTAATGTCTAAATGCCTTTCCAGCTTATTACACACTTGTCACCATGTCCCGACCTGGCCCTAGCTTCATTTAGAACAACCTAACACTTTGTTCTTCTCAAGGAACTATCCAAGAAGAGACCTGTATACTGACCCCATAATACATATTGCGTTAGCGACTTCTGATACTGTTTTTCCTGTTTTTCGATCAATTAAAGTTAAATTTCTTACATAATACTGGAAACCTTACAGGCAAATCTTTTTCTTTCCAATCTTTTCCTTGAATAACACTTGGGCCAAAATTGTAATTTTTATAGTTTTGACAAATATCGCTTGGTTCCTGCTTAGCTGTTGGAACATCTGTTGGTAAATTGGTTTCACATTTTTTGGTGAATGCTTGATCAGCTATATATAATAATGGCTCGCCATCGCTTCTTAACATACTAAGTTCAGAGGCTATTTTATCAGGGCTCTTCAAGCATTTATAAAAGCTTTCTTCTCCCAACAAAATAATAGAACACCTAAAGTATAGATACAAATCATCTGTTATCGATCCTTCAATAATTTTTTGAAGTGCTAATATATTATAATGATTAACCTTCTCCAGCAAGTCTCGTAAGGATACCTCAAAACCAATAATTTCATCCATAGTTTTTGAAGCTAACTGTTCTACCAAAACTTCAGCCCATTCTTTATTGTTAATATAGTCACCCTTTTTAATAACCTCCCAAAAAATACTTTTTTCCAAAGGCTTATAAACAAAATTTTCTTCCTTCGTGAAACTAACATTAACGGGCTTCGCTTCATAAGAATCAATAATAGCTACTGTTAAATTATCAAAAAAAACAATCAAATCATTCCTAAAACCAACTAAGTCAAAATCTTCCACCCTTGGATCTTTTAATAATTCAATTGAATCTACAAGATTACGTTTAAATATTTTAATTAATTTATCATTAGCCGCTCTCAAGACTTCATCAAAATCTAGTTTAATGTCGTAACTAAATAATTTGTTTTTACTATATTTCTTCTTTTTTGGTTTATTAAAAAAATCAAACTGAGGGTGCACACAAATAAGTCTTATTAAAATCTCATTTATATCTACGCCATACACTTTATTTTCAAAATAAACTGTTAAAAGGTCCTCAATTTTTGTTAAATAATTACTATTTTTACTAATTTCATCAGAAATTTCGTGAACAAATGTAACTTTCATTGTAACCCCTTTTTATCTAAATATCCTATTGCCAGGCGGTAATAAGCTTTTAAAATCTCCACCCTCTTTCAATTTTGGCAATTGACTAACAACATGATTGTATATTTTATACTTTTCAACAATCTTGATTTGAATCTGTGATCCCGAAAATTCAGATCTAAATTCCAAATTTAAACTTGTTAATGCGCTATTATTATATCTAAATTGAGGATTGGTCGTCTCACCGTATTTCCAAACATCTCCACTACTTAAATAAGTAGCTCCTCCTCGCACATTTGGATAAAATCCAGAATTTCTAGCTCGTAATGAGTATTGCACCCCATTTTTTTGAGACCGAATTTTCGCCAGAGAAATTTCAATTTCTCTGGCCATTTTATTGACTAATTGAGCAATAGAATCACTATTTTCAGTCAGCAAATAGGCCCCATAACCAACAACTAAAACAGGTATAAGAACATCATCAGCAACCCCAACAAGTGTTGCATCATCAGCAATTAAACCACTTAATAAAGCACTTACTTTAGCCATATGTGGCGTTGTAAAAGCTATGCCGCTAGGATCAAAATAATTAACTGCAAAAGTTAAAGTCAACTCTGGAGGAGCATTAATCCAAAAATTATATGCTTCGTCACTTAAATACGCATTTTCCGATGACCCAGTGGAAGAAGACTGACTTGGACCTGAACCTGGGCCTGGACCTCCAAACGGTATATCGACCTGATACTCCGCATTTACTATCCATTCTGAACCAGTCCGATCTTCTAACCAATTAAAAATTGAACTAAAAAAATCACCTATTTGCTTGAACGCCTTCTTTAACCATTTAAAAAAGTTTCCTGTCGGGTCGATCCCGTTTACAGGATTATTTCCTACATATGAATAGCGATTAAAACTTTGAAGATTTTGCTTTGGTGACTGAATCAATGGATCCGCCGTAATAAATCTACCCAACTCCGCATCATAATACCTCGCCTCAAAATAATATAACTCCGTCGCCTCGTCCAACTCCTTCCCCGTAAAATAATATTTCGCTACTTCATGGGTACTCCCGTATCGTTCACACTTCGCCAAACTTCCAAACGGCGTATACTCCGTCAATTCTTTCTTAACACCATCTTTATCTGTCGTCACATTTGCTCCACCTAAATGATCCTGGTGAAAATATATGATTTCACCACCGTTCACGGAAGCGACACGGGTACTGCCTAAAAATATGTGTTTGATGTCGCGTCCGTTATCGTTTTCAAAGAGCGAGCCAATATAAGTCGTTTCTTTAGGTGCCCCGCCGCCAGTGCCGTATGATATCTTGTTATGGACAAGATATCCGCCGGCGAAGTAATTGTGAGTGGAATCAACTTCTATATTAAACACAGGGATGGGGGTTACACTTGTGATTTTTTGTTGCTTTTTGATCTTTACAGCTTCTAGATTGAGATCTAGGATGGTCTCGCCTTCTGTGAAGGTTGCAATCTCTTTCCAATTCCCATTGGTGTAAAAAGGATGACTCCCTGTAACGAAGACTCGGTCGTTGATATTGTAGTATTCGTTTGTGGTTTCTGTCTGAAAGACTTGGCTGATTGTTGAGGTAACGGTTTTGCCAAGGTTCTCATCAAAACTTAAAACTTTATCTCCGATTTTTAACTTCTCTATAGCCCGAGCACTGCCGTCGGCTAAAAGGATTTCCGTGCCAGCTAAAAAACACGTCTCCCCTGAAGTTTCCGAATAATCAACTCTTTTTGTTCGCCCACCATCACCATCATATTCAAACCGTGCTAGCAACTGCGCATTTTTCTTAACTTCCACCAAACGATTTTCGCTATCATAGATGTAATCGGTTGTGTCCCCATCTTTGATCTTGGTAAGCATGTTACCGTTATCATCATAACTATAACTACGCACATCCGCGCCCAGCGTTGTTGATACCACGGCATGCGGACCAGCATCTGCCTGCCCACCAACATTGCGTGTACCATAGGCATAACTACGACCATCTTTCTCTAATATATTACCAATCTCATCATACGCATAATTTTTCGTCCCATAACTCTGTCCCGTTGCCTGTGTTAAGCGACTAAGATCATCATACACAAACGTCTGATCCGCGGTATGAACGTTATCGGTAATAGAAAGAATATTTCCTGCCGAATCATAGGTATAATTTAAATCCTGCAAAGGATTATTAGATGCATCTAATGTATACATGCGTTTTAGACGCAAAGTGATATCATAAAAATATTCAGTGACCGTGCCACTGCCATATTCAATTGTTTTGATTTGACCTGAGGGTTCGTATTCAACGTTTGATATAAATAACGTTGGATCTTCTGTGCCATTAACGATGGGATTAACAGTAATTGTTACATTATTTGATGTTGTCAATTCACCATCGTCCGCTGTCAGTTGTAGAACATAACTTCCATCGACACTAAAACTCGCTATTGTATCAATAGCATTCTCATTTGCAAACGTCACGATTCCTGGCCCAGTTACTTTGCTCCATGTTGTTGTCACTGCTGCCGGCGGATTAGGTAAACCATCGTCACTGGCTGCCCCACTTAAATTTGCATTATTAGGTAGCGTAATTGTTTGATTAGCGCCTGCATTCACGCTAGGCGCTGTGTTGGAATTAGTAGCCGAATAAGATGTGAATTGGAAATCTTCAAACTTCCACACACTGTTTTCTACATACCACATGCGCATATACACAATACTGCCATCCGTTGGAAATCCATTAATAGTTGCTGATGTATTTATCCCATGACCTTGCGCATGAATATCTCCCCAAGGGCTATGTGTCAGAATATCCTGGCTTGTTCCCACTCCTAGATAATACTCACTGATACTGACTCCATTAGCTTGCCAACTAAACGCCTCACTTGCTCCACTTAAAGTTGCACCTGAAACAGGTGACATAATGATCGGTAAAGATGATGCTGTATTAACAACTATCGTGACATCATTGCTACTACTTAATTGACTGTCATCAGCTGTTAATCTTAAAACATATGTCCCCACTTCACTAAAGTTTGCTGTTGTATCAACTGCATTGCTATTTCCAAATGTTACGCCTCCCGGGCCACTTACCTTACTCCATATTGTTGTCACTGCTGCCGGTGGATTAGGTAAACTATCGTCACTTACTGTGGCATCTAAATTTACTGAATTTGGTAACGTGATTGTTTGATTAGCTCCTGCA
>JAJDCB010000009.1 GCA_029261065.1 Candidatus Omnitrophota bacterium | reverse complement strand
TCCTGTTGTGGTTGGGGTGACAGATTTTCTTATTAAAGGAAGTGGAAATGTGGGAGTCGGAATATCAGCACCGTTATCAGCTTTACATGTAGGACCAGCAGGAACGCCAGGAAACGTAGGAATTAATGATGCGTATGTGGAGCGAAATTTGGAAGTGGATGGTGTCATCTTTGGGGCAGACTTTGAAGGAATAGACATCACAGATGTAGCGACGTTTACGAAAGCGGAATTAGAAACCCAAACCAGCGACGTCGCTGATTTCGCCGAAGCGGATGGCGATGTGTTTACTGGGGCTCATGATTTTGGGGGAGCAACATCTGTCGAAGTTCCTAATGCAGCAACCCCAACAACAGACACGTTAGGAGAAATCGCGTTAGATGCCTCATTAGCCAGTCACGATGCGTTATTGCAATACGGCGATGGCGCCGATACTTATTATGTTGTTGCCGTTCCTGATGGAAATTTAACAACAACAGACGGGCAAATACTAGCTTACAATGCAACCAATGATGAGTTTGAATTCATCAATAATACAGCTGGATCAGTAGCTTACGATGATATCAGTGCCCCAGATGCCAATAGTGGTATTAATTTTGCAGGGTTTACAAATGCATGGACCTCAACATTAACAGGCTCAGACTTTTTTAATATTACAAATTCCGGAAATTTTACGGATGTGAGTATGTTTGTGTTAGAGACAAGCGGTAATCCAACAGACGGAACAATTCTCGAGATCATCAATACCGATACAGATGTGGATCCCGTGTTAGTGGGGGTTACAGATTTTCTAGTAAAGGGAAGTGGAAATGTAGGAGTAGGGATATCCGCACCGTTAGCGGGTCTTCATGTGGGACCAGCAGGAACGCCGGGAGATGCAGATGCGAATGACGCGTATGTCGAACGAAATCTAGAAGTTGATGGGGTTATTTTTGGAGCAGACTTTGAAGGCATAGATATTACAGATGTTGCAACGTTCACAAAAGCAAACTTAGAAACACAGACATCAGATGTGGCCGACTTCGCGGAAGCGGATGGCGATGTGTTTACCGGCGCCCATGATTTTGGAGGAGCGACAAGTATTGAAGTACCCAATGCAGCAACACCAACGACAGACGCCTTAGGGGAAGTCGCGTTAGATGCCTCGCTTGCTAGTCATGATGCGTTATTGCAATACGGCGATGGTGTGGATACCTATTATGTGATAGCCGTCCCCGATGGAAATTTAACAACAAGTGATGGTCAAGTGTTAGCTTACAATGCAACGAATGATGAGTTTGAATTTGTTGCACAGGCAAGTTCAACAGCGTATGACGACATCGGGAATCCTGATGCGAATAGTGGAATTGAGTTTGCAGGGTTTACGAATGCCTGGACATCAACACTAACAGGCTCAGACTTTTTTAATATCACAAATTCAGGCAATTTTACAGATGTGAGTATGTTTGTGTTAGAGACGTCAGGCAATCCAACAGACGGAACAATTTTTGAGATCATCAATACCGATACAGATGTCGATCCTGTTGTGGTTGGGGTAACAGATTTTCTTATTAAAGGAAGTGGAAATGTGGGTGTCGGTATATCAGCCCCGCTATCAGCTTTACATGTGGGACCAGCAGGAACGCCAGGAAATGTAGGAATTAATGATGCGTATGTGGAAAGAAATTTAGAAGTAGATGGGGTTATTTTTGGAGCAGACTTTGAAGGCATAGATATCACAGATGTTGCAACGTTCACGAAAGCCGAATTAGCAACCCAAGTGAGTGATGTGACAGCCTTCGCGGAAGCGGATGGCGATGTGTTTACAGGTGTGCATGATTTTGGAGGAGCGACATCCGTAGAGGTGCCCAATGCCGCAACGCCAACAACAGACGCCTTAGGGGAAGTCGCGTAAGATGCCTCGCTTGCTAGTCATGATGCGTTATTGCAATACGGCGATGGCGTAGATACTTATTACGTGATAGCCGTCCCCGATGGAAACTTAACAACAAGTGACGGTCAAGTCTTAGCGTACAACGCCACGAATGACGAATTCGAATTTGTGGCTAGTGGCGGATCGGTCACGTATAACAGCATCGGAGATCCGACGGTTGATAGTGCGATAAATTTTGCAGCCTTTACAAATATCTGGACCTCGACACTTGATACAGGAAGTGTCTTAAAAATTGATAACACCGATGCGGATCTCGCTGGCGATACCGTTTTATTGGAGCTTGAGTTTACGGATGATGCCGATATTAATGGGCTGTTTATTCAGGCAAACGATAATGATGGAGACCTTCGGTTTCAGGTTGGGTTAGATGGTGGTATTGTTTCTAATGGGGTGGTTAATTTTGGGGCGGCAACATCTGTAGAAATAGCAAATGGCACGGCACCCACCGTGGATGCGGCAGGGGAGATTGCGGTTGATACGACAGATGATCAATTGATTTATTATGGAGGGGCGGCGCGTGTTTTAAGTTATAAGCAAACGAAATCGGTTGTCCTTGAAAGTCCAGTGGATGCCGATAGTATTGTATTATGGAAAACGCTTGATCCGATTACGATTACGGATATTGAATGTATTGTTGATCCTGCTGATTCAGCTGAAAGTGTTGTCATAGATTTGCATGAGGCGGATGCAACGGGCGATACCGGAGTGACGGTCGATGCCACGATTACCTGTGATAATGATGGAGCCGCCGATGATGGAACCTTCACCAATGGCGCGATTGATGCTAATGACTGGCTCCTTTTGGATATCGGTACAGTTACAGGAACAGTGACCCAAGTATCTGTAACGATTTATTATACAGTGGATGCTGAATAAAGGTACCAGGTACCCTACCCAAAAAAGTACACGGTACTTCTTGACATTAAGGTGCTAGCTTGATAGCATGCTATCATGCCACGCGCTTTACGCATACAAGACCCGGGGTTTGTGCACCATGTTGTCTCCCGAGGCAACAACAAAGAACCCATCTTCCACAACGACGAAGAGATTCAAACCTACCTCACGTTGCTTGAGTATGCCCGCAAGCAATACCCCATCAAAATTTATAATTACGTCTTAATGGATAATCACATCCATTTACTCCTCGAGCCCCAAGAGCATGGAGCTATGTCCAAGTTTATGGAGTTCGTCCAAAAGGAGTATGCCAAATATTACAATAAACGTTATAACCGTGTCGGTCATGTTTTTCAAGGACGATATAAGAGCTTCTTAATAGAGGAAGCCAGATATTTCTTTGCCTGTATGCGTTATATTGATCTAAACCCTAGTAAAGCCGGAATAGTCGAAGACCCTAATTTGTTTTCTTGGTCAGGGCACAGGGCTTTAACGCAGGGGAAGTTTGAAACATTGCTTAAAATTGATCTTCATAAATTGTATGAAGGTTTAGGCTCGACAGATGAAGAGCGTCGTATGGCGTATCGTGGGTTTGTGATGGTGAATCAAGATGAACTGGATTTATTAAATCGGAAAGCAGGGGTTTTGGGGAGTAAGGAGTTTAGACAGTCTATTAAGATCAGGGGTGTTAAAGGTTCGGATGAAGAGAATGAGTAACGATAACGACAAAAGAAAAAAGGCGCAAGCCAAAAAGGTACCAGCTACCTTTGTCATAAAGGAACAGCGTTCTTTTATATCAAAGGTAGCTGGTACCTTTTTGGCAGCTTCCCTTTTCTTGGGGACTTCAGCCTTTGCTCAGGGTTTGACTGTGCCAGCGGGGTCTTCTTTGGATGTCAACACAGGAACGTTGCGGGTGGCGGGGAATATTACGGTGGCAGGGACGCTTGAGACTTCTACGGGGGCGGTTTCTTTAACAGGGAATTGGGATAATTCGGCGGGAACTTATACGCCTGGAACGGGGACGCTTGAGTTTAATGGGACTGCGGTAACTCAAACTTTGATTTCTGGGGGAATTGGAGCGGGTAATCTCTTTTATGATGTGACGCATTCAGGTTCCGGAACGGTGACGTTAAGTACAGATGCGGTGAATATTGATAATAATTTTACGAATTCCGCAGGAACATGGGATGTTTCCGCTTTAGGTTGTACAGGCGGGACGGCTTCTTGTGGCATGACCGTAGCGGGAGGTTGGGATAATGATGGGACATTTACTGGCCGCACTGGAACAGTTACCTTAGATGGAACAGATCAATCTGTTGATGGGAGTACAACCTTTTATAGCATTACCAAAACTCTTGCCGCCGGTCCATCGCGAACGATAACTTTTGACAATGCTGGAACGCAAACAATTACAAACACCTTAACCCTTCAAGGATTTGATGCCTCGAATCGATTACTTCTTCGTTCAGATAGCACTCCAAATCAATGGGAGGTTTCACTTCAAGCCGGAGGTCTTCAATCCATGCAATATTTAGATGTCATGGATTCCAATGCGGCTGGAGGATTATTGTTGATTGCGGGAACGGGATCTGTTGGTGCAAGTCAAAATAATACCAACTGGTCTTTTGCTGGTGCTACCATGACATGGCAAGGAGATGTCAGTGCGGTTTGGAATAATCCAAGCAATTGGGATCTCGGTGTCGTTCCTGGTTCTGCTGACACAGCGATTATCCCTGATGTAACCGGTGGGGGAGATTTACAACCCATTGTTAATTTAAATCTAACAGGCGCTGATGCCTTGACGGATCTTACGATCCAATCTGGGGCAACAATGGATCTTGACACTTTTGATTTAACCGTCAGCGATGAATTAGACAATGAAGGAACGCTTATTCTCTCCGGAGGTCAAACCGTTAGTATTGATAAAATCGATGTTGATTCCGGAACATTTAGATTTGTCGGAGACGAAGATGGCTCATCTGGTGAAGTTTTTAGTGTGGCAAACTTGGGTGTGACAGGTACGACTGGTTTCTATAGTGTGGAGATCAATTCAACCGTCAATCCTGATGTCTTTAGAACATCGGCCGATCTTAATATCTTAGGAAACCTAACTGTTACAGGTAGCAGTTTGGATATATCAACTAACGCCAACACAGCAACCGTTGCTGGTAATTTAGTTGTTAACGGCGGAACATTGACTGCAACATTAGGTGATTTAGACGTCAACGGCAATGCCTCCATCTCATCAGGAACATTAACCGCCCCTAATGGCAGTAACACTTTTAACCTTGCCGGAAACTTTACAAACACCGGTGGTACATACACCCATTCTAGCGGTACACTAACTCTTGATGGATCAAGCCAAAGCATTCTTGGTACAAGTGGCACAACATTTTATGGATTAGTTAAAAATGTGACAAGTGCAGCAACATTAACGTTTACCTCCTCAGCAACAACAACCATTGCCGCTGGCGGTAATCTTGATCTTCAAGGGGTGGTTGGTAATGTCTTAACCATTACAACAGATAGTTCGCCAACAGTGGCCGCCTTAACATTAACGGCATCGGCAACCCAAACCCTTAATTATTTATCTGTCGAATACAACACAGGCGCCGGAGGTGTCACATTAGTTGCAAGAAATTCAAGCGAATTAACAGCCGCATCCACAACCAACTGGGTCTTTGGTGCCGCTACCTTAACGTGGGAAGGGGATGTTGTTGGTTCAGAAACGGATTGGGAAGTACCCGGTAACTGGGATCTTGGTATCGTTCCAACGGAATTAGATACGGCTATTATCGCAAATGTCGTCAATGATCCAACCCTTACAGCAAACGCACGCGTTGAAAACTTAACCATCAATGCCGGAGGTGTCACCGTTACGCTCGCTACCTTTAACTTAACGGTTGATGACACTTTATCGAATAGTGGTACTGTTAGCTTACAAGGAAGTGAAACGGTAAGCATAGCAACGCCTGACACAGATTCCGGAGACTTTATCTTTACCGGAACAGGAGCCGGGGCCACCCTTACCATAAGTGATATCGGTGCAAACGATTTCTACAATGTCACCTTTAACGACGGTGGAGGTTCTCCTGATACTTTTAGAATAACAAGCGACTTAACGGTCTTAAATGATATTACATTAACAAGTGGTACTCTTGATATCTCAACAAATACCAACACCCTAACCGTCACCAACGATTTAACGGTTGGTGGTGGAACGTTAACAGCAACGAATGGTAATATCGATGTTAATCACGATGTGATTCTAAGTTCAGGAACATTAACCGCACCAGCCAGTGGTCAAAGCTTTACCATTGCCGAAGACTTCGATCGTTCTGGTGGTGGTACATTAGGTATAGCGGGTAATGGTACTGTGACTTTTGATTCCACCAACACCTCTGTCATTAATGGAAGTACGACTTTCTATGACTTAACATCATCGATTGCTGGAAAGACAATTACCTTTACAGGATTAACCACGCAAACCGTTAACGGAACATTAACTGTCACGGGTAATGCGACGACAGAAATCGTATTAGCCTCATCTAATCCAACTGTTGATATTTGGACGATTGACGCGGCTAATGCCTCGCAGTCTGTACAATTTGCAAATGTCAGTGATTCTAATGCCGATACCAATGACATTGTTTGTTTCAGTTGTACGAATGCCGGTGGAAACGATAATGCAGCGGCGTCCCCTCATTGGAGTTTCTTAGTTCTTGCCATCAGCGAACCTCAATCTGGAGATACCGTTGATGGAACGCCGACAATTTTAGGATCGGCTGATCCAGCGCAAACCGTTGACATTCGTGATGGTCCGCTTGTAACAGATACATTATTAGGAACTGTTGTCACGGATGCCAATGGAAATTTCCGTTTCGAAGCAATTGAAGCCAATGCTTTAGCTGTCGGAAGTCGTCAAATCGTTCCATTTATCGGAGTGTTAGGTGGAGGGGCTATTCCCGTCACGGTTGTTGCTACTCCAACCGCGGCCCAACAACCACGAATCTCACTTCCTAAGGATGGCGCGCGCGTTCATGGATCAAAACCAACAATTTCTGGAGAAGGTTTAGCGGGCGCCACGGTTACGGTTCGTGCCGCTGATGCCAATGGTAATTTGCTCTTAGCAGCAGTTGCCTCAACAACAATTGCCGGTGATGGAACGTATTCTGTGACGCTAACAACAGATCTCTTTAAAGGAACTAACTATGTATCCGTTTCTGTTAGCGACGTTGGTAGTGACATCTTTGAGATTTCCTTAACAGATCCATTTGGTGTGGTCTTTGATTCCGTCTCGAATCAACCTATCGATAACGCAACCGTTAGTCTTTTCCGATCAGTCGATGATCAACTCGCTGTCCCTGGAGTAGACATAGATTCAAATGATGTCAATCCCGTCACAACAGGTAACGATGGATTCTATAGTTTCTTAACAGCAAATGCCGATTACTATATAACAGTATCCGCTGAAGGATATGACTATCCATCTGCATTAGATTCCTTTCCAGTAGCACGTACTATTGTCACAGGATCGAAGGGAGAGGTATTTACCGTCGCTGGTGTTATTATTGAAATGGATCATCCAGTAGATTCTAATGGTCAATTACTTCGTATAGAAAAATCAGCTAACAAATCAAAAGCCCATGTCGGTGATGTTGTAACATATACCATTAACATAGATAACCAAACATCGACGAATGTGATTGACGCCTTTATTAAAGACAGAATTCCTCCTGGCTTTAAATATATTTCAGATCGCGTGACGATTGATGGTGTGCCTGTTGTGGATCCATCCGGTGATCGAGATCTGGACTTTAAGATGAATGTGATTTATCCAGGCATCACAAAGATTCTAAAATATCAATTGGTTGTTGGTGCTGGTGTGACAGAAGGGCGTTATGAAAACTCAGCTGTAGCGCACTACGATACAGGGCAACTCATATCTAATAATACCACGGAAGCCGTCGACATTGTGGCTGACCCACTTTTTGACTTAGGTACCGTTATTGGTAAAGTTTATTTCGATCGCAACGAAAATGGTTTACAAGATGAGCCAGAATATTCACCTCTAGAAAAGGAAGTTCTTCGCGAAGGTCCTGTGCCAAATGTGAGAATTGCGATGGAAGATGGAACGCTTATTACAACAGACCAGAAAGGACGCTTTAGTGTTCCAGCCTTAACACCAGGACGACATCTCTTTAGATTAGATGAACGAACATTGCCCGAAGGAAGTTATTTAACCACCAATAAAGTTGTCATCGTTGATATCACCAAAGGGTTAACGGCTAAGGTGAACTTTGGTGTCAATGTAGATTACGATATATCTCAAGATAAAAACTTACAGTTCTTTACAGAAGATGTCAGTGTTGTCCAAGAAGATAAACGTCCTAAACCACGATTGCACACAAGTCTCTTTAATGAAGAACTCGTGCTTTACGAAGATGTCCCCGTTGAAGCCCTCGAGTTTAAGGTTTTTACCAACTATGCTTCCTTTATAGAATATTGGAAACTCGAAATCGTTGATCGCGATACTAATAGGCTCATCCGTAAGTTTGATGGTAATCGTTTAAATATTCATGATCCAATCCTATGGGATGGCCGTGATGCGACGGGTGAGTATGTTCGAACGGATCGCAATTATCAATACTTACTATATGTTGAAGATGCAAAGGGTAAATGGGATGAAACTAAACCACAACTCTTAAACTTTAGAGAGATTGAAGAAAAGGAAGAATACGAGGAGTTTATAGAAGCAACAGATGCAAGACGAGAAAAATATCCACAATGGGCCAAGGGGCAATCGACGGTAAATAGTGTGCGTCTTCAAAACATTTTTGTTGAAGGGGAAACCGTATTTATTGATCGCAATCAAACGAACCTTAAGAGTATTCGGGTCATAAAAGATGGGCAGTTATTTGTTGATGTCCCCGTCACGAAAGCTAAGGCTTTAACAGCTCGCGAATTAATTGATGGCGATCTTCGCCAAGCAACAGATGATTTAAATAAAGTCGATGTCATCTTGCCAAAAGGCGATTACATCTTACAAGTCCAGCAGATTCCAGACGGGGATGAAGAAGGTCTTGTTTATGATGAGGGTGGATTAGCGGCATTAACGGATGTTTCCAGTTTGACTTCAGATACAAGAAAATATTCAACATTTAACCGACCACTCAAAATTGGCGAAGATCGTGTCTTCTTTGTCGCGATGGGTGATGCAAAGATGGGTTATACCTTTACGCGAGGTAACATCGAAGTTGTTGAACAAGATGAGAAATTCACAAATGGCTTCTGGTCTGAAGGTCAGCTAGCGTATTACTTAAAGGGTAAGGTTCTTGGTAAATATTTGATTACATCCAGTTTTGATAGCAATCGTAAACGTAAAGAACTTTTTAGAAATCTAGATCCTGATGAGTATTATCCTGTATACGGCGATGATGGAAATATCGATTATGATGCGACTAATACCCAAGGCAATCTCTTTGTCCTCGTTGAGTGGGATAAATCTGAAGCGAAATGGGGTAACTACAGCATTGGATTTGATGAAACAGAATTCTCTCAATACTCACGAAGTTTATTTGGTGGTATGGTTGATTTTGAATCGTTAAGTGCAACAAAATTTGGAGATTCGCGTACAAAAGTTGTTGCCTTCCATGCCCGCACACAACAAAAGAGTGCGCATAATGAGTTTTTAGCAACGGGTGGTTCGCTCTACTTCTTAAAACATAAGGATGTCATTGAAGGTTCTGATAAAGTTTTGATTGAAGTAAGAGATAAGATTACAGGTTTAGTTGTTTCTTCTCGAGAAATGAAAGAAGGGGCTGACTATGAAATGGATTATAACAGTGGTCGTATCTTGTTCTGGAGACCTGTACCAATCCTTGTGGATACTTATTCCATCATCTCTAATGACTTATTAGACGGAAATCTTGTTTATGTGATTACAGATTACCAGTATGAAGTGAATGAAAAACTTGATGAATCCACCGCCGGTACACGTGTCCGACAGGCACTTTCAGATAACGTGATTGCTGGAGTCACTTATGTGAGTGAAACCCAAGATCAAACAGATTACGAATTGCGGGGTACGGATGTGACTGTACGACTAAGTGAAGATGCCTCTGTTACGGCTGAATACGCCGAAACGGTTTCAGAATCGCAAGGCACGTTTATATCAACGGATGGTGGTTTATCCTTTGCAGAACTAAAAACCAGCGAAATTTCATCTGGATCGGCCTATGGTATTAAGGGGGATGCTAGATTATTTAACAGACTTGGTGTGAGCAGCTATTATAAATGGATAGGAAATGACTTCTCATCAGCAGCTACGACATCTCAGCAAGGCAAAGAGCTTTCAGGATTTGAGGTCGTTTATGATTTAGCTGAAAAGACACGGTTAAGTGCCCGTCATGATATTCAAAGCCTGATTCACGATGGCAATGCGCAAACACAACTTCAATTAGGAGCGTTTAAGACATCGACTTCAATCGTTCAGGTTGTCCATGAGATTCGCGACTTAAAATTAACAGGGGAATACCAACGTCAAGTGACAAAATCGCGTATTGATAAGTTTGACAGTCAGTCTGAAGAAATTGAAGATTCTTTGGCTATCCGTGGAGATTATACCGTAAGCGATAAGTTAGAACTTTCCATAGAGCAGCAAATGACTATTCATGGTGCGAAGAATAACCAAACAACACTTGGTGCCATAGTAAAACCAACAGAAAGTATAACCATCGAAGCCAAAGAGGTTATCGCAACATCAGGAACAGCAACAGAGCTAGATGTAACAGCTGATGTCTCAGAACGGTTAAGCTTAACGGGTGGTTATGCCATTACTACGGATAAAGCTGGCAATGTAGAGAAAACATCTACCATGGGAGCTGAAGCTAAAATTAGTGATGAGGTTGAGGTGCGAACTTCAGTTACTACAGATAAAGCAGGTCAAAGGACCACAACTCTTGGAGTAGGAGCATCCAAACAAGTTGATGAGAAGACCTCTGTTAATACCAATATTGAGATGGCTAAGTCTGTTGATGATAGTTCAACAACGTTAAGTTTTGGTGGCGACTCTCAAATTAATGACAAAACTACAACAACCAGCCAGTTTGATCTAACCGATTCAAAAACGGAGGGTCGATCAAGTGCTATGAGTTTTGGTTCAAGTTCAAGATTAACACAAGACTTACGTGTGGCCACCAATCGTGCCTTTGGACAAACACCTGAGGCCAATACAACCGATTCGACATACAGTCTTATTCGTGAGAAGAACGGTAAGAAGTTAGAAGGGTCTCTAACACGCGCGTATTCAGAAGGTGATAAAGATATTACGAGTTCAAACATCTATGGGTTATCAGGGGACATTGATGATCGTTGGGCTTTTTCAGGTTCTTATGAGCGAGGAGAAGTTCAAAGTCATGATGGTTCTGAATCTGATCGTGATGTGGTGAGTTTAGGAATGGGTTATTCTCATACAGATGAAGAAACAGGAAAAGCGCTTAGCAGTTCAACAAAATTAGAAGCGCGTTTTGATGATGGTGAAGAAAATAAAAGACAGTATCTCGTTTTTAGCTCTGTCGAAGGCAAGCTTTCTTCTGAACTTACCGTCTTTAGTAAAATAGAAATTTCTAAGACACGAAATGAAACAGCAGGCCGTTATGAGGCGAAACATAAAGAGTTAATTATTGGTGCTGCCTATCGTCCTATTTATCATGATCGCTTAAATATCTTAAGTCGTTACACTTATCTTGAAGAACGCTCTCCAGAAGGTCAGGAGGATAAATCTGATATTGAAGAAGAAAGCGCGCATGTTATGGCTGTTGATGTGATTTATGATTTAACAGATAAATGGCAAGTTACAGAAAAGTTTGCGTATCGTATTGGGGAAGAAAAAGTCACAGGCTTTGATTTTACAAAAACACATACATGGTTAATGATTCATCGATTGAATTATAAAATTGATAGCGATTGGACGATAGGAAGTGAATTCCGTATTTTGGATGTTGAAGAAGCCCGAGACCAAAAACGTGGATTCCTCATTGAGGGAGCCAGACGTGTAGGTGAGTTTGCTCAAATTGGAATTGGTTACAATTTTACAGAATTTGATGATGATCTCACTCATCTAGATTATGCCTCTGAAGGGCCGTTTATGCGCATTACCGGAAGTCTTTATGATCAAACGCAGGAAGAAAAAGATCGCAATAAACAGCGCTGGTTACAAGAAAAAATCGCCTATTGGGCTTGGATTATGGTTGATGATGAGTTATCACGAGATGATAGTCCGATCCTCTATGAATTAAATAGTTATTTTGTCTTAGCTCAAAAAGCCCACAAGGACGGCCGTTTAGAAGAATCTCAACAGATCTATCGCGATATTATTATGGCAGGTCAAATGATGTTTGCTGAGGCCGCCCAATATATTCAGGGTCAAATTGATAAGGAAGAAAAACTTAAAGAAATGAGCACTCTAGCTGACCAATATTATAAGAATGGACAGTATGATAAAGCAAAGAAAATACTGGAGAAAATTCTGGAAGAGGTTCAAGGGCCTATGGTAGAATGAGGTCACTAATATAGATATATTAAAAGTGTACTAATAGAAAAGTGTTATTCCCGCGGAAGCGGAAACCTCATAATAACTATATCTATATATATTATTATAAATGGATCCCCGCTTTCGCGGGGACGACATGTTTACTACGAATTATTAATTTATGCAAAAGCTATTTAAACAGCACCTCACTATTAGCCTTCTAAGCGCCAGCCTTTTTTTAAGCGCACCACCAACTCTATCTTCCGCCGAGGAGGACATCCCCTTTAAAGAACAAAAAGAAAGCGAGGGTTATGTTCTTAATCTTAAAGCCCTTATTAAAAAATCTAAGAAGAAAATTGAGTCTGTAAATGATAAGTTGAAGAATCAAGCACGTTTAAGACGTAATCAACAGCGTGAAGAAAAGGCACGGGAGTATTACGAAAAAGCAATGCGTTTATACGAAGAAGGTAAGTTTGAAGAGGCCCAAAAATTATGGGAAGATGCGATTAAAATTACAGAGCACCCTGAGATGAAGGCTTATTTAAATGAAAGCGCGCGTAAAGCGAAAAAACTAGAAATTGCTTTTAATAAAGAAGAAAAACGAAAAATTAAACGTTTAGAAGTTGAGCGAGGTTATAGCTCAAAAGAGGTTGAAGAGGTTTATCAGTCGGCAGTGTCACTATATAAACAGAAAAAATGGATGGCAGCCAAAAAAGAGTTTGAAAATGTAGAAGACATGTTTCCTGATCATAAAGCAACGCGTAGTTATATGATGTTAATTGGGCGTGAAATTGATAAAGAACAAGAAGTCTTGATTGAGAAAAAATTACAGCAAGAAGCTGTGGAGCGGCGTAGTGATAAACAAAAGTGGAAAGCTGAAATATTAAAGCGAGAAAAGGATAGAGAACAAAAGCTAGAAGATCAAGCAGAGGAAACCTATCGTCAAGCCGTCTCTCTACATAAGACACGCCAATATGAATTGGCCAAAGAAAAGTTTCAGGAAGTTGAGTGGATATTACCAAATTATAAGTCGACTATTAGATATTTATCACGTGTTGATCGAGATATTGAGAATTTTAGAAAATATCGAGAAAAACACGCAGATCGTTTTGATGAAGATGGCAATGAAATCGTTAAGTTATCTAGTAAAGAAAAAAAGGCATTAAATAAAAAATATAAAGAGCAGAAAGCTATGCGGGAAAAAATGCGGGCAGAAGATGAGGCTGAATTTCTTTATAAAGCTGCGATAAAATTATTTAAGCGTAAAGATTACGAAAAGGCTAAGAAGCGGTTTGATGAATTGGAAGACTTTTATCCGGATTATAAAAATACAGCAAAATATTTTGCAAAATTAAATAAGATTTTGGGGGTAAGAGAAAGCGATGATTTGAAAAGTTTTGCTCAAGAGTTGAAAAAAGAAAGGCAGTTGAAGCAAGCTAAAATCAAAAAAAGCAAAAAAAGCAAAAAAAGCAAAAAAAGTAAAAAAAGTAAAAAAAGCGAAATTAAGCGTTTAAAAAAAGAGGTAGCTCAAGATGTCGATCAAGATGCTACTGATAGTGATCAGGCCAAAGATGTGGCCGATAAACTTAAAGCGCATAAAGAAAAGCAAGCGGGTGTTGTCTATAAAGCTGCAGTGAGTAAATATAAGAAGAAAGAATACAAGCAGGCAAAAGTAAAATTTCAGGAGCTTAAACGTATATTTCCAGACTATAAGAAGACAGATAGTTTTTTAAGTAAAATTGAAAAATATTTAGCAAAAGATAAGCCAGCTATAAGGGTCGTAAAGAGCGATTATCAAGATAACGCGATTGATCGTGCCGTTAAAAATCGTAAGGAGCAATTAACAAAAGATGCAGACACGCGCTATAAAGAGGCCGTAAATCTTTATAAACAAAAACAATATTCTCAGGCTAAAATAAAATTTATTCAACTTGAGGCTCTTTATCCTGGATACAAGGATGCCTTAAGTTATTTGTCACGTTTGGAGGATAGCGCTATTAACGGATCTCAGCGTATTACGCCTGTTTCTTCTTCACCTAAGGTCAAGGCAAAGATTGTTAAGAAAAAGAAAAGAAAGGCCGTTAAGGTTAAGAGATCTTCTGCGAAGAAAAATGATGAAAAAATTGTCTCTAAAAAAGATGAGTTAAAAATGCTTTATAAGCAAGCTCAAGAATTTTATCGTCAAGGTGAATATGGTTTGGCTCGTGATAAGTTTACGGAAATTAATGCTATGAAGGAAGATTATCGTTCTACAGAAAAGTACTTAGGTCGCATCACGAAACAACTTGAAACGAAAGAAAGAAAAATTGTAAATTCGGCTGCCAAAGCAAAGGAGCCTTTGGAGTTAAAAGATGTTGATGCTTCATTGCTTCATAAAACAGAAGAACAAGGTGATGAAAAGTTTGATGAGGATGAGTGGCATAAAAAACAAGATAAGAGGGTGGCCGAATTAAAAGCGAAAGAGGAACATTTAGGTGAATTAAGTGGAAAACGTAATCAAGAATTTAAAGATGAGCTTCGTCGAGAACGTGAGACGATTGCCAAAGTTAAGCGTGAAAGAAAACGGCGTGCAAAATGGAGAAAGGCCCAACAAAAGAAAGATTTAAGAAAAGAAATTAAAATAGAAGAAAAAGAAAACGTAGAAGAAGAAAAAATGCGAAAAAAGGAAGATCTTAAGAAAAAGCGTGAGTTTCAATTAGCTGAATTAAATGCGCGTAAAAAGGAAGAAGAAAGAGTTGAAAATTTAGAAAAGGAAGCTTTGAGATTAGAAGAAGAGGCTGCCCGTATGAAGATGGAAGATCTTAAGAAAAAGCGTGAGTTTCAATTAGCTGAACAAAATGCACGTAAAAAGGAAGAGGAAAGAGTTAAAAATTTAGAAAAGGAAGCTTTAAGATTAGAAAAAGAGGCTGCCCGTATGAAGAGTGAAGCGGTCAAAGCAGGCGGTGTTTTAGCAGTTAAAGCTAATCAGGAAGATAAACATGCTCAGGAAAAGGAAAAAGTTTCAGATGAAGATAAAGTGCTTTCGAAATACGATGAAAAACGCATTAAACAAGATATAGATGGTGAAAAGGCAGAAGTCAAACGTAGGGCAACGTCCAATAAAGTTAACCGATTAGAAAGGCAACGTCAAAAAGAATACAAGAAAAATCAGAAGGTAATAAATAAACATCTGCGCTCAAAAGATAATGAACACAAAAAATTATGGCAGGATGAGGTTGAGAAACTTTATGAAGAAGGTTTGTCTTTGTTTGAAGATGGATTTTATCAAGAGGCGAAGGTTAAATTTTCTACCATAGATGCCCTCCACCCAGGATTCAAGTCAGCTAAAGCTTACGTTCTTCGTAGTGAACGAATGTTGGCTAAGGCAGATGAGGCGTTTGAGGCGCAACGCATTGAAAATGTAAAAGAGTTAAAGAGAGAAGCTCTAAAAAAAGAATCAAAAAAGGATGATGTGCAAGAACAAATGGTTAAAAATGACCAAGAATTGGAAGAAAAAGCTAAAAAAGAAAATGATCAATGGCGTGCAAAAGAGGATAATGAATCAAAATTAAAATATCCTTATGATAAACGTGAAGCAAAGCTTAAGAAAAAGGAAGAAGAGACTAATCGACGTTTGTTAAAGAAAGAGATGGAATTAAAAGAAAAGGAAGAAGAATTGGCCCGAGTTGAACAGTTAAGAAAATTGGAATTTGAGAAGAAAAAGCAGGAGTTGGAATTAGAGGCGAAGAAGCATGAGGAAGAATTAAAGAACAAAGAGGCAGAAAAGAAAAGATTGTCTAAGGAAAAGGAAGCCAAACGAATAGCTAAGATTAAGGAAAAAGAAATTCGTAATCGATTAAAAAGGGAAATTTCTCAAGTCTATAAAGAAGGGATGGTATTATATCGTTCTGATAATAAAGAGTTGGCTCAAGCCAAGTTTAATAAGTATGAGTCGTTGTTGGCCAAAGGCGATTTCTCTGAAAAGTATTTAGAACGTATGCGTAAACGAATGAGTAAGGATCGTAGAAAATTTCAAAAAGAAATTGCTAAGGATGAGGCGAAACGAAAGAAAATAATGCTGATACGAGAATCAAAAATGAACCAAAGTGGCACCTCGCCTATTGATTTATTTAAGGCTGCTGATACAGAAGACTTGGAAGCTCAGATTAGAAGAGAGGAGGCGCAATTGGCTAAAGAAAAAGTAAAGACAATTAAAAGTATTGCTAAATTAAATGGTGATAAAAGAGAAAAGATTAACCTTAAAAGGGTTGAGAAGTTTAAAGAGAAGTTGGATGCTCCTGTATCAGAAAAATTTGAGAAACGTAAAGAAGAACGATTGCGAATTTCTCGGGCAGAACAGCTTAAATTAGAGAAAAAGAGACGTTCTGTTTTGGAGAAAGAAAAACAAATGGAGTTAGATCGTTTGGTACGTGAACGACAAGAAAGACTTCGTCAAGAACGTGAAAAGATACGCAAGGAGTTGGAAGTAAATTTAGAAATATTATATGCCAAGGGCATCAGTCTGTATGAGCATAAGGAGTTTTATCAGGCTAAAAATGTTTTTCTTGAGGTAGGTGATATTAAACCAAATTATAAAAAGATAGATAAATTTATTAGTAAATGTGAAAAAGCACTTATCAGAGAATCTAAATTTCGTAAGAAGAAAGGTCGTGTTGCCCCTAAAAGGACATATAAACAACCTTCAAGTTTTAAATCAATACCTCAACGGCAAGAACTATCGTTGCCTGATAATAAATCCCGTGCCGATATGATTGCTGATGCATTAAATGGTGTTGAACAACATTATTAATTTTCTCTTTATCCCCGCCTTCTTTTTTTCATGATATAACTTTTGTTGAGTTATCTATAATAAATTGTTAAACTGTAAATCATGATTTCGAAAAAGAACTTTAAAATTTTCGTAATTTTCTCTTTAGTTGTATTGCCGATATTTGTATTTATGAATCTTGCATCTGCAAGAACGAGAGGCCTTGCTATGAATAAAACAAAACAACATCAAAACCGTTTGATCCACGAAAAAAGTCCGTATCTCTTGCAACATGCATCTAACCCCGTTGATTGGTATCCCTGGGGGGAGGAGGCGTTTGAGAAAGCAAAAAAGGAAGACAAACCTATATTTTTATCCATTGGTTATTCCACCTGTCATTGGTGTCACGTCATGGCGCATGAATCTTTTGAGGATGAAGCGATTGCCCAAAAAATTAATGAATACTTTGTTCCTATAAAAGTGGATCGTGAAGAACGTCCGGACATTGATAATATTTATATGAGTGCTGTAACGGCCATGACAGGACGGGGGGGATGGCCGCTTACGGTTATCTTAACACCTGATAAGAAACCGTTTTTTGGCGGCACCTATTTTCCACCTAAAGCAAAATGGGGTTCTTCGGGATTGACGGAGGTGATGGAATCGATTCATCGATCGTGGAGTACTAATCGAGAACAACTGATAACATCAAGTAATACATTAACGGAGATGATTAAGGAGAATATTCCTCAGGGCGGAGGAACAAAGGTGTTAACAAAAGAGTTACTAAAAAGTGCTTTTCAACAATATGATCGTATATACGATGATCAATATGGCGGCTTTGGTTCAAGCCCTAAATTTCCATCGAGCCACAATCTATCTTATCTATTAAGATATTGGTTAAGAACGCAAGATAATCGTGTTTTGGATATGGTTAAACAAACGTTAGTTCAAATGGCTAATGGAGGAATGTATGATCATTTAGGGGGAGGCTTTCATCGTTATTCAACGGATCAGTATTGGCAGGTGCCACATTTTGAAAAAATGCTTTATGATCAAGCTATTTTAGCAAGGACCTATTTAGAAGCGTATCAAATTACAAAAGAACCTTTTTTCGCTCAAGTGGCGCGTGAAGTTTTAGATTATTGTTTGCGCGATATGAAAGATGATCAAGGTGGTTTTTATTCTGCTGAGGATGCCGATAGTCTTGATCCAGATGAATATTCACAAGTTTCTGTAGATCCTAATCAAATTCATGAAAAAAAGGAAGGGGCTTTTTACGTTTGGCGTTCTGAAGAAATAGACTCTATATTAGAGAAGAGAGCCGCACAAGTTTTTAAATATTATTTTGGTATACGTGACTCTGGGAATGCTAAAAATGATCCCCACCAGGAATTTATTGGGAAGAATATTGTGTTTGTGGAACGCACAGTGAAACAAACAGCAGATCAATTTAAAATTTCAGAAAAAGAAGTAAATGAAATTTTAAAAGAATCTAAAGATAAGTTGTTTGTTCAAAGAAAAACAAGGCCAGTTCCTCACTTGGATGATAAGATTTTAACAGATTGGAATGCCTTATTGATTTCTTCTTTAGCATTTGCCTCCCGCGTACTAGATGATGAAAAATATAAAGATGCTGCCATTCAAAGTGCTGATTTTCTTTTAGCAACAATGATTGATAAAAGGGGGCGGCTTCTTCATCGCTACCGTGATGGTGATGCAGGTATCGCAGCAACTATTGAAGACTATGCTTTTTTGACAAATGCTTTGATAGATTTGTATGAAGCTACATTTGATTTAAAATATTTAAAGCACTCAATTTCTTTAAGTGATCAGATGATTCAATATTTTTGGGATGAGGAAAGGCATGGTTTTTATTTTACGGCTTCTGATGCTAAAGAGCTTATTTTCCGGCAAAAAGAAATTCATGATGGAGCCATACCCTCAGGCAATTCTATGGCCGCGTTAACTATGGTGCGATTATCCCATATAACTTTGGATAAAAAATGGGAAGGCTATACAGATAAACTCATTCAAGCATTTTCTGATGAACTCTTGCAAAGGCCGAGCGCATATGCTCAAATGCTTATTGCTTTCGATTATTCATTAGGACCTTCACAAGAAATAGTTATAGCATCTACTAAAAATGAGGATATTCATAATTTCGTTAATCCAATTTTTAATTTGTTTTTGCCCAATAAAGTTGTGGTATTAAATTCAACAAAAAAGGATTCAAAGGGGATCGTTGAAATTGCGCCCTTTATTGAAAATCAAAAACCAAAGGATGATAAGACGACGGTTTATGTATGTGAGAATCATGTCTGCAAACGTCCTGTGACAGATGTTAACGCATTAAAAGATATATTAAGCAATCTAAAGCTCTCATTATGAAAAAGTTTATCAAAATTTTACTAAAAACGATTGTTATCTTACTGCTCATTGTTGTATGTGCAACGATTATTGCTTTAAAAACGGTTAAGCTTAATAACTACAAACCTCAGATAATTAAGACCGTTAGTAAACAACTTCAGCGTGAGGTGTATGCTGATACTTTAGCTCTTGATTTTTCTTTTTTTAAGGGGGCGTCTGTTAGAGTGGATAGTCTTCGTTTAAACGATGATCCTCAATTTTCTCAATCTCCTATGCTGATAGCAGATTCCCTACGTCTACATGTGGATGTTCTTGCCTTTATAACCACACAAGCCATTGTTATCAATCATATCGAGATTGATACGCCAGAGATTCATCTTATTATTGATAAAGACGGAACATTAAATTTTGAAGCCTTTGCTAAAACTGTAAATGATTCTGTTTCTTCTACAGAAAGTGAGGAGAAGGAAACGTCAGGTTCATCAAAAAAAGATAAGTCAAAGAATTTTAAAATGCCACCTATCATGGCTAAATCCATTCGTATCTCAAATGGATTAGTTACCTTTCTAGATAAACGAAAAGATCCTCCTGTTAATGTTCCTATTGCTGATTTACAAATTGAAATTTCAAATTTATCTTTAGATAAGCCGTTTCCTTTTAAAATGGCATGGTCGATGTTTAGCGATAAACCAAATATTGATTTTGATGGCACAGCCCAGATCGATGCTAAAAATCGTCAATTGCGTGTGGATGATGTGAAGTTAAAATCAAATTTATCAGATCTTTCTTTATCTCGTCTATTAAATAGTGTGCCTGACTTAAGACCAGTGGGATTAACGGATAAACTTGAAGGAATTGTTAGTTTAGATATTCATCAGGTAATTGTAGGGCCGGAAGGTTTGCTGGTTCTAACAGCTGATGGAGGGCTTAATAATGGGAAGATAAGGTCTGCTGATTTAAAATATCCGATTGAAAATATTGATATCAAGTTGGAAATCAGCGAACAAGATGTGATCATTAATGAGTTTTTTATGTATTTGGCTCAAGGTAAGATTCAAATTAAGGGACGTGTGGATGATTATATGAAAGAGAGGAAGTTGCGATTAGATATTAATGCTGAGGATCTATTGTTACAAGAGTTGTTTTCGCAAGAGAAATTAATTGAAATAGAAGGCTTAGATGAGCCGTTAAATTTAGAGGGAAGTTTAAGCTCGAATCTAGAAATTAAAACGCAAGCGCAAACGTTAGAGATGTTAAAATCATCTTTAGTAGGAACAGGAAGCCTGCAAGTGGTGGATGCAAAATTGATCAATATTAATATCTTAAGAATGGTTTTTGATAAAGTGTTATCAGCGCCAACAATTATCGCAAAAGCAGCTGGATATGACATCATTGAGGAACTAAATCGTTCTTTACCAAGCACATTAAAAGAGAAACTCAATAGTCCGGATACTAATATATCTTTAATTAATACAAAGCTACAAACGAAAAATAGTAGAATTTCTTATAATTTAGACATAGATGGAGAAGAGTTTGTTCTCAAAGCTGATGGGGAGCTAGATTATAAGGGGAATATTCAATTTAAACCGACTCTTTATTTAGAAGAGAAGCTTTCTAACTCTATCGTTAATGGCGTTTCAGAGTTTTCTTCCTTTTTAAATGATGAGTCGCAAGTTGAAATTCAATTTTCTCAATACAATGGTCCTTATGATAAACTAATTGTTTATCCAGAAATTGATGGTGTTGCCAAATCTATGATTTTTGATAGGGCTAAACAAGAATTAAAAGATGTTATCTTTAAGGCCCTTGATATTCGGGAACAAAATCCGGAATTGCAAAGGCAAAAAACATATAATCGCGATGATGAGTCTGGTGCTGTAACGACAGAAGGTGGGGCTGTAGTAGGGGATGAACCCATGCAGCAAGAATCTGTCTCGCCAGAAGAAGCCATTATCGATGACATTTTAGAATCCATTCCTTTTTTTAACTAGAAAGTATTCTTAAAGGTACCAACATTGGGGCTTCCGCAGAATAATTTTTCCTCACGTGGCTTTCTTGTCGTTGCCTTTATCTTATCAATTGTTGCTTGGCTCTATGCCTTCAGAAGTTTTCTTACCACAGAAGCTCCGCTTGTTGGGGATGCTATTTCATATTACGAGCACACCCGCACTTTAATCTATCATTTATCCAACGGCATATTTGCCATGTGGGATCCAATACGTTTATCTGGAACACCTACAGAATTTTTCTACCGTCGGATAGGTGAGGTTAACCCCTTTTATATGTTAATCCTTTTGTTTGTTAAGATAGGTGTTAGTTTTGATACCGCTTATTTTACATTCCTAGCTGGTTATTATTTTCTTGGCATGTTTGGATTTTATTATATTGCTAAACGTTTGTTTTCTCATACGTATTTGGCTTTTTGTGCTTATTTACTTTTGATGAGTTCATCTTTGGCTACAACGTTGTTTGGTTCTTTTGTGATGTTAGTATTAACGCCTTCGATATGGTTCTTTTTCTTTTTATTAGATTTTTATACTACCCCTAACAAACGTTCTTTTTTAGGGATGACAATCTGCCTTATGATCATCGCCATCACATACATTCCTTTCTATTTTTTAACGACTTTGATTGTTTTTATTTTTTGTTTTTCTTTGTTTTATTTCTCTTGTATCCCTCGTGCTCTTTATATATTTTTTGGTTTTATTGCACGCAATAAATGGTTTTCGTTGATGTGCGTCCTATTTTTATTGCTTGCTATAGTTCCCGGATTATTATTTTATGTCCAAGGGTACCAATCAGAATTAGTTTTGCCTGTCCGAACGCATAATGCTTTATCTACTCATATGGCAGAGGTGGGCCTACAATCTAATGCTGTGGGAGGGATTGCTACCCAGAATATATTAAAAGATTTATTCACCAACTATGAATCGATGTTGTTGGGAAAAGTATACATCTCTATTTGGGTTCACTTGCTCTTTTTGTTAGGGCTTATTGCAGCTAAAAGGAGCCCTCGTTTAATGCTTCTTGCCCTGTGGGGTGTTATTATTTATTGGATCAGTCTTTATGATGCCACACCCATTTATAAATTTTTGTACGAACATATCTTATTTTTTAAATATTTTCGGAACTTTCAATTTTTTATATGGTTAACATTGTTGCCTGTTTATGTTCTTGTTTGCGTGGAACATTTAAAGCTTATTTTAGAGGAGTTTGAAGAGAAAAAAATTAAGCCTCCTATCTATGGTTTGCTTGTTTTTTTAGCCCATCTTGGTTTTGGCGTTATTTTATTTAAAAGTCATGCGGGAATTTGTGAATGGATGATTTGTGGATTAAGTGTGTTGTTTTTTTTAAATGTTTTTTCTGGGTTTAAACTTATCAAACATCAATGGCTTTATTTTTTCCTTTTACTCCTTATCGGTATCCAACCTCTCATTGTCTATGCTCATCTTGATAAAAATTCTCATACGCGAGATTCTCTATTTAAAGAGTTTACTATTGATGATATGCCCTTGCTGCTTTCTAAAGAACGCGTAGATTATTTTTTAGAAAGAAAATCCAAGGATTATCAAACTTACGTTTCTCAGTTAACAGAGAAGAGAGCTAATCAGGTATACGTAGGTTTAAAGTCTTTTGTAGAGCTTTACCATAATATTAATCCGTTTATTCTTGATGAATATCTGCGGTATAAAATTATTCTATATGATAATGTTGAAATTATTCAGGAAGAGACCTTCGATCTAAACCGTTTAGCAAAGACAATGGCGCAGAATACGAACTTAGCCTTTATCAAAGATGTGGGGCAAGGTGGGGTGATTTCGGCTATCGATAAAAATGCTAGCGAGACATTTCAAATTATTCATACAGATTCTAGGGAAGTTCGTGTTTCTAAATATACAGGAAATCGTTTATCTCTAAAAACAGATTTGCTTAAAAATAAATTTTTGGTTTTTAATGATAATGATCATAAAGGGAGGACGGCGTATATCAATGGTCAACACGTACCTATATGGAAGACCAATATGTCATTTAAAGGAGTTTGGGTCCCAATGGGCACGCATAATGTTGAATTTGTATATGGTTCCCCCATACGAGTGGTTTTTAATGTTGTGCTAATGCTCATCATGGCAGGGACCTTGGGTGGTGTTTTCTATTTAAGCGGCAGAAAGAGGACCGAACTTGGCTGATCACACTCAAACACATAATGAAGACTCTTATAAGTTTTGGACTATTTTACGAAGTTTTTCAAGAAGGGCGTTTGTCTTTTATGCATTCCTTTATTTGGTCTCTGGTGGTGTTGTTGATTATAAGAAGTTTCAAGATGGTTTTAAGGTAAGAAAACTCAACATGATTGTGCCATCATCTTTTGATTATCTTTTAGAGATCTCAAATGACCCGTCATCTGTTGAGGTTGAGCGAATGAAGGAATATTTGCGCTATTATCAAGCTGTTATTGAATTTTTCCCTCATATTTCTGAAAGTTATGCCTTATTGGGGTTTTGTTACTATCAAGTAGGCGACTATGATAAGGCTATCGTTTTGTTAAAGGAGGCTGTTAGGCGAAAGCCAGAGGTTTTTTGGTATAGATATAATTTAGGGGTTTTGTATGGAAAGTTAGGAGAGGAGGGATTGTCCTTAACAGAGCTTCAATCCTCTCAACGCCTTAATTTTGAGACTACACTTCGGCATATTTTGTCATCCAAGGTCATTTATAGAAATTTGTTGTTACATGTCTCTGAGAAAAATACGATGATTTTAAAGGGTCTTAATGAAGGGAAGATTGAGGCGGCTCATTTAGTTAATATTTTGCAAATGTCTAAGTCTAAAGAAGATTTGATTCTGAAAGAATTTCGTGCTGTACGTTTACGATTATTTTAGGACAAAGAATTTAGAATATTAGAAAAATAAAATAACAATAAATTCCCTTGTCTTGATTTTAAATTGTCTTTATAATGGCTTTTAAGGTTTGAAAGTTTAGATGTGTGTTGTTTTAAAGGTTGTTACGTCAATTAGGTAGAACTGGAGCTTCCAAAAATGGTGACAACAACGAATAGGGTCTTTAGCGATACGCGAGAAAACTTACGCATAAATGAAAATAAGCGTATTGCCTGGCGAATTCCTCAGACGTCGAAATCGGGAAGGGCTAGAGTTCGTAATATCAGCACATCAGGGATGCTTCTAGAGATAGATGAAGCCCTTGATCAAACCAATAAGTGTGTTTTATCTTTTGATACCGATTTAGGTCCTCGCAATTTTATTCCTCAAACAGCTCGATTAGTCTGGCAAAGAAAACAGGGCGTTTTTCAACAACGCAATCTCTGTGGTGTTAAGTTTGTAGAACCTTCCGAATACATATCAGCTAAGCTTAGACAACGGATTCAAAAAGGATTATTAAGTTTTAGTAATAAGAAAAAGCTTACCGCCCTTTTAGGCGTTCTTTTGATTTTTGCAGCAGCCATGCTTGCTGCTTGGATGACTTGGACGGGGCAGGATACGTATAAGAATATTAATTTGGCCAATCATAAATTGTTTGCCGTTTCCGATCAACAGGCCGCCTTAACAATGAGTTATTCCCATCGTTATTATGCGAGTGAGTTGATGGTAACTAATTTGACAAGCGAATTAGAAAGTACAAAGCAGCTTTATAATGAAAGCGAAAGTATGTTGGTTTCTTTGAATGAAGAATTAGAATCTACGAAGTCTATTTTAGCTGAAACAGAACAGATGTTAGCGCAAGCAAAATCTGGGAATACATCATTGGTTAATGATCTAGAAACAGTCAAAAATCTTAATGAGCATCAAATATCTGAAACACGCATGGAACTAGAGCAAACCATATCTTTGCTTCAACAAAAAAATAAGGAGCTGAATTTAGAAATTTCTGTTTTGCAAGATCAGATGAGGTTTTATGCGGGTGATGTTAAAAACACTGAAGAAGCTAAAGTTTTAATGAATTTGTATGAAGGTCGGATGAGAACGGTTAAAACAAAAATTAAGCATTTTAAAAAAGAAGCTCAACAGGCCAGAAAGTCAGCCTTAAAAGAGTTGGATCGTATTCGTCTTGTTTTAGGCAATAATGGTTATTTAGTAAAAAATGGCGTCGAGATCAAAGTTAATCAAGCCAAATATGATGCAGGAGTTCCTCAGGAATCAGAAGTAAAGCCTCAAACGGATATTGCCAAGCCACGAAATGTTACAATTGATGTAGAAATCATAGATTAAATCCATTCCGCATTTTCTTCCATGAACGAAGTATCATCTGCGTTATGCCTCGAATAAAACGTCCCAAAAAAATAACTAAAGAGATATCTTTTTTTCGTTCCTCCCAAGGAGACCTTGAATTTTTATTAAAGCGTTCTTCTCATCGAAGAACTTTAACGATTTCCATTGATGAGAAAGCCAATTTAAGCGTTTCTGTACCCTTTAGCTCGAAGATGAAAGAGATCCAAATGTTTATGAAGGAAAAAGAACATTGGATTATCACGCGAGTTAAACAGGCCAAAGATATTCAATCCCAATTACAATCAAGAGACTTTATAGACGGGAATAATTTTTTGTTTATGGGAGAGAAGTGCACTCTTAATGTAAGGTCCTCATCCGCTAAGAGAGCGAAAATTGAGTTTGATGGACAAAGGTGGCTTGTAAGCGTACCCGAATCTCTTAGTGAAGAAAAAATAAAGCAGCTGACTAAAGCCAAAATGATTCAATGGTATCGTCAGCAAGCGCAAGAAGTTTTAGGAGGAAGGCTTTTTTATTATGCTCGTATTATTAATGTCACCCCAAAGACAATCGCTATTCGTGCGCATAAAAGAATATGGGGCAATTGTGACTATAATACACAGACCATTCATCTTAATTGGCAAATTATTTTAGCACCCATGGAGGTCATTGATTATGTGGTCGTTCATGAATTATGCCATTTAATTGTGCCGAATCATTCCAAACGTTTTTGGAATCAAGTGAAAAAATTTTATCCACAATATTTGGATGCCAAAGCATGGCTGAAGAAACATCATTACGATATGGTGTTGCCTTAACTATAATAGGGAAGCTCGTCCTGTAATCTAGTAATCTGAGCTATCCCGAGCTCAGACATACTCGCTTTGCTCGTAACTCGCGCGGGATAGCTCAGATTACTAGATTACAGGAACTTTATGAAATTAGGATAATGTAAATGAGTTGTGAGCTGAATATTAAAGTCGTCCCGAATGCCAAAAAAGCGCATATTAAGGAAGAGAAGAACCAATTAAAGGTTTATGTCTGTAAACCGGCAATTGATGGCAGCGCTAATGAGGCTGTTATTCAGTTGCTAGCAAAGTACTTAGGAGCAAAAAAGCGCCAAATTCAGATCATTTCGGGGCATAAATCGCGAGAGAAGAAAATTTTGATCCAAGAAGGAAAAGACTAGAAATTTTAATCAATATCTAGTAGAATATCGACTCAATTAGAGAAAGAGTTAAATTCTGCTTAGCAGGAATTGTCGAAACCCATTAGGAGGGCTTATGTTAGAGAAGCAAATAAATACGGATTATATTGCAGCGATGAAAGCACGAAAAAAGGATGTTTCTACAACGTTGAATTTTTTACGAGCCCAATTGAAGAATAAGATTATTGAATTAAAAGCGGATTCTCTTGAAGATAAAGACGTTGTCGCGATCATAAAAAAGCAGATCAAACAAAGGCAAGATTCTATTGAGATGTATAAAAAGGGCGGCCGTGAAGAATTAGCTAGTAAAGAACAAGGTGAGATGGATTTGCTTAAAGGGTATTTGCCAGAGGAAATGGCAGAAGCTGAGGTTCAAAAGTTAGTTGAAGAGGCCATTCAAGAGTCAAAGGCCAGTTCCATGAAAGATATGGGGCTTGTAATGAAGGCGCTTTTACCTAAGGTGGATGGTAAAGCAGATAACAAGCTTGTCAGTCAATTAGTTAAGAAAAATTTATCGAGCCTTTAATATGCACGCTATAAAGAAATTTTTTGCCATAACCTTTGTTCTCATCGTTATCCTAGTGAGTTTTTTTACACTTTGGGTATCGTATAATTATGTCGTCCCCGTCGTTATGTATCATCATGTTGAACCTACCGAACAACAAAAAGCGAATACAACTACCCCAGAAAATTTTGAAAATCAAATGGCTTTTCTACATGAAAAAGGCTATCAAGTTATTACCTTAGATGCTTTGATTCAAGCGATCAAAGAGAATAGACCCTTGGGAAAAAGAACGGTTGTCCTCACCTTTGATGATGGGTATGAAAATAATTACACCTACGCATGGCCAATCCTAAAAAAATATCAATTCCCCGCCACCATTTTTATTCCTTCAGATTTTGTTGATATGGATGGACATCTATCTCTAAAACAGATTAAAGAGATGATGGCTGGAGGAATTTCTTTTGGAAGCCATTCACGAACACATGTATATTTACCGGATGCGTCAGTTGATTTGCAACGGTATGAAATCATAGAAAGTAAGCATGTCTTAGAGAAGAAGCTGGGGGTTGAGATAAAGCATTTTGCTTATCCTGTTGGGGGCTTTAGTGACGAGATTAAAGAAATTGTTAAAAAGGCAGGTTATGAATCGGCTTTGGCGACTAATAGAGGGTTTGATCGTGAAAATAAAGATGTCTTTGAAATCAATCGGGTGCGCTTTAGCGACAAAGATAATAGGGCTGATATCCTTTTAATGAAATTATCTGGGTATTACAATCTTTTTCGAAAGGCCAAAAATCCTTATTAATAATCAACAAAAAAAGAGATTTTGTTGCAAACTGATAAAATAACATGAATAATCCAAAATATACTTTAGATGAAAACGGGTGTTTTAATATAGAGAACTATAATCAAGCTAAACTATTTAGCAATTTTTTTCCAGGGATAGCTGGCCTGTGGGGTATTCCGATGTGGGTATTCTATGTTAATCGAGGTCAGTGTGTGACAAGCTTTGGTATTGAGGCCAAGGATAAAGCCATCATGGAGTTTCAGCCGGCGAATAAGGCTTATCGGCAAACCGCTCTTCAAGGATTTCGCACGTTTATCAAAGTAAAGATAGGGCCAAAAACACGTTACTATGAACCTTTCCAAAATCATCTAGAGGGAACAGACTATAAAAAGAAAGTAAAGCTTTCGATGAGTGCGCATGATTTAACGCTTGAGGAAGAAAATTTAGATCTGGGAATAATTGTTCGCGTTAATTATTTTACGTTGGCTGAAGAACCTTTCGCAGCACTTATTCGACGAGTTAGTATTATAAACGTGGGCAAACAAGCCAAAGATATTGAAGTGATAGATGGGTTGCCTGTCATTGTACCTTACGGATTAACGGATGCTTTAAATAAGAATATTTCACGCACCGTTGAGGCGTGGGTTAAAGTGCGCAATTTAAAGAAAAAGGCAGCTTATTACCAACTCAATGTAGAGGTCTCGGATAAGCCCGAGGTGACACCTATTGAGGAGGGAAATTTTTATTTTAGTTTTGATCCTCAAGGCGGAAAAAATAAACTGCTCGAACCAATAGTTGAGAATGCTTGCGTTTTTGGTGCAGCTCAAGACTTTGTCTGTCCTCAACAGTTTATAGAAAAATCATTTTCTCTTCCAAAAGTGCAACAAACGAGCAATCGTTCCCCTTCTGCGATGTCCTATTTTAAGGCAACATTAAAGCCTAAAGCAACGAAGGAAGTCGTATCGATGTTAGGTTACGCTCATGACGTTGATGCCCTCAATGATATGGTTAAGCAGGCGACTCAAAAGAATTATATAGACAGAAAAAGTAAGGTCAACAAAGGGATTATTGATGAGGTTAAAAATTATTGCTTAACAAAGAGTTCTTTGGATACCTTTGATAAATATTGTTCATCGACATTTTTGGATAATATTTTAAGAGGTGGGCTTCCTGTCACGATAGGAACGAAACAGGGCGATGTGGCCTTTAATGTCTATAGTCGAAAGCATGGGGATTTGGAACGCGATTATAATTATTTTTATGTCGCGGCCAGTTATTACTCCCAAGGTAATGGAAATTATCGTGATGTGAATCAAAATCGACGCAACGATGCTTGGTTTAACCCATTGGTTGGTGATAGTCATATTATGACCTTTTTAAATTTGTCTCAAGCTGATGGTTATAATCCATTAGTTGTTCAAGGGGTTTCTTTTAAGATTCAAGATCAAAAATACGTAAAGACCGTGCTCAATCAATGTGTTGAAAAATCAGATCATAAGAAGTTAACAAATATCTTAGAAGAAGCGTTTCTTCCCGGAGAGCTGCTCACCTTTATTGCGCAGGAATCGATTTCCCTAAAAGTAACACAGCAAGAATTTTTATCACGTGTTTTACAAGGTTCTAAGAAACAAGAACTCTCAAATCATGGGGAGGGATTTTGGTCTGATCATTGGACGTATAATCTGGATTTATTAGAAAGTTATCTAGCTCTTTATCCCGAGAAGTTACGGCATTTATTAATGGAGAAGGAAGAGTTTTATTTTTATCATAACGATCATTATGTGTTACCTCGCGATCAGCGTTATATTTTAACTGAGCGTGGAGTGAGGCAATATGAATCTGTTAAAGACGGAACGATGGCCATTGGTGCGAAATTAAAGGGAAATCGTCTCAAGGTTAAAAATGGAGAAGGTGGGGTTTATTACACGCATTTAGTTTGTAAGTTGTTATGTCTTATTGCTAATAAAGTCGCATCTCTCGATCCAAGCGGTGTTGGGGTGGAGATGGAGGCGGATAAACCCAATTGGTATGATTCTTTAAATGGCTTGCCTGGCCTTCTAGGATCTTCAATTTCTGAGACAATTGAAATCAAAAGGTATAGTCAGTTTTTATTAGAGTCTTTAAAACAACTTGGATTGGCCGATAATCATCAGTTTTCTTTGTTTGAAGAGCTGTATACGTTTGTCACAGGTTTAAGTCCATTACTTTCTTTAAAACAGGATCCTAAAGCTTACTGGCAAAAATCGAATGATATTAAAGAGCATTATCGTAATCGGATTCGTTTAGGTGTTGATGGAGTCGAGGAGCAAATGACGGTTGCTGCGATTAAGACGTTTTTAATTGGTGTTATCGAGAAAATTAATACCTCTATTGATGCTGGTTTTACGAAAGAAGGATTTTTATCAACGTACTTTTATCATCAAGTTCCGAAATATCAAGAATTAGATAAAAGTCAGAATGAAGAGCAGCCCTTTGTCCGTCCACTGGAATTTAAACGTCATAATCTGCCGTTATTTTTAGAAGGTTATGTGCATGCTTTAAGAGTGGCGAAGGATGTTAAGGAGGCAAAAGAGTTATATAGTCAAGTGCGTCGTAGCCCCTTGTTTGATAAAAAACTTAAAATGTATAAAGTTAACGAGAATTTAGCGAATGAGACTGATGAAATCGGCCGTTGCCGCATTTTTCCTTCAGGTTGGTTGGAGAACGAATCGGTCTGGCTTCACATGGAATATAAGTTTATGTTGGAAGTTCTGAGACAAGGGTTGTACGAGGAGTTTTTTGATAACTTTAAACATGTGTTAGTCTCATCCTTAGATCCAGCTGTTTATGGAAGAAGTACTTTGGAGAATTCTTCTTTTATTGTTAGTTCAGCCCACGAAGATGCCTCGTTACATGGACAAGGGTTTGTTGCGCGGTTATCGGGGAGTACGGCAGAATTTTTGCACATGTGGTTGCTGATGAATGTGGGTTTAAATCCATTTTCCCTTAATGCGAATCAAGAGCTTGTACTGTCTTTTGTGCCGGCTTTACCGAGTTGGCTATTTACAACACAGAAATCAACAGTTGAATTTTATGATATTAAAAGGGAGTGCTTTAAAGAGAAAATTGATCAGAATTGTTATGCTTTTGTATTTTTAGGATCAACTCTTGTTGTTTATCACAATCCTAAAAAGAAGAATACTTATGGGAAATCTGCGGTTAGCGTTCAGGACATAGAGCTAACGTATTCTCAAAAAAAGAAACCTGTTCTCCTTAAAGGCGCATTTATTCCATCACCGTATTCTGGAGACATTCGTGATGGTAAATTAAAACGTATTGATGTACATCTGGGTTAACAGTAAGTTCATTTTTAGAAGTTGATAAATAGTTAGCAATAATTGTATTTAAGAGATAATCATTGAAAAGTGGAGGGCCTTTATGTCAACACAAGATATCTCAGTTATAAATGAGAAAGTCAAAAAAGAAAGCGCCTTTATTGAAGGGTTGCTTCTTGAAACTCAAAAAGTCATGGTCGGTCAAAAGTATCTTTTTGAACGACTTCTTGTCGGGATGCTGGCTAACGGTCATATTTTACTCGAAGGCGTCCCAGGATTAGCTAAAACCACAGCTGTTAAAACACTTTCCCAAACCATTCAAACAAAATTTCAACGTCTACAATTTACACCTGATATGTTACCTGCCGATTTAACGGGAACATTAATTTTTGATCAGAAGTCAGGCGACTTTATTGTTAAAAAAGGACCGATTTTTGCCAATATCATTCTTGCTGATGAAATTAATCGTGCTCCTGCCAAGGTGCAAAGTGCGTTACTTGAAGCGATGCAAGAGAGGCAGGTGACAATCGGATCTGACACCCTTCAATTGGATGAGCCGTTTCTTGTATTAGCAACACAGAATCCTATTGAACAGGAAGGAACGTATCCTTTGCCCGAAGCTCAAGTGGATCGGTTTATGTTAAAAGTTAAAGTCGGTTATCCTACTAAGGATGAGGAGTTAAAAATATTACAACGAATGTCTTTTACTTCAAGCAAGGTTGATGTTCAACCGATTATTAAACCTGAAGAATTAATGCGAGCGCGAGCAGTTGTTGATGAAATTTATATGGATGAGAAGATTGAGAAGTACATTGTTAATATCGTAGATGCCACACGTGATCCAGGCTCTTATAATTTATCATCACTCAATGGGCTTATTCAATATGGGGCTTCTCCTCGAGCTACCATTAATTTAGCTATTGCCTCCAAAGCATACGCTTTCCTGCAGGGGCGTGGTTATGTGACTCCACAAGATGTTAAGTCTATCGGCATGGATGTGCTTCGACATCGTGTCATCATCAGCTATGAGGCCGAGGCTGAAGAGAAAACTCCTGAAGACATTGTGGATACGATTTTACATGAAATAGAAGTGCCTTAATAAAGATTGAGGGTTGGGTTTCTGGGCGTTATTCCTTTTCTATATAAATCCTTGAAAGCTAACCACCATATCCTATATTCTAATCATGATCCCAAAAGACCTATTTCAAAATATCAAACGTATTGAAATCACCACCAAACGTCTTGTAACAGATGTTTTTGCTGGACAATATCATAGTGTCTTTAAAGGCCAAGGCATTGAATTTGACGAGGTGCGAGAGTATCAGTTCGGCGATGATGTGCGTAGCATCGATTGGAACGTAACGGCGAGAACGGGAAAGCCTTACATAAAGAAATTTGTGGAGGAGCGCGAGTTAACCGTTATGATTTTAGTTGACGTTTCAGAGTCCACACGATTTGGAAGTGTGAAGCATCTTAAAAGTCATCTAGCAGCAGAGGTGTCGGCTCTTCTAGCCCTTAGTGCTTCGCGTAATAATGATAAGATTGGGCTTATTATTTTTACAGATAAAATTGAAAAGTTTATTCCTCCACGTAAAGGTCTTAGCCATGTCCTACGCGTTGTGCGTGAAATCCTATATTTTGAGCCGGAACATCAAAAAACAGATTTGATTCAAGCGATTGATTATCTGAATAAAGTCACCACAAGGGGTGCTATTACGTTTCTCATCTCTGATTTTTTAGTTGATCAGGTGGACCCTGAAAATGCGGATTTAAGAGAAACTCTAAAAAAATCACTTTCTGCAGCAAATAAAAAACACGATTTAACCGCCATTTGTCTTAACGACCCTAAAGAGACAACACTAACACAAGCCGGTCTTGTGGAACTTGAAGATGCTGAAACAGGTAAATCTTTTATCATTGATACAACAAGTCCCCGATTACGCGAACATTATAATTATCATAATGATCGCAGGGTTAAATCAAGAGATCAGCTTTTTCGATCGGTTGGGGTTGATTCGATTAATCTTTCAACGGATTCATCCTATTCCGATGAAATGATTAAATTTTTTCTAAGACGGCAAAAAAGTAAATTTAGATAAATGAAAAAAGCCTTTTTCTTAATAACATTTTTTCTAACGATAAATATACATTCTGTTAATGCAGAGGAATTACGAGATGTTAGTCCGCCTTTCGCTTTACCTATGAACCCGGTTATTTTTTGGATCATGTTATTCCTTCTCTTAGGTGGGTTAATTTTGGGTGTTTTATATGTTATCTCAAAAAGGTTAGAACGTAGAAAAATAACGGTGGGTAAGATCAAAACACCTTATGAGTGCGCCATGTTAAGATTAAAGTCTTTGCAGGAAGAGGATCTTCTAAATAATAAACGTTATGAAGAATTTTATTTAAAATTATCACGTATTATTCGTTACTATTTTGAGGAGCAGTTTACAATTAATGCCCCAGATATGACAACGGAGGAATTTTTAGCTGATTTACAGGCGCTTGATAAGTTAAATGAAAAACAAAAAAATGTTCTAAAGGACTTTTTAACGTCATGTGATCTTGTTAAATTTGCTAAACATGAACCGGGACGAGAAGAGGTTGAGAAGAGTTTTGAATTAGCCAAAGCATTACTTGAGGAGACACGGGTTGTATGATTTTTAAGACACCTTTATTTTTACTGCTAATTCCCATTTTATTAATCTTCTGTATTTCTCGTGAAAAAAGAAAGCCGTCAACAGGTTTTCATTTCTCATCTGGCATACTCCTAAAATCGTTAAAGCCCACGTGGAAGATGCGATTTATTCATCTGCCGCGTTATTTGCGTTATGGCATTATTTTTCTTTTTTGTTTTGCTTTAGCAGGTCCTCGCATTGTAATCGATAAGGCGATTGTTAAAACAGAGGGGATTGATATTTTACTGGCAATCGATTCCTCAGGTAGTATGGCTGCGGAGGACTTTAAGATTAATGGCAAACGAAAGAATCGTTTACATATTATTAAAGAGGTTGTCATTGATTTTATTGAGAAAAGGCAAAATGATCGGATTGGATTAATTGCATTTGCTGGATTGGCTTATACAGTTTGTCCTTTAACTACGGATTATACATGGATCGTATTGAATTTAGAACGAGTAGAGATGGGTTTAATCAAAGATGGGACAGCCGTTGGGTCGGCTATAGCCTCATCCTTATCGCGATTAAAGGATAGTGAAGCAAAAAGTAAGATAGTCATTTTATTAACAGATGGCGTTAATAATGTTTGGGATGTTGATCCTATTGAAGCTGCCCGAGCCGCTAAGCATTATGGTGTTAAGATTTATACGATTGGAGCGGGCTCGACAGGGCCCGTGCCGTATCCTACTAACTTTTTTGGGAAGAAGGTTTATCAAAATGTGATGTTAGATTTAGATGAAAAGACATTAGAAGAGATTGCGGATATTACGGGAGGAAAGTATTATCGGGCCACAGATACTTCTTCTTTGCGAAAAATTTATGAAGAGATTGATAGGCTTGAGAAGACCGAGATTGAAGAATACGGTTATTATGAATACACGGAGTTATTTGAGAAGTTTTTATTGGCCGCCATTTTCTTACTGATCATTGAATTAATTTTAAGACAAACTTCTTTTTTAAAAATACCTTAATTTATGCAATTTGAAAATTTAAACATGTTTCATCTTTTTTGGCTGCTTTTTATTCTTGTTTTTTTCTTCTATTGGAGTCATAAAAGAAAACAAAAAATCACGGAAAGTTTTATTGAGCCACAGCTTTTAAAAGAAGTAAATCGTAATACGGAACATTCGCGTAATATTTTGAAAATGGTGCTTATCGGTGGGGTCGTTGCTTTAAGTATTGTTGCTTTAGCGCGTCCCCAATGGGGATTTCAGTGGCGAGAGATAAAACGTGAAGCCGTAGATATATTGGTTGTTGTGGATACATCAAAAAGTATGCTTACCCAAGATGTTAAACCCAATCGTTTGGAGCGAACACGATTGGCTGTTATGGATTTATTAAAGAAATTAAAAGGCGATCGTATAGGTCTCATTGCTTTTTCAGGGGATGCCTTTATGGTTTGCCCTTTGACGGTCGATTACAATGGTTTTGTGTTGAGTCTTAATGCACTAAGCACATCATCGATTCCTGTGGGAGGAACGAATTTAGAGGCCGCCATCTCCGAGTCCTTAAAGAGTTACGATAATACACTAAGCCAACACAAGGCTGTTATTATCATTACAGATGGTGATAATTTGGAGGGGGATCCTTTAAAAGTAGCGAAGGTGGCTAAAGAAAAAGGGATTAAAATATTTACGATAGGTATTGGAACGAGGGAAGGGGAATTAATTCGGATTCGCAATAGTAGAGGAGATGAAGGGTATTTGAAGGATTCTAAAGGAAATGTTGTTAAGTCCAGACTTAATGAAAGGATTTTGCAAGATATTGCGTTAACAACCGGCGGCGTTTATGTAAAAGCGAGTGGCGCTCAGTTTGGGCTAGATTATTTATATGATCAACAGATTTCTAAGATGCAGCGTCGGGAAGTGGAAAGTAAAAAAGAAAAACGTTTTAATGAACGGTTTCAAATTCCATTAAGTATGGCCCTTTTATTACTTGTAACGGAGACATGTTTATCAACACGAAAAAAGAAAAAACAGGATTAATCTTTTTGATTAGTTTATTTGTCTTAATTATTGGAAATGCCACATCGGTGTTAGCCTCAATGGAGGGAGATGTCAAAAAGGGAAATAATTACTATAAAAAAGATGATTATTCTAAAGCTTTAGAAAAATATGATCAGGCCTTAGAGCGGGATCCTCTTTCTGCTATTATAAGTTTTAATAAAGGCACCGCTCTGTATAAATTGAAAGACTATGCCCAAGCTATTGAGAATTTAAATTTTGCCACTTTAACGGAGGATTTAGAGTTGAAAGAGCAGGTTCATTTTAATCTTGGAAATGCTAACTATCAGAGGGCAAATCGATTAGGATCGGAGGATTTGATGGTGAGTTTAGATCATTCAAAGGAGGCTGTGGCTCAATTTGAGAATGCTTTGGCTATTAACTGGAAAAATGAAGATGCTAAATACAATTTGGAATTGGCAGAGCGATTAGTTGAAAAAATAGAGAAACAGGTGCAGCAAAATAGGCAGTCTTCAGATCAGTCTAAAGATCAATCGCAGGAGAATAACAACGATCAAGAGGATCAGGATTCTCAAAATAAAGAGGAAAATAACGATTCCAATCAGTCTCAGCAGGAAGAAAATCAAGATGATCAATCGCAGTCTTCAAACCAAAATGAGCAACAACAGAACTCAGAGCAGGATCAAGAAAGTCAGAATGAACAAAATAATAATGAAGACCAAGAAGATGAGCAATCCCAATCTCAACCGGATTCAAATGAAGAAGAAAAAAAGAATGAACAAGAGCAGGCTAATGAAGATCAGTCTTCGGCCAATGAGCAAGCTCAAGATAATAAGATGAAGAAAGAGAACAAAGAGCTGACAGAGCAAGAAGCGCAAACGCTTTTACAGAGTTATCAACAATCCGTTGAGCCTCGAGGGTTATTAAATGTGTATAAACAAAAATTTAAATCTCAATCTGTTTTGAAGGATTGGTAACGCGTAATGATAAAGTTATTGGTAACTATAAATCGATTGTTATTGTTTGTTCTCTTTTCCTTTATCGTAATAGGAGTTTCTCCACAAGCTTATGCCCAAGCGGTTAGTGTTGAGGCCTCCGTTGATAAAAAAGAGGTGCGATTAGACTCTTATGTGGAGTTAACCGTGACAGTCAATGGTTCACAAGATGTTATTCCTGTTCCTTTTTCTAATATTGAAGGCTTCGATGTGCAAGCCGCCGGTTCGAAAACAAGTTATACAATCCTGAATGCTCAATATTCAAGCTCAAAGACGTTTGTTTATAAATTTTATCCTTTAAAGGTTGGTGAATTTGAAATTCCTTCTTTAGAGTTGGATGTTGATTCAAAGAGATATTTTACCGACGCTATCACGATTACAGTGATAGATATTCCTGGCGCTAGCAAAAACACCATTCAAACACAACAACCAAAAGCGCGCACATTAGATGATAAGTTATTTGTAGTGCTAAAAGCGCCTGATACAGAATTTTATCTTAACAGTCCTATTCCTATCAAAATACTTTTGTATGCCAACGAGTTGTCTTTAAGGGATATTAATTATCCTATTTTAGATAATGTCGGATTTAGTGAAGAAGGTAAGACAGCTGTTAAACAATATCAACAGGTTATTAATGGTTTGAAATATGACATTGTTGAATTTAATAAAACGATTTATCCAACACGAACTGGGGAGTTGAATTTAGGGCCTCTTACCGTTAATTGCAATATATTGGTTGCATCAGACAAATCTAATCGTCGTGAGAGCGTCTTTGATGATCCTTTCTTTTCAGATTTTTTTAATCGATCTGAAAAAAGACCAATTAAAATTAAATCAGGTGAGATGGTTATTAAGGTGAAGGATTTACCAAGTGAAGGGCGTCCGATTGGATTTAATGGAGCGGTGGGAAATTATCATTTTGATGCCTCCGTTGGTCCATCAGATGTCAAAGAGGGAGATCCGTTAACGCTTAAGATGATGATTAGTGGTGAAGGGCATTTAAAAACGGTTAATTTTCCTAAGCTTGATATTGAGGATCAATTTAAAGTATATGAACCCATTATTAAAGATGATGGCAAGCAAAAACGTTTGGAAGAGGTTGTTATTCCAAAATCTTCAGATATTAAAGAATTCCCAGCCATTAATTTTTCCTATTTTGATCCTCGATATAATAAATATTTAACGATTACAAAAGGTCCTTTTCCTATTAACATTCAGAAAGTCGAAGGGGATGGGGAACTTCGCGTTATTGGATTGAATAAAAAACTTGAGATTATTGAAAAGCAGCAAGAGTTAGGTAGTGATATCGTTTTTATTAAAGATAGATTGGGGATTCTAGAAGAAAAGGATAGGCCCTTTTATAAGCAGGGTTATTATTTTATATTTCTTTTGCTGTATGGATTATTGTGGGGGGTGGTTTTGTTCTTTTTAAAGCGTTATCAAAGATTGGAAACAGATACGGTTTTTGCCAAAAGACATCTTGCTCCTAAGCATGCAAGAAAAGATCTTATGCAGGCCAGAAGGCTTATGGATTTAAATAAGATTGATCAATTTTATGACAGTTTATTTAAAACCCTACAGCATTACTTAGCCCATAAATTTCATCTGGCTTTAGGGGCTGTGAATTATGAAGCAATTAAAAATTGTGAAGAATCCAAACGTATTGATGAAAAGTTTTTAACGGATATTGCAGTCACAATTGAGGAGTGTGACACCATTCGTTTTGGTTCCCGTATTATTGATGCCAAAAATATGAGAATTGCTTATCAACGCGTTGAAGAAATTATTGATCATATTGAGAGGCGAATTAAATGAGAAAACGGCGAATTGCGAGTCTTGTGTGTATTTTAAGTTTAATGATGATCAATCCTGCGTGGAGTAATCTCAGTAAGAAAGATATTCTGGGCAAGTTTGTCTCCGCTGAACATTATTATAAAAGTGGAGATTTGGGAAAAGCAATTGAGGATTATGAGGCTATCATTGCAAGCGGCCGTGTGAGTGGAAACGTTTATTTTAATCTAGCCAACAGTTACATTAAAAATAAACAATTAGGAAAGGCTATGCTCAATTATGAGCGTGCCTTAAGAATTATTCCGCGTGATGGAGATTTAAAATTCAATTATCGTTTTGCTAAGGCGCGTATAAAAGATAATACAAAGGTTTCTTTAAACCTTTATCAGAGGGCTCTTAAGGCTCATGTCCAGTTTTATACAAAAGAGGAGATGTTTACTATCATGACATGCATTTTGATAGTAATGAGTCTAATGTATTTGATCGCAGAATTCTTAAAGTGGAAATCTTCAACAAGGAAATGGGCATTTACTGCTTTTGCTGTGATTTTCTGCGTTTTTTTATTTGGTTTTATTATGAAGATTAATGGAGACTCGAATTTAGCTTATGTAATAATAAAGGATGAAGCGAGATTTGAACCGAGAAAAAATTCTACTATCCATTTTCCGCTACCTGAAGGTGTGGGGTTAAAAATTTTGAAAAAAGAGGATGATTGGTTTAAAATAAAACGGATAGATAGCAAATCCGGCTGGGTCCGCCAAAAATCTGTGGAAAGGTTTTAATAAGGCAATTTAAACGGAGGGATAAATGGCTAAAATTATTGTACAACATAAGGTAGAAGATTTTGATAAGTGGAAGAAACTTTTTGATTTAGGAGCGCCTTTTAGAAAAATGAGCGGCCAGAGCAGTTGCCAGATTTTTCGTAATTCAGATGATCTTAATGACATTTCCATCGTTTTTGAGTGGGATGATCTTCATAAGGCTGTCCGTTTTTCACAGTCTGAGGAATTACGGGAAGGAATGAAAATGGCCGGTGTCTTAGGGGATCCTAAGGTGTATTTAGAGTTAGAAGCTGAATAATAAGCGGTTTATGGCAACTAAATTTTTTGTAATCAAAATATTTTTTTGATTTCAAGTAGAGGGTAATCTTGTTAGAGGGTAGTAAAAGTAAAAAATTCTTAAATCAACAATACTTTAAAGAGGACGTATCATGATATTATTTTCAAGAAGAATAATTTTAAGATTTTTTGTATGTGTTTTAATAGTGTTCACTGGATTAGTTTTTACAAGCTCTCTTAAAGCCGATGAATTAGGAGAATATTGCGCTGATATTTATGAAAAAGAAGAGGAGTGTCCAAAGGATAAATGTATGCAGACATGTTATGCTGGCATCCTTTTTGATGGATGTGATATAGGCTGTTTTCCAAAATCGTGTTTGGAGTTAAGCGTTGATGATTGTCCGGAAGATTCTTGCCAGATTATGGATGGATGTTCGGGGAAAAAGGTGTGTTATTACAAAGTTCAACCCGCTGGAGGATGTGGTGGGTTAGCGTATACGGGACAAGATGTGCAATGTTGCGAGGGAATGGTTAAACGTTGTGGTGTTGAATTTTTTGATGGAACCTGTGATATGAAAGGGTCAAATTCTGTTGATAGTGTGGCAGCCTGTTTGCCTTGTGGTAACGGAATTTGTAATCAATTCGAAAATAGTTGTAATTGTCCGGAAGATTGTAATAATCGATAGATTTTTAAGTTGTTGAAATTGTTTTAAGTATAGCGCGAGCGGCACGCTCGCTTGCCCCACCATCTCCCAAAGATTTTTTTACCTCACCCAAATCAGATTTGATTTCCGCAATTTTTATCTCATCTGTGAAAATGGCTTTAAGTTCTTTTGCAATGACTGAAGGTCTCGCTTGATGTTGAACACATTCTGGTACAATTTTACGCTCGGCGATGACATTAACCATGGCTATGTAGGGAATCTTAATAAGCCATTTGGCAAGTGCAAAGGTTAATAGGGATGTTTTATAAATAACCACCATGGGTTTTCCCAATATCGCAACCTCAAGCGTTGCCGTCCCAGAGGCAACCATGCAAAGATCACAAGCATTGATGGCATTATAAGATTGAGGAACTAGCGCTAGGTGTCGTGTATTTTGGGGGAGAAGAGATTCAATGAATTCTGTCTCAATTGTAGGGGCTTGGATGATGAGAAATTGAAGCATAGGAAATTCTTTGTTAAGAACCTCTATTGTCTCTAACATTATAGGAAGATGGCGTTCCACTTCCTTTTTTCGAGAACCAGGAAGGAGTCCAATCGTTAATTTGTATTCTTGTAATTTCGTTGTTTTTAAATATTCTTCCTTTTTTAGATTCACATCCATCAGTTCAAGTAAAGGGTGGCCGACAAAGGTTGCATTAACATTAAAACGTTTATAAAAAGTTTTCTCAAATTCAAAAAGCACAAGCATCTCATCAACATATTTTTTGATGTCCGCCACACGTTTTTGTTTCCACGCCCAAACTTGAGGGCTTATGTAATAGATAATTTTAGTGTTTAAGCCTTTGATCTTTCTTATTTCTTTGGCTAGCCGTAAATTAAACCCTGGATAATCAACGAGAATAACGGCACTAGGTTTTGTTGTCTTTATTTTTTTAAGGATAAGATTAAACGCTTTTTTAAAAAGGGGATAGTGTTTAAGGACTTCAAAGAAACCAACGACAGCAATTTTGGTGAGATCCTGATAAATTTCCACGCCTTTTGCTTGCAGTTGAGGTCCGCCGAACCCAGCAATTTTTATTTGAGGATCAAGTGTTTTAATCTTCTCAACGAGATGAGCTGCGTGCATATCACCAGATGCTTCTCCGGCGACAATTATGATTTGTTTTTCTTGCTCCATATAAGATCGCTTATGCGTAAAGCAACATCTAAAGCCTCTCGACCTTCACGGCCGGAAACGATTGGGTTTTGATTAAGTGTTATGCACTCTAGAAAATGATTTAATTCTTTTTTTAAGGGTTGTTCTTTTTCAATGGGCAGGCTGTGTTTGGAAATTTGAGTTCCATGTTTTTTATAAATAAAAGCTTCTTGTTTAACATAATCGAGAGAGATGTACATATCATTTTGAAAGATTCGAATTTTCCGCATCACCTCTTCAGAAATACGACTGGCTGTTAAATTGCACACACAGCCATTTTCAAAAGTTAAGCGAATGCTTGCAATATCCTCTAAGGGCGTTAAAACGTTAACACCCACCGCTTGAATATCTGCAATGGGGGATTTGATAATACCTAAAACGATATCGATATCATGAATCATCAAATCCATGACAACGCCAACATCTAAAGATCTATTAGGGAAGTTGTTAAGCCGATGACATTCGATAAACATCGGGTTATGCGTAAAATGTTTGATGGATTCAAAGGCAGCATTAAAACGTTCGACATGGCCTACTTGTAGTTTGACATTATTTTTCTCAGACAAGGCAATCAATTCATCGGCTTCTTTAAGTGTTTTTGAAATAGGTTTTTCAACAAAGGTGTGAACGTTATTTTTTAAGAAGAATTCAGCCACTTCAAAATGGTTTTCCGTAGGTACGCAAATATCAACAGCATCAACGTTTCCTAGAAGTTTTGTGTAATGATCAACAACAGGCACATTGTAGTGGCTAGCCAAACGCTGGGTGCGTTCTTCCTTAATGTCGCAAATGGCCACGATTTCCACGTGATCCAGCAATTCCTGAAGGACTTTAAGGTGGATGGCTCCTAGGTGTCCGATACCGATCAAGGCTAGTTTTATTTTTTGAGGCATGGTTTTATAAATTGTTGATTAGCAATCGTTTACAGATTAAAAGAAATTGGAATTCAAGTGAAAAACGTTTAGAAACGTAAGCCTCTAACCTAACAAATACCTCGACAAAAGTCAATGGGTATGGTAAATTAGCCGCTATTATGAAAGAATACCTTAAAATGTTAAAATTCGTTAAGGGTTATGAGCGCTATTTTGTTGGCGCTGTGATCTTTATGATTCTTGCCTCTTTTTTCGAGGCTTTTCAGCTTCCCATGATTCCCGCCATGATTGATCGCATTTTTAGCGATAAACCGATTATCATTCCCAATGAGTTACCTCAGTTTGTCGCTGATTTTATTGGAAAAATTAATGATATGGACAACAAAATAATATTCAAATATTTTCCTATCGCCGCGGTCATTGTTATCATAAGCAAGCAGTTTTTTGTTTATTGGTACTCATATTTTATGTCGCAAATTTCTCAAAATGTTATGCGAGATATAAGAGATAACCTTTACCACAAGATTCAACATCTTTCCATTGACTATTTTAGTAAAAAACGAACAGGAGAGATTGTTTCAAGAATTACGTTTGATGCCAATATTATAGAAAATGCTGTTTCCTACGCTGTTATCGATTTGTTTCGTCAGCCAATGATGATTTTAATTTATTTAGGAATAGCTTTAAATATCTACACCGAAGGATCAATTATTTTATTGATAGTGTTTCCTTTTATTGGTATTCCCATTTCGCAAATTGGCAAGAAGTTAAAAAAGATTTCTATTTTCACGCAAGAAAAAATGGCCGATATTACTTCACATATTATGGAAACGGTTTCTGGAATAAAAGTAGTCAAAGCCTTTAACACAGAGAAGTATGAAGTGAACCGTTTTAAGAAAGAAAATTATACATTGTATAAACTAAAAATGAAGGCTGTCCGACGGCTGTTGTTGATTTCACCCATTACAGAGGTGGTGGGCCTATGTTGTGCGATGGGGATATTTATGTGGTTGGGAAATAAAGTTATGGATGAGACGATGAGCGCGGGGGTTTTGATCACTCTTATTGCTTCTTTTATGATGCTTATTAGTCCGATCAAAAAATTAGGAAATGTTAATGCTTTGTTACAACAGGCTATTGCGGCTAACGAACGAATTTATGAAATTTTAGATGCAGAGATTACAGTTTTAGAAAAGGAAGGGGCTAGGGATATTCCCGAGATGCAAGAAGGTTTGTGCTTAAAGGATGTTCACTTTAAATATGCTGAGGATGCTGAGGAAGTTCTTCGCGGTATTGATCTTGAAATCAATAAGGGAGAACTTGTTGCTATTGTGGGGCCAACGGGAACAGGTAAAACGACCTTGGTTAATCTCATTCCACGCTTTTATGATCCCACACAAGGCTCAGTCATCATGGATGGTGTCGATTTGAAAGAAGTCTCTTTCAATTCTCTTCGTAAGCAATTTGGAATTGTCACCCAAGAATCTATTTTATTTAACGACACTGTTCGCGGCAATATTGCCTATGGGCACCCTGAGATTCCTTTGGCCGAAGTGGAGCAAGCCGCTTTGAAGGCCTTTGCCCATCGTTTTATTAAGGATATGCCTGATGGGTATGATACTGTGATCGGTGATCGTGGGTTTCGATTATCAGGTGGAGAGAAACAGCGTTTGTCTATCGCGCGTGCGATTCTAAAGAATCCTCCGATTCTCATCTTGGATGAAGCAACCTCTCAACTTGATTCAGAATCAGAAAAGTTTGTTCAAGAGGCCCTTGATAAACTCATGCAGGGACGGACTGTTGTGGCGATCGCGCATCGATTATCTACTATCAAAAAAGCCAATAAAATCGTTGTTTTAGAGAAAGGTCAGGTTGTGGGGATTGGGACCCATGATGAGCTTCTTGAGAGTTGCCCTTTGTATAACAGGTTGCATAGCATGCAGTTTCAGGCTTAATGGGTGGCTGATATACGCTTTGTTTCTAGGTAAATAAATGGTTGCAAATAAAACAATTATTGGCTATACTATCTCGATCTTTCGATGGGGAATATGCTGTTGAAAGATTTTCAATATTAAAAAATTAATTATTAATAACAATTCTATTCGGTTTTTTGCTGCCCTAAGCTCAAATAAAGAATAGAATTGAAACAAAGTTACATAAGGAGTTAGAGCGATGGTTGACGAATTAATTAAGAAGTTGTTAGAATCAGGTGTTCATTTTGGACATCAAACTCAGCGTTGGAACCCGAAGATGAAGAAGTTTATTTTTGGACAACGCGCTGGGATTTATATCATAGATTTAGAGAAGACTGTTGCTTGTTTAAATACTGCAAGAGAATATGTTAAAGACGTTGCTGCCAAAGGCGGGGACGTCCTTTTTGTTGGTACTAAAAAACAAGCCCAATTGATTGTTGAAGAAGAAGCCAACAAAGCAAAAATGTTTTACATTAAAAATCGCTGGTTAGGCGGGCTTCTAACAAATTTTCAAACAGTTAAGAAATCTATTAGTCGTTTAAACGAAATTGAAAAAATGAGTGAAAACGGCGTTTGGGAAAATTTAAAAAAGAAAGAGATTGCAAGGTTAACGAAAGAACGGGATAAACTTCTTCGCGATTTAGGCGGTATTCGTGAGATGAAAAAATTACCAAGTATCTTATTCGTTGTTGATCCTAAGAAGGAAGATATAGCTATTAAAGAGGCGATTAAGCTACACATTCCTGTTGTTGGTATTGTTGATACGAATTGTAATCCAGATGTTATTGATTATCCTATTCCAGGAAATGACGATGCTTTAAAGTCCATTCGATTTATAACATCTCTTGTTGTTGAAAGTATACTTGAAGGCGTGAAAGAATTCACAGAAAGTGAAACGATAAGAAAGAAGAGTGAAGAACAACAAGTTGTTGTTCCAAAGGATGAGAAAAAAGAAGAAAAACCGCAAGAAAAAGAAGTGCCAGCCGCGGAATAAAACTTTGATAAGTTTCTTCGAATCATTTTAATCAAATAAATTAGGTGAAAGGATACGTTATGGCGATTTCAGCTGAAGATATTAAAACATTAAGAGAACAAACATCATGCGGCGTTATGGAATGCAAGAATGCCTTGGAAGAATCTAGTGGAGATGTTAAGAAAGCGAAAGAATTTTTGCGCTTAAGAGGTTTAGAGATTGCAGCCAAAAAAGGAAGCCGTGAAGCCAAAGAAGGGCGCATTGAGGCCTATATTCATCAGGGTTCAAAAATTGGTGTTCTTGTTGAGGTCAATTGTGAAACAGATTTCGTGGCTTCTAATGAAGATTTTGGTCGGTTGGCTAAAGATTTGGCGATGCACATAGCTGCTGTTAATCCTCTTTTTTTAAAAAAAGATGATATTCCAGAAGACGTTTTAAATTCGCAAGATAATAAAGAAGAATATATCAAAGAGAATTGTCTTTCAGAACAATCGTTTGTTAAAGATTCTAAAAAAACAATTCAAGATTTAATTAATGAAAGTATAGCAAGTATTGGTGAAAACATTTTTGTAAGCCGTTTTAAACGCTACAAGGTCAACGAAGTTGAGTAAAAAACCAATCTATAAAAAAATTCTTTTAAAGCTTAGTGGTGAGGCTTTGCTAGGTAAAGGAGAGCATGGTATCGATGTTGAGATGTGCATCTCCTTGGCCGAACAAATAAAAGAAGTTCGCGATTTAGGTGTCAAAATTGCCTTGGTCGTTGGAGGCGGAAATATTTTTCGCGGCCAAATGGAGTCTAAACGTTTTGGACTTGATCGATCAGTCGCTGACTACATGGGAATGCTAGCCACTGTTCTTAATGGATTGGCCCTTCAAAATGCTTTAGAAAGATGTGATGTTCAAACCCGTGTTATGACGGCTATTTCCATGGCTGCTATTGCAGAGCCTTATATTCGACGTCGCGCTGTAAGACATTTAGAAAAAGGTCGCGTGATTATTTTTGTCGCTGGTACAGGAAATCCTTATTTTACGACAGATACGGCAGCTGCCCTTAGAGCAAAAGAAATTGATGCGGATGTTATTTTAAAGGCGACAAAGGTTGATGGTGTTTATACAGCGGATCCGATGAAAGATAAGAGTGCTAAGCGATTTGAATCATTAAAATTTATAGATGTGTTAAGAAAAGATTTAAGGGTTATGGATGCAACGGCGATTAGTATGTGTATGGATAACAATTTACCCATCGTAGTTTTTGATTTGCTTAAAAAAGGAAATATAAAAAAGGCAGTTTTAGGTGAGAAGATAGGTACGGTTGTTCACTAAATTGTTGTTATAGATTTTTACTAACGTCTAACAAGAAGGTGTCAGATGCCAGTTAAAGAAATCTTAAAAGAAACTGAAGGTATAATGAAAAAAGCTATTGATTCGGCTAAACGCGAATTTAATGAAGTTCGTACAGGCCGCGCTCATCCAGGTCTTATTGAAGGTTTGCATCTCGATTATTATGGGACTCCAACAATGTTTAAAGAAGTCGCTGCCGTTAGTATTCCTGATGCCCGTACTATTGTTATTCAGCCTTGGGATCCAACGGTTATTCCTGAAATTGAAAAAGCTATCAATCAATCAAGCTTAGGGCTTACCCCGATGAATGACGGTAAGATTGTTCGATTAAATATTCCTGCTTTATCTGAAGAGAGAAGAAACGAATTAGCGAAGCTGGTTAAAGAGATGGCTGAAAAGGGGCGTATTTCTTTACGTACGATGCGTAAAGAAGCGAATGACAAAGTAAAAAAGATGGAAACGAGTAAGACTATTTCTGAAGATGACAGTTTTAAAGCGCATGAAGAGATACAGAAGTTGACAGATAAATTTATCAAAGATATTGACGTTCTTTTAGAAGAAAAAAGCAAAAACTTAAAAGATATTAATTAGAACATCTCGCATATTTTCGCGAATCCTTCTTAATCTTTTCGCGTTTTTTCGCGTATGTCTTTGACCCACTAGCTCATCCGGTAGAGCACAGCCCTTTTAAGGCTGGTGTGCTGCGTTCAAGTCGCAGGTGGGTCACCATTTGAGCCACTAACTTTGTACTTCATTTTATGAAGAGCGAAGTTAGTAGCTTATTAAATGCGAAAGCATTTTTACGAAGCCTTGCCCCGCTGGCGGAATTGGTAGACGCGCTAGTCTTAGGAACTAGTGGAGTAATCCGTGGGGGTTCAAGTCCCTCGCGGGGCACTTGAGGAATTATTATTAAGTAAGAAGTAGGATGTAGGTTGTAAGTAGAAAAGTAAATTTGTTTCGGATCTCTACCTACAACGTACTTACTACAACCTACTAATAATTTGCGGCGGTAATTCAGCTGGCTAGAATGCCACCTTGCCAAGGTGGATGTCGAGGGTTCAAATCCCTTCCGCCGCTTTTTTAAGTATTTAATAGAAATTATTATGAATAAAGATATGATCGTAAGACTTCGAGGAGGAAACATTTAGATGAAGACTACTGATTTTCTTTGTCCCAAAGCAATAAGTGCTGATCTGAAAGGTTCAAAAAAAGAAGATGTTATTTCAGAATTGGTAGATTTGTTTATTAGTTCCGGTGAAATTGATAAGAAACATAAAAAGAAAATTGTTGAAACTCTAATGGCTCGAGAAGCGTTAGGTTCGACAGCCATTGGTCAGGGGATAGCTATTCCTCATGGTAAATGTGAGTGTGTTAAAAAGCTGATAGGGTGCTTAGGTGTTAGTAAAAAAGGAATTAACTTTGATTCTCTCGATGGAGAGCCTGCCCACATATTTTTCTTGCTCGTTGCTCCTGTTGATTCTGCAGGACCTCACCTAAAGGCATTAGCAAGAATATCTCGTTTATTAAAAGATAAATTTATCAGAGATAGTCTTAAGTCTGTCACGGACGAAAAAATGATATTAAAGATCGTACAACAAGAAGATGTGCGATTGTCTAAGCTTTAATCATGTCCAAAAATCCTTTTAGATGGTTGTACCGTGGAATGGGTATTAAACGGTGGGTTACGTTTTCCATTTGCGGTGTATTTATTGTTATAATTGGCGCATTCCTTTTGGCAAAACCTTTTGGGTTTGTGAAAGTCATTGGGATCGTCTGGATATTGTGCGGAGCTATTTTAATAGTTCTAAGTGTGGGGAAAATGATTGTTTCGCTGATGACACTCCTTCTTCCAAGAGGAGAGCGCGATTTAGTCAATATACTGTATCAAAAACAATATCTAGAACGGGGGCCTAAGATTGCTGTTATTGGAGGGGGAACAGGTCTTTCTCATTTAATTTTTGGTTTAAAAGAATATAGCGCTAATATTACAGCGATTGTTACGGTCGCTGATAGTGGTGGCTCTTCTGGACGTTTAAGAGAAGAATTTAATATCGTTGCCCCTGGTGATATCCGTAATTGTTTAGTGGCTCTAGCTGATGCACCGGCTTTAATGGGTGAGTTATTTCAATTTCGTTTTTCACAAGATTCTCAACTGCAAGGTCACAATTTTGGGAATTTATTTTTAACAGCTATGGTACAGCTGACAGACGGAGATTTTGAACGCGCTGTTAAAGAAACGAGTCATGTTTTAGCTATTCGTGGAAAAGTTGTTCCATCGACAGTAACGAATCTTCATTTGGTTGCTGAATATATGGATGGTTCAAAGACTCAAGGGGAAGATAAGATCCCTAATCCCGAGTTAAGAATTAAAAGAGTTAGTTTAACAGATGAAGATGCTGTTCCCACAGCAGATGCGTTAGCGGCCATTGAAGAAGCTGATATTATAGTGTTAGGTCCGGGAAGTTTGTATACAAGTGTTATACCTAATTTGATTATTAAGGGTGTGAGTGAATCGATAGCTAAATCAAGAGCGTTTAAGATTTATATTTGTAACGTAATGACACAAAATGGAGAGTCTGGAGATTATTCAGCGAGTGATCATGTGAAGGCGATTGTTGATCATTCTAATAATGATGTTATTGATGTGTGCTTGATGAACAATGCCGAACCGCCAGAAGAGGCTCTAGGTCGATATAAGGAAGAGGGGTCTTATCCTGTTAAGGCGGATGCAGAAAAAGTTAAAGAAATGGGCTTTAAGGTGTTTGCCACGGATCTTTTAGGTGTAACTAACTTTGTTAGACATGACTCCACGAAATTAAATCGGGCTTTGATTAAATTAATAGAGACGTATCGCGTTATTAAACGATAAAAGATTTTGAGTACGTATTATGCCCAAATTAGAAAAAGAATTAATGATTAAAAACGAACAAGGCCTTCACGCGCGTCCGGCTGCGATGTTTGTTCAGATTGTGACAAAATATAACTCAAACGTAACCATTCTTAAAGGCGAAGAAAAAGTTAATGGCGCCTCTATTATGGGTATTTTAACGTTAGGGGCCCAGAAGGATTCGAAGTTAAAAGTAGAAGTTGAGGGAGACGATGCTCAGGCTCTTTTAGATGAATTGGAAGTGTTTTTAAAAAGGGAAGAAATTTAGTGGAAGAAATTGTTTTAAAAGGAATAGCTGCCGCTCCAGGTATAGCATCGGGTTCATCCTTTATCTTGGATAAACAAGATTTTGTTGTTGCTCCTCGTGTGATAATGGAGACGGAAATACCAATAGAAATTGCTCGTTTTGAAGAAGCCCTTATCAAGACGAAAGAAGAGATATTAGAGATACAAAAAAATATCAGTAAAGATTTGGGTGGGCAACATGCTCAAATTTTTGATGCTCATTTGCTTGTTTTAGAAGATAGATCTTTGACAGATGAAGTGATTAAACGCATTCGCGATGAGAAACTTTCAGCTGAGTATATTTTCTCAGAAGTGCTTAAGAAATATGTAAAAATTTTCTCAAATATTGAAGATGAATATTTAAAAGAGCGCGTGAGTGATGTCAGTGATATTGGTCGACGTGTTTTAAAAAATTTGATGGATGAATCTAAGTTGCATGATTTTGACAATTTAACAGAAGAGCTTATTATTATAAGCCATGATTTATCACCTTCAGATACAGCGAGTATGTACAATCAAAATATCATAGCCTTTGCTACAGATGTAGGAGGCAAGACTTCACATACCGCGATTATGGCCAAATCTTTAGGAGTTCCTGCTGTCGTTGGATTAAAGGATGCTACCCTTAAAATTCGTAATCAAGATTTTGTTATCATTGATGGTCGAAAAGGGCTTGTGTTAATAAACCCGACAAAAGAGACAAAAGCCATTTATAAGGATGCACAGTTTCGAATTGTGGAGTTTCAAGATCAATTCAAAGAAATTAAAGATCTGCCATGTGAGACATCGGATGGGCATAAAGTAAAAATATTGGCTAATTTAGAATTGCCGGAAGAAATCCCTACGATTATCAAACATGGTGCTAACGGAATAGGTTTATATCGCACGGAATATTTTTATATGAACCGAGTTGATCTTCCATCAGAAGAAGAACAATTTAAGGCCTATAAACAAGTGGCTGAGCAAATTGCCCCAAACCCTGTGACCATTAGAAGTCTAGATTTAGGGGGCGATAAATTTATTTCTAGTCTACAAATTCCTCGTGATATGTATCCGTTTTTGGGATGGAGGGCGATACGTTTTTGTTTAGCTCGACCAGACATTTTTAAAACACAATTAAGAGCTGTGCTGCGAGCCTCCGCTTTTGGAAAGGTCCGTTTAATGTACCCGATGATTACAGGGTTGGGCGACTTAAGAGCGGCCAATGATATTCTTAAAGAGGTTAAACAAAATTTAAAAGATGAAAATATAACTTTTGATGAAAAGATGCCTGTTGGCATTATGATTGAGGTGCCTTCAGCTGCGATGACCGCAGATCTTTTAGCGAAAGAAGTAGATTTTTTTAGTATTGGAACAAATGATTTGATTCAATACACATTAGCTGTTGATCGTGTGAATATCAAAACGGCTGATTTATATGAACCTGGTCACCCAGGTGTTTTAAGACTGATTAAACGAACGATTGATGCGGCCCATGCTGAAAAAATTTCAGTAGGACTCTGTGGAGAGATGTGTAGCGAACCTGTTCTTGCTTTAATTTTATTAGGATTAGAATTAGATGATTTCAGCATGTCTCCGTTAAGCATTTTACAAATTAAACAAATGATACGAAGCGTAAACTTTAAAGATGCTAAAAAATTGGCGACAGAGGCCTTGTCGTTATCAACGGGACAAGAAGTTGAGAATTTTAGTCGAATGAAACTCAATGAATTAGCTCCCGCGTTTTTAAACGAAGAAAATAGTAAAGAATAAAAGGATAAGAAGATGAAAGCGATTATATTAGCTGCAGGATACGGAACGAGATTATACCCTTTGGTTAAAGACACGCCAAAAGCCTTATTGGATATAAATGGAAGGCCTTTAGTTGATTATATTCTTGATAGAATCCAAGGTTTAGAGGAGTTAAATGAGATATTGTTGGTCACAAATAATAAATTTGCTGGTCAATTTGAGAAATGGGCCCAAGAAAGCTCATGTCCGCATCCCATAAGAATAGTTAATGATGGTACCAACACCCCTGATGACAGGCTAGGCTCGATTGGAGACATTGATTATGTCATTCAGACTGAGAAAGTTACAGATGACATCATAGTCGTGGGGGGCGATAATTTGTTTGATTATAATCTAAATGAATATATAATATATGCACAAAAAAATCCAGAATCTGTAACCATTGGTCTTTATGATATTGGAAATATTGAGGATGCTAAGAAGTTTGGTGTTGTAGGAATAGATGATTCATTTAAGGTCACATCCTTTGAAGAAAAGCCACAGGAGCCCAAATCCAGCCTCATTGCCATGTGTTTTTATTTTCTGCCAAAGCAGACCATAAATCTGGTTTCTCAGTATTTAAAGGAAGTTCAGATCTCTGATACAGCCGGCGATTATATCCGGTGGCTTCATGAAAAAAGTAATGTCTATGGTTTTAAATTTACAGGAAAATGGTATGATATCGGAAGTGTGGAGTCATACAAAGAGGCGCAAGATAAATTTTAATCAGTTAGGTTTTATCAAACCTATCCCTTTAGGGTTAAATAAAAAGGAAAGGAAGGCGTATAAGTGAAAGGAAAATTTTTTATTACATCAGAATCAGTTGGGGCTGGACATCCAGATAAAGTGTGTGATCAAATCTCCGATGCGGTTTTAGATGCTGTTTTAGCTGAAGATCCCAAAGGACGCGTTGCTTGTGAAACCTTTATATCTATGGGGCTAGTTATTGTTGGGGGAGAAATCACAACAACAACTTATGTTGATGTTCATAAATTAGTAAGAGAAGTCGTTTTAGATATTGGTTATAACGATCCAAAATATGGGTTTGATGGTAATACATGTTCTATTTTAAATGCCATTAACAGTCAGTCGCCCGATATTTCTCAAGGGGTTGATACCGGTGGTGCGGGAGACCAAGGCATTATGTTTGGTTATGCCACAGATGAAACGCCTGAGTTGATGCCTTTAGCGATTATGTTAGCGCACAAATTAGTGGCCCGTGTTGAAGAAGTTCGTAAAAATGGCCCATTAGATTATTTAGGTCCTGATTGTAAAAGTCAGGTTACCATTGAATACGAAGATGACAAACCTCTTCGTGTTGATGCTGTTGTTCTTGCTTGTCAACATACAGAAGACATTGTTGATGATTCCGGCAAGAAAATTACGGCCAAAGCTCGCCAAGAAATTATCGATACGATTGCAAAGCCTATCGTTGGTGATATGATCGATGATAAAACAAAATTTTATATTAATGAAACAGGAAAGTTCGTTGTCGGCGGACCTCAATCAGATACTGGTTTAACTGGTCGAAAGATTGTTGTCGATACTTACGGTGGTATTGTAGCCCATGGTGGGGGCGCTTTCTCCGGTAAAGATTCGACTAAAGTGGATCGTTCAGCCACTTATATGGCTCGATATGTGACTAAAAATGTTGTTGCCGCTGGTCTTGCTAAAAAATGTTTGGTTCAGTTTAGCTACGCTATCGGGCATCCAGAGCCTGTGAGTATTTTTGTAGATACTTATGGAACGGGAAAAGTTTCTGATGAAACCTTAGTTGATCTCATTCGAAAGAATTTTGATTTATCACCACAAGGAATCATCAAAACATTAGATTTATTAAGTCCTAATTTTAGAAAGACGGCGGCTTACGGCCATTTTGGACGGGATGGTTTTGCTTGGGAGAAAACAGATAAAGCCGATGCGTTAAAAAAAGATGCTCAAGTAGCAGCTTAAATTATTAAATTATTATTAGAGAGGTTATCATGACTAATTCTACATCTACAGATGATTATAAAGTTAAAGATATTTCTTTGGCTGACTGGGGTCGCAAAGAAATTAATATAGCTGAGGCAGAAATGCCTGGATTGATGTCTATTCGCAAAGAATACGGATCAGAAAAACCGTTGAAAGGCGCGCGAATTGCTGGATGTATCCATATGACCATTCAGACGGCTGTTTTAATCGAAAGTTTAATCGATTTAGGCGCTGAGGTTCGTTGGTCTTCATGTAATATTTTTTCAACTCAGGATCACGCGGCCAGTGCGATTGCGGCTAAAAACATTCCTGTTTTTGCCTGGAAGGGTGAGAGTTTGGAAGAATATGATTGGTGTATCGAGCAGACGATCAATTGGCCGGATGGTAAAGGCCCGAACATCCTTTTAGATGATGGTGGTGATTTGACAGCCATTATTCACGAAAAATATCCTCAGTTTGCAGAATCCATTGTTGGTCTTTCTGAAGAAACAACAACTGGCGTCCATAGGCTTTATGAGATGGAAAAAGAAGGTTCTCTTAAAATGCCAGCCATTAATGTTAATGACTCCGTTACAAAATCTAAGTTTGATAATTTGTATGGTTGTCGTGAATCACTATTAGATGGTATTAAACGTGCCACAGATGTCATGATTTCTGGAAAAGTTTGTGTCGTTGCTGGTTACGGTGATGTTGGAAAAGGATGTGCGGCAGCGTTTCGTGGTATGGGTGGACGCGTTATTGTTACAGAAATCGATCCTATATGTGCCCTTCAAGCAAGTATGGAAGGTTATGAAGTTAAGCCTATGACAGAGGCAGCAAAAGAGGGTGATATTTTTGTAACCACAACAGGATGTCGTGATGTTATTTGTGGTGTCCATATGGATGTTATGAAGAGTGGTTCTATTATCTGTAATATTGGTCATTTTGATCTAGAAATTGAAGTGGCTTATTTAAATGGTCGTAGTGATGTCAAACGCGATGAAATTAAAGCTCAAGTGGATGAATACACTTATCCTGATGGAAAGAAATTAATTGTTTTGGCTGAAGGTCGATTGGTTAATTTAGGTTGTGCTACAGGGCATCCGTCATTTGTTATGAGTAATTCATTTACAAATCAAGTTATGGCTCAGATTGAGTTGTGGCAAAATAATAAAAACTATGAAAATAAAGTTTATGTTTTGCCAAAACATTTGGATGAAAAAGTTGCTCGTCTTCATTTAAAGAAGGTGGGAGCCACTCTTGATGTCTTAACAGAGGCGCAATCAAGTTATCTAAATATCAAACCCGAGGGTCCTTACAAGCCGGATCATTATCGGTATTAAGAAATACATATGGGATTACTAAATAAAAAAGTTAAGAAAATTGCTGTTTTGACATCTGGTGGTGATGGGCCAGGGATGAATGCTGCTATTCGCAGTGTTGTTCGGTGTGCCATACATAAAGGATATGATGTGGTTGGGATTATCCGAGGGTACGAAGGTATCTTTAATGAGGAGATTATTCCGCTCAATCACCGTTCTGTATCAAACATTATCAATCGAGGCGGGACCATTTTAAAAACAGCACGATCTACACAGTTTGGTACGCCTGAGGGAAAAGAAAAAGCCGTTCAAATTTTAAAAAAACATAACATTGACGCCTTGATTGTGATTGGCGGTGATGGAAGTTATAGGGGTGCTTCTGAGCTTTATGCAGAGTTTGGATTTCCTGTCATTGGTTTGCCTGGCACGATTGATAATGACCTTAAAGGCACAGATCAAACGATTGGCTGTTTTACCGCTGTCAATACAGCCTTAGATGCTATCGATAAAATTCGAGATACGGCTCATAGCATGGAGCGGGTATTTATCATTGAGGTGATGGGGAATAAATCAGGTTACATTGCTATTGAAGTGGCTCTTGGAGCGGGTGCAGAAGAGGTGATTATTCCTGAACGACAGTTTGATTATGATCGAATGTGCCAAGGAATTAAAGAAGGTCATAAAAGAGGAAAAATTAGCTGGATGATTGTTGTTGCTGAAGGCGCTGGTAAGGCTCATGAAGTTGGCAACACGATTACGACGATGACGGGTTTGGAATCAAGATTTGTTGTCTTAGGACATGTGCAACGCGGAGGCGTCCCTTCAGGACAAGATCGTATATTAGCCACAAGACTTGGAGCAGCTGCCGTTGAGTTGATCGATAAAGGAGAGTTTGGTAAGGCCGTTGGAGTGTTACAAGATGAAATTAATGTGATCGATATTCGTGAGGCCACTCACAAAGAATTCAAACATTTAGATGACTTTTTGAACCTTGTAAAAGTATTAACTTAAGTAAAAAGGATTAGATTATGCCAAAAATTTATTATGATAAAGATGCAGACTTAAATATTTATAATAATCGCACCATCGCTATTATTGGATATGGTATTCAAGGGCGAGGGCAAGCGTTGAGTTTAAGAGATAGTGGATTAAATGTTTTGGTTAGCCAGAGAAAGGGTGGACCAAATTATGATATGGCGATTGCTGACGGATTTAAACCTGTCGATGCTAGAACAGCGGCTCAAGAAGCTGACGTTTTGCAAATTTTGACACAAGATCATGTGCAAGCAGAGCTTTATAAAAAAGATATCAAGCGTTATATGAAAAAAGGAAAATCATTAGCCTTTTCTCATGGGTTTAACGTTCATTTTGGTCAAATTGTACCACCGGAAGAGGTGGATGTTTGGATGATTGCTCCAAAGGGACCTGGAGCATTAGTTCGTCGTCAATATGAAGAAGGTAAAGGTGTTCCTTGTTTGGTTGCTGTTTATCAAGATGCATCAGGTAACGCTTTAAAGGATGCTCTTGCTTATGCTAAAGGTATTGGTGGTGGTCGTGCTGGAATAATTGAGACGACATTTAAAGAAGAAACAGAAACAGATTTATTCGGTGAGCAAAGTGTTTTATGTGGGGGAGCAAGCGAGCTTGTTAAAGCAGGTTTTGAAACTTTAACGGAAGCTGGTTACCAACCTGAAATTGCTTATTTTGAATGTTTGCATGAATTAAAGTTGATTGTAGATTTGATGTATGAAGAAGGTGTGAAGGGGATGCGTAAGCGTGTTTCTGATACGGCAGAATACGGAGACTATTCACGTGGACCACGTATTATCACAGATCGCACACGTAAAGAGATGAAGAAAATTCTTTCTGAAATTCAATCGGGTAAATTCGCGAGAGAATGGATGCGCGAAAATAAAAAAGGTCGACCTAATTTTGACCAATACCGAGAAGATTCGGAAAATCATCCGATTGAAAAAGTAGGCGTAAAGCTGCGGGAAATGATGTCTTGGATGAATAAATAAGCCGCTTTCTCGTATCATTTTTTTATTATTAAATAGGCATCCGAGAGGATGCCTATCTAGTTTAAGGAAGAATTCATATTATGAAATTACATTTAGGTGCTGGTACAAAAAAACTAGAAGGCTGGGTCAATATTGATTCGGTGAAAGCCACGGGTGCTGATCTTATTCATGATATAACAAAACCTTTGCCTTATGAGGATCAAAGTGTTGAAGAAATTCTCGCTGAAGATTTGTTGGAGCATTTTGATAAATATATGCGATATGTAGTATTTTATGAATGGGTGAGGGTTTTAAAAATTGGTGGTCGGGTAACGTTGCAAGTTCCTAATTTTAAGAAAATTTTAACGCGTTATTTCAAATTTGGATATGACAATTTTGTAGATTTTATTTTTGGGGAAAATATGTGGGAATCCAATATTTATATTGGTCACTTTGGAAATCATAAATGGGGTTATTCGGAGAAAACATTACCAGAATTTGTTAAACAGTTTGGAATAGAGCCGATGATTATAGAAACGCGGGGTTTAAATATTCGGCTTGTTGGTGAGAAAAAAAGTCATATCACTCAAGAGCAAATGGATGACATTATGATTTACGCTCATGCGAATAAAACGGGCCGTGGTAAAGCTGAGGTATCCTTAGGTTTTACGCGCGAGAAAATAAAAGAGTTTCAGAGTCAGGAAGGACAATAAAATGGCTAAAGACGATCGAGTATTGATATTCGATACAACCTTACGTGATGGGGAACAGGCCCCTGGGGCGAGTATGAGCGAGAAAGAAAAACTTGAAATCGCCTTTGCCTTAGAACGTTTAGGTGTCGATATCATTGAAGCTGGTTTTCCTGTCATATCAGAAGGAGATTTTAATTCCGTTAAATCCGTGGCCAAGAATATCAAAAAATCTATTGTATGCGGATTAGCGCGAAGCATCAAAAAAGATATTGATGCATCCTATGAGGCGGTTCGCATGGCCAAAAAACATCGTATTCATGTCTTTTTAGCTACGTCAAAGATCCACATGAAATATAAATTAAAAAAGTCTCAAGAAGAGATTTTAAAGATGGCTGTTGATGCTGTTAAATATGCCAAGAAGAAAGTCGCGGATGTTGAATTTTCTCCGGAAGATGCCTCACGTTCAGAGCGCGATTTTATTTTTAAGATCGTAGAAGAAGTTATTAAGGCGGGTGCCACAACGGTCAATATACCTGACACGGTTGGTTACAGTATGCCTTCAGAATATGGAAGCTTAATTGCGGATATCAAGAATAATGTGCCGAATATAAACAAGGCAATTATCTCTGTTCATTGTCACGACGATTTGGGAGTGGCTGTGGCCAATTCGTTGTCTGCGGTCCGAGAGGGTGCCCGTCAAGTGGAATGCACTGTTAATGGTATTGGAGAGCGTGCAGGTAATGCATCTATGGAAGAAATTGTGATGGCGATAAAAACGCGTCCTGATATTTACAGATGTAAAACGAGAGTCAATACAAAGGAAATTTGTCGTGTGTCCCGTTTGGTAAGTAAATCAACCGGGTTTATTGTTCCGCCTAATAAAGCGATCGTTGGTAACAACGCATTTCGTCATGAATCAGGAATTCATCAAGATGGTATCTTAAAAGAACGTTCAACGTATGAAATAATGTTACCCCAAGATGTTGGTTTTATGGGAACGGGATTAATATTAGGGAAGCATTCAGGTCGGCATGCTTTTAAAGAACGTTTAAAACAATTAGGAGTAACGGTTAAGGGAAAAGAACTTGATCTTGCTTTTGAACGTTTTAAGAGTGTTGCTGATAAAAAGAAACAAGTTTTCGATGAAGATTTATTAGCCATTGTTGAGGATGAATTAAAGGTTTATCAAAAAGTGTGGTCTTTGGTTAGTTTAGAATCACAGAGTGGTACAGATATTAAATCTAAGGTAGACGTTGTTTTAAAATGTAAGGGAAAGAAATTTCATAAAAGTCATACAGGTGATGGACCGGTTGATGCCTGTTATAAGGCTATTGATGCGATCGTAAAAGTGAAAGGTGAGTTGTTAGATTACGCGATACAATCGGTCACGCGAGGGAAAGATGCTTTAGGCGAGGTCACGATTAAAGCGAAGATTAAATCAAGTAGCGTCATTGCCCACGGGACGAGTACAGACATTTTGGAAGCATCAGCTAAAGCTTATATCAACGCCATTAATAAAGTGCTTTCTCAAAAAACTCCTGCCAAGAAAAAAGGTGTTTCTTAATTGTTATGGAAGATCATGTTTCTCAATACGGCATCATAGGAAACCCTCTAAAACACAGCCTTTCTCCCTTAATGCATAATGCCGCCTTTAAAGCTTTAGACGTCGAGGCCATATATAATCTTTTTCCGCTAGAAGAGCATGAGTTAGATGATTTCTTTGCTAACCTTCATGAGTCCACATCTCCCATATTTGGATTTAACGTTACAGTTCCCTACAAAGAAAAAGTTTTAAAATATTTAGATACCCTTTCTCCTTTGGTTGAAAAAGTTGGCGCTGTTAATACTGTCGTTATTAACAAGGAAAGAAAGCTTGTTGGGTATAATACAGATTCGCCAGGTTTTATGATTCATTTATCAGAGCTAAGGGTAGAAACGAGTGATAAACGAATTGCGGTTTTAGGCGCTGGAGGATCAGCTAAAGCCATTTTAGCCACACTTTGTATGATTCCAGAACGGCCTGAATATATCAAGATCTATAATCGAACGGCAGAGCGTAGTGAAAAATTATTAAAGGAATTAGGCTCTCGTATTAATATGGATATTGTTGAATCTGTTATGAGTGTTGATGATTTAGAACTAAGAGATACGGATCTCTTAATAAATACAACGTCTATGGGGCTCAATGAAGAAGATCCTTGTTTGATAGAAGAAGATTTATTACATCCTGATTTATTTGTTTACGATTTAATATATAATCCTAAAGAGACGTTATTGTTACGAATGGCTCGGGAGCAGGGAGCTCGGACATCCAATGGGTTGGGCATGTTGTTTTATCAAGGTGTTCTAGCCTTTCAGCATTGGGCTCAAGTTGAGCTAGACGATGAAGTGAAGCAGATTATGAGAGAAGCCTTAGAAGGAGGGTTACAACCGTGAATGAGATGCTGCTGATAAGTATTTTTGTCTTTGTGATGGGTTCTGCTATAGGAAGTTTTTTAAATGTCTGTATTGTCAGAATGCCGCACGAAAAATCTGTCATTAATCCACCATCACATTGTGTGGGGTGCCACAAACCGATTGCGTGGTATGATAATATTCCTTTTGTGAGTTATTTTCTTCTAGGTGGAAAATGCCGATATTGTAAAGCCAAATTTTCTTTCCGATATCTTTTTATCGAATTTTTGACAGCTATCGTATTTGTTTTATTTTTTCAATATTATGGACTTAATATACTCATCATTCCGTACCTTTTTATGATGGGATGTTTTATTGTTGCAACGTTTGTCGATTTTGAACATCGCATAATTCCAGATGAGGTCAGTGTAGGGGGGATGTATTTCGGTTTTTTATTTAGCGCATTACTTCCTCAAATGCATTCAGTGGCTGCACATCCTGATATTTTTTGGTATGCTCATGTTAATTCCTTGGCTATCTCAATAATAGGGGCTTTGGTTGGAGGAGGCTCTTTGTATTTTATGGGATTGTTAGGAGATCTTTTGTTTAAAAAGGAATCTATGGGTGGGGGAGATGTTAAGCTTTTAGCCATGGTTGGTGCGTTTTTGGGTTGGGAGATCACTATATTAACCTTTTTTATTGCTCCTTTATTTGGATCAGTTATTGGTATTATTGAAAAGCTAAGAACAGGAGATACCACTATCGCCTATGGGCCTTATTTAGTAGCTGGGGCGATTATTGGGCTTTTTTGGGGAGATATCATAATTGATTGGGTTTTAAGCGGTTACGGCTTGTATTAAAAAGTGTTATTAGTCTTTAATTTTAGAGCCATTTTAAATTTTACCTCACATTTTTCCTTTCTTCTCTAATTAGTTATAATCTTATATATATTATATATATAGGGCATAATTTGACAGCGGAAAACCAATATGTTACAATCCGACCAATGAAAAGTAAGAGTATAGCTCTGATTGGCTTTATGGGTTCTGGTAAGTCTGTGGCATCAAAAAAGTTAGAAGAATTGATGTCTATGGAGCGTGTTTCTACGGATGATAAGATTGAGGAACAGCAAGGGCATAAGATTATAGATATCTTCTTTGAGAAAGGGGAAGATTACTTTCGTAGGCTTGAGCATGATTTTATCAAGTCAATAGCGGAAACCGAGGGGTTGATCATCGATTGTGGTGGCGGGGTTGTTTTAGATCCTGAGAATATCAAGGTTTTAAAGCAGTATTGTCATCTGATTTATTTAAAGGCCTCGGTTCAGCAAATTTTTGAAAGAGTTAAAGATGATCATCACCGACCTTTGATGAATGTCCCAGATCCTGTAGGACAGATTAAAGAGCTTTTAGCTTTGCGTGAAGAGATGTATGAACAAGCAGAATTTATTATTGATACAGATGGAAAATCTAATGATGAGGTTTGTCAGGAAATAGTGAGAGTATTAAAAAATGAGTGAAAACGAATATCTTTTAGTTTTAAACGCAATCACAGGACTTGGTAACCGAAAAAAGTTACAGCTTCTTCTTAAATTTCGTAGCGCCTCTAAAATTTTTAGTTTAACGCAAGAAGAGTGGGAGCTAGAAAATGTTATTTCTTCTTGTGCTGTTGAGCAAATTCTAACTTTTGATAAAGAGGATTTTCTTAAGAGAGAATACGCCTTGATGAAGAGTGAGGGTGTATCTGTTGTAACTTTAATCGATTCCGAATATCCAGACTGCATAAAAACAATTGCTGATGCCCCTTTGGTCCTTTATATCAAAGGGACATTAAACGTTAAATTTGAGAAGGCTTTGGCCATGGTTGGTTCAAGACGAGCCTCTCTTTATGGTCTTAATACGTGTGAACGTTTTGCCACAGAGTTATCTGATTATGGATTTACCATTGTTTCAGGGATGGCTCGTGGGATTGACACCGCAGCCCACCGAGGGGCTTTAAAATCTTCATCTCCTACCATTGCCGTTTTAGGATGCGGACTTACGCATGTGTATCCTCCTGAAAATAAAACACTCATGAATGATATTGTTAATAATGGTGCCGTAATTTCTGAGTTTGCTATGCAAATGCCGCCACTTGCTTATAATTTTCCGCGTCGAAATCGAATCATTAGTGGCTTAAGTTGTGGTGTTATAGTTGTAGAGGCAGCAAAAAAGAGTGGTGCTTTGATTACAGCTGATTTTGCTCTCGATCAAGGTCGCGATGTTTATGCCATTCCAGGAAAAATTGATAACCCAGCAGCACTTGGCGTTAACGCCTTAATTAAACAAGGGGCGATCCTTGTTAGTAGTGTGGAAGATATCTTAGAAGAAGTTGCAGCCCGACAACAAATAGCTAAACCTAAAAAAACGGCAGTAGTGAGTAAATCAGAAAAACAAAAATCTCAAATTACGTTAACAGATCCAGAAAAAGAGTTGCTTAGAGGTTTATCAGATACACCCGTACACATTGATGAGCTTGTGAGTCTTTATCAAAAGGATAGTTCCATTACGACGGCATTATTGTTTCAATTAGAACTCAAACGTTTGGTGCGTCAATGGCCAGGTAAAATGTTTAGTCGAAATAAAACGAAAAGGTAAATACTATGGCAAAATCCATCGTTATTGTTGAGTCTCCTACAAAGGTCAAAACGATTAATAAAATTTTAGGACCCAAATTTAAAGTTCTCTCATCAATGGGGCATCTTATTGATTTGCCTAAATCAACATTAGGTGTAGATCTTGAAAATAATTTTGAACCAAAGTTGATTGTGGTGCGTGCTAAACAGAAACATCTGACTAAATTAAAGAAGGATGTTAAATCCGCTAAACAAATTTTCTTCGCGACTGACCCTGACCGTGAGGGAGAGGCTATTGGTTGGAATTTGATGAATCATATTGGTGAGGGGAAGAAGAATTTTCGTGTGACATTTCAAGAAATTACTAAGGAGGCTGTATTAAAAGCTTTTGAAACCCCCCGAGAATTTGATGCTAAAAAAATTAATGCGCAAATTGGTCGACGCATATTGGATCGCATTGTAGGTTATAAAATAAGTCCGATTCTTTGGAAAAAAGTAGGGTCGCGTTTAAGTGCGGGTCGAGTTCAATCCGTTGCATTAAGGCTTATTGTTGAACGAGAAAAAGAGATAAAGAAGTTTAACCCAAAAGAGTATTGGCAGATTACCGCAGATCTTCAAAAGCAGGGACGTGATGATATGTTTAATGCGGCTCTTGAAAAAATAGATGGTGAAAAATTTGAATTAAGTCAGGAGAAACAAACCCAGGACATTGCTGAAGAAATCAAAAAAGAAGACTTTGTTGTTACAAAAATTTCAGAACGAAAAATAAAAAGAAAGCCTCTGCCGCCTTTAATTACAAGTACCCTGCAACAAGATGCCTTTAATAAATTACGATTTAATGCTAATCGAACCATGATGATCGCGCAACAACTCTATGAAGGTATTGATACAGGGAATGGCGAGACGGAAGGTTTGATAACTTACATGAGAACCGACTCTGTAACGATTTCCAAAGAAGCAACAGAAAAACTTCGTACCTTTATTAAGAAAGAATATGGTGATAAATATTTACCAGCGAAACCCAATGTTTATAAATCCAAGAAATCCGCCCAAGAAGCTCATGAGGCGATTCGCCCATCTGATGTTTTACGTACTGCATATGATTTAAGAAATTCTCTTACGGATGATCAATACAAGTTGTATCAATTAATTTGGAATAGATTTGTCAGTTCACAAATGGAGCCCGCTGTTTTTGAGAATAAAAAAATGGAGATTAAGGCTGGACGATTTCAATTTGGGGCTTCTGGTTCAACTTTAATTTTTGATGGTCATTTAACGGTTTCGAGGGAAGAAAAAGAAGAAGAGGGTCGGATGGATTTTTCTCATTATGCCAAAGATGACAAACTTAACCTCATGGAATTAAAGCCCACCCAACACTTTACGAAACCGCCACCACGTTTTTCAGATGCGAGTATTGTTAAGGCCTTGGAAGAAGATGGTATAGGTCGTCCAAGTACGTATGCCTCTATTATATCAACGCTGGTTTTAAGGAATTACGTTTTAAGAGATCGTGGTTATTTATCACCAACGGAATTAGGAATTCTTATCTGCGATTTACTTGTGGAATATTTCTCAAGAGTCATTAATGTTGGTTTTACAGCGCGAATGGAAGAACGATTAGATGAAGTCGAAGAAGGTAAACTTGATTATCCTAGTTTGTTAAAAGAGTTTTATGAGACTTTTGCTGGTGAATTAGAACATGCTGAAAAAAATATTGTTAAGACAGAAAATTTTGTTGATAAATATTGTCCGGAATGTAAACGACAAATGGTTGTCAAGTGGGGGCGACGTGGAAAGTTTTTAAGTTGTTCAGGTTTTCCTGAATGTAAACATGCTGAAGCCTTTACGTTAGGGATTAAATGTCCTGAAGTAGCCTGTGAAGGTGAACTTGTCAGACGTAAATCAAAGCGTGGCATGTTTTTTTATGGCTGTAGCAAGTTTCCAGATTGCACACACATTGCCAAAGAATTGCCTCAAGAAAGTAAAGAAGATTCATAACATATTAATTGATATGTTTTACTTTGGAGGTTCCTTCCCCTGATGAAACGTTATATTTCAAAATTTATTTCTTATCTAGAAATAGAGAAAAATTACTCCAAACATACGATTCTAAATTATAATTTAGATTTAGAGGAATTATATGATTTTTTAGATGGTCAGCCGATTGAAAAGGTTGATTATCTTAAATTAAGAAGTTTTTTGGCTCATTTAAGAGCAAAAAAACATCGTCCTCGTACGCTTGCTCGTAAGATGTCAACGTTAAGAGGGTTCTTTCGTTTTCTTCAAAGAGAGGGGCATATCAAAAATAATCCTGCTGTTTTATTAATGTCTCCTAAATTAGATAAACCTTTGCCTAAGTTTTTAACGGAAACGGAGATGTCAGCGTGTCTTAAGATGCCTAATATTAAAACAGAATATGGAAGACGAGATCGCGCTATATTAGAGACGTTATACAGTACGGGTATTCGTGTTAGTGAGTTGGTTGGGTTAAATGTTGAACGAGTGGATATGATTGGAAATGTTGTACGTGTAATGGGTAAGGGAAGAAAGGAGCGTTTAGCTCCTATTGGTGAAAAAGCACTTTTGGCTATAAGAGACTATTTAAAGTTGCGTAAGCATGATGTTTCACCTCTGTTTCTGAATAAATTTGGTACACGACTCACTGATCGTAGTGTTCGCAATATCGTTAATAAACATATTGGAAAAATGAGTGATCAATTAAATGTCTCTCCGCATGTCTTTCGGCATTCTTTTGCGACACATTTGTTAAATCGAGGGGCTGATTTGCGATCCGTACAAGAGTTGTTAGGCCATGTCAATTTATCAACAACACAAATTTATACGCATGTCACAACGGATAGATTAAAGAAGGTATACGATCAAGCTCATCCACGCGCTTGATTCTCTTTTGCTATGAAATATATTTTCTACGATATTATTTTTATTTCTCTTTTCCTTCTATATTTTCCTATTCTCTTTTTTAGAGGGAAATGTCATAGGGGAATGTTTCAAAGGTTTGGACTATGGTCACAAGAACTAAAGGATCGATTTAGCAACAAAGAGAGTATTTGGGTTCACGCTGTTAGCGTTGGCGAGGTAAACGCGGTTAGTGGTTTGATTCAAAGAATTAAGGCATTGTACCCTGATAAACAGATTGTTTTAACAACTGTGACAGAGAGGGGGTATGAAATTGCTCAAAAGTCTTTTGATCAATCTATTATTGTTTTGTTTGCTCCTTTTGATATTAGTTTTATTATCAAACACTATATTCTAATACTTTCTCCGGTCATTTATATTTCAACAGAAACAGAGATCTGGCCTAATATTTATGCGCACCTAAAATCTGTACAGGTACCGATTATTATTATTAATGGACGGATTTCTGATAAAGCGTTTAAGGGGTATCAACGCTTTCAATTTATAATAAAGAAAGCTTTATCTTGTGTTACTTGTTTTTGCATGCAAAGCAAGGAAGATGCGCGGCGCATAGAATTGCTGGGGGGAGCTCTTGATAGTATTAAGGTTATGGGAAATTTGAAATTTGATAATATCCCTGATTCAAAAGATTATAAGTGGCCCAGTAATATGCAGCATTCTCAATTTGAATTTATTATTGCCGGGAGCACGCATCCTGGTGAAGAAAAAATGTTGTTGGATGTTTTTAAAAAATTATCAAATCATGATCCGCAGTTAAGACTTGTCATCGCTCCACGAGATGTAAAAAGAGCGAAGGAGGTTATGACAATTTGTAGTAAGGAGGGAGAAGAAGGGGTTTTTTATTCGGATATTAAGCAAGGCGTAGATATTAATGATCACGTTATTGTTGTTGATACCATTGGCGATTTAGGAGGGTTATATAGTCTGGCTAATATGGTTTTTGTGGGAAAATCTTTATCTGTGGGTGGGGGGCAAAATATTTTGGAGCCCGTTTTCTTTGGCAAACCAACGTTTGTTGGGCCCATGACGCAAAATTTTAAAGATGTTGTGCGTATTCTAAAACAGGAGTCCGTCTTAGTGCAAGTAGAGGATCACGATGAGTTATATGTCAAAATGAAAGAGTTGCTTGGGGATAAACAAAGAATGGATGAGATTAAAAATAAATCTAGCCAAGTGATTAAGGATAATCAAGGGGTCATGGATATGACGCTAACAGAGATTAAAACGCTCATTGAGAACAGAGTGCATTGATGAAACAATACATTTATCAGGTAGCTACGGATCAGAAACAAGGTGTTTTGGCGTTTTTAGTGGGTGTTATGCTGAAATTATTGTCGTATATTTTCTTTTTTTTATCATCAATCCGATTTTTGGGATATCAAAAAGGATTGCTAAAAAGCAATTCTTTAGGAAAGCCTGTTATCAGTATAGGTAATTTAACTTTGGGTGGTGTCGGCAAGACGCCCATTGTCGAGCAGATAGCAAGGCATCTTAAAGATAAGAAATTTAAAGTCGTTATTTTAACAAGAGGATATAAGGGCGGGACTCAGGGTGATGAGGTAAAGATGTTAGAAGAAAATTTAGAGAATGTCGTTGTGTTAGCAGGTGCTAATCGGTATCATCGTGCAGTAACCTATTTAGAGAAGAATGACGTTGATGTTTTTATTCTAGATGATGGGTTTCAGCATTTAAAGTTAGAAAGAGATTTGGATGTGGTGGCTATAGATGCCATGGACCCTTGGGGCAATGGGTCGTTGTTACCAAGAGGTATCTTAAGAGAGGCTATCTCATCTATAAAAAGAGCAGATGTCGTTTTGATTACTAAGTCTGATTTAGGAGAGCGTAATCTTAATAATATAAAAAGTAAACTTCATGAGGTTGGTTGCCAAGTGCCTGTTGTATTAAGTACACATTCCCCACAATGTTATCTTGATGTCAAAACTCAAGCTTCCTATGAATTAGGCCACTTTCAGTCTGATAAGGTTTGTCTCATAAGTAGTATTGGACGGCCGGAAGCTTTTGAGGCTACGCTTAAAGGAGAAGTTGGGCGTGTTGAGAAAAGTTTTAGATTTATGGATCATTATGATTATGCAGAATCTGATATTCGTACGATTTTAAATTTTTGTAAAGACCATGATATCCAAACGATTATCACAACTCAAAAAGATGCTGTTAAACTAAAGAGATGGTCTTCTTTGTTTTCTGAGGGCATTCGGTGTGTTTATTTAAAGATTAATATTAGCTTTTTAGAAGGAAAGGATTTTTTGTTTGAAAGAGTCGATTCTTTACTACTGCGTTAAAACTTTTGCTTGGCTGATAAGACTTTTACCTGTCTCTATTGCGCTATGGGTAGGGAGGTGTATAGGTTTGTTTGCTTATTATTTTGATGTCAAACATAAGTCGCAAGCTTATGCCAATTTAAAAATAGCTTTTGCTGATGTCAAATCGTCACAAGAGTTAAAGCAAATCACAAAAACATTGTTTACAAATTACGGCCAAAATTTGATTGAGCTATTTCGAATGCCATTGTTGGATCGAAGTAAATTTGATGAATTTGTTAAGATGGAAGGGCAAGAACATATCCAGGAGGCTCTTAAGAAGGGAAAGGGTGTTATTTTAATAGCTATGCATTTTGGCAGTTGGGAGATGGCAAGTTTAACTTTTTCGATGTTAGGTCATCCTTATAAAGTAATCGTCAAACCACAAAAAAAGTATTCGAAATTAGATGAGTTGTTAAATTCTTATCGGGATTGCGGGGGCTCTGTCGTTCTTTCGCGGGGTATGGGAACGCGTGATTTTGTTAAGAGCCTTAAAAATAATGAAATCATTGGCATGGTTGTTGATCAGGGCGGGAAGGATGGCGTCTTAGTTCCCTTTTTTGGGCGACAAGCTTCAATGTCTGTCGGGGCCATTCGTATGGGATTAAAATCGGATATTCCTCTTTGTTTTTCTGTTATCTTTAGAGAAAAAGGTTCCCAACATCGTATGGTATTTCAAAAGCCTTTGGAATTGAGTAAGTCAGGAGATGTGGATAAGGATGTTGTGACGAATCTTACCCGGGTTACGAAAATTATGGAAGATTATATAGAAAAATATCCTTCTGAGTATATGTGGTTTTATAAAATTTGGAAATATTCGAAACAAGCTACTGTAGCGATATTAACGGATGGTAAGGCCGGTCATCTCCGTCAATCTCAACTTGTTGGTCAAATGGTTCAGAAGGCTTTAGAAGGGCGAGGAATAAGCTCTAAAATAGAAATTATTGAAATCCAATTTAAAACCAAGTTTTTATCTCGGCTCTTTTCTTTAATGGCTTTTTTTTCACATCCCTTTTTATACCAAGGGCGATTACAATTTCTAAAACTATTTTTAAGTGCTAAATCTTTTGAACAGGTTATGTCTATGAAAACAGATTTTATAATCTCTTGTGGCTCTTCTTCAGCGAGTTTAAATCATTTTATTTCTCAAGATCATAGTGCTAAAAGTATCGCCATTCTTAAACCAGGCATTTTGCCCTTTAATCGTTTTGATTTAATCGTTTTACCTGAACATGATATTTCTAATAAAGATCATATTCCTGAGAATGTGACAGTTATTAAAGGTGCGTGTAACTTAATCTCAAAAGATTATCTCGATGAACAAAGTGAAAAGCTATTAGCCAAGTATTCCCACTTAAAATCGCGGACACGAACAAAGGTTGGTATTCTTATTGGTGGGACATCGAAAAAGATTTGTATTACAGAAAAACAAATTAGCGTATTGATTAATCAGTTAAAAGAAATATCGGGAGAGCACCGTTTAGATTTTCTTATCTCAACGTCGCGAAGAACCCCGGCCAATATTGAAAGAATGTTATTTAAGGCGTTTAAAAAAGATCCTAGTTGTCCATTATTGGTTCTTGCCAATCAAGAGAATGTTCCGGAAGCCGTGGGTGGAATATTAGGGTTATCTGATATTCTTGTTGTTTCGGGAGACAGTATTTCAATGGTCTCTGAGGCTGCAAGTTCAGGAAAAAATACAATTGTCTTCTCTCCTGAACCAAGCGTTCCCTTTGGGTCAGGTTCTAAAAAGCATCAGCTATTTATCAATAATTTGAATTCACATGGGTTTATATGTTCCTCGAAAGTTACAAATGTTGGACAAAATATCTACAATGTTATTAAAAATAAAATCCATACGCAAAGGTTGGATGGCGGTCAAATCATTCTTGATGCCGTTCGGCGAGTCATTTAAAGAATCAGCATGAAAATTTTACAAATTTTACCAGAATTAAATGTCGGTGGAGTGGAGCGTGGTACGGTCGATTTTGCACGATATTTAGTAGAAAAGGATTATCAATCTGTTGTTGTTTCAAATGGAGGGACATTAGTTAAGCAGCTAGAGCGAGAGGGGAGTAAGCACCTTGAATTACCTGTTCATAAAAAGTCTCTTTTCTCTGTTATGAAATTAATAAAAGTTTTAAGAAAGATTATAATTGATGAAAAGATCGATATCGTTCATGCTCGATCTCGTGTACCTGCCTGGATTGCGTATTTTGCAACGCGTCAAACTTCCGCTCGTTTTATAACAACGTGTCACGGATATTATAAAAGTCATTTTTTTTCTCAAGTGATGGGTTGGGCCAAATATATAATTGCGCCAAGTAAAGTGATTGGTCGGCATATGATTGACGATTATGACGTTGAATCAGAAACTATTCGATATATTCCAAGAAGCGTTGATTTAGAAAACTTTAAGCGACGTGAACAGCACAAATCTAAAGGCTCTGAACGTATTGTCGCGATGGTAGGACGCATTACGCCTTTAAAGGGTCATATCTATTTTATTAAAGCTATGGCTCAGGTCATACGTGCGGTGCCTAATACCGTTGTTTGGATTATAGGAGATGCTCCAGAGAAAAAGCAGGGCTATAAACAAGAGCTAGAGGTTCTCATTCGTCGTATGGGACTTGCAGCTAATATTAAATTTTTAGGAAACCGTAGTGACGTGCATGAATTGTTAAGAAAAGTTGATGTGTTGGTGATGTCGAGTATTACACCAGAGGCTTTTGGACGCGTGATTCTTGAGGCTCAGGCTGTTGGTGTCCCTGTTGTGGCAACAAGTGTTGGGGGTGTCGTTGATATTATTGATGATAAAAAAACAGGTCTTCTTGTATTACCAAAAGATCCCGAGGGGATGGCCGCGGCGGTACTTCAATTATTTAAAGATGAAAAGTTGGTGGAAAGCTTAGTTGATGCCGCTTATACGAAAATTGAAAATTATTTTACCCTTGAACATATGGCTTCACAAACGGTTGAGGTTTATAAAGAACTTATGAATTCGGAAAATATTCTGGTTATTAAACTAAGTTCTATCGGGGATGTGATATTGATTTCAGCCTCCCTAAAAGCATTAAGAAAGAAATATCCGGAGGCAAAAATTTATTGTCTTGTAGGGCGTGCTTCTAGACATATTCTAAAAAATTGTCCTTATTTGGATGGTCTTATCGTATATGATCCAACCCATGATGGGAAAGATATTTTTTCATTATGGAAATTTGCAAGAAGATTTCGTAAGCGCTATTTTGATAAAGTGATCGATTTTCAAAATAATCGAAGAAGTCATCTTTTGTCCTTTTATGCAATGGCAAAGGAGAGTTTTGGGTTTGATAATGGAAAATGGAGTTTTTTGTTATCGCGTCCTTTAAAAAAATACAAAAATAATATTCCAGCCGTTGCCCATCAATTTCAACTTTTAAAGATGTTGGGAATTAAAAATAACGCGCAGACGTTATTGCAGGTCTGGCCGACAAAGTCGGATGAGGATTATGTTAAGCAACTTTTTGATGAAGAATGGTTAAGTAATGCAAAAAATATTGTAGGAATAAACATCTCCGCCTCAGCGAAATGGGAAAGTAAAAATTGGCCATTGGAACATATGGCCAAGCTATGTGATATGTTATCGAGTAAAAATATCCGAGTTGTTATTACAGGAATGGAGAAAGATAAGTATCTTGTGCATAGACTGTTTCGGTTGACTAAGGCTAAGCCCACAGATTTTGTTGGTAAAACCAATATCATGCAACTTGCTGTTGTGATTAAACGCTGTAAGGCTTTTATTACGCCAGATTCAGCACCGCTTCATTTAGCTGCAGCTGTTGGGACACCTGCTATTGCTCTATTTGGTCCAACATCATCAAAACGGCATTTACCTCCTGGAAAAAATATAAATGTTTTAGAACGTGATGTTAAATGTGCCCCTTGTTATAGTCAAACTTGCAAAATTGGTACGCATATTTGTATGAAAGAACTTTTTCCGGAAGAGGTTTCACAGTTGACGACAGAAATAATAGGTGAAATTAAGGTATGAACATCTTATTTCTAACAACTCACATAAATGCTGGTGGCATAACAAGCTATTTATTGACACTATCGAAAGGGCTTGTGGCATCTGGTCATAAGGTTTTTATTGTCAGTAGTGGTGGAAATATGAAGGCTTCCTTTGAATCTTTGGGAGTGCATGTCTTTGAGTTAGCGATTAAGACAAAATCCGAATTAAGCCCAAAAATCTATTTAGCCATTCCTAAGGTTAAGACAATCATCAAGGATCATCACATAGATATTTTACATGCCCATACGCGAGTAACACAGGTGTTATCTAGAATTGTTTCTCGATTATGTAAGAAACCTTATGTGGGTACATGTCATGGTTATTTTAAGAGAAGGTTATCTCGAAGAATGTTTCCTTGTTGGGGAGATAAAGTAATAGCGATAAGTGATGCGGTGAAGGCACATCTTATTGATGATTTTTTTATTCCCCTTAAAAGGGTCGTGCTTGTCAGTAGTGGTATTGATTTAGCTGCCTTTCCTCTTATTGATGGTAACCGGCGATTAAAAAATAGACAGATATATAATATTAAAAAAGATGATGTTGTCATTGGTATCATAGCGCGTTTATCTGATGTGAAGGGGCAAGATATTCTTATTGAATCGATACCGAGGGTTGTTCAAAAATATCCTGAGATAATATTGATGATTGTTGGCGAAGGAAAAATGGAGGGTGCTTTAAAGGAACAAGTTAAAAAATTAAATGTGGAAAGAAATATTCAATTTATTTCTGTCATCAACAAAACGTATGAATTTTTAACCATGTTTGATATCTTTGTGATGCCTTCCAGAGAGGAGGGGTTGGGGCTTTCTGTCATGGAGGCTCAATCCGCAGGTTTGCCGGTTGTTGCTTCCCGTGTGGGTGGCCTGCCAAGTTTGATTGAAGATGGTGTCTCAGGTTCTCTTGTGGAAAGAGGTAATGTGTTAGCTTTAGCTGATGCTTTAATAGCGTTAATACAAGATAAAGATAAACGTAAAAAAATGGGGCAGCAAGCGCATAATTTTATTCAACAGAAACATTCTTTAAAGATTATGGTCGATGAAACGTTACGGGTTTATCGTGATATGGTTTAATTATGGCATTTAAAAAGATATTAGTCGTGAATGTCAACTGGGTAGGGGATGTGATTTTTTCTTCCCCCCTTTTTAAAGCCCTCAAAGAAAATTATCCAGAGGCTACTATTAGTTGTCTTGTTCCTCCAAGGGTTCGCGATGTCTGTGAAAGTATTGCTGGTATTGATGAGATTATTATTTATGATGAAAAAGGCCAGCACTTAAGTCCGTTTGCCAAATGGAAATTAATACGTGAACTTAAAAGTAAGGGTTTTGACATTGCATTTTTGTTGCATCGATCGTTGACAAAGGCCTTGCTAGTTTATCTGGCTGGGATTCCGCAACGTATAGGCTATGATGAGAAAGGGCGAGGGCGATTTTTAACGCAGAGGGTTAAAAAGTGCAAAGAGATCTGTCATAGAAGTGATTATTATTTACAAGTTATCGAAGATTTTGGAGTTTCCGTTACGGAGCGAAGAACGTCTTTAAATGTAGATCAACATGCCTCTAAAGATGTGGATGTTATTTTATCTGATTTGGGCCTTTCGCCAAATGATAATATAATCATCATTAATCCTGGAGGAAATTGGGACTTAAAACGTTGGTCTGAGTCAAACTTTGAAGAACTCATTATATCGTTGCAACAACAAACGACACATTCCATTGTGCTAACAGGAGCTAAAAAAGATATTCCTCTTTTAGAAAGTATTATAAAAAATTTATCCAAGAAGCCCATATTACTTGCTGGTAAAACTTCGCTTAAAGAACTTATGGCGTTAATGAGAAGAGCCGTACTCGTTATTTCTGCTGATTCGGGTCCTTTGCATGTGGCTAGTAGTGTGGGGACGAAGACCATTGCGATTTTTGGTCCGACTCGGCCAGAAATTACAGGACCGCGCGGTTTAGGCGAGACAATAGTATTGCAAGAAGATGTAGGGTGTAATCAAAATGCTTGTTATTATTTAGATTGTCCCGACAACATTTGTATGCAAGCTGTGAATGTTAATCATGTTTTAGAAGCTGTGAGACAGTACGCTATATGAAAAAAATATTAGTTATTACATTGTCAAATATCGGAGATGTTGTTTTAACGTTTCCCGTACTGGATATTTTAAAGAGAGATTATCCGCAAGCTAATATATCTGTTGTTGTTGGACCGAAGGCAGAAACTCTGTTGCATCAAAACCCTCATTTTGATTCTCTTTATATTTTTGACAAACAGCAATCCACTAAAGAAACATTAAAATGGATTTCTGAATTACGAAAAGAAAAGTTTGATTTAGTTATCGATTTGCGCAACACAGCCATTCCTTTACTTATTGGGGCCAAGAAAAGAGTTTCATTGTTAAGCCGAAAGGCGCCATTTACGCATATGAAAGAAAAACATCTCAATCGTTTGCGTTTGGTTCATCCCTTTAGTGATGATGTTGCGGATAAAAAGGCGTTATATTTTTCGGATGAGGATCAGCATCTTATTGATAATTTATTAAAAGAAAGTCGAACCAGCACAAGTGATATTGTTGTCATGGCCCCAGGAGCTGCTGATCAAATTAAAAGATGGACGGAAGATGGGTTTGCTAAGTTAAGCGATCATTTTATTTCTCATTTTGGTTTTAAGGTTGTTTTTGTTGGTGATAATCACGATCAAAGTGTGGCTGAACGAATAAAGAAAAAAATGAAACAGAATGAGGCTATAAATATTTGTGGAAAAACGAATTTGATTCAATTGGCTTGTGCGATCGATAGATGTTTTTTGGCTATTGTTAATGATAGTTCGCCTATGCATTTGGCGAGTTACTTAAATAAGCCTGTCGTCGCTCTTTTCTCAAAAAGTGATCCTAAAAAATATGGGCCTTGGAGTGATAATGCCATATTTCTTAAATCTAAAGAAGTATGCCGTTCATGTGAGGATCCATCCAAGCAACTTAAGCATACATGTATGGAAACGCTTAGCTACGAAACCGTTATTCAAGCGATTCAAATTGAAGAGCAAAATGTTATCCTCAAATAATATCATGAAAGATTATAAAAATATTCTTGTTATACGAACAGATCGCATGGGGGATGTTGTATTAACGACACCCGTTTTCAAACCTCTTAAAGAGTTTTTTCCGCAGGCTAAGATTTCAGTACTTATTGCACCATCCACGAAAGATTTAGTTAAAGGAAATCCTTATGTCGATCATATTATTGTTGATGATAGATTGGGAGAGCATAAAGGAGGTTTGGGCTTTTTTAAATTGGTTGGAGAGTTAAAAAAGAAAAAATTTGATTTAGCAATTGTCTATCATACAAAGAAGCGCATAAATGCGTTATGTTTCTTGGCAGGAATTCCAGAGCGTATGGGTTATCGAAATGATAAGTTTGGATTTTTGTTAAATCGCCCCATTAAAGATGAGCGTCATATAGGGGATAAGCATGAGGCGCGGTATTGTTTGGATGTTCTTACACATTTAGGAATGCAAGTAGAAAAAATTAATCCATGTGTTCCCATCCAACCTGATGCCCAGAGGTGGGTTAAAGATAAATTTAAGGAATACCAATTAAATGATAATATTCCTATTGTTGCTCTACATGCAGGTGCTAGTGATCCTTCAAAGGTGTGGCCAGCTAAACATTTTGCAAAATTAATGGATATGATCTATCAGGAAAGAAAGGTTCATTTTTTGATGGTGGGTGATAAGAATCTAAAAAAGACAATTGAAGAAATAAAGTTGCTCACCAAAACACCATTTATTGATCTTTCAGGCTCGACAACAATAGGCCAATTTGCTTGTTTACTGAAAAATTGCAAAATGCTTATCTCCAGTGATTCTGGGCCAGTCCATTTGGCTTCTGGTGTCAATATTCCCGTTGTGGCCATTTTTACTCGTAATCAACCAGGTATCAATTTTGAACGCTGGCGACCTCTTTCCAGGGGCTCTAAAGTTGTCAGTATTGAGCCGAATATGGAGGTTTCTTTTAAAAAAGCAGAGCCTGTAGACCCTAAATACTTGGAACTTATTCAGCCTCAACAGGTTTTTGAAGCAGTTGACGCAATATTTAAACTATGATAAAATCATCTCTTTTGTTTTATAGAAAAAGGCTGTTTTCACTCTAAAATGTTAATACACTTAAACTTAGAAGTTGAATCAAATGAAAAAATCTTATAGCGATATTATTAAAGAATTTGCCAATAAGAAAATATTGGTGGTTGGGGATCTAATCCTTGATCAACATATAAGAGGGCAAGTGTCTCGTATTTCCCCCGAAGCCCCGGTTCCTGTTGTTCATCAACAAGGCGAGCCCACCTATGCTCCTGGAGGGGCAGCTAATGTTGGAGCCAATCTTAGTTCTTTGGGTGCAAAAGTTTTACTTATTGGTCGCATCGGAAATGACCTAGAGGGAAATCTTTTTCTTAAGGAACTGGACAATCAAGGCATTAATGGTGATGGTGTTTTTGTTGATAAAAGTATTCCAACGATTGTTAAAACACGAATAGTGGCCCAACATCAACAAGTCTTAAGGTTAGATCGAGAAAAATTAGATACAACCATTGATGCCAAATTAACCCAAAAGATTTTAAATTTTATCAAAAAGCACATAAAAACTCTTGATGGGGTCATTATTTCAGATTATGGAAAAGGTGTTGTAACCCCTGATTTGGTCACAGCTCTTTGTGCATTGGCCCAAGAAAACAAAAAAATTATTAGCGTGGATCCAAAGGATGATCATTTTAATTATTATCGAGGAGTCACAACGATTACGCCTAACAAAAAAGAAGCTGAAAATGCGATACGTAATATTAAAATTACTCAGAAGTCAAAAGAAAGTTTATCGTTAACAACAGATAAACTTGAATCATTTGATAGCGTCGTTGAGGCGGGAGGCAGATTATTAAAGTATTTAAAGCTTGAGTCCTTATTGATTACCTTAGGTGAAGAGGGGATGTGTTTGTTTGAAAAGGGTAAAAAGCCTAAACATATTCACACGCGCGCTAAAGATGTTTATGATGTTACGGGTGCTGGTGATACCGTTATTTCTGTTTTTACATTAAGTTTGGCTGTTGGGGCTGATAAATTTCAAGCGGCTGATTTAGCCAATTATGCAGCTGGCATTGTCGTAGGACAAATGGGCGCTGTTGCCATAACAATTGATGATCTAAAAGATATCAAATTATAATTTTATTTTAGGTTTTAATATTAGAGAAGGGAGTTTCAAAAATGAAAGTTGTTGGCGTAATCCCCGCAAGATATGCTTCAACCCGTTTTGAAGGTAAAGTGTTAGCACCTATTGCCGGTAAGCCGATGATTGAACATGTCTGGGAGCGGGCGAGTAGAAGTCAATTGCTTGATGAGTTAATCGTCGCCTGTGATGATATCCGTGTGTATGATGTGGTGAAGGCCTTTGGCGCACAAACAACAATGACTCCACCTGAGCTAGCTTCTGGTTCAGACCGTATCGCTCACGTTATTGCCAATATCGATGCCGATATCGTTGTTAATATTCAAGGAGATGAACCTCTTATTCACCCTTCTTTGATCGATGATTTAGCTAATGCGTTACTCCAAGATAAAAAATGTTCTATGGCTACTGTGATAAAAAGAATAGAAAGGCTAGAGGATGTTAATAATCCAAATATCGTTAAAGTTGTCATCAATTCTCAACACTATGCGTTATATTTTTCACGTAGTCCTATTCCTTTTAATAGAGATAACAAAAGTTTTGAAGAGATGAAATATTATAAACATTTAGGTATCTATGCTTATACAAAAGATTTTTTATTAGATTTTAAGGCATGGCCAAATTCTTTATTAGAGAATAGTGAACAGCTAGAACAGTTACGCGTATTGGAGGAAGGTTATCAAATTAAAACTGTTATAACAGCGGTAGATACTGTTGGAGTTGATACAAAAGAAGATTTGGCTGTTGTTGAGAAAATCCTTAAACGAAAGTAGATGTTGATGAATAAAAAGATAAAAGTCGGAAATGTCACAATTGGAGGGAGTACTCCTTTTGTTTTAATTGCGGGGCCTTGTGTTATCGAAAGTAAGCAAGTCGTTAAGCATATTGCAAAATCTTTAAAAGAGATCGCAGAGGCATGTAAGGTGCCCTTTATTTATAAAGCTAGTTACGACAAAGCCAATCGGACATCTATCAAATCTTTTCGAGGTTTGGGTCATGAGAAAGGCCTGGAGATATTAGCGGAGATTAAAAGTGAATTAGGTGTGCCTGTTTTAAGTGATGTTCATACCCCAGAGGAAATGGATCGTGCCGCTGAAGTATTAGACATTATCCAAATACCGGCCTTTCTTTGTCGGCAAACGGATTTGCTTGTTAAGGCTGGAGAGACCAAGAAAGTTATCAATATTAAAAAGGGACAGTTTGTAGCCCCTCAAGATATGATTCAAGCGGTTAACAAAGTGGAATATACAGGGAATAAGAAGATTTTATTAACGGAGCGTGGAACAACGTTTGGGTATAATAACTTGGTTGTTGATTTTCGTGCCCTTGATATTATGCGCGCCATGGGTTGCCCTGTTGTTTTCGATGCCTCCCACAGCGTACAACAACCAGGTGGTCTGGGACATGTCTCAGGTGGCAATAGTGATTATATCCCTTTAATGGCTCGATGCGGTGTGGCTGCTGGTTGCGATGCCCTTTTTATGGAGGTTCATTCGAATCCTAAAAAAGCTTTATCCGATGGGCCCAATATGTTAGCTCTCAACAAATTAAAAAAATTATTAATGACGTTAAAATCCATTGATACAACTGTAAAAAAGAAATGACAATAAAAAAAGCTAAAGAAGTTATAGAGATTGAAGCTGATTCTATTAAAGCGCTTACTAAGCGTATTGATAAAGATTTCATAAAAGCGTTAGACTTGTTATCGAAGTGCAAGGGGCGTGTCATTGTTACAGGTATGGGAAAAACAGGTTTAATTGGTCGAAAGATTGCAGCTACATTATCCTCAACAGGGACTCCCAGTATTAGCATGCACAGTGCGGATGCTGTTCATGGTGATTTAGGTCAGGTCACAAAAGATGATGTTCTTATTCTTATCTCCAATAGTGGTGAAACAGAGGAAACAACACGTCTTATTCCATCGATTAAACGCATCAAAGTTAAAACGATTGCAATGACAGGAAATCCAAAATCGACGTTAGCCAAATATAGTGATGTAACGTTAGATGTCTCAGTCAAAAAGGAAGGTTGCCCGTTAGGTTTGGCGCCGATGGCTTCGACCACAGCAACACTTGTCATGGGAGATGCCTTAGCGGCTTGTTTGATATTAAGAAAAGGGATCAAGAAGGAAGATTTTGCCTCTTTTCATCCAGGAGGATCGTTGGGACGAAAGTTATTGTTAAAGGTTGAGGATGTTATGCGGAAGGGATCTCATTTTCCAAAAGTCAAAGAAGAGACGCCTGTCAAGAATGTATTGTTAGCTATAACGCGGGCAAGGTGTGGTTCGGCTTGTATTGTAAATACTAAAGGTGGATGTGTAGGGATTTTTACTGATGGTGATTTAAGAAGACATATTGAAACAGATCTTAATATCCTTTCAAAACCGGTTAAATCTGTGATGACCAAAACACCAAAGACAATTCAAAAAGATATGTTGGCTGTTGAAGCTTTTCAGATACTGGAATCGAAACACATTGATGAGCTTCCTGTGCTTGATAAAAAGAAAAAGTTAGTAGGTTTACTGGATATTCAAGATTTATTAATGGCGGGAGTTATGTGATGATGGCAAAAAAGATATCTCAGGCTTTAAAAGTTAAAATCAAAAAGATAAAACTCATTATATTAGATGTTGATGGTATATTAACGCCTGGTAAAATTGTCATTGATTCTAAGGGAGAGGAAATCAAATATTTTAATGTGCAAGATGGTTTTGGTTTGGTTCTTTTTCGAAAAGCGGGGTTTAAGACGGCCATCTTAAGTGCCCGATCTTCCAAAGCCGTAAGTGCCCGCGCGCGGGATTTAAAAATTGACAAGGTATGCCAAGATGCTTATCCTAAGGGTGATGTTTATCGAAAGATTTTAAAACATTTCAATTTGAAGAATGAAAATGTGTGCTTTATGGGGGATGATTTACCTGATTTAGCTGTTTTAAAACAAGTTGGCTTTGCCGTCACTGTTCCCAATGGATCAGAGTGTTTAACAAAGCATGTGGATTATCTCACGAAGAACAAAGGCGGGCATGGAGCTGTTCGGGAAGTCGTTGAACTAATTTTAAAGACACAAAACAAATGGAAGGCTATCCTTGAAGAATATTCTTAAAACATCTGTTAAATTATTGCTAGTTTTCAATATATTATTCGTTATAATAGCTGCTTGCGCGCAAGCGGCTGATATGGAACAAAAGTTTCAAGGATTTAATTTGTCTGGTTATACAGATGAAGGAGAGAAATCCTGGGATGTTCGCGGGGAAACCGCTGATGTTGTGGGAAGCTCCATTAAGCTCTCCAATGTTGATGCGAATGCTTACGGGGAACAAAAAGTTAATGTCACCGCTGAAAAAGGGACGATTGATCAAGCCAGTGGTGATATGCAACTTGAGACGGATGTTATTATTAAGAGTGAAGATGGCTCAACTCTTGAGACAGATTATTTAGATTGGAATAGAGATGAAGATCTTGTTTCTACAGAAGAGAAAGTTACGATTACAGATTCGGAAAAAGGGTTGTATGTTACTGGTCAAGGTATGACTGCTAAGCCAGGCTTAAAGAATGCACAAATTAATAAAGATATCACGCTTCGAGTAGATACGAAACCTAAGGAAGCTGAGAAGGAAGTTGTAGAGGTGACCTGTGATGGGCCTATGACGATTAATCAGGCTGAATTAAAAGCAGAGTTTATTGATAATGTGGTGGCCTTCTCTAAAGATCGAACGTTAAAAGCGGATAAAATGACGATTTATTTTGAAAAAGATAATGAAGGCATTAAAGAAATGATATGTGAAGGTAATGTTGAAATAATTCAGGGAGAAAGCGTTTCTCTTGCTGAGAAAGCTATTTACAACGCTATTGAGAAGAAATTAACCATGACTGGTCGCCCTAAATTAAAAATGACCTTAGGCGGCGGTGGATTGGATTTTAAAAACTAATAATGCCATTACACCTTTTAGAAACAAAGAATTTAGTCAAATCTTACGGTGGACGTCGGGTCGTTGATAAACCTTGTATCACGGTTGGTCGTTCTGAAATAGTTGGTTTGTTAGGGCCCAATGGAGCTGGCAAAACAACGACATTCTACATGGCCGTTGGTATTATTCAACCTGATGAGGGTCAAGTTTTTTTTGATAATGAAGATATTACGAAGAAAGCTATCCACGATCGATGCCGACTGGGAATGGGATATTTGGCGCAAGAATCTTCCATATTTAAAAAATTAACGGTCGAACAAAATATTATGGCCGTTTTAGAAACGCTTCAAATTAGTCCACGAGAGAGACGTAAGCGGTTAAATGGATTATTAGAGGAGTTAAATATTGCTCATCTTGCCAAAAGTAAGGCGTATACCTTATCCGGTGGTGAGCGGCGACGTTTAGAAATCACGCGGGCCTTGGTAACTAATCCATCCTTTTTATTATTGGATGAACCTTTCTCCGGCATTGATCCTATCGTTGTAGCAGAAGCTCAAGAAATCATTAAAGAATTAAAAAATCGAGGTCTTGGGATTCTTTTAACAGATCATAATGTGAGAGAAACACTCTCCATTACAGATCGTGCGTATTTAATAGCTGAGGGCCGCATTTTGATATCAGGCACCGCGCAGGATTTGATTGACGATCCGGAAGCTCGCAAGATTTATTTAGGCGAGAAATTTAAAATGTAATCATTTTTTAGGGGGTATGTGTTGTTATGAAAGTAGATGTCAAAAATGTAGATGAAATAAAGCGTGAACTTAAATTTGAAATTCCAAAAGACAGGGTTTCAAAACAATTAGATGAAGTTTACAAGGATTTAGGAAAGAAAGCTAAGGTAAAAGGATTTCGTCCAGGAAAAGTCCCTCGAAATGTGCTAGAAGGTTCCCATAGTCATATTGCTCAAGAAGAAGCTGTTAAACAGTTGATTCCAGAGGTTTATCATGAAGGTATCAAACAAGAAAATTTATCACCCATTGATATGCCTGATATCCAAGATGTTGACTTTAAAGATGGTAAAGTAACCTTTACCGCTAAATTAGAAATCAAGCCAGAAATTAAATTAAAGAGTTACAAACAGATTAAAGTTAAAAGAAAAAGTAATACTGTTACAGATGAAGAGATTGAGAAAACTCTAGATTACATCAAGCAGGGGCAAGGCGCTGATAAAAAGGTTGTTGTTGATGATGCTTTTGCTAAAGGTTTAGGTTATCCTAATCTTGATGAATTTAAAAAATCTGTAGCAAGACAAATGGAGCTCGATAAAGATCGCCAAAATCGTGCCGATGTTGAGAATCAAATTGTAGAAAGTTTACTTAAAAGTGTCTCATTTAAAGCGCCTGAATCGATGATGAAAAAGCAATTGGAACATCGTATTCATGAAACCAAACAGCGTTTGGAGCAGCAAGGGACGCCTGCTGATAAAATTAAAGAAGACGAAACACGTATGCGGGATGAGTTAAAAGAAGCTGTAGAAAAGGATGTTAAGGTTTACCTTATCTTTGACAAAATTGCTGGAGAAGAAAAGCTTGAGATCAAAGAAGGTGAAAATTTACCATCGAAGGTGATGGAATTATTATTAAAAGAAGCCAAGTGGGAGGAATAATATGGATCCAGTGAATTCGGTGCTCGTACCAATGGTTGTTGAAAAATCATCAAGTGGAGAACGTGCGTATGACATTTACTCGCGTCTTCTTAAAGACAGGATTATTTTTATCGGAACAGCCATTGATGATAACGTCGCGAATTTGATCATAGCTCAGCTTCTTTTTTTACAAAGCGAAGATGCATCAAAAGACATTAGTGTTTATGTTAACTCACCAGGTGGTTCTGTAACAGCAGGACTAGCTATATATGATACCATGCAGTTTGTTAAGCCTGATATCGCTACTTATTGTTTAGGACAAGCGGCAAGTATGGGTTCATTACTTTTAACAGCTGGTGCAAAGGGTAAACGTTTTGCATTGCCGTATTCGCGTATTATGATTCATCAACCTTGGGGAGGCGCTCAAGGGACGGCAAGTGATATCGAAATTCAAGCTCAAGAAATTCTACGTATGAAAAAAGAATTAACAGAGTTAATCGCTATGCATTGTGGCAAAAAGTTTGAAGATGTTTTAGCGGATTGTGATAGGGACTATTTTATGTCAGCGCAAGAAGCCAAAGAGTATGGTTTGGTTGATGAAGTTGTTGGGGTTGGAGATAAAAAGAAAAAATAGTTAATATTTGTAAACAAGGGATAGGAACATGAAAAGAAATTTGTTGTTAACACCGGGCCCAACGCAAATTCCACCGAGTGTTTGTCAAGCGTTAGGCGAGCCTATTATCCATCACCGCACACCTCAGTTTCAGGAAGATATAAAAGAAGCTATTGAGGGGCTGCAGTATGTTTTTCAAACGAAGAATGATATATATTTAATACCAGCTTCAGGGACAGGTGCGATGGAAGCACTTGTGGCCAACATCTTATCTCCTGGAGATAAGGCGATAACAGTAGAAGGTGGGAAGTTTGGAGAACGGTGGACAGAGTTGTGTCAAGCTTATGGTATTAATGCTCATGTTATTAAAGTTCCTTGGGGGCAAGCGGTCACGGCAAAAGAAATAAAGCAAGCTTTAGAAGAGCATAAAGATGCAAAAGCTGTTTTCATTACACTTTCAGAAACATCGACAGGTGTTGTCACAGATGTTCAAGCGGTAGCTCAGGAAGTTCAGAAAACACAGGCCGTGTGTGTTGTTGATGCCGTCAGTGGTTTAGGTGTAATTGATTTAAAAATGGATGCTTGGGGTGTTGATGCGGTGGCATCAGCGTCACATAAAGGTTTTATGTTGCCACCTGGCCTAGCATTTGTTTCAGTGAGTGATAAAGCTTTTAAATTGATTGAGGAATCCAAATCTCCTCGCTATTATTTTGATCTTCGCAAATCCAAAAAAGCATTTGAGAAAACAGATACGCCTTTTACACCAGCAATTGGTATTGTTCGGGCTTTAAATGAAAGCTTAACGCTTATGAGGAAAGAGGGGCTTGAGAATTTATTTGCTCATTATGCCCGATTAGCCCGTGGAACACAGCAAGCAGCATTGGCTCTGGGGTTATCTTTGTATCCTGATGAGTCGTGTCGATCAAACGTCTTAACGGCGATTGGTCTTCCTTCAACTGTCGATGGTAATAAGCTTGTTAAAGTTATGAGAGATACTTATGGGGTTTCCGTTGCTGGTGGTCAAGCGGAGTTAAAGGGGAAAATTATTCGTATTGCTCATATGGGATGCATTGACGAATATGATATTCTCACCGGCATTGCTTGCCTTGAGAAGGTTCTTACTCAACTCGGTCATTCTTTTGAACTTGGTGCTGGATTGAGTGCCGCGCAAAAGGTTTTTAATCAAGAATAATTATCATGATAACATGTGCCCTAGGCCGTTTTTAAAGCTTAAGGGATAAGTATGGAGTTAAGGGAATGAAGATATTAGTGAGTGACAAATTAGCACAAGCCGGTATTGATATTTTAAAAAAAGTAGATGGCTTTGAGGTTGATTGCAAGGAAGGTTTATCTCCAGAGGAATTAAAGGGAATCATTAAAGAATATGATGCTTTGATTATTCGAAGTGCGACCAATGTCACTGAGCAGATTATTGATGCGGCCGATAAACTTAAGGTTATAGGGCGCGCGGGTGTAGGATTAGATAATATTGATTTAAAAGCTGCAACTCGTAAAGGTATTGTTGCGATGAATACACCAGCTGGGAACACAACCTCAACAGCTGAACATACGATGAGTATGATTTTAGCTCTTTCACGAAATATTCCTCAGGCGTGTGCGTCTATGAAAGCTGGTCGCTGGGATCGCTCCAAATTTAGTGGTGTTGAATTACATGGCAAAACGTTAGGCGTTGTCGGTTTTGGTCGTATTGGTTCAACTGTTGGTAAGTTTGCCAAAACCTTTGGGATGGATGTCATTGTTTATGACCCTTATTTATCTTTAGAAGTAGCGGATCAGAAAGGTGTCAAAATGGTTGAGTTAGAGGAGTTGTTTAAAGCCTCAGACTATATCACCATACATATTCCTAAAAGTTCTGAGACAAGAAATATGGTTTCCGATAACGAGTTTGCCTTAATGAAAGATAATGCGCGTATTATTAATTGTGCGCGCGGTGGAAGATTAGATGAAGAAGCTCTTCTTCGTGCTTTGGAGAATAAAAAAATTGCTGGTTGTGCGCTCGATGTTTATGAGAAGGAGCCATTAGATGTAAATTGTGGTCTTCTAAAATTTGATAATTGCATTACAACACCTCATCTTGGAGCCTCAACAAAAGAAGCTCAAGTGAATGTAGCCATCGAAATTGCTGAAACTGTTCGTGATGCATTGCTAGGGAAAGGGATTATTAATGCAGCCAATTTTCCGTCGGTGGATGCCGCTGCGTATAAAATTTTAGAGCCTTATATTAATTTGGGGTTACGGATGGGTAAGTTTGCTGGTCAATTAATTGAAGGGCGTATTAATGGTGTTAAAGTTAGCTATAGTGGTGTTGTTAATGCGTATAAAGTTGCGCCGATTACATTGTCATTAGTTAATGGTTTGTTAAAGCCCATACTGGGTGACTCTGTTAATTTTATTAATGCTTTGGATATGGCTAAAGACCGGGCTATTAATATTGAAGAGGTAAAATCTAGCCAAACAGTTGAATTTGTCAACTCTATCAAAGTAGAAGTTAATACGGATAAAGATCCGTTTGTAATTTGGGGAACGCTTTCTAGTAATAATAAACCTCGTATTGTCAAAATTAACGATGTTTATGTCGAGGCGATCCCTGATGGTCATATGTTGTTTATTGCAAATAACGATAAGCCTGGACTTGTTGGGGCTGTTGGAACAATTTTAGCAAAAGCGAAAGTTAATATTGCTGGCATTACTTTGGGTCGTGAGTCTCAAGATGGTGTTGCCATTAGTGTTGTCAATGTTGATAGCGAAGTAGCTGAGACAACGATTGAAGAGCTAAAGAATACAGAAGATATTACGCTTGTTAAATTGTTAAAAGTATAATCATATCTAGGATATAAAGGGGAAAATATGAATGTTGTCGTCGTAGGCGCGCAGTGGGGCGATGAGGGAAAGGGAAAGTTAATTGATATATTATCGCAAGATGTTGATATCACCGTTAGATATCAAGGTGGTAATAATGCTGGTCATACCGTTGTTGTAAAAGATAAAGAATATGTTTTTCATCTTCTCCCGTCAGCCATTTTACATAAAGGAAAAGTATGTGTTATTGGAAATGGAGTTGTTATTGACCCAAAGGCTTTAATTGAAGAGATAGAAGGGTTGGAGAAGCGTGGTCTTAAAGTATTAGTAAAAAGATTTAAAATTTCGGGCTTTTGTCATATTGTTATGCCGTATCATCGTATTTTAGATGGTCTAAGAGAATCAAAACGTAAAAATAGAATTGGTACCACAGGTCGAGGGATTGGACCTTGTTATGCTGATAAAGTAGCAAGATGTGGAATCCGAATGGTTGATTTATTGAATCCAAATTTGTTGCGTTCAAAGTTGGAAGATAACTTAGCAGAGAAAAATGAAACATTTGAGAAGGTGTATGATACAAAAGGGTTTTCATTCAATAAGATTTATAAAGAATATTTAGAGTATGGTAAGCGTTTGGCTCCTTACGTTGAGAATACGGCTCTTTATTTAAATGAGGCTATTGATAAGAAGAAAACAATTCTTTTTGAAGGCGCTCAAGGAACGTTTTTAGATATCGATTTTGGAACCTATCCTTTTGTTACTTCATCTAATTCAATTGTTGGAGGTGTTTGCTGTGGGAGCGGGGTAAGTCCTACAAAAATTCATAAAGCGATTGCTTGTGTTAAAGCGTATACGACGCGAGTGGGAGAAGGGCCATTTCCAACGGAATTTACAACTGAGTTAAAAGATGAAATCAGAATAAAAGGAAATGAGTTTGGTGCAACGACAGGTCGTCCTCGTCGATGTGGATGGTTTGATAGCATGTTAGTGCGATATTCTGTGATTATAAATGGTATTTCGGAATTGGCTATCATGAAGTTAGATGTGTTGGATGATCTGGATAAAATTCAAATTTGCACAGGATATAAATATAATGGAAAGTTACTTAAGACGTTTCCTATGGATTTTGAAGTGTTAACAAAAGCTGTTCCTAGCTATGAAACATTACCAGGTTGGCAATCAACAACATGTGGAATTACACGCTACAAAGACTTGCCTGTAAATGCAAGAAAATATATTAAACGATTAGAGGAATTATTGAAAGTTGGTGTGAAATACATATCTAACGGCACCAAAAGAGATCAGATTATTAAACGTTAATTTTACACTGTAAATTCCTTCCAAAATCGCTTTGATGTCTTCCTTTTTTCAATTTATCCTGGCATCAATGAAGATATATAACTAATAGTTATATAGACACTTATATAAATAATATAATTATCAAAGACTATATTATTGGGTGCATAAGTACCTATAATTTTCTTGACTTTAAAAGTACGCTATGTTAATGTGTCATACAGTCTTCGTTGTAACTCACCGTAAGACAACTATTTCTGAATAAGTTTATTTTTGGCTTAAATTTGTATCACTATAAGGAGGCCATTATGCGTCACAGAAGGTCATTTCTAACATCAATAATTGGAATTGTTTGCCTAAGTTTTATGTTTAGTGGCTGTACTCTTGTTTTTCAAAAGGGAAGGCGTGTTGACGTTGAAAAGATTTCAAAATTAAAACGTGAATTGACAGATTTAGAAAAAGCCAAGCTGGAATTAGAAGAGCGGCTAAAAAGTGAAATTAAAGACGGTTCTATTGTAGTTGAAAACCTAGAAAAGGGACTTGTTATAACTTTTGTGGCTGAGGTTTTGTTCGCTTCTGGGAAATCTGAGTTAAGAAAAGATTCTTTGGGGAAGTTGGATCGAGTCGCACGCGTTTTAAATACAACGGTACGTGATCACAATGTTGGTGTCGAAGGACATACAGATAACGTCCCTATCAAATATTCTGGTTGGAAATCAAATTGGGAGCTTTCTACAGCAAGAGCCTTGAGTGTTCTACATTATCTTGAGAACGGTAAAAAAGTAGATCCTATTCGTTTGTCTGCAACAGGCTTTGGTGAGCATCACCCTGTAGCCAGTAATGCGGCAAAAGAGGGGCGACAGAAGAATCGTCGTGTTGAAATTGTTATCTTACCTAAAACAATGAAAGAAGGTCGATAGAGCTTGTTGGGTTTACTAACAGTTTAACAGGAGGCATGTCCGTGAGAATTGTTTTAATAATTTTGATTATTGTGTTATTAGCATTAAGTTGTGGTTTGGCTGTTCATTATAATCAAAATGCGATGGTAGCTCAGGATGATTTAAATAAAGAGCGGTTTATTCGTATGACGGCTGAGGAAAATTTAACGATAGCCAATGCGAAAGTAGGTTCTTTAGATACGGAGTTAACAAGGTCAAAAAGTAAGAAAGAGACGTTAGAGAAGTCATTGGAACAAGTTAATAGTATAAATGCAGATTTAAAATCAAGGCTTGATAAAATAACGATAATGAATAAAGAGTTAGACGCAAGGATCAAAGATTTGCAAGCCATGACCGCTGGGACTAGCATTTTTCGGCCTGAAGGCGAAGAGCTTTAAATGTAGTAAAGCTAAGTCCTTTAAAATTTTCTATGGAGCTAAACGGTGGGGGATTCATAATCCCCCATTTTATTTATATAGAAGTTTTCAAAAAATTTTAAGGCGATAAAGTTTATGGATATTGATATCGACAAAACGAGAATTCCAAAGCATGTTGCTATTATCATGGATGGTAATGGGCGTTGGGCTAAAGAAAGAAATCTTTCGCGCACAGAAGGTCACATTGCTGGTGTCAAACGTGTCGAAGAGCTCATTGATTATTCATCTGAACTTGGTGTAAAAGTTATGACACTTTTTACCTTCTCAACTGAGAATTGGAATCGCCCGGAACATGAAGTAAGAAGCTTAATGGAAACAATCACAGCTGTTTTACAGGCTAAATTAAAAAAACTTAAAAACTTAAATACGAAATTTCAAATTATTGGTCGACGTGAACGAATACCTGAATCCGTCATTAAAGCTATGCATGTTGCAAATGAAGAAACCAAAGATAATGAAGGTATGATTATCAATCTCGCGTTTAATTATGGTTCGCGTTTAGAAATTGTTGATGCTATTCGTGATATTTCGAAAAAAGTTCAAGAGGGTGTTGTTAATGTTGAAGATATTAATGAAGAGTTAGTGAGTCGTAATTTATATACACAAAATTTGCCTGATCCGGATTTACTTATCCGCACTTCAGGAGAAAAGCGAATAAGTAACTTCCTACTCTGGCAACTTTCATATGCAGAACTTTATTTTACTGATATATATTGGCCTGATTTTTCGGTTGAAGAATTTAATAAAGCGATAATTGATTATCAAAACCGGGATAGGCGTTTTGGGCACTCAACAACCGCTCAATAGTATTTGTCATTTACAAGAAGGGCGAAGTTAGCCGTAACCTATGTAGTTTAAAAAATGGCAGTAAAATGAATAAAGATCGTTTTTTTAGCTCAGCAGTTATGATTACCCTTTCGGCCTTTGCGGTCTTAAGTAAGGTTGCTTTTTTTATTGTTTTGCTGGCTTTGATTATCGGGGGGTTATACGAATTCTTTTATTTGGTTAAGAAAAAAGGAATTCCAATTTACTCCTACACAGGCATTGCCATTGGTGTCTTAATTCCCATTGCAACTTATTTGCAATTTGAACCGACAAAGCGATGGGAGCTTTTATTTATTGTTTTAGTTTTTGTTACTATTTTTATACTGCAATTAGCACGTAAAGATAATGAGAATGCCATCGTTGGGATATCGACAACATTATTTGGTGTTCTCTATGTTTCTTGGTTATTCAGCTATTTGATAAAAATTCGTTTTTTTGCTCCTGGTGTTGAAGGAATGAAATTGTTGGCTTTTATTTTGCTTGTTACAAAGATGGGCGATATTGGGGCTTTACTAATTGGTAGTCGTTATGGAAAACATCCTTTGTTGCCACGTGTTAGTCCTAATAAAACTATTGAGGGAAGTCTTGGTAGTTTTGTTTTTAGTAGTGTCACTGCTGTATTAACGCAATCATTTTTGCCGGCTGAGCTGAATTTGGCTGTTTGGCAGTTATTATTTTTTGGTGCTTTTTTTGGTGGTTTAGGACAGTTGGGCGATATATCAGAATCTTTAATTAAAAGAGATTGTCAGGTGAAAGATTCAGGAAAAATGTTGCCGGCTTTAGGTGGTGTTCTGGATAGTATTGATAGTTTATTGTTTTCAGCACCGGCATTTTATTTTTGGTTGAGTTATCTTGTTCATGGATAACGTTTGATACTCTTATGAGATGTAAAAAAATTGTTATTTTAGGATCCACGGGTTCTATTGGTATTAATACCTTAAAAATTATTCAACGGCATTCAAAGCAGTTTAAAGTCGTTGGGTTGTCAGCCTATAATAATTTTAAGCTCCTTGAAAAACAGATAAAAATATTTCAGCCCTCATATGTTGCTGTGAGTGATAAGGGGATGAGTTATTTAAAAAAGAATGTGGCGGGCAATCGCACAAAAATATTAAGCGTAAACAATGATTTGGAATATTTGGCGAGTTTAAAAGATGTTGATATTGTCGTTATCGCCATGAGAGGAAGTGCTGCCTTAAAACCGTTTTTAAGTGCTGTTCGTGCTGGGAAAATGATTGCTCCTGCCAACAAAGAGGCTTTGGTTGTTGCAGGTGAAATTCTTATGAGTGAGGCTAAGAAATATGAAGCTCAGATTATTCCCATTGATAGCGAGCAAAGCGCGATTTTTCAATGTCTTAAGGCACGTGAGGGCAATGATATTAAAAAGATTCATCTTACAGCTTCCGGTGGCGCTTTATTAGATGTTGATGAGGATAAGTTTGATCAATTAAGAGTCGCTGAGATTCTTAAGCATCCCCGTTGGAAGATGGGAGCAAAAATTACGGTTGATTCGGCGATGTTGATGAATAAAGGATTTGAAGTCATTGAAGCGCAAAGATTGTTTGATCTTAAAATAAGTGATATTGAAGTGGTGGTCCATCCAGAGGCCATTATCCATTCGATGGTGGAATTTTGTGATGGATCTATTTTAGCACAATTAGGAATTACGGATATGAGGATCCCGATACAATATGCGTTATCTTATCCTCACCGATTGTCCACTGGATTAAAGGGATTGGATTTTGTTAAACTTAAAAGTCTAACATTTCAAAAGCCAAATCTGAAAAAATTTCCTTCTTTGAGCTTAGCTTTTCATGTGGCCAAGAAAGGTGGGACATTACCAAGCGTCCTTAATGGTTCTGATGAAGTAGCTGTTGATGCTTATTTAGAAGGTAAAATAAAATTTACAAAGATTTACAAAATTGTTGAGAAAATTGTAAAAAAACATAAAATAGTTAAAAATCCAAGTTTGAAAGATATAAATAATGCTGATCAATGGTCGCGAGAAGAAGCGCAGGCATTAATAAGTCTTTAAAAAACTCCTAATTTTAGGAAAGGAATGACTTTTTTCGAATGCCGAAATTAAGTCAGTAATGACTACTATGATAGAATCACTTTTTTCAAATCTACAAGGAACTATCGTTTTTGCTATTTTTTTAGGGATATTGATCTCCGTCCATGAATGGGGTCATTTTATTACAGCAAAGAAATGTGGCGTCAGGGTTGATGAGTTTGCTATAGGATTTGGACCAACACTTTATTCTAAAGTTTATAATGGTACAAATTATATGTTAAAACTGCTCCCCTTAGGTGGTTTTGTTCGCATGGCAGGGGATGAGCGATCTAAATGTAAGGGCGCGAAGGATGAGTTCTTTTCTAAAACAGTTGGGCAAAGAGCCCTTATTATATTTAATGGCCCTTTGATCAACTTTGTTTTAGCTTATGTTTGTTTTGTGTTTTTGTTTATGTTGGGCATGCAAGTCGATGAAGCTAAAGTAGGTGGCTTGATAAAAGGCGATCCAGCACACACAGCTGGATTGATGATTAACGATACTATTTTAGAAATCGATTCTAAAAAGATTTATGGGTGGTCAAAGTTAAAAATTAATATTGCAAATTCAAATAAAGACACAATTCAATTCAAAGTATTGCGCGATGGAAAAATTTTAGAAAAACAAATTCAACCAAAGGTAGAAGAACGAAGTAATTTATTTGGGCAAATAAGAGAAGTTAGAACTATAGGTGTGAGTCCTTATTCAAATGTTGTTGGTTTTGTTGAAAAGGAAGGTCCTGCTGACCTAGCGGAAATAAAGGAAGGCGATCGTATTGTTGAGGTTAATCAAGTGGGTGTTAATGATTGGATAACCTTACATGAAAATATCACGCAATCTGCAACAGAGAATATTGAGCTTAAAATTGAGCGTGATGACCAAATTTTAACAAAGACGGTTGTGGCGAAGAAAAGGGAAGTGGAAGATAAGGGTGAGAAGAAAGTTTTACATTTTATCGCAGTAGGACCCACGACAGATCTAGTGACATACAAATTTAATTTTTTAACGTCATTAAAAATGTCTTATGATGAAATTGCCGATATAACGGTTATGACCTGTAAAGCCGTTTATTGGATGTTAACAGGTTCTATGGCTGCACGCGATGGTGTGGGCGGGCCTGTCATGATTTTTTCTGTTGTCAAAACGGCCGCTGAGATGGGTTTAAATCATTTTATCTATATTCTTGGCCTTGTAAGTGCCAGTCTTGCCATATTTAATTTAATGCCAGTCATTCCTTTGGATGGAGGGCATTTGTTTTTGTTAGCCATTGAGAAAGTTCGTGGAAAAGAATTACCGGCAAAAATTGAAGAGCTTATCTCTTATACAGGATTAGTGGCCATTATTGCTTTAGCCTTATTTATTTTTTATATAGATTTTGACCGCATAGGTCTTTTTGAATCGATAGGAAACCTGATCAAAAAGGTTAATTAGAAGCTACGTAATAGCTTTTAAAAAGCCTTATGACATGGGAGGAATAGAATCATGTTAGATGATAATACAATCGAAGAAGTTAATAGGTATTTATTAAATAATACGGATTTTCTTAAGGCTAAAGACGTTTTAAAAGAAGATCAGTTAAGAGAATTCGTTGATAATGCTATTGCTGAGCTGTGTAATTCTCAGAATTTAAAGATTACGGTTGATCAACGAGCGATGTTAATTAGAAATATTGTTTCGGCGGTGATTAGTTTAGGTCCTATGCGTCCTTTGATGGAAGATAAGGATATTACGGAAATCATGATTAATGGGTATAACGAAATTTTTATTCAGAAAAAAGGTCGTATCACAAAGACAGATGTTCATTTTGATGATAACAGGCATCTTAATCATACTATTCAGAAAATTTTAGCCAGTTCGGGAACAAATAAACGCGTGGATGAATCGTCTCCTTATGTTGACTTCTCTATGGCCGATGGGTCACGTGTTAATGTTATTTTGCCTCCTTGTTCGCTCATTGGTCCTGTTATGACGATTAGAAAGTTTAAGGATGATATTGGTACGGTAGATGACTTGTTGGATTTAAGAATGCTTGATAAAAATATTGCAACTCTCTTGATTCTTGCGATGAAAGCCAAATTTAATGTAGTTTTTTGTGGTTCTACTGGGGCTGGTAAAACAACAGCTCTTAATGTGTTCTCTAGACACATCCCCTCCCATGAACGAATTATAACGATTGAAGATACCCCTGAGTTGCGTTTACTTCAGGATCATGTGGTTACGCTTTGCACCAAGCCTTCGAACATTGAAGGTAAAGGGGAAATTACGATGGCGGAACTTTTTGTTAACTCCCTACGGATGCGTCCTGATCGTATTATTGTAGGTGAGGTTCGTGGTGAGGAAATTTTGGATCTTATTCAATCTATTAGTAGTGGACACAGCGGATCGCTTGCGATCGTTCACGCTGAGACAACAGAAGATTGTTTTAATCGCATGGTTACGATGATGCTTATGACAGGTATTCGTTTAAGTACGGATGAGATTCGTAAACAGGTCGCACGTGCCATTGATATCATTGTTCATATCGAGTTATTTCCAGATGGAAAAAGAAGAGTAACGGCAGTCTCTGATATCATTCATGATGAAAATACTGGAAGAGTTGCTATGAATGACATTTTTTATTTTGAACAACAAGGAGCTTCCGCAGAGGGGGATGTCTTGGGTGATTGGGCTTTTAACCGTAAATTTCCTAGTTTTTATTCGAAATTTGCTAAACGAATGATTGATGTCCCACAAGGGTTTTTTACAGAGTAAACATTATGTATTGGTCGAAATATTTTATTCCAACGTTAAAAGATGTTCCTATTGGAGCGGAGGCTATTAGTCATCAACTTTCGTTAAGAGCAGGGCTTGTTCATATGCTTACCTCGGGTGTGTATTCTTATTTACCCTTAGGACTTAAGGTCTTAAAGAAAATTGAAGATATTATTCGAGACGAAATGCAAGAGGCCGGTGCAACAGAATTGTTTTTACCAGTTCTGCACCCTATAGAATTATGGAAGAAGACCGGACGGGATCAAGTTTTAGATGAGGTCATGATTAAGTTTAAAGATAATCGTGGTCGTGAGATGTGTTTAGGGCCTACGCATGAAGAAATTATTACGGATTTAGTGGGAAGTTTTGTCAAATCTTATAGGCAGTTACCTGTTTGTCTTTATCAGATTCAAACCAAATTTAGAGATGAGCTACGAACACGTTTTGGCATCGTTCGCGCCTGTGAATTTATCATGAAAGATGCTTATAGTTTTGATCGTGATGTTGAAGGTTTGAAAAAGAATTATGATCGTATGTACCAAGCTTATAAAAATGTTTTTAAACGTTGTGGGCTTGATGTTGCAATTATTGCAGCTGATTCTGGTGCCATGGGAGGCGATGTTTCGCATGAATTTTTAGTGCCTGCAGCTATTGGCGAAGATACGATTTATCATTGTCCTTCATGTCAGTATTATGAAGGAGCCGGCGAAACTCAGGTGGAAGGTCGAGATTGTCCTTCTTGTAAGAAAGGTAAGTTAGAAAAACAAGTTGCTATTGAATTAGGTCATATTTTTCAGTTGGGAACAAAATATAGTGCCGCTCAGGAAGCTTTTTTTATTGATGAAGATGGTCAGCAGAAGCCTATGATTATGGGTTGTTATGGCATTGGCGTGAGCCGCGTGATTGCTGCGATCATCGAAACCAATAACGACAAAAAAGGAATTATTTGGCCAGAATGCGTTTCTCCATTTGATATCGAAATTATTCCTATTGCAGGTGGAGATAAGTCTGCAGAGATAAATGAGTTGGCTGATAGATTTTATCAAGAGTTAACCGCTAAAGGTTTTGATGTCTTAGTTGATGATCGTGATGAGACGGCGGGATTTAAGTTTAATGATGCTGATCTTATCGGTATTCCAAAAAGATTGATTGTGGGTAAGAAAAATTTGGCTAATGGCGAGGTTGAAATTAAGTGTCGTAGGACATCTGAGATTAAACTTGTCAAAATAGAACAAGCCATGGAAGCTTTGGTCTCATAAAAATGTTGGAAGAGATTAGAGAACAAATTGAGCCTTTTTTATTAAAGGTGTTGGAAGAAGATAAGCTGGAATTAGTTGAGTTTAATTTAAAGCCAATAAATGAATTCATCTTAGTTCAGATTATTGCTGACAGGCCGCTTGGTGGAATAATTGCCGATGAATGTAGCTCGGTTAATAAACAAATTTCTCGATATTTAGAAGAAAACAGTATTATTGATAGTCCGTATAGCATTGAAGTTTCTTCACCGGGAATAGATAGACCGTTAACAAACACCAAAGATTTTAATAGAGTGGTTTCTCGAGAAGTACGGTTTTATTTGAATGAAAAAATAAATGATAAACTTGAACATCTTGGTGTGATTGTAAAATCTTTAGATGAATGTGTTGTTATCAAGGTAAAGGAAGTCGAAATAGAAATTCCGTTTAAAACGATTAATAAAGCGATTCAAGAAATATAAAAAAGGAAGGGTAATGAGATGCCAAGTAGTGAATTGATGGGAATATTGGAACAGTTAGAACGAGATAAGGGAATAGCCAAAGAAATTCTTATAGAGGCGGTTGAGGCTGCGGTTGCATCAGCGGCTAAAAAGTTATGGACAGTAGATAAAGAAGAAGATGTGCGGGTTGTTCTAGATCCTTTGTCAGGGAAACTAACAGCTTATGCCGGCGAGACTGAAATTCGATCAAGTGAGTTTGGTCGTATCGCGGCGCAAACGGCAAAACAAGTTGTGATACAAAAAATTAGAGAGGCTGAGAAGGACGTTGTTTATACGGAGTATCAGGCTCGTATTGGCGAGATTATTAGTGGTAGCGTGTATCGATTTGAGCGTGGCAACATCATTATAGATCTTGGCAAGACAGAAGGTTTTATTCCAAGAAAAGAACAATCTAACAAAGAAGAATTTCAACAAGGTGATCGAGTACGCGCCTATGTGTTGGATGTTAAACGGGAGAATAAAGGCCCGCAAGTTATTCTTTCACGTGGACATAAAAATTTTGTTAAGCGCCTTTTTCAACTAGAAGTTCCAGAGATTTTTGAAGGAATTGTTGAAATTAAAGCTATTGCGCGTGATGTTGGAGAGCGCACAAAAATAGCTGTTTACTCTAAAGATGAAAGGGTAGATTGCGTTGGAGCTTGTGTAGGGATGAGAGGCTCTCGTGTTAAAAATATTGTCTCAGAACTTCAAGGGGAGAAAATCGACATTGTCCGTTATGCTGCTGATATTAAGGAATATATTCAAGCCGCGTTATCTCCTGCTGAAATTTCACAAATTCAGGTGGATAATGACGATAAAAAAGCGAATATCATTGTCGCTGATGATCAACTTTCACTAGCCATTGGTCGTCACGGCCAGAATGTAAGGTTAGCCAGTCAATTGGTTGGTTGGGAATTAGATATATTCTCCTTTGAGCAATGGGAAGAGCTCCAAAAGGAAATGCTAGAAGAGGTCGAAGCTGAAGAAAAAGCCCAAGCGGATAAAGAGAGCCCACAAGAGGAGAAGGCTTCAGAGGAAGCTCCTGCAGATAGTCCTTTAGCAAGCTTATCTTCTGTAGGAGAAAAATTGCTTGTTGAATTGACCAATGCAGGGTATGATTCCATAGAAAAAATTGCGAAATCAAGTGTGAAGGAATTAACGCAAATCAAAGGACTGGGCAAAGTTAAAGCTCAGAAGTTGATTGATGAAGTTAACGAACTATAGATAAAAGAAAGATAAGTTATTTTATGAAAGTATCAGAATTAGCTAAAGAATTAAATACCACAAGTAAAGATATTTTAACAACGCTTAAAGCTCTTAAACTTAAGTCCATCGACAGTAAGCAAGAGCTTAATGCTGTTGTTATTTCTGTATTACGAAGTGAATATAAGAAAGGTAAGGACTCAACAACAAAAAAGGAAGCATCAACGGTTACAACCAAGAAAAAGGCTGTTAAGAAAGAAACGCTTGTTGATAAAAAAGAGAAAGCAAAAGAACCTGTTAAGAAAGCGACCACTAAGAAAAAAGCTGCTAAAGCAACTGATACGAAAGAAAAGACAGTAGTAGAAGCTAAGGCAACAACGAAAAAAACGGCCACCCCGAAAGATAAAGAAGAAAAGCCCAAAGAACCTATTCGTAAAAAGAAAAAAATTAGTAATGAGCCGGTTATAACTTTAAAGCCTTTAGCTCGAAAACGTAGAAAATCTACTCCAAATAGAACTCATGCGACACCTGGAGCTTCTGATGAGAGCAGTGCTACAGCAGCGCAACAAGTACCACAATCTGGTGGTATAACCAGTGATGATACGGCAGGTTCTTCTGATCAAGAGTCAAGTGTTCCACGCGATGAAAGTTTACCAGATATTGAAATTAAAGTTCCGATTACTGTAAAAGACTTTAGTCTTAAGATTGGTCAAAGATCGAGCGCTGTTCTTAAATTTTTAATGAAAATGGGTGTTTTTGCTCATATCAATCAAGCTTTAGATCGTGATGTCGTTGAAAAGCTAACTCCTGAGTTTGGTTTTAATCTAGCTAAAATTAAAACGCAAGAAGAGCAGATCATTGAGGGCCACAAACAGGAAGAGGAAGATGAGAGTCTTCTTACCTCTCGCGCACCTGTTGTTACGTTTATGGGGCATGTTGATCACGGTAAAACTTCTCTTTTAGATAAAATTAGAAAATCAAAAGTTACAGATAAAGAACATGGTGGGATCACTCAGCATATGGGCGCGTATTCGGTCAATATTGAACGGGGACGGATTACGTTTTTAGATACGCCTGGTCACGAAGCCTTTACTGCGATGAGACGACGAGGGGCACACATTACAGATTTAGTTGTGCTGGTTGTTGCCGCTGATGAAGGTATCATGCCTCAAACCAAAGAAGCGATTGATCATGCTTTGGCTGCTGACGTTCCTATTATTGTTGCTTTAAATAAAATTGATCGTCCGAATGCAGACTTAGACAAAGTCAAAAAGCAGCTCTCAGAACTTAATCTAGCGTCCGAAGATTGGGGTGGAAATACAGTGTGTGTGGGTGTTTCGGCTATGACAGGTGAAGGGGTTGATAAACTCTTAGAAATGATTTTGTTAGAATCGGAGATGTTAGAACTAAAGGCAAACGCAGATAAAAAGTCGTTAGGCCTTGTTGTAGAGGCTCATCTTAGTCAGGGAAAAGGTGTTGTAGCGACATTTATTGTTCAAAGTGGAACCTTAAAAGAAAGTGATATGGTTGTTGTTGGTCCTCATTATGGAAAAATTAAGGCTATGTTTGATGATCATAAAAGATTAGTCAAAGAAGCAGGACCTTCAATGCCTGTAGAAGTCTTAGGCTTGCCTGGTGTTCCTGAGGCTGGTGAGATGTATTATGTTGTTGATGATGAAAAGCAGGCGCGTGAGATTACAGTACGTCGTACGCAAGAGATAAAAGACAAGCGTTTGTATGCCACACAAAAATTAACATTAGAAGATTTGTATTCACAAATTCAAGAAGGATCCATCAAAGAGTTAAATGTCATTGTTAAAGCTGACGTGCAAGGATCTCTTGAGGCGCTTAAAGACTCTTTAGAAAAAATTCCAAGCGACAGAGTTAAGGTTAGATTTATTCACGTTGGGGTAGGTGATGTTAATGCCTCAGATGTTTTATTGGCCGTGGCCTCTAATGCTATTATTATTGCTTTTCATGTCGGTATTGGTCCAAGAGCAAAAGAAGAACTTGAGAAAGATCCCGTTGATATCCGCGAATATCGCATTATATATGATGCCGTCAACGATATGCGAAATGCTTTAGAAGGATTGCTTGATGCGAAGGTAAACAAAAAATTTATAAGTCGTATCGAAATCCGCGAAGTATTTAAGCTTTCTCGTTCAGGATTTGTAGCTGGTTGTTATGTCACGAAGGGAAAAGTTCATCGTAAGGCAAGTGTGGATATTATGCGTGAAGATGAAGTTGTTCATACTGGAAAAATTTCTTCTTTAAAGCGATTTAAAGAAGATGTCAAAGATGTTAATGAAGGAATGGAATGCGGTATCACATTAGAAGGATTTGATAAATACAAGGTTGGCGATATCATCGAAGCTTACGAAATAGAATCGATAGCTCAAAAGTTATAAACCTCTCCTCATATGAAAAAGACCGTTTTTAGCGCCATGCGTCCTACAGGAAAACTTCATTTAGGACATCTCGTTGGTGCTCTTCATAATTGGCTTCTCCTTCAAAAAGAACATAAATGTATTTTTGGTATCGTTGATTGGCATGCGCTGATGGGTGAGTATGAGCAGTCTCTTGAAATCAAAGATAACGTTATAGAGATGGCTGCCGATTGGATAGCTTGTGGGATTGATCCTGAGAAATCAATCATTTTTGTTCAATCTCAGGTGCCTGAACATTTAGAACTGCAAATGATGTTTTCCTGCATTACACCTCTTGGATGGTTAGAGCGAAATCCTACCTATAAAGAACAATTAAGAGAAATAAAGACAAGAGACCTGCAAACTTACGGGTTTTTAGGTTATCCTGTTCTTCAAGCTGCTGATATATTGTTGTATAAAGCAAATGCTGTGCCTATTGGTGAAGATCAGTTGCCTCATTTAGAGCTTACCCGAGAGATTTCTCGCCGATTTAATCATATTTTTAAAAAAGAAATTTTTGAAGATTGTGAAGCGATTTTAACTGAGACACCTAGACTTTTAGGTCTTGATGGACGAAAGATGAGTAAAAGTTATAATAATGCTATCAATCTATCGGATACCCCTGAGCAGATTGCTTCAAAATCCAAAGTGATGATTACAGACACAAAAAGGATTAAACTGACAGATAAAGGTCATCCTGAGGAATGTAATGTGTACAGTTATTATAATGTTTTTGCACCCCAACAGACTAAGGATGTTTATCAATGGTGTAGTAAGGCAGAAAAGGGATGTTCTGATTGTAAGAAAATTTTGTCCCAAGAGATTACAGAACAGTTAAAAGAAATTAGAGAAAAGAGAGCTAAATTAATCGAAGACAAAAACAAGATCCGTGATATATTAGAAGCCGGTAAACAAAAGGCTCGTCAGATCGCACAGAAGACTTTAGAAGAGGTGCGCGGCGTTGTTTTTGGCTAAGACATAGCAAAAAAAGGATAGCTTTGAACTATAAAATCAAATTAGAAATTTTTGAAGGTCCTCTTGATTTGTTGCTGTTTTTAATCAAGAAGAATGATTTAGATATTACAGATATTTCTATCGCTGAGATCACCGAGCAATATATGCAATATATTGAAATGATGAAGATGCTCGATTTAGAGGTCGTTGGTGAGTTTCTTGTTATGGCCGCGTCATTGATGCAAATTAAGTCTCGCATGTTGTTGCCCCCTGACCCCGTTGAACTTGAGGAAGATGAAATTGATCCTAAAGATGAGCTTGTCAGAAGGCTTCAAGAGTATAAAAAATTTAAAGAAATTGCAGAATCCTTGCATGAAAAAGAACAATATCGCAAAGACTTCTTCTCACGAGCGAGTGACGAAGAGGAGACAAAGAAGTTAAAAGAAGAAGCGAAAGAGGTTTATTTTGATGCAAGTTTGTTCGATCTTATAACAGCTCTTTCAGATGCTCTAAAACGCACCCCAGAAGAAGTGTTACACGAAGTTGTTCAAGAAGAATATACTGTTGAACAAAAGATTCACGATATCTTACATCATTTGATTGATCAATCTCAAATCACAATAAGAGCTCTTTTTGCGAATACCAAAACAAAAGTGGAGGCTATTGTTACATTTTTGGCTGTCTTAGAACTTATTCGTTTAAAAGAAATAAAAGCCATTCAGAAGAAACCTTTTTCTGATATTGAATTGATGCGCAATAACGAGAATATTGCCCCTACCGAGTCAAATTCCTAACAAAAAAGTGTTGTGCTTATGGATGAGAAGAAAAGAATTGTTTTTAACCAAGAAACAGATGAAGACCAAGTCTATAGTCTGTCTTTGCGTCCAGCCAATATTCAAGAATTTATTGGCCAAGACGAACTTGTTGATAATCTACGCGTTTCGATTGAAGCTGCCAAACTGCGCAAAGAGCCTGTTGAACATATGCTCTTCTCAGGTCCGCCAGGATTAGGTAAGACTTCGCTTGCTAATATCGTTGCCCATGAAATGGGAGCGCGTATTGCTATTACATCAGGTCCTTCCATTACAAGAGCAGGTGATCTCATCGGGATTCTTACAAATCTTGAGTTAGGTGATGTCCTTTTTATCGATGAAATTCATCGCTTATCAAAGCCTGTTGAAGAATTTTTATACCCCGCCATGGAAAATTTTAAGATTGATTTTATCGTGGATAAAGGGCCATATGCTAAAACCATTAATTTTAATCTCAAACCCTTTACCCTGATTGGAGCAACAACGCGTAGTGGTTTGTTAGCAGCTCCTTTACGGGATCGATTCGGTATTTTTCATCATCTTGAATTTTATAGCCCTGAGGTATTAAGTCGGATCATTTTACGTTCAAGTCAAAAATTAAATGTAACTTTGAGTCAAGAGGCCGCATTTGCTATTGCGTCTCGCGCGAGAGGAACACCGCGTATTGCCAATCGTTTATTGCGTCGTGTGCGCGATTTTTCACAAGTTAAAATGCCAGATGGTGATATTGATCAAGACGTGGTTAATCAAGCGATGCGCTCACTCGGTATTGATGAAAAAGGATTGGATGATTGCGATCGACGATTGATTAAACTCATCCATGAACATTATAAAGGCGGCCCTGTTGGTGTGGAGGCCTTGGCAGCAACACTTAATGAAGAGGTCGATACCATTGTTGATGTTGTTGAGCCCTATCTTTTAAAAATTGGTTTTCTAAAACGCACACAACGTGGTCGTGAACTCACACCTCTGTCTGTAAGACACATGAAGGATCCCTCCCCAAAGAATAATAAGGTTCAAGAAGGTTTGATTTAAGAAGATGTTTTCTTGTCTCATGAGGTGATGATGATGGAAGATATAGCAAAGGTTTGTATTGTAGGCGGTCTTTTGTTAGTTGCGATTGGTATAGGTTTATACTTTTTTGGAAAAATACCGGGAATAGGAAGGCTTCCAGGCGATATCTTAATTGAGAAAGAAAACTTTCGCGTATATTTTCCCTTAACAACATGTTTACTAATTAGTATTGTATTAAGTCTTGTTTTATACTTATGGCATCAAAAATAACACAATTTGTTTTAGCCGCTTCATTTTTAATTGTCTCGATGGCCTCTGCCTTGGATATTTCAAAGCAAAAGCCTGTAGATGAAAATATGATAAGGGTGGCCATTGTAAAGCAGGCCGATGATGTTGTACTTTCGATCCGAGGGAAATACAGGATTTTGGATTTAAATACAGATCGAGAGTTAGCCGCAAGTCGTAACTTTAAGAAATCACGAGCCCTTTTTCATGATAAGGGCATTTACATTGGCAAATCGTTTTTCCCTACCAACAAACTTCGAATTGTGATGAGTAAAGATTTATCTGTTTATAGAGGAGGAAAACAAAAAAGATACCGTGGCATGATGGATGTGATTGTTAAAAAGAAGAAGATGCTATTCGTCAATGTTTTGGATTTGGAACGTTATGTGCATGGTGTGTTGTATCATGAGGTTTCGCATCGTTGGCCCATAGAAGTGATTAAAGCACAAGCCGTTGCCACCCGTTCTTATGCCTTATATCAACGTCAAGAAAACAAAGAGCTTGATTATGATGTGAGCAGTGATATTTATTCACAAGTTTATGGCGGGAAAAGTGCGGAACGGTATCGAACGAATTTAGCTGCTAAGAAAACGAAGGGGATGTATCTTAAGTATCAATCAAAAATATTACCGGCCTATTTTCATTCAACGTGTGCTGGAGATACAGAAGATGCCGGAGAGTTATGGAAGCATGATTTGGCTCCTTTGTCAGGACAGCGATGTGAATACTGTAAGCGAGCTCCGTATACAGCTAAGGGATGGAAAAAAAACTTTAAATCTTCGGATGTGCAAGAGAAGCTTATAAAAGCAGGGCATAACATTGGTCTTATAAAGACGATTGAAATTTTGGATCACACAAAGAGTGGGCGTGTTAAAAATATATTGATAACATCAAGAGATGGCAAGCAAAAGAAGGTAAAGGCGAAGGATTTTCGGTTAATTGTTGGGCCTAATTTTATCAAAAGTAATTTCTTTGATATTGAAATGAAGGGTTATTATTTTGATGTGAGAGGAAAGGGGTGGGGGCATGGTGTGGGGATGTGCCAATGGGGAGCTGCCGAGATGGCGCGACAACGTTACAAGTTTAATGAAATTCTAAGTTACTATTATCCTGGCGCCAAGATTGTTAAGGTGCGCTGATGCAATTATCCCAATTTTCCTATGATTTACCAAATGAGCTTATCGCTCAGACTCCTTTGAAGAAAAGAGATGAAGCTCTCCTGATGATTGTTGATCGAAAGAATCAAACAATCAAGCATGATGTTTTCTCATCCTTAGATCAACACATTCCAACAAATTCTACTTTTGTTTATAACGACACCAAAGTTATCCCTGCTCGATTACTAACAGAACGCGAAGGTTCTGGGGGGAAAGCCGAAATTTTATTGTTAAAGGCGTTGGATGATGGATATAGCTATCAAGTCATGCTGCGTCCGACGAAGAGACTAAAGAATCGGGAGAAGTTGACATTTGATAATGGTAAGTTGGTGGCCGAGATCATCGATAAAGAGAAAGGTGTCGTTCGGTTTAATAAAAAGAATATTAAGTCCTCTTTAGAACGATCGGGGCATATACCGTTGCCACCCTACATCTCAAGATCGGATACAGCGATGGATCGTACATATTATCAAACGATCTTTGCAAAGAATGAAGGGTCAATCGCAGCTCCAACGGCTGGATTACATTTTACGAAAAGCCTGAGGAATCAATTAACAAAAAAGGGTCATTCGTTTGTTCCTGTTACGCTACAAATCAATTACGGAACGTTTAAAGCCGTAGAAACAGAAGACATTCGCGATCATGATATGCATACTGAGGAGTTTATTGTTACGCGCTCTAATTATAAAATTATCGAAACTTCTAAACAGAAAAAGAGGCCTGTTATTGCTGTTGGAACAACGAGCTGCCGTGTGCTTGAAACGGTTGCTAAATGTGATACACTTCATGGCATAACCAATATTTTTATTTATCCTGGGTACACATTTAAGGCCATCGATATCCTCATTACAAATTTTCATCTTCCTAAAAGTACATTGTTGATGTTGGTTTATGCTTTTGGAGGTGATAAATTAATTAAACAAGCGTATCAAGAGGCGATTAAGAATAAGTATCGTTTTTTTAGTTATGGGGATGCGATGTTGATCGTATAATTTTTGGAATATTATGTATAAGCTATTAAAATCTGATAAGGCTACGCCAGCAAGGCGAGGTATAATTTCCACGCAACATGGAGATATTCAAACGCCTTTTTTTATGCCGGTGGGGACAACGGGGACTGTTAAGTCATTGACATTTGAAGATTTACATGAATTTGAATCGCAAATAATTCTATCCAATACTTATCATTTATATCTACGTCCGGGGATGGAGGTCATCGAGCATTTCGGTGGCTTGCATGAATTTATGAATTGGGATAAGCCGATTTTAACGGACAG
>JAJDCB010000008.1 GCA_029261065.1 Candidatus Omnitrophota bacterium | reverse complement strand
ATGTTTCCTTTGTTGTTTATCTTAAAAGTCGCTTTTATCATCTATGTGTTTTTTTCTATCATTTGGGTGCTGTTGTTAAGGTTGTTGGGACAGTATTTTCATGAAACGAAAAAGTACAAGTCCTATCTATTTGCGCGATGGATGCAGGGATTTTTTATTGCTACAACTCTTTTAGGGGTATTGCTGTGGTTCGATGTAACGGTGTTAGAGCCAAATTGGATTCAGATAAGAAAAGTAACGATTGAAGATGAAAGATTTTCTTCAGGTTTACAGGATTTAAAAATTGTTCAGATTGCCGATTTACACATTGAAAAAATTGGAAAGCGAGAGAAACAACTTATTAAAAAGGTTAACGATCTTAAAGCTGATGTGATAGTAACAAATGGAGACTTTGTTAATGGTGTTGAGGGTTGGGATTTGGCTATTGAGGTGTTAAGTCAATTAAAAGCTAAATACGGTGTCTATACGATCCTTGGAAATACAGATTATTATTTTATTAATGAAGGTGTTGCTCAGGTTGATCTAGAAAAAATTGGAGTGACTCTTTTGCGCCATAGCAATCTTCGTTTAGATTTTGAAGGGGGGGGAAGTTTTTGGTTAGTTGGCTTGTCAGATAAGTATGGTCTTCTAGGCCAATATAATGATCGAAAGTATATTGACTGGGCGTTTAAAGGTGTTCCTAGAAACGAGGCTAAAGTATTACTGATTCATGATCCCGAGCATGCGTTGATAGATACGATCGCAGATTATGATCCGCAACTCATTCTAGCTGGAGACACCCATGGCGGCCAAGTTGGCATTTCCTTTATTAGGCAATTTTCAACGTATGCCAATCGAACGCCATATATGGCCGGGTTATTTGATATTAAAGGAATGCCTATGTACGTTAATCGTGGTATTGGTATGAAAACATTAAATATTCGATTTTTGTGTCGGCCAGAAATTACTGTACTTACACTGAAGAAAAAAGGTTTTTAAAAAAAGTAGAATGAAAAAAACATTAAAAAAGATTGTTTTAACGTTATTACCTGAAAAGTTTTTGAGGATGCTTAAAAAAAAGCATTACGTTAAGATGTTACGAGATATGCCTGATGATCAAGAGCTTGATTTTCCTATGATCAAACAGTTTATTGAAGAAGGCGATTGCGTGTTAGATATTGGGGCTAATATAGGTGTTTTTACAAAATTTATGTCAGCTATCGTTGGAGATTCAGGGCAGGTCTATAGTTTTGAACCAATACCTCAAACGTATGACATTTTAAAACACAATGTTGAAAACCTTTCACTTAAAAATGTAAAACTATTTAATTGTGCTCTTTCTGATGAAGATACGACTGTCAAAATGGAGGTTCCTTTATACGATCAAGGAGGAGAAAATTACTATGAATCACGCATTGTTAAAAAGGATGATAAAAACGTTTTACGTACCATTGATGTGCAATGCCGTCGAATTGATTCTATTTATGAAAAATTTAAACGTATTATCAAATTTATAAAATGTGATGTTGAAGGAAACGAGCTCTCTACGTTAAATGGAGCGTTGGAACTAAGTAAAGAGATGAAGCCTGTGTGGTTTATTGAAGTCTCAACTAATCCAGATGATTCCAAAACGCAGGCAGCAGCGCTATTTAGTTTATTAGAAGGAGAAGGATATCAATCCTATTGGTTTAATGGAAAGGTTTTTAAGAAAAGAACTAAAGGCGATAAAAGTATTAATTATTTCTTTTTAACGCAAAAACACGTTAAGGGATTATCTAAAGATAAGTGTCAAAAGCAGAATATATCATTAAAGGTCTAACACTATGCGTATTTTATTTATAGCTCCTAGGTTACCTGTTCCAGCGGATACAGGGGCAAAAATAAGAACATTAAATATCATCAAGCAAATTGCTCAGTTGGGTCACACCATGGATCTTGTGTCATTTTCCTTTGAGGATGACGATAAAAATCATATCTCGGAGTTAAAGAAGTATGCAAAAGAGGTGATATGTGTGCCTATGGAAGATGTTTCTTTAGCTAAAAAGATTTTTCATGTCCTATTTAACAAGTTACCTTTCTCTATATATAAGTACTATGACAAAGGTATGGAGGAAACTTTAAAGAAACTAAAAGAAAAGAAATACGATATCATTCATTTTGATCATCTTCATACAACTCATTATCGTTATTTATTTGAGGATACGCCGTGTGTGGTTGATGAGCATAATGTGGAATTTAAGATTTTGCAACGTTGTGCTCGTGTTGAGACTAATCCTATAAAAAAAACACTCTATGAATTTCAAGCAAAGAAGATGATGATCTATGAATCCCAAATAATCAAAGAATTTGATGGGTGTCTAGCGGTATCAAAAAATGATAAAGAAATCTTAGAAGAAATAGCTCATTCAAAAGTTCAGATCGACGTTATCCCTAATGGGGTGGATACGGCATTTTTTAAATCAGAAGAAAATTCTGAGCAAAAAGATAATCCTATGTCTTTGGTTTTTACAGGATCTATGGACTGGTTGCCTAATGAAGATGCTGTCATATACTTTTGTAAAAAGATTTTTCCTTTAATTTTAAAAAAGAAAAAGGACGTGACGTTTTATATTGTGGGTAAAAATCCATCAGCACAAGTGCGTGGTCTTAAAAAATTAAGTGAAAAGATTGTTGTTACGGGCTGTGTAGATGATGTGAGGCCATATGTAGAGAAGAGTAACATATTTGTTGTTCCTATTCGTGTGGGAGGTGGGACGCGATTAAAAATTCTTGAAGCGATGGCAATGCGTAAAATTGTTGTTTCAACTAGCATTGGAGCGGAGGGAATTAAGTATACCAAGGATCAAGACATCATTATTGCTGATGAACCAGAAGAGTTTGCCAATGCAATTTTTTCTGTGATGGAAAGGCCAGAGGATCAATTACGTCTGATTAAAGAATCAGCTCGCGAGCTTGTTTGTCAAACTTATGATTGGAAGGTTGTAGGACAACATTTACAAAATCATTATGAAAAAATCACAAAATAACGATAATCAAAAGTCATTAAAGGTAGGCATTTTTGTAGGAATGTTAGTGACGTTCTTAGTGCTTGTCGGTAGTTATGTTGTTTATAAATCGATTAAAGATAGTAGATCGGATGTTACGACGAAATCCATGCATTCTAAAATTAGTTCATTACAAAAACATTTTTTTATTACATTTGAAAGTCGAGTTGATATAAATCTATTTGAAAATAATGATGGTGCTGTTTCAAAGCAATCTTTGGAGTTTGCCACCAATGGTCAAAAATCTTTGCTTGTTGAGTTTCCCAAAGGTAGGTCGTTTCCTGGATTGCAGTTAGAGGTTTTTGGGCGAGATGTCTTTAATTGGAAGTTGGGAAAATTCTTTTTACTTGATGTCTATAATCCTAATAAGGGTAAGTTGAAGTTGAATGTAAAGATTAAAAGTGGAAAAAATTATCCTAAGAAATCTTTTGAAAAAGTATTTACGCTGGATGAAAGCGAAGGAAGGACTATTCGTATAAAGATCAAGGAAATAGCAAAAGAGATCGATATTAACAAAATATCATACATTAATTTTTTTGTAAGTTCCCCAAATAAAAAACAGACTCTTTTTCTTGATAACATACGTATAAGTCAAAGTGAAATTATTTATAATGAAGAAGCAAAGTTAATTAAAGAAGAGAAAGAAGATAGTGTAAATCTAGACAATAGATTAGAGCTGAGAGTTTACCCTCAAAAAAAGGTACACCCTATTAGCCCGTTAATTTATGGAAGTAACTTAACAGCAAAAACAGAATTTGAAATGGATGTGGCAAAGCTTGGCAAAAGTCTAGGAGTTTCCGTTATGCGTTTTCCAGGAAGTAGCTCAGAAGGGTATCATTGGAAAGAGGGGGTTTTTGATTTTAATGAACGATTTGATGCCGCACCTTTATCCAAAATGGAGAATGTCATTAAATTTGCGAAAATTATGGGCTCCTCTTTAGTTCTTCAAGTGAATATTGAATCAGGTACACCCCAAGAGGCTGCAGATTGGGTTAAGTTCATGAATGAGACAGAAAATTTTCCCGTTACGTATTGGGAGATGGGTAATGAGGTTTATGGGGATTGGGAACGAAATTATATGAGTGGCTCTGAATATGCCGCGATTATTAAGCAATATGCCCAGGCTATGAAGGCTGTTGATCCTTCTATTAAGATTGGTGCCAATCTTGGGGGGCCTGGTTATCAGGATTTTGATGAAGCTGTTATACGCGAGGCTGCTGATCATATTGATTTTGTTTCTTATCATTGGTATCCAAATCATATTAATGCCAGTCATAAATATAAGGGAAGGGATCATCCTTTGGCAGAGGAGATTATGGGGAATTATTTGGCTGTTGAATCCATGAAAGAACGGGTTGAAAATTTAATTGAAAAATATGCGCCGCATCGTAAGGATAAGATTGAAACAACGTTTCTTGAATGGGATGGGTCTTGGGATGGCGCACCTTCAGATTTAGATTATGAATATCAAGGGATGATGTGGTCCTTGGCAAATGCCATTTTTTACGCTGATACGTTAGGGCAGTTTGCCTTACACCAAATACCATTAGCCATCAATTACAGTTTACAAGAAGTCATGTTTGGATTTGTAAGAGGATGGGATAGAGATGCTGGTTGGGGTGGAAATCGTTGGGATGGTGATACAATTCGTCCTAAGGCGTTTGCCTTAAAATTATTTTCAGAATATTTTGGGGATTCGCTCATAGAACAAGAGATGCAAGATGTCCCAACCTTTTATAAAGAACAGGATTGGCGATCAGATTCTTATTCTGGATATGTGCCGTATGTCTCGGCGTACAGTAGTACTTTTGAGGGGCAAAGTAAAATTGCGATCGCTCTTATTAATAAACATGCCACACAAGACTACACCGTCAAGATTTTAGTCGATGGAGTTACCCCTAAAGAAGTGGGTAAAGTTTGGATTTTAAATGGGCCAGCCTTAGAGGCTCAAAATGATGGCCAACCCCATACAGTCAAAATTGATGCCTTCCATGTAGAAGATGTTGGGCCCTCTTTTTTGTATAATCTGCCAGCACATTCGGTCAATATGTTGCAAATTTTGTATGAGGATCAATAGGATAAGTGATATGAAAAAAAACAAAGATAAAACAATAAATTTTTTAACAGGAATGATTATTGGAATCGTGCTTATGATCGCATTGGGGGCCGGTTCTTTTTTAGCCTATCGATATATTTCGTCTGGGGTTGGATTGGGACGAGCTAAGGCTCTTGCTAAGGCGGCGTTGGTCAAGACAGGATTAAGAGAAGGTCCTCCTCAACGTTATGGAGATAATAAAAAGAAGTCTGGAGGTTTTTTTGCCGGTTTTAAAAAATCCAAAGATTTCTATTTTAGTTTTGAAAGGGGTGATGAACTTAATCAATTAAATGCAGAAGAAGAGGTTACCATTGAAGTGTCTGATGGTCATCCTACACATGGGAGCCATTCTTTGTTAGTTAAAATTCCAACGGATGGTCAATTTCCTGGGTTTTCATGGGAGGTGTTTGGAGGAGACGCTCAAGATTGGTCAAGGGCTGAAAATTTTCATTTTGATGTTTATAACAATACGGAAAATTCTGTAAGTTTAGAAGTAAAGTTTAAAAGTGGAAAAAATTATCCTAAAAAATCTTATTCTTATCCCGTACATCTAGAACCATTGGCCAATAACTCCATTGAAATTCCTATGTCAGCCATCGCGCAATCGTGCGATCTTCATGCGATGTCTTATGTTAAGATTTTTGCGAAACATTTAAAGACGAATACATTTTTGTATTTTGATAATATGGGAATGCGTCAGGCGGATGGAGAAGATCGTATCTCTAAAGGGTTAGAAAGTAAAAACAATGAATTAGCAAAACGTGAATCTAGAAAGTTAGAAAGAGGTTATGACGTTAAAATAGCGTCGAGCCTTGATCGTGTTTTTAAAGATGGTCAAACCTTGGTTGAACCTGATTTTAGTCCAGAGGCCAAAATTTCTTTAGCGGCCAATGAATACGAGCCCTTTCAAATTGTTGTTCAAAACGGAATGAATCAATTGATAGATGTTCGTGTTGAAATTACGGATCTTATTCACGAGTCTCTAAAAACGGTATTACCTCGTGAGAATATTACAACGCGTATTGTTGGTTATGTGCCAACCAAAAAACCATATTATCCTGTTAAGTATGTTGGGGAGTGGCCAGATCCACTATTAGAGAAACAACTTCTTAACATCCCTCCAGGAGAAGCTCAACCGTTTTGGATTACTGTTTATGCAGAGAAAGATACAAAACCAGGGCTTTATAAAGGGCTCATTAAAGTTAGTGTTCAAGGAGAAGATACAAAGGAGTTGCCTCTTTTTGTAAGAGTCTATCCGTTTCAATTACCAACGCATAGTCATCTTAAAACAGCTTTTGATTTTTATGCCCATGAAACGCATACGCGTTATCCTCAAAGAGCAACAGAATCATATGACCAGTATCAGCGTCGTATTGGGGGTTTAAATGAAAAGTTTATATTAGAGATGTTGAAGTATCGTATGGATCCAATTTTAAATATTGACCCAACATCGGACTATGAATTAGGTCGTATTGATCGCTATAAACCCAAAGGTTTAAGTCAGTTTGCCATCGGACGAAAGGGTGGGACATTTAATAATAATTGGCCTGCCAATGCGACGGAGTTAGAGAAATTAAAACCTTTGTATCAACGTTACGGTGAATTATTAACGCTAAATAAATTTATAGACTCTACGTATATATACACATGGGATGAAGGCGAGATTGGTAATCCACAAGTTCCTAAAGTCACCTCGATGATTCATCGGGCGCATCCGAAACTAAAAAATATGGTTTGTTATCATGGGTTTTGGGATCCCGATGATAATACGGATTGGGGTAAAGATATAGACATTTGGTGTTTTCAAATAAGTAATTTTGATGCCAAAAAGATGCAAAAACTTAAAGATTATGGCATGGAAATGTGGATGTATGTTTCAGGCCCCAGCGGCGATGGAACGCCCAATTTAGCCATTGATTTTGACTCTGTAGATTATAGGATTATCCCTTGGATGAGTTGGAAGTTAGGGTTCCGCGGGTTTTTATATTGGAGTGTAAATTGGTGGGTTTATGTTGATCCTTTTAAGAGTGCAGCGAACACCAAGTGGGATCAAAATGGAAATGGTTTGTTATTTTATCCAGGAAAAAAAGGTCCGGTGCCATCGTTACGCGCAGAAATTTTTCGTGATGGGATGGAAGATTATGAATACTTTGTTCTTTTACAGAAACAATTAATTGAAATGAGAAATTTAAATCTAAGTGAAAAACATAAAGGTGTCTTTAGTAAAGCGAGTAAAACGCTGATTATTGATAAGTCGATTGTTAAATCGGAACGTAATTTTACCAAAGATGGCCAGAAATTAAAACAGTATAGGGATTTGATGGCTGCCTATATTATTGAAGTAGGAAAAATTTTAAAAGAACATAAAGAGTCGTTAAAATAATAAGGTGGGTTTCTGTCAATAATATGAATAAAAATGTCCTTATTGCTATTTTAATTACTGTTATTGTTTTAATATTAGGTGCGTCAGTTTTTGTGGTTCGATATCTTTTTGTAGGTATGCTCCCGACTGAGGGGGCATCAGCTATTTTGAAAGAAGAGTTTGATCAGCGTATGGATATTCATGATGGATTGGCAATTGGGAAGTCCAATTTTTTAACATTTGAGTTATTTAGAGGCGGCCAATTTGAAATTGATGGCACATCAGGTTTGGCCTGGCAACGCTCTGATTCCTATCGCGATTCTGCTATCATTCGCTCCACGGATCCATTACCTAAGACATATAAGGTGAGTGTCGTTGTTGGGGGTATTGACTATGCCTTAGATCGTATTGTTGGTTTACAGCCAGATAGTCAATATCATCAAGGCCCTTTAAACGAGAATGGTTGTTATTTATTAGCTATTACGGATCAGGAACCTTATGATCATTATATTAATGAATGGTGGCATAAGCATCGAAAACTAGTAATCGATGTCGATAACAACACTTATGGGGCTGGCATGCCCAACCCCATTTTTATGGTCTATTTTGACCAAAATAATGAGCTGAACTCTTATGATGGATCAAGAAATCGATGGAGTGATCAATGGGAGAAGGTTGTCAGTTATGATCGTAAGAGTTGGTACATTAGTGAGATTGAAAAAACGCAAAGTGAATATATTATGCGCATATCCAAGGAGGATGGCACGTTATTAAAGGAAGGGCGAGTTGCCATTTCAGATGTTTGGCATACAGAAGATGATTTCTCAGAATATTTTGTCATTGGAGATCCCCATGAAAATTTTTATCAAGGATCAATGAAAATTAAATCAATTACGTTGGAGTATAAATAAAAAGAATGAAAAGTAATTTACCGCTTATTTTAATGTACCACGGTATTACCATTGAGAATGGTACCGTTTCGAAATTACGAGATACGGGGGCCGATATTTATGATGTGTCTATAGAAAATTTTCGTAATCAAATTTCTTGGCTTAAAAGCCGAAATTATAGCATGACGACGATTACTGATCGAGATGAGAATGATGAAGCTCAGGTAATCTTAACGTTTGATGATGGTGAATTAAGTAATTATGAGCAGGCTTTGTCAATTTTAAAAGAGTTTAATGCGCGCGCTTATTTTTTTATTATTGTAAATAGAGTAGGAAAAGAAGGCTACATGAGTTGGGATCAAATCCGCAAATTGCATGAGGCGGGTATGATCATTGGATCGCATGGATTAAGTCATGAAATTTTAACAAATCTTTTGGATACTCAGATTGAACAGGAGCTTGCAGCTTCAAAAAGAACTATCGAAAAAAATCTTGATATCCTCGTCGAAGATATATCTATCCCTAGAGGATTTTGCAATAATAAAATTATTCAAATGGCGCGAGAAGTTGGTTATAACAATGTGTTTATTTCTAATAAACCATCGCGTGTAACGGAGAGCTGCTTGACACGTGTGGCTGTTAAAAGAACATGGACTATGAAAAGATTTGAACAAGCCATCTTATTAGAGGTGCCAAAAAGAGAGTGGTTAGTAAATGTTCTTAAACAAATTGTACAAAGAATAATTGGAGAATCTGGATACAATTGGTTAAGAAGTGGATTGGTGAAAATTTTTAAATAAATGTGAGGTTTTGAAAAAAATATGGAAGTTTTATTTTGGTTTTTTATTATTTTAATTGTCTATTGTTATTTTGGTTATCCTTTGGCTATCTATTTGTTAGCTAGTATTAATGAGAAGAGGGTTAAAAAAAGTTCCATTGAACCGTCGGTGTCGATTGTTTTATCTGTTTATAACGAAGAAGATGTGATTGTTCCCAAGATAGAAAATCTCCTTTCACTAGACTATCCGAAGGAAAAAATTGAAATCATCATCGGCTCAGATGGTTCAACAGATAAGACCAATGAGCTTATTGAGGCTATTGATGATTCAAGGGTTCATTTAGTAAAAGATGATAGACGCCATGGCAAAATGGTTACCCTTAATCAATTAGTACCAAAGGCTAAGTACGATATTCTGTTATTTACGGATGCCCGTCAACTTTTTGATAAGAATGCTCTTAAAGTATTAGTAAGCAATTTGGCTGATCCATCGGTGGGATGTGTTAGTGGCGAGTTAGTGTTCTCCAAAAAGGAAGGGGCGACGGCACGAGGAGTAAATCTTTATTGGAGTTATGAAAAATTTATTAGGCTCTATGAGGCTAAATGGCATTCGATGTTAGGCGCGACAGGCGCGATTTATGTATTACGTAAAGAACTTTATACGCCAATTCCAGAGTCTGTGGTGTTAGATGATATGTATGTTCCTTTAAAAATTATTCAACAAGGATATCGTGCTTATTTTGACGATAATGCGCGTGCCTATGACGAGGTGGCTGACAGTCCCAAAGAAGAGTACCGAAGAAAAGCGCGAACATTGTATGGGAATTATCAAATTTTTGGCCTTTTTAAAGGGATGTTTGTGCCAGGCTTAAGTCCGGTTGCGGTTCAATTGTTTTCTCATAAGTTTTTAAGGGTCGTTATGCCGTATTGTCTTATCTTTGTTTTTTTGTTGAATTTGGCCTTGCTTAATGAGGAGTTTTATCAAATAATACTATTTTTGCAGTTTCTTTTTTATTTAATGGCTTTTGTAGGTGCCTTGGCAAGATATCAAACATATGGTATTCTAAAGTTTATTGCCAAATTATGTTATGTGCCTTATGTTTTTTGTTTATTGAATTTTTCAGCGTTAGTTGGTCTTTTAAGGTTTTTGCTGCAAAAACAAGAAGTCAAGTGGGAGAAGGCGAGGAGTTAATATGAATGAGATTTTAAGTAAATACAAAAAACACATTTTTGCTTTAGGTTTATTTTTTGCGGCTTATTTTCCTACATATAATTGGATGTGGGATCGATGGTGGGCGCAAGATTCTTATTATAGTCATGGATTTTTGATTCCAATCGTTTCTATATATCTTATTTGGCAATTAAAAGATGAGTTAAAGTTAATCAAATGGAAGGAGTCCCCTTGGGGGATGAGGCTTATTTTGTTGGGGATGGGAATTCACATAGTGAGTTCTTTGCCAAATATTCGTATCTATTTTAGTTCTGGGTACTCAACACTGATTGTTTTAGTAGGTTTTATTTTATTCTTTTTTGGATCAAAGACATTAAAGAAAATTGCTTTCCCCATTTTCTTTCTAGCCTTTATGATTCCTTTACCGCAACATCTCATTGTAAATATTAGTTTCAAATTAAAAATGTTTGCTGCTGAAATTGCAGCCATTTTATTAAACAACATGGGTATCCCTGCTTTACAAAAGGGGAGTCTTATCATTATGCGTAATACACAGGTCATCGTCGACGACGTTTGTAGTGGTTTAAGGTCGTTAATTTCTCTGACAGCGTTAGGAAGTATTTTTGCCTATTGGATGCAGGGTAGTCATGTTAAGAGAGTGATATTATTTCTTTCAACCATTCCGATTGCTATTGTTACAAATGTTTGTCGGGTTGTTATGCTTTCTTGTGTTAGTGAAATTTGGGGTGCACAGTATGCCACGGGTTTTTGGCATGATTTAACGGGTTATATGATTTTTGTCTTAGCGTTTATTCTGCTATTTGCTGTTAAAAAATTGTTGGAATAGGAATAGGAGAGATTAATTAGCAATGGCAAATATTGCTAAAAATTATAGATTTAATATTTTGCATAGGAAAGAAATCAATAAGTATTGTTTTTGCTAATTGATTTCGCCATAATTATGAAAAAAAGTGATAAAAAATTTATTGTTATTTTGTGTGTGATGGCGTTTTCTTGTTTAATTTCTTGGTATTTGTATTTCAAGGTTTATAAACAGTCTGACACGGTTAATATCCATCTTTTTCCTAAAACTGTTAAAGGCTGGAGCTCAGAAGAGTTAATCATTAGTGATTATGAATATCAAATTCTGGAAACAGACAATGCTTTTTCAAGAAGGTACAAAACAGAAGATGGCAAGGTTGCCGATCTTTTCATCGTTTATTCTGAGAATAACAGAAAAGTGTCACATCCTCCGGAGATATGTTTTTCGGGAGGTGGTTTTTCTATTACCAGCAATAAAACGGTTCCCCTGAAGTTTGACTCAGCCGAGATTGATTTAAAGGCTCACAGGCTTAATCTTCAGCAAGGGCGCTTTGAGCATCTCGCTTATTATTGGTTTAAAGTGGGAAATTCTTATACTGCCAGCTATTGGAAGCAACAAGGACTAATAACGATAAAAACACTTTTAGGCAAGCCTTCAAGTAGTGCGCTCATACGCATTTCTGCAGCTGCTTTTAAAAAAGGAACACCAGAAGTTGAAGCTGATTTAAAGGAGTTTATCCAAGATATTTATCCGTATCTTAGGGAATACCTACCGTAAGATCAGAAATCGATCAAATTGACTCTAATAACTATATATAAATAATATTATAGTGTTATTTATATGTTGAGTGTCCACTACATTATGTTGAGGAATGTAGACATCATTAGTGGTGTGACTTACTGTAACTGTCATAGACAGTCCTAGTATGTCCTATTGTATTTATTAATCGTTGATTTCTTAACTGTATGGTAATAAAAGGTTTAGTAAGGAAATGATAAATTTATTTTCAAATATTCTTAGTTGGCACGCAATTTGCTTCCTTTAAGGTTATGCGCGATGTAAAAATAATAGCGCTTTCTTAAGGATAAAAATGAGTAGAAAAAGACAAAAACAAATTAAAAGATTCAAGCTAACATTAATGACGCTTATCATAAGCTTCATGTGTGCTTCTGCATGGGCAACAGTGTCATTTGTTAATACACAAGAAAATCTTCAAAATGGTCAATTGGCCAGCGATGTTCAAGGTTTAGAAAATTTGAGCACTGAAGCTAAAAATAACAGGACTATGGTTCCTGAGCCATCTACGTTAGCTCTTTTTGGGGGGGGCTTTTTAGGGATGATAGTAAGTTTTGTTCGTAGAACATACGCTTTTGCTAAAAGAAGTTTTGATCTTGTGGCCTCAACGGCTGGTTTTATTGTATTGTCACCAATGCTGCTTTTAACGGCTATATTAGTAAAATTGACATCTAAGGGGCCCATTATTTATTCTCAAGTGCGTGTTGGTAAAGATGGAGAATCTTTCCAGATTTATAAATTTCGTACGATGAAAATAGATGCTGAAAAAGAAACAGGGCCTGTTTGGGCTGCGGAAAATGATAATAGGCTTACACCTGTTGGAGGTTTTTTAAGAAAGGCTCATTTAGATGAGTTGCCTCAGTTATTTAATGTACTACGTGGCGAGATGAGTGTTATTGGTCCAAGACCAGAGAGACCAGTATTTGTAGATAAATTTAAGGAAACGATGCCTAATTATGAGCAGAGATTAATGGTGAAACCAGGAATTACAGGTTTAGCTCAAGTTTGGCATCGCTATGATGAGACTATTGCAGATGTTAGGAAAAAATTGCGATATGATCTTCTCTATATAAAGAAAATGTGTTTTTGGGCGGATATCAATATTATCCTGAGAACATTTCGTGTGGTTGTAACGGGCGAGGGGGCTCGTTAAGGACGCTTTTGGGTCACATAATGCTATAACATCAGTGAAGATGTTTTTTAATAAATAAAATAAAAAGAGTTGATATATAAATAATAATCAAAAAGGGGTAATCAGAAATGAAAAAAGTTAAATTGAATGTAATGTTAGCGATAATGTTTATGTTTGTAGCTTCAAACGTTTTCGCACAACCATTTACACCGGATATTGCAAACGATGTTTATGGGATTCTACAGGGAGGCGGTAATTTGCCTGGTGTTAGTACGCCAAACGATGATAATGATAATCTTGCCGGTGTTCCAAATCCTGCTGATATTAATGATGCTATTAATTTATTGTTAGGCACAGCACATACGCATAATTCAGATGTTGATAATTTGCAATTTACAGGGCCGGATTCTACATGGCAAGATTTAAGCGATCAGAATAATGATGGAACATTTATTCTTATCTCTTTAACAGCTGCTAATAGTAATTCATTAAGAGTTTATTCAACAGCTGCTCCTGGTGTAAAAATTCCTGTTGTTGGTCTTACTGGGCAAAGTGGTTTTGGATTTACTGGTGATGGAACTTCTGCAGCGACACCTTTTACAGCAGGTTTAAGTCCATTAGCTCCTGGAACTAACTTTGGTTGGTCTATAGAAAGTGTACCAACGGCTGGACCTATTGATGTTTGGGATTCTAATCCAGCTTTAAATCCAGATGGTCTTGACCATATGTTAACTTATAGATTGTCAGCTTTAGCTGGGCAAGAAGTTTGGGTTCAAATTGGTGCTGCTCCTGCTTTTCTATATGAATTTAAAGATCCATATTTAATTGCTTGGGAAGATAAGCCTGTAAATCTTCAAACAGGAAAATTAGGTGATGAAGATTATGATGATTTAATTTATTTAGTAGACCGAGTTCAACCAATTCCCGAACCAATGACAATGGCATTATTCGGTTCTGGTTTAGTTGGTTTTGCTATGACTCGTAGAAAAAAAAGAAGCTAATTGCGTTTTTAATCAACGAGGATTTATCAATTAAGTTGAGGAGAAGTTAAAAAAATGTTATCAAAAATTAAAAAAATAGTACACTCGGTAAGCATGTTAGTGCTCCTTCCTTTAGTTGCAGGATGTCAAGGCGGCGGTGGTGGTGGAAGTGCTGCTCTTGGTAGCCTTTTTACTGGTACTGGTGGAGCTGGTGGCGGCGGTGGAGCTGCTGCAGGTGCTGGTGGTGGCGGTACTGTAGCTACAGTAGTTAATCCAGAGCCAGCAACTATGTTGCTTCTTGGAACTGGTTTAGTAGCAATGGCTTATTTCAAAAATAAGAAAAAATAAGATATATCATTCAGTAATCATACGAATGCTTATTATTATACATTATAAAAATAAGGTAGGTTATACACATAATCTACCTTATTTTTTTGTCTGATTTGAAGATCTTGCCTTAAAATGCTGCGGTATATCATGTTACGGTTAAAATTGTTCATAAAAGATTTTATGAATGGCATTGACTTCCAAATAGCCCTATGTTACGATTTATTACGTAAAATGTTATAATACAATAAGTTACTAGAAATTATTTTTACCATATTGGTAGAAGAAGTTTGCAAAAATTGACAATGACATGAATAAAAATAAAGCCAAAAGCAATGTTTTTTCGTTATTAAAGTCTGCTGTTACGACATTATTAAGTAATAAAGAAATATTGTTTCCACTGTGCATTGTTGCATTTGTAAAATTGTTATATCTGGAGATTCTTTATTTTTACCCGCGGTTTCCACTAAAAGTATTTTTTACACCCATAATTAAGACTTTTTGGGCTGAAGAATATCTGCATTACCCTCTAAATCTTTTCCTAGTGCCAACTATATTCCAAAATATGTATGTTCAAGCGTTTATTTATGTCTTTTTGACATGTTTTTGTATTGCTCTGATGGTTTCTATTATTGTGAAAATTAATAATGGAGATAAAGTGCGAATGAACGAGGTATTAAAAGAGAATATGCCCAATTACGTACACTATGTTGTTATAGGGCTTATATCTTTTGGATTTGTTATCTTATTTTCTGAACTTTACAATATTGCGATCCATAGAGCCATCATTATCCGTTCAACAACAGGTCCTTTTTATTTGCTCAAACGTCTCGTGATTGATGGAGCGCCTTTATTTAATTTATTGATCAATATATTTGTCTCGGTATTATTTATTTATGTTATTCCAATAATCGTTATAGAAAAAAGAAAAGTATTTTCAGCGCTATGGGTTAATTTAAAAGTGTTATCGAAATCTTTTTTTTATACTTTTTTTGTCGTTGCCTTACCTTCGCTTATCTTTCTTATTTTGATCATACTCAATAAATCATTTAGTCTTGATGAACAATTTCCAGAGCTAAAGATTGTATATTTGGTTTTCAGTATTTTTATAATGTTTATTATTGATGGTATCGTCTATACAGCCATTGTTATGCGATGTTTACTATTAAGGGAAAGTGAATGAAAAAAGCTTTAGTAATATTTATTGGGATTCTGATTGGATTATTCCTAATACTATCTTTTTTAGATAAGGGAAGTGGTTATTCAGCTGAAGTCGAATTAACGCGAATTAATAATAAGTTTGTTGAATATTCTAAAGATCCAAAAATTATTCCGGATATTAATTTTAAACAAATATTTAATCGCTATCGAAGGTTTACGGTGCGTTATCCTGATTCCCCTTTAACGCCTTTAGCTCATATTCAATCTGGACGAATTTTTATGATACAGAAAGATTTTGAACAGGCGAGAGGTGTCTTTGAAGAAGTTATTACTAGTTATGACAGTGATGATGTCGGTGTTAGTGCTTTATCTGAAATTGGGCGTACCTTTGCAATGGAGAAGGATTTTGACAATGTATTGATAGTTTATGAAAGGATAATGAAAAATTATCCCTTAACTGATTTAGGAATTAGAACACCCATTTTGATTGCGCAAGTTTACGAATCTAAAAATGAGCCAGTGAAAATGAGAAAAGCCTTTAATGATGCTATCCTTCATTATGATCAATTGATTGCCGCACATCCTGATACTCTTATTGAGTTCCAGTCTATTCGCTCTAAGTCTATTTGTTATATTTCTCAGAAGAAATGGACAAATGCCCTACAGGACTTGGGTGACTTGTTTCTTAAATTTCCAGATCCAAAGTATTGGACGGTAGATCGTGCAGAGACAACAATTAAAACGATTAATACTATAGCTTCAACAAAATTAGGTAACTATGATATCCCAATTCGAATCTATCAGGATTTTTTAAGTCAAAACCCCAATCATCCCTTCCAAAAAATCTTAGAGCGAATGGTGCAAAGTTTTAAGCTTTTAAGAGATGAAAATATCGTTATAGAGAATTAATAAAAAATGGTCTCAAAGTTTAATTCAACAATAGAAGATCTTACTAAAGTTGAGTTGTTTGAAAGAATTAGTGAGATTTGCGAAACAGTTAATACCGTTTTTAATGCCAATGAGCTATTAGAAATATCGCTTAAAGGTATTATGGATTTATATGGAGCCTCAAGGGGCTCCATTTTTATTTTAAGATCAAACGGTCATGATTTAGAACTTAAAACGTCTCAAGGGATGGCTCAAGCTGAAACTAAAAGTATGGTTAAACGTATGGGGGAGGGAATTGTTGGTCGTGTGGCTGAGTCGAAACAACCTGTTTTCGTTGATGACATAGCAAAGGATGACAGGTTTTTAAATTTTAAACCGAGAAAAAGTTATGTCACATCTTCTTTTATTTGTGCGCCTTTGATGGTTAAGGATAATCTAATAGGTGTCATAAACATTACTGATAAAGAATCTGGAAAGCGATTTACAAAAGATGATATGCAGCTACTAGATTTTCTGACAAGTCAGATAGCTTTAAATTTTAGACGTATTCAGCTCTATCAAAAGTTTAGGCTGATTGTAAAGGAATCGAAAGATTTAAAAGATAAGTTAGGCCAAACGAACCAAGAGAAAAATATTTTAAAGAATCAAATAGTTATCCATGAGAAATTGGCGTCTATTGGTAAATTGGCAGGAGGGATCGCTCATGAATTTAACAATCCGCTAGATGGTGTTTTGCGTTATACCAATCTTTGCCTTGAACATACAAAAGAAGATGACGTTGTTCAAGGGTATTTAATGGAAATCAAACATGGTTTAAATAGAATGGCTAATATTGTTAAAAACTTACTAGCGTGTTCCCGCAATGACACGCCACCTCAACAAAAAGTAAATGTAGCGCACGCTCTTGATCATGCTTTAAATAGTAGGAATATGGATGTGGCGCACAAAAATATTACAATTAATAAAAATTTATCTAACGATATTCCTTTAATATTAGACTTAGGTGTGGAACGTATTCTTACAAATATCATTCACAATGCGATTGATGCTGTTGGTGAGGATGGAGAGATTTCCATTGAGATTACAAATAAGAAAGATGATTTGGAAATGAGAATTTCAGATAATGGTGTTGGAATTTCTAAAGAAAATATTAATAAGATTTTTGAACCTTTTTTCACCACAAAAGATATGGATAAAGGCTGCGGTCTGGGCTTAACCATTGTGGGAGAAATCGTTAAAAGCTATAACGGTACAATTAATATTGAAAGTGCAGAGAATAAAGGAACAGCCTTTATTATAAGTTTACCTATATATGGTGACCCAGATGAATGAGCAGAATAGTCAATTTCAAATTTTAATTGTCGATGATGAACCTTTAATCCGAGAATCTTTATATGAAATTCTACGTATAGAAGGTTATCGTGTTCAAATGGCCCCAAGCGCTGAAGATGCCTTAGAGCAATTAAAAAAGAATCCTGTTGATATTGTTGTAACAGATTTTAAGCTGCCTAAAATGACGGGTTTGCAGTTATTAGAAGAAATTAAAAATACTTATGACGAAATAGAAGTCATATTAATTACAGGCTACGGTTCTATCGAATCTGCTGTTGAAGCTATGAAAAAAGGGGCTTTTGATTACATTACAAAACCTATCAATGATAATGAAATTAAGATTGTTATTCAAAAAATTGCCGATAAGAAAAAAATCTTGGAAGAAAATAAAGCCCTTAAGGAGCTAATTGCTAAGAATCAAAGACCATCATTTTGTGACATGATTGGATCTTCTCATAAAATTCAAAGTGTCTATAACATTATTGATTCTGTTGCTAGTACAAACGCAACGATACATATTACAGGAGAGAGTGGTACTGGAAAGGGATTGGTTGCACGTGCCATTCATCAAACAGATGTTCATCGTAGAAATAAGCCGTTTGTAGAAATTAGCTGTGGAGCTATCTCTGAGACATTATTGGAAAGCGAACTTTTTGGTCATGTGAAAGGTGCTTTTACTGGAGCCATTAAAGATAAAGAAGGGCGTTTTGAATTTGCCGACGGAGGAACTATATTTCTTGATGAAATTGATGCTTTTTCATTAGGTTTACAAGTTAAGTTGTTACGTGTTCTACAAGATGGCGTTTTCGAACGCGTTGGTGATAACGTTACCCGAAAAGCAGATGCGCGGATTATTGTGGCTACCAATCAAGATTTAGCCCAATTAGTTGAGAAGGGTGACTTTAGAGAAGACCTTTATTATCGTATTAATGTCATTAGCATTCAAATGCCTCCTCTTCGTGAGAGACGAGAAGACATTGAGTCAATTGTTAATTTTTATTTAGAAAAATATAGTCATGATAATAAGAAGAAAGTAACTTCTATTTCTAATGAGGTAAAGAAATTGTTTCTTGATTATACATGGCCTGGAAATATCAGAGAGTTAGAGAATGCTGTTGAAGGTGCTGTTATCATGGCTAAGACCGAAATCGCTAATAAGTGGGATGTTCCCAGTTTAGCTAAATTTGAAAAATCACCAGTTAGTTCAACTCGTGATGAAAAGTCTTTAAAAAAGGTTGTTGAGCAACCAGAGAAAGAACATATTATTTCTATTCTCAATGATTGTAATTGGAATCGAAATAAAGCCGCTGCTACATTGGGTATCAATAGAACAACTTTGTATAATAAGATGAAGAAATACGACATTCTTGATAAGTGACCCTTTGTAAAACAGGAAAGTATTTTAATGGAACATACTAAGCGCGTATTTGAAAATAAAGATAAATGGTGGGATATGCTATCACGCTTTATCGACGTGTTACGTATCAATCTTTATATTGTTGATGAAAAATCGCAAATCATTCTTCCTCCAGAGGAGAGCAAATATGGAGGCCGATTTCTTGCCAAAGAAGAATTAGGGTTTGACCTAATTCCCAACCTATCGTTGTCTATCGAAAAATTTTTTCCTCAGGGAAAGTATCTAGAGGCTCGAAATAGATTTGATCTGTTTTCTTACGCTATTCCTATTGAGCTTAATGATAAACATACCGTCGCCTACGTTATTGTTGGGCCAGTTATTTTAAATCGAAAAAGTGATGTCGAGCAGTATAAAATATTGGCAGAAAAGTACAATGTTGATAGCACCCAATTAATTGATGGTATCAATGAAATTAGAATTGTTTCAAATGTGATGATGAACTCTATCCTAGATTTATTATCCGTCATAGTACGTGATAGTGTTGACTTAACGTTAAAGGATAAGGAGTTGGATCAATTAAAGGTTGGTCAGAATGAAATCACTCAAGAATTTAAAGATTTTGCGCATGATTTGTACTCTGAAGTGCAACTTGATGAGATGTTAATCACGCTTCTTGATATTGCATTAAAAATAACTCAAACAGAATGTGGCTCTATTATGGTTCTTGACGCGGACGGAGATCATTTAAGTGTTAAGGCGTCACGTGGGCTAAATTCTGGAAATATTGATAACGTTCATTTGAAGTTGGGTGAAGGTATTGCGGGATTAGCTGCTTTAGAAAACACGCCTTTTTTAATTCGAGGAGATCAGGCGGATAATCGTATAAAGCCATTTTTAAAGCGTTCAGAAATCAAACATTCTCTTGTGATGCCGTTAGTTTCGAAGGATCATGTTTTTGGAATTTTAAATTTGCATACGAAAGAAAATAACGATAAGATTGATGAAAATTTAGAAAACCTCAAATATCTCTCCAAGTTACTCTCATCAGCCTTATAAACCTATTTGTATCTATGAAAAAGCTTTTTTTATCAATTGTTGTATTCATTGGTCTATTAATTGCGGCATCTTCAATGGCCAATGCTGCTGTGTCTAAAGAAAAGTATCTTAAAAGCATAGATTTTGTTATTGAGAGAATTTTTAACAATTATCATTTTCGTGTAATCTATCAAGATGCTTTAAATCCAAACATGCGTAAACCCCGTTTTCAATTTGCTGAGCCTAAAGAATATAAAATTCTTTTGCGATATTTATTATTGTTTGAAGAAGAAATTCAAAAATATCCTAAGAAGTTTTTTGTTGATGGACGGTTAAAGGGCATTGTTTTAGTTAAAACAATGTTTAATAAAGAAAATCCAGCCGAGGGGATTTATGATTATAAGACTAAAATGATTTATATGGACTTTTTAAGAAGCCAGGGCAGAAAGATTGCGCAACAGCATAATATTCATCATGAAATATATCATTTTATTGAATATGAAGCGATAGGAAGGAGAGGCTGGCAAGACCTTAAATGGATGAAATTTAATCCAGAGGGTTTTAAATATGGACACCTAGAGGAATTTGGAAAAAATGCGCGTACAGATTTAAAATATAGTTCTCAGGAAGCCGGTTTTGTCTCCCCATATTCCATGACAGCCATGAAAGAAGATAAGGCGGAAATATTTGCCTGTCTGATGGTTGAATCACAACATAAACTTATGCATAAATGGGCGATAAAAGATAGAATCCTTGAGAATAAAATTAAATACATGAAAGACTTTATGAGTCTTTTTAGTGATCATATTGATGAGCAATTTTTTGATAAACTTTTTAAATATAGAAAAAACGCTCAAAAAATGAACATTTTTGTGTAAAATGCGCCTATTTCACATAATGTTGACAATAAAGGGGATATAGGGCATACTTAGTATGAGTTTTTTAAATTACAAAAAATACATCTTTTAAGGCTATTTTTAACAAATGAATGAAAAACAGATGAAAATTGGGGAATATTTGGTTAAGGAAGGTCTTATTGCCAACGAACAGCTAGATGAGGCGTTAGAACTTCAGAAGATCAATGATTGCCGCCTGGGAGAGGTCCTCGTGGATAAAGGTGTGATTGATGACCTTACATTAACGGAGATGTTAGCACGGCTTTACCAATTACCTTTTATGCGCCTTAAAGATCAACATATTGATCAAAATGTCTTAAATATTATCTCTCCAGAATTAATGCAAACGTACAAAGTTTTACCTGTTAAATTAGAAGGCAATAATTTAACGCTCGCCACCAATAACCCCTTAGATGTAGGGGCTCTTCAAGATATTCAATATAAATGTGGTTATACGATTTATCCAGTTATGGCTAGCTTAAGGGATATAAACGGTACTATTAAAGAGCATTTTGATACCCTACTAGATGTCAACGCTGTTAATCAGACTAAAGTGGTTCAATCAGCGGAGACGGCTGTAACCAATTTGGTTGATACGATCATACGTAAAGCTATTAAAGAGAATGCCTCTGATATCCATTTGGAGCCTCAAAGAGATAACATGCGCGTACGTTTTCGCATTGATGGTGTGTTATATGAGCGCTCACCGATTGATAAAATGTTAGAACGCAATGTCTTATCACGTATCAAAATTATCTCAGGTATGGATGTGGCTGAGTCAAGACGTCCACAAGATGGCCGAACATCCTTTTCAAATGGTTATGAAGAATATGATTTACGTATAGCAACGCTTCCCACACAGATTGGTGAGAATATGGTTTTAAGGATTTTGACAAAAACATTTGTTAATCGTGATTTCTCAACTCTTGGAATGGAGGAGAGGGATTCTAAGGTTTTAGAAAATTTAATGCACAGGCCTTATGGACTTATACTTGTAACTGGGCCAACAGGAGCTGGAAAGACAACGAGTTTGTATTCTATGCTTAATAAGCTTAATCAAACATCTAAAAATATAATTTCTGTTGAAGAACCCATTGAATATGAAATTAAAGGGATCAACCAAACATCCGTTAATAACATGCTTGGTTATACATTCTCAACCTCCATTAGACATATTTTGCGGCATGATCCGGATATCATTATGATTGGAGAAATTAGAGATGTGGAGACAGCAGAAACGGCTATTCGTGCCGCTTTAACAGGTCATTTGGTTTTAGCGACTATGCATACAAATACAGCCTCTGGTGCTATTACGCGATTATTGGAGATGGATATAGAGCCGTTTTTGGTGAGTTCTGCTGTGTGTGGTGTTATGGCGCAACGATTAACGCGAAAGCTTTGTTTGCATTGTAAGAAGAGTTTTGTTCCTGATGAAGCGATGATGGAGAGTATCAAAAAAGAAATGGGAACAATTGAATTTAAAGAATTGTGTAAGGCGACGGGCTGCGAGGCTTGTTCTTATACAGGTTTTTCTGGTCGAGAGGCCATTTATGAAATTGTGAGTGTGAACGATGAAATACGTGCGCTCATTCTAAAGAATGCAACGGAAAAAGAGTTACTTGATGCGGCAACCCGCAATGGTATGAAGACACTTAAGATGGCTGGAATGAGCAAGGTTGTGGAGAAGAAGACTTCGTTAGAAGAGATCTTACATATTACCTCTATAGATACATAGAAGATTTTTTAAAAAACTTCTAAAGCATTGTATTTGTGGTCAATGTTTCCATCCCAGAAAAGTCCAAATAATATTATAAAAAAGAACTAGAATTACTATGAAAACCTATGTTTATAAATTAAAAGATGAATCGGGAAAGTCTCTTTATGGTTTTGTTGATGCGAAAAATAAGCAAGACTTAAAAGGGAAATTGAAGCATTCAAAGTTTTTCTTTGCATCTGCCAAGAAGGCAAATAGGGATGAAATTTTCCGCCAAAAGACGACGCTTGAAGGGCTGTTAATGTTTACACGGCGCTTAACCGCGTTAATCGAATCAGGCATCCCCATTTTAACGGCCATGCATATCTTATGGCGTCAGACAGAAGATAGATCCATGCAGTTGGTTATTAGTCATATTCGCCAGAGCTTAGAAGGTGGAAAGGGAATTGCTGAGGCGTTAGATGATTTCCCTAGGATGTTTCCCATTATGTATAGAGCTATGGTCCGTGTGGCAGAGAAGGCTGGGGGGTTGGTTGCTATTTTACGTAAGCTGACGTCTTATTTGGAGTATCAGCGTTATATTAAAACAAGAACGGAGAAAGCAACCCTGTATCCGATGATTGTTATTGGTTTTACAGTTGTTGTTGTTTTTGTTTTGTTTGCTTTTGTTGTCCCGACATTTGAGAAGGTATTATTACAGATGAATGTGCCTCTTCCTTGGTACACTAATTTTATTTTATCGATATCCAACACAATATTTTCTCCATACTTTATTTTATTATCTCTTATCACTGTTGTCCTTTTAGTTTTTATTTACAAACTTTTGCGCCATAGACCGAAGGTTTCTTATGCTGTTGATGAGTGGAAGATGAAGATTCCTGTTTGGGGAAAGATTATTTATTTTTTATGTTTAAGTCGATTCGTTCATTCTTTAAATTTGTTAATTGGAGCGGGCCTTCCGATTGTAGAAAGTTTTGAAGTCTCAAAATCAACCACAGGAAATCAACGCATTGTGACAAGTATTGATCAAGTGCAAAAAAAGGTTGAGCAAGGGGCTTCTCTTTATGATTCTTTTCAAAATATTTCTATGTTTCCCGTTATGCTTATTGAGATGATTGGAGTAGGAGAGTCTAGTGGTCAAATTGTTAAAATTCTTGATCACTTGGCCGCACATTTTGATGAAGAGGTCGAATATCGACAAAATAAGTTTTTTACCGTTATCGAACCTGCCCTTATCGCCGTTGTAGGAATCATTGTTCTTTTAACGCTTATTGCCATCTATTTGCCTATTATCTCAATTTGGGATGCTTTGGCGTTCTAACAATAGAGGCAATCTTTTTGAGAATATGCTCATATATGTCATAGTTTGGCATAGTTTTGGCTACTAGTATGGGTAAGGAAACGTTAGAAAAGGTGTTCTTTTTAATAGATCTTGAGAATAATATGGGCTTTACGTGTGGTTTTAAGCAAATAAGGGCTTAAAAAAGCCTTTAAACATGTTGTTCTTAGTCGTCATTGAGAAAAATGAGTGGGGGCGTGTTTATCAAACACATCAAAATGTTGAATTTTCTCAATACAGCAACCCTTCTAAACTCCAAATACATATATTTGAATAAGTTATGACTTTTTAAGGAAGAATTTATAAGCTGTTTAATTTCAAATAGTTATGGATTTGGGTTAGAAGTTATATCATAGAAAGACAAAAATAAATAATAAAAAGTTAAGGGAGAGACAAACATGAAGAAAAAAGGATTTACACTTACAGAGTTACTTATCGTTATCATTATTATCGGGGTATTACTTGCCATTATTTTGCCTAACGCTTTTAGGGCTATTCAAAGTGCAAGAATTGATGCACATAACAGTCATTTTAGGACTATCCAAGAGGCAGCTTTAGTTTGTTTTACAGATCGAAGAATTTGGGGAGATTGTAATGAAGTGACTAAGTTAGAGGCTGCAGCTGAACGTTACTTAGAAACGACGCCAGCATCACCCTTTCTAGGAACTTATGATATGGATGTAAATGAGACAACTGGTATTATCACAGTAACTCATTCAGGAGGAACATCAGTGCCTACAACGGATGGTGCTTTACTTGCATTTCCACCTGCACAAGCAGTGGACTAAATTAAAAAGAGTTTATCGAGGATATTTAATGAGTAAAGGATTACTAGGACTAGATATAGGGGGTAAGGCGATACGCTTCGTCTACCTTGTTAGGTATAAAGGTAATTACTGTGTCATGAAAGCAGGTAAGCTGGATATTGAAAACAGCTTGCCTGCTGGTGGCATCCTAACAAAGACAATCAAAGATTTGATTGAGCGGGAAGAAATTTTCCCTAAGAAAATCTTTGTTGCGATCACCAAAAGGGATGTTGTTATTCATCAGGTTAATATCCCTAAGATGTCAGCCATTGAAGTGGAGGAGGCTGTCTCAGGTGAAATTGAAAAGATTCCGATCTTCTTTCAACGCAACTTTGATTTTATCTATGAATGTTATCCTATTTCAAAATTAAAAAATAAAGTCATCTTTGCTGCTATTGGGCGCAAAGTTCTTGATTATTTGTTTCATGATATTAAGCAGACTAAATTGGAATTTAAGCATTTTGATTTAGCTCCGCTTAATATTAAGGAAGTCGCTTCTTTAACGCAGAATTCAACTAAAGAGGCTCAAGCAGTTTTAGTTGTTCATGATCAACAAAGTTATTTGGCTATTGTTGAGAATAAAAAATACAAATTATTCTACAAAATTTCTTCCGGCCTTGAAAGTTATATGGCCGCACCTACCCAAATGGCAAAAGATCAGGTTCTCTCTGGTTGGATTGCCGAGTTTAGACGCGTTTTAAAATCATTTCTCCTAGATAATACAGGTTTTCAACTTAGCCGTTTGCTTCTTATTTGGGATAAAGCGTCTATTAATCATCTGGATCAGCGATTGTCAGATGACCTAGGTCTTCAAGTCGAATCGTTATTTTTAAATAAGATCAAAAATATTACAGCAAAAGAAGACGAATATCTAAATCCAATTTATAACATTGCTTTAACGCCCGTTTTAATGGCCATTAATAATATTAAGGGAGATTTTCAGCTTAATCATTTTTTCAGGGGTTATCAGATAAAGAAGTATCTTGTTAAAATGGCATTGGTAACAGCGATATTTTTAGGTGTGACAGGTGGCTTGTTTCAACATTATTACACGCAATATAAGCAAGAAACGAAAACACTAAAAGAAGAAACGATTATTATGTCTGATGAGATTGTAACGTTAAACAAGGAAACTCAAGATTTATTTAAGAAGCAAGAAGAGTATATGGAGGTGCGTCAGCGTCTTTTGGATCAAGCGACTTATGTCCAAGAGCTTAATCGAGTCTCTTGGTCTGAGGTGTTCTCAATAGTAGCCAACGAATTGCCACAAGACTTAGCCTTAACATCTTTTCAGTTTAGTGAAGGGGGCAAGGCTGTGATTAAGGGTGAGGCTTTTGCGATGGAATCTATTTCAGAGCTTATTCGAAAGATTGAGGAATCTGCTATTTTGGAAAAAGGAAAATTTAATTTTTTAAAAGAAAAACATGTTAAGGAATTGAAACTATACAATTTTGGAATTTTAGCAAATTTACGAGCGGAAGAAGAAGGGGATGTGTTAAGTGAGGTGGGGGAAGATGAGTAAATTAAAAATTAAAAAATGGTGTTTGGTGTTGTGTTTTCTTGTCTTGGTTGCAGGTGTGTTGAGTATAACGCAAAGTTATCGTGGCCTTGTGAATGAGAGAAAAAATTGGAAAGAGAAGAAAGAAAACTTAAGTGAATTGAAAGATGAGATTTCTGAAATTAAACGATCGATTGCTTTATATGAGAAAGAAAAAGAAGATTTTCAAAATATTTTATTTACAGAACAAGATGTGCCTGCCTTTTTGGATGGGATCTCTGATTTTGCCAAAAGATCGGACATTAGTATTGTGGATATGAAGACGCAGGGATTCTCTGAGGTTGTTGTTCCTCATTCCTCTCAATCATCAAAAGTGCAGCGAGGATCTCGTAAAGCAGAAGATGAAACTTTGACATCACAAGAGCAAATAGAAAGAAATTTAACACTAGCAGCTATGCCTATCTCGATCAAAGTTGAAGGGGCTTATGCTGCCTATATAGATTTTTTGGCTCATCTAGAAGCTTTTGAGCAGCTGTTAACGATTAGTAACGTTCGTATTGCCGTGAATCAAAAATATCCTGTATTGAGTTGTGATTTTAAGTTAAAAATTTATAGTTTTAAAACATTGAAAGATTTGGAGCGAAGATGAGAAAGATAACTTTATTAATATATATGTGTGTGACTGTATTTTCTTTGAGTGGTTGTGATGAGATTATTGCTGCTTGGCCTTATAAGGGAATGAATGCAGATCAAGAGCAGAAAGCTCCTGAGATAGAAAAAATCAAGAGCCCCGAATTGGCCAAGATTATTCTTAAATCTGAGACAACCAAAATTGATGTTTCGCGAGATCCTTTTAAACCACTTATTGAAAAAGATACAGAGGTTAAAGAGATTGTCGTTCTAAATACGGAATATTTGGATATTTATGATGTGAGTAAATTAAAATTTTTAGGTGTAGCAAAGATAGATGATGAGTACAGGGCCCTACTAAAGATGGATAACAAAAAGGGTATATATAAAATAAAAGATAAAATCAAGCACTTTACCATTGTTAGCATCGAGACTGACAAGGTTATTTTAAACAATGGTAAAAAGCTAATAACGTTGAAGAGAGGTGTGGTAAATTGAAATCAAAATATGTTGCTTTAATTATATTGATGTCTGTTTTGAGTCTTGGATTATCACAAGGACTTGTTTTAGCTCAAGAAGAAGCAGAGGTCGAGATGAAGGGAGATAGGTTGTGGGACATTATTGCAGAATACAAACCTGTCTATGAAGAAAAGGAAGGTGATTCTAAAGCCGTAGAACAAAAGGTTGTAGAATCAAAAAAGAAAGAAGTTTCTCAGAAAAAATATTGGGATATCGATTCTGATAGAAAGCCTGTGTTTGATCATAATGCACAGGAGAAGCCTGTTATAAAAAAGGAAGAATCTCCTAAAACTGAGCTTAAAGAAGAAATTAAAGTCTTTGAAGATACCACAGAAACGATAGAATTCAACATCCCTATCATTGAGCCTGTGGATGTTGATGAGAAGCCTAAGAAAATTGAAGAAAAGCCGCTTTTTGTTAAAGAGATGAAAAAAGAGTGGGTTGAGGAGGCTGTTGTTGCGGTGGATGAACCTGTCATTGAGTTAGAAGAGAAGGTGACAGACGAAGATGATCAAGTCATTGATGTTGATCAAATTATTGCTGAAGTTGCTGCTGAAAATGCTCGGAAAGCTCAAAAAGCTCAGATGCTTCGTGATGTCAATGAATTTGAAACTTCAAAAGATTTGGCTAAAGTTGAGGAGATCATTCAAGAAGGAAAAGTGCAACCTAAAGCAGCTGTTCAAGCCACTTTCGCTGCAGAAAAAAAGCCAGCTCCTATTAAGAAAAAGAAATTAACAGCTTACCAAAGAGATATGGAGGCTGTGGCTCAAGAGGTAGATTATTGGGACCTTCCTGTAGATGAGCAAACTATTGAAGAAATTGAGTATAAACAAGATATCACAGCGGCTTACGAAGAAGCTAAGAAGCTTGAGAAGAAAATTCAACATTTTTATAAAAAGAGATCAAATAATAAGAAACTTGTTAAAGAAGAAAAAGAAAAGACTCCTGTCATCACAGATGATGATATCCTGGAGGATATTATTAAGTCAGAATTAGCAGGTATAAAAATGGATTTGGATTTTGATGATACGAACCTTTCTGATGTTATATTAACCATTGGAGCAACGGGTGAGGTGAATATTGTCCTTGATCCAGCATTGAAAAACAACAAGCTTGACTTGCATTTAAATCAAGTTAGTATAAAAGAAGCTTTGCTTCTTGTAGCCAATACCTACGATTTAGGTTTTAAACGTATTGTTGATTCTCTTTATATAACGAAAAGAGAAAATTTACGTGATCAAAATCTTGTCTCTAAAGTGATCAAACTTAAGAATGTAAGTGTTGAAGAAATTAAAGGATTGATCAAAGATTTAGCGCATAGTGTTACCTCAAGTGATGAGATTAATTCTTTAATTGTTGTTGGCGCACCTGAGGAAGTTGTTAAAATTCAAAAGATCGTTGATCAAATTGATAAACCTCAACCACAAGTTATTCTCGAAGCTAAAATTATTGAGCTTAATAAAGATGCTTTAAAGGATCTTGGTGTCGATTGGTCTGATGAGATTCGATTATCCTACCAGGAAAGCGCGCGTGATGCTGACTTTGACGACATAACAGACTCTCAAGGTAAACTGACTGAGTTGTTTTCCATCGATCGAAATCCGCTTCAGTTTGAAACCGTTATTAAGATGTTGGAAAGTCAAAACAAAGCGAAGGTGTTATCAAATCCTCGCATTACAACACTTAACGATAAGCGTGCTGAAATTTTTGTTGGTGATGAGATTCCATACACGGTGACCAATGTGACCGGTGGCGTTGTGACAACTGATGTTCGTTGGGTTGAGCCAGGTATCAGGTTGGGAATCACACCATCTATTATAGAAGATGATTTTGTAGTTATAAAAATTGAACCAGAGGTAAGTTTTATATTTGCTTTCCGTGGTCCTAACGATGAGTTCCCGCAAGTTAAAACAAGAGAGGCTGTAGCAAACGTTCGCGTTCAAAACAATAGGCCTTTTATTTTAGGTGGAATTCTATCGCAAGAAGATAAAAAGAATCTGTTTAAGGTTCCTGTGTTGGGTAATGTTCCTTTATTAGGAAATTTGTTTAGTTATGAAACACACTCTGTTTTAGATACCGAACTTATAATTACGATTATTCCAACTATTGTCCATGGCACATCAAAACTATAATATAGAATGTCTTTAAATTAGGCCTCGTCTCTTTTATAAGGGGGCGAGGTTTCTTTTTGAAAAATTTTGAAATTATTTTAGGAGATAGGTGATGAATCTTTCATCAAAAAATGCGTTGAGTATTGTTGAAGTTCTAGCTGGAATTGTGATTGTGTCTGTTATTGGTACGGCGAGTTGGTTCTCTATTACAACGACAATGCGTGCCGGTGAGATGGCGCGTAATCGCAATATGGCCAATAATTTATTGCAGCACAGCCAGGAAGAATTAAGACGTGTGGCTCGAACCAATTTTAATCTCCTAGGAACTTCAGGCTGTTTATTTCCTCCGCTGACAAATACTTGTGGATTTGAAGATATTGATCTAGATAAATTTTATCCCGGGTTTATATCAAGAACGCTTGAGGTGCAACTTGAAGCGGGAGAAGCGGGTTTTAAAAAAGCGATTATTAGTGTTCAGTGGAATGAAATGGGAAAGGTTAAAACTTTGCACTCCATTGTCCTGTTGTCCCGTCCACCCGATGAATTGCCAGGAAATATAAGTGGTAAGGTTACTTCAGACGCAGATAGCGATGATGATTTACCTAATGTCAACATTAAGGTAAAGCGCAGCGGAGCCTCAGAAGAAGCCGACACGATTTCTGGTGGGCTTGAGGATGATGTTAATTACAATTTTTTAGATCCTATTTCAAATCGTTTTATTCTGACTCCTGGAGATTGGCAGTTAACAGCAACACGCAATGGCTTTAAACCATATACGCATTCTATCCTTAAATCCGTTAAATCAGGTGAAACAACAGATATTGATTTTGCGATGATCCCCAATCCGGCAAGTGCTCGTATTAGGGGAAGGATTCTAGAGTCAGGAACGCCAATTTCTTTTTTTCATAATGGAGAAATACACATTACAATGAACGGCTCGTTGGCAGCAGTTGTGAACTCAAATAATAATTCCATTTCTGCGATAGTAAGAGGTAGGACATCATATGATTTTTTTATTCCTTTCGAAGATGAAGATCCTAAATGTTTTACGATAGCCACGAAGGATGCTTTTAAGGAAGGTTATGGTTATCCTGTCAATGCAGCGGGAGGGCTTTCATGTCCTTTTAATTATAGATCTGATGGGTGGTCATCAGCTGTTGTGGATGAAAATGGAAATTTAACGTGTGAAAACCCTGCCTTTGGTGGGCCAGGGGCTGATAGAATTTGTGTTAATCCAGGGGATGATATCATGGAAGATATTTCTTTGTCAGATGTACGTGAGGTTAAGATTAAAGGTGATGTCGTTGATAGTAATGGAAACGCTGTATCTGGTGCGACTATTTTTGCACGCTGGCCACGCGATTATGATGATTCCGCTCGGGCGTGGTGGCGAACGGATGGGGCAACACGTAAAGCAACGGCAGATGACGGTGGCGTATTTACGGGGTTTGGTGTACCGGCCGTTCAAGATCTGTTTCCAAATGGATCATCAAATGATGCCAAATTACTTGTGTTTGCTAAAGGTTCGATTGAGATTGGTGGTTGTTGTAATAAGAGAATCAAAGTGGATAAGCAAAGTGCTCCAAAGTACATTGGTCCGCCTTCTGCGGGGGATCCTGAATTTGATGTTGGTACCTTTGTTATTAATGTTCCAGCTGATTTAGGCTGTGGTGATGCCGAGGGTGTCATTACAGGGGATCCTTTGGCTGGATTCAAATCAGGTGCTGTTCCTGGAGCGCGTGTTCGAGTGGGAGGGCGGGATGATGATGACTATATAGATAGCACGGGTGACTATAAATACTTTTGTCCAGATTCAGGTTTTCGAATACCAGCAACGACATATGCTTTTAGAGTAGAGCAATCCGATTTTTATCCTTATCACAGTTCAGGTACTAACTATTATGCTCCTAATCCAAATGGTCATATCCGTATTAAAGTAGATCAAACGACAATTCCACCCTATAACGTCAAGTTATGGCCGAAAGGGAAGGGGAATATTACGGGAAAAGTATTTACTGGAGATCCGGATTTTCCTATTGGCATAGCAGGGGCTAATGTTGAGTTGATCTTATCTGATGGAAGGCACCTGCCGATTATTCAAACAGATGCTAGTGGAGACTATAATTTTAATGATGTTGATGAAACATGGCCTCCAAGTATAGTTGTTTCTAGTGGAGATAATTACTATAACAAGACACCGCAGATACATACGATTAAGGTAACGGATTTAACTGGAATTTATGAGGCTGCAGCGGCTTCTGTTGCTAATCTTGATCGAGGTCAAACCGTTACAGTTAATATAGAGCTTCATGCGCAGGGGTATTTTTAAGATGAAAAATAAAGGAGTCTCATTAACGGAGGTGTTGGTTGTGCTTGTTATTGTGGGAGTTGCCTCCGCGATGGTACACACAGTATTTATAACAAATTTTTCTGCCTTTAATCAGCGTATTGCTAAGGCCGATCTTTGGCAGGAAGGAAACCGTATTGTTAGTAGAATTTCAGAAGATGTTCGTGGTTCAAATGGGTTTGAACTTAATATATCGGAAACGTTAAAGTCTTTGGTTGTTTTAGATGGGTTGGGGGCTCCATTTGTGACGTATAATCTTTCTGATGCTGGTCAAATGGATCGTGTAACAACGGATGGTATTGTTGAGGTGTTATCGAGTTCTTTAAATTTTGATAATTCAGACTTAATTGATGTGGACACTCAAAGTGCGCTTCGTATGGAATTGCTTTTAAGGAGACCTATTTTTACAGGTCCTGTTGATGTTGTTGTAACTTCAGAGGTTTATCCTCGAAATTAATGATTGAGAGATGATTATGAAAAAGAGAATGTTAAAAAATTCAAGTGGTTATGTGTTACTAGCGAGCTTATTTATCGTTTTGGTTTTGACGTTATTATTGTCTGTTACGGTCATGCGATCAAATGCGCAGTTTAAAGGGGCTGTTCAAAAGGTAGATGTTACTGAGGCTTTTTATGCTGCAGAATCAGGTGTGGATCGATCAATTTTTGAATTAAGAAAAAATCCAAATTGGAGCCCAGGAGAGGATGGTCAAGCGCCTCTTAATGATGTGCAAATTAATTATGTTCTTAATGAGTCTTTGCCAGAAGAAGAGGATGTTCGTTTAGGATTTTATTCGGTGACTGTTAAGGATGGCGGTTTGTTTAATGGGTTAAATACAAAAGAAATTCGATCTGTAGGTTTAAGTGAGAATCTACGTGTTACAAATATTATTACAGCGCGCGTTTTGGTTGAAAATCCGGCGCGCTTTTTATTTTCGACATTAGGTAATCTTCGGGTAGGAAGTGGTTCTTCCATCGATGCGGATATTTTTGCATCTGATGTTTTCTTTGATGTTAATGAGGCTCTTGGCACGCCTGGCATGAATATATCCATTGATGGAACAACCTATTTTAAAAATTCGATTGAAACAGGTCCAGATGGAAGTGAGCATCCAGCCGTTAGTTTAAATACGGTTGTCGAGTCTTCTACGATTCTGTTTACTGGTGTAGATTTGGTGCGATTTAAAGAGATTGCAATTGCTTTGCTTCCAACGCATGAAGCGATATTTTCTAATGGCGATTTGTCTGTTAATTTGTCTGATGTAACAGCCGATAATGGGGGTGTTGCGCCAAAGATAATTTTTGCCGAAGGGGATATATCAATTTCTGGGCAGTTTGATTCTTCTATGATCGTTGTTGCCGGTATTAATGAATCAACGAATGCGGGGGGTAATATATTTATCACAGGAGCTATTAAACCAGACTCATTAGCGCTTGGAGATACGCCACAAATTGGACTTTTGGCCAAGCGCGATGTTATTATCCCAAGTGGAACAGTTGATCCAGGGGCTGATTTAGATATTGAAGCTTTCATAATGGCGGATGGTGAAGGGGCTTCAGAGGGTGTTTTTGTGGCGGAAGGTGAGAAAAATAGTTTAGGGACTCTAGATTTCGTAGGAGCTGTTTCTGCTCGCGGTGATGGTAGAACGGCGGGTGATCTCAATGCTTTTGTGGATCGTGACTATACGTATAATCCCCAATTAACAGCCAATCGAAGTATTCCTTTTAGCCCATTTATTGTTAATTTAATTAATTGGAGAGATGATACGTTTGCTCCTGATAATTAAACTTTTATTAAATCAAAGGGTGGTTATTAATGCGGTTCATTAAAAGAAAAATATTTGTTAGTATTACATGTCTTGTAGTTTTTTCTTTGTATCCAAAAAATTTGCATGCCCTTGAGCAAATTTGGTTAAAAAATGGACGAATGATTAAGGGAGAGCTTATTGAGAAAGGTGAAAATGAATTAAAACTTAAGTTAAAAGATGGATCTATTTTTGTGGTTAAGTATGACAGAATGCGAGGAAATGGTGGAAAATATCGTTCCAAAGCTAGCCTTAAAAAGGTCTCTGTTAAGCAAAGAGTCGGTAATAGGCACAAAGATGTGGGGCATCCTACCGAAGCTAGTTTTAAGAAGCCCTCAATCAAAGAAAGGCTCGGCAATAAGAGTAAAGATAAAGATATAAAGAAGGGTCCTGTGTATAAAAAAGGAAAGTTGAATCTTCATTATGATGAAGAGGGTAAAGTTAAGCAAACTTTTGAGGGTAAAATAGGGAAAAATGGTGTTTTTAAAGAATTTTATCCTAATGGGAAGGTGAAGCGGCTTGCAACTTATGAGAGAGGAAAGTTAGATGGTTTGTCGCAAGAATTTAGGGAAACCGGTGTTTTGATTTCTGAAAAGTTTTATTCAAAGGGACGGGTGTATCGTGAAAAACGTTTTAATATTCATGGTCACGTAACGTACGATTCAAAAAAGTTGAGACGAAAATAGTATAATCGTTTATTGCAAAAAACGATTTCTTTTTGTGATATTAATTTGAGCATATGCTCATTTTAAATGCAGGTTTAATTTGAGTAAATGCTCAAATTAAAAGGTTATTTTAAGGGCATCTTGAGGGAGGTTTATGAAGAAAGGTAGACGTAAAAAAGTAAGATATATTCAATCGATGCCGACGATCGCGCAATTTAGTCCGCGTGGAAAGCCTGGGCGACCTGATGAGGTTGAATTGCGTATAGACGCTTTTGAAGCGATAAAGTTAGCCGATTTCCAAGGGTACAATCAAGCTGAAGGTGCAAAAGCTATGGGTATATCAAGGCCAAGTTTTGGGCGAATTTTGCGAGAAGCTCGTAAAGTATTGGCTAATGCTTTAGTTAATGGAAAAATTATCCGTATTCGTACCGGAGGCGTTCAGGTGGGTGTTACACGTCATCAACTTCCTCATAAACTTAAGGTGGAACCTTCACAAATCTCCGAAGAATTATTACGCCGCAAAATATTTAAACACTCCTTAAAAGAATTAAAAGAATTAAAAGAATAGTAATGTATTGTGAGTGATATGCGTTGTAGAAAGCGTTACAATTGCATATGAGTTGCTCCATAGACCATGAATTTCCTCCTTTAATAACTTCCTATAATATATGTTATGTTAAGTAGGTAGGATCAAAAATCTGAAGATCATTTATAGATCTTCTTTTTGTAGCTGCCTCTTTTTTGTTTGAGTTTGGTGTTCAGAACAATCATAAGCAAGTTAAATAATATCTAATTGTTATGCCTCTTTCTTGTAATAAAGACATTAATAGATATCTTATGATTTGCAATTAAAGGGTTCTTCCCTTATTTAGATTAGAGGTTAATCTTTTCAGGTTCTTTTTGATGCGGGGTCATGGCTTCTAACTCTTGGATGTCTACTTCCATGAATTTAAAATTGGGGTCATCTGGACTTCCGAAATATTGTTTAAGCATGGGGATATTATTCCAGAGGATTTCTTTCTTTTCTAAATTGTCACTTATAGTCCCTTTTCCTGCCACGCGACAATACCACATTTTACGATCTACAAAACAGATTTCAACTTGGGGGTTAGATTCAACTTGAGAGATGGTTCTAGAGCGTGATAGTAGCGCTAATAATAATTTTTTTCCATCATCAGATAACAGTGGCATCATAGGACGCACGCGGGGTTGGTTGCCTCCCTCAATGGTTGCTAAAAAACCAAATCCAGCATCTTTCATTAAATCAATCACTTCCTCTTTGGTCATCACGCTCTCCTTTTCTTAAACTTAGTTGTTCCTATATAATCTTTATTAGTTTGGGTAATTAATTCACTTGCAATGGATATTGCTATTTCTTCAGGTGTCTGCGCTCCAATGTCTATGCCTGCTGGGATCATAATTCTTTTGAGATTTTTTTCTGAGAATTTTAAGGCCTTTAAACGTTTAAAAAATTTGATGCGTTTGGCTTGGCTAGAAATAACGCCAATATAACCAGCTTTTGTTTTTAAGGCCACTCTAAGGCATTCAAAGTCATATTCGTTTCCCTGCGTGACAATCATAATATAACTTTTGGAATCTATCTTGAGCTTTGATAAAGCTTTTGCGTGAGTGCCTTTAATGATTTTATCAACATGAGGAAAACGAGAATTTTTTGTAAACTCTGATCTGTCATCAATGATTGTGACATTATAATTTAACATTTTTCCAAGTTGAGATAGTGGTAATGCTATATGGCCAGCGCCACATATGACAAAATCTTTTTTTTTGGCAAATGGTTCGATAAAAACTTTGATCTGACCACCGCATACAGATTGTCCTTTTTGCCCAAAATAGTCATAGGTGAGGATTGAGGATTTATTGGTTTTAATGGCCTCTAGACAACGTTTAGTTGCATCTTTTTCATTGCGACCACCACCAATGGTTCCGTACGAATGGCCATCTTCAAGGACGATCATTTTTGCTCCAGATTTACGCGGTGTGCCTTTAAGTGTCGCTTCTATGACAGTTGCAAATGCGTAACCTTGATTTTTATTATGAGCTTTATAGGCTTTGGTGAGAAGATCTTGATCCATGGCGGCAACATATGTTAAGGCAGAAGATTTAAAATTGAGCTTAAATCTTCTGCCTTAGGTGAAGAGTGTTTTTAATTATTTTTTGATATAAGCTTTAATGATTTTTTGTTCTTCTACGGGTTTATCTCCCCCGCCGACTTTGGTGTTTTCAATTTTTTCAACCACATCATATCCAGTTGTGACTTCCCCAAAAATGGTGTGTTTCATGTTTAACCATGGAATTTCTTCATTTTCTTCTTGTTTCGTAGTAATAAAAAATTGGCTTCCATTGGTACCAGGCCCAGCGTTGGCCATAGCTAATAATCCTTTTTTATCAAATTTGACATCTACTGTGACTTCATCTTCAAATGTAGCGCCCCAAAGACTCTCTCCTCCTCGTCCTGTTCCAGTAGGGTCTCCGCCTTGGATCATAAAATCTTTAATGACGCGATGAAAGATGATACCATCATAATATCCCTTTTCGATAAGCCCGATCATGTTCTCGCAGGTTTTGGGAGCAATATCAGGCATTAGTTGAATTTCGATGTTTCCTTGGTTTGTCTCAAAAACAATGGTAGTTGCCATCTCTGTGCCTTTCTCTTGTGCGTTAATAGATGTGGGAAGGAGTAAAAGTCCTAATAATAATGTTAGGATTGATCCTGATTTGAGAAATTTTGAAAGGTTTAATAACAAAAAGTTCAACATATGTTTACTCCTTATTTGGTTCTTCTTCCTTAGATCCTTCTTCTTCAGACTTTGGTTTATCGGCCATAGGTTCATCAGATTTAGGTTCTTCATCCTTTGAATCTTTTGAGACCATAATGTCTGGTTTAAGTTTCAAAAACGGTTTTTCTTGATTTTCTTCTGGTGATTCTTTTATTTCCACTTTTTTTTCTTCTGCACCCTCGTCGGTTTGTTCTTTCTGTTGAGATTCTACCGGATTTTCGGTATTTGTCAATTCAGAATTTTGGAGCTTTTTTTCTTCTTCAATCTTTTGATGTATGACTTTTTCAGCCTCAGAATGCACATCACTTAGATCAATGGCATTTCCGGACGGGTCGTCATTTGGCACTATTTTGGGAGGTGATACAGATACAGGCTCAGATAAATGCAGAGACGTTTTGGTGTCTGTCGTATTCGGTTTATAAGTGGGTGTATCGCTTTTAGGCGCGTCATTTTTGTTTATCGTTTGTTCATCAACATCGATTTGATCTGCAGATTCTGGTAATTTGATATCTATTTTTTCTTCACGCAAAGGATTTTCAGGTGTAGCCTCTGGTTTGGAGTTATCTGGTTCCTGAGTATTTTGAGTGTCAGGTTGAGCTTCTAATGTTTTTTCTTTTATTTCATCTGTTTTATTTTCAGAAATTTTATCAGAAGATTTGTCAGATGCTTCATCTTCGTTTTTTTCAGGATTCTGTGCAGCATTATTGGGTGTGTCATTTTTTTCGTTTACCGGATTCTTATCTTCTACAGGGATTTGGGCGGGTTCCTCAGAAGGTTTTTCTTCATTGGCAGGCTCGGTTGGCTTTGGCGTATCGACTTTTTGAGGTTCTTCTTGAGGTTCCTTTTGTTCGGTTTCTAAATTTTGTTTTGGTTCTTCTGCTGGAGTCTCAGGGTTTGCGTTAGGTGTTTCTTCTGTTGATTTTTCTTCAGATTTTTCATCTATTTTAGGTTCTTCTGCCTTAGCTTTTTCAGGCTCTGATGGAGGATTTGGGTTTTTTTGTAGAGGAGCTTCCGGTGTTTCATTTGGTTGTTCAGATGCAGTGGTCTTATTATCAAGGGGAGCTTCTGTTTTCGGTTCTTCTATCGGTTTTTCTGCCTGTGAGGTCTCTTCTTCTTGAACAGGTGGTGTTTCAATAGGTTTTTCGTCTTCCTTTATATCTTCACTATGCTCTTTCTTTGTTTCTAGTTTTGTTTCAGCTGGAGGCGGTGTTGCTGATAGCTTTTTGTTAAGTTTCTCTAATTCATCTTCCTTCTCAAGCATGCTTTTTTCAAGTTTTGTGACTTTATCTTCAAGTTGGTTAACTCTTTTTTTATGAGTTTCAGCCTCTATGGTTGTGGCGCTTAAATCTCCTTGAACTTTTTTAGCTTGTGTCTTTGTATCGCTTAATTCTTTTTCTAGAATATCTTTTACTTTATTGAATTCTTTTCTATTTTTTAATTCACTTTCTAAAGAGTTTTTAACTGTTTGAAGTTCATCATTTTTTTCTTTGAGAAGTTTGTTTGTCTTTTCATGATTGTCTTTTAATTCATCCAATTGAAAAGATGTTTCAATTTCTTGATCAATGTTTTGTTTCTCTTGCTGTGATAAGTTTTCTTTATTAAGGTCTATTGGGTTGTTTGAATTATCTAAGTTTGCTTCATTTTGTGATAGCCTTACTCTTTCTTGTAAGGCTGCTCTCTTTTTTTCTTCGCTTTCCAAATGGTCTTTTAGGGAGGGAAATTGGGTGGCTTCAGGAATATCAATAGCTTCAATCATATCCTTTTTTTTGCCAAAGGGAATTTTATTTTTTAGAGAACCGAATAAGCCTCCTTTTCCTTTTTTCTTTTGTGGCTCAGGGAAAGGTGGTGTTGGCGTTGGTGGTGGAGGGTTATCCTGGATTATGGGGGTAACGGTGTCTGTGTCGTTAGTATATAAATTTTCTTGCTGAATTTGCTCGGGTTCTATGGGGACAACAGAGAATCCGCCAACGTTTTTATTATCCTTAATAATGACAAAAATGACAAATAAGATGCCTAAGGCTACAAGGACAATGAGAAATATAAAAACATTAAATGGATTGAGGTGTTCTTGCATAATTTTAATACTAGTATTATTTTTAGGCTTCTTTTATAATGTGGCTATGTTTTCAGCCATTATTCTATCTGCTGGTCGAAGTACTCGTTTTGAAGCGCCCAAAGCGTTGGCTCAAATAACCGAGTCTCAGACTGTGATTCAACGAATAAAAAACACCCTATTAAGTTCAGAAATATTTGAAATCATTGTTGTTACAGGTGTTCATGATCAAGAAATCAAATCTCATCTATTAAACCATACAAAGGTTAAGATTGTCTATAATAAAGATCATAATTTTGGACAAACCTCATCTTTTAAAACAGGCATTCAAGCGATGAGCGGAGATTCCAAAGGGTGTTTTTTATGGCCAGTCGATTACCCTCTCATTTTAAGGACAACAATTAATCAACTGTTAACAGAATTTAGCAAAACTAATCCTCTCATTCTTATCCCTACGTTTAATGATCGCAAAGGTCACCCCCCCCTCTTTTCTACAAACGTTTTAGAGCGTATTTTGCAATTAGATAATCAATTAGGAATTAATTCGATCTTTCAATCATTGGGCGATGAGCTTAAAACTTTAGCTGTTGAAGATAATGGTGTTGTTCAAAGTTTTAATGATAAGTGGGAGTTTGAGCAGCTTAAAGCTGCTTTGAAGGATTAGGAGTTGGTTATTTAAATACAATGACAGATGCTTTAAAGTTGGCGCGAACATAACCGTTGCCAACAAAATTTTGTACTGGCAGTCTTTTCCAAGATCCTGTCGCGTCTGTTTGAATGTTTGTTATGGCATCTCCCCCCAAAATGGCTGCTTCGTGTTTCATCTTTTCTACAACTTCATTTATTCTTTGATTACGTTCAGTGTTAATAGTTACATAACCAATAATTTCAAAGGGATTATCAATTTCTTCTAGATACGCAACGTCATTAGCTGAGTTTTTTGAAGGGAAAAAATCTGTGGAAATATCCTCTGAGTTGATGTGATAGATGCTACAACCTGAAAGGAGTAGTACAATGCTCATCGATGTCAAAAACGATTTAAGATTTTGAGTTTGCTTTTTCATTTTTCGTTAGACTCTTTTTCTTTTAATGCGTTAATAATTTTATCAGGTGTTATCGGCAGTTCTTTTATGCGTACGCCAATAGCATCATAAATAGCATTGGCAATGGCAGCAGATGTTGGAAGTAATGATGCCTCTCCCATTCCCTTAGCGCCAAAGGGTCCTTCGGGATCATCGGTTTCGATAAGGATGCTTGTCATGGGTGGTGTTCCAAGCGATCGAGGTATGCGATAATGAGCAAAGTTTCCGTTGCCTGGACGTCCCTTTTTATCGAACGTTAAATTCTCCATAAACGTATAACCAAGTCCCATGGCCAAAGATCCTTCAATTTGTCCTTCAACAGATTGAGGGTTAATGGCTTTTCCTATGTCATGAGCATCATACAATCTTAAGATTGTTACGTCACCTGTTTTTTTATTAACTTCCACTTCCGCAATTTGAGCCTCAAATCCGTAACTTCCTGAGACATTCCCCTCCCCTGTTCTAAAATCAATGGGAGTTGTTTTAGGGTTATAGCTTCCTCGTCCAATAATTTGACGTCCATATTTAAACGAGTAACTTAAAGTGACGGCTTCATCAAAACTCATGATAACACTTTTGTCATTTTTGTTAATGACCTCTTCCGCCACAATGTCTAAGTCTTCGACGTTTCGTTTGAGATCTAGAGCGATAATTTCAAGCATTTGGATTTTGGCATCTCGGGCAGCTAATATTGTTGCGTTACCGGAGATAAATGTGACGCGGCTAGCAAAACTACCAGTATCAAAAGGTGTGATTTCAGTGTCCCCAGATGTACATTTAATGCGGCTGTAGCTGACACCTAATTCTTGGCAGGCAATTTGAGACAAGGCTGTATTTGATCCTTGACCCGTGTCGGCAGCTCCTGTAAATAAATAAACAGAACCATCCTCCTCCACCTTTACAAGAGATCCAGCGGACTCATGCGATTTATACATCTTTGATCCCATAACATCAGCGGCGATACCAATACCAATACCTCTACAAATTTCTTTTTGTTGCCCTTGCTTTTTTTCCCAGTCTGCGGCTTTACAGGCTTGCTCAATACAATCTTTTAACCCATTTGTTGTCAGTTTCATTTGATTGATTGTTGTCATGTTGGGTGTGGTAATGTTTTTAAGACGAAATTCAACTGGATCCATTCCGATGCCTTCTGCCAACATATCCATATGAGATTCAATAGCAAAGCCTGCCTGAACACCACCAAATCCTCTCATTGCCCCACTAATAGGCGTGTTGGTATAAACACGGTATCCTGTTATACGAAAATGTTCGATTTTGTAAACCATAAAGATACGCATTATTGCAGCGGCTAAAACGGTTGGTCCATAACTACAATAAGCGCCACCATCAGCAATGACTTCTCCTGTAATGCCAACAAGAGTGCCATCTTTATTAACTCCAGATTTTAATTTGTAGATAATGCCGTGTTTCCGACGAGATGCGAGGAATTCCTCTTCTCTGCTATAACATATTTTTACAGGTAACCCACCGGCTTTTTTTGAAAGCATACATGAAGCAAAATCCATAGGGAGCATTTCTAGTTTGCCTCCAAAACCACCTCCAACAGCCATCTTTATAACGCGTACATCATTGAGATCCATTTTTAAAGTTTTCGCTAATGCTTCTCGACATTTAAAAGGGGCTTGGCTTGATGCCCAAAGAGTTATTTTGTTGGAGAATGTCTCCCATTGGCCTACGCAAACATGGGGTTCAATAGCAGCTTGATGGGCGGCTGGTGCATAAAATCTATCTTCACGAACGTAATCAGCATCCTTGAGCATGCGATCAGGGTTTCCAAAATTTACTGGTAATATAACGGCAATATTATTAAGAGAATCGTGAATCTGTGGAGCCCCAGGTTTCATGGCTTCTTCCACATCAACCACATGTGGAAGAATTTCGTATTTGATATCAATCAGTTTGATTGCTTCAAGGGCTGTTTCTTCATCAACAGCGGCAACGGCTCCGAGTTCATCTCCGACATAACGCACCTTATCCGCTTCAAGGGCCATTTGGTCTGTCGTATGTGGAAAGAAATATTCGTTGGATCCAAATTTGATTTGATGGGTGTCTTTGGCTGTAATAACGGCTCGGACACCTGGCAAGGCTTCTGCTTTTGAGGTATCAATACTTATAATTTTTGCATGAGGATGAGGTGAGCGAATCATCTTTCCAATTAACATATTTGGAAAGCTGACATCAAAGGCATATTTCAGCTGCCCTGTTACAGCCGCTTTTCCTTCTATGCGGGGAACGCTTTTTCCAACCGGATTGACATATTCTTTTTTAACAGTTACGCTCATAATAATATTATTGTTTCTTCGATGTCATCTTCTCGCCTGCCTCCTCGACAGCCTCAAAGATTTTAAGATAACCCGCACACCGACATAAATTTCCGTCGAGGGCGTATTCTATTTCTTTTCGTGTTGGTTTTGGATTATGATCTAGCAGTGATTTTGATGCCATGATCATTCCTGGTATGCAAAATCCGCATTGAACAGCGCCTGTATCGATAAAAGCTTGTTGAATGGGGTGAAGATTGTCGCCATCAGCTAAACCTTCAATAGTTGTGATGTTGTTTCCCTCCATCGCTTGCGCCATAGTGATACAAGAAAGAACGGCTTTACCGTCAACGGTTACAACGCAGGTGCCACATTCCGATTCTTCACAGGCTGTTTTGGTTCCCGTTAACCCCAACTGATCACGGAGGACTTCAAGCAACGTTTCCTGTCCTTTAAGTTCGACTTCGTAATTTTTGTTATTAATTTTTAAGGTGATTTTATTCATGTGGCTAACTTTTATGATGATAATTCTTCAATGGCTTCTTGAAGAGATACTCGAAAGATGTATTTTTTGTATTCGTTGCTGCGTTTATCATAAATAGAATTATCCAGGTGGTCAAGCGCTTCTTGCCCCACCTTTTCTGAAATAGTCTGTTCATTTAGAAAGTCTTCAAGTGTTGTATCCCGTTGGGCGAAACTTACACAATTATTAATTGCAACAATGGTATCGGAGAATTGATTGTCTTTAAGGTTCGTATTAATCAGAATGGATAACAAAGGAATATCAACGTAGGGTGTTTTTTTAACGCGACGATAACTTAATCGGCGATCAGTATTTTTGGGAATAGAAATGTGAGTTAAGATGTGTTCTGTCTTAGCGTTATTTTTGAAAAAGGTTTCAGGGGGTACGATGTGTGTTTGGCCGTCTTGATCTATGAAATGCATTTTTGCTTGAAGACCAATCATAACAGCCGGCATCTCAGTCCATGTGTATCGGCATGTTAAATTACCACCAACGGTAGCCATATTACGAATGGGTTGCGTTGAAATATTTTGACATACTGTTTTAAGGATTTGTAATTGATCTTTTAAGAGCGGTGAATGAAAGATATCATCAATGGTTGTCATGGACTTAATGATGAGATGGTCTCCTTTGTCGGAGATACCTTTAAGCTCTTCAATTTTTTGAAGACTCACAATATGATCCGGTGTCCTAGCGCCCTTCTTTTTAAGCAACTTAAGGGCGTTAAGAAGAAACGTCCCCCCTGCCTGAAGTTTGACGTTTTCTAGCTCTAAAAGCAGTTTATTGAGCTCAGAGATCGTTTTAGGAGTATGAAATGTAAGTGGATTAAGTAGCATTTGAAACTAGTTAAATTTTACTATATTTGATTGAACCTAAGTATAACAAAATTTTATAAGATATCAAGTAATATTATATATTCGTAAATTGTTTAAACATAATAGGTTAAGTGTTGTTTTGATTTTGCCCCTTTTCCTTCATATGTTCTAAAGCCATCTCCACAACCGCAATATCCCAACCATGAGAGGCAATTTCTTTGGCTATTACTTTTATTGGCTGATCGGTCCAAAGTTCTTTGTGGTTTTCTAAGTATTCGGTTAAAATTTTCTTGTTATAAATTTGATGTTTATTGAGTTTCCACTGTAAGGGTTTTTCCTCTCCCTTTTTATTAATCACGAAGGTTATTAATGCAAATCCTGCTGGCAGAAGAAGAACGAATAATGCGCTGTTTACATAGTAAGGACTGGTGGATCCAAGTAAAAAATCAGCAACACTCCAAAAGACGTCAAAAAGATAATGGGCGATAATCACCGGAATAATACCAAATTTTAGATAAACGCTTGCAAGAAAAAGGCCTAATAATGTAACCTCGAGCCCTCGAAACCAGACAGGAAAAACAGGATAATTGCTGTGAGCAAATCCCCAGATCAAGGAGGATATAAGGACAGCTAATATTGTGTTTTTAAATATTTTCTTTCCTAGATTAATAGCGAATAATCGATACATCAATTCTTCATTAATGCTTGCCTTAAAGCCGATTGTAAAGGCTGCCAAGACTGGGATATAGGTTGATGTCATTTGAGTTAAGAAGCTATGCTCTTCCCAAACACCTAGATATTTTTTTCCAAAAGCGATAGTAAGCGATTGAATGCCTAACATGATGATAGCTGTAAGATAACCTAACATAATTGATTGAGAGACGTTTTTTGTAAAAAAGGTTGTTCGCACATAATATAAAAAGGAACCTTCCCTTTTTTGTTTGGATGTCTCAAAGTGTAATAGCTCCCCAGATAATGCTGGCATGATGACAGCAACCGTCACAAAAATTGAGCCAATAAATAAGTTGATATTATGATTAATAAGATATTCCATAAAAGAGGAGTTTGTACTAATTTTGATGAGCAATTCTTGGTACAAATTTAGGCTAGCTAATAATGAAAGAAGAAATGAAAGGCCTATGATGCCTAAATAAAATCTCTTTGTTGTGTGCATAGCGAGATGGTTGCGGCGAGAAATCACAAAGAAAATAGATGAGATAAAAAGAAGGGTGCTTAGAATTTTGACAATGGTTAAAATATTTTTACCGGGGTTCTTCCTTTTGGCTATATCTCTAGAAAAATCTTTAGGAATACTAAGAATATTTTTTCCAAAATTTAAGATTTCATCTCCGGAAACAGATGCGTTTATTAATAATTTTGCAGTCCCCGTATCTTTTTTTTCAGACCAAGGAATGTTGATATCTTTTTTTTGCCAGACGAATGAATAGTCTGTGCGATGATCTCTTTTGACTTTGTTATCCGACTTTAGGGTATATAATGCTGGATTAAATCCAAATTGATCGGATAATTTTTTTATAACGATTTTCCGAGATTCTTCTTTAGTTTTTTCTTCGCGTGCTTCCTTGTGTTCAATAACATGACGATAAGTCATGACATCGCCGTCAGCTGAACTGACAAGAACACGATATTCTTCGGGCTGTTTTTCATTAAAATAACGAACGAACCAATAGAAAATATCAATATCTTCTTTTTTGATAAATGATAAATATTTTTTAAATCCTAACGTTTTTTGGAGATATTGATCAGCAGAGCCATCTTTACGAAAGACAATGGCAACTTGATATTTTGAAGGGTCTACCTTTAAATCTCTTAGGTGTTGAGCTGAGATCTCAAGGGCTTCTTTTTTATTTATGGATAGATTGAGGGTTGCTAGTTGAGGGTAACTATATTGGGACCAAATGCCAATACTTATTAATGCTAATAAAGTTAAAATTATCCAATGGTTACGTTTAATTGTCATAAAGAGGTGTTTGAAAAGCTTTATATTAGATGAAGCATTTCTTTAGGAAGCCTTTTTAATTCTTGAGTCCCTAATACTTTAACAGACCAGCGAACCAAAGATAACTTTTGTGCTAGTTTTTTATCTGGTGTGTTAATAGTGGCAAAACGTTTGCGGGATAAGAATAATACTTTTCTTAATCGGTTAAAAACGATCCTTGCTTCCCTTGCTCTATTGTTTTTATCATCAATTAAATGAGTGAGACTTTTATAGGCTAGTTCATTAACAGTAATGTTATAGTGATCAAGTTTTTGAATTAATTCAGGGATTGCCCAGTTAAAATATTTATAACGATCAATTAAACATAGGGTGTGAATGATTTCTACTTGAACAAATGCTGAATCTGATTTTTTAAGGCGTCTGAGTAATATTTTTTCGATAGTTTTTTTCTCTTTTGAAACCACCTCACGACTAAAATTTTCTCGGAAAATATGGATCGCAGCTGAACGTTTGAAGGATGTAAAGTCATCCGCATCGATAAGAGCTAGGATAGTTTCTTTAGAGAGGTTTTTATATTTTTCAATATATTCTTCAAGAAGAACGCGATCTTCCGTTTGAGTGACTTCTTGGATAAAGGCTGAACCATTTTTATGGTTGTTTTTATGATCACTTTTTTCTTCACCGGATACTATGTTAAAAAATGTCATTAAAAACAAAAGACATGCCGTTATGTGTATTATTTTTTTCATGATGTAACAAACTCCATTGAAAAGTTTATGGCTTGCACAGAGTGGGTTAAAGCCCCTACTGATATTCTGTCAACTCCTGTTCGTGCGAGATTCTTTACTCTTTGTAATGTGACGCCCCCTGATGCTTCTAAAAGTGGCCTTTTTTTTAAGTTTTTAACAAGTGTGCGCGCTTTCTTTAGTTGTGTTGTATTCATATTATCGCATAAAATATATTCAGGCTGAGTTTTAAGTGCTTCTTTAAATTGTATCAGATTATCCACTTCGATCTCAATAGAAATACGTTTCTTCTTTCGAATTTTTTTTATAGCATCTTTTAACGCATCATTTGAAGAAAGAGCTTCTCTATGATTATCTTTGATAAGAACCATATCTTCTAAGCTCATACGATGGTTAACGCCACCTCCACAACGTACCGCATATTTTTCTAAAATTCTTAATCCGGGGGTGGTTTTTCGGGTATCGAGAATCTTGGCTTTATAAGGTTTAGTCGCTTGAACATATTTTTTGGTTTGTGTGGCAATGCCAGATAAATGCCCCAAAAAGTTAAGAGCAACCCTCTCTCCTGCTAATATCTTACGGCTGTTTCCTTTTATTGCAGCTACCTGTGTTCCTTTTTTAATCTGATCGCCATCGTTTGCCAATTTACGAAAGTTGATGCGTGGGCTAAGCAAAGTAAAAACCTTTTTGGCCACATCTATGCCGCACAGCGTGGCGTCTTCTTTTAGGACAATATACGCTGTGGATACTGAAGACGCTGGAATCAACGATTGGGATGTAACATCGTGATTCACGCGATCTTCATTTAGGGCGTTCTGGATGATGCGATTGATGGTTGATTGTGTTGTGTTCATGGTGATAGTGATTAATGGGCACGGATTCCCGCTTGCGCGGGAATGACATCTTTACGATTAAAAATAATATTGTCATCCCCGCGAAAGCGGGGACCCAAAAGTATTAATGTAAAGAGGCGATAACTTTCTGCAACTCCTCAGTCTTTTGCTCCAGGGCCTCCAATCGACCCTTTTCCTTCTTCACTACTTCCTTCGGCGCTTTATCCGTAAAACTTTTATTATCCAAACGCTTGGCCAGATTATCTTTTAATTTGATCAAGCCCTCCCTCTCTTTAATCATGCGTGCCTTTTCTTTAGCTACATCGACAACCTCTCCTAAATCAATAGCTATTTTTATCCCATGAACAAGTGTGATAGCGATATTCTTTCGTTGCGTGATTTTGATGTCCTCTTCTAATGTTTCGAGTTGAGCTAAACGAAGGAGGCTTTGTTCGTGTTCTTGTATGTTGAAGGTTGTATTACCCGAAGCGTCAAAATAACATTTCGTTTTTAGTTTAGGGCTAATATTCCACTGGGCTCGCATATTACGAACAGCGGTGATCATATCGATGACATATGACATTTGCTCTTCTTTGCTCTCATCAATAAGTTGAGACTGTATCTCAGGCCAGAGGGATGTGCAGATTTCTCCGGCTTCCGGCTTAATATGTTGCCAAATCTCTTCAGTCACAAAAGGCATAAAAGGGTGCATCATCTGCAAGGACAATTCTAAAATTTTATATGTCACATTTTGGGTGTCTTTGTCATCCCATTTGTTTTTGATGATTTCTAGATACCAATCACAAAAGTTGCTCCAGAAAAATTCATACATTAATGTTTCAGCTTCTGAATAACGATAACTTTCAATGGATTGATTAACTTTTTGGAGAGTTGTATAAAATTTAGAAATAATCCATTGATGAGAAAGTTCCATTGTTTGGATATGTTCTTTTTTGGTGATATCAAAATTAGAATCTATCTCAGAGGTGTTCATTAAAATAAGGCGTGTGGCATTCCAAATTTTATTGGCAAAGTTGCGTCCTACCTCAAATTTTTCTTTGGAGACAAAAAGATCTTGGCCTGAGTTCATAATTAAACTAAAACGCAGGGCATCGGCGCCATATTCGTTGATGATTTCAAGCGGATCAATGGCGTTGCCTAAAGACTTAGACATTTTCCGCCCCTCAGTGTCGCGAACGGTTCCATGAATGTAGACATCTTTAAAAGGAATTTCTCCGATAAATTCAATCCCAGCCATAACCATGCGCGCGACCCAGAAGAAAATAATTTCAGACGCCGTAAAAAGGGATGCTGTTGGATAGAAGTAATCCAAATCTTCACTTTTATTGGGCCAGCCTAAGGTTGCAAACGGCCATAACCAAGAAGAGAACCAAGTGTCTAAAACATCTGGATCTTGGCGCAACTTAACAGCCTCTCCCCTTTTGTCGCGGGCTTGGGCCAAGGCTTCTTCTTCATTGTAAGCCACATAAATATTTTCTTGATCATCATACCAAACAGGTATGCGGTGTCCCCACCAAATCTGGCGTGAGATACACCAATCGCGGATGTTATCCATCCAATTTAAATACACTTTGGTCCATCTATCCGGATAAAATTTGATGGCACCTGTTGTTACCGCATCTCTTGCCGGGCCTGCCAAAGGTTTCATCTTAACAAACCATTGTTTGGAGATATAAGGTTCGATAACCGTATGACAACGATAACAATGGCCAACAGCATGGGTGTGTTGTTCCACTTTAGTTAATAGTTTGGCCTCTTTTAGGGTTGATATGATAACTTCACGCGCTTCAAAGCGATCCATCCCTTCATAATCGGCGCCGGCTTCTTTGTTGAGTGTTGCATCAGGATTGAGGATATTGATAAAAGGTAAGTCGTGACGTTTTCCTATATCAAAGTCATTTGGGTCATGCGCTGGTGTTACTTTAACCGCCCCTGTTCCAAATTCGGGATTAACAAAGTCATCTTCAATAATTGGGATTTCTCGATTGACTAAAGGTAGAATTAAGTTTTTTCCAATAAAGTCTTTATAACGTTCGTCTTTTGGGTTAACCGCAACGGCCGTGTCCCCTAACATGGTTTCAGGCCGCGTTGTAGCGACAACTAGAAATTTATTGGGATCTTCTTTTAAGGCATATTTAATATGATAAAGATTTCCTGGCAAATCTTCGTGTTCAACTTCTTCATCCGAAAGCGCGGTTTGACATCTAGGGCACCAATTGATGATATATTGTCCGCGATAGATAAGGCCTTTAGCATAGAGTTTGATAAAAACATCTTTGACGGCATGACTATAATCGTCATCCATGGTAAAGCGCGTGCGCGACCAATCACATGAGGATCCTAGCTTTTTAAGCTGATGAATAATCGTATCCCCATACTGCTGCTTCCAATCCCACAAGCGTTCGACAAAGGCGTCACGTCCTAAATCTTGACGCTTTTGTCCCTCCTTGGCCAATTGTTTTTCAACCACATTCTGTGTGGCAATCCCAGCATGATCCGTTCCTGGCATCCATAAGGCTTCATAACCATTCATACGTTTATATCGAATAATAATATCTTGAAGGGTATCATTTAAGGCATGCCCCATATGCAGAATGCCGGTGACGTTGGGCGGCGGAATAACGATGGTATACGGCTTTTTATCTTTATGCGGTTTGGTATGAAATAATCCTTTATCAACCCAATGATTGGACCATTTTTCATCAACTTCTTTAAAATTAAAACGTTTGGATAACTCTGTCATAGTTGCCTTTTTTCATTGTATCCTATTGCAGAAAACGGATAACTTCTCTTGGTTATCCGCTTTAAACATTCTGCACAACAGATGTCATTATTTTTTCTTTTGATCTTTAAGCAGCTTATATTCGATGCTGTCGGTTAATGCCTCCCAACTCGCTTCGATGATATTTTCATGAACGCCCACTGTCGTCCAAGAGTCGGTATTATCTTGAGATTCGATAAGCACGCGGACTTTGGCAGCTGCGCCTTCTTTGGAGTTTAAGACGCGAACCTTATAATCTCTTAAGTGCATCTGTTCTAATGTAGGATAAAATTTAGATAATGCCCCTCTTAAGGCTTTATCTAACGCATCCACGGGACCATCGCCTTCACTGGCACTAAATTTACTTTCCCCATTGACGCTGACACGAATGCTGGCCTCAGCAAAGACGCGGCCATCAAATCGTTTTTCAGAGGCTGTTCGAAATCCTTCCAATTTAAAGAAGGGTTTGTATTTTTTAAGTTGGCGTTTTAAAAATAATTCGAAAGAGGCATCGGCCGCTTCAAATTGATAGCCGCCATGTTCTTTGATTTGAAGGTTCTTTAAAATCTTTTTAGCCTCAGGAGATTTTTTATCTAGATCGACATTCATCTTTTTAGCTTTAAGAATGATAGGCATCTTGCCCGCTAATTCTGATGTTACAAAACGTCGGTGATTTCCAACAAGAGTGGGTTCGATATGCTCATACGCCAAAGGATTTTTGATCATCGCATCGATATGAACGCCTCCCTTATGCGCGAAGGCCGAATGTCCGACAAAAGGAGCATTGTCAGGCAGTTTAAAATTACTGATCTCGCTGATGAAATACGAAGCTTCCATTAGTTTGGGAATGTTCTTTTCACCAATTGATTTTTTATTTAATTTCGTCTGTAAGATTCCCATTAAGGTGCACAAGTCCGCATTTCCGCAACGTTCCCCTAATCCGTTAAATGTTCCTTGGATGTGAGTACAACCCGCTTCTACGGCGGCAAGGCTATTAGCCACAGCTAATCCTAAATCATTATGCGTATGGATACCTAATTCAACGGTAAAGCGATCCTTGATTTCTAGGATGATTTCTTTAACTTCTGTTGGGAGTGTTCCTCCATTGGTGTCACAGAAAATGATGCAACTTGCGCCCGCTTCTTGAGCAGCTAAGACTGTGCTTAAGGCGTATTGAGGATTGCGTTTGTAGCCATCAAAAAAATGTTCAGCATCATAGAAGACTTCTCTTTTCTTCTTTTTTAAAAAGGCTACAGAATCACTAATCATTCTGACATTTTCTTCTAAGCTGGTTTTGATGACATCTGTGACATGCATATCCCAGGATTTTCCAAAGATGGTAACGGTGCTTGCTCCTGAACTGACAAGTTCTTTAAGATTAACATCTTCCTCCGGTTTCGTTTTAGCACGACGTGTAGAACCAAAGGCGGCAATCGTTGCGTTTTTAAGTTTTTTGCCTTTGTAGTTCTTAAAATAATCTTTATCTTTAGGATTTGAGCCAGGCCACCCTCCCTCAATGTAATGCACACCAAGTTTATCTAATTTCTCTGTAATCTTTATTTTATCGTTGACCGTAAAGGATATTCCTTCGGTTTGCGAGCCGTCTCTAAGTGTTGTGTCGTATATTGTTATTCGGGACATAATAGATACCTTCTTGGTTAGTTTAATTTAAATGTTTTATGCAAAACCTCAACGGCTTTCGCTTCATGCTTCTTTTCAATAATACAAGAAATGCTAATCTCAGATGTTGAAATCATATCGATATTAATCTTATTTTTAGCTAACACCTCAAACATGGATGCTGCGATGCCATGATGTGATCTCATGCCAGAACCAACAATTGAGACACGAGCGATGTTATCATCGTGAAGAACGTCACCGGCTTTAATTTTTTTAGCGACCGCACGCGAGGCTTTTAAGGCTTTGGTGAGATCTTTTTTAGGAACGGTAAAAGAGATGTCGGTATGTTTGGTTTGGCTGACATTTTGAACAATCAAATCAACATTGGAGCCAGCCTTTGAAATCTCTGTAAATATTTTAGCCGCGATTCCAGCTTGATCAGGAACAGCGCGAATGGTAATTTTTGCCTCAGATGAATTGCTTGTTATACCGCGCACAGCGATATCTTCTAATTTGTCTGTTTGTTTAACAATCATAGTTCCTTCCTCCTTCGAAAAGCTTGATCGGACATGTATGGGGATATTAAATCTTTTGGCAACTTCAATGGAGCGCGCTTGCATAACTTGTGCTCCAAGAGAAGCCATCTCTAACATCTCTTCAAATGTGATTTGTTTTATTTTTTTCGCTTGTTTGACCTTTCTTGGATCTGTGGTGTAGATTCCTTTAACGTCTGTATAAATCTCGCAGACCTTTGCCTTTAGAGAATAAGCCAGCGCAACAGCTGTAAGGTCAGAACCTCCTCGACCAAGGGTAGTAATATCATTATCTTCGGTGATCCCTTGATAGCCTGCCACGATAACAATTTTGTTTTCTTTCAACGCTTTTTTAATACAATGACAATCAATCGTTTCAATACGAGCTTTGGTATGAGATTTATTTGTTTTGATACCGACTTGAGATCCAGTAAAGGATATCGCATCAGATCCAAGTGTTTTGATGGCCATGGCCAGGAGCGCTGATGATATTTGCTCACCTGTAGACATTAACATATCCATTTCGCGTTCGGCTGGTGTATTGGTAATTTTATGAGCTAAGTTTTCAAGTTCATCAGTAGTATCTCCTAAAGCCGAGACAACAACGACAAGATGATTATCTTTTTTCTTAGACGCGATAATACGTCTGGCGACAATTTTGATTCGATCAATATTAGCAACTGATGAACCCCCAAATTTTTGTACAATGATATTTTTCATAATAAGGTGTTATAAGTATTTTTTAATGAAGTGTTCTATTAACGGTTCTCCTCCTTCAAATTTGAGTCCCTTCTCAGCCGCTGACTTTTCAGTAAACTGTTTGGACCCATCAGGAGAAATACCTTTGCCGTACATAATATATCCTACAGGATCATCCGTGTGTGTCCGAAGACGTATGGGTGTGGGATGATCCGGTAAGACTAAAATACGAACATCATCATGTTCGTTGTAATGATTAAGAATGGTGCCGAGTATGTCTTTATCAATGCGTTCGATGGCCGAGACTTTGGCTTTAGCGTCACCATTGTGTCCTGCTTCATCAGGGGCTTCGATATGAATATAGACAAAGTCTTTATTTTTTAAAGCCTTTAAGGCATACTCCGCTTTGCCTAAATAATTGGTATCATAGTAACCAGTGATTCCAGGGACATCAATAACCTCAAGATCGACTAAGCGCCCAATGCCGTTGACCAAATCAACGGCGGAAATGATTCCTCCCTTAAGGCCATATTTATCTTCAAAGCGTGGTAATTGAGGTTTAGTTCCTTGTCCCCAAAGCCAGATCATATTGGCTGGATTTTCGCCTAAATCTACACGGACTTTATTAACATCGTGATTAGTTAAAATCGAACGGGATTTTTCGATAAGCTCTAAAAGTTGATCCGCTCCCTCGCCCTTTGGTAAAAAGTTTTTAATCGGTTTATTTAAGATGTCATGTGGGGCATTTGTTTGAAGCTCACACATCTTTTTCATTTCATTCGTTTTAATGAGCATGAGGTGTCGATAGCTCTTACCAGGAATGAAACGGATACTTTCATTTTTTAATTCTTTGTTTAAGGCCTCAATTAGGATGCTTGCCTCTTCTGTTTTTATGTGGCTGGCACTATAATCTGACATGCATTCATCTTCAATGGTCACTAAATTGCAGCGAAAAATGATTTCATCCTGGCCGACATCAATATTTAAATTGGCCGCTTCTAAAGGAGCGCGACCTGTATGATATTTTTTAGGATCAAATCCTAGCAGAGACATGTTTCCTACATCAGATCCAGGATGCATGCCCTTAGGAATTGTGCGGACCAGTCCGGTCTGACCATTTTGAGCCATAAAATCCATGTTGGTCGTAACAGCAACCTCTAATGGTGTTTTACCCATTAATTCTTCTACCGGCTCATCAGCCATGCCATCTGGGACTACGATTATGTATTTCATGATAGAGATTTATTTAGTGTTTTAACTAAGGCGCGAGACATCTCTTTGCGAGAATGAGCTGACGCCAGAAATTTATTTTCGTTATTTAAAATGTAACCTTTGTAATGATCGTTTGAGACAGAGTTGGCGATCACAAGATCACATTTGGCTTTTTCAAATAAAACTTTACTTTTAGCTATGGCGAGTGGTTTAGTCATGGTTGATTTTAATTTAAATCCCACTAACAAACTTTTAGGACTTAAATGTTTAATATCATTAATTATTTTTTTCGTTGGTACAAGTTCGAGTTTAAATTTTTTAAGTTTCGAGCTAATTTTTGATGTAAAAGGTCTTCTTAATCTATAATCTGAAATTGCCGCTGCATGAATGATAATATCGTAACGTTTTTTTAATTGTTGTTTAAGAGTTTTTAAAAAATCATCGTAATAGTGAAATTTAAGGACTTTAAGTTTTTTGTGCTGAATACCATTTAAAACAGGACCTTCTAGCAAGGTGACTTTGCAATGAATTTTAGCCAAATCATCCGCAATAATTTGTCCCAGTTGCCCAGATGATTTGTTGCTAATGATACGTGTATCATCAATGGGGATCCAAGTGGGGCCGCAAGTGATGAGGACTTTTTTATTTTTTAAGTTTTGCATGGTATAGATCTCCGCTTCCGCGGGGATGACAAAATTGATTGTTAATGACGATGACAGAACAAGTTTAATATTGTCATTCCCGCGAAAGCGGGAACCTCGTTATAGTAAAAAACGAAAGAATACTATAACCCTATCTCCTCTAACACAGCCTTAACATTCGCCTCCATCGTCACCGGCTCCTGCACATTCTTTATCGCCGTATTCGGATCCTTCAACCCATGCCCTGTCACAGTGCAAACAAGACGCGCATTTTTATGATCATCAAAATAACCTTGGCTGTGTAATTTAAGAACACCGGCAACAGATGCAGCAGATGCTGGTTCTACAAAGACGCCGGTGTGTGCGGCTAATATTTTATAGGCTTCAAGAATTTCGTCATCAGTAACGCTATCGATGATACCATTCGATTCATCGCGCGCGGCCTCAGCCGCTTTCCAGCTTGCCGGGTTGCCAATACGAATAGCTGTGGCAATCGTTTCAGGATTTTCGACAATTTTTCCAAGAACAATAGGAGCTGCTCCAGCCGCTTGAAATCCTAACATTGTTGGTAACTGCTGTGATTTGTTGTGTTGTTTATATTCTTTATATCCTTTCCAGTAAGCGGTGATATTACCGGCATTGCCTACGGGGATCGCGTGAAATTCAGGCGCATCGGATAAAAAATCGCAAATTTCAAAGGCCGCTGTTTTTTGTCCTTCAATGCGAAACGGATTAATCGAGTTAACTAATTCTACTGGATAATTATCCGTGATGTCTTTGACAATGTTGAGAGCCTCATCAAAGTTTCCTTTAATGGCGATCACTTGAGCTTGATGAATCAAGGCTTGCGCTAATTTACCGAGAGCGATATTACCTTCGGGGATTAACACTACACATTTAAGAGAGCCACTTTTTGCTGCGTAAGCTGCAGCTGAAGCCGATGTGTTTCCAGTGGACGCACACATGACAAGTTTGGCTCCCTGCTCTTTCGCTTTAGAAATCGCCATTGTCATGCCACGATCTTTGAAAGATCCCGTAGGATTTAATCCTTCGTATTTAAGATAGACGTTTAACCCTAAAGTTTCAGATAAATGTTCAGAAAAAATAAGAGGTGTATTTCCTTCCGATAACGTGACAACAGGCGTTTGATCTGTGACGGGTAAATACTCTCTGTAGTGATGAATAAGGCCTTTCCAATTTACCATAATTTTTCCATCCTTATGGCTACAGGTTTTGCTTTAACAACAGGCATTTTATGAATGGTGTTAAGAGCGGACCTTAATTTTTTCTCAGTCGAATAATCCGTTAACATAATGACAGGTACGGTTGATGTTTGATGGTGTTGTTTTTGTGTGACCGAATTAATGCCTATTCCGGCTCGTCCTAGGACGCCTGTAATTTTGGCAAGGACTCCTGGTTTATCACTGGCCATGAAACGCAAATAAAATTTAGATTCAATATCATCAATCTTTCTAGTCTTTAATTTTTTATTTTCATCGGACAAGTTACTCCACAAATGAGCGTTTTGCCCCTTTCCTGCTAAATTAATCAAGTCACTAACAACCCCAGATGCCGCCGCCATTTGTCCGGCCCCCTCTCCTGATAACAAAACGTCACCTAAAGGATCGGCGTTTAGATATAGGGCATTGTAAATGCTGTTGATAGCAGCCAATGGATGTTCTTTGGAGATTAATGTTGGATGCACGCGTGCTTCAATTTTATCATCTGTCATTTTAGCGATAGCCAAAAGTTTGATGGATAAATCTAGTTTTTCCGCTTGCTCTATATCATCGTGAGATATGTGTGTGATGCCTTCTGTATATATGTCCTTTATTTTGATAAATTTGCCAAAGGCTAGGGAGACTAATATGGCCAGTTTATGAGCACTATCCATCCCATTAATATCTAACGTAGGATCACTCTCAGCATAACCTTTTTCTTGAGCAGATTTAAGGGCTTGATCAAAGCTAAGATTGCTTTTTGTCATCTCCGTTAAGATGTAGTTACACGTTCCATTGATAATGCCAAAAAGCCCTGTAAATTGATTACCAACCACTCCTTCAGATAATGTTTGAATGATAGGAATACCCGCTCCTACTGCAGATTCATAATAAATGCTGACACTCTTTTTTTGAGCTAAGGCAAACAATTCTTGACCGGCATTCGCCATTAGCTCTTTGTTGGCTGTAATAAGATGTTTGCCATTTTGTAATGTTTGTTGGGCAATTTTTTTAGCTGGATTCATCCCACCAATAAGTTCGACAACAACATCTATTTCTGGGTCATTGATGATATCAAGATAATTTTTTGTAAATTTTGTGTGTGTAAGGTTTTTTGTATCTTTTTTACCAAGACTACGATCACAAAGGGTCTTGATAGAAAATTCCGTATGGTATTTATTTTTTATAAAGCTTTTACGTTTAAGAAGCATTTTGGCTACACCTGATCCTACAACGCCATAGCCAATGAGTCCGATATTTATTTTATTCATTGAATTTATTATCCCCAGTTATAAAGATTTCCTTTAGTTTATCCATAATAAAAGCCGAATCTTGATCTAAAAATTCAAATTCGACACGCGTTTCATAGATAAGGTTTTTGACATTTTCATGAGATCCTAAAATAGTGCCATCCAATAATGTTAAGTCAGATAGATATGGTGTTTTAAGTTCAATCTTAATTTTTGTGTCTGGAGGGTGTGCTTCTGTAGTAACAAAACACATTCCTCCTTGACTGATATTTTTTAATTGGGTAATTTCATGTTTTGATTTTTTATCATTTTTTACGTAATAACGTAAGACAAAGCTTTTCTTTACACGTTTATATTTTCGTTTTTCTTCAATGGGAATTTCTTTTTTTTTCTTTTTAAACATGAACTAGCCTTTGTTCTTTTGTCAATAAATATTTAATAGTCATTGTAGTCGGACCGGCAAAAAAATTTATTATGCCGAGTCTCGCCATTTTTGCGAAGCAAAAATGTCGGAGCGGCAGGGTTCGAACCTGCGACCTCTTGTACCCCATACAAGTGCGCT
>JAJDCB010000007.1 GCA_029261065.1 Candidatus Omnitrophota bacterium | reverse complement strand
AGCTTCCTATATCATGGCGTGCATAAATGGTATGGCGTGTATTTAGCTCGCGTTTATGGTTTTGACAAGCTTATGATAAGCTTTTACTTTATTTTAACGCTTATTGGTGGGCTTGTGGGCCAACTTTTAGGTGGGATTCTTTCGGATATAAAGGGGAGGAAGTTTGCTTGTTATACAGGGATCATCGGGCTTGCGATAAGCATTGCGTTGCTTGTAGGTTTTTATCATCCTGTTTTCTTAGGTGTTCTTTTTACGTTTATTGCTATGTTCTGGACTGTTGGGCATAATGGAATATCGACGATATTAACCGATTTTTCAGATGAAAATAGGCCAATCATTGCTTCTTTAAATTCATCTGTCAGATTCATTGCAGGTGGGCTTGGATTTATGGCAAGCTCACATTTTGTGGCCAAAAGTTTTTCTTTGACATTTTTAGGAATTGGATGTTTAATATTCCTATTAATATATATATTAAAAATTATATTATCTAAATAATACTATTATAAAAGGGAATGAAATTTATGGATTTAAAGGGAAAGAATGCGATTATTACAGGAGCGAGCAAAGGGATCGGTAAGGCGATTGCCATGCGTTTGGCTGAGGCTGGAGTTAATGTTGTCTTAGCTGCCAGAACGCAAGAAACCTTAGATGCGACTGTTGAAGAGATAAAGAGTAAAACAGGTGTTAATGTTATTGGTGTTGCGACAGATGTTGGTAAGCTTGAAGATTTACAACGGCTTGTCGATACCACGTTAGAGCGATTAGGAGGCATTGATATTTTGGTTAATAACGCTGGTGTATCAAGCCAATATCCTTTTCAAGAACAACCGCTCGAAGATTTTGAAAAGTTAGTTCAAACAAATTACCTTGGTTATGTGCGCCTGATTCGCTTGGTTATCAATCACATGATTGACAAGAAAAGTGGCGCCATTATTAATTCTGTATCAGGTTCAACACTTGTTGATCCCATCCCACGAGGATTTCTTGCTTACAGTTCATTAAAGGTTGGTTTGCGTGCATTTTTAAAAGGACTATTTTGGGAATTGCGCGACCATGGGATTAAGGTCACATCCATTTTACCTGGAGTTGTTAATTCAGATTTAACAGATAAATTAGATAGTATCACAAAAGAACAAAAAGACCGCTTGATGACGCCTGATGCTGTTTGTGACATGGTGATGTATGCGCTAAGTGTTCCAGCGAATGCATGCCCATTAGAACTTGCGGTTATTAATCAACAAACACCGTGGACGAAGCCGGTGATTGATTATCAACAGAACCAAGCGAAATAATAGACGGAGGTTTTATAAACATGGATAAGACAGTCGCATCATTTAAAAAGAATAAGTTTCAAGAAATTCGTGTTGGCATCCGTGAGTTTAAAGGAAACGATCTGATTGATATTAGAACGTGGACGTTAACTCAAGGAACAGAAGAGATGGTTCCAACAGCAAAAGGTGTTTCGATTAACATCACTTTAATTGATGAACTTAAAAAAGCACTTACTGATGTTGAGAAGGTTTTAACTGAAAACAAGATGAAGTAGTTTTTTCTATCTTTACTCCGCCAGCCCAAAAGCTCTTCATTTATGTCTCAAATTATCGACGCTCATAGTCATTATATGCCGCCCGAAGTGGCCCAACATACGGCTTTCTTTAAAGTGCATTGGTCTGACATCGACCGACAGTTATTGGTCATGGATGAGCAGCAAATAGAGAAGTCGTTATTGCTATATCCGACCAGTGATGCACATCTTAATATGGGAGGATGGAGCGCGGTTGCTCGAGAATACAATGCAGGCATTGCAGAAGCTGTTAAGGCTCATCCTGATCGTTACATTGGTGCTGGAATATTGCCGATCGATTCGCCTGATAAGTTTCAAGATGAATTAACGCGCATTAAAGATTTAGGACTGAAAGCAATCTCACTCGCATCGAGCTATGATGGTAGATTTCTTGATGATGAAACGTTTTTCCCTGTTTATGAATTTGCAAGCAAACATAAAATGCCAATTCATGTTCATTCACAAATTATAAATCCGATTGGCCAGGAGCGCGTACGCGATCCATTGTTGTCACCAGTACTAGAATATGTTTTTGACGTCACGATGTCACTAGGAAAACTCATGATGGAAGGTGTGCTCACAAAATTTGAGGATGTTGATTTTATTTTCGCACATTATGGTGGTGTTTTACCGATTGTGAAAGAACGATTTGACAATACGTATGCGATGTTACGAAAGCGTGAATTTGTCAAAGATCTTGGAAAATCACCAGCTGAGTTTTTTAAGAATATTTACATTGATACCTCAGGTTCAAGGTCGACAAGCTCACTTTTGTGTGCCCTTGAGGTCGTGGATGCCTCACACATATTATACGGTAGCGATTTTCCTGCCAATCAGAGTATGGCGGATTCGATTAGTGTCTTTAAAAATGCGAATATTTCCGACGCTGATAAAAATGCTATTTTAAGCACTAATCTCTTGGAGTTGTTATAGTTAGGGCTCTGTTAGAAAAAAGCCTCCTGTGTGATTATGTGAAAAAATATGCTTGACAAATATACGCATGTTAGGTATAGTTTGTACACTTTTCGAAGGGACACCTTGCGTGTCCCTTTTTGTGCACAAATTTCTTAACAGAAATTTTAGAAGGTTCTTTGAAATCTTATTGTCTTTTTGTATCCTTTTAAATATTCCCATATTAAAAAGGATGCAGTAGATGCCAAAGTTTATTTATTAGTAGCCAATTTTTAAAATATCAAGCCAAGCCATTTTGGAGAGTTTGATCCTGGCTCAGAGTGAACGCTGGCGGCGTGGATTAGGCATGCAAGTCGAGCGATTGGGCAACTTGTTTACAAGTTGCCTAATAGCGGCAAACGGGTGAGGAACACGTGAACAACTTTCCTCTAAGACGGGAAAAGCATCGTGAAAACGGTGATAATTCCCGATATGGCCATAGTTACTCATGTTTCAATGGTTAAAGGCGGGGACCTTCGGGCCTGCCACTTAGAGATGGGTTCGCGTCCTATCAGCTTGTTGGTGAGGTAATGGCTCACCAAGGCGTATGACGGGTAGCTGGTCTGAGAGGATGATCAGCCACACTGGGACTGAGACACTGCCCAGACTCCTACGGGAGGCTGCAGTCGAGAATATTTAGCAATGGACGAAAGTCTGACTATGCGACGCCGCGTGCAGGATGAAGGTTTTCGGATCGTAAACTGCTTTTATCAGGGAAGAACACTGCAACTTTAATAGAGTTTGCAACTGACGGTACCTGAAGAATAAGCCACGGCCAACTCCGTGCCAGCAGCCGCGGTAATACGGGGGTGGCAAGCGTTACTCGGAATTATTGGGTGTAAAGGGCAAGTAGGTGGCTTAATAAGTGAGGGGTGAAATCCTGCGGCTCACTCGCAGAACTGCCTTACAAACTATTAAGCTTGAGACCGGAAGAGGAAAGCGGAATTAGCAGTGTAAGGGTGAAATCTGTAGATATTGCTAAGAACACCGACGGCGAAGGCAGCTTTCTGGTCCGGTTCTGACGCTAAATTGCGAAAGCTAGGGGAGCGAACAGAATTAGATACTCTGGTAGTCCTAGCCGTAAACGATGAGCACTAGGTGTTGGGGTTTTTCCTCAGTGCCGCAGCTAACGCATTAAGTGCTCCACCTGGGGACTACGGTCGCAAGGCTAAAACTCAAAGGAATTGACGGGGACCCGCACAAGCGGTGGAACATGTGGTTTAATTCGATGCTACGCGAAGAACCTCACCAGGACTTGACATGCTCGTCGTACTTCTGTGAAAGCAGAAGGTCAGCTCGGCTGGACGATGCACAGGTGCTGCATGGCTGTCGTCAGCTCGTGTCGTGAGATGTTGGGTTAAGTCCCGCAACGAGCGCAACCATTGCCCCATGTTGCTACCATACTTTGAATCTTCGGATTCTGGTGTGCGCACTCTTGGGGGACTGCCTGGGATAACCAGGAGGAAGGTGGAGATGACGTCAAGTCAGTACGGCCCTTATGCCTTGGGCTACACACGTGTTACAATGGCAGGTACAAAGGGTTGCCAACCCGTGAGGGGGAGCTAATCTCAAAAAGCCGTCCTCAGTTCGGATTGGAGTCTGCAATTCGACTCCATGAAGCCGGAATCGCTAGTAATGGGAGATCAGCTCGCTCCCGTGAATACGTTCCCGGGTCTTGTACACACCGCCCGTCAAGCGATGGAAGCCGGGGGTACCCGAAGTCCTATGTAGATAGGCCGTAGGTAAAATCGGTGACTGGCGCTAAGTCGTAACAAGGTAGCCGTACGGGAACGTGCGGCTGGATCACCTCCTTTCTTTAATGAACGCTTAATTTATGGAGAGAGCATTAGCGAACGAAATAAATTAGAAGCGTGAATTAATCCTTCGTAGTTCAAACACGAAAGTATTTGAAAGAAGTAGGATAGCTCATTAGAGTTATCCTGCTACGCTCCAAAACTTTCGTTTGGGAGCTTCGCAGGATGACACTTTTTTAACAAGTTATGTCGGTTTTGCCTCCATAACAAGAAAAAAAGTAGTCAGAAACCTCGTATGCAAGGTATGCATACATCCCGTTTCATCGAAAGATGAAACATTAACAAGGTCATTTCGGATTCTTCGAAATGCTTGGCTTTTTTTAACTTTAAAGTAAACGAGGGACTCGAATGTTGAGAACCATGCTTGAATTTCTGGGCCCGTAGCTCAGTTGGTTAGAGCACTGTGCTGATAACGCAGGGGTCAGCGGTTCGAATCCTCTCGGGCCCACCATCTCAAGGGTCCGCGAAAGAATTTCCAAGTTACAAGTTACAAGATACAAAAAAGAAACAATTATCAATAATTAAACGTTTAATGTTTGAAAATTGATCATTGATCTTTTTTTGTTTCTTGTATCTTGTATCTTGTACCTTCTATCAGGGGCCATAGCTCAATTGGTAGAGCACCTGCTTTGCAAGCAGGGGGTCAGGAGTTCGATCCTCCTTGGCTCCATTCTTCTACGCTCAAAATACTTTTGTGTTTGAGCTTCGAAGAACAAGTTCTTCAATTAATTTAATGAAATCCAATTGCACTTTAATCAAAATATTTGGCAAACTCAGATAATAAAATTTAACATAAATTTTTTTGACCACGATAACCAAGTGATCAAAACAGTTCTTTGACAATTATATAAGATAGAGATAAGTAAAGCAGTAATGTAATGGTTTTTTATAAGATCAAGATTTCTTGAATTTATAAAAAATACAGTAATACCCGAATTTATTCGTGGTATTTTTTTTATGCCTCGGCATTAAGAAAATATTATGATTATTATTTGGTCAAGCTACTAAGAGTACATGATGGATGACTTGGTAGACTCAGGCGATGAAGGACGTGGTAAGCAGCGATATGCTTCGGGGAGCCGCAAACAGGCATCGATCCGGAGATTTCCGAATGGGAAAACCCACCTAGGGTTATACCTAGGTATCTCACCCTGAATTAAATAGGGGATGGGAAGCGAACGTGGCGAATTGAAACATCTAAGTAGCCATAGGAAAAGAAACCGTAAGGGATTCCCCCAGTAGCGGCGAGCGAAAAGGGAACAGGCTAAACTTCGGCACTTGTGCCGGAGGGTTGCGGGACTTCAATGTGGGACGAGGCGAGATAGTCGAATGGTATGGAAAGGCCAACCAAAGAGGGTGAAAGTCCCGTACGCGAAATTTCAAGACGCTCTAGAAGTATCCCAAGTACTGCGGGGCACGGGAAATCCTGCAGGAATCTAGCCCGACCATGGGCTAAGCCTAAATACTCGAGTCTGACCGAAAGTGAACTAGTACCGTGAGGGAAAGTTGAAAAGAACCCCGGTGAGGGGAGTGAAATAGAATCTAAAATCATGTACTTACAAGCGGTCGGAGGACTATGATCCGTTTCGGCGGATAATGTCTGACGGCGTACCTTTTGCATAATGGACCAACGAGTTACTGCATGTTGCAAGCTTAAAGTCTTCTGGACTGCAGGCACAGCGAAAGCGAGTCTGAATAGGGCGACAATGAGTAGCATGTAGTAGACCCGAAGCCAGGTGATCTATCCATGGCCAGGTTGAAGCTTTGGGAAACCAAAGTGGAGGACCGAACACAAGTCAGTTGAAAATGGCTGTGATGAGCTGTGGATCGGAGTGAAAGGCTAATCAAACCTGGTAATAGCTGGTTCTCCTCGAAATAGTTCTAGGACTAGCCTCGCATAAAAAAGCATATTAGGGGTAGAGTTACTGAATAGGCTAGGGGGCTTACCCGCCTACCAAACCTAACCAAACTCCGAATACTAATATGTGTTCTGCGGGAGTCAGTCTGTGGGGGCTAAGCTCCATGGACGAAAGGGAAACAGCCCAGACCATCGGCTAAGGTCCCAAATATACGCTAAGTGGTAAAGGAAGTGAAATCACATAGACAGCCAGGATGTTGGCCCAGAGGCAGCCATCATTTAAAGAGTGCGTAATAGCTCACTGGTCGAGTGATTCTGCGCCGAAAATGATCGGGGCTCAAGCGTATAACCGAAGCTGTGGATTAGTAATATCTTCGGATATTATTAGTGGTAGAGGAGCGTAGTGCCAAGCGTTGAAGCGATACCGTAAGGAGTCGTGGAGTAGGCACTAGTGATAATGTTGGTATAAGTAGCGAAAACTACGGCGAGAAACCGTAGCGCCGAAAATCCAAGGTTTCCTGGGGAAGGTTAATCCGCCCAGGGTTAGTCGATCCTAAGGCGAGGCCGAAAGGCGTAGTCGATGGACATCCGGTTAATATTCCGGAACCGTTTATGCACGTTAATAGCAGCGGTGACGCAGGAGGATAGGTGAGCGAAGTGTTGGATGTCTTCGTTCAAACCTGTAGCCTTCGACAGAGATGTCGGGGTAAGGGGTGATGGGGAGCCGGCGGTACGCCAAAGGCGAACTCACTGATTCCACGCTGCCAAGAAAAGCCCGTTTGTGAGTAGCATAAGCGCTCGTACCGTAATCCAACACAGGTAGATACCCAGAATATGGGAAGGCGCTCGAGATAACTCTCCTTAAGGAACTCGGCAATCTGGCCCCGTAACTTCGGGAGAAGGGGTGCCCTAAGGGTGAAAATCTTTACGATTGTAGCCTGGAGGGTCACAGTAAAGAAGCCCGGCCGACTGTTTAGTAAAAACACATCGCTCTGCGAAGTCGCAAGACAATGTATAGGGCGTGACACCTGCCCGGTGCTGGAAGGTTAAGAGGAGCGGTTATCCCCTTGAGGGAGAAGCTGCGAATTGAAGCCCCAGTAAACGGCGGCCGTAACTATAACGGTCCTAAGGTAGCGAAATTCCTTGTGGGGTAAGTTCCCACGTGCACGAATGGTGTAACGAGTTGGGCGCTGTCTCAAGGAGAGGCTCGGCGAAATTGTAGTAGCGGTGAAGATGCCGCTTACCCGCACCAAGACGAAAAGACCCCGGAACCTTTACTGCAATCTGGTATTGAATTTGAGATCTGTTTGTGTAGGATAGGTGGGAGGCTTTGATGTGGCCGCGCTAGCGGTCATGGAGCCAATGGTGAAATACCACCCTGATAGCTTTTAGGTTCTAACTACGTTCCGTGAATCCGGACGCAGAACATTGCCAGATGGGCAGTTTGACTGGGGCGGTTCCCTTCTAAAACGTAACGAAGGGGTCCAAAGGTTCTCTTAGGATGGTCGGCAATCATCTGTAAAGTGCAAGGGCATAAGAGAGCTTAACTGCGAGTCCGACAGGACGAGCAGATACGAAAGTAGGGCTTAGTGATCCGGCGGTAGATTATGGGATTGCCGTCGCTCAACGGACAATAGGTACTCCGGGGATAACAGGCTGATAGCGCTCGAGAGTTCATATCGACAGCGCTGTTTGGCACCTCGATGTCGGCTCATCTTATCCTGGGGCTGAACAAGGTCCCAAGGGTCCGGCTGTTCGCCGGTTAAAAAGGTACGCGAGCTGGGTTTAGAACGTCGTGAGACAGTTCGGTCTCTATCTGGTGTGGGCGTTCGATATTTGAAGGGGAGCTCTCCTCAGTACGAGAGGACCGGGAGAGACAAACCTCTGGTGTTCCAGTTGTTCTGCCAAGGGCAATGGCTGGGTAGCTACGTTTGGAAAGGATAAGCGCTGAAGGCATCTAAGTGCGAAGCCTACCTCAAGATAAGATATCGTTTTCCTTCGGGAATGAAGGCTCCTTCTAGACTAGGAGGTTGATAGGCTGCAAGTGTAAGATCAGTAATGACCTAAGCTAAGCAGTACTAATAGGCCAAACGCTTGACCTTTTTATTTTTTTCTATCTTATATAATTGTTAATATTTTGTTCTTGGGGATATCTTTGAAAGAAGATATCCCCTAACGAAATGTAAAAATTTTACCGGTAATTATACTGTAGGGGCAACACCCGTTCCCATTCCGAATACGGAAGTTAAGCCCTATTAGGTCGATGGTACTTTAGTCGCAAGGCTACGGGAGAGTAGAACGTTACCGGTTTTTTCTTAAAAGGCTCTGATTTAATTATCAGAGCCTTTTTTTTGTGTTTGGCTTTTCAGAAAAAAGCCAAGAACACCTCGGCGAAGCCCTCAAGCGAAAGCTTTAGGGCGAAGACGGGTCATTCATATTCGATAAATCATCAATGAAAGGTTAAGAGCGAAGACAGGTCTTACACATTCTAAGAAACCTCAATGAAAGCTTAAGGGCGAAGACGGGTTTTACAGATTCGATGAATCCTCAATGAAAGGTTAAGAGCGAAGAGAGGTCTTAGACATTCTAAGAAACCTCAATGAAAGCTTAAGGGCGAAGACAGGTCTTACGCATTCGATGAAAGCTCAATAAAAGCATTAGGGCGAAGGCGGATCATGCACATTCGATGAAGTCTCAATGAAACCTCTAGGTGAATGGGTCCTGCATATTTTGTTAATGTTTGTTTTATTCCAACACCCCTTGACAATTTATTTAAAACTGCTAATATTTAGCAATGCTAAATAAAACAGAATCAGCCGCGCGCGATATTTCTATTTTGATGCCTATTATCGCCAAACGCATATTGTTAGAATTTTTTCAATCAGTAAACATTCCACAATCGCAACTTTTGACATTAATGAGCCTTTATACCAAGGGTGCTTGTCGATTATCTGAATTAAGTTCAGATTTGCATGTCTCAGCACCTACAGCGAGTGGCCTTGTGGATCGTTTAGAGAGTTCGGGTTATGTTAAACGCTGTGCGGATAAAGAGGATCGCCGCGCGATTAATATTGAGTTAACTTCCAAGGGGACCAAGCTTGCCAAGCAGTTTCGTAAAACGATAAAAAATCGATGGCAAGAGGTGTTAACTAAGATTACAATTAAAGATCAACAGAATTTTGTGACCATTCTAAAAAAAATAGAAGAGGCGATACAGTGAAAATAATAATGTGTTTCATAACTTTTGGGATTCTCATTTTTTTAAATGCTTTTAACGTTACAGCCCAAGAGACGATTTATCCTCTATCCTTTAAGCAAGCGACTCAGTTAGCGATTGATAATAATTTTGATATTCAGTTGGCCAAATACGAACATTTGATTAAGGCCACCGATGAATTAAAAGCCAAATCTATTTATGATACGATTCTAGAAGGGGAGATTGCTTATCAAAATAATCAAAGGAAACAAAGTTCGACGATTTTAGGAACAAAGACTGTGCAAAATGATTATAATGTGGGCTTATCGCAAAAGCTGCCCACAGGAACAACCATAGACCTTGATTTAGAAAATAATCGTAACTCCACCAATTCTGTTTTTTCGACAACCCCTCTCGTACATGATTCCACTTTGGGTGTCACCGTTTTTCAGGAATTGGGAAAAAACTTTTTTGGCTTGGCCGATAGGGGGCAGGTGAAGCTTACCCTTCTTGAGATTGAAAACACTAAATACCTGTCGTTAGAAAAAATTGAAAGTGCGATTGGTTCTGTGCAAAAGGCGTATTGGGATTTGGTGTTAGAAATGGAACGTTCAAACATCCAGCAGGACATGGTCGAGCAAGCCAAGCGATTGTACGATTTGCATCAAGAAAAGTTAGAAGATGGTTTGATGGAAATCCCTGAAGCCATTGCTTCAGAAGCTAATTATAAGAGAAGAAAAAATGAACTGCAGTTAATCCGAAATCAAGTGCATTTTAAATCCAACACTTTAAAACTTCTTCTCAATATTGAAGATAATACCAAACAGCTAAAGGCCACCGATTCTTTTTCGATGTCAACACACGAAGAATTTCAAGATGTGTCTCTTAAGAAAGCCTTTGAGCAACGTCGCGATTATAAACGCATTGAAAACAATATCAAATCTAAAGATATCCTTGTTTCTATCAAAAAAAATCAAATATGGCCTGAAATTAATCTAACAGCATCGTTAGAACGTAATGGTCTTGGCGATCACTTCAAACAAGCTTTAACACAGATTACAGAAGAAGATAATCCTAATTTTTCCGCTGGACTCGAATTTAGTTTTCCCCTTAATAATAGGGAAGCTAGGGGCGCTTTAAAAGGCGCTCAACTGGAGAAGGCACGGGAGTTAATTAATTTTAAACTTCTTGAACGTCAAATTGCCATTGCGATTATTGATCGTGTGCGTAACACTCATGTATTTTATGAATCCGCTAAAAACACTGAAGAAATCTCGTTGTTGCAGGCGCGTAAATTGAAAGAAGAAGAAAAGAAGTTTCAAGCGGGCCGATCCGATGTGGATACCATCATTCGCTTTCAAGAAGATTTAATTGAGGCGCGTGCCGATGAGATGGTGGCCAAATATCGTTATTTTACGTCTCTTATTGATTTGCGACAGGAGGAAGGGTCGCTGTTAACGCAGTATTGGAAGGAAGGGCTTTAAGGGGCCCCGCTATCGCGGGAATGACAGGACTAGATCGTTACATAAGCACATTAATATATTATGAAAATCGCCGAACTCTCTGTTAAAAATTCCGTTTTAGTTAATCTTATCTCCGTCTTTATCATCATCGTTGGAACCTATTCGATGTTCCAGATGCAGCGTGAGGCCTTTCCTCAGGTGAGTTATGACATTGTCACGGTCACAACGGTTTGGCCTGGTTCTCCAACGGAAGACATGGAGAAGTTTGTTACCATTCCTCTTGAAGAAGAAATCAAATCTGTCAGTGGTTTGCAAGAAATAACCTCAAGTTCGGATGAAGGCTTATCCAGTATTGGGATCACGATTGATCCTGGTGTTGAAGATAAACGCAAAGTGATTAATGACATTCAGCGTGCTGTCGATCGGGTGAGTGATTTACCAGCGGAGGCGGAGGACCCTGAAGTCTTTGAATTAGCCACACGCGAATTTCCCGTTATTGAAATTTCTATAGGTGGCGATGTAACTGAAAAAGTGAGACGTCAATATGCCGAATCTTTAAAGGATTACTTGTTAGATATTGAAGGCGTCTCACAAGTCCGCGAGATTGGTTGGCGCGATGAAGAGTTTTGGGTTGAGGTTAATCCTGCCAAATTAAAAGAATATCATGTCTCTTTGCAAGAAATTATGGATGCCCTACGCACACGCAACGTCACGGTTCCTGGGGGGCAGCTAACAACGGAAGATAACGAATTTAACGTCCGCACCACAGGTGAATTTAAAACGGCCGCACAAATCGCAGATGTGATTATCCGCGCCAATGACATGGGGAATTGGCTCAGAATTAAAGACGTCGCTGTTGTCAAAGAGGCGTTTGAAGATGCCATCACCATAGCAAAGGTTGATGGGCGTGATGCGAGTGCCATGGTTGTTGTTAAGACAGAGCAATCGGATGCGATTAAGGTTGTCGATCGCGTAAAAGAGGTGATTGAGCAGTTTAAGACAAAGCTTCCGGCTTCAATGGACATTAAAACAGCCAATGACTTCTCTTATTATGTCAAAAGGCGATTGGGTGTTTTGCAAACCAACGGTGTGATTGGTTTTATTCTTGTGTTATTAATCCTCTTTTTATTTCTTGATCCTATCCCTGCGTTAATGACAGCGCTAGGTATTCCCATCGCCTTATTTACTTCTTTTTTGGTTATGAATATGCTTGGCCTAACGATTAATTTGGTGTCCATGCTTGGCATTTTACTTGTTTTAGGAATGCTTGTTGATGATGGCATCATTGTTTCTGAAAATGTGTATCGCTACGTGGAAGAAGGCATGCCCGCGCGCGAAGCGGCCATTAAAGGAACCAACGAAGTCGCCCTTCCTGTCACCATTACCATTTTAACCACCTTTGCAGCCTTCGGCCCTCTGATGTTTATGGATGATATTATTGGAAAGTTTATTCGTGAGATTCCAAAAGTTGTTTTAATCACTCTAACAGCATCTCTTTTTGAAGCCTTTATTATTTTGCCATCCCATCTCGCCGACGTTTTACATTTTTTTCACTCAAAGGCCCGCGTTCGTAAAGAGAAGGCTTGGTATGTATGGTTAAAAGCAAAATATACGAAAGCGTTAAAGACGTGTTTGAATGGTCGTTATCTTATTATTCTAGGATTGATTATCATATTTGCATTTACTATTTGGGTGGCCAAAACTAAAATGAGATTTTTATTGTTTGCCGGAGAAGGGATTGAGTATGTCTGGATTCGTGCTGAAGCGAAGAAGGGGACACCCTTAGAAAAAATGAATGAACTCTTTGCCCCCATCGAAACAATGGTTAGTGAGCTTCCAGAAGAAGAGCTCGATAGTTTTCGAACGTTCATCGGTTCCATTGAAAGCGAACGAGGCTTTGATCCCAATGCCAAGCGGGGTTCCCATTTAGGTTATGTGACGGTCTTCTTAACTCCTATGCAAGAACGCAATCGCTCGCCGCAACAAATCACAAGCGCCTTGAAAGAAAAGTTAAAGGATATTGAAGGGTTTGAAAAGCTTTATACTTTGATCCCTAAAGAGGGCCCACCAACTGGGGCTGATGTCGAGGTTGGTTTTAAGGGGGAAGACTACGCCGTCATGCAAGAGATCGCGCAACCTTTTATTGAATTTCTAAAAAAACGAGAAGGTGTCTCGGATGTCACCACAAGTTATGATTATGGAAAGAAACAATTAAAAGTTATTGTTGATGAAGAGTTAGCCAAAAAATATTATCTGAACATCGGACAAATTGCCTCAACGGTGCGTAATGTTTTTAAAGGGGGCGTCGCAACCACGATTAAACCAGATAAGGCGGATGAGGAGATTAGTGTTGTTGTTCGTTTCCCAAAAGAGGATCGTTCGCGATTGGATATCTTTGATGACATTCTTGTTCCAAACAGCAGGGGTAATCTTGTTAAATTAAAGAGTGTCGCGCGTATTGAAGAAAGTGAAGGGGTTTATCTGATCAATCATTTAGATGGAAAGCGTGTTTTAAATGTGACCGCACAGGTGGACAATAAAAAAGCAACGTCCTTTGTGGTCAATCGTGAATTACAAAGTGAATTTAAAAATCGAGCTGATGATTATTTAGGTTATTCGATTGTGTATGGAGGAGAATTTGAAGATCAACAAAAAACATTTCGCAACTTGATGACATCGTATATTTTTGCTTTGTTTATGATATTCATTTTATTGGTGGCCATGTTCCGTTCCTTGATACAACCCTTTATTGTCATGACCGCCATACCTTTTGGCTTGATTGGTGTCATATTAGCTTTTTGGGGCCATGATGTCTTTTTAACAAACTTTGTCGATGGAAGCTTAGGTCGCCCCTTAAACTTTTTTGCCCTCATGGGATTGGTTGGTCTAACAGGAATTGTTGTTAACGATTCTGTTGTTCTCGTCGACTTTATTAATCGTTTGCGGATACAAGGAAAGGATAGGCGTCACTCGATTGTGGAAGCTGGGCAAATGAGAATGCGCCCTGTCATCATGACGTCTGTGACAACGATTGGCGGACTTGTGTCTGTCGCCTACGGTATTGGTGGCGGTGATCCTTTTCTCAAACCTATGGCGTTAGCTATTGTCTGGGGACTCACCTTTTCAACATTCTTAACCCTCATCGGCATCCCCTGTATTTATGCCATCACAGATGATTTAACAGAAAAAATCTTTCACCGTTCTATGGTTAAGACTTCTTAATTTTTTTAGCCGAATCAAATAATACTCTATTGCCAAAGGCATATTCAAAGCAGGCAAAATAGGAAGGGATATAGGTGAGAATGGCTGTGCCTATCAGTATCCAGAAAAAAAGAATACTGGTATTATAATAGGCTAAAAAATAATTCATCTCATAGGAGTGGCCTATGAGATCAAAGATACAACGTAGGATAAAAACATGTTGCCAAAAAGTTGGAGTAAATAATCGAATGCGAAAAATATACAAAGCTAAACAAAAGCAACTGAGAATATTAAAAAATATTTGAAAAGATTCCAGGGCATAGCTGATATAAAAGCTTGCATTAAACGCAAACAGAATAAAGAAATAGAGATGTTTGGGCTGTGAGGGTGAAAAAAATTCAAAAGCATTAATATATGCAAATGATACAATCACAAAGAAATAACTACACCAAGCTAGTAAAGTGAGAAAACGCATGCCGCCATTATGCCAAAGAAATGTGGAAATATCACGCGAAATTTGAAATTCATAGTCGGTTGCGCTAAAGTCCCCTTTATGAGAGCTCATCAAAAATTCTTTAAAATAGCTTTGATTTTATTTTAAATTTGAAGATAATAGTAAATAGATATGGAAATCCAATTCGAAACAATTGTTAATCACATCCACGAAAAAGATAGCCGATATAAAGAAGAAGCCTACGGCTTTGTAATGGAGTCGCTTTCCTATACCCAAAAGAAATTCCGCTCACCACGCCATGTTACAGGTGAAGAAATTTTAGATGGCATGAAGGAGATGGTTTTAGAAAAATTCGGGCCTCTTGCCATGACCGTTTTGGAACATTGGGGCATTCATAGCACAGAGGATTTTGGAAATATAGTCTTTAATCTAGTGGAGCATAAGGTTTTAAGTAAAACGGAAGAAGATAATATCGAAAAATTTCGTAATGCCTATGATTTTGAGGAAGTCTTTAAAAGTGGTTATAATAAGCGATTGGCTAAGAAGATATCGCGGATGAGGACGATGTAGGTTAGGTGGTTAGGTAAGTTGTAGGTTGTAAGTAGAAAGAAAAAAATGTAAGTGGATGTAAGATGTAGGTTTTAGGTAGAAAGTTTGGTAAGGATGTTTGCTACGTACAACATACGACTTACCACCTACTTTTTAGAATATTTTAGGTAAGGTCTAATGGCCTTGCCTTTTTTTGTGGGTGATAGTACTATCAAGGCTATGCAAAGTTCATTAGAGCAGACATCCGTGCAATATATTAAAGGGGTTGGTCCTGCTAAGAAAAAATTATTTGAGAATTTGGGCGTTTTTACACTTGAGGATTTGCTCTATCTTTTTCCACGAAGATATGAAGATCGAAGGGTGATGACTCCGATCGCGCAGACGAAGGTTGGAGAGAATCAAACCATTTGTGGAAAGATTTTAAAGCAATCTTCGCGAAAAAGTTGGCACACAAAGAAACATGTCAGTGAAATTACCATTGATGATGGCACAGGCCGGATGAGTTGCACGTGGTTTAATCAACCCTATTTGACATCGTATTTAAAGCCGGGCCAGAAAATGGTGTGTTATGGGAAGGTGGATGTTTACAAAAATCGCCTTCAGATGGTCTCGCCAGAATTTGAACTTCTTGATAAGGATGAGTCTGAAAAAAATAGTTTAAGTATGAATCGTATCGTACCGATTTATCCTCTGACGCGTGGCATAACACAGCGTTATCTACGAAAATTAATCCGCGGGTGTTTAGATAATTACAAAAAAGATTTAAAAGACGAGTTGCCCGTAGCCTTACGCAACAAACATCGTTTAGCCAATATTAAACGCAGCATCGAAAATAGTCATTTCCCTGAAGATCCAAAAATCCAAGAAGAGGCCATGCGTCGGATATCATTTGAAGAATTTTATTTTTTTCAAATTTCAATCATCCTTAGACGTTTTAGCACGATTCAAAAGCAAGGAGTTCCTCACAAAATCACGGATGCTTCTGTTTTAAAATTCATTGATTCTTTTCCTTTTGAACTTACAAAAGCTCAAAAAAAAGTAATCCGTGAGATTAAAGCAGACATGAAAAAAGAGCATCCTATGTTACGTTTGCTTCAAGGAGATGTCGCCTCGGGAAAAACTATTGTTGCCTTGGGGGGATGTTTTATGGCTTTTCACCATAAATGCCAATCCGCGTTTATGGCGCCAACAGAAATTTTAGCACGGCAACACTTTCATACCATTAAGAAATGGATTAAGGAAGGGCCTCTAAAGGGGATGAAGGTAGCCTTATTGGTGAGTGGATTAAAAAAGAAAGAACGTGATGACATTCTTTTAAAAGTTGCCTCTGGGGACATCGATTTAGTTGTGGGTACTCATGCCATTGTTAATGAAGAGGTCACTTTTAAAAGTTTAAGTTTTGTTGTCATTGATGAACAGCATAAATTTGGTGTCCGTCAACGGGCGTTACTAGGGGAGAAAGGCACAAATCCTGATGTGCTGATTATGACCGCAACACCGATTCCAAGAACATTATGTATCACGTTGTATGGTGATCTCGATTTATCCATCATAAATGAACTGCCCAAAGGACGTGGTAAGATAAAAACTATAGAGTATAGCGAAGAGCGCGCCTTGGAGGTTTATACTAAAGTTCAAGAAAACGTTTCTGAAGGTCGTCAAGCTTACATTGTGTACCCCATTATTGAAGAATCAGAGAAGTTAGATCTAAAGGCGGCCCAAGAGATGTTTAAAGCTTTTCAAAAAAATGAATTTAAAAAATTTCGTTTGGCCTTAATTCATGGTCAGATGAAACGTAGCGAAACGCAAGAAATTATGGAACGTTTTAAAAAGGGCGAGATAGATATTTTGGTTGCAACAACAGTATTAGAGGTAGGTGTTGATGTCCCCAATGCAAATGTGATGGTTGTTGAACATGCCGAGCGTTTTGGATTAGCCCAACTCCATCAGTTAAGAGGTCGCATCGGTCGCGGCAAGCATGATTCTTTCTGCCTGTTGATTGCTAATTCTCAAACAGATGAGGGGGCCGCGCGCATGCAAGCCATTTGTTCAACAACAGATGGATTTAAAATCGCCCAACACGATCTAGAAATTCGTGGCCCAGGCCGTTTTTTTGGTCGCCATCAACATGGTCTCAATGAATTAAAAGTCGCCAATCCAGCAACCCAATTAGACATTTTAGAATTAGCACGTAAAGAAGCGATTGCCTTAACGCGTTCGGATCCTAGCCTTGAGAAATCAAATAATCAAGATGTAAGATTATTAATCGTGAAACGTTATCCGACTTATTTAAATTTTGTTAATGCGGGGTAGTATATTTGCGCAAGGCGAGCAAGAAGAGCGAACAGGGTGAGGCCTGTTATGCTCAGACATTCGCCTTTGCCTTCTGGGCAAATGCTAAAACTCGCCTAACAGGCCTCACCCTGTTCGCTCTTTAGGCACGTGGGTATTGAATAATATTAATTTTAATAATTTTTAAACTTTGTGAAGTTTATTGATAAAATCGGAATGATTAGACCTCTCAGGTGAGTTTGAGCCTCGGCCCAGAAGGCCAGGGCGAATGTCTGAGCCGGAGAGGTCTAATCATTCGGATTGATCTGTGAAGCTTCCATTACGATAGGACATAATATGAAAATTATTGGTGGCAAATATAAGGGAAAAAACTTCTACAGACCCTTTGATATTCGTCCTACACAGAATATGACCAGAAAGGCTATATTTGATATTTTAGGTCCGGATATAGTCGGGGAGACCGTTTTGGATTTATTCTCAGGTAGCGGGGCGATTGGACTTGAGGCCCTATCTAGAGGGGCTAAAAGGGTTTGTTTTGTGGAAAAAGACCCTAAATGTGTCAAAGTTATCTATGAGAACCTAAAGCTTTTAGATATATGCTCTTATGGGGATGAGGCACAATTTTATGAGGTGTTTTCTAAAGATGCTTTTGCCTGTATTAAGCAGTTAGCGGCAGAAAAACGCACCTTTGATACCATCATTTTAGACCCTCCCTATGACCGGGATCTCGCAAAAAAAGCCTTGAAACTGCTAGATCGCTATGATATATTACAGCCCAATTCGCTGCTTGTCATTGAGCATCAAAGGCGTGAAATTCTACCCGAAAGTGTTGGTAGAATTTTTGGCTTTAAGCAAAGAAAATATGGAAACACAATATTAAGTCTTTTTAAAGTTTTGTGATTAAATAGTTTAGGAAAAAATGCCAAAATCCGCTATATACCCAGGAAGTTTTGATCCCGTCACTTTTGGTCACATCGATTTGATTGAGCGCGCCTCAAACATCTTTGATGAGGTGATTGTGGCGGTGGCTTCAAATACTGTAAAGCAGCCTTTTTTTACAACAGAGGAAAGGTTGAAATTGTTAAAAGAGGCTACCAAAAATATCAAGAATATAAGGGTTGAAATTTTTGATGGTTTGGTTATTGAATACGCACGAAAAAATGACGCGAATTGTTTAATACGCGGGCTTCGTATGATTTCGGATTTCGAATATGAATTGCAAATGGCGCTAACCAATCGTCGTTTGGATAAAACGATTGAAACAATATTTTTGATGCCATCAGAAAAGAATGCCTTTATCTCATCAACTCTTATAAAGGAGGCGGCCTCACTTGGTGCTGATATTTCTAGTTTCGTCCCTGAATGTGTTGTTGAAGTATTTAAAAATAAATTAAAATCATGATTAAAGTTAACGTTCGGAAATTACGCGAGGAACCTCTTGAATTAGAGGAGAAGATTACGGTTGAAGAATTTGAATTTCTAGACGATGATTATGTGAAGTTTATCAAACCGTGTCAACTTCATATCAAAGTATCAGTGCTCAATGATTTGTTATTATGTCATATTAAAGCCGCTAGTCGTTTTACATCCTTTTGTTGTCGCAGTTTAGAAAAGTTAGAGCGCGACTGGAATGCTTCTTTTTATTTAGATTTTCCTGTCGATGCAGGTGTTGCATCCATCGAAATAGGAGAGGATATTCGTCAAGAAATTTTGACCCTTCTGCCACAACGCTTATTAAGCGATAAAGAGGCAGAAAAAGAAAAAGCAGAACTTAAGTTAGAAAGAAAAAATAAAAAAACAAATAAACAATCAGGACCTCAAGAACAACAAATGCCAACGTATCAACCTTTTGCGCATTTGAAAGATTTGGGCGAATGATGAAGCGATTAATTGTAAATTCTTGTTTTGGTTTATTCACGCAAGAATAACCAAGGTACAAGATACAAGATATCCCGCTTTTAGCGGGACCCCGTAAAAGACGGGGCAAAAAATGATCAATGATCAAGATACAATAATCAAAGATAATACTGTCAAAAAGTTATTTGGAATTTGTATGTTGGGCATTGTTTCTTATCTGTATCTTGTACCTTGTTACTTGGTTATTTAATAAAGTTTTTGATAACATAGTAGTAATATAAGGAGAGTATCATGGCACATCCTAAACGCCAACATTCGAAACAAAGACAACGCAAAAGACGAACGCATTTTTGCATAAGCGCTCCATCGTTTGCTAAATGTCCATCGTGTGCGAAACCCATTTTATCACATCGCGTCTGTCCTTTTTGCGGTCAGTATAAGGGAAAGCCTGTTGTTGAGATTAAACCTAAAAAAGAAGCGAAAGCTTAAGTAATATCTTACGAATCACAGGAGATTCCTTTTGAGAATCGTTGTTGATGCCATGGGTGGTGATCACGCTCCAGCTGCTGTTGTTGAGGGGGTTGTCGACGCTATCAAAGAATTTGATGTCAATATTACCTTAACGGGTCTTCAAGATAAAATTGAAGAAGAGCTTAGGAAATATGACTATCCCAAAGATAAAATCAGCATTGCTCACACCGATGAAGTTGTTGGCATGCATGAGCCGGCCACAACAAGTATCCGCAAAAAGAAAAATTCCTCCATTTCTATTGGTATTCGACTTCTCAAAGAACCTGGACATGATGCTTTTATTAGCGCTGGTAACACAGGGGCTGTGGTTGCCGCTGCAACAATCAATTTAGGTATGCTTCAAGGGGTCGAACGCCCCGCGATTGGTCTTGTTATTCCTTCCTTAAAACAATTTTCCTTCCTCATTGACGCCGGTGCTAACACCGATGCCAAACCTCAACATTTATTACAATCAGCCCTTTTAGCGCGTGTTTATGCGCGAGAGGTTTTGGGGGTCAAAAATCCTACGCTTGGTTTATTAAATATTGGAGAAGAGGCGAGTAAGGGAACCGGGTTTTCTAAAGAAACACATAAAATGTTAGAGGAGCATGTCGAAAATTTTATTGGTAATGTCGAGGCAAGTGAAGTTTATACCGGAAAGAGTAATTGTATTATTTGTGATGGTTTTGTTGGAAATATTGTTCTTAAAGTATCAGAAGGTTTGATGGAATCAGCGGGCAAATTGATGAAGCGTGAAATAAAGAAGAATCCTCTTGCGATGTTAGGGGCGTTGATATTAAAATTTACATTGAAAGATATTAAGAAATTAGCAGATTATTCCGAATATGGCGGTGCGCCACTCTTGGGTGTTAACGGTCTTGTTATGATTAGCCATGGCCGCTCAAACCCAAAGGCGATAAAAAATGCGATACGTGCAACCATGCGTGAGGTGGAGCATGGGATTATTGATATTATGATTAAGGAAGTGGCGGGACATGGGGTTGAAGGTAAGTAAGTAAAAAATATATTTATTGCGGCAAGAATAACCAAGTTACAAGATATCCCGGCCTGTACGGCCGTGACCCCGGCCGTAGGCGGGGCAAGATACAAAAAAGTAACAATATCCAATTTTCAATAATCAAACGTTTGGAATTTAAGTCATTTGGTATTGTATTTTTTTTGTATCTTGCCCAGCGTCTTTAGACGCTTGGGTCCGACGCCGTTTAGGCGGTGGATATCTTGTCACTTGGTCATTCTTGCCATGAGGTACTAATTATGAAAAACATCGGCATCCTATCAACAGGTCATTATCTCCCATCACGTGTTTTAACCAACGCCGACTTAGAGAAGATTGTAGATACTACAGATGAGTGGATCATCACGCGTACGGGTATTAAAGAAAGACGGATTGCTGATAAAGATGAGCGATGTAGTCATTTGGCAATTAATGCAGCGATTGAAGCGTTAGAGCGTGGCAAAATTGATGCCAAGGATATCGATTTAATCATTGTCACAACGATTACCCCAGATAGTAATTTTCCTTCCGTAGCGTGTTTAGTTCAAAAAGCGATTGGGGCAACAAATGCGGCGGCTTTTGATATTAGTGCGGCTTGTTCTGGATTTTTGTATGGACTAACAACGGCTAAACAATTTTTGGCAGGTGGTATTTATAAAAAAGTTTTGGTGATAGCGGCTGAGAAGATTACAGATTTAGTGGATTGGAATGATCGTGGTACGTGTGTGTTGTTTGGTGATGGTGCTGGGGCTTGTATTTTAGGGGAGGCTGAAGAGGGGCATGGTATTCTCTCCGAACATCTTCACGCTCAAGGTGAGTTTGGCCATCTGATGGCTGTCATTACAGAGATGAAAGATCCATTAGAGCAAGATAACGACACAACCAAATCACCTGTCATCAATATGCAGGGTAAAGAGCTTTTTAAGGTGGCCGTCAATTCGATGGCCGAGGCGATTGAAATATCTATGAAAAAAGCCGGCGTTAGTCTTGATCAAATTGATTGCGTTGTTCCTCATCAAGCGAATGATCGTATTATTACAGCTGTCGCGAAGAAATTAAATATCCCGAAAGATAAAATATTTATTAATATCCATAAATACGGTAATATGTCAGCAGCATCTATCGCTGTTGCGCTTTATGAAGCAGAGAAACAAGGTTCCATTAAGAAAGGTTCGCTTGTGGCCTTGGTTACTTTTGGTGCGGGGCTTGTCAGTGCGGCTAATATTGTTAGGTGGTAAAGGTGGTCTGGAAGCGGGCGATGATTGGTGGTCTTGTGAGTGAGGATTTATCGGTGGTCTTGCCAGTGAGCACTAATTGGTGGTCTTGTCGTGACCACTACTGTATTACTAAAAATATTTACTTCCCCAAAGGTTTCCCCTTTAAATAATTTAATCAATTATAAAAAGGGAGTAAGAATGAAAGTAAAAAGTTTTCAAGATTTAAAAGTTTGGGAAGAGTCTCATCAAATGGTTTTGGAATTGTACAAAGTAACACAATCGTTTCCTAGTGAAGAAAAATTTGGTTTAGTAAGTCAATTGGGACGGTCAGCATCATCTATTTGCGCTAATATTGCTGAAGGATATATGAAGAGCAATAAAGATTTTAGAAGATATCTTGATATATGTAGAGGCTCTTTAGAAGAAACAAAATATTTTTTAATTTTAAGTAAAGATTTAGGATATTTAACAGTTGGGCAATTTGAAAGACTTTTTATTGTTTCAGATAATATTGGCAAGATTTTATATAAACTGAAGCAAAGTTTAAATTTGGTGTATGACCACCAATAAGTGATCGCTTGCAAGACCACCGATTAGTGTTAAATCGTATGACCACTAATAAGTGTTTACTTCAAGACCACCCGATGGAGTTAAAACTATGAAAAATACAGCACTTTTATTTCCAGGTCAAGGCGCGCAGGCCGTAGGCATGGGCCAAGCCTTTTATGAGAGTTCGCCAGAAGCTAAAGCCATTTTTGATCAAGCGGATCAGATCATTGAAGGATTAAGCGATGTTATCTTTAATGGCCCGCAGGAAAAATTAACACAAACAGCCTTCTGCCAACCAGGAATTTTTACCTTCAGTGTCGCGGCTCTTCGGGCTTTTCAAGCCCATTCAAAATATAAAGAAATCACTCCAACCTTTAGCGCTGGTTTAAGCCTTGGTGAATATGCGGCACTCGTTGCTTGTGGCGCTATTGACTTTCAAGAAGCTCTTCGTTTGGTTGAACGTCGGTCGTTCTTTATGGAAGAGGCGACCAAACAACAAAAGGGTGGCATGGCCGCGGTTATTGGGTTTGATAAAGCTCAGCTTGTTGATATTTGTCAAAGTGTTGGTGCTCAAGTGGCTAATTTTAATTCTCCGGATCAAATTGTTATTACAGGTGATGCCAGTAAAGTCGATGCGGCTTCAGCCAAAATTAAAGAGGCAGGAGCTAAGCGCGTGATAGCCCTTGAGGTAAGTGGTGCCTTTCATTCAAGTTTGATGCAATCAGCCGTGGATCCTTTTAGCCAAGAGTTAGAAAAAACATCTTTTAAAGCCCCCGATTATCCTATCCTTAGCAATGTTGATGCTAAACCAGAAACGGATCCCAATAATATTCGCGAAAATCTCGCCAAACAAATCACATCATCTGTGCAATGGGTTGATACGATTACAGCCATGCAAAAAGCAGGCACAACCACCTTCATCGAAATCGGTCCTGGTACAGTCTTAAAAGGCCTTATCAGAAAAATTGATCGATCCCTCCAAGTGTTTAATATCCAGAAACCTGAAGATATAGATAGTTTAACGTTTGAAGCCGTTAGCATGGGTTAGTGGTCTTGGTATCAAGTCCTTATCGGTACTATTGAAGTAACCATTAATTTTAACGAAAAGGAGTCGAATTATGCTTAGAGACAATAAAGAATACAAAAATCTTCGTCGTAATATTATGCATGAGTTAAACGTAGCTAAGATGAAGATGGTGCGATATGTTGATGAACAGAGGGTTTTAGGTTTTTGGAATGTAGGGCAAATGATTGATACTTATTTGTTGGATGCCGAGCATAAGACTGTTAAAGGAGAAAGGTTGTTCCAGCTTTTAGAAGACGATACAAAAATTAGTAAACGCAATCTTTATCAATCTGTCAAATTATATAATCTTTACCCTAAATTGGAAGCCAGGCCTTTATTGACTTGGACGCATTATACCGTTTTGATAACGATCAAACAAAAAGAGGAAAGAGAGCGTTGGGAGAAGAAAATTTTTAAAGAGAGCATTAATTCAACTGCTTTTAAAAGCCTTATGCGCGAGCAACGATTATTAGAACGCCAGTCGCAATGTATGGATCTCCCTCGTGATCTACTAGAAGATGTTCGCGGTCAAATTTATACTTATCGTGTCGCCAAAGTTAATTTTATGCAATCGCACAATAGTCCCCATATGCTGGATTGTGGTTTTGATATTCATATTGATCAGGCCAACGGAGAGGCTTTTAATTTTAAACAACTGGGTGTTGTTCGCGCTGCTAAAAATACTAATCAGTTCGCATTAACGCTAACCTCGAAAGTCAAAATTGATCAACTCTACACGTATAAAGCCTTAGTCGAACGTGTTGTGGATGGCGATACGATCATTGTCGCCATTGATTGTGGTTTTGGTATCTGGAGTCGGCAACGTTTGCGTTTAAAAGGGATTGATACTCCTGAGTTAACAACTGTGACGGGGAAACGTGCGAAGAGATTTGTTGAAGAGAAATTAAAAAATTTACCTTTTATCATCGTTAAAACTTACGGTACGGGTAAGTACGATCGGTATCTTGTTGATATTTATTACAGCCCAAAGGAAAACGATCCTCAATCCGTTGCCAGCCATGGATCCTTTTTAAATCAAGATCTCTTAGATGCGTATTTGGCAACGAAATGGCGATTTTAGCAGGAACAAGTTTATGATTGTCGCTCAAATAAAAGAATGTATTAAAGAACGTCGAATGCCTTACAGAATAGCTTCTTTAACGGCGTGGCAGGGGCTTGTGCGGTTGGTCTATCGATTTCAGTATAGACTCCAGACATCTCGATTTAATAGAAAAGCGGCTCATAATAGCCAGCGTTTGGCTGGAAAATCGTTATATGCCTCGCCTGTGGGTGCCAGTGGAAAAGAGAAATTGGCTAAAATTATTAAGGCTTTTGGTCATGAGAGGTTTGATTATATTGTTTTTTCTTATGATGCTACGCCATTTAAAGAAGACATCTTTCGTAACTGTAAAGTTATCCCCGTAGAAGGGTATAAATGGATGTATGCGAAAAAGCATCTAACACCTGAGGTTTGTCAGGGGTATGATTATATTTTTTATTGGGATGATGATATAGATGTTGGGACATTTTCTTTTGAAGAATTTTTGGATATTATGAAGCGTAATCATCTAGAAATGGCGCAACCCGCGTTATCGGCTAAGTCGTATAAGAGTCACGATCTAACCGCACAGGATGAATCTTATCGGATTGGTAAATACACCGATTTCGTGGAGGTCATGGTTCCTGTTTTTACCAATGAGACGTGGAATAAATTTTGGCAGATCTTAGAAAAAGACGAGATGGGCATGGGCTGGGGGTATGATTATTTAGCACGCTCGTTATGCCGGTTAACGAATTTGGGAATTGTTGACAGTCAATGCGTTCATCATCTGCGAGAGATTTCCTCTTTTAAAACGGAAGCCCCAAAACAAATGCATACTTTTTTTCGAAAGAATGTGGGGTCTCGAAAAGCTGTTCGTATCAGCTATGCGGCCTTAAAATAACCAGTATCGATGAAATGATATGAATTCAAAATTAATTATAGGCGTATTAACATTAACCTGTCTTGGCCTGGTGGTTTTTTTATCGCCA
>JAJDCB010000006.1 GCA_029261065.1 Candidatus Omnitrophota bacterium | reverse complement strand
TGTAAAGTTCATTACAGCATTTACCATCGGTCATAGTATCACTCTGATTTTTGCGACATTCTATGAAATTACAGCAAGTTATTATTTGATTGATGCTGTGATTGCTTTAAGTGTTTGTTATAAAGGGTTTGAAAATATTGGGGGATTTAAAAAATATTTAAAGATGGAATCTCCTAACCTACAATTTGTAGTATTTCTGTTTGGATTAATACATGGGTTTGGACTTTCCACAAGGTTACAGCAGTTACCTCTTGGGAATGATGGATTAATATGGAAAATACTTTCCTTCAACGTCGGGGTGGAACTTGGTCAAATTGCAGCGTTATCCATTATGTTGATTTTTCTTGTTCAATGGAGAAAAACAGAGTCATTTAAGAACTTTAGCTTAACTTCAAATATTGGATTAATATTAGTTGGTATGGCCTTATTTGTATTTCAGATGACCGGTTATTTCTCTAATAAAGAAACTATTGTGAAGCCATTAAGGCAAATACATAGTCACGATGGTGGAGCAATGCATGTTGATCAACTAAAGAAGCCTGTTAAAAAGGAACCTGTTCAAGTTCAAGATTCAGGACATTATCATGGTGAGCATGGGCATGATCATTAATTCTTGAGGGGAGACTTGACCCCTAGTTCAATTTTTGTATCTTAAGGAGGATTTATGAATTCAAGACCAAAAGAGCCGTTATTGGCGCTGATGATAACCTTTATATTTTCGGGTTTAGGGCAAGTATATGCTGGTTATCCGAAAAGAGGTTTTATATTTATTTCTGTTCAAATTGTTTCTGTAGTAGGGTTAGGTATTTATGTCATAAATCCTGAAACAAAGATGCATATACTATTGCTTTCTCCTGTAGTGATTTATGTTCTCTTCAGTTTATATATTATTGTTGATTCTTATCGTTGTGCAAGAAAGTTTAATCAAGATAACAATTTAGAAAGAAAGATTTCTGTTGGTAAGCGTGTTCTTTTATTAATTGGAATACTTTTCTTTTTGGTTGGGCCTAATATTTCTACGCCATTAACTATATATTTGAGAAGTAATGTGATTCAAGCATTTAGGTTTCCTTCTGGTTCAATGCAACCAACTATTGTAGAGGGTGATAGGTTGTTAGCAGATAAAAGGGTATACAAGAAGACAAGTCCGCAACGAGGGGATTTAATTGTTTTTGTTTATCCTCAAGATGAAACAAGAGACTTTTTAAAACGATTGATTGCAATTGGTGGTGATAAAGTTGAAATTAGAAATGGCGACATATATATAAACGATAATTTAGTTACAGATTCAAGAATTAAAGATAGACATTACTATAATCGTGGTGATTTTGGTCAAGAGGGTAATTCAATAACTGTTCCAGAAGGTCAATATTATGTTTTGGGTGACAATAGTGCATCAAGCCATGATAGTCGTTTTTGGGGGTTTGTTCCCGAAGAGAATTTAATAGGTAAAATTTATAAAATTTATTGGCCTCCTGAAAGATCAGGCCCAATTGATTAAGTAAAAATCTGGCACTTTTCTTTTTTTGTTTTTGTAACAAATGTGGGGGGGGTGATGAAACGATTGATATATTTTTTAGTGATTATTATTTTTGTCAGCGGGTGTGCAACAAGAGAGTATGAAAAAAGATTAGGCATGTCAGAAGTTACAAGGAGTGCCTATGATTTTGATTTATCGAATAGTTTAAGCTCTGGTGAATTAAAAGTTTTATGTCGCCCCCCTAGCATACAGTATATGCTTAAGAGTTATATTATTGAGATTGATGACTTCGATCCTTTGGTTGTATCAAAACATAGTAATACAACAATTACTTTAGATGAAGGAAGTCATATTGTAAAATTGCATCCTGTAGGCCCATTTGGGATTACGTCGAGTAGAAAATTTAATCTTGAAGCAAATCAATTAATTGTTCTTGAATATACTGGTCCATACTAGATATATTCAAAAGGGAAGATAGTAGAAGAATAATTAAACGTTATTTATAGCAGAAAGAAAAACAGTATCAGAGAAAAGGGTCAAGGCTCCTAGTTTCTGCTAGGGCGCTGACCCCTATTATTACAAGGAGAATGAATTATGAATATTGAAATTTTTACATTGTGTGATGCAGCGACAGATCAAAGAGGAAAGTTGAATATTTTGGGAGCCTTTGATACTGTTTGGTCTAAGCAGACGCCAATCCAATACCCGCAATGCGCTATCGCATTAAGAGTTCGGTTTACTGCTATTGAACGTGGTAGACATGCCGTTGCTGTAAATTTTGTTGATTTGGATGGTAAACCTTTAATACCAGCAGCCAATGGAGCAATTGAAATCAAATTTCCTGATGACCAAAGATCAGGTGTTGCAAATATGATTTTTAATATACAGCAAATGAAAATCCCAAAATTTGGTGTATATTCCATTGATTTAGCTATTGACAGCAGAAATGAGACATCGCTCCCATTATTTGTTAAGGATCAAAATCCGGTCGCGACATAATTGAGAGCAGTAGAAAGAAAAGACTAGAAGTGTCGGACTAGAAGTGTCAGATCTCTCAACTCATTGAAAAAAGTAAAGATAGCTGAGATTATTGAATAGAAGAATTAAGGGCCAGGATTAAAATAATGATTTATCCACACGCGTCTGTGTGAGTAACCTAAGTAAAAGTAAGAAGGAGATGATAGATAAATTCTTATTTCATAATTAGATAGGAGATCTGACACTTCGAGTCTCTTTACGAATTGACACATCTCACCTAGACCTTTAGAATACCCAAATGCGTAATAAATTCCTCGTAATTTCTTCATTTTTACTCATCACAATAGCTAGTCATGCAGAAACTATTCAGTTTAAGTCTGGAGATACAGTTGAAGGTAAAATTGTAGAGCAAACGAATGAGTTCATTAAGGTTGATTTGGGCGTAGGCGTTGGTATAACGTATTATTTAGATGACATTGAAAGCATAAAGAAATCAATTGTTCCAAAGGTAAGCGCAGGTACCCTTTTTAAGAAAAAGGTCGCTCAAGGTCAGCAAAGATATTTTTCTCAAGAGCCCAAAGAGAGTCGTGTCGATACGGTTCCTCAATCACAAAATCAACCAAAGAAGAGAGTTAGGAAAAAGAATCCTAAGCGAGGGGTGAAGATCACCGCGCCAACCATCAAAGATGGTATGGAAAAGCTAAACTCTAATTCGGGAAAAGTTACGATGCCAAAACCGTACAAAGAGACTGTAGCCTACAAGAAAAATGTGCCTTTAGCCAAGAAGGCGGGTTTAAATTATAATAGTGTGCTTAATAAAAGATATGCGAAAAGCTATAAGAATAATCAATTCTTTTTTCTGTTTTATAATTATGTTGAAGCACCTCGATGCAAAAAAGAATATGTTATTCAAAAAGTCAAAGTGACAAAAGTTGATTATAATCAGGCTGGCCAGATTAAGAGTAATGATATTACATATCTTGTCGAAGTATTGAAGCTCAATAAATTTAAAAAGACAAAAAGGGCTGATGAGCATATTAAGCGCTACGCATTACTTAATGCAGCCAAACGTGAAACGTTTGTTGAGGCTGAGGTAGGGTGTGGTCAAATTCCTGGAGTGATTGTAGGGCAAAATTGGCCTTATGGATCTAAGAAGCTTTACAATAAATTGCAAGGCTATTCATCGGATCCGGGCTTTTACGATAAGGTCGAATTTAGTTCGTCCTCAGAGTATGATTTTGGTTTTTCATTTGACGATAAGGGTCGTAGTCGTGTCGATTTGCCCTATTTCATAAGTAAATAAATAATAGGAAGACTAGAAGTGTCAGCAAAATAAGAATTCTTAAAACTTTTACAGAACCATTTAAAAGGAGCTTTTAATATGTTACAGAATTGGATAACTCAGAGCGGTATTCCTGAACAATATGTAGGGTCGATCATCGTTGCGATTAAGATCATCGTTTTATTGATTTTATGTTGGGTTGTTAACGTTATTGCAAAAAATTCTATTTTACGTTTAGTCAGAGCCCTTATTCGTAAAACGAAAAATGATTGGGATGATGTTTTTGTTGAGAAGGATGTTTTTAAGAATGTATCGCATTTTGCCCCCGCGTTTTTGATTTATTTTTTAGCTCCAGTGTGGTTAGAAGCATCCCCAACGATTATGGATGTGATCAAACGTCTGGCTAATGCCTATATGATTATAGTGGCATGTTGGGTATTTGGTGCCATATTGGATGCTGTCTTAATTATCTATCAACGCTTTGATTCCTCACGTAAAAGACCGATTAAAGGCTATCTTCAGGCCGTCAAAATAATCGTGTACTTCTTAACAGTATTGTTTGTCATTTCCACTTTAATGAATAAATCGCCTTGGGGATTCTTAAGTGTTTTTGGTGGTTTAACCGCAGTCCTACTGTTAATTTTTAAGGATATGATTTTGGGATTGGTCGCGGGTATTCAATTGACTTCCAATAATATGGTAGCGCGTGGGGATTGGATAGAAATGCCTAACTATGGTGCTGATGGAGATGTTATTGATATGACCTTAACAACAGTCATGGTGAAAAATTGGGATAAAACAATCACGACGATTCCAACATATGCTTTGATTTCAGATTCATTTAAAAATTGGCGGGGCATGCAAGAATCTGGTGGACGCAGGATCAAACGGTCTTTTAATATTGATATGAATTCCATCAAATTTGTTGATGAAGATCTTTCAAAGAAGTTTGAAAAGTTTGAATTTTTAAAAGATTATCTCAAAGAAAAAACAAAGGAGATAACGGACTTTAATAAAGTCAAAGATATAGATGCCGATGAGTTGATTAATGGTCGGCGTTTAACAAATATCGGAACTCTCCGCGCTTATATTATCAATTATTTGCGCAACCATCCCAAGATCCATAAGGAGATGACATTTCTTGTTCGACATTTAGCCCCGAGTGAACATGGTTTACCAATTGAGATATACGTTTTCAGTAATGACCAAGTCTGGGCGAATTATGAAGCCATTCAAGCTGATATTTTTGATCATATCTTAGCGGTTATTCCTGAGTTCGATTTACGTGTTTTTCAAAATCCAACAGGAGCTGATTTTCAAGCTTTGAAGTCATAAATAATTTAATTGAAAACGGCACGACACTTCTAGTCTTCCGCAAAAATTTTTGGTCTTTTAGTCTTCATAACAATAGATATGCGCAACTTATTACATTGCATATACTTATATATTATTCATGGTTTGATAGGTTCGGTAAATTCAATGTTTGAACTAATAAGTTGTTGATATAATTGCATGAAACTTAAATTAAAAAGCTTGCAATTTACTGGAAAAGGTTTTATACTTGTAGTGTAGGAGGAGGCAAAAATGAATACACTTGAAAGGCTAAAAAAACATCTGAAACCAGGACAAGTTTATCGCAGAAGTGATCTTGAGAAATGGTCAAATGCCGTAGATAGACATTTAAAACAACTTGTAGAAGAGGAAACTTTGCAAAGGTTGGCACAAGGATTGTACTATTATCCTGTGAAGGCATCGTTTGGGAATGTACCACCTGAAGATGAAAAACTTGTGAGTGTTTTTTTAAAGAGTGATGACTTTCTTTTGACGACACCTAATTTGTATAATTCTTTAGGAGTCGGAACAACACAATTATATAATAAAAGAGTTGTTTATAATCATAAACGACATGGTCAATTTATGCTTGGAGGAAAAGTGTTTGATTTTCATTTAAAGCATAAATTTCCTAGAAAACTTTCAAGAGCGTTTTTGTTAGTTGATTTGTTGAATAATTTAAATGAATTGGCTGAAGATAGAGAGTATATATTACAAAATGTTAAGGAAAAAGTTTTGCAAGAGTCTGAATCACAAATGAAAAGAGCTTTTAATGCATATGCAGGGGAAAGAACAAAAAATAAGTTTAATCATTGGATGTCAGAGGAGTTTTAGGCATGCCTGATTATTTGCATAATCATTCTGAATTTAAACAACTTTTGCGAACAGTAGAGCATGAAAAAGGCATTGATAGTAGTCTGATAGAAAAAGACTACTGGATAATGCATGTTTTATATGGATTGCAACAAGGGGGTTTTACGTTTGAGTTAAAAGGTGGGACATCGCTTTCCAAAGGGTGTAATATTATTCATCGTTTTTCCGAAGATATTGATCTTCGTATTGAACCACCTTCTAATATGAATGTTATGACAGGAAAAAATCATACTAAACCACAGCATTGTGAAGGCCGCAAGAATTACTACGATTGGCTTGCGAAAAATATTAAGATTGACGGAATAGAGAAAATAGTTCGTAACACAGAGTTTGATAATGAAAAATATACAAGTGGAGGGATTGGCCTTTATTACAAGGATGCCTTTCCTCGAGCAGGCGGATTAAAAGAAGGAGTTTTGCTTGAAGTTGGTTTTGATGATGTCACGCCTAACAGTCCTTTAACGATTAGTTCTTGGGCTCTTGAATTTGCTCAACAAAAGGGTGTTGAGGTCATAGATAATAAAGCGCATAACGTGAAATGTTATCATCCAGGATATACATTTGTTGAGAAATTACAAACGATTGCAGCGAAGTTTCGAAAATTTCAAGATGAAGGGGAAATGCCCACCAATTTTTTAAGGCATTATTATGATGTTGCGTGTCTTTTTGATAATGACATTGTTCAGAAATTCATTGGTACAGAAGAATACAAAAAACATAAGAAAAAAAGGTTTTATGCAAAAGACTTGGAAGTTCCAATATTTGAACAAGAGGCATTTTTGCTGAAAGACACAGCAACAAGAGAAATCTTTGAAAAAGAATATAAAAAAACGTCGGCTTTGTATTATCAGGGACAAATTTCGTTAAATGAAATTATGGATAAGGTCTTAAAATATTTGGATAAATTGTAATTTTAAAATTTGATTTTGGTACCCAGTGTGTGCATAAAAAGAGAAAACAGTAAGAAATAATAGATAAGTCCTTATTTCATAGTTAGATATGAGATCTGACACTTCTAGTCTTTCGAGGGTTAGCCGTCCGGTGCCCTCAGTTATTTCAGCTATTTTTTTAATTTATATGCTAGAATAATTTTCAAATAAAACTTCAGATACTAGTTTTATAGTGAATGGTACCAAGAAAAAGGAGAAAGTGATAATGGCTGATGAAAGAAATTTAGTTGTAGTTATCTCAAGCGGGCCGCATGAAGAGAAAGCTTCTATTGGATGTACTATTGCCAATGGTGGGATTACGGCTGGTCTTAAGGTGTCTATATTTTTAACGGGTGATGGAGTTGACCTTGTTCGGAAAAATTCATGCAATCAAGTGCAACATCATCCACTGGAATTGATTAAAGATTTGGTTGCTGATTTTTTAAAGCGTGAGGGTGCCTTGTGGGTATGTAAACCGTGTGTTAGTGCTAGAGGCTATACACAAGAAGATTTTATTGAAGGTGCTATTATTACAGGTGCTAGTCCTATGCATGAACTGATTAAAAATGGAGCAGCGACATTGAGTTTTTAATGGAGCAAATATCCCAGTAACAAAGTATGCAATCCCTAATATCTAACGACGGACCCTAATTTTGATAAGAAACTAGGGTCCGTTTCTATATTATATTTAAATATCACAGAGCAACGTACAATTGTTGCACAATTTTTGGCATAAAAATAAGGAGGCGGTATGGGGCATAGGTATTCTAACATTCTTGAAACAATTGGGAATACACCCGTTGTTAAAATTAGCAAGTTAACACCTCAAAACGTTAATATTTTTGTGAAGCTAGAATCATTTAATCCGATGAGCTCGATCAAAGATCGTTTAGCTTTAGGTGTGATTGAAGCCGCTGAGAAATCGGGGGATCTAAAGCCAGGACAAACTGTGATTGAGGCAACAAGTGGAAATACAGGAATTGGTTTAGCAATGGTTTGTGCTCAAAAAGGTTATCCTCTTGTTATTGTTATGGCCGAAAGTTTTAGCGTAGAAAGACGAAAACTTATGCGTTTTCTTGGCGCTCAAGTTGTTTTAACGCCTGCTTTTTTAAAAGGAAAAGGCATGCTTGATAAAGCTGTTGAACTGGCTCAAAAGAATGGCTGGTATTTGACACGACAGTTTGAAAACGAAGCAAATGCTGATATACATTCACGTACAACAGCAGAAGAACTTTTGGAAGATTTTAAAGATACACAATTAGATTATTGGGTGACAGGGTTTGGAACGGGCGGAACGCTTAAAGGTGTTTCTCGTGTGTTAAAGGATAAAAGCCCAAAGACAAAAGTGATTGTTTGCGAGCCGGATAATTCACAGTTGCTCGCAAGTGGCATTTCACAAAATAGAAATGCAGATGGAAGCATAGAAGAAAGTCATCCTAGTTTTCGGCCACATTTAATGCAAGGATGGTCTCCAGATTTTATTCCGCAATTAACAGAAGATGTAGTTAATAGCAAATTGATTGATCGACTTGTGTCTATTGCGGGTAAAAAAGCCTTGCAGTGTTCGATGGACTTGGCACAAAAAGAAGGTATTTTTGTTGGAGTATCTGCTGGAGCAACATTAGCCGGTGCCCTTGAAGTGGCAAAAGATGCACCTGATGGTTCAAACATTCTGGTTATGCTTCCAGACACCGGCGAAAGGTATTTGTCGACACCATTATTTTATGAGATATCAGAAGAAATGACAGAACAAGAGCTTGAAATTTCTCGATCAACACCGACGGCACGATTTGATGCGCCACCACCGGCTCCACCAGAAAAGAAAGAGAAAGAGGTGCCTGTTGAGTTAGACGAAAAGGCGGTTAAGTTTGTTGAAGATGCTATTAGTGATAATAGTAAGCCTATCGCATTTTTTGCTTTAGAATGGTGTGAGTTTTGTTGGTCAGCTCGAAAAATGTTTAAGAAACTAGGTATTGAGTATAATTCTATTGATTTAGATTCTGTTGCTTATCAAGATGATGATTGGGGCGGTCGCATTCGTGCCGCTCTTACAGCTAAGACAGGATGCAAAACTATTCCCCAAATATTTATTGGCGGAAAATTTATTGGTGGATGTACCGATCTTTTTGATTCCTACAATAGTAAGGTGTTACAAGGGCAACTAAGAGATAGTAATGTTAGCTTTGATGAATTAAGTACGGTTGATCCTTATTCGTTTTTACCGGGATGGATGCAACCAAGGTAATTAGGAGAAGTTTATGGAATCACAATCAAATGATGTTGATGAAAAGGCTCAGATTAAAGATTTATCTGGGTGTGTTAAGAAAATACTTCCGGCGTTAGAGAAGTTTAATTTGTTTGAAGGGCAGGATGAAGCGGTTTTAAATAAGGATAAATGGAAGGCCATACTCGATAAGCCCTTGCCTCAAAAAGGAGAGGGCGTTGATTGTGTTATTGAAGAATTAAATAATGTTATTATTCCAAATGGATTGCGCAATGGTGCACCGGGTTTTAGTGGATGGATTACAACAGCACCAACAGTAGCGGGAGCAACAGCTGGACTTGCATCTATGGTCGCTGGTTCACAACGGGTTTGGGATACGAGTTTTAATTTTTTAGAAACTCTTGGATTATCGTGGTTAAAAGAACTTTTAGGTATTCCGTCTCAGTGGCAAGGTATTTTTGTGAGTGGAGGATCGGTTGCTAATATCATTGGTTTGGCAGCGGCAAGACAATCAGCATTTGAAAAAATTGGAATTGATCCAGCAAAAGATGGATTACCTGGAGATAAACAATGGAAGATCTATGCAAGTCGTGAGGCGCATCATGTTATTCTTCGTGCAGTCGGCGTACTTGGATTAGGTCGTAAAAATGTAGTCTCTATTTCTGTCTGTGAAAATCAAAAAATAAATTTGGATGAATTACGAAAGACTTTAAAGGAAGATAAGAAACAGGGGATTATACCTATAGCAATTGTTGCCAGTGCCGGAACAGTTAATACGGGTGTTGTTGATCCGATTAATGACATGGCAGATATTGCAGAAGAATACAATACGTGGCTGCATGTTGATGGAGCTTATGGTTTGTTTGGTAAGCTCGATCCACAGGTTTCGCATTTGTATAAAGGGTTTGAGCGGGCAAATTCTGCAGCTGTTGATCCACATAAATGGTTGGCGGCACCTGTTGGATGTGGGGCCGCTTTTGTTTGTGATCGAAATCTTTTAGGACGAGCCTTAACGCTTGAACCCGCTGAATATTTGGAGGGTTCTATAGGGCAAGGAGAACATAGGTCTCCGTTTGATACTTTTGGTGATCAGTATCATGAGTTCGGTGTCGCCCAATCAGCACCTTCACGAGGTGTAATGGTTTGGGCTATTCTTAAAGAAATTGGGGCGCAGGGTATGCGAGACCGAGTTTCTCGACACAATAGTTATGCAAGACATATATCTATGCGGATACAACAGAAGGATCGACTAGAACAGGTAGGTTGTGTAGAGCTGTCTATTTGTTGTTTTCGTTATGTCAGCCCTGGTTTAGATGAAACAGCTCTTGATGAATTAAATGAAGCTATAGCGGAAAAACTAAGAGAAGAAAGCCTTTATGTCCCATCGACAACGCGTGTTAATGGTAAATTAGTTATTCGACCATGTTTTATTAACTCCCGTACGACGATTAAAGAGGTTGATGGATTAATCGACAAAGTTTGTTCTTTGGGAAAAAATCTTTTGAAATAAGGCGCAAACAATAACATTGAATAGTAATGTTTAAGGAGCAAAGATCGTTATGTCTAGTGAACCTAAAAGTTTTAAAAAGCCCCCCCCACGCTTTCAGCCTAAAGGGCTTGATATTCTACATGAAGATCATGATATTATTGTTGTTAATAAAAGTTGTAGTCTTTTAACGATTAGTACGGATGGGGTGAAGGGAAATACGGCATATGATTTACTGAATAATTATGTTCGCAAAGGTAATTCAAAATCACGGAAACGTGTTTTTATTGTTCATCGATTAGATAGGGATACCTCAGGTGTTGTTGTTTTTGCAAAGAGTGAAAAAGCTAAACTTTATTTGCAGGATCAGTGGGGGAATTCAAAGAAAACCTATTATGTGATTGTTTCTGGCCAAATGCCTAAAAAGAAAGACATTATAACTTCATATTTGGCTGAGAATGGTATTCATAAAATGTATTCTGTAAAGAGTCCAGAAGAGGGTAAACTTTCAAAAACAGCTTATACGGTATTGAAAAAAACGGAAAAATATAGTTTGTTAGAGGTTGAATTATTGACAGGTCGAAAGAACCAAATTCGGGTGCACTGCTCAGAGGAAGGTTGCCCGGTTGTTGGTGATAAAAAATATGGATTTAAAGAAAAGGGTATTAGAAGACTTGCTCTTCATTCGGCTTCTCTTGTTATAACGCATCCACACACTAAGAAGGAAATGAAGTTTAAGGTGAGGCTTCCAAGGTATTTCAATGAACTTATGCAGAGTGTATAATCTATGAGTAAACAAGCTAAACAAAGGGATTGGAACTAACGAAGAATATTATTATGCATATGGATTCTTTTATATTAGATTTAAGCGTTCTACTTGTAGGTGCGGCTATTTTATCCTATTTTGCCGTACTTCTTAAACAGCCTATCATTATTGCGTATATTCTTTGTGGGATTATAGCCGGACCGTGGGGCTTTGGTTGGATTAAGAATGTTGATTTTATCGATGGTATTTCTCATCTTGGTATCACACTCTTACTATTTCTGGCCGGATTAAGTTTAAACCCGAAAGAATTGGTTCGATTATTTCAAAAAACAGCAATTGTTACTTTTATTAATTGTTTGTTTTCTTTTGTAATCGCATTTGCATTTGCCTATTTATTTAGATTTTCTCTTATTGATAGTTTGTGTATTGGTCTTGCATTGATGTTTTCAAGTACGATCCTGGTTGTGAAGCTTTTACCGACGACTACTTTACATCAGGGAAAGATGGGATCGTCTTGTATTGGTGTTCTCATTTTGCAGGATTTAATAGCTATAGCTGTGTTGGCTTTTATTAGATCTTTAGGCGCTGAAGAGGGCAGTGTGCTAAGTTTCTCAATATTATCGGTTAAACTCATATTCTTTATTGCTGGATTGTTTTTGTTTCAATTAGTTGTTTTGAAAAAAGTCATGGCTCGAGTCGATCGCTTGCAGGAAGTTTTATTTGTTTTTGGGTTAGCGTGGTGTTTTGGAATTGCTAGTATTTCGCATAGTATGGGATTATTTTATGAGACGGGAGCATTTTTTGCTGGCGTAGTTCTAGCTGAACATAAAGTTTCGCTTTTTATTTCAGAATCCTTAAAGCCTCTCAGAGATTTTTTCTTGGTGTTGTTCTTCTTTACTTTAGGAGCAAAATTGGATTTATTTATAATGAAAGACATATTTGTGCCTGCTTTAATTCTGGCTACGGTATTTGTAGTATTTAAACCGTTGGTATTGAAAAAGGCATTTATATTGTCAGGTGAAAATGATGAATTCTCTAGAGAGGCTAGTATAAGGCTTGGACAATTGAGCGAGTTTTCATTGTTGGTTGCTCTATTAGCAGTAGAGCTAAGCCATATTAGTACTTCTGCGGCTCAATTGATTCAATTGACTACGATCTTTACGTTTATTGCATCTAGTTATATAGTTGTATTAAAATTACCAACACCGATAGGTGTTTCAACTCAATTAAGGAAAGATTAATGTTGACACGTATTTGGCATAGGTTACCTAGGTCCCCGCAACTAATTAAAAAGGTTAGCTTTTAAAAGTTTTAAACGTCTTCCTTCCCCAGATCCTCTTCTTTCAAGATGTGTGCTATAATTCTGACATTTAGTATGGGATAAAACTATGAATAAAGACATAAAACAATGGGATTGTATTGTTATAGGAGCTGGAGCTGCAGGTTTAATGGCGTCTATTGAGCTGGCAGAATACGGCCGAAGCACTCTTCTTTTAGATAGCCAAAAACAAGTAGGCGCTAAGATTCTCATGTCTGGTGGTACGCGGTGTAATGTGACCAATCGTGCTGTTACGGAAAAGGATTATTGCAGCGAACACCCCAAGGTTGTTCGTAATATTCTTCGGTTTTTTCCCCCTGAAGAAACGATTACTTTTTTTAAGAAAATAGATGTGCCGTTAATAGAAGAGAAGAAGGGTCAGTGCTATCCCAAAACGCAAAGGGCTAAAACTGTTCTTGAAGGTCTTCTTAAGAAGGTTAAGGATGTCGGGGTTATCCTTAAAACAGAGAATAAAGTTACCAAAATTTCAAAGGGCTCTTTAGGTTATGCCGTTTATGTTGGGAACACGATGTATGATTCAAAAAGTGTTATTATTGCAACGGGTGGATTGTCTTATCCAAATACAGGAAGTGATGGGAGTGGATATAAAATAGCTAAGAAGTATGCGCACACAACGGTGGCTACGAGTCCCGCGCTGACACCCCTTAGGATGAATAAAAATATTTGGACGTCTTTGATGGGTGTAAGTGTCAAGACGACTTTAACGTTACGCGTTGATGGGAAGAAACATTTAGAGAAAGAAACGGATCTGCTATTTACCCATTTTGGAGTGAGTGGTCTAGGCGTTCTTGACTTAAGTCGTCATTGGCTTAGGAAGCGAGGAGATCATGCTGTTGTGTTAAATGCGTGTTTTCTTAAAGGTGTTCAAGAAGCTCTTGATGTTTTTGTTGTGAAGTATCCTAAGAAAAATATAAAAAGTTTCTTAAATGAATATTTCCCGCAAAGGTTTAGTACGGCGGTGTTAACTTACTTAGATCTAGAGTCTTCTATTTCAGTTTTACAATTAGCAAAGATAAATCGTAAGAAGTTGATTGCGTTTTTAGAAGCGTATGAATTGCCGATTACAGGTGCAGTAGGTTATGGAAAAGCCGAGGTTACGGCTGGAGGAATCTCTTTTAAGGAGGTTCATTCTAAAACGCTTGAATCCAAACATTCACCCGGATTATTCTTCTGCGGAGAAATTCTTGATGTCGATGGACGCATTGGTGGATTTAATTTTCAATGGGCATGGGCAAGTGGTGTTGTTGCAGCTAAAGGTGTAGATTCTTATGTCGGATAATTTAAAAAAAGTTTTTGTTATTGGGGGAGGTGCTGCGGGTATGATGGCGGCTATTTCTGCATCTAAGCATGGATGTCATACATCTTTATTTGAACGAAATGATGTTTTAGGAAGGAAGGTTCTCTTAACAGGTAAAGGTAAATGTAACATTACAAATGCTTGTGCAAAAGAAGATTTTTTTGTACGTTTTGCGCGCAATGGTCATTTTTTAAGAGATGCCCTTAAGGCGTTCTCGAGTGAAGATATCATTGCCTTTTTTAAAGAGCAGGGAATAGAGTGTCAGGTGGGGCGTCAACAAAGAGTGTTTCCTTTAAAGCATGAAGCTCCCGATGTGGTGGAAGCATTACGTAAGGTATTAAGGGAACGTGGTGTGCATATTCATTATAATGCGCGCATTAAAGATATTATTGTTACGGACAATAAAGCTTCAGGGATTCTATTTGAAGATGGGACAAAGGAGTTGTGCGATAAAATTATTTTAGCAACGGGTGGTGCTTCTTTTGCAGGAACAGGTTCCTCGGGAGATGGGATTGAAATGGCTGAGAAGTTGAGTCATCGAAAAGTAGACTTAAGACCCTCGCTTGTTCCGTTGATTACAAAAGAAAAGTTTCCTCAAAAGTTAAGAGGCTTCTTTTTAAAGAATGTTCGTCTGACATTTAAGCACGGGAAGAAGAAAAAAGTAACACCGATTGGTGAGGTGATGTTTATGCTTCAGGGGATTTCTGGTGCGTTATCTTTAGAGATGAGTGGAGAAGTGGTTGATTGGTTAGCCAAGGGAGAAAAGGTTCTTGTTAAGATTGATCTAAAGCCTGGAATGACGCCTGAGGAAGTTGAGGCGCGCGTCGTGCGGGAGCTTAAAGCGGATCCAAAACGGAAGGTGGAAGACGCCCTAGCAAGTTTCTTTCCAAGTATTTTTATTGAGACATTCTTTAAGCTTGTTACGATTGATGGATCTCGCCGATCTGAGACGATGAAGCTTAAAGAAATCCGACGCGTTCAAGAATCTCTGAAGGCCTTAACGCTTGAAGTGACAGGTTCAAGACCTTTGAATAGCGGAATGGTGACACAAGGCGGCGTTTCCCTTAAAGATGTCGATCCAAGAACAATGCAATCGAAGGTGGTTCGTGATTTATATTTTACAGGAGAGATGATGGATATTGATGCGGACACAGGTGGATTTAATCTTCAAGCAGCCTTCTCGACAGGTTATTTAGCAGGACTATCCGCAGCGGAAGAATAACTAGAAAGCAAAATGTGTCAGAAGCTGCTAAATTATTGGGAATAAAATTCAAGGGACACTTGAATCTTAATTCTAACCATAAAATGAGTGCTGCCCAACGTCTTAATCTTCAAAATCGAGTAGAGGGTGATACAAATTCTACCTACTCTATAGAACCCCTTTTAATCTCAAATACTTACGACGCTTTGTCATGTTTAAAATTTATGATTAATTAATGTTATAATGTTACTCAAAAGGAAATGATTGTTTTGGATAAACAAGATATAAGAATAAATGTTTTTTTTGTAGGTGCTATTATTTTCAAAATTATTTTGTTCTCATGGATAATAATTTTTATAATATCATTTTTCAATGACAACTACGTCGTTCTTACCAAGAATCTTTTATTTGCATTGGGAATAAGTTATCTGTTAAACCTTTGCTGGGGGTTTCTAACTTCAAATAAGGAAGATACTTCAGAAAAATCAAATATACGCATAGATGTTGTAGATGAAGTATTAAAGGATAAATCAATAGGGCGTTTTAATTACGAATATTTAATCGGAAATATTTTAAAAATAGTTCCAGGTGACCATTTCGTAGGATTATCAAAGATAGTTATTGGTTCATCGCCTGTTGGAAGAAAGGCTACAAAAGAAGCATGGGGCACATACCATGGGAAGCGAGAGGGTGCTAAGGTTCCTTTTGTGAATGTCTATGCAAAGAGTATTTATGAATTTCATCCTAAATGGTTTATGATTTTATGTCCTTTTGTTTATACAATGTATTTAGCGGAGGTGGTGTATCATGAAGTAGGTCACCATTACCAAAGAGTTGGAAAGGGGTATAAAAAAGAAGAGTGGGGAAATCATGCTGAGAGATATAGCAAATATATGTTGTCAGAATACTACAGCTCAAACTTTTTCATGAACTTGCTACGATATACTTGGTGTATGTTAATGTTTAAGAAACCAAAGCGGCATGGAAAGTCTTTCAAATAATTGACACAAATTTGGCGTAATACCTTACCTGTTACACATTAACCTTTTTAACTCCAACATTTAAAACAAATGAATAATAGGCTCATAACCTAAAGTTTTCAGATTCAATCGCATTTCATTTATAAATTTTAGCAAAGGAAGTTAGGTGTTTTTATAAATATCATTGATCCTTCCCACCCCTTGACTCAAAATATATTCTGATGTATCCTGATCGTGTTATGAAGTTCTTAAAAAGCATAATTCTAATTGCCCTCGTCGTATCCTCCCTGCAGCTCGACGCGTTTTGCGAAGATCATCATGAGGAGACGGAGCATCAGCATGGAATTGTATTATGTCATTTTGCATGTTCTGGGGCGGTTTTGAGTAGTAGGCAATCTATTAATTTACCGGAAGTATCCACACATTTCTTCTCGGCTCAAGATTTTTTCTACGATGAGCCGGTCTTACCTACAGAGCATCGCCCCCCAATCTCTATTTCATAGTTTTATTTCCAATCTTTATTCAACTAATTATTAGTCTCAAAGGAGAATTCCTATGAAACATATATTTTCTATATTTACTATATTACTTCTGAGTTGTACCCAAGTATGGGCCTCCGCAGTGCAAGTGGCGCCGAATCAGGCAAAGCTGGAAATTAACGGAGCTGTTTGTGCGTATTGTTCCTTTGGCATGCAAAAGGGATTGTCAAAGATGGGCTGCATTGATCAATCTCAAGGGCATAAGGGGGTTGAATCAGACATCGAAAATCAAATCATCACCATTCATTTAAAAGAAGGCGAGGACGTAAATCTGCAAGAAATGTCCAAAACAATTCGCAAGAGCGGATATGAACCAAGAGTTTTTCATATGCGTGTTAAGGGACAATCTGTTGATGAAGGCGACCGTAAGTTCATTGTTAATGACGATCAAGAAAAGTTGTACGAATTAACAGGTGATAAAGCGCAACAGTTGGTGCAGAATCAAACTTATGAGTTGCAGCTTTTCGTTAATGAACAGTCTATAAAGGCTCTCAAAAAAAATACAATTCCATTGGCTGAAGTTAATACAATCATAGAAGGCGAGTAGTGTATGAAATGGTTTAAAATATTACTCAGTATAGGAGTGTGTCTGGCTTTGATAACTCCAGCTCGCGCCGATCAACCTGTGATGAACGAAGCGCCTCGCTGGGCTGGGGGAAAAGGATTTCAGATTCGCCATGAATACCGTGCCTCCGATACATTGTTGTCTGGCGATGACGAAATCGCAAATCCTTTAGGCAAGGAACGGCGAGTTGATACAACATGGTTGGAAGGTGTTTATACGTGGGATCGATCCAAACGGATCACTATTAAGATTCCATACGTCGATAAAATGCGTGTGACTGAAATTGGTGGAAAAGCTGTCAGGCAGCATGACCGCGGTTTGGGTGACATTATTATCGGAACGCCTTTAAGAAAATATATCAACCACAGAAATTGGACGAATAACTTTAGCTTTACACCAAGCCTTCGTATTCCGTCAGGTAAAACAAGTGGTGATTATCCGATTGGGGATGGGAGTACAGATGTGGGGGTGTCCTTGAGTTATGGCGCTGAAAGTCCTTATTATTTAGCTGGGGTTGATTTTTTCTATTGGATCAATAATGAGGGAACGAGAGATCAACATGAGGGGAATTTATTTGGTCTCGATATGACTTTAGGAAAAGCAATTTATCATAATGGAAAAAAGAGTGCTGGGGCATCTATTCAACTTGATTATGGGCTTAGGTATAAGGAAGGTGGTTCAAAGATTTCTGGGAATAATGCTGGGACTCGGGTGATGTTGGGGCCGGGCTTCGTTTATTTCCAAGGCTCTATGATTGCCAAAATTGTTTATACCATTCCTATTTATGAAAATGCATTAGATGAATCAGTTTCATTCGGCCATCAATTAGATGTCGGAATGGGATGGAGTTTTTAAATGGATAAAAAAAATAATATCAAGACAAATACAACGCTCTTTACCGGAACAGGTTTAGCGATTCTCTCAACGACCTGTTGTGCGTTACCTATAGCCCTTGTTTCAATAGGATTAGGAGGCGCTGTGGCTTCGTTATTTTCTAATGTTCCTTGGTTAGGAACGATCGCGAAATACAAGGTTTATACCTTCGGTATAACGGCATTGATGCTTGGTTATTGCTGGTATGCTTTATCACAGTTAGGGAACAAGATGGCGCAAGAGGGGGCGGCTTGCAATATCAAAGATCAGAGAATTCTCAAATGGCAAAAAAGAATTCTTATTGTCTCCACAATTCTTTTGGCTATATCTGTCTTTGCAGCTTATGCATTGCTGCCTATACGTATTTGGATTGAGAATATGAATCAATAGTGTTAGGTCGTTAGGTGTTCCCCGATTACGATTGCTGTTTTATGAAATGTAGGTTGAAAGAAGAGATTTAAAATTTTTTTTGCTTATGAAATAGGTTGATTGACAGATTTGATTAATTTTGATAGCCTCATACTTCAATATTGAGTAAAAAATGATTAAAATAAATAAAAAAATTCCAATTATATTTCTTTGCTTTGCGCTTTTGGGCTTTGCTTTTTTGTCTATTGGGGGTGAGTATTTTCACAGCCAAGTTCACGATCATGAACATGGGACAGAGCAGGAATGTCCACTTTATCAATTTTTAGTGCAAGCTTTAATTTCTATTGTTGTTGCAATTGCAGCATTAAAAATTAAGGTTCAGCGTCATGTAACAAATGTTTTTCAATCAATCAAATCAAGGGTTGATTTTTACCTTCCATCCCCTCGGGGCCCTCCAAGTTTAGTTTAATTCGAAATTTCTATCGTTAAAGAAATTCCATTCAGAAGTTACAAATTCAAACTAAGTTATTAGTCTATCTTACGGATAGGTCTATCTAAGAGACTGTTTATTGCAGTCTTCCAATTGGAGGGGTTTTTATGAAAAAGTTTATATTAAGTGCTTTTGTGCTTTTTGCTATGTGCTCTTGTGCACATGCAGATGAGTTATCTGAATTAAAAAGTATGTTTCAAACCATGCAAGTTCAGATGGGTGAGATGCAAGGACGAATTGAACAGCTTGAACAAGAAAAACAAATTCAATCGTCTAAAGATAAGCAAGAAATAGAACGGTTGCAAATGCGTGTTGAAGGGTTGGAGAAAGCTGACATAAATCAACCGGTAAGCGCCTTATCTACTCTTAACCCGCAAGTTAGTGTTATCGGCGACTTTATTTATAAGTCTGATAAAAACGGTGGGGAGGGTGATAATCAATTTAACATGCGTGAAGTAGAGGTGGCATTTTCTGCTAATGTTGACACCTATGCGCGTGGTGATGTGATTGTTGCCATTGAAAATGAAGATGGCAGTACAGAGGTTGCTTTAGAAGAAGGTTATCTGACTTTGCTTGAAACACCCATTGAGAATTTACAAGGTAAGTTTGGAAAGTTTAGGCCATACATGGGAAAAACAAATAAGATGCATTTACATCAATTACCTTGGAGTGATTATCCGCTTGTTGTTCAGAATTTTCTTGGAGAAGAAGGAAACAGTGAGGCCGGAGCAAGTTTAAGTTATTTGATTCTTAACCCTGCCGATATCTATTCTGAGATTACACTCGAAGCGTTTAATAATGGTTCAACAGTCTTTGGTGGAGGAGAAGATGGGGAGACCGTTTATTTAGCTCATCTTAAGAATTTCTTCGACATCACAGATGAAACTTCATTTGAAATTGGAAACACTTTTTCCTTTGGAGAAAATGGTGATGGCAATGGTGCAGAATCACGAATCACGGGTGTTGATTTAACCATTAATAGCACAGAGTTGTTTGTTAATAAACGTACGACATCACATACAGAAGCGTTGTTTAATGTTCGTGAACAAGCAGCAGGCGATGACATTAATTCTTGGGGTATGTTTACATCTCTTGAACAACAACTTACTGATCGTTGGTGGGCTTTTGGCCGTTATGATTTTAGTCAAACACCGAGCAGCTCAGAAGTAGACACGCATGCTTATTCTACGGGTCTTACATTTGCACAAAGTGAGTATGTGTTTTGGAGGGCAATGTTTACGCATACTGATAACGAAACCTCAGATGATAATACAGTGTGGTTACAGCTCGACTTTTCTATCGGGCCACATAAACCACATGCGTATCGGTAAGGGGGAGTTATGAGCAAAATAATAAGTACTCTTATATTGCTTGGGTACGCGTTGCTGTTTTCAGCAACGCCTACCCAGGCAGAAGTTATCAATGTTGTAACAACAACAACGGATTTGAAATCTGTTGTCGAGTATATTGGTGGAGATAAGGTTAAGGTCTATAGTTTAGGAAAAGGTAATCAGAATTATCATTTTCTACAAGCTAAACCATCCTACATGATTAAAGCTAAAAGAGCGGACTTGTTTATTCGTATAGGATTAGAACTAGAAGTTGGCTATGAACCATTGATATTGGAGGGTTCTCGTAATCCTAATATTCAGATTGGTCGTGATGGACACTTGGATGCTTCAATAGGAATCAAACCGTTAAATGTCCTTAGACAAGTCGACCGTTCTATGGGAGATATTCATGCTAGTGGTAATCCGCATTATTGGTTAGACCCGTTGAATATGAAGTTTGTCGCAACAAGTATTGCTAATCGATTAAGTAGAATTTCACCAGAAGACAAATTAATATTTGATAGAAATTTGTCAAGGTTCAGTACTTTAATTGATGAAAAGTTGATTGAATGGGAAGAAATATTATCTCCCTATGTTGGTGAAAAAGTTATTACGTATCATAAAAGCTTGGTATACTTTGCAAATCGATTTGGGTTTGAAATTGTTGGAGAGTTAGAACCCAAACCAGGGGTGCCACCTTCTCCAACACATCTAAAAAGTATTATCGATGTTGTTAATCGAGAGAAAGTAAAAGTCATTCTTGTGGAGAATGTGTACAAAGACGATGCAGCTCAGTATGTAGCCGAAAGAGTAAAGGTTAATGTTGTTGTTACGCCTATTTCTGTTGGCGGAACCAAAGAAGTAAGTGATTATTTTAGTTTGATGGATTTTATTGTTAAAAATCTAAAGGAAGGGTTTAATCATGATTGAGTTCTTGCAAATAATGATAATTCCTTTCATGGCATGTTTAGTGTTAACTGGTATTCATGCCTATTTGGGATTTCATGTTATCGAGCGTCAGGTTATTTTCGTTGACTTAGCACTTGCCCAGATCGCTGTGTTAGGGGCTAGTTGTGCAATATTGTTCGGTTTTGAAATGGAAAGCATACAAGGTTATATGATTTCTTTAACCTTTACAGTCATTGGTGCTGGATTATTTGCTTTAACACGATTCAAAAAACAAAAGATTCCTCATGAGGCTATTATTGGAATTGTGTATGTTGTTTCTTCGGCTCTGATGCTTATTGTGTTGAGTTATTCGGGCGAGGGAACAGAGCATATTCGTCAATCGCTTCTTGGAAACATTTTGTTGGTAAGTCCAAAAGAAGTAGGGAGAATATTAATTATCTACTCTCTAATGGGTGTGATTCATTTTGTTTTTAGAAAACAATTCTATCTAATTTCTCAAAATCCAGAGAAAGCTTTTGAGCAAGGTTTGAACGTGAGAGGCTGGGATTTTCTTTTTTATGTTACTTTTGCTTTTGTTGTGACAAGTTCTGTTAAAATTGCAGGAGTCTTGCTTGTTTTTTCCTTTTTAGTCATCCCAGCTGTATGTGCGATGATTTTAGCAGATAATCTTCGTGTAAGATTGATTCTTGGTTGGAGTATTGGTACTGTCGGAAGTATTATAGGAATGATTGTTTCCTATTCTTTCGATTTACCAACGGGAGCAAGTGTGGTTTGTGTGTTTGGGGTGATGTTACTGCTAATATCTGTTATTAGTTGGAAAATGCGATAAAGTATGTGTAACAAAACAGGCGTGAGAACAAGTAAATACCAGCAAACACCAGCAAAGACTTTGAACGTTCTTATAACCTGAAGGTCGCAGTGGTTTCCGTGTAGCTTGTGGATGCTGAGATCTCGCCTGTTCTTGTCTTCCAATTTTGCAATATCTCAAATAAAGAGTATGATAGGTCATATTAATTTTGTTTAGGAATTTCGATGCTTTAACGAAATTCCAAGAGGGGCTAATGACTTTGAGTAAAGAAGGAAAATGGCAGAATCAAATTTAGAAATACTCGCCTATGAGCAAACCTCTTTGGGGATGTTGTGTTTAAGACGTCGTCGGTCATTACAAGATCCAACAATAATAGTGACAGAAATTACACTTAATCATGAATTTTTAATGAGTAGTTATCATACGGATTCTGAGCGTGCATTATCAAAGATTGCCCTAAAGATGCATGGGGGGAATGATTTAACTGTTTTAGTGGGAGGTTTGGGGTTAGGATATACGGCGTATGAAGCATTAGGTAGCAAACAAGTTGAATCTCTTGAGGTTGTTGAATTTCTACCGCAGGTTATTTCGTGGATGAATGAAGGATTGGTGCCGTTATCTAAAGAGCTTTTGGGCGATGATCGTCTGAAAATTGTCCAAGGAGATATTTATGAGCAGTTGGCTGGTGAACCAGAAAAGAAATTTGATGTGATTCTCATTGATGTCGATCATTCTCCTGATGAGCGATTAGATACGAAGATTGGACAATTTTATACTAGAGAAGGGCTTGAGGCGGCATGTAAACATTTAAACGAGAATGGCGTGCTTGCTGTTTGGTCTTATGCCCAAGATTCTCCTTTTGCAGATGCTTTGCGGGGTGTGTTTCGTGAGGTGCGTGTTGAGCCGATAACATTTATACATAAATTTCTTAACAATGAAGAACATACGGATTATTTGTTTTTTGGGCGGTAATGCCCAAAAGCTGGCATTACCTTTTCGCAACATGAAAACATGTTGCGTGGTAACGCCCAAAAATTAGGGTTACTTTTCCGTAAAAATTATATTAAACAGAATTAAAAAAAGATAACTTATGAAATTTTCAGAAATGGGTTTGTCAGACGCGCTTCTTAAGGCGATAGCTGATAAAGGATATGATACACCAACGCCAATTCAAGCCCAGGGTATTGAAGCGGTGCTTAAAGGAAAAGATGTTATGGCAGCGGCGCAAACAGGCACGGGTAAGACGGCGGCGTTTGTTTTACCTATTTTGCATGGTCTTGCAAAAGGAAAGCCGGTTCAACATAATCAAGCGCGTGTTCTTATCTTAACACCAACCCGAGAGTTGGCCGCACAGGTTCACGAGAGTGTGGAGGTTTATGGTAAATATTTATCTTTGCGTTCTGCCGTTGTATTCGGTGGCGTAGGGATTAATCCACAAATGAAGAAACTTCGTCGGGGTGTTGATGTGCTCGTGGCAACGCCAGGTCGTTTACTGGATCTTTATAATCAGAAAGCCGTTAAGTTTACGACTCTTGAAGTTTTAGTTTTAGATGAAGGGGATCGTATGCTTGATATGGGATTTATTAAGGATATCCGAAAGATAATATCTCACCTTCCAAAGAAACGTCAGAGTTTATTGTTTTCAGCAACATTTTCTGATGAAGTTCGTACACTTGCAAAAACAATTATAAATAATCCAGTTGAGATTTCAGTAACGCCACGCAATACGACAGTTGATACGGTCGAGCAGTGGCTTCATCCGGTGGATAAAAAAAGTAAGTCAGCGCTACTTACGAAATTAATTAATAAACATAAATGGCAACAAGTTCTTGTTTTTTGTAGAACAAAACATGGCGCCAACCGACTAACGAAACATCTGGAACAATCAAAAATTACAGCGACGGCGATCCATGGAAATAAAAGTCAAGGAGCTCGCACAAAAGCACTCGCGGATTTTAAGAAGGGAGTTGTTCGGGTTTTAGTTGCAACAGATATTGCTGCTCGTGGCATTGATATTAATCAACTTCCTCAAGTTGTTAATTTTGATTTGCCGAATGTGGCTGAAGATTATGTGCATCGTATTGGGCGAACAGGTCGAGCTGGATCCAATGGACATGCTTTTTCGTTGGTGTCCGCTGAGGAATTTAAGGAACTTGCGGATATTGAACGTTTGATTAAACAGGTAATACCTCGTCAGATGATAGAAGGTTTTAACCCTGATCGAAAATTACCGGCATCTCGTCTAGATTTGCGTCCAAAAAAATCAAAGAAATCAAAGAAACCAAAGAAACCAAAGAAACCAAAGAAAACAAAAACGTATGAAGCTGCAAACACACAGAGTAGGCCTAAGACATCTAAAGCTCGATCCACAGTAAAAAAATCAAAGCCGCAACATAAGCCAAAGAAATCAATGACACAAAAGAAAGAAGCTTCATCCGGTTCGCCTAGAAAACCAAAAGCATCAAAATGGAAACGTCCGTATGGCCGAAATAAAAAGTAACCAGTATCAATAAACAAAAATTTGAAGAAAGGTTTATTATATGAAAATTCGTGCAGCAATAGCTGTTGAGGCTGGTAAGCCACTTGAAATAGACGATGTTGAGTTAGAAGGTCCAAAGGCAGGAGAGGTTTTATGTCGTATGGTCGCCTCGGGTGTTTGTCACACAGATGCGTTTACATTATCTGGAGATGATCCTGAGGGAATTTTTCCATCTATCTTGGGACATGAAGGTGGAGGAATAGTCGAGGACGTTGGCGCAGGTGTTAGCCACGTTAAACCAGGGGATCATATTATTCCTCTTTATGTACCGGAATGTCGCAAATGTGAATATTGTCTCTCAGGTAAAACTAATCTCTGTCAGGCCATTCGGACGACGCAAGGTAAAGGGCTTATGCCAGATGGGACATCACGTTTTTCAAAAAATGAAAAACCTATATTTCATTATATGGGCACTTCAACTTTTGCTGAATATACCGTGCTCGCAGAGATTTCTGTTGTAAAGATAAGTGATAAGGCTCCTTTAGATAAGGTGTGTTTATTAGGGTGTGGTATTACAACAGGAATTGGAGCTGTTTTAAATACGGCCAAAGTTACAGAAGGCTCGACGGTTGCTGTTTTTGGTTTGGGTGGAATTGGATTGTCTGTTATTCAAGGGGCTGTGCTTGCTAAAGCCGAACGTATTATTGCTGTTGATATTAATGAAGATAAGTTTGAAATGGCACGTGCTTTTGGTGCAACAGATTGTATCAATCCAAAAACATGTAGTGTTTCTATAGAAGAGGCGATTGTAGATTTGACGGATGGTGGTGTTGATTATTCTTTTGAATGTGTGGGCAATACAAAACTTATGCGATCCGCACTAGAATGTTGTCATAAGGGTTGGGGCGAGTCGACAATTATTGGTGTCGCAGGAGCAGGACAAGAAATATCCACCCAACCTTTTCAGTTAGTAACAGGTCGTGTTTGGCGTGGATCTGCTTTTGGTGGTGTCAAGGGGCGAACACAGCTCCCAGGATATGTTGATCAATATCTCAATGGTAAAATTAAAATTGATGAAATGGTAACGCATACAATGCCGTTTGAAAAAATAAATGAAGCCTTTGATTTAATGCATCAGGGCAAAAGCATTCGCTCTGTTGTAATTTTTTAAGATAATCATGATTAAACTTATTAAAGAAAATAAATGTTTTGATGGTGCGGTTAAATATTATTCGCATGAATCCACTTCTACAAATACAGAGATGAAGTTCTCGGTATTTATTCCAGAAAAAGCAAAAGAGAAAAAAGTGCCCGTTTTGTTTTGGTTGTCTGGGCTAACATGTAGTGAAGAAAACTTTATGGCAAAAGCAGGAGCTCAGCAATATGCTAACGGGCAAGGAATTATGATTGTTTGTCCGGATACAAGTCCTCGGGGGACAAATATTGAAGGGGAACATGATCATTGGGACTTTGGATCAGGTGCAGGGTTTTATGTTAATGCAACCACAACACTTTGGAAGACAAATTATAATATGTATGACTATGTTGTTAAGGAACTGCCCTTACTTATCAATGATAATTTTAATGCAGAGATGAGGCGGCTAAGTATATCGGGTCATTCTATGGGCGGGCATGGAGCGTTAGTGATAGCTTTAAAAAATAGATCCATGTTTAAGTCTGTATCTGCATTTGCCCCAATATGTGCGCCCATGCAGTGCCCTTGGGGAAAGAAAGTATTCACACATTATTTAGGTGATGATAAAAAAACATGGGCGGCTTATGATGCTAGCGTTTTAATTCAAGAAGATAAAGAGTCTTTACCGCTGTTGGTTGATCAGGGTACAAGCGATGAGTTTTTGGAAACACAGCTTAAGACGAATATATTACAAGATGCTTGTCAAAAATTTGGGTTTAAGGCAGAGATTCGTTTTCAAGAAGGGTATGACCATAGTTATTATTTCATTTCTACATTCATAGAAGATCACATTAATTTTCACGCTTCGTATTTGTATAAAGAATAGAGAGGTGTCGGCAAGTCTAGAGTAGTCCCTTCGTTTTCATTATACAATTTTGTGTTATAATCAATGCATGTTATTTCCTCATATTAGGCGAATTTTTCTTAGAATTGTTTTAGTACTTTGTTTATGTGTGTTTGCTATCGTTGCACCAGACGCGCAAGATGAGCAGCGTACGGAAGTTACTTTTTTTGACGTCGGTTATGCTGACGCTATCTTGGTGGGTGTTACCGGCGGCAAGCAGTATTTGATTGATGCCGGTGAGTCGGTTTTGGATTCTTTAAAAGATCGAGGGGTTGATACGCTCGAAGCGGTTGTTATTACTCATGCTGATCATAATCATTTTCTGGGGCTTGATGATTTGTTGGGTAACATTGTCATTAAAGAAGTGATTATCAATAGCCTCGAAGGTCCAGAAGAATACACGCAGCTGCTTGAGAGTTTGTCTCAACTTGGTATCCCAGTTAGTGTGTTTGATGATGGACAACAAATTCTTCCTCTCGCAGAGAAGGCCGTATTGCAAATTTTTTGTCACATTGATCCGCAATCCAGCCGCAATGATAATTCCATTCAGAGTTTTATTAAAGATGAAGAAAGTTCTCTTTGGCTAACTTCCGATATCGGACAAGCCCGCCAGGATTATTATTTATCACGCTACCCTCAATTAAAAATGGCTGATGCATTACAGGTGCCACATCATGGCGATAATATTTCAGAGACCATGAAAGAATTATTTTTAGCCAGGCCGGCTATTGTTTCGACCGGGCCTAATCAATGGAATCTGCCTGATTTAAATCTCCTTAATAAATGGCGGGCACCATTGTATCGTACGGATTACAACGGAAATATTAAGTTGATTGCAGACATCGATGGCTGGCTGGTTAATAAGGAGAAGATGTGAGAAATAGTTTGAAGTTAAGGTGGGCGTGGGCACTTGGTTGGCTTTTATCTATTTACGCTAGTTTACCGTTTGTGCGGCCTATTGCCACATTTTTACGAGAACGCAATCTTCTGCGGCTGACTCTCGGTTTTATTTTTTTGATTATTGTTTTTATCGCGTTTCGATGGTTATATCAACGCTATCGTTCCATTGATGTTTTGAGTGTTCTTTGTATTATTATGATTTTGTTAGCGTACGGTATTTCAATTGTGAGTATCCCATTACCCGAGGAGAGATTTCATTTTATCCAATATGGGGTGCTCGTTTTTCTCGTTTTTCAGGCATTGCGCTTAAGTGTTAATCCGCCTTTGGTCTATCTGTTGGCATTTTTATTAACGTCATTGGCTGGGTGGGGTGATGAAGGAATACAGTATCTATTGCCCGATCGGTATTATGAATTGAAAGATGTTGGGTTAAACTGTTTAAGTGCACTTCTAGGACTTGGCGTCACCTATGTGGGTGAACGTATTAAAAAATGCGGTATTTGGAACAGTGATCACAATGCTTGGTAAGACTTGGTTTTTAGATCGAATGGTTTGGTTGTATCAAGATATGGATAAAAATAGGAATGATAAGGATCAACTTCTTAATTAAGAACAATGATATGGTGTCAGCCCTCATTATAAAGTTTGGAAGCAAAATTTGAAAAAACGCGATAACATATATGTAACACAATAAGCCTGATAATAAGCAAACAGCAGTAAACACCAGTAAATTAATATTTCCCCAATCGGTTTTTCCAAAAACTCGAAAGGTTTTTTTTATGCCTATTAATGATAGAGCGCGGTATCGATAAATAGCAGTTTGTAGTTGTTGTAGCATGTGTATTCAACTATGATTAAAAAGTCTTTTAATACTATTATTAAGCTTATATAAATTGGGAGAGTATAAAATGAATAGAATTTCGATGATTTCTGTTTTTTTAACGGCTATTTTTTTATCATCGTTTTTAACGCCACTTTATGCGGATGATTTTTCTGAATTAAAAGAACAAATGAAGGTTATGCAAATACAGATAAAATCGCAAGCAGAAGAAATGCAAAAAATGCAGAAGAAAATTAATAAATTGGAATCTGAAAAAGAAGCCGGTCACAAAACAGTCTCTGCAGAGAAGATTGTTCAGATGGAAAAAGAAATTGATTCTTTAGAGGTTCAAGTGGCTAGTTCCGGAGAAGGTCATAGCGCGGTACGTCCAGAGGATTTGTTTCATAAAATTGAGTGGCATGGAGAGATTGAATGGGAGTTTGTCGATACAGGAAAGGATGTTTCAACAGGAGAGGCCGAACCCCATTTTCAATTGGATAAGATTCGTTTAGAACCTGAAATTCAAATAACGGAAAATATACGCTTCGAGGCAGATTTAGACTTTGCAGAGTCTGAAGTTGATCCGGATGAGTTTTATTTTATTTTTAAAAACCTTCTGCCTTTTAACACAACCTTACAAATAGGAAAAGATGACCGTTTCTTTAAAGCAAACCATCTGACCGAAAGATATCCTTTAATTGCTAATGCTTTCTGGAGGGATGAAGAGGTTGGGTTTTTGTTGGAATCAGAATTCGAAACATTTTACACAGCGTTAGCCTGGGGTCAAGGTACGGAATTAGATTTAAGACCTACCGGAGAAGATGATTCTGTTTCTGATGCTTATTCAGTTCTTCATGATGATCATAGAAAGTCGGCATGGAATGGAATTAAACAAGTTTCTGCTGGTATTGGGATCAAGAAAGAATTAGACGATCTTGGTGAAATTGATGTTTTAGTTTTTGGACTTTATGATCACTTAAGTGCAGCAGACATTGCTGTTTTAAAGGCTAATCTTAATAGTTATGGCGTTGAAACCCATGATCAATACAGGGCAGGTGTTAATCTTGAATATGAGCGCGAAAACTTTCACTTCTTTGGTCAGTTTATTGATGCCAAGGATGGTCAATTAGAGCGATATGCTTGGTTTGTTCAACCATCGTATAAATTTGAGCTACCCTTTGGTTGGAAGTATATCAATGATCATAGGCTTTTGTTTAGGTATGGCGCCTTAGTGGTGGATAGTCCTAAGACATTTGATAAGCCAGTGTCATGGGATCGAGAAGAATTTACCTTTGCCGTTATTACTGACATTGTTGAGAACTTCAAACTTAAAACGGAATACACCATTGAAAAAGAAACAACAGGTGCTGGTGATATTGATAATAATGAATTTGTGATGCAGCTTGAATACGAATTTTAAAAAATAATAGGAAGGGAACGTGTATGAAAAATCGATATGGAGTGTTATTTTTTATAGTAATGACCTTTATGGCTAGCGCTACTTCAAATGTTAGTGCTAACGACAAGTTCATTAAGGTAGGGACTATAACGAGTGAACCTAAAGAAGAAGTTGAAACATATAGACCTTTTGTTCAATATTTGGCCTCGCAGTTAAAGGAGCAGGGGATTGAATCTGAAAAAGTTGTCGTTGCTACGTCTGTGGATGAAATGGTCTCGTTATTAAAGAAGCGTGAGATAGACCTCTATATAGATAGTCCTTTTCCAGTATTACAAATTGGAGCAAAGGTGGGTGTTGAGCCATTGGTTAGACGTTGGAAGAAAGGTGTCGTAGAATACAATTCTGTAATTTTTGTGCGCAAAGATAGTGGAATAAATTCGATTCAAGAATTAAATGGAAAAATGATTTCTTTTGAAGAACCATTTTCGACATCATCAAGTCTTCTACCAAGGTCAAGTTTGCTTCAAGCAGGCATTCTTCTTGAGGAAAAAGAATCATTTATGGATCTTGTGCCTGAGGAAAAGTTAGGGTATGTGAATTCTTACGATGATGAAACGACAATGATGTGGGTTCTTCGAAATAAGGTAGATGCAGGTGCTCTAAGCATGAAGAATTTTAAGGAGCTGGCAAAAAAAAGAGCAGACGAATTAAAGATAATATTTGAGACAATTAGCGTTCCTAGACAGGTTGTTGCCTATAGAAAAGATTTAGATCCAAACATCGTATTAGCTGTTAAAGAAGTGTTGTTAAACGCACATATGTCTAAGGATGGTCAATCGATTCTTAAAGGTTTTGAGAAAACGGCAAAATTTGATGAGTTTCCAAAAGGCGATCAAGATTATTTTCTTCCTATTCAAGAATTGTCAGAATACCTAAAATAAATTTAAGGGAAATTAATGGCAATTATTAGTCAGTTTAATTTAAGTTTGAGAGCAAAGCTTCTCTACGGTATCCTTATTATTGTTTTTATCTCCAGCAGTACTTTCATTTTCTTTAACATCAAAGAACAAAAGAAGCAATCTCAAGATTATTTAACAGATAATGCTGTTGGAATGGCAAAGATTTTGAAAGCGAATGTTGTTAATCCTCTTAAACAATATAATCTAGGACTGTTGAGAACAAATTTATCTAACGCGTTAGCGCAAGATGTTGTTATCTATGTCTATGCTTTTGATGAAGATGGGCGAATACTTACAGATGGGACAATTGAAAATAAATTTCGTGATGATATTCTTGATGATACGTTTAGTCAAAATGCCATTAAAGCGCACTCTCAGTTGATTCAGAAGAATAATGATGTTTTAGATATTACGGTTCCAATTTTTCTTGGAGATGAAAAGTTAGGTGGTATCCGTGTCGGTCTTACTTTTGAACACATAAAGGAAGAGTTAGTTGTGGTTCAGAAAGAAAATATTAAGTTGGGGTTGATTGTGATTTTGGTGGGGATCCTTTTTGCTTTGTTATTTTCAAGAATGATTAATCGGCCAATTTCTAAATTAGTAGAGGGAACAAAAAAAATTGCGGAGGGAAACTTTGATTTTAAAGTTGATATACAGTCAAAAGATGAAATTGGTGCTTTGGCCAAGTCGTTTAATTCTATGGCGGAGAATTTACAAAAAACAATAATCTCAAAAGATAAAGCTGAAGAGTTATCCAAGGCGGCAACCAAGGCGGCAAAAGCCAAGAGCGACTTTCTTGCTAATATGAGTCATGAAATACGTACGCCGATGAATTCTATTTTGGGTTTTAGCGATTTATTAGAAAAGACGTCTTTAAGTGATAAGCAAAAGAGTTATCTCAATTCTGTTCAAGGAAGCGGGGAATTATTGCTTGGTATTATCGATGATATATTGGATATTTCAAAGTTAGAATCAGGAAAAATAAAACTAGAAGTTGTTGATTTTAATTTAGAAAAGATAATTTATGAAGTATTTCAAATGATTGCGGCTAAAATGAAGGATAAGCCGTTTGACACTTATGTTGATATCGACTTGGAAGCTCCTGTTTTTTTAAAAGGAGATCCGACACGTATAAAACAAATCTTTGTTAATTTATTAGGTAACGCGATTAAATTTACTTCAGAAGGTGAGATCGGTGTCATTATCAAAAAGTCTGAAAAACAATCATTTAAAAATAAGGTTGTCCTTAAGTGTATTGTAAAAGACAGTGGAATTGGAATTTCTTCGGAGAAAAAAGATAAAATTTTTGAATCGTTTTCACAGGCTGATGAATCAACGACGAGAAAATTTGGCGGAACTGGTTTGGGGTTAACGATCACCAAGGCATTGGTTGAAGCCATGGAAGGAGAAATATGGATTGAGTCCAAAGAAGGAGAGGGAAGCGAATTTATTTTTACATTGCCTTTGGAAAAATCGCAGGCCCGAGAAGAACCCTTAAAAATGGTTGATATAGTAAGTGATAAGACAGTGTTTATTGTAGACGATAATCAAATTTCTTTAAAAATTATTGAGAGGTGTTGTGAAACATTGAATTTAAGAATTTTAGGTATGAGCAGATCGCCCAATGAAACTTTACATAAGTTGGATGAATTAATCCATTCCAAAAATGTCGTTCCAGATATAATTGTGAGTGATATCATCATGAAGGAAATGAGCGGATTTCAAATGGTAGAGAGGATTAGGTTTAATGATAAATTTAATAAAACTGTTTTCATTGCTGTAACAGCAGATATTAATGCAGAGACGGAGCATGATCCCAAAAATCAAATATTTAATGCTTATGTAACAAAGCCGGTTTCAAAGCAAGCTTTGATGAATGCTTTTAGTAGTGTGATGGGTCCCAATGGGAAAGTTGAAACCAGAGGGGTCGATGAATTAACAGGCTCATGTAAGGGGATTACTGTAATGGTTGTTGAAGATGTCCTTACCAATCAATTATTAATTGGCGAATATTTTAAGCAGCTGGGTTGTAAAGGAGAATTTTTTAATAATGGGCAGGAGGCTATCGATAAATTAAAAGAGAATAAGGAATATGATTTATGTCTTATGGATTTGCAGATGCCTATTATGGGAGGTATTGATGCAACAAAGATTATTCGTGAAGAAATTACAAAGAATTTGCCTATTATTGCATTAACAGCAGCTGTGTTAGAGGAAGACAAAAAGAGTGCAAAAAATGCGGGAATGAATGATTTTCTCGGAAAACCAATTGCCGTTGCTAAATTGAAGGAAATAATTCTACAGTATGGTAAATAAAAGTGAACGTCTATCAATCAGTTTCCAGAAATGTTAGACAAAAGAATTATGATGACACACTACTCCGCAGAAGTGCTTTTTTTTGATGAAGCAAGGTAGAAGTTTGTTCAACCTAATCAAAATGCTATCCTAAAGTATGATGAATAAATAACCAATCAAATTGGTACTGATTTAGCACATCATGACACCTCTCATATCGTAAATTATTAACAAATGAACAGGTCAAAAAAAGTCCTGTGGGTTCAGAACCCGAAGGTCATTAAGTATGATTTAGCTAAAGGGCTTCGAGGCGTAATAATAGTATGATAATGTTCATGAAATTATAAGTGAGTTGACAGATTTCTATACTTTTGATAGTTTAATTTTATATACTATAGTATTCTCTTAATAATAATTTTTGATAAATGGAGATTTTATGTCGAAAGAAAATCCAATGGTACAAAAATTTATGACAACTTTACCTGTATCGATTGAAGAAACGTCAACAATTGCTCAAGCCCAATCAAAAATGTCAGAATTGGAAATTAGACATCTACCCGTTACGCGTGATGGAGAAATTACTGGTGTTTTAAGTGATCATGATATTAAAACAGCGTGTTCATTAAAGGATGTAGATGTATCACAAATGCATGTTAGTGATATTTATCATCAGAATCCTTATATCGTTGAACCAGATGCACATTTGTCTGACGTGGCTAAAGAAATGGCCGCGCATCATTATGGGTGCGCAATTATTATTCAAAATAAAAAATTGGTAGGTATTTTTACAGCTGTCGATGCTTGTCATGCTATTTCTGTTATTTTAGAGCAGCGGCAGCATATTTGACATTAACTTTCAAATGTACTTTAAAATTATGTTAAAAGGAAAATGATATGAAACATGAAATAACGGCTAAATATTTTTCACAAGAAGATTTATTAGAATCTGGGTGTTTAGATTTAAAGATGGCTATTGAAGCTGCTGAAAATGCTTTGGTAAGTTTTAGTCAGAATGAAGTATTGTTTCCTGAGAAAATTGTTCAGATTTTTAATGAAGATACTCAAGAACGTATTAATTGTTTACCAGCAACATTTTTAAAAGATAAAATTTGCGGCATGAAATGGGTTTCAGTCTTTCCGCCTAATCCAGTAAAGTTTGGTGTGCAGAATTTATCAGCTGTTCTTATTCTTTCTGAAATTGAAAAAGGATTTCCGATTGCTTTTATGGAAGGAACATTGTGTTCAAATATGCGCGTGGGGGCTATGGGGGCTTTGGCTGCCAAACATTTAGCAAAGAAAGATGCTGAATCGATTGGATTTATCGGCGCTGGTGAACAGGCAAAAATGCATTTAATTGCTATGAAAACTATTATGCCAAGTTTAAAAGAGTGTCGAGTTGCAGCAAAAGAAGACGTGGAGGAGGCGCAATTTATTAGTGAGATGAAACCTATTTTTAAAGATATTACATTCATTGAAGCAAAAACAAATTTAGAGCGATCAATAGATGGCGCAGATATTATTGTTACGGCTACAAGTGTGCAAGCGCCATTACTAAAAGCACAATGGATTAAGCCTGGTGCTTTTTATAGTCATGTTGGTGGTTGGGAAGATGAATATGCTGTTGCTAAGGGTATGGATAAAATTGTGTGTGATGATTGGGGAACAGTTAAACATCGTACGCAAACGTTAAGCCGGATGTATAAAGATGGTGAGTTAACAGATAACGATATTTATGCAGATTTAACAGATATTGTAAAGGGTGAGAAAAAGGGTCGTGAAAATGATGATGAAAAAGTGTATTTTAATGCTGTTGGCTTGGCCTATGTTGATGTTGCTATTGCTATTGCCATGTATCGTCGCGCTAAAGAGAATGGTTGTGGGCAGGAACTAACCGTTCAAAAGTCTATGATTTTTCAACATCCTCAGATTAAAGATTGGATTCGGTTATAATCATAAGGGTTATTTTAAAGTGATAACTTATGTGTAACAAAACAAGCCTGCTAACAGTCAAAAAGCAGTAAATATCAGCAAATCAATTTTTTGTAAAGCCTACCAGTAGATAACATTAATAAAAACAAGAAAATATAAGCATAGTCATATAACGTCCTCATAACCTGAAGGTTGGAAAAATTATTCAGAATCTAAGGAACTTTTGTATTTTGGATAATATTTCTATTTATATGAGTAGTCATATATAATGACTCATATAACTTTTGTTAACCGTTAATGTCATTTTATGGAAAAATTAATAGCTTATTTTTCGAAACGCCATTTGCTCACCAATATGATTATGGTGGTTGTTTTTATTGGCGGCATATTCTCTTGGAATACGACCAAAAAAGAAGAATGGCCGGATATTACTTTTGATAATGTGCGAATTTCTGTTCGCTATGCTGGCGCTCCTGCAGAGGATGTTGAATATTTTGTTACCAAACCGATTGAAGAAGAGGTCCGTGGGCTTGACGGCGTCTATCGAGTTACAAGCACATCAAGTGTTGGCCAGTCCAATGTTAATGTTGAATTAGAGCAAAATTATCCCAATGTCGATGAGGCGATAGCGGAAATACGCAATGCTGTTTTAGATGTGCAACTTCCCACCGAAGTCATTGATGATCCCAACGTTCGTGTTTTTAAATCCTCCAAAAAAGCAATATTGGATATTGCCATTTATGATAGTAGTACCCATTTATTGGATGTTAAAAAAAGACGTAATCTTCAGAAATATGCCTATGCTCTTGAGAACCAACTTCTAAATCTCTCCGAAGTTAATAGTGTAAATAAACGTGGTTATCTCCAAGAAGAAATTCAGATTAAAACCTATCCAAAGAAATTACTAAATTACGAACTGCCGTTTAATACGGTTATGAAAGAAATTAAAGATAATCATGTGCGAAAACCAGCGGGAACAATCGAAACAAAGAATGAACCGAAGGTGACGCTTTTATCCGAATTAGATTCTGCTGACAAATTAAATAATCTGATTATTCAAGGAGGTTTTGAAGGACGGGTTATTAGATTAAATGAAGTAGCAAATGTGATCGAGGGGTATGAAAAAAATAAACAGATTAACAAAGTTAACGGTCATGAAGCAGTAATGTTTAGTGTGGTTAAAAATAGTTCCGCAGGTATTTTAGAATCGTTGGATGCAGTGACAAAAGTTGTTGAGCAATACAGAGAAAACAATATTAAAGGCACGCCTATTAAAGCTGTTCTTCTTGATGATGAATCAATCGATATCAGAAACCGTATTAGTATTATTAGCATAAATGGAGCCATCGGATTTATTCTCATTCTAATCGCATTATTTCTTTTTCTTAATAAACGTTCCGGTGTGTGGGTAGCGATGGGTATCCCATTTACTTTTTGTTTTACTATGTTGTTTGCATCTATTTTAGGTCAGACAATAAATGGCATGACACTTGCGGCTATTATTATTGTTATGGGTATTATTGTCGATGATGCAATAGTTGTTGCAGAAAATATTAATCGATTGCAGCGCACAGGAATGAGTCATGATGAGGCGGTTGTTAAGGGGACGAGTTTTGTGTTGATGCCTATTATAGCGAGTATAGTCACGACGTGTATTGCATTTATCCCATTATATTTCTTTAAAGGGCACTTTGGTAATTTTGTTAAATATATACCTTTGATTGTTTTTTTAATGTTGGGGGCAAGTCTTTTAGAATCGCTTTTGATTCTTCCTGGACATATGGATTTAAAATTACCTTTTTTAGACAGATTCTTAAGCCCTAAATCTAAAGATGAAAAAAATAATAGGGGGCATTGGTTTGATAGTGTTGAGACTAGTTATGGAAATCTTCTTGAGAAATTAATGCCAAGAAAGAAAATAATTTTATGTTCCTTTCTAGGATTTTTGATTCTAGCTGGAATATTGTCCACAACACTTATGAAATTTGTTTTGTTTCCTCATGAAGAGACAAGAGATGTCGTTCTTTCGGGAAGTACTATGCCAGGAACAGATCGAATTGAAACAGCAAAATTGACTAAACAAATTGAAAATGTAATTAAACCATATTTAGGGAAAGAAGTTGTTGGATATCGAACAACAATTGCGCGAAGTCGAAGAGGCGGCGCGGTTGAAGAAAATAAATTTCGCATGCTAATTGAAATTGTTCCAAAAGAAAAGAGGAAAAAAAGTGCGGATCAGCTTATTAAGGAATTTGAAAAGCCTATAAAGGAATTGAAAGATTTTAAAAAGGTTATGTTTAAAAAATCACGTTGGGGTCAAGATTCCGGAAGTCCTATTGAATTGATTGTTCAGCAAAATGATGATGGTTTGAGAGATACCATAGTTAAGGAATTAGTGAAAACGATGCAATCGCATGCTTCTTTAGATAATGTTGAAGTTGATGAAGGGCTTCGTGTTCCAGAGTACAAAATATCAATTGATCGCGAGAAAGTAAAAAGATTGTCGATTAATCCGAACGATATTGCATCGACCTTTAGAGCGGCCCTTGAAGGTACGGTTCTATATGAATTTTCCAACGGCGATGAAGATGTTCAAGTGCGTTTTACGACCATAGATGAGGCAAAAGATAATATTGAAAAGGTGTTAGACTTGCCAGTTGAGAATAAAGGAAATTATTTAGTGCCTTTGAGAGATGTTGTACATGTAAAAGAAGTAACATCCCCCAATGCTATATCACGGCGAGATTTAAAGCGAACAACACTTATTGATGCGGATATGACAGAAAAATCGAAGATGACACCATTGGAGGTGGCAACGCACTTTGAGGAGAAAGTATTTCCAAAGATGTTATCTCAATACCCTACAACGACGCTATCATTTGGAGGAGAAGTTCAAGATACTCGAGAATCAAAAAGTGATTTGATTCATGCCATCATATTAGTCATCATATTAATCTTTATTGTTTTAACGCTTTTGTTTAATTCACTTCTTAAACCATTCATTATTATGTTAGCCATTCCATTTGGGTGTGTAGGTATAGTGTTTGCATTTTTAATGCATGGTAAGTTATTATTTGGATTTTATGCGGCTATTGGTGCTTTGGGGCTTGCAGGTGTCGTTATAAATGATTCGATCATAATGTTAGTTAAGTTGGATAAGGAGTTTGATAGTAGCAAGAGTAAGGAAGAATCGAACCGACAAATAGCAAGGATTGCTGAAACACGTCTGCGTGCAGTTATATTAACAACAATAACGACGGCTGTTGGTGTGTTGCCGACGGCATATGGGTTAGCAGGGTATGATGCTATGCTTGCTGAAATGATGTTGTCCTTGGCTTGGGGACTTATATTTGGAACGGCCATTACATTGTTGCTCATTCCGTGTATTTATGGTTTAGTGAAAGACGTGAATTTTAAATTTAATAAGGGTAATTAAAGTGAAAAGAGTAAGAATAATTTTATTTATAACGCTATGTGCATCGGTTGTTACAGTAAGTGCAGCTCAGTTGTCAAATAATACTCTCGAGAAATCAATAGATGGGCGAGTTGTTACGATGGATGAGTTTATTAAACTGGCGACCGAGAATGATACTGAATTTGAAAGTATTCTTATAGATAAATTGCCTTTGCAGTACCGAAAAGATTTAAATCTGCCGGCACGTGATATTGTTTTGGAAGTAAAAGCACAATATGATTTATATTTAAGTCAAGATAAAGAAGAGCCGGAAACGACAGTTTCTTTAACCAAGTTGTTTCCATATTCGGGAACTGAATTAACGACAGGGTATAAATCAGTTCCTTCGTTTACTTCATCGGTTAATAGTTCAGAATTTACATTTAATATATCACAACCTATTGCCGAAAATGCTTTTGGAAGAGCCACACGCTTAAGGGATAAGATCATTGGTGTTGAAATAGACGTGATTAAACACCAGGTGGTGGAAGCCTATGAGGATTATTTAGCGACGGTAATGGTTGCGTATTTTAATTGGTATGAGGCTTTTGAAAATTTAAAAATTGGGGAATCTTCTTATGAGGAAAATTTAAAATTAATGGACAATATAAAGGAAAGACAAAAATCAAGCATAGCCTTACCAATTGATGTGAACAAAATCAATTTACAGGTGCTGGCAAAAAAGGAAACTTTAATTGGCCTGCAGGAAAAGTATCAGAATGCGCTAAACTTTATTAAGAAAACTATACGTTATTCAGCGGATGAAGAAATAGTGCCACAAAAGCCAATCATATATGAGGACTTAGAGATTTCGTTTGATAGTGATTTTGAAAATTTTAAAAATAAAAGTCGAACTTATGATATTCTAAAATTATTAGAAGATAAAAGCACGTTTGAGGTCGATAAAAATGCCGATGACTTACTACCATCTATTAATTTACTTATTGGTTATGAAGTAGATGGTGATGATCATGAAATACGAGATGAAGATAATTTAATATTTGCCGGAATTTCTATGGAGTGGCCATTTTCTGATCAGTTAGAACACGCTGAGTATGAAACGTCCAAAATTTCTTTAAACAAGCAAAAGTTAACAACGTCTAATACGCATTATAAATTGTATACGGATATAAAAAATCTTTTTCAAATAATCAATCGAGAAGAGGCGTTGGGAAAAATAGCGGAAGAGAAAATAGGTTTAGCACGATTTGTATTAGATGATGAAACAGAAAATTATTCCTTCGGAAAAGTTACGATCAATGATTATATACAAGCTGTAAATGTTTTAGACAGTAATCGTTTTAATGAAGTTCTCCATGAAGTCCAAAATCAGAAATTTATAATTGAGTGGCTACGAATCACAGATCGACTAATTGATAAAAAATGGGACATGGTGGATGAATGACTTGTCTTTTTATAAAAGGATTCAAAATGAACGAAAACGATTTTGAAGGCACCGTTGTTTTAGAAATGTTAGCCCGTATTGATGCCGTGGATGAATTTATGGCTGCAGTTGATTCGGGGGATTCGCAAAAAGCTGGTAAGTTTATGCAAAGTGCTGATATTGATGAGGATACTATTGCTATTGTTCTTAAGAAGATGGCAAATCCTTATGATGAGCATTAACAACGGCCCCGTTCTTTTCTTCCCTATTTCCTTCAAAAAGTGGTATCATTTGACTCTATCGAATCATGCAATTAGAATGTATATCCAATGACTACCGAATCTGATTTAAATACCGAAATTCGTTTTATTACAACCCGTTTAGGCAAAATGATCCGCGAGCAGGAGGGGGATGCGGTTTATGATGCGATTGAGGCTGTTCGTAAGGTTGCTAAAGCGGTGCGTGCGAAACATAAACCTAGCGACATTAAGGTTAAGCAGCAGCTCATTGAATCGCTTGATCATAAAACAGCCTATTGTGTTATTCATGCCTTTAGTTTATTTTTTCAGCTAGTCAATATGTGTGAAGAAAGGGCGCGACGCCGTGCTATTAGAGAGAAGCCCAATATGCGCCAATCATTAGCTTCTTTGTTTCGTAAATTGCGCGAAGATAATGTTTCAGAGAAGCGGCTTCGTCAATGTTTAGAACAAATGGAGATTGAACCTGTTCTTACAGCCCACCCTACGGAAAGTAAAAGACGCACAGCTTTAGGTCATTTGATGCGTTTGTCGGAATCCATTGAAAATCCTGATGAAATTCTTGAAGCGTTGTGGCAAACCCGCGAAATTAGATACCATCGTATTTCTCCCCTAGAAGAGGCTAAGAATTGTTTGTTTTATTTTGATAAAACAATTCATAACGCCTTAGTCGATTACATGCGTTTATTTGAGAGGGAATTAAAAAAATCTTATCCAAATTTATCCGTGAAAAGACCTTTCTTAAAAATGAGTAGTTGGGTGGGCGGAGATCGTGACGGCAATCCTTTTGTTACGCCTCAGGTGAGTTTAGAAACAATGAAGCTTCAGCATAGTTTGGCTATTCGTTTAGTTCAAAAACAATTAAGTGAGCTTGTCAATGAACTGACTCATGCAACACCTTTATCTTACAAGGAACAACAAAAAATTGCCGATAAGAAACATTATCATCCTGAGGAGCATGTGCGTGATCGTATTTACAATTTATTACAGTTAGTAAAGCCCGGATTTATTGATCAACAATATATTATAAAGGAACTTAAAGAAATTCGAGAAGAGCTTTTGGATCAGAAGGCCACTCGTGCTGCAAACGGCAGGTTGACAGATTTGATTTATCAGTTAGAGACATGTGGGTTGGTCTTAGCTGATCTGGATTTTCGTGATCATTCCGGTAAGCTTGAAGATAGCCGTCATGAAATCATTGAAGAATTTGAAACGATTGGCAAGATCCAATCCATGTACGGTAACCAAGCCGCTCATCGTTTTATATTAAGTATGACGCATTCTAAAGAGGTTGTTTGTGATCTGCTTGATTGTGCAAAACAGGCCAAAGTAACCGATGTTGACATTGTTCCATTGTTTGAAACCATCGATGATCTTAATCGTAGTGCGGATTTATTAGAAAGCCTTCTTAAGGACAAAGTTTATGTTAAGCACCTTAAGCAGCGAGGGAATATTCAGGAAGTCATGTTAGGTTATTCAGATTCTTGTAAAGACGGCGGTTATTTGGCGGCTAATTGGTATCTTTATTCGGCACAAAAGAAGTTATCAGATGTTGCAGATAAAAATGAAATTGGGTTACGTTTTTTTCATGGTAAAGGGGGAACAATAGATCGCGGTGGAGGGATGAGTTATCGTAGTTTGATCGCCCAACCGCATGCGGCCCATGGTGCACGCATTCGTATCACAGAGCAGGGTGAGGTTATTTCTTTAAAGTATTCGCATGCGGATATTGCTCGTCGTAATCTTGAACAATTAACGACAGGTGTGATTGATTCTTTTTGCCGTGCTAAAGAGGAAGATAATGTTGATGCGAGTTGGGAAGAGGTTATGGGTGCCTTGGCAGATAAGTCACAAGCCGCTTACAGAAATTTAATTTATGAGACTGAAGATTTTGAAACTTACCTTTGGTCGGCAACACCTATAGATGTGGTTGCCGAACTTCGTATCGGTTCGCGTCCAGCAAGTCGTAATACTTCGCGTGAAACGGAAAACTTAAGAGCGATCTCTTGGGTTTTTTCTTGGACACAATCACGTCATTTACTCTCAGCGTGGTATGGTATCGGATCGGGATTAGAAAAGGTTATTAAAGAAGATCGTAATCTGACCAAGTTAAAGAAAATGTATAAATCTTGGCCATTTTTTTCAATGTTATTAGACAACGCTGAAGCCTCTTTGGCTAAAACAGATTTATACATTGCCAGCCGCTATGCCTCTTTGGTTGAAGATAAGGATATACGTAACAATATTTTTGGTCGCATTACTGAAGAGCATGATAAAACCGTTTTGAATATTCAAAAGATAACGGGACATGATAAGTTGTTGGTGAGGTATCCTCGATTAGATAATTCGATCCGTTTAAGAAATCCATATATTGATCCCTTACATTATATGCAAGTTAATCTCCTTAAAGAGTGGCGTTCACAACCACCGGAGAAAAGAAGTGAAGAGACCCGTCGCCTATTAGCATTAACGGTCAATGGTATTGCTTTTGGAATGAAGGCAACGGGTTAAGAAGCTGTTATTATCAGAATTAAGTAAATGTATTCGTTAAAATAAGTTACGATTCTTCATCCATAATCCAAAATACATCTCGCCCTCCCCCGCAACATCACAATTATTTGAAAATTAAAAGTTTTTTAAAAATATGTTGTTTAAGAAAAAAAAGTTTCTTGACATTTTTTGTCTATGGATGATACACTGTCTCATAACTAAATAATAAAAAAGGCATGTGTCATGAAAAAACTTCTATTCTTTTTATTTAATTTTTATTTTGTATATATTTGTCAAAGCGCTCTTGTTTTAAGTGACGCTTATGCAGCAGCATTGAGGGACGAACTTCAAGATAAAGGCGTTTCATTTGAAGCTGTTTACACAGTTGATTATTTTTCCAATACACAAGGTGGCATAAAACGAGGTGATACGTATTTAACAAATTTAGACATTACTTTAGACGTAGATACAGAAAAGCTTGGCCTTTGGGATAACGGGCAATTTTTTATTTATGGTCTTCATAATTCTGGTGATGAGAAACTGACAGGCGAAATTGTTGGAGATCTGCAAACAATAAGCAACATTGAAGCTCCACGCACATCTCGCATTTATGAGTTGTGGTATCAACATTTTTTCTTAGATGATCAGTTGTCTATTTTGTTAGGTTTTCATGATTACAATTCAGAATTTAATGTTACGGAATATGGAAGTTTATATATTAATAGTTCTTTCGGTATTCAACCTGATATTTCTGCAGGGGCAAGGCCTTCGGTGTTTCCATTAGCCGCTCCTGGAATTAGATTAAAAACACTATTAAACGAGCAATGGGAGTTATTATTTGCTGTTTATGATGGAGATCCCGGTGATCCTGATATCAGCGAACATTTTCCTCGTTCGGATTTAGACAGATCGTCTGGGGCATTCATTGCAACAGAACTCGCTTTTTATTTTCATGAACAATTCTTACCCGGATTTATCAAGTTGGGTTTATGGAACAATTCAGGAGAAGTGAATGACGTTGTTGATTTAAATCTAAGTGGAGATCCCATTGAAAGGAATAATAATATGGGAGGGTATTTGATTATTGATAAACAGCTATATAGAGAAAGTGAAGAGCAAGGACTTGGTGGGTTTGTTCAGTTTGGAATGAATGATAAACGGGTTAACGAAGTTAATATCTACGTTGGTGGTGGTTTTAACTATCGAGGTTTAGTTCCTGGACGAGATGAAGATGAGGCGGGTATTGCTGTAGCACACGCTGTCATAAATAAGGATGTTGTTGATGCTGGTGGAAGGGATGATTTTGAAACAACGATTGAAGCGACGTATAACATACAGATCAATGACAAGGTTAGGATTCAACCAGATATTCAATACATTTTTAACCCAGGGGCCGTGAAGGGATTCGAAGATGCTATTGTTGCTGGTGTACGTGTTGAATTAAGTTTGTAAAGGAAAATGAGTGTTAGCTATAAATAAATTTATGAATAAAGATTTTAAAAATCTAATTAAAGAAATTAAATCATGTCAAACATGTAAGGAATATTTACCACATGGGATAAGGCCTGTGTTTAGTGTTCATCCAAGCGCTAGGATTATTATCATTGGTCAGGCGCCAGGTAGAAAGGTGCATGAAAGTGGAGTTCCCTGGAATGATCCAAGTGGCAATAAATTAAGGGAATGGATGGATATTGATTCGGATATATTTTATGATGAGTCAAAGATTGCTATTGTTCCTATGGGGTTTTGTTATCCGGGGAAAGGAAAGTCAGGTGATTTACCTCCACGTGAAGAATGTGCTCCTTTGTGGCATGAAAAGATATTAAAAAAACTTCCGAAGATTCAGCTGATATTACTTATTGGTCAATATTCTCAAAGGTATTATTTAGACAATCGGAAAGAAACATTAACAAAAACAGTTAAAGCGTATAAAGAATATTCGCCTAAGTATTTGCCTTTACCTCATCCATCACCACGAAATTTTATTTGGATGAATAAAAATCGTTGGTTTACCAAAGAAGTTGTTCCTTATTTACAAAAGAAGGTAAAAAGTATTTTAAAGTAAAAAAATTACTTGTCGCTCCTTCTGGATCTTTCGATTTTTCTACATATTTAAAGAATGTATTCTGTGATATAATCCTCCTGTCGTAGAAAGATTGGTTTAAAAAAGGCGTTTATTTAAACAAAGGAGTTACTTATGGATAATTTCATGATTGCTTACCACGGCGGAAATCAACCCAGTTCCAAAGAAGAGGGTATGGCTCAAATGGGGAAATGGAAAGCGTGGGTAGAAAGTCTTGGTGAAACGATCGTTAATCCGGGAACACCTCTGCCGGCCTCAAAAATTGTTACAAAAACAAGTGTTGAAGATGATAGTGATGCGAATGCGATGAAAGGGTTTGCTGTTGTTAAAGCAGAAAGTATGGAGGAGGCTGTGAAAATTGCGCAATCAGATCCGTTTTTGGAAAATGGTGGATCAATACGGGTCTCAAAGATGATGCAGATGTAGGTTTTAAAGAGATTCTGTCATCGTTTATTAATATTAAGAAAAGGAATTATTATGAAAAACTCGAAAATTTGTGCAAGTTTAGTTGGTGTTCTAGTTGTTTTATTGGTATGCAGTAATGTTAATGCCGAAAAGGAGAAGGGTGTTGAACTTCAAAGTAAGAAGGAAAAGATAAGTTATCTGATAGGTGCGGATATTGCACAATCCATTATTCCTATGAAAGAGGATATTGATATCGATAAATTAATAATGGGAATGAACGATCAGTATCAAGGGCGACCTCTCATAATTCCTCCTGAGGAAGGACAGACCATTATGCGAGAATTTTCAATGGAAATGCAGAAAAAGATGATGGAGAAGAGCAAAGAACTTTTGGAAAAGAATGAGATGGAAGGAAATAGTTTTCTCAAAGAGAATAAAGAAGTTGATGGGGTTATAACAACAGAGAGTGGTTTGCAATATTCGATTATTAAAGAAGGTACGGGGCCTAAGCCGACCGCAACAGATAAAGTAAAAGTCAACTATAGAGGCTCGTTGATTGATGGTACGGAGTTTGACAGTTCTTATAAACGAGGGCAGCCAGCGGAATTTCCGGTTAACGGTGTTATTAAAGGTTGGACAGAGGCGCTTATGCTAATGAATGTTGGAAGTCATTATAAACTCTTTATACCATCGCAACTTGCTTATGGACAAAGAGGTTCTCCTCCCGTGATTGGTCCAAGTGCTGTATTGGTTTTTGAAGTCGAACTTCTTGAGATAAAAAAATAAAAAAAATAGTGACAGCTACGATTAAACGTAAAATTTATTAAATCGTGCCTAACATTCTTTGTTTATTGTATCTCATAATTCTAAGAGGACTTTTTCTCATATTAAAACAATTTTTGGCGGTGTGTAAATATCAACCAACCCTTCAAAATAAAAACTTGACATTTGACTGATCAGTCAAGTACAATAGCGCCATGGTTAAAAGCAAAAATACAAAAGAGCGGATTATGAAGACGGCCATTAACTTGATTTGGAGCGAAAGTTATGGCGCTGTGAGTGTGGAGGACATCTGTAAAAAAGCGGCTGTTAATAAAGGAAGCTTTTACCATTATTTCCCTTCGAAAGCCGATTTAGCTGTTGCTGCATTTGCTTTCCATTTCGAAGAATACCAACCCAAATTTGATCGTATTTTTTCAACACAATCACCAGGATTAAAACGACTAACAGACTATTTTGATTTGATCTATGAAGTTCAAGCGGATCAATTTGAAAAGCTAGGCTTTGTTTGTGGGTGTCCGTATTCATCTCTTGGGACAGAACAAGGTATTATCGAACAAAAGATTCGTGAGGCCATGGAGGCGAAATGTGGGGCAATCAAAAAATATTTTGCAGCCGCCCTACGTGATGCGCAGGCAGAAGACCAGATTGAGATCACAAATATAGATGCAAAGATTGATGAAATTTATTGTTATTACCATGGAGTCTTATCTCAAGCAAGAATCACAAACAATTTGGAATCCATCAAAAACATTAAGAATGGTGTTTTTGATATATTAGGAATTAAGACAGAAGCAAACGTGTCTTAATTTTTTTTTGTAATCATATTTGACTGTTCAGTCAAAAAAAATGGTAAAACTTATGACAAATAATAAAATTGTATTAATGATATTTCTTTTTTCTTTAACGGGTTGTACGGCACTCACACCAGATTATGCTCGTCCAACGCTTGATATTCCCGACAATTATAAGGAAGACGCAAATTGGAAAGTGGCAGAACCAAATGATGCTTTCCCTAAGGGAGATTGGTGGCGCGTTTTTAAAAATGACACGTTAAATGAATTGCAAGAAGAGGTTGATAAGAATCAATCTTTAATTGGAGCGGCCGCGCGTGTTAAAGAAGCGCGCAGTGTTGTTAAGTTTAATAGAGGGGAGATTTATCCATCTGTTGATTTTAATCCAGAATGGACGCGCACAGGACAATCAGGTACACTTGAGCCCTTTGCCCTTGAAACCCAAGTGTTTAATGATTATAAACTTCCCTTTGAATTAAGTTATGAATTAGATTTGTGGGGACGTGTTCGTCGTTCTGTTGAAGCTGCTAAAGAAGAATATAAAGCGAGTATTGCAGATTTTAATAATGTTGTGTTATCTCTTCGTGCAGAGTTAGCTCGGAATTATTTTACATTAAATTCTTTAGATAGAGAGATTCTCCTTCTTAAAGAACATTTAAAAATCCGAGAGCGTGCTTACGGAATTGTTGAAAATTTATATGAAAGTGGTGAGGTCAGTCAAACCGATCTTTATCGTGCTGAGACAGAAATGGCTAATGTAGAAGTAGATGTGATTGGTTTACAAAAACAACGAGCAGAGGTGGAACATGCGATTGCTGTTTTAGTTGGTCAGGCACCGTCACGTTTTTCTTTAGAGCCGCAGACAGAATTAATGGGGTTTCCACGTATTCCGGCTGGATTACCATCAGAGCTTCTTGAGCGTCGCCCAGATGTTGCCTCTGCTGAACGAAAGATGGCTGCAACGAATGCTCGCATTGGAGTAGCTCGTGCTGCATTTTTTCCAAAGATAACATTAACAGGAGATGCCGGTTTTGAAAGTGGTGATATCGATGACATTGTTGCCTGGAGTAGTCGGGCATGGTCCATAGGTCCAAGTGTTAATTTTCCTATTTTTCAAGGAGGCCGGAATCAGGCAAAACTTCAACAGGCCAAAGCACAATATGAAATTTCAATGGCTGATTATCGACAAAATATTTTAGTAGCCTTTCAAGAGGTTGAAGATAGTTTATCAGGTTTGAGAATTTTGGAGCTTCAATCAAGTGCAGTCAAACGTTCTGCTCATGCAGCAACAAGTGCGTCAGAGGCATCAATGAAACGTTACCGTGCTGGATTAGTTAGCTTTTTAGAGGTTGTTGATGCGCAACGTGTTTCACTAGATGCCCAAAGACAAGAGGTTGAAAATATTAAACAAAGATTAATTACCACTGTTCTTCTTATTAAGGCATTAGGCGGTGGATGGAAATAAAAAGAGGTGTTGTTATGAAGAAAATTATTGTTGTAAAAATTGTGTTGTTGTTAAATTTAGTATTTTTGGAAGGAATAGTATTTGCCGAAGAAGCAGCTCCTCCCGCGATGCCTGCTGCAGCTGTTCGTGTTTTAGAGGTTGAAGAAAGAAGCGTTCAGCAACGACAAAAAGCTATTGGAACATTACGCGCTGTCTCCGAATCTGAAGTTGCCGCACGTGAGGAAGGCGCGATTTTAAGTGTTTTAGTTAACGAAGGGCAATTGGTAAAACAGGGTGATATTCTTGTTGAATTAGATAGACGGCGTTTAGATGCTCAATTAAAAGAGGCAAAAGCAGCAATGGCTACCGCAAACTCTTTGATTGAACAACGTCAAGTAGAATCACAGCGTGTTGAGGTTGATTATGAAATGAAAGAGGGGTTATATAAGCAGAAGGCAGTTTCTTTAAGAGATTTTTTGGATGCAGAACGCGAGAAGAAGGTTGCCGTTGCGCGCTTGCAGTCAGCAAAGGGAAGTGTCGAAGAAATTAAAAGTCGAATTGAATTATTGAGAGTACGATTAGAAGATATGACAATTAAAGCCCCTTTTAATGGATCGGTTATTGCGCGTCATGTTGAACCTGGTGAATGGTTAACACCGGGAACGGCTGTTGTCACAATGATCTCATCTGGTGCTATAGAAGCATGGATTAACCTTTCGGAACGTTTGGTTCAAGCAACTTTTGAAAGTAACGATTTTTTGGAAATAGAAGTCGATGCTTTAAAGAAGCGTTTTAAAAGCGAATCCATAAAGATGATTCATCAGGTCGATACGCGTTCACGGACATTGAAGCTAATCGTACAAATTAAAGATAGAGCAGCATTATTATCCCCTGGGATGTCTGTGACAACTTGGGTTCCGGTTGGTAAACAAATGACAGGGTTAGTTGTTCCTGATGATGCGCTTATCCGTAATCAGTTTGGTTCGTTTGTTTTTAAAGCTCAGCCAGCAGACAAAGGGCATATGGCGATGCAGGTTCCAGTGCAAATTCTGTTTACATTTGGTGGTGAGGCAGTTATCGAGACAGATCAAGTAAAAGCAGGGGATTTCATAATTGTTGAAGGTAATGAACGCATCTTCCCTAATAGTCCTATTGAAATCACAAAAATGAAGGCAAAGAAATAACGATGAAATCTTGGATAGAATTTAGTATCAAACAACCTATTACAGTTGCCGTTGGGGTTATTCTTGTTGTTCTTGCAGGTATTCTTTCTTTCACACGTGTTCCCGTTCAAATGGCGCCGGAGGTTGAATCTGTTGTCATTGCTGTAACGACAACGTGGGAAAACTCTAGTCCGCAGGAGATTGAAACAGAAGTTGTCGATGAACAAGAAGAGGTGTTGCAGGGTATTGCTGGATTAGTTGCTATGACATCTTTAAGTCAGTCTGGTCAAGGGCAGATTCGTTTGGAGTTTCGAACGGGTACGGATATTGATGATGCGATGAGCGAGGTTGATCAAAAGCTAAGCCAAGTTCCAAATTACCCACAAGGAGTCGATCGGCCTGTTATTCAAGATGTCGATCCAGAATCAATTGATTATATTGCTTGGATCGGATTAGCTTCGTCAGATCCTGAGTTTGATACAACAACGTTATTTGATTTTATGGATAAGAAGTTAAAGCCTATTTTTGAACGCATCCCAGGAGTTTCTCTTGTTGGTATATTAGGGGCGCGTGAGCGTGAGGTTCAAATTCGTATTGATCCAGTGTCGTTAGCACAACGGGAGATGACGATACAGCAACTTTATGACACGTTACTTTTAAATAACGAAAATTACTCCGGTGGAAAATTATCAGAAGGAAAAAATGATGTTCGCGTTCGCATGTTGGGGCGCTTCTCTAATATAGAAAAGGTTAAGAGTCTAATTATTCGACGTGATGAAAGCGGCCCGGTTTACTTAAAAGATGTAGCTGAGGTTGTAGAAACATACAAAGAACGGCAGAATTATGTCCGGGCGCGTGGACATGTGATGCCGTTTTTTAATTTTCAGCTTGAGACAGGAGCAAATTTAATTAAGACCATGGATGAGGTTCAAGCGGTTTGTGATCAATTAAACGAACCAGGGGCTTTGCTGGAACAACATGCGAAAGAATTGGGGCTTAACGGAATACTTGAGCTTGTGCAGACATATGACTCAACACAGTATGTTCATCAAGCCATTGGTCTTGTTCAATCTAATATCTTTATAGGCGGCTTTTTATCGATCATTACGTTGTTGCTGTTTTTACGTTCTTTAAGAACCATTGGTATTATCGCCGTAGCGATTCCAATATCTGTTATTGGAAGTATCATTGTCTTAGTTGTCTTAGGGCGAAGTATAAATATTGTTTCTTTAGCGGGAATGGCTTTTGCTGTTGGGATGGTTGTTGATAATGCGATTGTTGTGATTGAAAATATTTTTCGTCATTTGGAGATGGGCAAGAGTGTTAAACAATCCTCTTTGGATGGGGCGCAGGAAGTGTCCGGAGCTGTTGTGGCCTCAACGTTAACAACGTTGGTTGTATTTTTACCCGTATTGTTGATTCAAGAATCAGCCGGACAATTATTTCGCGATATCGTTTTAGCAATTGCGGCAGCGGTTGGCTTAAGTTTGATTGTCTCGGTTATGGTTATTCCTTCAGCTGCTTCACGCATATTAATTAAAAGTAATAAAAAGCCAGAAGAAAAGAAGAAAGGGTTTTTGGGTAAGTTAAGTCTTAAAAATTTGCCTGTTTTTGTTGGAAATTTTGTTCATAAACTAGCGTCAACATGGTCTCTTCGTATTGTGACAATTGTTTCGTTTGGGTTGGTTACTGTTATCGGTATTGCCTTGCTTCTACCGCCTATGGATTATTTGCCAAAAGGAAATCGAAATATCGTTTTTGGTTTAATGATTCCTCCACCTGGGTATAACGTTAAACAATTAGATAAGTTAGGGGAGCGATTAGAAGAGAGGGTAAGGCCTGCTTGGGAATTGACAGAGGCGAAGTTTGAGATTGAGCGCGTTTTAGGAGAAGATAAAAATGTTAAAGATCGTCGTGTTGATCTTCCGTTGAGTATGGAAGAAGGGGCTCCTACCATTAAAGCGCCGCTATTGGATCATTATTTTGTTGTTGGATGGGATGGACGTGTCTTTCATGTTGCTATTGTAAAGGAAGATAAGCGTGTTGTTGACACCCTTAATTTATTTAATTACGCAACGGCCGGAGATCAAGCTCCTGATACTTTTAGCTTTTCTTTCCAGTTTCCTTTGTTTCGTACAGGTGGTCAGACAGGTTCCGCTATCAATATTGATTTAACTGGAGATAATTTAGAACATGTCTCAGCATCCGCCGGAGCGCTGATGGGTTCTTTAATCGAATCATTCGGTCCTTATGCGATTCAACCAGAACCCGCGAACTTCTCTTTACCAACACCAGAGATACAAATTGTTGCAAACGATGAACGTCTCAGTGAAATGGGAATGACACGACAAGATTTGGGATTAATTATTCGGGCTTACGGCGATGGTTTATTTGTGGGCGAGTATGAAGTAGCAGGTGAACTTAAAGATTTAAAAATTATTACACATGGCGCGTTAAGCGATGTGCCAGTAGAAGCTTTAAACAATGCATTATTTGCAGCCCCAGATGGACAAGTTGTTGATTTAGCTTCTGTCGCTACCATAAAACGTGTCTCTCAACCGAATCAGATTAAACGTGTCAATCGTCAAAGAGCTGTCACCTTACAGTTAACTCCGCCACCAGGGATGACGCTACAAGAAGCGGTTGAAAAAATTGATGAAGTTGTTTTAAATTTACGTGAGACCGGAGCTATTCATCCATCCGTTCACATGAATCAGGCGGGAACAGCTGGAAAGTTAAACGAACTTAAAAGGGCAATGCTTGGAGATGGATCTTTAGTAGGGACTTTATCGAGTTCGATGTTTTTGGCTTTGTTTGTTGTGTACTTAACCATGGTTGTATTATTTCAAAGTTGGGTTTACCCATTTGTTATTATGGTCTCAGTTCCTTTAGCCACTTTTGGCGGATTTTTAGGTTTGTCGGTTGTACATTTCTTCTCAGAACTAGATCGTTATATGCCAGTACAAAATTTAGATGTTTTAACGATGTTAGGATTTATGATTTTGGCTGGAGTTGTTGTAAACAATGCGATTTTACTTGTGCATCAGACGTTGAATTTCTTAAATGAAGACGGAGCGATGCATCCAAACGAAGCGATAAGGGCAAGTGTTATTAGTCGTGTACGTCCCATCTTAATGAGTACGTTAACGAGTGTTGGCGGCATGTTACCGCTTGTTTTAATGCCTGGTTCGGGAAGTGAGTTATATAGAGGATTAGGAAGTGTTGTTGTAGGAGGCTTGCTTGTTTCAACAATTTTTACACTTGTACTTGTTCCAGTTGTATTAAGTATTGTCTTGGAATGGCAATATGGTAGAATAAATCGTTCTAAGCGTAATCAACAAAATGTTTAGCATCAACAAGAGGTGAAAAATGGCAGAATCTATACACGGTCATGACGTCATGAGTATGATGATTGAACTTAAGCAAACCTTTACCAAAGAAAGCCTTAAAGAGGCTATTGATAAGAAGTTTGGTGAAGAAGCGCGTTTTCATACTTGTTCAGAGGAAAACATGACGGCTGTTGAATTAATGGACTTTCTTGAGAGTCGTGGAAAATTTGTAGATGAGGAAGGTGGGTTTTCTACAGAAGAAGATAAGATCTGTAATCACTAATGGGCTTTCCTCAAATTGACATTTGTAAATTTCGGTGGTAAGCTTTTAATATGAAATTCTTAAGAATCCTAATTCTGATCGCCCTTGTGGTTTCCTTTATACCACTTGATGCATTCTGTGCGGATCATAATGAGGAAACGGAGCATCATCATGGTATTGTGATTTGCCATGGGTCTTGTCATGGAGCTATCTTAACAAGTGATCAATCTTTAAATTTACCAAAAGTTACCACATCATTTTTTTCTGCTCAAGATTTTTCTTACGAAGAACCCATCCTTCCTACCGCGTTTCGCCCCCCCATTTCCAATTCATAAATAGAAGTTATCTCGTCTTTGTGGTGTTTGAGAAAACGTCTAGTCCTATTTTTTGTTTTTAACATAAAACACATTTACCTAAAGGACATGTTATGAAGAGGAAAATCTATTTTTTAATAATATCATTGTTAATTTGTACAGCTGGGCACGCCCAAGCCGGGGAGAAGCTGTCTCTTAAGGAGGCTCTTAAGATCGCTTTTGATCATAATCCAAGTGTTGTGGAGGCGCGTCAGGATATAAAAATTGCCGAATCTCAATTTAAGATTTCTAAGAAATGGGACAATCCCGAGCTTGAAGTTGAGGTAGGTAATTTAGCTAAAGATTTGGATGGCGACTCAAGTTTTAGTACCAAAGATTTAGATAGTGAAATAAGAGTGACACAGCCTATTGATGGTTGGGGAAAAAGGGGCTTGAGAAAGAAAATTGCAGAGGATGAACTCAAACAGCAAGAAGCTGCTTTTAAAAGTGTTTGGCTTAATACGGTTAAAGATATTAAGGAACAATATACGCAAACACTTCTTTCAAAGAAGGCCGTTGAGTTAAGCCAAGAAAATTTGGAATTAAATCAAAAGTTCTTAGACAAGATTAAAATAAAGTTTGATTCCGGAGATGCTGTTAATCATGAACTATCTCGAGCCAAGTTAGAGGTTATCAATGCAAGACATTTAAGCCTATCTTCACAAAAGAAGTATCTCATAAATAAGGGAAAGTTTAATCTCCTTTTAGGCCAGCCTATGTCAAAAGATTATAATCTTATAGATAATTTTCAAGATGAGCGTTTAGATAAATCTTTTGATGAATTGTTGAAGATGGCATTGGAGGAACGGCCAGATGTTTTTACGCAAAAGAGTGAACTTAATAAAAAGGATAAGGAGTTAAGGTTAGCTAAAAGAGATCGATTGCCGAGTTACGGATTAAGCATTTTTGTTGAAAGGGAGGAAAATGTATATAAGGGGGGTGTTGGTGTCGCGTTTGATCTTCCTATTTGGAATTTTAAGAGTAATGAAATTACACAGGTTAAGTTAGAGCGAGAAAAAGCTCAAGAATTGCTTAAACGTATGGAAAATGAAGTTGCATTAGATGTGTACATCGCTTTTCATGAGACCGATTTAGCTAAAAAGAGTCATGATATATCCATTGAAGCCATTAAAGAGGCTAATGAAATTTTAAGGTTTACAACTTTAGGGTATGAGGAAGGAGAAGTAACCTTTTTATCCTATTTAGAAAATGTAAAGGCTTATCAAGAAACAAAACAGCGGTATTTTGAGTCTTTATCAGAGTACACAATTAAGATTGCTGAGTTAGAGCAAGTTATTGGGGAATTTGTTTTACCTGAGGAAAATAATAATTAACAGGAGTCTATCAATGAATAATAAATATGTCTACGGTTTCATATTGTTAAGCACTTTAGTTTTAGGGCCAAGACTTCTTTGGGCTCAAGGCCATGATGGTCATGATCAAGAGAGTCACGCATCACATGATGATCATGAGGATGAAGGGCTTCATGTGAACAAGGATATGCAACACATCATTGGTCTTTCCTTTGAGGAAGTTAAGCTAAGAGCATATGAAGAAAATATTAAAGTCTATGGTGAGATTGCGCAAGATACCGATAAAAATACCCACATCACGTCAGAGTATGATGGGGTTATTAAGGATATTTATGTTCAGACAGGAGCAATTATAGATGTTGGTGAGCCGATGTTATCTATTGAGAAAGAGGATGGTACTGTTGAAACGATGTTAGCTCCTCATCATGGAACAGTGATTGTTATTCATGTGAAAAAAGGTGAGCGTGTTGACAATCTTCGGTCGTTAGCAAGTTTGGCTGACTTGGATTTATTGCGTGTCTCTTTTGATGTTTATGAGAAAGATTTACGCTTTGTTAGTGTGGGGCAATCGGTGAATGTTTATTCTACCGCTTATCCAGATAATGTTTTTAAGGGAAAGGTTGTTTTTCTTTCCCCCCGTATCGATAGAGATACCCAAACAATAAAGATTCGCGCTGAAGTTGATAATCAAAATCATCTTCTGCGTTTAGGGATGTTTGTAACAGGTGATTTAATCTTTACGACAAAGGGCAAGGTGCTATCTGTCTCCCAGTTAGCCCTCCAAGAGATAGGCAATGAATCTATTGTCTTTGTTTCTGAAGGAGAGGAGTTTAGCGCACGTGAGATAAAAGTGGGACGTGAGTTTGGTGATTTTGTTGAAGTATTAGAAGGTTTGCATGAAGGAGAGCATATCGTTTCAAAGGGAAGTTTTGCTCTAAAGTCTGAAATGCAAAAAGGGGCCTTTGGGGATGGACATAATCACTAAATAATGGGAGATTTTTGATGATAAATAAAATTGTAGATTTTTCTTTAAAACAAAGGCTCTTAGTCTTCATTGCAGCCGTTTTAATTATGGTGTTTGGAGTATTTTCTTTTAAGAGTTTACCTATTGATGCCTTTCCTGATGTTACGCCAACTCTTGTTCAAGTTTTTACAGAAACAGAAGGGTTAGCTCCCCAAGAAGTTGAAAAACTCATTACTTATCCAGTCGAAGTATCTATGAATGGTTTGCCAGATCTTAAGAAAATTAGATCTGTTTCAAATTTTGGTCTTTCTATCGTAAATATCTATTTTGAAGATGATGTTAATATTTATTTTGCAAGGCAATTGGTGCAAGAACGTTTAGCTCAAGCAAAAGAATCTTTACCTGAAGGTTTAGGAGAGCCTGCAATGGGCCCGATTACGACGGGAATGGGGCAGGTGTTATTTTACTATCTAGATGCTTCGACTGCGCTCAGCAAAGGTGGGACAGAATATGATGGTAAGGAATTACGAACCATTCAAGATTGGATTATTAAGTTTAATTTACAAACATTACCAGGCGTTACTGAAATATTAAGTATTGGGGGTGAAGTAAAACAGTATCAAGTGTTGGTCGATCCAAATCGTATGATCAAATGGGATTTAAGTCTACACGATATTGTTACAGCTGTAGAAGAAAATAACTTAAATGTTGGAGCGTCATTTCTTGAAAAAGGTGAAGAAGAGTTTTTGGTTCGTAGTGTTGGTCTTGTTGAGACGAAAGAAGATTTAGAAGGGATTGTTGTAAAGACAGAGGAGAATACTCCTATCTTTTTAAGAGATGTTGCTAATATTGAGTTTGGCGCAGAAATAAATAGAGGAACAGCATCGAGAGATGGTATGGGTGAGATTGTTATTGGTTTTATTTTAAAATTATTTGGAGAAAATACACAAGAAGTTATTAATTCCGTAAAGGAACGGATAGGGGAGATCAATAAAATATTGCCAGAAGGTGTTACGCTCGTTCCTTATTATGATCAAGCCGATTTGGTTGAAAAATGTGTCTCAACAGTTAAGAATGCATTGTTTCAAGGTATTGTTTTGGTTACTTTAGTATTGTTCTTTTTTATGGGTAATATGAGAAGCTCTTTGATTGTTGTTCTTTCTTTACCGTTTTCTATTCTGTGGGCATTCATTTGTATGCGTTATATGGGGATTTCAGCTAACCTTATGAGTTTGGGGGGATTAGCTATTGGTATTGGAATGATGGTGGATGCCTCTATTGTTATCGTTGAGAATGTCTATCGTTTTTTTGAAGAGAAAACAAAACTAGAAAAGAAAGGTTCTCTTATTAGAGAGGCGTGTCATGAGGTAAGTCGACCGATCTTCTTTGCCATCTCCATTATTATTATTGTTTTCTTGCCGCTTTTTACGCTTCAAGGCGTTGAGGGAAAGATGTTCACACCCTTAGCGTATACAATCAGTTTTGCTATGGTTGGATCTTTAATATTTTCTTTAACATTGGCTCCTGCTTTGTGTTTTCTTATCATTAAGTCAGATGGAAAAAAAGAAAAAGAAAATTTTATTATAGCGAAAGCAAAAAAAGTGTATGAACCTTTCTTAAAGTTGTGTGTGCATCACAAAAAAATTCCAGTCCTGATTACTGTTGTCCTATTAGTCGTAGGGTTTGTAATATTCCCGTTTTTAGGTAAAGAGTTTATACCTAAGTTAAATGAAGGGGATATGTTAGTGAGGGCTACTATGGCGCCAAGTATATCTTTAAAAGAATCCGTGAATGTTGTAAACATTTTAGAGAAAGAGTTTCTTAAGTTTGATGAAGTGAAGCATGTCATATCACGGATTGGACGAGGAGAGATTGGTGCTCATGCTGATCCGGTCAATAACTCGGAAATATTTATAGAGTTAAAAGATCAAAAGAAATGGAAACGAAAAATAAGTTCTGAGAAATTAGTTGAGGAGATGAGTGAGAAAGTTGGTCAAGTTCCAGGAGTTCAACTTAATTTTAGCCAACCCATTGCTGTTGCTGTTGATGAATTGGTCTCTGGTGTTAAAGCACAGTTAGCCATTAAATTATTCGGTTCTGATTTAGAGGTTCTTAAGAAGAAGGCTGATGAAATAAAAGAGGTCATTGAAGATGTGCGTGGGGTTGCCGATTTACAGGTGGATCAAATCACAGGACAGCCTCAGGTGCAGATTATTATTGATCGAGAAAAGATTGCACGCTACGGCATCAATGTGTCGGAGGTTCAAGAACTTGTTAAAGTAGCAATCGGAGGAGAAGAAGTTGGCCTTGTTTATGAAGGGCAAAAACAATTTGCTATCTATGCAAGGTTTCAAAAAGAGTTTCGTAAAGATATTAAGGCGATAAAAAATTTGTTGGTGGATGCCCCAGGTGGCCAAAAAATACCTTTAGATCAGTTGGCTGATATTAAAACAGTTGTTGGACCAAGGCAAATTAGTCGAGAGAACAATCAACGATTTATTACCATTCAATGTAATGTGCGTGGTCGTGATATTGGAACATTTGTTGAGGAAGCACAGAAAAAAGTAGAGAGTCAAGTTGATTTGCCTGTTGGTTATATTGTTCATTGGGGAGGGCAGTTCGAATTACAACAACAAGCCAATAAACGTTTAATAGTTGTTATTCCTGTCACGTTATTGTTAATATTTTTATTACTGTTTATGTCATTTAATTCTTTGAAGATGGCCCTTTTGATCTTACTCAATATTCCTTTAGCCTTGGTAGGAGGTATTATCTCCTTAAAATTATTTAATCTAAACTTAAGTGTTCCTGCCTCCATTGGATTTATTGCTCTTTTTGGAATTGCTATAGAAAATGGGCTAGTTCTGGTGACATATTTTAATGAATTAAGAGCGGAGGGGTTTTCAATCCATGAAACAGTTATCAAAGGGGCCTTATTGCGTTTAAGACCAGTGCTTATGACAGCATTAACGACAGGATTAGGTTTGTTGCCCTTAGTATTTTCAAGCGGAACAGGATCAGAAATTCAAAGACCCCTAGCGGTGGTTGTTATTGGGGGGCTTTTCACATCAACATTTTTAACGTTATTGGCTTTGCCTGCCTTTTATGGGTGGTTTGCGCCTTCTTTAAAAGAAGTCTAATAATCCTAGTTTTTTGATCTTAATTTAAATATATTAATGAGTATAAATATTATTGTATAATATTTTTGTCATACCATTAAGGAAATACAAATTAAGATTTCATATGTTCCATCCCTTTAAGTTAATTGGAAAAAATACCATTGCCTTTATTCACGAACTAGGCAAGATGGCAAATTTCTTGAGCATTTCTATCTATTATATGCTCTTCCCGCCTTTTCTCTTTCATCGTGTTGTAAAACAAATACATTTTATTGGGGTGAAAACAACCTTAGTCATTCTCCTGACAGGACTCTTTACCGGAATGGTTTTGACTCTTCAAGGGTTTTATGTTCTGGTTTCTTTTGGTGCTGAATCAAAATTGGGTGCTATAACGGCGATGTCATTGATTCGTGAATTAGGGCCTGTTGTCACCGCTTTAATGGTTATCGGACGGGCAGGTTCTGCGTTAACCGCGGAGATTGGTATTATGCGCATGTCGGAACAGATTGATGCGTTAGATGCCATGAATTTAAACCCATATAAATATTTAGTTATTCCTAATTTATGGGCGGCTCTTATATCATTGCCCATCCTAACGGCTTTGTTTAATGTCATGGGAATTTGGGGAGGGTATTTAGTTGGTGTCGAATTGTCTGGTTTATCGAGCGGTGTTTATTATGGCGCTATTGCCGATTCCATATCCGCTAGTGATTTAATTCTTAGTTTACAAAAATCCTTAAGTTTTGGATTACTGATTGCTTGGATATGTTGTTTCAAAGGTTTTTATGCTGGCCACGGTTCTGGTTTTGGGGCACAGGGTGTCAGTAAATCAACGACGGAAGCTGTGGTTATGTCTTCGGTTACTGTTCTTATTTGTGACTATTTTATTACCTCAATTTCGCTTTTTACTTAAATTTTAGGGTGGAATATATTTATGATTGAAGTTTCTAATTTATATAAAAGTTTTGGAAATCAAACCGTTCTTAAAGGTGTTGATTTAAAGATTGAAGCAGGAGAAACGCTCGCTTTGATTGGCGGTAGTGGTAAGGGAAAATCTGTTCTTCTAAAAAATATCTCTGGGCTTATTAAACCAGACAGCGGAAAAATTGTTATTGATCAACAGGATGTGAGTCAATTAAAAGGTAAAAAATTAGGAAACTTAAAAGACCGAATTGGTATTGTTTTTCAATTTGGAGCTTTATTCGATTCTTTGACAGTTTATGAAAATGTTTCTTTTCCTTTAAAAGAAAAAACAAAACTTAGCGATAAGGAAATAAGACAAAAAGTTTTAAAAGAATTAACAGATGTTGGCCTTGAGAATGATCTAGAGAAGTATCCTGCTCAAATTAGCGGCGGTATGCGAAAGCGTGTGGCTTTAGCGCGGTGTTTGATTTTAAATCCTGAAATTATTTTTTTTGATGAGCCCACAACAGGGCTTGATCCAGTTATTGCGGCTACTATTTATAAAATTATTCGATCACTTCAAAAAAGACGTAAATTAACAGCCCTTATCGTTAGCCATGAAATTCCTGGTATTTTTAAAGTTGTAGATCGTGTTGCGATGCTTCACGATGGTAAAATAATAGTAACGGGAACTCCAGAAGAGATACAAGCAACAAAGAATCCAATTGTACGGCAATTTCTTACTGGAGAATTAGAATAAAAAACTCTTATAAAGGTGGTATGAATGAAAAAATCCAATGTTGAAATTATGGTGGGCCTTTTCGTGTGTCTTGGTTTGATCTGTATGGTCTATTTGTCAATTCACCTCGGTAAGGTTGAAATTTTTGGCGTGAATGATTATTCTGTCCAAGCGTTTTTTACATCTGCCTCTGGATTAAAAGAAGATTCCAACGTCGAAATTGCGGGTGTTCGTGTTGGGAAAGTCGAGAAGATTGAACTTGAGGATTTTCAAGCGGTTGTGACCTTATCGCTAAAAGAAGATGTCAAAATTCAGGATGATGCGATTGCCTCTATTAAAACAAATGGAATATTAGGTGAAAAATATATTGAAATTACTCCAGGAGGGTCAGAAAATACTCTGAAAGCAGGTGAGGCCATTTTTGATACGGAACCGCCTTTTGACTTATTATCTGTCATAAAAAATATCGTTATTGAAAAATGAAAAAATTTATGGGCAAAAAACATATAAAAAATAAAAAAATAATAGGGGCCTGCTTATTCATTTATATGATGACTTTTGTAGGGATTAATGTCGCCTGTGCTCAGGAACCAGGAGAAGTTGTTGTTGAAACAATTGATCGTGCTTTAAAAATTCTTCATGATGAATCATTGCAAGGAGTGGATCAGTCTGTTGAACGAAAGCAGAAATTGTGGGGCACTCTTAAACCTGTGTTTGATTTTGAGGAGACATCGAAAAGAACCCTTGGTCGACATTGGGTTACTTTGAACTCAGAGCAAAAGCAAAAATTCGCCGAAACATTTAGAGACATATTAAGAGATATTTATTTAGGCAAGTCTGATTCTTACCAAGGTGAAAAAATTGTTTATATCCGTGAGATTGTGAGGGGAAATCGAGGGAAAGTTCAAACAAATTTTTTTACTGTTGATCAGAAAAAAATCGTCATCGATTTTAGCATGCATAAAGTAGCTGGTATGTGGAAAATTTATGATGTGATTATCGAGGGCGTCAGCATGGTCGGCAACTATCGAAGTCAATTTAACAGCCTTTTATCTAAAGGCTCTTTTGAAGATCTTCTTGAGAAGTTGATGGAAAAAAGAGAAGCAATTGTTGAAGTAAAATAAATATTTAAATAAGGGGCGAATATTATGGAATGTTTAAGAGCTAAGATGTTCGTGTTTGGTTTTTTTGTGTTCCTGACAATTTTCTCTTTTCAAACGTCGGCTTCTGCTCAAGGAGGGGCCATTAGTGGAATTACTTTTGATAGTGAAGATTCTGATTTTAGGTTAGATGAAGAGTGGGATGTTAATGAAGAGTCGTTTATTATTAATGATCCATTTGAGAAATATAATAGATTTATGTTTAAGATAAACGACAAGATCTATAAAAATGTATTTATTCCGTTATCAAAGGGGTATGATTTCTTAGTGCCAAGAAAAGTACAGGGAAGCATCAATAACTTTGCCCAATTCGTTGGTACGCCTAAAAGATTTTTTAACAATCTTTTTCAAAAAAAACCTAAGTCAGCCTTTATAGAATTAGAACGTTTATTAATTAATTCTACTCTGGGAATAGGCGGTTTGTTTAATCCCGCAGAAAGCCTCTTTAATCTCGAGCAACAATCTGAAGATTTTGGACAAACACTAGGGGTTTATGACGTTGATGCTGGTCCTTATATTGTTTGGCCTATTATTGGCCCCTCAACACGTCGGGAGGTTATTGGATTAGTAGGTGATTACGCATTAAATCCTTTTACATGGCTTTTTATTTATGAGGTCTATCCAGAAGATGTCTTTAGAGGAGTTAGTGTTGCAAAACGAGTTAACAACTATTCTTACAATGTGCGCGACGCTTATGGGCGAATCACTGAGAGTGCTATTGATCCGTATATCGCCTTACAACATGCCTTTATTGAAAATAGGAATAAACAAATTTCACAATAGAGAAATTTATATCTTATCGTGTAGAAACTAAAAGGAGTTGCCATTGGATATTTATAAAGAGTCTGTTAAATATCATCAGAAGTTAGGTGGGAAGTTAAGTATTAATTCAAAAGTGCCTCTTAAAACGATGAAAGAGCTTTCTCTTGTTTATACACCAGGTGTGGCGGAAGTTTGCAGGATTATCCACAAAGATCCCGCACGTGCCTATGAATTGACGATGAAGAAAGATACGATCGCTATTGTGACGGATGGTTCTGCAGTGTTAGGTTTGGGTAATATTGGACCTGAAGCGGCGTTGCCTGTTATGGAAGGCAAGGCCATGATCTTTAAAGAATTTGCCGGAATTAATGCGGTACCCATTTGTTTAAATACGCAAAATGCGTTTGAAATAATTAACATCGTTAAAAATATTGCTCCAGGATTTGCTGGGATTAATTTAGAAGATATCGCAGCACCTCGATGCTTTGAGATTGAAGGATCTCTTCAAGATATAGGCATTCCCGTTTTTCATGATGATCAGCATGGGACGGCGATTGTTCTTTTAGCGGCTTTAATTAATGCGGCTAAGTTAGCAGGCAAGGAACTTGGCGAATTAAAGGTTGTGATCAACGGTGCGGGGGCCGCCGGAACAGCGATAGCTGAATTGCTTTTATGTGTGGGGCAAGAAAAGGACGTGTGCCAACCGGTTAAACAATTATTAGTGTGTGATTCAAAGGGAATCATTTCTCATTCCAGAAAAGATATTGCCACCGACTTTAGTAAAAAGAAACTTGCTCGATTGACGAATCGTAAGAATGTTAAAGGTCTATTATCAGACGCGATTAAAGAGGCTGATGTTTTTATCGGTGTAAGTGTTGGAAATGTGGTAACACAAGAGATGATTAAAAGCATGGGTGAGAAACCAATCGTGTTTGCCATGGCCAATCCAACCCCTGAGATAGACCCAAAGGACGCTGAGAAAGCCGGAGCTTTTATTATCGGAACAGGACGTAGCGATTATCCGAATCAAGTGAACAATGCCTTAGTATTTCCTGGTGTTTTTAAAGGCGCGCTTGGAGCTAAAGCTCCACAGATTACGAGAGAGATGAAAGTCGCTGCGGCCTATGCTTTAGCCCAGAGCGTTGACAAGTTATCGAGAGATAAAGTCTTGCCAAATATTTTAGACAAAAATTATGTGGAAAACATTGTCTCTGCAGTAAAAAAATAACAACAGCCATTTTCAAAATATGATGAGAAAATTAATTTATATGAGTATAGCTCTGAGTGTCTGGATCTATTTCGGTCAGGAAGAATTTCGTATTTTTGAACCCTTTCTTCGCCGACAGAGTCGAGCCATTATGGAAGGATTTATAGGAGATTTTTTTACTTCGGCTTTCTTGTTTATCGCATCGGCGTTATCTTTGATTGTGTTTGTATTATCAAACCAAGTTGACCGATTAAAACAAACTCAGCACAACAAAAATGGCATATGGTTATTGTTATCTTTTGGTTTTTTCATGGGATCGTTGGGCGAAATATTTGATTTACACAATATCTTCTTTGCTTGGAAGAGCCTTCAAATATTGGCTGACATCATTCCGATGGTTCTTGCTCTTTTGACAGGCATTTTCATCATATATATGAGCGCCTATTTAAAAAAAGAAGGACATTCCCAAAAGTTTCTTTTTATAGGTGTCTGCCTGCAAGCTTTTTCATCCATTGATACCAAAGATCGGTTTTTCCCAACCGAGATAGGAGAGTTGGTGGCAGCCCAATTGTATTTGGTATTTGTGATTATGGCTATGAAAAATTATTATACCTATCTGTGTTCAAAAATTAAAACGTCTAATAACTAATTCCAAATAACCGTCTTCGATGAAAAGAAAAACTCGTTTTTTAGGCAATAGGGTGCGCATTAGTCTTATTTTTTTATTGTGCGCAATTGTTTTTATATTCTGGCGGGCAGAAAGCTTTTCTCAACAAAATTTAAATCAGGTCATAGAAAAGATAAAGCTCGAGTATGCGGATGTTTCACATATCTCTACAAAAGAGTTATCCTCCTGGTTAAAAGATCCTACCAAAGAACCCCCGCTTCTTATAGATTCTAGATCGAAAGAAGAATATGATATAAGTCATTTAGAAGGTGCACGACTGCTAGAATCTAGAGGCGAAATAAAGCGTGTGCTTAAAGGCATTGATTCGTCAAAACCTATTGTCATGTATTGTTCGGTGGGGTATCGTTCTGCTGTTTTAGCACGAGAGTTGCGATCCCAAGGATACACCAACGTTTCAAATCTTGAAGGATCAATCTTTGCATGGGCTAATGAAGGGCGAGCTGTTTTTCGTTATGACATGATTGTTCAGGAAGTTCATCCCTATAACAAGGGTTGGGGAAAGTTTCTGGATCAAGTATATCATCCAACCAATTAAAGAAATAAGATTTGAGGAAAAGTTGTGAGGAATAAAAAATTAATAGGATATACGGCCGCCATTTTATCGACATTGTTTTTAGGTGCTGTAGGTATTTTTGTAAGAAATATTTCGGCCAATGGTTACATCATTACATTTGCTAGATTAGGGTTCGGATTAGTATTCTTAATAGTGTTTTTGTCTCTTAGAGGTGAAATCAAAAGTGTTAAGATAATTAAATTTCCTTTTTCTCTTACAGCAACAGGCATGTTATTGGCTACGACAAGTGTGTGTTATATCAATGCCATTAATAGTGGACCTTTGGCCAATGCCGTTTTCCTTTTATATCTTGGACCTCTTTTGGCTGTTGGCTTAGCCTCAATTTTATTAAAGGAAAAATTTACTTATCTTAATGCAGGTCTACTTTTACTCGCCTTTATAGGTTTTTTATTTCTTCTAGAGTTTAAATTTTCTTTTGATATCAACGCTTCAGGTGGTTATTTATGGGGCATCATTTCAGCGATGTGTTATGCCTTATATATCATTTTGAATCGTAAAATACCAGAGGACATCCCGACATTAACGCGTTCTTTTTATCAGCTTTTAGCAGGCACCATTATGATGTTACCATTTTTGGATGCTTCTATTTTTAACATAACCGTAAAAGATGGTTGTTGGTTAATGGCTATTGGCTTTTTTCATGGATTTTTGAGCTTTACATTGATCATTCTCGCTTTAAAACATCTAAAAACGATAGAGTATGGTACCATTTCCTATATTGAGCCGTTAGTGGCCTCTTTGATCGGATTTGGTCTGTATTCTGAACGGCTGACATTATTTCAATCCATGGGTTGTGTTATTATATTTGCTGGTGGGATGATCCAAGTGATCAGTCAGGCTAACACAAATAGTAATCAAATGAAAAATTCTTAAACTGTTGATATGTATATACTTATGATCGAGAAAAATATAATTTATACACTAAATCTTCTCTAAATCCTCCTATTTTGCCCCCCTTTACCCTAGCTTGACGTTCCCTTTTTTATAGAGCATACTTTAATATCTACATTTAGATTAAAATAGTGGTCAATTTTTTAAAATGATAAAACTATGAAAAAAATAAAAACAGCTATTAGACTTTTGTGCCGTCCTAGGCAGTTTTTTTCGGCCATTTGGGATAAATTTCGATTGGGCTACAGAGGAGTCTTAAAATACAAATACCAGATAAGACGTCATGAGAAAGCGATCCTAAAAGGAGAGTGTTCACTTGTTAGTTTTGATGTCTTTGATACTGTTGTCGTGCGCCAATCAGGTTTGCCTGAAAGTATTTTTATGGAGGTGCAAGAGTGTATAAAGAAGTCTAACGAAACGTTTTCTTCAAAATTCAAAAATCATTTTGTACAAATTCGTCAGGATGCAGAGGCGGCAGCGCGAAGTGAGTCTGGGCATGAAGATATTCGATTTGATGAAATCTATACTTGGATGTCAAAGAAGTATCGTTTGTCTAAAAAACTTAACTCTAAACTGATGCAATGGGAGTTGCAAGCAGAGAAGGCCTCTATTCAACCTCATCCTTACATAGTGAATTTGATAAAAAAGTTAAGGGAGAAAAAGCAGCGTATTATTTTTGTCTCTGATATGTATCTGTCCAAAGACTTTATTAAAGAACTTTTGATTAAAGCCGGAGCATATCAAAAGGGAGATGGACTATACGTATCAAGCGAACATCGGGTCTTTAAGTGCACAGGGAAGCTTTATGAAATAGTATTAGAGAAAGAACAATGTCGCGCTCAAGATATTTATCATATTGGAGATAATTTTTATTCGGACGTTCTTATGTCGCGCAAATGTCGCATCAAAGGCGTGTATCTTTCGCAAGCATTTTTTAAGCGTTATGAGAAGTTATGGTTAAAAGGGGAATCAAAACGTAAAGTATCAAAACTAATTTTTCAAAGAATGGCAGGCGCATCTCGTTTGGCTCGTTTGAATATGGGGCATCATAAACCGGTTAAAGAAGTTTTATATCATATAGGAGCTCAGGTTGCAGGACCGATTATATATAGTTATGTGTTGTGGATTTTAACTAAAGCCAAACGTAGTCGAATCAAAAGGTTGTATTTTCTAGCTCGAGACGGACAAATATTATTTGAGATTGCTAAGATCATCAAAGAACAACGGGGAATTGAGATAGAGTTGAAATACCTTTATGTCTCGCGTCAAGCTTGGTTTCTACCCGCTGTAACGGAAATTAATGAAAAATCTTTAAACCGATGGGCTTTATACAACTTGCCGTATTTGACGTTACGTATTGTGGCCAGGAGATTGAGTCTGAATCCCCAGTGGCTTTTAACTCAATTTAAAGAAAGGTTTAACACCATAGCTGATGTTGATGATCGTTTATCAGAACAGCAGATTGAAGAGGTTGCATGTTTGTTTAAAACACAAGTGGTCTCAAAAGAAATTTTAAAAAGATCTGCTCAATTGCGTAAAAAAGCATTTGCCTATTTTTCTCAGGAAGGTTTATGTGATGAGATTTCATGGGCCATTGTTGACATAGGTTGGCAAGGAAATTTACAGTATGCTTTAAAAACAATTTTGGAATATGAGATGGGTTGTAAAAAGATTGTTAAGGGGTTTTATTTAGGGTTAACAGATGAAAATGAGGCAAACTATACTCCATCCAATCGTTATTACGCGTATCTTCTGAAACCTAAAGAATGGAAGAAAGCTAACGACTTAATACTGCATAATATTTTTGATCATCTTGAAATATTTACATCGGCTGATCACAGCATGACATACTCTTATAAGGGAAGCAACGGATCCATTAAACCTTTGTTTAAGGGAGGCAGAAGTAATCCTGCTTTTAAAGCTTGGGGTATAAAAGATTTTAGAGCGGGAATTAAAGAATTTGTAAAACATTTAAATTTTGATGACGTTAAGTTTGAAGAGATTGAAGAGAAAGATTACAATTCGAAGTTACTATCTCTTTTAAGGTTGTACATGGTCGATTCACATCGGCAAGAAGCGATAGCCATAGGTGATCATCCTCATGTTGTTGATCAAGCTGAAACGTATGTCTCTCAATTTGCTCCAAAGATGTCTTTTCTAAAAGCATTTAGCTACTGTTATTCGTATCGTAGAAATGCTTACACACGGTGCGTTCAGTTTACAAGTAGACGAAGTTGTTTATTTTCTCAACTTATCCTTAAGAAAAAAAGTCGTGATTTCATTTATTCTATTCGTATTTTGGTATATAAAAAGTTACGTGCATTCTCCCGTCTTTTAAGGCCTCAAAAGTCATATCCCATAGACACCAAATCAGTTGAAGCAATTGTTTAATTAGCCTGAGACATTCACTACACAATTATCAAAAATAAATTGTAAGCTTTATAATATCTCTACGACTTAATCCCGTAGCAATCGTCATGTATGTGTTGCTTCTCTAGGAGGGCAATAATATAATGAATTTTATAACAAAACGCATTGCTTAAGATTAAATAAAATAGATTGGAGAATTTATGAAAAAAGTTAGTATTGCTAAATTATCAGAACTTAAAGATCGAACACCAGGTTATGCATTAGTCGCACAAGTTGATCTTGTTGTTATTAAATATGATGAAAAAGTCTCTGTATTATATGGGCGTTGTGCGCATCGTGGGGCTTTGATGTCTGATGGAACCGTTCATGGCGATGATATTATTTGTGGCGTACATGGATGGGATTTCAAATTTGAGACGGGAGTGAGTTCGTATAACAATAAAGAACGATTAACGAAATTTAATTCTTGGATAGAGAATGATTACGTTTTGGTAGATGAAGATGAAATTATCGCGTGGGAGAAAGATCATCCGCAAGCGTATAATCGTGATGACTATCAAGGCCTTTACAAAGATTTGCATGGCGCGCCTGAAGAACCTTACTTTCAATCCATTCAACAATTAGCCAAAGACGGACTCTCCAAAGTTGGTCATCATGGACAATCCTCAGCGATGGGTGTTCCCCGCCAAGAATTACCTAAATGGGAAAATATTCAATTTATAACAGCTCAATTAGCGACATTGCCACAACTCGATGATGTTGATGTGGGAACCGATGCTGTCATAGGACCAAAAGCCAAGAAGCCTCTAACACTTAAGATTCCTTTGTTTGTATCCGATATGAGTTTTGGTGCTTTGTCTGAAGAGGCTAAGACAGCTTTGGCTAAAGGAGCTGAATTAGCTGGTACCGGAATATGTAGTGGGGAAGGCGGGATGTTACCGGAGGAGCAAGCGGAAAATTCTCGTTACTTCTACGAATTAGCCTCTGGCCGATTTGGTTATTCTATTGATAAGGTTAAAAAATGCCAAGCGTTTCATTTTAAAGGTGGGCAAGGGGCTAAGACAGGAACAGGTGGCCATTTGCCTGGTAATAAAGTGAAGGGCAAGATTGCACAGGTGCGTGGATTAAAAGAAGGCGAAGCGGCTATCTCTCCACCAAGATTTCCTGATTGGGATGATATTAAATATATTAAAGATTTTGCGGCTATGATAAAAGAGGAGACGGGTGGTATTCCTATTGGTTATAAGTTATCGGCTCAACATATAGAGAAAGATATTGATGCTGCGTTAGAGGTTGGATGTGATTACGTCATCTTAGATGGTCGCGGTGGTGGAACAGGTGCCGCTCCTTTAATTTTTCGTGACAATATATCGGTTCCAACCATTCCCGCTTTAGCACGAGCTAGAAAACATTTGGATAAGACGGATAAAGAAGTGTCGTTAATCATTACCGGCGGGTTAAGATTGCCTGCCGACTTTGCCAAGGCGCTTGCATTAGGAGCGGATGCCGTTGCTCTTTCCAATTCTGCTCTTCAAGCTATTGGTTGTTTGGGGATGCGTGCTTGTCACACTAACAATTGCCCTGTTGGAATCGCCACACAGAAAAAAGATTTACGATCACGTCTTATCGTTGATGAATCAGCCCAACGTTTAGCTAGATTTTTTGGTGCATCTGTTGATTTAATGAAAGTTTTGGCTCGCGCTTGCGGCTATACCCATTTTAATCAATTCAATTCAGATAACCTGACAACGTTTAACCGCGATATGGCTTATTTGACGGGAATTGCGTATGGGGGTGTTGCAGCACTTTAAGAGAATCTTTTTGTTTGTTTTTCTCTTCGTTCTCTCTTAGAATGGCAATTGAGTTGAGCCATGACATCAAGCCCAGAACATAATATTTCAGACAAACTCAAAGAGTGTATCTCTTTTTTAAGCATCCTGGCGGACCAACCACACCTGTGGGAGGATTTAAGCGAAGGTGAAAGAATTTCGCTTATGAAAGCGGCAGGACGCATATCTCGCCCAACCCGCGATGAGCTTCGCAGACGAGATTCTATATGCGGAAAAGTTCGTCGTCAAAAAATCATCAAACAAGAACGTAACATCCGTGGGACAACAGGGATTCGCCAGGCCCGTGATGTGGTGGTCTTTGAAGCCCCCCAACGCCTGTTGGGGCTAGATGCTGGAGCCATGATTGAAGGTTCCCATTTTAAGGACGCGCGGAATTGTTATGTGTGCAAAGCTGAATATAACAAACTTCATTTTTTTTATGATGCGATGTGTCAGAGTTGCGCGGAATTTAATTACAAGAAACGTTTTCAAACAGCAGATTTGTCCGGACAGGTAGCTTTAATTACAGGATCGCGTTTAAAGATAGGCTATCAAGCGACATTAATGATGTTGCGAGCCGGAGCAACAGTCATTGCCACCACACGTTTTCCTATAGATTCTGCTATGCGTTACGCGCGTGAAGAAGATTTCGCGCAGTGGAAAAATAATCTGCATGTTTACGGACTTGATTTGCGTCACACGCCCAGTGTAGAAATATTCTGCAATTACATAGCTCAACGTTATGACCGACTCGATATTTTAATTAACAATGCCGCCCAAACCGTCAGACGTCCTCCCGGATTTTATGCCCATTTAATGGCCAACGAACAGTTGCCTGTCTCTGAAATGTCCGTCGATACACAACAATTACTTAAATATTATGAAGAATGTAAAAGGGAACTAGTTTCTTCTTCAACAACTAGCTTGCAAAAGAAAGATATGTTAACGGTCAATTGGATGGGGAAAACGCCGGGTGTTGGGTTACGTGAATCAGCCGCGCTTTCTCAAATTCCTTACGCCTATGATCATTCTCTGAAATCAGCAGAAGTTTTCCCAGAAGGAGAACTCGACGTGGATTTACAACAAGTCGATCTACGTAAAACAAACAGCTGGCGCCTGCGTTTAGGCGAGATTGATACATCCGAGATGTTTGAGTTGCAACTAGTCAATGCCATAGCCCCTTTTGTATTATGTAATAAATTAGAACCTATGATGAAGCGTGATCTCACCGGAAAAAAACACATGGTCAATGTTAGTGCGATGGAGGGGAAGTTTCATCGTTTTAAAAAAATAGATCGTCATCCTCATACTAATATGGCTAAAGCCGCTCTTAATATGCTGACACATACATCTGCGGGGAGTTTAGTCAAAGATGGCATCTATATGAATGCTGTCGACACCGGTTGGGTCACAGATGAAGATCCCGCACATCTTTCCCAACATAAACAAGAAGTCCACGACTTCCAACCGCCGCTTGATATTGTCGATGGCGCAGCACGTGTGTGCGATCCGTTTTTTGATGGCATCAATACGGGGAAACATTGGTGCGGAAAATTCTTAAAAGATTATTTTCCGATTGATTGGTAGATAACTGATAGATTTTAATTTCAGGCCACCTACCATATAGCCATGGTAAGTGGTCCCGAAATTAAAGGAACGAGCTTTTTATAAACCAAGCTTGTTTTGTAAGCCTTGTTCATTCCAGCCTTCAACTAAATCATCATTGATAAATACAGCTGGAAACGTTGTTGCCCCTTTTTCTTTGGCTTCATTAGCCAATTCTGGATGGGCTTTGATGTTAACGCGTTTATAATCGACCCCATTGGCGCTAAAATATGCAGCGACATTTTGGCAGTCGGCACATCCACCATCATAAAAAGTAATTTCTTTGCTCATTGTTTTTCTCCTTTTGTTGTTGTTGATTTGTTTGTATACGATAGTATAAAATGTATTTTCTTATCGTCAATTAGGCACAAAAAGGAAACTGGTTACCATGGAGAAACAAAGCCAATTTGAAAATGTTTTACGTTGTAAATGGAGTAGTTCGGTGTTGATGCAAATTGCAGCCGGAATTAAGCAGCCAGGAGAGTTGTTGCGCAGTATTTCAGGTCTGACAAAGAAAGTTTTGTATCAACGATTAAAGAAGCTTGAAAGGTTTGAATATATTCAGCGCCGTCTGGTAACTGAAAAGCCTTTAAAAGTTTTTTATACACTGACAACAGAGGGTCGTAAGGTTGTAAAAATATTAAAAATGGTTAAGTCATTATAAAAAAGGAGAAGAGAAGTGATTGAAGTTAATGAGTATTTTGATGGAAAGGTTAAATCTTTTGCGGTTAATTCTAGCGAAGGGAAGAAGACGGTCGGCGTTATGGAGCCGGGGGAGTATGAATTTGATACGCAGACGAAGGAGACGATCACGGTTATAACGGGTGAGTTCTCAGTTTATTTTGCTGAATATGATGAATGGGAAGATTTTGGAGCAGGTTCTTCTTTCGATATCCCTGGTAACTCGAAATTCAAGCTGAAAGTAGCCCAAGATACAGCTTATCTGTGTGAATATGAATAGATAGAGCCGTTTAGTATAGTATACAGTAAACTATATACTATGTACTATGAGCCTTTACTGAAGAAGTTTAGCCTATGAAAGAAGTCGAGATGTATAAACCCCTTAAGAAGTTTCTTAAAGCCAAGGGGTATACTGTGCATTCTGAGGTGGAGAGTGTTGATGTGATGGCGCAAAAGGGGGATGAGGTTTTGATTGTGGAGATGAAGACGAGTTTTAATCTTCAGTTAATATATCAACTCATCGAACGGCTTAAGATTACAGATCAGGTGTATGCCTTTGTTCCTTTAGGGAAAGGGGGGCGTTGGCCTAAAACTTATAAAAGGATGTGTGCCCTTCTTAAACGTTTGAATTGTGGATTGATAACATTAGATCAACATACCAAGAAGAAAGTTGTCTTAGAGTTTAAACCTGGACCATTTACGGCGCGCAAAAATTATGCAAAGAAAAATTTGGCATTAAAAGAATTTGAAGGGCGGAGCATTGATTTAAATCAAGGTGGTAGTACGAGAGAGTTGTTGTTCACGGCATATAAAGAGAAGGCGATTCGTATCGCTATGTATTTGTTTGAGAATGGGGCGTCATCAACACAAGATATAAGGCAAAATCTTGATGTGGATAAAGCTTCAAATATTTTAATTAAAAATTATCAAGGTTGGTTCGAACGTGCCTCTCGTGGGGTATATCAGCTCACACCGGAGTTTGAGTTTTTTCGTCTTAAATATCAAAAAAAAATAAAGCAACTTTGGCGTTGAGAGACATTTAAAGTTATTATCCAATGATTTATAAGATATGAATTATATTCTTCTTTATTTATGTGTGATTAATGTTGCGACATTTTTTTTATATGGTTATGACAAGCGTAAGGCTGTTAAGAATAAGCGTCGTGTTCCAGAAAAAGTTTTACACTTGTGGGCATTGTTTGGGGGCAGTATCGGAGCATTTGTTGGGCAGAGGATTTTTCGGCATAAAATAGCTAAGGCAAGTTTTCAGCTTGCTTTCTTCGCTCTTATTATTCTGCAGTTAAGCATTTTAGTCTTCATTTGGAAAATGTAAAATCTCATGGAATTATTCAGTAGAAGAATTTAATAATCTGAAAAGGAAATTGTTGATTATTACATTGTTATATCTAAGGCCTTCCGATATTATAAACAATAAAGATGTTATAAAGAATTATACTAGACGTGTTGATCTTATAAAGAGATTGAGATGAAAAACTGTGTCAAAGTTTGGGTAAAGGGAACATTAGTACATAACTAGAGAGCTGTCATGAGCATTCGTCAAAAATTAATACTATCTTTTATCGTCGTTGCTTTATTGAGTGCTGTTGTTGGGTACGTTGGTTGGAATGCAACGAGGGATGTCTTTCAAGACTTTGATGCGATTGTAGAGGAGACGACCCCTGAAATAGTAGCTTTAGGGCAAATTGATGCGACGTCCATGCGGCTACTAGCAGAGATGTTTAGCGTTGTTTTGTTAATTGAAACGGAAGGAGGGGCAAAGGGACAAATAGAAGATGAGTTAGCGGAAATGGAGGACGCAAGTAGAGGGTTAGATAAAGCTGTTTATGAACTTGCCCAGATTGAAGAGTTTGAGGAAGAGGAAGGAGAGAAGGCGTTTCTTGGCATTATCAAAAATATTAAAGATGAATTGTTTGATATGTCTTTTTTATTGGTTAATGCCAAAAAATATGGAAAAAATGAAGAAGAGATTCATGTATTAAAAGATGAAGTAGAGAGAATCGAAGACTCATTAGAAGAGGCTATTGGTGATCGCATAGCAGCAGAAGTCGAAGAGCTTGGAAGGCGAGGCGCGCATGCTAATTCTTCTTTAAACAGTTCATTACGGACAATTTTTATAGTTTCTATGATTGCGATTCTTTTAGCTGTTTTCTTGGGACTTGTCATGTCGAGATTAATTTCAAAACCGATTATAATATTAAGAGATTCAGCCTTAGAAATTGGTAAAGGAAAATTAGATATTATTGTAGAGACAAAGTCGAAAGATGAAATTGGTGATTTGGTCGATTCCTTTAATAAGATGGTTTTTGATTTAAAAAATTCCATGATTTCTGTAGATAAACTCACAAGAGCTCAGAATACATTGGAAGTGGCTAATGAAAAATTACGAGAACATGAAAAACGATTGGAGAAAGCATTAGATGAAGCGGAAATCTCAGCTAAGGCTAAAAGTAACTTTTTGGCAAATATGTCCCATGAGATTCGTACGCCTATGAATGCCATTTTGGGCTTTAGCGATTTGTTAAGAAAGACAACGCTTAATGATAAACAAAAAACTTATCTTGATGCTGTTGCATCGGGTGGAGAATTGCTTGTAGGAATTATTGACGACATCTTAGATGTTTCAAAATTAGAATCAGGAAAAATTATGTTGGAAGAAGTTGATTTTAATTTAGAAACATTAATTTACGATGCTTTTAAGATGATTGTTGTTCGTATGAAAGATAAACCCTTTGATACTTATGTGGATATCGATTCAAATGTACCTATTAATGTGAAGGGAGACCCAACACGTTTAAAGCAGGTGTTTGTCAACTTGTTGGGCAACGCTGTTAAATTTACATCTCAGGGAAACATTGGTGTCATCGTTCGTTTGTTGCATCAAAAAGATGTTTTGCCTGGTGAAGACGTTGAAATTTGTTTTCGTGTTAAGGATACGGGAATAGGAATTCCAAACGATAAATTAGATGCCATTTTTGAATCATTTACACAGGCAGATGAATCAACAACAAGAAAATTTGGTGGGACGGGCTTAGGACTAACGATTTCTAAAGCTCTTGTTGGGGCCATGGGTGGAAAGATAGATGTGGAATCTGAGGAGGGCGTGGGTACAGAATTTATTTTTACAGTTAAATTAAACGCGGGCGAGGTTTTTGACAATAAGGAAATGGATGCTTCTTATCGGGAAGTATTAGAATATAAAAAAGTTTTTGTTGTGGATGATAGTAAAATCGCAAGAAAAATTATTTATAAATGTTGTGAAGAAATGGGACTAAAAATGTTTGGTGAAGCGGATTCTCCACAAGCGGCTTTGCATAAGCTTGATAATCTTAAGACGCAAAAGGACGTTGTTCCTGATTTGATTCTCTGTGACCTTATGATGGAAGGGATGAATGGGCATGAATTTATAAAAAAGGTAAAAGAAAATAAAGCTTATAAAGATACCAAATGTGTCGCTGTAACGGCAGATATAACGGCTGAGTCTTCGAAGGAAGCTACATCAGAGGTTTTTGATGCCTATATCATTAAGCCAGTTGAAATGAAGGAAATGATGGTAACTCTTGCATATGTTTTGGGGTATCAAAAAGAACAAGAAAAAACAAAAGAAAATAAAATGAGTTGTGAAGGTATTAAAGTTTTGGTTGTTGAAGATAGTCTGCCGAATCAGATGTTGATTCAAGCCTATTTTGAAGAGTTAGGATGTGAGGGGCATTATGCGAATAATGGAGAAGAGGCGATTGCGATGCTTAATTCGGATAATGAGTTTGATATGTGTTTAATGGATTTGCAAATGCCTATCATGGGGGGGGTCGAAGCTACGGAGATTATTCGAAAAGATATTAGTCAAAGTTTTCCAATTATTGCGTTAACGGCAGCCGTCATGAGAGAGGATAAAGAAAAAGCTGAAACGATTGGTATGACGGATTTCCTTTCTAAGCCGATTGATATTAATAAACTTAGAAAAACAATTCTTCAGTATGCTAAGCCTTCAGAATAAGGTTCTTCCGCGTAGTTTTTCAAATCATTTTACTAAGAACAAACAAATACCAAAGGTTAGCGGCGATATGCGTTTTTTGTTCGTACTCTTTCATCAAAAAATCATAGGCGTCATCAGGATGAATGGGAAAGACTTCAATTTGTTCGGTAGGTTCCAACTCTTGCTGCGGGTTTTTATTGCGCGGATCATTTTCATCAACCTCGATACAGACGACGCGGCCTCCATCATCTATAATACCGCCATTACTTTTTAGAATAGGACTGATCTCCGTAATTGTTCCAACATATCCTGTTTCTTCCTTCAATTCTACTAAGGCTTGTTCGGGTTCATCATTGGAGAGGCCTGCGGGAAATCCAATAATAAATCCATTTAAAACAGGGCGGTATTGCTTCACCAAGATTAAACGTCCAGATGGTTTCATTTTAGCAAAGACAACAACACCGGCCTTACTACGCTGACGCCGGACACTTTCCCATACAATTTCTTGACCATTTTGATTGAGGTAAACCGATTCATGCACGGAAAGCCATTCACCTTTAAAGACAACTTTTTCTGTTTGTTTTTTCATAAGAAGGGGATATTATAGCATAAACGGTTGGAAAGATTTAAAAAAGGAGAGGCATGAAAAAATATATATTATTATTACTAATAGTATCATTGAGTTGTTTGGTCGTTTTAGAACCTGGGGATGCTTATGGCTTTGATCATAGGGTAGCCGAGCAAAATCTTTTAAAAGAGGGGTGGAAGCAGGCCTTGGCGAAGAAAGATATTGTTGTTTATACACGTACCTTTGAGACGTCCAAGGTTAAAGAGTTTGTTGCTGTCACAAATATTAACGCTACGACTTCAACTTTGGTAACTATACTAAGAGATCTTAAGTCTTATCCAAAATGGTACGCAGATTGTAAAATGACGGATGTTTTAGACGATAAAAGTGATAGCGAATTGATTTATTATTTTGAAATAAAAGTGCCGTTTCCTTTTAAGAATAGGGATTTAATTGGACATTGGCATATGCAAAAAGATTCTGCAACGAATATGGTTACGATTGAGTTAAAGGAGATGCCAACCTACATTCCAGAAAAAAATAATAAAGTCCGGATGCCCATTGCCAACGGCCAATGGATTCTTACCCCCAAAGAAGATGGGACCACAGACGTTTGGTATCAATTTATTGCGGATCCTGCAGGGAATATCCCAGCATGGGTGGTTAATTTGCTCATTGTAGATGGGCCTTTTGAATCATTATCGAATTTAAAGAAAATAATAAAAGAATAAAAAATGACTTGACAGACTGGTCTGTTCGTTTTATACTCTAGACATGAATAAGGCAACCAAAAGTTTAGGACCCAAACAAAGGATCATTGAGACAGCTCTCAATCTGTTTTATAATCAAGGATATTTGGCCACTGGGATCAATCAGATTATAGATGAGGCCGGTGTTTCAAAAGCCAGTTTCTACGATCACTTTAAATCCAAAGAAGATCTTTGTGTGAGCTATCTTCAAGCGAGAGGAAGCCTCTGGGGAGGTATGCTTAAGGAGAAGATTGAGGAATATAAGAAACCTAGGGATCGGTTTCTAGCGCCACTGGCCTATTTTGATGAATGGCTTCCTCAATGCAAATTCCGAGGCTGTGCCTTCCTTAATATAGCCTCTGAAATTACGGACACCCATTCTAGCATGCGTAAAGAGGTTGTTTACACTAAAGATGGGCTCAAATCGATCATCAGGGAATTGACCAAGGATTTAAAGGATTCCGATGCAAAGTATAAGGGGTTAGATATTGAGTTTGTTGTGAATGCCTATTTTGTGTTAATGGAAGGGGCCATTTCGGCCAGCCAGATTTATGGCGATCTTGGGCCTATTGAGACAGCTCGAAGGTCTATTTTGAAGATAGTTTGTAAGGAAACTTAAATTTTTTTGACTAATTAACGAACAGAATGGTCTGTTCGCAAAAAGGAGAGCGAAATGATAACACCTTACTTAAATCGAATTGGAGATTATTACGACAGCCTTGATTCCCTTATTGATTTACAAGCATCAGGAATGGGAAACTTTGATGAAGAAACGGAGTTACGAAAAATGGTTAATTATGCGGATGGGGCAAGATGAAAATTGTTAATTTAATAAAGGGCCGTCCCCGCTTTGGCGAGGCCGAGCTTGGTTAATTACAAAAAAGGAGATACGAGATGAAGAAATTAAATGCAGTAACTTATGATGAAGCACCTAGGGATGTTCAAAAAGTGTTTGATGGATTCAAGAAAAAAATGGGAATGATCCCTAATCTTTATGCGACAACGGCTAATTCACCAGCGGCTTTGAGTGCGATCCTACAATATGGAGAAACCCTTAAGAAGGGTGAGTTTAATGCGCAAGAAGTAGAAGCCATTGCTCTAAGCGTGAGCCAGGAAAATTTTTGCCAATATTGTTTAGCCGCGCATACGGCTATTGGCAAGGTGGTTGGTTTAACAGATGAGGAAACATTGAATCTACGCGGTGGCAGATCCTATGATCCAAAGCTTAACGCGCTTGTTCATCTTGCTAAAGAAATAGCAGAAACACGCGGACAACCCCTGGAGGAATCTATTAATCAGTTTATAGAAGCCGGTTATAGCAAAGCGGCATTAGTAGAACTGATTGGCTTTGTTTCACTAAATGTTTTTAACAATTACTTAAACCACATTGCTGACACTCAAGTTGACTTTCCACAAGCGCCTGAGCTTTTGAATGTGTAAAGGAGGTATCGACGATGAGTTCAATAAGTGATATAGCTTTCTCCCCGGTGGTTAAATCCATGCAAGAAAAGTTTGGCTCAAGAACCAGTTACGCCAAAATGGATGAGAGGGGTGGTTTTCGAAATGCTGTGACGGATGATTTGGTTTCATTCATCGTTGAACGTGATTCTTTTTATCTAGGTACAGCAAGCCAAGACGGGCAGCCCTATATTCAACATCGGGGCGGCCCGAAAGGGTTTTTGAAAATGTTAGATAGAGAGACACTCGCCTTTGCTGATTATTCAGGTAATAAACAATATATCACTGCTGGAACGCTACAGGAAAATACAAAGGCGTATATTTTTCTGATGGATTATCCTAATCGCAGAAGAGTAAAGATATGGGGTGAGGCTCGCGTTGTCGAGGACGATTTAAAACTTTTGGAAAGTTTGCATGATGCCAGTTATAAGGCGAAACTCGAGCGAGCCATCGTCTTTGAAATCAAGATGATCGATATCAATTGCCCACAACACATTATGCCGCGGTACACAGAAGAAGAAATGGGAGAAACATTTAAGGATTTAAAGGAAAAAATTAATCAACTAAAGGAAGAAAACGCACAATTAAAAAGGAAATTAAAATGACAACACAAACACAAGCTGAGAATCAAGTGACACCACAAACACAAGGCGTTCATCATGTTGGTTTAACCGTCAAAGATCTTCCAACAACGCTGAATTTTTTTGAAACTGTGCTTCATTTTAAAAAAGTGGGCGAAGTTCCTGATTATCCTGCGGCTTTTGTGACCGATGGATCAATGATGATTGCGCTTTGGCAAGTTAAAGCAGAAGATCTTATAGAATTCGACCGTCGTGCAAACATTGGACTTCATCATCTTGCTTTTATTGTTGATGGAGAAGAAAAACTTAAAGGCTTGTATGAAAAATTAAACAAAGCTGACAATGTGAATATTGAATTTCCACCTGAAAACTTACATGGTGGACCTACAAAACACATGATGATAACAGAGCCTGGTGGGATTCGTATGGAGTTTATTGCACCAGCAAAATAATTTTAAGTTTTTAAACAAAGGGGGAATTATGAACATCGGGTTCATTTTGCCCATGAGTATGGTCATGGGGTTTATCAGTTATGGTTTAATGGCGAAATGGTATGTTTTGCCTTGGGCGCATGAGAAATCATTATCTGAGGGCTTAACACCAATACTCTTTCTTCATTCGTTTCGATTTATCGGAATGTCATTTTTAATCGAAGGTGTAACGGCACAAGCCCTTGATTCCAGATTTGCACATCCAGCTGCTTACGGAGATTTGTTGGCGGCCATATTGGCACTTGCGTCCATTGTTGCATTAAAATCTAATTGGAAGATGGCGATTCCCTTGGTTTGGGTTTTTAATATTGAAGGAACACTAGATTTATTGAACGCTGTTGTAAGAGGGGTTATATTTACTTCGGATGGTCATATGGGTGCAACTTATTTTATCCCAGCCGTTATTGTCCCTGCTTTATTAGTGAGCCATGTTGTGGTATTTCGATTATTATTGCAGAAAGGGGGGAGATAAAATTTCAATAAAGATAAGAAGAATGGGCAAATTGTGTGTCATATAGCAATTTGTCTGTTTTTCACCAGAGCACAAATAAAACCGCTTTTTAGCGGTTTTTTTGCTATACTATCCCACTTCAACAGTTAATCATTCACAAGAAAGAGTTCGTATGGCACTTATTAGTATACAAGATATTTCCTTGGCCCTTGGCGGTCCTCTGCTATTTGATCAGATGAGTCTGCAATTGGAAGCGGGTGAACGGGTGGCTTTGTTGGGTCGTAATGGGGTGGGCAAAACAACTTTGATGAAGGTGATGGCAGGGCAGATTGGAATTGATGAGGGGAAGATCATTTATCAAAAAGGAATTAATGTCACTCACCTTCCCCAGGAGGTTCCTGTTGATTTAACAGGGAATGTTTTTGATATTGTGTTATCGGGTTTAGGCGAGCAAGCTCAAGTTGTTGCCGATTACCATCATGTGAATCATCGTTTGCAAAGCGAACAAACGCCAGCTCTTTTGCGTCAATTGGATAATTTGCAACATCAGATGGATCAAACGAATGGCTGGGAGGTTGATAGGCAAGTGGAGTTGGTGATTTCGCAGATGAAGGTCGATCCTGAAGGTCAATTTGAATTATTATCGGGTGGACAAAAACGAAGAGTGCTTTTGGCCAAGGCGTTAATGTTAAGTCCCGAGGTCTTATTGTTAGATGAACCGACCAATCATTTGGATATCGAATCGATTAATTGGTTAGAAGGATTTTTAAAAAATTATCACGGCACTATTTTCTTTGTGACGCATGACCGGATGTTTATGACGCATTTGGCAACAAAGATTGTTGAGTTGGATCGCGGCAAACTTTTTAGTTGGTCTTGTGATTACAATACATTTTTGGAACGTAAGAAAGCCGCATTGGATGTGGAAGCTAATCAACGTGTTGAATTTGCTAAAAAATTATCTGAGGAAGAAAAGTGGATTCGAAAAGGTATTAAAGCCAGACGGACAAGGAATGAAGGTCGGGTGCGAGCCCTTGAGCGGATGCGGGAAGAGAAAAAGAATGAGCGCCAGTTAATGGGGAAGGTGCGGATGACAGCGCAGGAAACAGATCGATCAGGCCAAAGGGTGGTCAAAGCGGATCATTTAAAATTTAATTATGATGAGCTATGTTTGATCAAAGATTTTTCCACGATCATAATGCGTGGTGATAAAATTGGCGTGATTGGACCCAATGGTTCAGGAAAGACAACGTTACTTAAAATTTTGTTGGGAAAGCTCAAACCCCAACACGGTGATATTCAAATGGGAACGAATCTAAGTATCACCTACTTTGATCAGCTGCGTGAACAATTAGATGAAAACAAAACCGTTATGGAAAATGTGGGTGATGGATCCGATACCATTCCTATTAATGGTCGCTCACGGCATCTGATTGGATATCTACAAGATTTTTTATTCTCTCCAGAACGCGCCCGTACACCAGTTAAAGTTCTCTCAGGTGGTGAACGTAATCGTCTTTTACTAGCCCGACTCTTTACAAAAGCATCTAATTTATTAGTTATGGATGAGCCAACGAATGACCTGGATGTGGAAACTCTAGAATTGTTAGAGGAATTGCTCGTCGAGTATAAGGGAACGCTTTTGTTAGTTAGTCATGATCGAACATTTCTTAACAATGTTGTCACCTCAACGATTGTTTTACAAGAAGAAGGGGAGATTACAGAGCACGTTGGTGGTTATGATGATTGGTTAAACATAAATCAAAGAGCCAAAGAAGAAAGAAGTGTTTCAAAAAATACGCCAATCAAAGACAAACATCCCAAATCATCTACGCCTGCCCATCAACTTTCTTATAATGAACAGAAAGAACTCAAAAACTTACCTGCTTTAATCGAGAAGCTTGAAGATCAGCAAAACAATCTTGTAGAAATGATGTCAGAACCCGAATTCTTTAAGAAGGATCCCAAAGAAATTGCACAAGTCAAAATTCAATTGGAATCCACGGAAGATGAATTGCTTAAAGCCTATCAGAGATGGGAATATTTAGAAGGTGATCCAGAAGACGAGGAATCCGGCTCATGAATGTTCTTTTTTTAGTTGGATCAACGATTTTCCTTGGAACTATCAGCGGGAAAGTTTTTCAACGTTTTAAAATTCCGCAGGTGGTTGGTTATATTATTTTAGGTCTGGTGATTGGTAAATCTTTCTTACATGTCTTTGAAGGAGAGATTGTTCAATCCTTGCAACCTTTAGTCAATTTTACATTAGGCATCATTGGTTGTGTTATTGGATCGGAATTAAAAGGATCTGTTTTTAAAAAACATGGAGGTTCGATATATTCAATCCTTTTTGCTGAAGGGATTCTTTCCTTTTTGGCTGTGGCGATTATTGTCACGTTCATTACTCAAAAGTTGTATCTAGGATTAATTTTGGGAGCCATTGCCTCAGCAACTGATCCAGCCTCAACAATGAATGTTTTATGGGAATATAAAGCCAAAGGCCCTGTCACACGAACGTTAACCTCTATTATTGCTTTGGACGATGCACTTGCCCTTATTCTTTATGGCCTTGTGAGTGTCTTTTCAAAGACCATGATACTTAAACAAACTTTTTCTTGGTGGGAAGGTTTAGGGGTTCCTATCCTTGAAATTTTTGAATGTCTGCTATTAGGTGCTGTTAGTGCTCTATTTGTGGTTAAGGTTTGTAAGCATATTAAAGAAGATGCTTTGGTTACTTCATTTATTTTAGGCGTGATTTGTGCAGGTGTCGGGTTATCGATGTATCTGCATCTTGATTTAATTCTTTCAAGTATGGCCTTTGGAGCAACGATGGCTAACTTGATGCCTAAAATTAGTGAGAAGATTTTCGGTACGATTAAAGAAATGTCGACACCGCTCTACATTTTATTTTTTGTTGCCATCGGCGCACAGTTAGATATTCATGTTTTTTTAAACGTGACATTGTTAAGTATTATATTGGCCTATTTGGTGGCAAGAACATTAGGGAAAGTTTATGGGACGATGTTAGGTGGTATTATCACAAAATCTAGGAAAGATGTTACTAAATATACAGGTTTTGGTTTGTTTACCCAAGGTGGTGTTGCTATGGGACTTGCTTTATCTATCAATCATAATTTAAGTATGACGGGAACAGAAGGTCAGCAGGCGGGTTTATTAATTATTAATGTTGTTGCCGCAACAACATTTGTTGTGCAATTGATCGGGCCGCCTTGTGTTAAGTGGGCAATAACCCAAGCTCATGAAGATGGAAAGAATGTCACGGAAGAAGATCTTATGAAGACGATTATGGTGAGTGACGTCATAGATGCGGCATATCCTATTATTAGAGAGAATACACCTTTAATGACGATTTTAAACATTTTTAGTGACAGTCCATATTCGCAATACCCTGTTATTAATAAAGATGGTAAGATTACAGGTACGATTAATATAGATAGTATTAAGAATTCGTTGTTATTAGAAGATTCTGGCGATTTATTATTGGGTGAGGATATTAAACAATCGTTTCATTATACGATTTCTGATCAATCAACACTTTTTGAAGCTAAGACTTATATGGATCGTTACCATCTTGGATTTATCCCAGTTATTGATTCACAAGAGAATGTTTTAGGGTGTTTTGACAGGCGAATGTATCAAAAATATGTTTCCACGAAGTTATTAAAACTACAGCAAGAGGCCGATCTATAAAATTTATTTTTTAATTATTGTAATCTAATACTAGTATTATAATAAGTGAACTGGCGTTATGCTTGAGAGTGTAAATTCAAGGAGCATACGTCAGAAGATGAGTATTAAAATTATGAAGAGCCTACAATGAATAAAGATCAAGCTAAAAAAATAAGACCAAAATTAATAAAAGAACTCTATTTTGCTTTGGAGCAAATTTCTAATCATGTCATGGTGACTGATAATGAAGGAATTATTGAGTATGTTAACCCTGCTTTTGAGCGAACAACGGGGTATAGCAAAAAAGAGGCTGTTGGCCGATCGCCCAAAATTTTGAGTTCAGGCCTGCAAAGTAAGGAATACTATGTTTCTTTATGGACGACAATATCACAGGGAAAGGAATTTAAATCGGAAGTTATTAATAAAAAAAAGAATGGAGATATATATGTCGCTGAGCAGATTGTTTCTCCGATTAAGGATGTACAGGGAAATGTAACACATTTTATTTCTATATGGGATGACATTACTGAGCAGAAACGGTTAGAAAATGAGATTCATGAAGTTAATAAAGAGCTTGAAGTTCAAAAAGTGGGGCTTGAGAAAACCAATAAAGAATTACGTTCTTTGTATAAGAAATTGGAGAAAAAGAATAAAGAGCTTTTGAAGTTGGATCAACTTAAATCAGATTTTGTTTCTACGGTTTCCCACGAATTGAGAACGCCTTTAGCTATATCGACGGAAGGGATAAATCTTGTTGTTGATGGTTTAGCAGGCGAGATTAATGAAAAACAGAGAAGTCTTTTGGTTGCTTCAAAAGAAAATCTTGAACGGCTTAGTCGGATTATTGATGATCTTTTAGATATATCAAAGATTGAGTCGGGAAAGATGGAGTTGTTTCAAAATTTTACGGATATTACGAAAGTTATTCAAGAGGCGGTTGATTGTTATCAGAGAGTTGTTCAAGAGAAAAAAATTGCTTTGACGGTCAATTTGCCTGAAAATAAGGTGTATCTTAATATCGACAAAGATAAAATTATACAAGTGGTTACAAATCTTTTGAATAATGCGTATAAATTCACGCATGAAAAGGGAAGTATTAATGTTTCTTTAATTCAAAGAGAGGGAGATGTTCTTTGTAGTGTGAAAGATACAGGAAAGGGCATTGCAAAAGAGGATATGCAAAAACTTTTTAAAAAATTTCAACAATTTGGACGGGAAGATGGGGCTGGAATAAAAGGCACAGGTTTGGGGTTGTCTATTTGTAAAAACTTTGTTGAGCTGCATCAAGGAAAAATTTGGGCAGAAAGTAAGCTTGGGGAAGGATCGGTTTTCTTTTTTACCCTTCCTACATATGAAGTTGTTAAGTCAGAGTTTGATTTTTATTTTGAAAATGTTTTGAAAAAAGCCCGTGCTATTAAGAAGCCTGTGACGTTTGTTTTAATTTTTCTAAAGAATTTTCAAGAAATAAGAAGTGCTTTTGGTGAGGATGTCCTTTTTAAGATCATCAATATAATTTTTGTTACTATCGAGCAAGTTAATTCACGTAAAGCTGATAAGGCTTTTCTTTATGATCTTAATACCGTTTATGCTTTATTGCCAGAAACGAATGAAGTGGGAGGAGACGCTGCTATTGGTCGTATCAAAGAAGCAATTTCAAAATGTCAGTTTAATGATCAGAAAAAGCTAATTGAGGTTGATTTGAAATATGGATCCGCTATTTTTCCAAGTTCAGCCCAAGATAGAAAGGGATTAATATCGGTTGCTTTGGAAGGTGTTCATAAAAAGAGAAATATTTTGATAGTTGATGATCATCCGCAAGTCTTTGATATCCTCAAGTATCGGCTAAAAGATCAAAATTATCATGTCGAACCAGCTTACGGTGGGGAAGAGGCATTAAAGATGATTAAGGAAAGTAAACCGGATTTAATTATATTAGATATCATGATGCCGAAAATGAACGGGTATGAAGTTCTAGGACGGTTAAAAGGAGATTTGAATACAGCATCTATTCCTGTTATTATTTTAACAGCGAAGAATACAAAAGATGTCCAAAGAGACTCTAGTAGTTTTGGCGCAATTCCAATTATTCTTAAAACAGGAAACTTTGAAAATTTAATTAAAGTTATTAATGAAATTATCTAATGTAGGTTGAGATATTTTGATCAATCGATCCAAAAGTGTTTATTAAGCAGGTTTAATTAATCTTTAATGGAGAATTAACTAATGAAAAAAATTTTGATTGTTGATGATGAACCTCAATTTGCTGAGATGGTAAAAATTCGTTTGGAAGCAAATGGTTATGACGTTTTATTGGCAAATGATGGACAAAAAGGCGTTGCGCTTGTCAAAAAGGAAAACCCAGATTTAATATTAATGGATATTATGATGCCCAATATGAATGGGGGGGATGCTGTCAGACTTTTGAAGGCCGATTCTAATTTAAGCTCTATTCCTATTATTTTTATGACGGCGGTTGTAACAAAAGATGATGAAAAGATGATTCAAGGCATAAATATTGAGGAGGTTTTCTATCCTACGATCGCTAAGCCTTTCAATGCTGATGAATTGTTTAAGAAAATAAAAAAAGCCATTGGTGAGTAATTTAATATTTTAGGAAAATGCGTTATCCCTCCCAGAATCCCCTGTGTCAAAAAAATCGACATAAATAAAGATAAAGGATGACATTGGATGACACCTAAAGAAATAGCAGAACTTAAAGCGAGCATTGAGCAGCGTATGGCTGATATCGAATCGAACATTAAAAGTTTAGAAGAGACATCTAAGCCTGTGGAGCCCGACCGCGCGATAGGACGATTGACACGTATGGATGCCATACAAATTCAGCAGATGCAAGAAGCTAATTTGGCAACAGCACGCAGTAACATTCTTAAATTACAAGAGGGTTTAAGAAAAATTGATGAAGGCACCTTTGGTCAGTGTCAGTATTGCAAGGGGATGATTGGGTTCGAACGATTAAAAGCTTTGCCGGAATCAAATATGTGTATTAATTGTGCGGAAAAATATGGTGGCTAAAGAAGAATAATGATGAAGAAATTATTGTTTTTAATTCTTGGAATTTTGATCACCTCAACGGTTTACTCTCAAGATACAAAAGAGCTCGTTGGTGAAGTCGCACAAATGTATTCAGACGGCAATGTCGAGAGTAATGGTCTAATAGCTGGATTTTCAATATGGGGCTTAGTAGCTGGAATCTTATTTGGTAGTATTGGTTTTGTCGCGTTTGTTTATGGAAAGAAGAATTCTGAATTTCGACCGATGTTTATAGGCATCGCTTTAATGGCGTATCCTTATTTTTTTCGTGGAACAATAATATTGTTTTTAGTGGGCGTAGGCTTAACGGCAGCGCTGTACTTCTTTCGGGAATAAAACTTTAATAGGGCCCAAGTTTCGCTATGACGAAAATACCAGAAAATTATAAATTAAGAAAATCAGATGATCGAGGGATCGCTAACCATGGATGGTTGGATGTTCGCTTTACATTTTCTTTTGCAGATTATTATGACCCCCAACATATGTTTTATAGATCGTTAAGGGTAATGAATAACGATCGGATTAATCCTGGTAAGGGGTTTGGCATGCACCCTCATAAAAATATGGAGATTATTTCTTATATTATCGAGGGAGAACTCCAACATAAAGATAATATGGGAAATGGTTCTATTATTCAGGCCGGAAACGTCCAAAAAATTACGGCAGGAAAAGGTATTGTTCATAGTGAATTTAATCCATCAAAGGATAAGCATACCCTTATGTATCAAATATGGATTATGCCAAACGAAAATGATTTAACACCATCTTACCAAGAACTTACATTAAAGAATTTAAAGAGTGTAAATGGTTTAAAGTTATTTGCTACAAATGATAAGAAAGACGGGGTTCTCTATATTCATCAAGATGCCTATATTTTTTTCGGTTCGCTAGATATAGAAGAACAAACCGAGTTTGTGATAAATAAGGGCCGTGGTGTGTGGATTCAAATAATAGACGGCACTTTGACAGCAAATAATATTGAAATTTCAAAAGGGGATGGTCTCGCTGTTGATGATGTTGAAAAAGTTACGATAAAAGCTTTGAGTCGAGTTGAATTTTTATTATTCGATCTCGTTTAGGGCTTTCTTTAGTTATGAAAACAAAAATTCTTATATGTATTGTTATTTTCCTATCTATAATTACTGGGGTCATTTACATTGTCTTATTTACGACATCAGGTAGTCAAAAAACTCTTGAGTTTCTTATTTCGAAATATTCTTATGGAAACAATATTACCTTTAAGAGTGTAACAGGTACCATTGCTCGTGGAATTTCGTTAAAAAATATTGAAATAACAAATATTCAAGAGCTCCCCTCTGGTACGATTATCAAAATTCAACAACTCACTGTAAAGGTTGAAAAGCTTAATTATAAAAATGCTTTTCTAAAGTTAGAAAATACACGTATCAATTTTTCCGAATCTGAATCCATCATCATCTCGGGAACTCTTCAGAAACGGAAGTTTGATTTTAATATTTATTCGAATGGATTTAATGTCAATGAGGTGCTGAGTTATCTTCCAGATTTAAAGAGGCTTATACCGATAAAAGGCGATGTGACGAATATTGATTTGTATGTAAAGGGTGATTATCTAGAGCCGCGTGTGGTTGGTGATTTAAATATTAATAAGTTTTTATATAAAGGTTTTATTTTAATGCAGACACCGTTGCATCTAGACATTGTTTTGAAAAATATTAAAAGAGACGTTCAATTATTTGGTAATATTACAATTCGTGAAGGATCTTTGAAAGCGCATAAATCAACAATAAAAGAGATTAACGGTAAAATTAATTTTAGTGGGGTTTTAAGTCAACCAAGTTTTAATATATCGGGTAAGGCAAAGGTTGAGAAAACAAAGATTCAGCTGGGGCTAAACGGGGTGTTAGAGAAGTCAAATTTAACTTTGTCATCGGAGCCTTCATTTAGCCGTGAAAAATTGATGGTTATGTTGGCTACAGGTAAGAGTTGGCAAAGTGTAGAAAGTTCTTTGGATACTGGGTTGATTTCCTCTAAAGAATTAACCAAAGATTTCATTGATTACTATTTTTTTGCAGGAAAAACGAATAAATTTACTGATGAATTGGGAATATATGATGTATCAGTGACTTTTGAGAAAGATACGAAGGGGATAGAGGCTAAGAAAGTTGTCACTGAAAATTTAGATATTGGTTATGGGGTGGAGCGACAAATTACGGAAAACCAAATCATAACAGAAAAACAAACGATTAAAGGGGAATATCAAGTGACCGATGAATTATCGGTGGGAGTTGAGCGCGAAGTTAAGCAGACGCAGAGTTTGGACGATCTGGATCCTAAGCAAAAAGCAGTGAATGATGATAAGCTCTACTTGAAATATAAGAAAAGTTTTTAGAAAGACAGGATCAGTAGTATAATTAAATCAATATGGAAGAACCCAAAAAAGAAATAAAGCAGTTTGTTGAAAGAATTGGGGGTTATTTACAAAAAGTAACGCCAATTGTCGACAACACAGGAAAAGTGATTCACAGTATCGTTACTCCTTTTCAGGTAGAGCTTAAACCTCGAGATATGTTTCAGATTATTGTAGGGTCGTATCTTTTGTGTGTGCCTGTTGCCTTAACAGAAGAAGTATGGGTGTTATCAGAGCAACTTCCTATGAAAAATATTTATTATGTGGCTGGCATGTCTGTTTTTTTTATTATGTGTTTTGTGTATTTTAATTTTTACAGATTTAATTTCAAAGGGCATGTCTTTCAGTTTATAAAACGTATTGCTGCGACGTACGGGTTATCATTATTGGCTGTTGGACTTTTTTTGACAGTCATAGAAAAATGCCCTTGGCAAACAGATCACATGTTAGCCATTAAAAGGATTATTCTGGTCGCCTTTCCATCTTCTATGGCAGCGACTCTTAGTGATACGATCAAATAAACAGGCCTAATAGTCTCTATTTATCCAACCGCAATTATCGGATTGCACAAACCTCACGTTTTATCTATACTCAAATTATGAATTCTTCTCTTAACTATTCCCGCATCGAAGCGGCTATTACATTTTTAAAAGACAATTATCAAAATCAGCCTTCTTTAGATGAGATTGCGCATCACGTTCATTTAAGTAAATTTCATTTTCAGAGATTATTTGAAGATTGGGCGGGGGTTAGTCCTAAATCGTTTATTCAGTTTTTAACAATTGAGCATGCTAAAAAACTTCTAGAACAAGGATCGTCGACTCTTCGAACGTCTTATGACGTTGGGCTAAGCGGAACGGGACGGTTGCATGACTTATTTGTTAAAATAGAGTCCGTTAGCCCTGGTGAGTATAAAAGTCAAGGCGATGAGGTTCGAATTTTATATGGTTTTTACAACAGCTTGTTTGGTGATGTTCTTATAGCAGAGACACCAAAAGGCATTTGTCATTTGAGTTTTGTGCCAAATAGAAAAACAGCTTTAGACGAATTAACATCCAAATGGAAAAATGCTCAAATGCTAGAAAAAAAGGGAAAGCAGTCCTTGGTGGTGATGAATTTTTTGAATAAACAAACTTCTCCAAGTAAAAGGATGATATTAGATCTTAAAGGAACGGGTTTTCAAATCAAGGTTTGGGAGGCGTTGTTAAAAATTCCTCAAGGACAGTTGTTATCCTATGGCGATATAGCCAAGATGATCGGACAACCAAAGTCCGCTCGCGCTGTTGGATCAGCGATTGGAAAGAATCCAATAGCTTATGTCATTCCATGTCATCGCGTTATTAGAGAAACCGGCATCATAGGGCAATACCGTTGGGGGGAGGTGCGAAAATCGACAATGATTGCTTGGGACGCAGCCCAGTCAGTGAAGAACGAAAAGTAAGCACGAGTTGATCGGTTATTTTTTAAATACTTTTTTTAACAAGTCAGTAACGCGCGCTGCAGGATTATTGCGAATTTTTGTTTCTTCCTGTCCAAGAAGATAATACAAACCATCGAGTGTTTCTTTAATGACATAATTATCAATGCTTATATCAGGTAGTTTTTTTGTAAAAGGAATTTTGTTATATTTGTCGGTGATGTCACTGTACTTACGCGTGACATCAAATTCTTTGATCGTAGCTTCCACAGAAGGCTTAAAGGCTTCTTGAAGTTTCTTGTAAGTTTTGTCTTTGAAGTATTCCGTTGCCGCTGTGTCGGAGGCGGCATAGAGTTTTTTTGCATCATCAATACTCATATCTAAAAGAGCATCAAGAAAAATATCCCTCGCGTAAGGGGCTGCTTTTTCTGCTGAGCGATTCATGCTAAGAATAAATTCATCAACCTTCTCGCCATAACCCAATCTTCGAAGTCCAGAATCCAGGAGTTTCAATCTTTCGGGTAGCATAATTTTAATATTTTCATTATTTAAATAACTGTTTTTCTGGCTGGCGGCCTCTATTGTGTTGTTGATACCTATCTTAAGCGCTTCTTTTAAACCAGCTCCAATTTTTGTCTCACTTAATTTAATATCGGTTAAAGATTGTGTTGAGGACGTGTCGGAGGCATTATCAGAACTTAGTACGCTATCGAGTGAACTCTCTTTCATTTCTTTTGCCTTTTTCTTAAGCCAATCAAATCCAGCAAAGCTCAGTTGGGGGATCAAACATAGAACCATAACGATTGCGATAATTTTTAATTTCATGACAAGCTCCTTTAGATGAAATGGATAATGAATTGATTATAGTTTCCTATGTTAATGTGTCAAGCGTTGATCCATGATCTGACCTTTCATGGAATACTAATTGTTCCCAGCGGGAATATACGCTATACTTACTTAAAACTTTTATAGTTATAGGGGTTGTTTTAGTCGGATTAAGGAGTATAAAAATGAGTGATTTCCCTTCAAATATAGAGGATTGGCAAAAAATTGTGGCCAAGTATCAATATCCTCAGAGGTCAAAAAGTATAGGCCAATTACTTAACACGCTTATACCGTATGTTTTGTTGTGGTATGTGATGATAAAGGCATTGAGTGTTTCTTTTTGGCTCATGTTGCCTTTAACCGTTATTGCTGCAGGACTTTTGGTGCGTGCTTTTATCATTTTTCATGACTGCGGGCATGGTTCATTTTTTAAATCACAAAAAGCGAATAACTTTTGGGGTTTTGTTACAGGCGTTTTAACATTTACACCATATCAATACTGGCGGCATGAACATGCTGTGCATCATTCGCAAGCGGGTAATTTAGATAAGCGTGGATGGGGTGATGTTTGGACATTGACAGTCGAGGAATACCTTAAAGCTGATCGTTGGACACGTATTAAATATCGTTTTGCACGTAATCCCATTTGTTTGTTTCTTATTGGACCAAGCATTCTTTTTCTTATTTCTCATCGGTTACCGGCAAAAGGAGCGAGTTCAAAAAGCATAAAAAGTGTTCACTTAACGAATTTGGGGGTGGTTATCTTAGCCGCGAGTTTAAGTCTTTTGATAGGATTTAAAACGTATGTTTTGATTCAACTACCTATTTTAGCGATGGCAGCTTCCTTGGGCGTTTGGTTGTTTTATGTGCAGCATCAGTTTGAAGGTGTTTATTGGGAACGACATGAAAAATGGGATTATGTCACAGAAGCTTTAAAAGGGAGTTCTTTTCTAAAATTACCTAGGATATTACAGTGGTTTACCGGAAATATTGGCTATCATCACATCCATCATCTAACCCCACGTATTCCTAACTATTTTCTAGAAAAGTGTTATAATGAAAACGCTATGTTTCGGGAAATCAAGCCGATTACTCTACTGACAAGTTTTAAGTCATTGACTTTTCGTCTTTGGGATGAGCAGCATCAACGATTAGTAGGGTTTAATTATCTCAAAAAATTAAAATATGCATAGAAGTTGTTTGTTTTGAATGGTTTATATGAATAAATCATGAGAGAAACTGGATGTAATATAAAGGAGGGTTTTCATGGGAGATAAAGGTAAAAAAGACAAAGACAAAAGAAAAGACCAGAAAAAATCTAAAGATAATAAAAATAAAAAGTAAAACAAGCAAAAAGGAATCTTTTAAAAGAGAAAACACATATGTCAAAAGAAGAAGCTATAGAAGTTGAGGGGGTTATTATCAAAGCATTATCCAATGCTAAATTTTCTGTTGAAATTCAAAACGGTCATATCGTGACCGCCTACCCCGCAGGAAAGATGAGGAAGTTTTTTATTAAGATTTTACCTGGAGATAAGGTTACGGTTGCTTTATCACCATATGATTTAACTAAGGGCAGAATTAAATTTAGGCATAAAAAATAGATTGTATTCTCAGTTAATAATAGTAGTGATCCAGCCCAAAAATTAAAAGGCGGATAAATCCGTCATTTTCATCAAAATAGAATTTTTGTGATAAGTGAATAAGAATGGAGTTTTTATGAGTGCATCAAATGCGGGGTTTTATCATCTAGGTCTTGCCCCAAATATGTTAAAAGTTTTAGATAAACTTAAATTTGTTACACCTACCCCCATCCAACTGCAGGCGATTCCAAGCGCCTTGGAGGGTAAAGATATTATGGGAATCGCCCAAACAGGAACAGGGAAAACCCTGGCCTTTGGTATTCCTATCATTCAACGCCTGGCCTCTGAAGGTGGACAGGCTTTAATTTTGGTTCCTACCCGCGAATTAGCCTTACAAGTTTCTGATGCCTTAGCCCCTTTATTAGTACCATATAAAATGAGAAGTGCGGTATTAATTGGCGGCATTAAAATTTCTTTACAAATGCCAGCGATTAAACAAAATCCTAGTGTGATTATTGCGACACCTGGCCGCCTTAATGACCATATTTATCAAGGCACGATCGATTTGGGCGATATTGCTGTTACTGTTTTGGATGAAGCGGATCGTATGTTAGACATGGGTTTTGAACCACAGGTTAAAAGTATCTTGCGTTGTGTGACAAACAATCAACAAACGATGCTTTTTTCAGCGACAATGCCTCCAGACATTTTAAAGCTTGCGACAAAATATATGGAGTTACCCATAACCATCGAAATTGCTCCTTCGGGGACAACCACGAAAGATGTTTCACAAGAACTTTTTATTGTTAAAGAAGCATTAAAGAATGATGTTATAAAAATGTTATTACAAAAATATCATGGGACTGTGCTTGTCTTTACGCGTACGAAGCTTAAAGCCTCTCGTGTTGCACGTAATATTCAACTTATGGGAGCTAAAGTTGTTGAGATTCACTCCAACCGTACGATGAGTCAGCGTAATCAAGCGATTGATGGTTTTAAACGGGGACGTTATCGTGTGCTTGTTGCTACCGATATCGCAGCCCGTGGGATAGATATTAGTAAGATTGAGTTGGTTGTTAATTATGACTTGCCTGACGATGCTGAAAATTTTGTGCATCGCATTGGTCGTACTGGTCGTGCGGGTAAAGAAGGGCATGCTGTGACATTTGCCACACCAACACAAAGTCATGATATTGATAAGATTGAAAGTCTGATCAAAATAACGTTGCCGCGTTCTATGCATCCCAAATTTGCCAATGCTAAATTTGTCGAAGGTGATTCAAAATCAGGACAACGTCCTGGTGGGCGTCGACCTTCAAGTAATTCTAGAGGGTTTGGCTCCAGTTCAAAGACAAAACCAAGCTTTGGCCGAAAGTATAAGAGTAAGTCTGAGGGTGCTTCTCGCAGTAATAAAAAGTGATGATGTAACTAGCTGGAGTTTTTTTATTTTTTAAAACGATATCCAATCCCATGGACCGTTTGAATAAATTTTGGTTGGCTTGGGTCATCTTCGATTTTTTGACGTAACTTAACGATATGTTGATCAAGGGTGCGCGTTGTTCCTTGATAACTAATGCCCCAGATTTTTTCTAAAATTGTAGCCCTATCAATAGCCTCATCTGGATATTGAGTGAAGAGACGAAGGAGTTGAATTTCACGTAAAGAAATCTCAAACTCCTTTTTCTTTTTAAACCCTTTTAAAAGTTTTGGTTCAATACGTACATCCCCAAAGACAATAGGTTCATCAGATTCTTTTAGCATAGGATTTATTTGTGATCTTCGTAAGACCGATCGAATTCTTGCCAACAATTCTTTTACACCAAATGGTTTTACAACGTAATCATCAGCTCCCACCTCGAGCCCAACGACCTTATCAATTTCTTGGTCTTTAGCCGTTAACATGATAATGGGAATGCGTTCATCCTTTTTTCGAATCTCTCGACAAACATCGTAACCACTCTTCTCAGGTATCATGATATCCAACAAGACCAAATCAGGAGAGGTATCTTTGTAAATTTGAATACCTTTCTGACCGTTAGTTGCAGAATAGGTTTCATAACCTTCAGAATGTAATAAATCAACAATGCCCGTTAGAATAGAGACATCATCTTCAATTACTAATATTTTTGTTGCCATATCTAAACCTCTTGTTTGGGAATATTGATTCGAAAAATGCTACCCTTTTGTTCACGCGATATATAGTCGATAGCCCCATGATGATCTTTCATGATCCTTTGGGCAATTGTTAATCCAAGTCCCGTCCCACTTTTTCTGGACGTTAACTGATCATCAACGCGATAAAATTCATCAAATATTTTGTCTTTAAATTTGGAAGATATTCCAATGCCAAGATCTTTAACGTAAATATATACATCTTTATCATCATCATCTATCTCGAGTTCGATGCTTTTTTCATCATCAGAATAATTTTCGGCATTACTTAACAGATTCAATAAAACTTGTTTTATGGACTCAGAATCAACAGAAATTTCTAAGTGTTTATGACGAGATTTGAAAGTGATTTGAAAGCCATTATGTTCTAAGCGAGGACGTTGACCTTCTACAACGTCTTTACAAAGTTCAACAATATCAACGATAGCAAAATGATATCTTTTATTTTTTTGTCCTAATGATGCAAAATCTAAGACATTATTGATAAGCCTTGTCAGACGTTCGGACTCTGAAACCATAATATCCAGATAGTGCCGACGTTTTTTCTCATCAGGTTGACGATTTTCTTTTAACATCTCTGCAAACATGCGGATGGAGGTGAGAGGCGTTTTTAATTCATGAGAGACGTTTGCGACAAATGTTGTTTTTTGTTGGGCTAAAAGAACTTGTTCATACATGGATCGTAAAACAAAAATGCCCCCCATCACAATAGAGAGAACAAGTCCATAGACGACAAAACCGATTAAGATAACTTTTGTATTCGCCCGCGTTAAAATAGAATTTGGATCTGTTAAGTAAGCGGCCACCTCCCAATGGGGTAAATAGACGCTAAGCTCATGAGCAATAAAAGGAGAGCGCCAATCATGTTTAACGCCTTCTTTGGGAGCGATGAGAGGTTGACCAAGCTCATCAAGGATCGTTATGATGCGTTCCTTAGAATAGATTTGGGCATCGGGTAACATTTTAACAATATGCTCGATCATTTCTTCTCGGTTAATGATGCAACCAACGATTTCTCCTTTTTGATTTTTACTCCAGAACAAAAGCTGCAATCTTTCCTCAACCAATTTAGGGATAATGCCTGAGTTACTTTGACTAATAATGTCACTGAATAAAACAGCTTCAGACACAAACTTTGATTGTCGCGGCTGAAATTTCTGATTGTATCTTTTCTGTTGCCCGAAGCCTTTCGTTGATTCAACATTTCGCGTAGCCAGTTGCTGTTTATCCATTCTGGCCTTTTTATAAACTTTTGATCGGACACGGACATCAGATTCAAATTGTTGTAAGGCTAATTGATTTTCAATATCATCAACGGGTGCTTTTGAATTTTTGACGCTATTTAACTTTCTTCCAATATAGGAGGAGCTGGCATAGGTTTCTTCTAAAATAATGTCTTTGTATACAAAAGCGATATTTTTAAATACAGGAGTTGATTCTTTATCTTTAAAAAATTCCCGATGCCATTTTAGGAATTTTTCGTCATCAGCCGTTAGAGTTTGGGACCGATTAGGCCAAAGAATGTCTTTTTGAGTATTTAAAAAAAATGGAATATCGATGAGTCTTGATCGTTGAGAGATAAGATTAAGCTTTTCTTTTGAATGAAAAGCTGATTCTAAAAGGGATACTAATTCCGTTTCAATTTTTTTAAGTTCATCTTTAACAATAGAGGTAATATTTTGTAGTTCTTTATCCACGATTTCTTCCAGTTGTTTTTCAATAACGGCTTCTTCCACAAGGTTTGTTCTTAAGGCTAGGAAGCTTAAAACAAAGCTTGGAACAACGATAACTAAGGCAAAAATAAGCCAAAGTCGGAATTTCATATGTTTTGGATTCATGGGTCTTCTTTGATTCTACTGTTAAGATTTTCTAGAGCTATTATCACACTGATCATATTCTTTGGCAAGCCTCTCGCAAGGTTAAAATTTAATTGTAAAGATTTAGACCGTGTCATAATAGCTCTAGAAGTTATGAGTTAAACACTATAAGGGCTGTAAATATTAAAACCCGTTTAATAGCATGTAACCAAAATTTATACTGTCCTTTCATCATGTGTTTGCTCTTTAGTGGTTGTTTTGTTTTTCTTCTTTTTTGGCTTATAAATAAACATATATATCTTTATAAAAATAAGCACAACGATCATGCAAGCTAAAAAAGGAATAAGCAGCTTCCAGGCCTTTGCAAAAAAGGAGGAATATTTTACACTGAGGTGAGGGCTTTCTCCTTCAATTACGAGTAGTTTGGAAAATTGATACAGTTGTCCATCCCGAGGAACATTAATTTTGATGGGAAGAACACCCTTTGATACAGTTGACTGCGAAGCATAAGAGTTTTTTCTTGAGACTAGGACACCACTTGTGTTTCCAGGATCAAATTGTTGGCCGATGTCATCTGTCGCGGATTTTAAACGACCTTGAACACCACGGCTAACGTAATTATTAAAGACATTGCCTTGAGATACAAAATTGCTAACAGCGGCGAATGGGTGGCTGGCATCATCAATTTCTTTTAAATCACCACTAAATTTGTAATAGAGATAGTCATGTGGAAAATAGACGGACCAATAAAAGGCATTAATGGGAATATCAATTTTAGGTAAATCGAGATCCAGCTTTCCCATGGAGCTCATTTCATTTCCTTTATTTAGATACACAATTTCGACTGGGTAACTTCTGATGTTTTGTTGTGTTTGTTGTGATTTTTTTAAAGGAATGAGAACGTGTCCTTTTTGATCTTGTGCAGGCTTAACAGGCTTACCCGCAACGTAAGCACTCCAAATGCTGGACCCTTCTGGCATGGTTAGGCGAAGATATTGCTTAACATTATTTCTAATATGGTAAATGGACTTCGTTAATATTTTTCCATCTTGTGTGTGTAAGGTTAAATGGTCAGCTTGATCCACAGCTGCAATCAAGACGGGTAATTCTTCATGTCGGGTAATTTCAATGGCAACTTCAAAGGGATGATTTAAGTATTTAAAGGCCAGTAAAGCAGGTTGATTAGAGAGGCTAGAATATGTTGATGGCAATTGACGGGCATCTATCTTTGTTGCACGTTTAGCTTCTTCAATAGTCAACTCCACATTCGTACTTGCTGAAATACCATAAAATCCATTTTCACGTTTAGCACCAAGGGCCTTAGTCCACGGCATTTGAGCAACAGAGGAGCCTTCTTTGATGGCTCGTTCATAGGTTAGGTTTAACGCATAAGATCCTTTGCGTTCCATATTGAGGAGTACTTCAAGAATTTGTTTATTGCCAGATTTTTTACTTCTCCAATCACGTAAATCCATTCCCTTGACATCCAAAATACTGACATCTGCAGGCATTGCTATACGAAAGCTTGACACAGGGGCTTGCAAAATAGAGTAGCTAATATGAGCAATGCTACGAATGACACCACCACCAACAGCTGCGTGTGTTGTTGTTTCGACATAGATTTTTGGATCTTGTTCTTCTTCTTCGAGTTCATCTTGAGGTAGGGCGCGTGTCCAATGTACAGCAATATTTTGCGTATTCGGTAAGATAGCCCAAGCTGTTGTTTTATTTTCGGTTCGTTCTGTTTCTGTTTTTATCGCAGGATCAACAATGATTTGTACTTCTTTTTCTGGAATGACCATTTCAAATTGTGAAATAGGGGCAGGCAGTACAGAAATATTAAAATTACCTGGGCCATGTTTTTCTTCACGAATGGCCTTCTTTAAATATTCAACTTCCAAGACATGTTTACCCGGCTTTTGAACAATAAGGTAATACTGCTTATTTTTTGATGTGACAGTCGCTTTACCTCTATTAAGTTTGACATCCATTAATCCTACTTGAGTGTCTACAATAGGAATTAAGGTTATGCCTTTTTTGCGGAACGTTTCAAAGGTAACTTTTCCATTTACAGTCACAACGTCTTCATCAAGACTTGCCGTATATTTGGCATCGTGGATAACGTAAGCAGAATTGTCGAAGTGCAAGATTTTTACCTCGGCGTTGTTTTTTACTTGATTTTGGGGTTGGGCCAATTGGTGGTAGGGTTCGAATTGTACACTTTTGTTGTTCATTCTTTGCTGGAAATCAATTCGTGTTGTTTGCCCGGCAAAGGCTTCATTTTGTGAAAGCCCAGTAAGTAAGGCGGCAATCACAAGAAGCAGTTTGGTTGATGTTTGGATTTTCATCTTTTTTCTCCTTTTAACGGTTTGTATTTGTCTCACAATTTGAGTATAGCCAATATAAAATGTGAGTTGTCAGAGGGAGGTAAAAAGATGTAAAAAAAATGTAAAAAATGAAAGGATTTTATTATTTGTTATGGCGGGCAAACAGTTGAGATAACATCGGCATAATAAAAAGGGCGATTAATCCAGCCAGGAATGATCCAACGAGAATGATTGTTCCAAAGCGTTGGGTGGGGGGGAAAGTTGAACAGAGGAAAATAGAGAATCCGGTACAGACGACCAGTAAGGCGGTTAGCACAGGCTGCCATATTTCTTCAAGAACCTTATTCCAGTCTTTAAGATGCCTATAACTTTGAATCATATGAATCATAGCATCAACCCCCATGGCGATGGCTACACTGCAGGCAGGGGCGGCTACGATATCTAAGGGAACACGATATATGCCGATGAGGCCAAAGACGGTCAACGGGATGATTGTTATGCTTGATACAACACCAAGAGTAATTGAAATTGAGCGGGAGATGAGAAAAACAATGATGCCAAAGAAAATGAGAAGTTTGCCAATGCCGAGGATAAGACTGGAGTGAACAAGTTTGGCAAGGTGCCCTTGTAAGTTATAAACGCCACCTACAATTTCTGGTACGAAGTTGTGTACGCGCGCCACTTCCTTAATTTCTTCAACGATGTCAACACGCGAGAGTGTCCGATACTTTTCATTCATACGCAGAAGATAAAGTCCATGGAGCCGATCATCTGTTACAAAACTTTTTGCAATCTCATCGTAATCAGGGGAAGTTAATGCATTAAGAAGCATATTTCTTGGAAGAATCCAGCCAAGAGTATTTTTCTCGGCTTGAGCAATGAGAACGGGTAAAGAAATAACCGATCCTACCGAACGATGTTGTTCTAATGCCGTTTGTAAATCCCACATTTTTTGATAAGGTTGAGCCGCTGTTAAAGGTAGATCATCTTTTGATTTGATTACAAGGATGAGAGGACTGCTACCACCGTTACGATCGATATACGAAAATCCTTGATGAATTTCGCTTTTCTTTGAGAAATAGGAAAGAAGACTAGGATCAGAGTCAATCATCCAAACACCAGGAAGTGCTAGAAAGCAGGCAACAAATATAATAATTTTGATCGCTTGATTATGATCACAGAAGAAATGAAATAGATTGAATTGGCCCTTCTCAATTTTACTTTCTTTTTTGATATGAAGTTTTGCCACTTTTAAGAAGGCCGGGAAAAAAGCGTAGGCGACAAAGATCGTGACAAGGCATCCGATAACCCCAGATGCCCCTAAATCACGTAAAGGCTTGGCGGGCACAGACATTAGGCTTAAGAATCCAAGCATTGTTGTAAACATGCTCCAAAAGGAAGGTGGAAATGTGCGTTTTATGGCAAAGTTTACCGCATCATTATTTTGTGCGTGCATAGCCTTTCGCCAATTGTATGTCAAAAAAATGATGTGTGATAATGTCATGATAAAGATTATGGTTCCAAGTGTTGCTGTCAATAAACCGATCGGAATATTTGTTAATGAAGTGAGCATGTATGTCCAGATACAGGCGTTAAGACAAGAGAGTAGTGTTCCGCAAAGAATAGCCTTTGAGCGAAAGAGGCTAAAAATGATGCAACCGAAAATAAGAAAGGCGAGTAAGCTAAAGACTTTTAGATCGCGTGTTAAATTGCGACGAATTAATTCGATAACATAGGGAAGGCCGGCGGCATGTAGTTCGAAATCTTGAGCGGATTTTTCTTTGAGGAGCGTTTCAATTTTGTTAACGATGAGACTTTGATGTTTTTCTTCTAAGAGAATAATTAAATTAGAAGACTTTTGATCATCCGAGATGATAAGGCGTTTCCATAGGGGGGAGGCTAGGGCATCATCAACATTTTTGGGGCCAAAGTGAGTGAGGCTATTTACACTAATGACACCTTCAATATCAAGAACGGTCTGACTTAATTCACGAACCTTCTCTATATATGTGGGTTCATAAATATCTCCTGATGCGGAGATAATAAGTTGTGTATCTTTGCGAAGAAAAAGTTTGTCAATTTCATGTTCGGATTTAAATTGGGCATCTTGGCTTGAAAAAAAGAAGTCATCATCAACCACTGGTGTTAAATTGACATAGGAAAGAAGAAATAGAAAGCTTAACAAAGTGAGAGCAAGAAATGCCCAGATTTCTTTTGGAAGCATCTTAATGATATTCAATATTTTTAAAAGGACTTTTGAGGGGGGAGAAGACATGATATCTCTATTTTAATGAGAAAATGAAGATTTTCAACATTATTGGTCATTCTTTGAAGTAAATAAGATCTAAAGGGTGAGGCATAAAGAAAAGGAGGTGGGATGGTTATGTTGATAAATATACGTTTTTGATTCTGTTGGGATTATTCATATTACTTCCTACAACATATGTTTTTGCTGGGTGGGATTTCTTTAAAGACAAAATAAAGTCATTGAAAGATACTAATGTTGAAAAACTGAAAGAAACGACGTTAAGCGATACTAAGATTAGGGTAAGTAAAACTACTCAATTTCATGGCCTTATAACCCTTTACAAAAGCCATTAAATGTTGTATTACTTAAGTACAACACTATAAGATAAGTTTTTTTTGAGGCTCTTCAAATAAGCTTGTTCTAGTGTCTCAATAAACGTTTTTAAAAGATGATCGGATTGGGGATCGCATGAAACCTCACGTTAAAAAATATAGTAAAACTAAAGAAGCTCTGCAGGCGGCTTTTAAAGAGTTATCCGATATTAAGTCTGCTCTCGATGAATCTGCGATTGTCGCCATAACAGATCAAACGGGAATAATTATTTATGCGAATAATCAATTCTGTGAACTTTCAAAATATCCTAAGAAAGAGTTGATTGGTCAAGATCATCGTATTATTAACTCCGGTTATCACCCAAAAAAGTTTATGCGGGATTTGTGGAGTGTTATTAGCAAGGGCAACGTTTGGAAGGGGGAGATAAGAAATAAAGCTAAAGATGGCTCTTATTATTGGGTCGATACAACCATTGTTCCATTTTTTGATGACAAAGGAAATCCTTATCAATATGTGGCCATTCGTCATGATATTACGAAACGTAAAGAAATAGAGATAGAGTTGCGCTCTGAACGAGACAAGGCAAAAAAATATTTTGATGTCGCCAACGTTATGATGCTGGTTCTTAACAAGAATGGGGAAGTGATTAATATTAATAAAAGGGCAACAGAGTTGTTAGGTTATTCTGAGAATCAAATTTTAGGAAAGAATTGGTTTGATCATTTTTTACCTGAGGATAACAAGGAAAAGACTAAAACCATTTTCCAAGAAATAATGGCTGGTAAAATTCAAGTTAATGAATTCTATGAGAATGTGGTGAGAACAAAATCAGGAAAAGAAAAACTTATCGCTTGGCATAATACGATTCTCAATGATAAAGATAAACGCATGATTGGTGTTATTAGTTCAGGTCAAGATATTACTGAGGCAAAAAAATCAGAGGAATTGATTAAAGAGATACCTCAGAAAATTATACAGGCTCAGGATACGGAACGGAATCGGATTTCTCGAGATATCCATGATGATCTTGGCCAGTCTTTGATTGCTTTAAAGATGAATATCTATGCCGTGGCAATGGATAATACGGCAGATGCTAATGTCATAAAGAAGGCTTGCAAAGAAAGCATGAGTTATTTAGATAGTATCATAGAAAAGACAAGGCATATCGCGCACAGATTGCGTCCAACAACCATTTCTTCTATTGGTTTGTCGGCTTCTCTCGATAATCTTGTGGAACAATTAAAACAAAAAGATAAAAAGATTCTTATAAAATTACGTCATGGTCCTATTGATTCTCTTCAGTTTGAAGCTGAATCGATTAACCTTTATCGGATTGTTCAAGAGGCCTTGGCCAACATTTTCAAACATGCGCGAGCATCGAGAGTTGATATTCAAATGAAAAGACAAAAGAACAGATTGTCTGTTGTGATCAAAGATAATGGCCGTGGGTATCGACGAAAAAAAGGTAAGGAGATAGGGTTAGGATTGTTGACCATGCGTGAAAGAGCTAAAATGTTAAAAGCTAAATTTAATATAAGCTCATCACCCAAAGAGGGAACAAGTATTCATTTAGATATTCCTATTAAAATGAAAGGGAAAGAAAATGGCTAAGTACAAAATTATTTTAGCAGATGATCATGATATTGTTCGAGCGGGTATAAGGAGTCTTATTGAGAAGGAACCCACGTTTAAGGTGGTCGCGGAGGCGCGAGATGGTGAGGAGCTTTTAGAAATATTGAATGCATCAAAATGTGATCTCATCATTCTTGATCTCTCCATGCCAAGGATGGATGGTTTGGCGGCGTTAGAACATATCCGTAAGAAATATCCGAAAACAAGGGTCCTTATTTTGAGCATGTTAAAAGATCACGAACACTTCAAGCGAGCAATGTCTAAAGGGGCATCGGGATATCTTCTTAAAGAAGAAGCGTGTCATCATCTTATTACGGCTATGAAGGCCTTGCTTAAGGGAAAGCAATTTGTCTCACCTAATGTATCGATTTTATTAACGGATAGATTTTTAAGATCTATCGATGAAGAAGATGATCCTTGTGAGGAAATTCTTACGAAACGAGAGTTGCAAGTTTTAAAATTGATTGCCAAAGGTTTAGCTAATAAAAATATTGCTACTAAGTTAAAGATTAGTATCCGCACTGTTGAAAATCATCGTTTTAATCTCACCGAAAAACTCGGCATAAAAAACACAGCCGGCCTTGTCAAATACGCCATCTCTAAAAGTTTAACTTAATTTTAAGAGTCTTATAGAGTCTTATTCCTAAATACGGGTAGTTCTACCTAATATTTTAAGTAATTCATCGAATTTTCAAAGTGATTGCTTAAGGGTAAAGTATAGTTAAAAGGAGGGGTTGTAGGGTATGGTTAGCACACAAATAAAAAAAATTTTAATTATTGATGGTCACGATGAGTTTAGAAGGAGTTTAATAAACTATATTAAGAGAAAGATAGTAAATGTTAAAATTTTTGGTGTGTCGTCTGGTGATCGAGGTATTAAAGAAGCATTAAAGGAACATCCAGATATAGCGCTTATTGATATAGAGTTGGAAGGTCTTAGAGTCGCCGCGAGTATTAGTGAGAAGCTTGCGCAGTGTAAAAGTATTATTTTGACTAATGAAGGGGTAGAAGTTTATCAGAAAAGAAGAAGAGATAACAGCACATTTGTTTTTATGGATAAGAATAAAATTATTGAAGAATTGATCCCGATTATTGAAAGACAACTATGAAATAAGGGGCGTTGAAGAAAAGATGAGCCTGAAAGGAGAGCAAGATGGATAAGGGCGAGATCCTTTGATTATTGTAGAACATTTACTTTACTCAGAATAAATAATTAAAAAAGGAGTGCTAAGCGATAGACTAATAAGGAGGGACTAAAATGTTAGAAAAAAATGCTGATATTGAAAAAAGAATTTTGACATTGTTGGATTATATACATACGCCTATTAGTGTAAATGATATAGCAAAATATTTAGGAGATTCTTGTGATCTTGTCAATCTCAGTTTGGCACAATTACTTCATCAAAGGGATATTGAGATTAAGTCTATGGAAGGTGAGAATTATATTGTAAGAGCAAAAAGAGAAGATCTGATTATAGAGTTTGAGTATTCAGAGTCACGCTATGAAGGGAATTAATCATGAATAAAACAAAGAATCGTTGTTTTAAGAAGAACTCCAATGAGAATCAAAGGCTACATGTTGTTTCTCGTCAGGGAGAACCTTTTGAAAATCGTAGGCAAGCGGGTAGGCTATTGGGGGAGGAATTAAAAAAACAACATGTGACTCATGGTGTTGTTCTTGGTATTCCTCGTGGAGGAGTTATTATTGCTCATGAAATAGCTCAGGTTTTAGGTGTAGAGTTTGATCTTGTTTTCACGCATAAACTTGGTGCTCCTGGTAATCAAGAATTAGCCATAGGCGCGGTCGGAGAAGAGGGGGAAGTTTTTCTTAATGAGGGTCTTGCAAGACAATTGTCTGTTCCGCCAGGTTATATCGCTACCCAAAAAGAACGTCAGCTAGCAGATATTCAACAGCGTTGCGGTATGATTCGTGATATTCATCCCAAAATTTTATTAAAGGGAAAAACCGTTATTATTACAGATGATGGTATTGCGACAGGATCCACCATGCAAGCGGCGTTATGGTGTGTACAACAAGAGGCCCCCAAAAAAATTATTGTTGCCCTTCCTGTAGGGCCAGAAGAGGTTCTTGAAAAATTAGCAGAGCAAGCTGATCAATTGATTTGTTTGCGTGTCCCTTTATTGTTTGGTTCGGTGAGTCAATATTATAAGCAATTTAATCAGGTTCAAGACAGTGAGGTGTTGGAACTTTTAAAGAAGGGAGCATGATCATGTTAAAAAATTCTAAAAAATTAAACAGATTAAAAAGTCGTTCTTTTATGAGGTTTTTAGAAGATCCTGAAGACATTCAGGAAAAACTTATCGCCAAGGCCTATGTGCATCATGATCATGGAGGAAAAGAACACGGTCATGATTGGGATGATGAACTACGGGATGAACGAGAAGTAGAACAGGCGCATGAGCGAAAGTTACGGTTTCGTCATTTTAGACGGCGAAAGAACAAAGTATTGATGAAGGGTTAGTTAAGGGAAAGAAAAAACTTTATGAAAAAAGGAAATGTGCTTATAAAGACATTAGGCTTGACGCTGTTGTTTATCCTTGTAGGGCTTATTATTTATCAATCCATCTGTCATGGCACATAAAGATGTGCCGTGTTATTAAATGTCTAATCTAATAAAGAGGTTCAATGATGAAAGTTAAAACGTATATTTTATGTATGATAAGTGTCCTTTTATATTTATTTGTTTCTGGTGATGCATACAGTGTCATAAGAGTTTTAGAGCAAGAACACACAACACCTGAGATCATTAGCGAATGTTTAAATGGGAAGCATGGTGTGATGTTGCGTTGTATTAAAGCGGAAATGAAAGAATTGGACAAAGATATTCATGAAAAAAAGACGGACGAAGAAATTGATGATTTGACGCTATGGCAAGCTCCTGTTGAATATTCTCAAAGAAAAAATCCAGTATCCACTTCGCAAGAAAGCAGGGAAGAAGGAAAAAAAATATATGCCTTGAATTGTTTAGTCTGCCACGGGGAAGATGGTCGTGGGCAAGGAGTCGCTGCACAATCTTTTGGAAAGCGCGTAGCAAATTTGACAAATACGCAACTGAGAAAGAAAAGTGATGGGGATTTGTTCTGGAAGATTACAGAAGGCAGCTGGCCTATGCCCGCATTTTGGGATGGCGATTCTCTAAGCGAAGAAGAAATTTGGCATGTGATCCGTTATATCCGTAGTTTTTCATCTGAGATCAAAAATCAGGAAGAGTGATAATCATTTTTATGGGTGTTTATATAGGATTTAACCATGGACAAGAAAAAATTAGCTTTGATCCACATTATCAAAAAAGAACTTAATTTAAGTGATCAGGATTATAGGGATATGCTCTATAAGGCAGCAGGGGTACATAGTGCTAAAGATTTGACGGAAGAAAAATTTAAAAAGTTAATGAATTATTTTGTGCGCAGTCAACATTATCATGTCAATCGACATGGGATGACCATTAAACAGAAATTTTATATTCAGCATCTCTTGAAAGATACGGGCTGGAGCCAAGAACATATAAGAAACTTTTTGCACAAGTATTATCACATCGAAAATCCTGAGGCATTAACAAAGGTACAAGCGAGCCATTTTATTGAATCCTTAAAACACATCCTTGCTCATCAACCCCACTAATCCACTCCTTTATTCGACGTCTGCCAATGAATAAGTAATTTTACTCAACAGCATAAGTAGTTCATCTAATTGGCGTGTTCTGTTTATTATGTAGAATATAACTAGAGACAGGATTACTTATGTGCGTCACACAAAATGAAGAGAGGGGGTGTGGGAGATGGTGTATCATCGATGGAAAGAAATATTAGAAGTAGTAGATGAATACGAACGTAATTTTTGTTATATCTGTGACGTTTTTAATCAATACTGTAAAAAAGAAGAGAGTCATAGAAAATTTTATCAGTTGCTAAGAAAACGTAAAAAACTTAAAAAAGACGTTGATAGCTCAATGAATTAAAGAAAAGGAGTTTGTTGTGATGAACGATAAAGTGTTTTTTAGAAATCCTATAATATTAAATGATCAAAATCCAGAGGAGCAACCTTCAAAGGAACCTCCTTCAACACCGCCACCACAACCAGAACCAACACCACGTGAGCCACAACCTATCGAACAACCTTCTCAACCCTGCGAACCCATTGAGACCCCACCCATACCTCCCCAACCTTCAAACGATTAAATTTAATAATTATAGTCGTCTATGTTGAGTACAATTACTTAACCTTGTGCGTATAAGAGACACTATACACATTGTAAGCTTAGGTAGAAAATACAATCAGGAAGGAAAGTAGTTAGAGTTAAACTATTTAAAACCGAGAAAAAATATGAAGAAAGGAGGTGCGAGATGAAAAGAGAATCGAAAAAAATTGTAGCGATTGTTGCAGCATTTTTCTTTGTTTTAGCTCCATTAGAAGTTTACGCTCTGCCTGAAGGTCTAAACAAATTTTCAGGCGATGCCGATTTTGATTGGTCCCAAACCAACGAGCTTCATGTAAATCAAAATTCTGACAAATTGATCGTTGAGTACAAAGACTTCTCCATTGGTTTGGATGAAGGTGTTTTTTTTCATCAACCCAGTTCTACGAGTGCCGCTTTAAATAAAGTTGTTGGAATAGATCCTTCGTCTATTCTTGGCCACTTAGAAGCGACCGGCCAAATTTTTTTGATTAATCCTAATGGAATTGTTTTTGGACCAGGAAGTACCGTTGATGCCGCCGGAATTGTCGCCTCAACGTTAGATATGAGTTACAGCGACTTTATTGACGGGATTCATCGTTTTACTGGTCAAGGCAGTTATGTTCTTAATCAAGGATTGATAACATCTCCTGGTGGATATGTTGCCTTACTAGGAGCAAGTGTCATGAACACTGGAATTATTAATGCACAACTTGGTTCTGTCGTCTTAGCTTCTGGAGAAGCAATGACGTTATCTCTCGATGCGAGAGGACTTATCAATGTTGTCATTGATAAAGGGACAACCTTGAACCCTAACAACGCTCATGTAGCTGTGAAAAATTTGGGAACAATTCATGCTAATGGCGGAAAAGTGTTATTAACAGCAAAGATCCTTTCAGGCGTTTTTGATAAAGCCATCAACAATGAAGGTATCATTGAAGCAGAAGCTCTCATTGAAGATGCCGGAGAGATTCTTCTCTTAGCGAATAAAGATATTGAAGTAGGAGGACAGTTAAGAGGAGGCAAGGTAAGTGTTATCACCCAAGAAGGACATGTGGCTCATCTTCCTATGAATGAAGTAACAACAAAGGGGGACAATTTTCTTGGATTTGCGAAGTTGGATTATACCGTTGGTAATAATACAATAATCGATGTTCAAGAAGGAGTCATTGACATCTTCGCTGGCAATAATGTTTATCTAGGCTCTCATGACACCGATGAGTTATTAAGATACGAATGGGAATATATAACAGATACTCGAGGTTATGCGTTAGGTGCTTATGGTTATTATGACATAGACCAAAATAACGATCTAGTATATGTTCCATTTGTCATAGGCCCAGATATTGGTAAAGATGGCGTATCTCAAACAGAAGGGACTGGATTAGTTTATCGACCTTTGGATTATTTCGAACTCTACACCGTTTTTAATCAAGGTGCAAATACCTACGTACATCCTAATGACAATTCTAACATGTCTGCTTGGTTATATCATACCGAGGAACAATATAATGATGATGGGTTAAATCATGTTGTCATCGATGGAGAAAGATATAGATACGGATGGGAAGACATCTATGGATTAGGCGATGCAGATTTTGATGATGCTGTGATCGATTTTACTTTTGATGTCGTTAGTACAACACCAGGTGCGCTGCTAAATTCTTTAGATAATATTTTTATTACAGCTAAGCTTGGTGAAATTTATCAAGTGGATGGCGGTGTGAATGCCAATAACTTGATGCTTAAAGCCAACACAGGGATAAGCGGAACAAGTCCTAACAGCGGTTTACGTGTCACAGCAAATGCACTGACTGCTTATAATGGAACAAGTGGAGGTATCCAATTAGAAAACATGGGTGATCTTATTGTCGATAATCTAAGCTTCGAACCTGGATTAAACCCAGGGGTGATAGGAGGCTATGAAATTTATAATGGCGCTCCTGGTGGATTAATCGATCTTTTAGTCCATGGAAATCTAACACTCTTTACCCCTATCATTGGCCATGGGGACATTGTTTTAGTGTCTGATGAAAACATTGTTCAGTTGCAACGTGGCAATATCTATATTCAACAAAGGATGAGCGATGTTCTTAATCCTCCATCCGATGTTCACAGTACGTCACATGATATTGCGATCTGGACAAACGAAGATCTTTTTGAAGTAGAGTGGGGATTGCCCGAAGCTGGGGAAGGGTTGTATCAATATACAGCCACCGCCGATAAGGGGTACGAAATGGCGGAAGACACTCTTGTCCATACCAGCGACGGTGATGCGACCATTTTAGCGAATGATGACATCATTTTAGCCTTGGTGGATGCTGGCAACGGTAATGTCCAGATGACATCTCATTTGGGTTCCATTGTTGATGGTGATTTAAGTGTTGTCCCAAATGATTACGATGTCATTGCTCGTCATATTGATCTACAAGCACCAAATGGAGAAGTTGGTACATTGTTACCCGAAGAAGAAATCGATCTTGGCTATGCCATGTTTGATTTCAGTTATGTCTTTGATACCAACTCTTTCACCATTCCAGATAACAATGGAGATCCTTATGATGTTCGCCTTACTCCAAGTGGAGATTGGGTTTTCTCAACCGCGTTACCTGTACTTTTTGACAATGACAACTGGAATTTTCATATACTTGCGGCCCGTGAAGCGATGTTAGATCGCAATGGCTTTGATAAAGCATTTGCAGGGATCGAAGAAGCTATTGTCTCTGACACTGTTCATGTTGGACCATACTATGTTGATATGACAAAACCAGTTATCTTGGCTGGAAGACCCATTGGACTCTTAGGGTCTAATGGCATTTATCAATCTTCAGTCTCTGTTCCTTTTAATGCCGAGGATAACATGTCAGGTTTTCCAACAGAAGGATTTTTAGAGACCGCAATGGCCACTAAAACTGTTGATGGACCTGGAATAGGACTCTTTGTCACATCCGATGGGATCGTTGATAGAGCAGGTAATATTGCTGACCCTATCACCGTTGGTCCTTTCGATATCTTATTCCCAAATGTGCCACAAACTTTTGAGAATATGATTGATGAGTTAAGAGTCTATTATGAAATCCTTGAACCCAGTCAATTTGTCAGCGTTGAACCAGCACAAAAGATTGGGTTATATGCCTATCATCCCATCACAGAAACAGATGCGTCTGCTTTTGATGATTTAACGTTGGATGTAGGGGCCTATGAATTTATCGAGGAGCAGTTAAGGAAGAAAGATAAGAGATAGTCGGAAAGAGTTGAAGTAGAAATGTGTATCAAGATCAGGCCCCCTTTATGGGGGGCTTGATCGAATCAAGTCTATCAGAAAGGAGGTTGCTATCATGAAACGAAAAAATGGGTTTGTTGTAGTGATAGGTGTTGTACTTTCTCTCTTTATAGTCCATCACATCGTTTATGCACAACCCACATCATCAGAAACCGCTGGTGGTGCACTGCAACGTAAAGTAGAACAGGAAAAAGTTAAGGAGTTTGAACAACGTTTAAAAAAACAGGAATTAAAAGAAACAGAAGAAGTTGTTGAAGAGGCCGAGTTGGAGGCTGGTCCAAATGTTCTGATCAATGAAATAGTTGTAGAGAATGTAACGCTCCTTTCAGATGATGTCATAAAAAATCTGATCATGACGTATGAAGGTCAAAAGTTGTCCATGACAAAGATTCAGGCCATTGCCGATGAGATTACAGCTGAATATAGAACGCAAGGGTATGTAACATCCCGCGCCTATGTGCCACCTCAATCTCTTCAAAATGGTCGTTTGATCATTAAAGTGATTGAAGGAAAATTAGGAAGTTTAACAGTAGAGGGGAACAAGTATTTTAAAACGTCACTGTTTAGAGAATATATCGATCTTAAACCCTATGGATACTTTGATTATTCTGCGCTGCAAAGATCCTTGGTTTATATTAATGAACATCCAGATCGAACTGCTAGAATTGTCCTTGTCCCAGGAAAAGAACCTGGAACCACAGATCTCGTTTTAGATGTTAAAGATCAATTTCCTTTTCATGTGGGTTTTGAATACGATAATTACGCTTCCCGTTTCCTTAAGAATGATCGTTTTGCATGGACTCTTGAACACAATAATTTGCTTGGGTTCGATGACCGTTTGTATCTAAAGGGACAATATTCAGAAGGTGCGCTCCTTGAACTTTACCAAGGACGATATGTGTTTCCTGTCAACAAGACATTTGATGTGGGATTTTACGTATTGAATGTGGAAACAGATCTCGTCAAAGAATTTGAAGCCCTTGATGCCCATGGTGACGCTTTTTTAGCTGGAATTTTTATTAATAAAGAAGTCATCTATCGGGATGATCTAGAGTTAAGACTTAATGCCGGTTTTGATTACAAGGATATTAAGAATCATCTGCTAGGCCTTGAGACATCTCATGATGAATTAAGGGTTATCAAATTTGGTGGAGATCTTGATTTTAATGATCGCTTTGGACGAAATATCTTCACCACCGAATTAGGTGTTGGGATTCCAGATTTTCTTGGTTCCATGGATGCGAAAGATCCTTTAGCTTCAAGAGCAGGGGCTGGAGGTAAATTTCAAAAATGGGGATTTCATTTCTTTCGTTTACATCCCATGCCATATGAATCCTATATTCTTTGGAAAAATTCTGCACAGGTTTCTAATCATAACCTTGTCGCCTCCGAACAATTTCAAATCGGTGGTCCTACAAGTGTTCGAGCATATGCTCCTGCAGAACATTCTGGAGATAAAGGATATTATACTGCGTTTGAATGGTCTTTTCCCTTTTATGGTTTATCAAGAGACGTAAAAGTTCCCTTTCGAGAAGAAAAATTGTATGACGTTTTAAAATGGGTTATCTTTTACGATTTTGGTTATGCAGGTACCAACACACCTCTTGCTGGAGAAGAAAAGTCTGAGACATTAAAAGGTTATGGAGCTGGTGTGCGCGTGAACATCAAAGATGATTTGGCCTTACGTGTGGAAGCTGGATTTCCACAAGGTAAAAAGTCAGAAGATGGAGATCGGGCTCATGTTTGGTTTGAATTTCAGCTAAAGTTCTAAAAAACAGAGTAACCATCACGTTAAAAAAACCCTAATGGTTTTGGTAATATAGCCGTTAGGGTTTTTTTATATCATTTTAATCGATTTTTCCCCTAATAACTCATATAAATAAGAATCGTCAAATGTGCTTGCTCATTGTCATTTTGACGTTTATTATGAAAGCGCTTTCTTGCAAGCCCTTGTTGAGTATGTATTTGCAGTTTATACTTGGAGTAGGATAAGATACGCTAAGATGAACTTAGAGAGACAAATTTATGTCATTGAAGTCCTTAAAATTATTTAAATTTCTGGCGATAAGCGTAATGTTTCTAAGCTTTTTTCCCACCTTAAGTTTGGCTGAAAAAGAGTCAAACGTGCTTGAGAGCCAGCATTTTTCCTTTTCCATCCATAGCCAAAATGATGTTGATTTAAACCAGATTCTACGTGATTTTCAGGTTGCTAATTTGTCAGATAGTTATGCGAGTGGCCAATCCTCTGATCCTAAGGTCATCTTAACGGAAGGCATGGATGAAATTGTCAAGAATCTCACACAGATATTAGGGCTTCAAATAAGTGATTTTCATACAAATATCAAGATTTTTGATACACAGAAAGATCTTGATAAGGAATTAAAAGGTATCTTTGGCGTTAATGAAGGTGAGAAGGCTTTCTTTTATAATGATGAAATTGGGTTCTTTTATCATGAGAATAATACCATTTACCTTTCCTTAGATAATGTCACTCTAGGTGTACTCGCGCATGAAGTGGCACACGCCCTTATTTCCCAATATTTTGTTGTCCCACCACCCCGCCAAACTCAAGAAATTCTGGCTGGTTATGCCGAATTCTCCTTAAAGAAAATTGCCAATAACTCCGCAGGCAAGTATCCTTTAAAATAATTCTTAATTTTAAGAGCTTAAAACGGCAACTATTTGCGGTAATCTCTCTCCTTATCAGCCTAAGTAATTCTACTTAATCCCTTCCGTATGTTATCTCATATCCTAATTTGTCAATTCTTCCTAAACTAATAACGGGAAAGGAGACGTTTCGAAATACTTTTCGTGAGGAGGTGAGATATGAAAAAAATATTGTATATCGGCTTGGCCTTTTCTCTGATATTAGCAAGCCATGTTTTTGCACAACCAAAAATATCGGAAATATTTTTTGGATCGGGCGTTGGGCAGGTTACTGAGGAGAATGGTTATAGACGTGAATATTATGAAAGCGGAGAGCTTCTGTCTGAAACAAATTGTTTTGATGACGATGATGATGGTGTCTACAGAGAATATTATGAGAATGGTCAATTGAAGATGGAGGTGTTTTACAAGTCTGGGCAACGTGAAGGTCTCTATCAGGATTATTGTGAAGACGGTATTCTTCGTCTTAAATTTGAATATAAGAATAATAAACGCGATGGCATTTACAAATTGTATTACAACAGTGGCGCTTTGGAGGCGGAAGGCCTTTATGAAGATGGGAAGGAAGTGGGTGTGCATAATGTTTATTATGAAAATGGCAATTTGGCAGCTAGTGCTAATTATGATGAAGGGCACGAACAGGGGGTTGCAGAAACGTATTATGAAGATGGAACAATATGGGAAGAATTTAGTTATAAGGATGGTTTAAGAGATGGTGAATACAGAGAATATCATCCTAATGGTTATGTCAAACGAGAGATTATTTATGATAAGGGGAATATTGTAAGAGTTAATAATTATGATGACGAACGAGAGCTTTTTTTGCAAGTGCTTGAAAGAAAATTGGACGCGCCTTTTGGTGAACATAAACAAAGGAATGTTTTAAAATCCAGATGTCAAAGCGAGCTTTTAGGCGTGGAATTTTTGTGTGAACCTTATTGGAAATTGGAGCGAAAGGAAAATTTTCTTAAAGTGACGATATCCATACACCCAAGAGTGGTTTTTACTGTAGAAGAAACAGATCAAACAATAGGTTTTATGCATCAATTAAGTCGTAAGGCGATAGAAGAGATGGATCGTTATGCGAAAGGTTTTGCGATTGAGCGGATAACGTATTGTAATCGTGAGACCATTAAAGTAAAAGGATATGCGAAGGATAATCTCAATAAAAGGCTTTCTGACTTTTATCTATTGGATCATTTAAAATTACACATGATCAGGTTTTCCGTTGAGCCTAAAGCAAATTGGAAAGATTATAAGTTTTTGATTAAAGATGTAAGCGATAGTTTTATTTTTAAACATGAAGGTAAAGAAATAATATTTTTTAATAATGGAGAAGCCTCTGGAGACTGTTCAGACATAATTCCTTAAGAAAGAAACAACATGAAAAGTAAAAATGATAATGCTGTTGCAAGTGAACCAACCGCCATAGAAGAAACATATGTCTGGATGATGCTTATTAGAACGCCGGAAGGACGTATATTTCTTACAGGTGTTGCGTTGTTTGTTTTGTTTCTTAGTTATTTGGTTTTAGGTTGGTTATGGTTTCCCGAAATTTATCAGAAAGTTGTTTCTTTAACGGGGATGCGCCTTGTTGTTGGGCGGCCAGCAGGCGTGTATTTTGGTTATGTTTTGGGTCTTGGGCATGTATGTAATTTTTTCATTAATATATTAATCGATACGATTGTAGTATTTATATTATATCCTCTTTTTGTTTTAAGTCATCGATACCTTAAAGTTGTGCAGTCTGTCATGAACGTTATGGAACGAACGATGAAAAGGGCTGAATCCAATCTTGTGACTATTCGACGGTATGGTAAGCCTGGCTTATTTCTTTTTGTGTTGTTCCCTTTATGGGGGACGGGACCGGTTGTTGGTTCTGTTATGGGATGGCTCATGGGATTAAGGTCATGGTTGAATATGACCATCGTTTTGGGTGCTACTTATACAGCCATCGGCCTTTGGGCGATTCTTTTGACACATTTTCATGAAAGCGTTTTAGCCTATAATCCTAGTTCTCCGATGATTTTAATTATTGTGTTGTTTGTTTTTATGATCTTTTATTATCTATTTCGCTTAATACAAAGAAAGGAGCAATAATGTGGCTTAAATGGTTACCTTGGAGAATGATTGTCAGAAGTACGGCTCGCAAAAGAGGTTTTTTGGATCCGATTGACATCTTTTCTAAACTGGAACGTTTTGCTCAACCCGCGGAGGTTGCCGCCCCTGTTCAATTATTAAGATCAGGCGTCGTGTTACATGCGCGTGGACTTATGAATAGTCAGGCTATTCAACATAACCTTGATTGGGTTTGGCCTTATTGGGTGGAATGTCAATTTGATCCTCATCATCAATCTTTTGTGCCGCGCGCTTTTTCTATCACGCATATTAATTTGACACAACGCAATTGGACAGCTGTTGGCATTCCAGATTGCGAGGAGTTTCCCATTGTTGATCCTCGAGGTCTTGTGACACCTTTTTTTGATGGGTGGTCTCTTGATAGTTGGATCATTGATAAATCAGGAAAGCATCTTATTCCTTCTCGATTACCTATTGTTTCTCAAACGTTAAGCTTTGATGAAGGTTTGTGTATAACCACAGAAGCGGCAGATAATGATCGATGTCTTATTTCGAAGGTCTTCGTTAAAGGAACGCTTGAGGCACCCCTTTGTCGCATAGAATTAAAAGGGTCATCATCATTATCAGACTCCTTTTTGGTTGTGGCCCTAAGACCATATAATCCTGAAGGGGTGAGTTTTATTCATGATATTGATTTGTTAGACAATGATAAGGGATGGAAGGTGAACAATAGTCAGGTGGTTCATCTTGACCGTGTTTTCGATCAACATGCTTTTTCTTATTATCGCAAAGGAGATGTTTTTCATCGCCTGCCTTGTTCAGACAAAGATAGGCGTATGACATGCAACATAGGATTAGCCACAGCAGCCGCGCAATTTAAACTATTAGCCCATCAAAGCCAAGAGGTTGTTGTTGAGATTCCTCTTTTTAAATCTCAAAAGCAAAAGAAATCAACTTTTAAAGATTTGCTTTATGAGTCAGCTTTAGCACGGGCATTTCATGAGGCAGATCATAGTGTGTTAAAGGAAGGGCAAGTTGTTCAACAAACATCCGTTGAAAGATGGAAGGAAAGTTTAGAAGGCGTTTGTCAACTAGAGATTCCGGATGATCGCTTTCAATTTATTTTTGACGCAGCGGTAAGAACACTTATTTTACATTCACCTAATGAGGTTTATCCAGGACCATATACTTATAAACGTTTTTGGTTTCGTGATGCTGCCTTTATTTTACATGCGATGTTGTGTTTAGGATTAAAATCACGTGTCAGACGAGTGATGGATGGTTTTTCTTCTAAACAAACGTCAGGAGGATACTTTCTTTCGCAAGATGGAGAGTGGGACTCCAATGGGGAGGCGTTATGGATTATTGAGAAATATTGTCAGATGACGGGAGAACCATTGCCTCAAGATTGGAGAAGGTCTATAGATTTGGGAGGTCGTTGGATTATGCATAAACGACTTAAAGGCAAATCGACGTCATCTCACAAAGGATTGTTTCCTCCTGGATTTAGTGCAGAACATTTAGGACCTAATGATTATTATTATTGGGATGATTTTTGGGGTGTGGCAGGTTTAAACGCTGTGGCTCATTTAATCGAGGAGTTCTGGAGTGAAAAACGTGCCCAACATTTTTATCAAGAATCTAAAGATTTTATGACGAGCATTGAGGCGAGTCTTGATAAGGTTCAAAAACGTTTAAAGAGTTCGATTATTCCTGCATCCCCTTATCGCAGGATGGATGCCGGCGCCATTGGATCTGTTGCTGTTGATTATCCTTTGATGCTTTGGCCTGCTCATGATATTCGTGTGAAAAATACAGTTCATTTTTTGATGGAGCACTGTTTTGTTGATGGTGGATTTTTTCAAGATATGACTCATTCAGGGATAAATCCTTATTTAACTTTGCATATTGCTCAAGTCTTATTAAGAAACGGGGATGTCAGATGTTTTGATTTAATGAAGACTGTGGCGCGATTAGCGTCTCCTACAGGTCAATGGCCCGAGGCTATTCATCCTCATACAAAGGGTGGTTGTATGGGGGATGGTCAACATGTATGGGCGGCATCGGAATGGGTGTTAATGATCAGAAATTGTTTTGTGCGTGAAGAAGAAAAAGACAAAAAATTAATTTTGTGTTCTGGGGTTGCAAAGGAATGGATAGATAAGAAAAAAAAGATGTCCTTTGGGCCAGCCACGACGGTTTACGGTGTGATCGATATTTCTATCATCCCTCTTGAAGATAAGATCAAAGTGAGTTGGAAGGGCCAGTGGTTTAAAGAGGCACCATCTATTGAAATTCGACTCCCGGGATTTAAAAAAGTTATACCAAAAGCAGGAGACGACGAGGTGTATTTAAGCCTAGAAGGCAAATAAGGAATGTTCCGATGAAAATTCTTATGATGACAAATACGTTTACGCCGATTGTCGGGGGAGTAGAGGAATCTATTCGTTCCTTTTCTTCTCAATTGAGGATACAAGGTCATCAAGTGATTATTGTCGCCCCTACTTTTGAAGGGATGATGAGAGATGAAAAAGACGTTATTCGAATTCCAGCTATTCAAAAATGTAATCATACCGATTTTTCTATTAATCTTCCGATTCCAGGTTTATTAGAAAAGTTAATGCACGATTTTAAACCAGATATAGTCCACAGCCATCATCCCTTTTTATTAGGTGATATAGCCCTTCGTCTCAGTGGTCAATATAACATTCCTCTCATTTTTACGTACCATACGATGTATGAACAATACATTCATTATCTTCCCTTTCATAATGATCTTATAAAACGTTTTGTTATCGAGCTTTCTACTGGCTATGCCAATCTTGCCGATCAGGTTATCGTTCCTACGCGTAGTGTTAAAGATATTTTACAATCGCGAGGTGTTGAAACGCCCACAGAGGTTATCCCAACAGGAGTTGATACTAATAAGTTTGCAAATGCAGATGTTTTAAAGACAAGAGAAGAGTTTGGTATCCCTCAAGAGGCCTTTGTTGTGGGGCATGTTGGTCGTTTGGCGTCGGAGAAAAATTTAGAATTTCTCGCGCAATGCGTCGCCCAGTTTTTAAAAGAAAAAAAAGATGCTCATTTTCTTGTTGTGGGTAAGGGTCCTTCACAAGAAGTTATTAAGCAGGTTTTTTTAAAGGAAGATGATTTAAATCGATTGCATTTTACAGGCGTTTTAAGAGATCAACAATTAGTGGATAGTTATCATGCGATGAATGTTTTTGCCTTTGCTTCGTTGAGTGAGACGCAAGGCGTTGTTCTTTTAGAAGCTATGGCATCATCTGTTCCTGTCGTTGCCCTTGATGCGCAAGGTGTCAGAGATATCCTGCGTGACGGTCTCAATGGCCGTTTGATTCATGAACAACATCAAGAAACATTTGTATCAGCGTTATCTTGGTGTTATCACAAATCACATTCTGAAATGGAAAAGATAAAAAGGGCGGCGAGACAATCAGCACAGAATTATTCTAATGTTCATTGCGCGGGGCAAGTTATAAACCTTTACAATGAGGTTAAGTCCAGAAACGTTGTCTCTCGAGACATTCATAATAGTCTTTGGAAAATCAGTATGTCTCGGATAAAGACGGAATGGAATATGGCAAAAAATTTGACAAATGCTTCTGAAGCCGCTTTTAGTGAAAGGGCCTTTAATGTTAAAAAGACGAGAAAGGATAAAAAAAGGCATTGGATCTTAAAATGGAATCGATGGTGCAATAAACACGAATGGTCGGCGCGTCTTCTTAATTTGTCACATTCCAAAGAGGAGGAGACAAAGGCTGGTTTGGTTCTTATTCAAATTGATGGGTTTTCGAGACATCAATTACAAAAAGCTATTAAAAATAATGAAATGCCTTTTTTAAAAGGTTTATTAAATAATCAACATTATAACAGTTATCCTTTATACACAGGTTTACCTTCGAGTACACCTGCGGTTCAAGGAGAATTATTTTATGGTGTTAAACAAATTGTTCCGGCTTTTTCTTATTTTGACAAGAGCGAGAATAAAGTTTTTACGATGTTTGATGGCGATGATGCCCAAAAAATTGAACAACGTTTGAAAGAGCAGGAAACAGGATTATTAGAGGGGGGGAGTTCTTATTCGAATATTTATGAGGGGGGAGCCAAAGAAGCTCATTTTTGTGCTGTCTCATTGGGTTTAAGTCGGATATGGAAAGATGTTAATGTCTTTAAATTAATCGTGTTAGCCCTCACCCATTTTTTGGCTTTGATACGTATTATCTTATTAATCATTTTGGAATTGGTTTTAGGGTTTGCTGACTTTCTGGGTGGATTGTTTCAAGGAGAAAACTTTATCAAAGAATTTAAATTTGTCCCCACCCGTGCTGTGATTTGTATTTTATTGCGAGAACTGATAACCCTTGGCGTTAAGATTGATGTTGCAAGAGGTCTGCCTATTATTCATTTAAATCTATTAGGCTTCGATGAACAGGCCCATCGTCGAGGACCATCCACAAAATTTGCTCATTGGGCTCTTAAAGGAATTGATTTAGCGATTGGTGATATTTACAAAAATGCCATGAGTTCTACGCGAAGAAGTTACGATGTTTGGATATATTCCGACCATGGTCAAGAAGACACCTTGTCTTACACCGTTGAATATGGAAGAAGGGTTCATGAGGCGGTTACAGAGGTTTATAGTGCTTTTAAGCATTCCAACAAAAAAACAGAACCTGGACGTTTGGATGATGATCTGGATAAATGTTTTCAAGAACAAGCCACAAGACGAGGAGTGCAATTTCATCGAGCAAGTTATTTGGGAAGTCCATATCTACAAAAACTTTTTTCTCCTCAAAAGCATGCTGCTCAGAATAAACTTACAGTAACGGCCATTGGGCCGACGGGAAATATTTATCTGCCAACGAAACTAAATCAAGAAGACAAATGCATTTTTTCTCGTCAGCTTGTACATAAGGCCAAAATTCCTCTTGTTTTGTTTCCAGAAGAAGAGGGGCAAGTGCGGGCTTTCAATGAAAGAGGCGAATTTATTTTACCCGCGCAGGCACAAGAAGTTTTAGGAGAGAATCATCCTTATCTTAGCGACGTAACACAGGATTTGATTGCTATCTGTCATCATCCAGACGCTGGCGATTTTACTTTTTCAGGATGGAGGCCAGGGCAGACACCGATAAGTTTTCCTATTGAAAATGGAGCTCATGCAGGGGTGGGAACAGAGGAGACAAATGCGTTTACTTTACTTCCGGCAGATATTGTTTCGTTATCAAAAGAAAAAACGTATTTAAAGACAAAAGATTTAAGGGAGCTAGCATTGCAACATTTAGGAAGGATGAAACCTAAGAAATCTATGCTTTCTGTGAAATCCTCTTCAATAAGTCCAGAAACGAAAAAGATTCGTATCATGACCTACAATGTTCATAGTTGTCGAGGTATGGATGGAAAAACATCGCCAGAGCGGATTGCTCGTGTGATTGCCAGGCATGAACCGGACATTGTTGCCCTGCAGGAATTAGATATGAATCGTTCGCGTACAGGCGATATAAACCAGCCCCATGTTATTGCTAAACAATTAGAGATGATGTATCATTTTCATCCCGCTATTTGCATTGAAGAAGAACGGTATGGTAATGCTATTCTTAGTCGGTATCCTATCAAAACAATGTATGCTGGTCGACTACCTATTTTACCTGGACGTCCAGATCTTGAGCCTCGTGGGGCGATATGGACTACAATCAACGTTGATGATATAAGAGTACAGGTTATTAATACGCACCTTGGGTTACGACGTCTAGAGCGTTTAAGGCAGGCTGAGGCGTTACTTGGACCGGATTGGCTAGAACACCATGCTTGTGAAGGTCCAATTATTTTGTGTGGAGATTTTAATGCCTTACCAGGTTCCCCCGTATGCCGGTGCATTACCCAAAAACTTCATGACTCCCAACATGTTTTAAATAATCATCGTCCTTTGGCAACGTGGTTTAGTCATTATCCCGTGGGTCGTATCGATCATGTCTTTATTGGCGGAGAAGTTAGCGTTGTCCACGCAGAAGTTTCTAAAACAGAACTCGATAAAGTAGCCTCAGATCACCTTCCTTTGATTGTAGACTTACTTCTTTCTTAAGTAGAACTACGCACGTTTCTATGTATTTTAGCGAATACCCATATCATTGGTCTATTTTATAATGAAAGTAGGAGATAAGTAATATTTGAATATTTTAATATTTGAAATTACAAAGGTGGTTTAAGATGCGAGTCTGCATTCCAACAAAAACAAATGAGGGTTACGAGGCAAGGGTCGTGCCTAACTTTGCCCATGTGCCTTATTTTGTTATCTATGATACAAACTTGCATTATTTAAGAACCATTAAGAATAAACATCGGCATCATCATGATCATCTTGCAGGAAGTCCACGTCAAACCATGCGACAACAACACATTGATGCTGTTATTAGTCCTGAAATTAAGGGAAAGATGCTCAATAGTTTGATTCACTCTGGGATTAAAGTCTGTAGGACAAATGATAAAGATGTTACAGGTGTTTTAGAACACCTTGATCAAAATTTATCGCGTCACATGACGGGAGCGCGTGAGAATCATGAGGAAAGTAAGGTTACATAATATTGAGTTTTCTGTACGGATGCTAAAAATAATGGCTCATCCAGTAAGGTTGAGAATTATAATGGTTTTAATTAATGAAAAGCGACTTTCAGTTGGAAGTATTCAAAGGAAACTTAAAGTGGCGCAATCAACGGTTTCCCAACATCTAACAGCTTTGAAAAATGTTGGTGTGTTGGCGTGTGATAAAGATAATAATATTCGTTATTATTATATTTTAGATAAACGAGTTTACAAATTTTTGAGATGTCTTGAAACCTATACGGCGAGAGGAGGTTAATCATGAAACTTTATGATATGAATAAGTTTGATCCTCAGATAAAGCAAGAGTTAGAAAAGGTAGAACAGCTTTTTGATTTAGAAGAACAAATAGACAATGCCGTTAAGGTGGAAAATTATGAAATGGCAGCTGTTTTGCGAGATAAAATTATTAATCTTAAAAAGCAAGGGAAAAATAGGGTCAGAAAAATCATCAGAGGTTAAAATCATGAAAGGTGCTAAGTTGAGAGATATAATGTTTGTATAAAAAAGGGGGGCTAAAATGAGTTATTTCAAATGGGCTGAAGAAAAAATAAAAAAGATGACGGTTTGGGATGTTGGGATTCTTAAAATTTGTGTATTGGCTTGTGCTTTATTGATCGCAAAGATATGGCCTGCAATTTTAAGTTTAGAGTGGTATTGTTATGGAAGTATTTTTCTTGTCACATATATTTATTTGATTTATAAGATTTATATAAAAAATTAAAACTAATAAAAATGAAATCAAAAAAGCATAATCTTAAACAATCATTGAAATTGTCGCATACGCCTTTGGCCGTAAGAGAAAGGCTTGAGTATGGCGTTAAGCATAGTTATCTAAAAGATTTTATTTATGGGGCCATTGATGGTGCTGTTACAACGTTTGCGGTTGTGAGTGGTGTGGCGGGGGCTGGTTTATCAAGTCATATTATCATTATACTTGGAATGGCGAATTTAATTGGAGATGGGTTTAGTATGGCGGCAAGTAACTTTTTAGGAACACGTGCTGAGGAACAGCTGCGCGAGAAGGCCAGACAAGAAGAAGAGATTCATATCAAGGTCATTCCAGAAGGAGAGCGAGAAGAAATCCGGCAAATTTTTGCTTCCAAAGGTTTTGAAGGTGCTGATCTTGAAAAAGTTGTTAATATTATTACTTCTGATTCTAAAACATGGATTGATACGATGCTGACAGAAGAGCTTGGGATGGCTCTTGAGGGGCCTAACCCCTGGAAGGCTGCCTTATCAACCTTTTTTGCATTTATGATTGTTGGTGTTATTCCTTTATTGGTTTTTGTATATCAATGGATGTTTCCAAAAACAAATGTGGATCCCTATTTTGTGAGTGCGTTGATGACAGGCGTTGCATTTTTCTGTGTCGGAGCCGTGAAAGCTCGCTTTATCAACTATCGTTGGTATATATCAGGATTAGAAACATTGTGTATCGGAGGAAGTGCCGCCTTTCTTGCTTATTTGGCAGGTGTTTGGTTAAGTGGAATCATTTAGATAAGGGATTTTAAAACATGGAACGATTTATTTTAGACTTAAGTATTCTTCTTTTAACAACAGCTGTGTTGTCGTACCTGGCGATTATTTTTAAACAGCCTATTATTATCGCCTATGTTCTTAGTGGGATTCTCATTGGACCATGGGGGCTTGGATGGATTCAAAATGTGGAATTTATAGAAACGATTTCGCATCTTGGTATTACGCTTCTCTTATTTTTAGCTGGCCTATGTTTACATCCTCAAAAACTAATCAAACTATTTAGGAAGGTTTCATTGGTGGCCTTTGTTAATTGCCTCGTGTCTTTTTTGATTGCGGCCCTTTTTGCCTTTGCATTCCATTTTAGTATCATAGACAGCCTTTGTATTGGTCTGGCGTTGATGTTTTCCAGTACGATTTTAGTTGTAAAATTATTACCCACCACAGATCTGCATCAAAGGAGAATGGGAGAGGTCTGTATCGGAATTTTAGTGTTAGAAGATTTGTTGGCTATCGCCGTGCTTGCTTTTATACGATGTCTAAATGCCCCTGACGGAGCGATATTGAGTTTTACCATTTTATCGTTTAAGCTTGTCGTCTTTATCGGCATTCTTCTTATTGTTGAATATTATATTTTAAGAAAGGTGTTGTTGAGTATTGAACGGCTTCATGAGGCCTTATTAGTTATGGGACTAGCCTGGTGTTGTGGTCTTGCCATGATATCAAACAGTATGGGTCTTTTTTATGAGACAGGAGCTTTCTTTGCTGGCGTAGTTCTTGCGAGACATCCTATTGCTCGTTTTATTTCAGATCAATTAAAACCCTTAAGAGATTTTTTCTTAGTTTTATTCTTTTTTACGTTGGGAGCAAAGTTTGATTTGTTGGTGATGAAAAATATTCTTTTTCCAGGGGTTATCCTTGCCGTGATTTTTATTTTTATGAAACCTTGGGTTTTTAAACAGGCCTTCGTTTTTATTGGAGAAAAGATCTCTTTTGCCAAAGAGACGGGAATACGACTGGGGCAATTAAGTGAATTCTCACTCTTGGTGGCTATATTAGCGCTTGAATTAAATCATATCAGTATGGAAGCCGCACAATTGATACAACTTGTTACAATTTTAACCTTTATTGCATCTAGTTACATTGTTGTTTATAAATATCAAACGCCGATTGGAATATCAGCAAAGATGACAAGAGACTAAAAAGGAGCTTCCGTGAAACGAAATGTTTGGAATATTGTTATCGATGCGATAAGTTTCGTGGTTTTTATGTTGATGATTTCCACAGGGCTATTATTAAAATTTATTTTACCTCCGGGGAGTGGACGTGTTGAGATGTTGTTAAGAGGGAGCGGTAGGGGGATTGAAAAAACAATTGATGTCTTTATGGGACTAACACGTCATGAATGGGGGGAGATTCATTTCTGGATTGCCTTTGGTTTTTTGATTGTTTTAATCGTTCATTTAATATTGCACTGGAACTGGATAAAAGCCGTCACTTTTGGGACAAAACAATGTCCCCAACCCTTTAAAAGAAAAGTTATAACGATTTCTGTTATGTGTTTTGTAATTGTTGCCCTACTATTGCCATGGATTGCAAAAAAGCAGACATACACGCGAGCAGAGTTTTTACAAGTGAGAGATGTTCGGCATGTGATTATTAAGTAATGATCCGAAAGGAGGGATTTGTATGATTTTTTCTGAAGCAGAAATTATGTCGATACTTAAAAAATCGTTGCCTCAAAAAAATTACAAGGATTTGAAAGCTGTCGCAGATACCATTATCAGCGATGCCAAGCATTGGCAAGAAGCGGATTTAAATGAGCATATTCATGATGATCTTGAGCGGAAGGTTCTTTATGATATATGCCATCGCGAGTCTAATGATAATAAACAACCAAAAAAGATGCGTTTATTTTTTAAGAAATAGCATCGTTCTGCGGCCATTTTTATTCAAAAGGTGATGATAGTATAGGTTTGTGTCTATGGTATAGTGGGGAAGTCAAATAGTAAGGAATTAAAGAAGTGATACGTGATAATTTACAATGTCTAAAATTCAAACAGTAAAATCCGTTTTATCTATAGGGCTCGCCAGCCTATGTTATGTCTTATCATCCGGTCATCTCCCTGAACCCGTAAGCCGTATTTTGTTTATTTTTGTCATTGCAGCCTTATTTTGGGCCTTTGAAATTATTCCGCTTTATGCGACATCCATTCTCGTTGTTCTTCTTGAGATTTTTTTATTATGTCTTCCTGGAAAATTAGAGGGTATGGAACAAATTGGATATGACGTATTCTTATCCCAATTCGGAAATCCTATCCTTATCCTTTTTTTTGGAGGGTTTATCTTGGCGCATGCCCTGAATAAATACAACATTGATCGGCTTGTGGCTTCAAAGTTATTAAAAGTTTTTGGTCGAAAACCTTATTTTATTATGCTTGGCTTTATGATCACAACAGCCTCGCTCTCTATGTGGATGTCTGATACGGCAACCACAGCGATGATGATTGCGATGGTTATGCCGTTTCTTAAACAGATGGATAAAGAAGATCCCTTTAGAACGGGATTGATCTTAGCGATTCCTTTTTCTGCTCTTATCGGTGGTATGGCAACACCTGTTGGTACGCCGCCCAATGCCATTGCCATAGGAATACTAGCGGAACGAAATATTCATATCAATTTTTTCTCTTGGATGAAAATGGCCCTGCCCTTAGCCGGTATACTTCTTTTTACGGCAAGTGCTATTCTTTATGGTTTTTATCCTTCTTCGTCTAAAGAACTGCATTTAAATATTACTTACAAAGAAAAGATTAATTCAAAAGTTATCCAAGTTATGGCTATAGCGCTTTTAACGATTTTGTTATGGTTAACATCAAGTTTTCACAAAATACCTTCAGCTGTTGTTGCTTTGTTAGCGGCAGGATTATTTTCTTTTACGGGACTGCTTAAAAAAGATGATTTTAAACAAATCAATTGGGATGTATTAATCTTGATGTGGGGTGGGTTGGCTTTAGGAAAGGGTATGGAATTAAGTGGTTTTGCTGACTTGGTTGTCTCATTGCCTTTGTTTGAGCAAAAGGGGATGATTCTCGTTATAATATTCTGTGTGTTAGCTGTTGTGCTTTCGACTTTTATGAGTAACACAGCTGCAGCAACTCTTTTAATTCCCGTTGCCGTTGCTGTGCCTGGGGAGAGCAGTGTTATATTGGCGGTTACAATTGCTATGTCCTGCTCCTTGGCGATGGTGTTACCTGTCTCAACACCACCCAATGCGATTGCGTTTTCAACAGATATGTTAAGAAGTCGAGATATGATCAAAGCAGGGGCCGTGATATCCTTAATTTCTGTAATATTGATTATTTGTGGCTATAAATTTATGATCACACAAATTTTAGGACTGGAGTAAACGATGAAAAAAGTTTTATCATTAAGTTTAATGATAAGTTTGTTGTGTATATCAAATGTTTGTGCTGAGAATACTCCAACGAAAAAGTTGTGGCGAGGTTTGGTAAATATTGTATCGTCTCCTGTTGAGATTCCTAAGCAGGCTAGGGCTTACTGGATTGAAGGGGCTCAGAAAACGGATCATATTTTAGTTTGGATTGCTTCAGGGACGGTGTGGGGAATGGTCGAAGGTATTAAGCGTGCAGGTTCGGGAGCTTGGGATGTTGTTAGTTTTCCTTTTGAAAAACCTGCTGGTTACGAATCATTGATGAAACCGGAATTTGTTTTTGATGAATGGCCAAGGAATCCTGTTAGTGGACGATAATATATGAATGTCAAAAATAAAAAAGTTTTAGTTTTAGGGGCAACTGGATACGTGGGAGGCGAGCTTGTCCCGATTCTTTTAGAGAAAGGTTATCAGGTTAAAGCCGCCGGGAGAACTGTTAATAAACTAAAAGAAGCAGCTTGGTTTAACACCTCTGGTGTCGAGATATCAAAAGTTGATGTTTTAGATTTTGAATCTCTAAAAAGTATATGCAAAGATGTTGATTACGTATATTATTTTGTTCATTCAATGAATTCACGAAGTTCGGATTTTGAAGAAGATGATCGCAATGCTGCAAACAATATGATTCGTGCAGCAAAAGAATGTGGCGTTAAACGTATTATTTATTTAGGAGGTTTAGGAGAGTCGGAGGCGAATTTAAGTAAGCATCTGAAATCTCGTCATGAGGTTGCGAATATTTTAATGGCAGGATCCGTTCCTACAACAGTTCTTCGTGCCGCAATGATCATTGGCGCGGGGAGTGTTTCTTTTGAAATTTTAAAACATCTTGTTACAAAGTTACCTATCATGATTACACCACGCTGGGTGAAGACGCCCAGCCAGCCCATTGCTATTGAAAATGTTATTACTTATTTAGTTTGTTCTTTAGAATGCGAAGAAACGATAGGAGAGGTTTATGATATTGGGGGGGATGAAATTCTTTCGTATGCTGATCTTATTGAAGTTTATGCAGAGATCGCAGGGTTAAGAAAAAGATGGATTATACCAGTGCCTGTCTTAACACCGTATCTAAGCTCGTTATGGATTCATCTTGTAACACCAATTCCAAGTTACATTGCTAGACCTTTGACGGAAGGATTAAAAAATCGTGTTGTTTGCCAAGATAATCGTATAAGAAATATTATTAAACAGAACTTATTGAATGCCCACGATGCTATTCGCCAAGCACTAGATAAGAGTTAATTTTTAGATGAAAGGATGAAAAATGAAAATCTTTGTGACTTTTTTTGTAAGTATGTTTATGCTTGTTACATTTTCTTATGCGCAACCCGCCCCCATTATCGGTACATGGGTCTTAGATCAAGCAGCGTCAGAAGAGAATGTTAAGGACAGTCCACAGTGGGATGAAAATATCGAAAAAGCACTCCCCATCATTTTACAGAGAATGGGAGAGGTGCAATATGTCTATACAGATAAAACGTTAGAAGTGAAAACAGGTGAGAACACATTGACGTTAGATTATAGCGTAGTTTCATCAGGAGCTGATAAGCCATTAATATTGGAGATGAAAGTTCGTGACCAAACATTTAATTGGGATATTTCTTTTCTAACCGATAACCAAATTGTGATAAAATCTAGCGCGACGGATGATTTGGATTATTTTGTTTGGAGAAGAGTTGATAATTAATACGGCTTTTAAAAAAAGGATAAAACTATGAGTACAACAAGGGCGGTATGTTTAAATTGTATAGATGGAAGGTTTCAAATACCTGTTATTGACTGGATCAAAAAGCAATACAAGGTTGATTATGTTGATATGGTTACTGAGCCTGGGATGGATGGATTTTTGGCTGATGTTAATAATTCTATTGAAGATTCGGTTCGAAAGGTAAGCATTTCCATTGAAAAAAATAATTCTCAGGTCATTGTTGTTGTCGGACATGAGGATTGTAAAGGAAATCCTGTGAGTGATTCGGTTCATAAGCAACAGATTCAACAAGCTGTTGAACGTTTTAAAGAAGGGTTTAAAGATGTTGCTATTATTGGGCTTTGGATGAGCTCTCAGTTTGTGGGAGAAGTAATAGGATCATAATAAAACAAGGAGAGGGTATGAATCGAAAAGTTTTTTTACTAATGTTAATAGCTACTTTTTTAGTGATGCCTAATGCTTTTGCTAAAAAACATGGTAAGTATAAGCAAGAAAGAAAAGAAACGCGTAAAGTGACCTGCCCCACTTAGTTGTACCAATTTTTGTGAGAGAATTCTGGTAATTTAATCCATCTTAGTTTTATTGCTTCCGGTGCTGGCGGTCGGTACCCTAACGAACTGTGAGGCCTTACCGTTTTGTATTCCCACCGCCAAT
>JAJDCB010000005.1 GCA_029261065.1 Candidatus Omnitrophota bacterium | reverse complement strand
GGAATTAGAGAAGCATAATGTGCAACGTCAAAAATTACAAAGAAATATTGTTCAAGAAGCTTTAGATCTTGTTGAGGAAACGGTCAATTTTGAAGAAGAAAAGATTATCGTTTTAAGTAAAGAAGGCTGGCATAAAGGAGTGTTAGGAATTGTAGCCTCACGATTAGCGGATAAATATTATCGGCCTTCTATTGTCATTTCCTTAGATAACGGCGTGGGTACAGCTTCAGCACGATCCATTGATGGTTTTCATCTTCATCAAGCCTTATCAAGCTGTTCAGAATGTTTAGAAAATTTTGGTGGCCATCAAGGGGCTGCTGGGTTAACGATTAAAGAAGAGAACATTGATCCCTTTCGTTCCATGATTAATGAGGTAGCGACAAAGACTATTGAGATAAAGAAGCTGGATCCTGTCTTGACGTTAGATTGCGAAATTTCGCTTAAGAGTGTAACCATGGATTTAGCCAATATTATTGATTCTTTAGAGCCATTTGGAGAAGGGAACCCAACGCCTGTTTTTTGTGTGCGTAATGTCGAGGTTAAAAGTTATCCGCAAGTATTCGCTCGAGAGACTTTAAAGTTTTGGGTGTGTGAGGAGGGTTTTTCTATTTCTGCTGTTGGTTTTGGGATGGCTAAATTTAAGGATATGATTAAGCCTGGGGAGAAGGTTGACTTAGCTTTTGAGATTGCTATTGATGATTGGAATAAAGCGCCTGTTGCTCAATTGAGACTTAAAGATATTAAAGAATCTTAAAGGAGAGAGAAGCTTAATTAAAAAGTGTTTGATTTTAAGCTTTAAGGATTTTTCCACCTTGAATGCAGCATGTGCAGACAAGAGATCGTTTAACAGTACCGGCAAGGTTGATTTTGATACGCTGAAGATTAGGATAGAAGCGACGTAAGGTTTTACCAACAATTTTAGAACCTGCTCCACCTTTACGTTTGATCATACCGCGTCTTTTATATTTGTTACCAGGTATTGCTGTTTTTTTACAAATGATACATTCTTTTGGCATTGTGTTTCCTTGTGATAATAAGTCTTTTCTTGATTCGTGTGACGATTAAATGATCTAAATATTCTGTTCTTAAGTCATATACAATAACGTTAAGCAGCAAATTTGTCAAGCGCAATTTTTGTTGTAATAGCTCCAATTACAGATAAGCCTTAAGTATTTGAAAATAAACAATTTATGAAATAAGAAAGGATTGAATTTATGAGCGTTTCAGGCCAAAAAGAGCTAAATTTTGAGCATTTACCGAGGTATCAATCTCGTCAATTTTTGGATGATAAAATCGATTTTGATCAACTCGATAATATCACATCTCTTTATAATAGATTGCTTTCTGTCAAAATTGAATCATCTAAGCAGCTTGAGCAGTGGCTTTTAGATCGATCGGAAGTTGAGGCTGCTTTAGATCAGCATGGTTCAATACTCTACATTCGTATGACCTGTCAAACAGACGATGCTCAAAGAGCGCAGGCCTACACCACATATCTTGAACACATTATTCCCGCCATTAAACCATTGGAGGATCAACTCAATAAGAAATTTTTGGAGTCTCTACAGTCTTACCCGTTAGATGAAGAACGTTATGGCATTTGTATTCGAGCGATTAAGACTGATGTTAAGCTTTTTAGGGAAGCAAATGTGGATCTGCAAACACAGATTGATTTGCTTTCTCAAGAGTATCAAAAGGTGTGTGGTTCGATGACAGTCAATTTTAAAGGCAAAGAACAAACCATGCCACAGATGAGTAAATATTTGTTGGAAACGGATCGAGCTTTGCGTCAAGAGGCTTGGGAGGCGATAACAAAAAGGAGAATGCAAGATACAGAAAAGTTAGAAGATATTTTTGATCAGATGGTTTCTCTTAGAGATAAAGTTGCCATCAATGCAGGGTGTTCTAATTTTTGTGATTACAAATTCCGATCATTACATCGTTTTGATTATACGCCGGAGCATTGCAAAGAATATCATCAGGCTGTTGAGAGGGTTGTGTTGCCTCTTTATAAAAAAATAATGAAAGCGCGATGTGAGAAGATGAAGCTTTCTAAATTAAAACCCTGGGATACGGCAGTTGATCCCCTAGGGCAGAAACCATTAAAGCCTTTTGAAGAGGTTGACGATTTGATTACAGGTTGCCAAAAAATATTTAATAATGTCGATCCTGTTTTAGGTGATCAATTTTCTCAAATGAATGCATTAAACTTATTAGACTTAGCCTCTCGCAAAGGCAAAGCGCCAGGAGGGTATCAATCCTCATTAAATGAATCAAGAAAACCATTTATTTTTATGAATTCTGTTGGTGTTGATGATGATGTGCGCACACTTCTTCATGAAGGTGGCCATGCTTTTCATAGCATGGCGTGTGCGGGGGAACCCTTGATTGATTATCGTCATGCCCCGATGGAGTTTAATGAAGTGGCCTCAATGGCTATGGAACTTTTGGGCGGTAAATATTTAGATGTTTTTTATAATGAAAACGATGTTAAGCGTTCTAAAGAGGATCATTTTGAAGGTGTCGTTTTTGTTCTTGTTTGGGTTGCCATCATCGATGCGTTTCAGCATTGGATTTATGAAAATCCGCAACACAATCAGGAGGAGAGAAAGCAGGCGTGGTTAGATATTCGAAACCGTTTTGATACCGACAGTGTTGACTGGAGTGGATTTGAGGACGTACAAAATTATATGTGGCATCGACAACTTCATATTTTTGAAGTTCCTTTTTATTATATCGAATATGGTATTGCCCAATTAGGAGCCTTGCAACTTTGGTTAAACAGTAACAAAGATCAAGCGCAGGCCATTGAAGCGTATCGTCATGCATTAAGTTTAGGAGGCGCGCGTCCATTGCCTGAGTTGTATAGAACAGCAGGTATCAAATTTGATTTTACACGAGAGACAATCGCACCCTTGATGGAAGCAATAGAAGCGGAATTATTTTCATAAATTCTATTTGGGCTAAGATGAATTATGATATAATACATCAAATTGCAATAAGTTAGAATCTTTTCATGGAGGAAAAAATGAAAATCAGATATCGAGATATATGTGTCATAACGTTATTTTTATTAATAAGTACGACAACAGTTTATGCCCTCAATGCAAAACTGGCCACAGCTGAGACACTCAAACTTTTGAAAAAAGATGTGTTAGATGGTACGGTTCAGCTAGGTAAGACGAGGCTTAAACAGGTAAGGCGTTTATATGGGGATGCTCCGAGTATCAATGATTCGGAAACGCGTCTAACATATGATTATGGTGATCTTAAGTTAGAATTTGACAAAAGTCGTTTATGGCGAGAATGGGAGATCGATTCGTTTAAAACTGCTGTTTATACCGATGGAGCTGAAGATTTGCGTTTTGATTTAGATAGCGATGAGCTTGTAGGGGATAATTTGACCTATGATAGTTTTCGAAGAACTTATGGTGTCCCAACAGAAATTTATGAAAGTCAAAAAGATGGCGGAACATCAATCTATTATTACGGAAATGTTCGATTAGAATTTGAAAATGTTATCGTTATTAAAAGCTGGAAAGGAAGGAATTTGAAGGTCAATGAGCAGGATGGTGTTTTAGGTTCAAAATAAGCATTTCTTTAAAATCTGAAAAGAGGTCCACTTCATAAAAGTGGGCCTTTTTTTTGGCTTTTTTCAACTCATTCTAACAATTGACGAAAAAGTGATTTGGTAGTAAAATAATAGTAATCCAAGACGGGAGGTGAGTTCCATGAAGCTCCGACATCCAAGAAGGGTTACACCGCAACATAAAACATCTAAAAAGCCTTTAGCGCAATCCTTGCTGCGTGAATCCAGTCAAATTCAAAAATTAAAATCACAACAAAGTATGGGTGGAGCCTTAAAGGTTTTGCATCAAATTGATGAGCAACATAAAGATATGGCTTGAGTTTGTAATTAACACTTGTGATTCTGTGCCCCTAGTTGTAGAATGACATCTCAAAAGGAGGCAAAAAAGAGATGCGCAATTCTACACAATGTATTGTTTTTGTTCTATTTAGTCTTGTTTTTCTTCACACCATTCCTACCTGTTTTGCTCAATCAGATACCCAAAATATGGATCAAAGGTTTAAAGCTATTGAGGACTACGTCCAACAGTTTCCAGGTGCGCTTGAAGAGTTAGGTATTAATTTGGAGAATAGTTTGAGCAGTTATACGCAAAATTTAGATGCCAGTTTAAATCAATTTTCCAGTCGATTAAAAATTGATATGGAACAACAATTTGAGCAACTCCGCAATAATAGGGTGATGTTAAGTCCTCGATCTAAGGCGTTTAAAACGATTCAAACGAATTCAGGGAATTTTTTAATTGCACTTAATAAAACAGAAAATATTGAAGGCGGCATTCGGTTGCATTTTAATATAGGTAATCCTTATTTTGCGGACTTCCAGAATTTTAAATTGAAGGTATTTTGGGGCCAGACTTTTGAAAGTAGTAACTCTAAATCCTTTGACGAATGGCAAGGGTCTCTGCTTGGGAAGGAATTTAAATTTGATGGGGCCTTAAAAAAGGGTATGTGGAATAAGGTCTTTGTGGATATCGTGCCTGCCAAATATTATCAGATTGAACACATTGAGTGTGAGATGGAAGTCCTTGGTATTGAGCTACAAATGGCACCATAAGGTCAAATTGCCATTTTTAACGCCTTTTGAAAAACCTTATAATTAATCCTTGCTTTTAAAGGTGTTTTCAATAGAATATGTGTGTTTATTTAAATTAAAAATGAAGTGTTTGAGAAACACAATTGTGGATTTCAACATTAGGTTAAATGGCCATTTAAGGGCCAGTTCATCAGTCTTGGATATGAGAATGATGGTAAAAGAGGAGAGTAAGAGCTATGAGTAATGTATTAGATTATTTGGAAGGTGATGCAAAAAAATTATTAGATCACAAATGTAACACAATTCCTAAAGAAGATATCGAGCTTCCTGGAGGCGATTTTGTGGATCGCGTGTTTATCGATTCAGATCGTAATAATAACGTATTGCGTAGTTTAAATTGGCTTTATCATCATGGACGTTTAGGCGGAACAGGTTATATGTCTATTTTGCCTGTGGATCAAGGAATCGAACATACAGCGGGTGCTTCGTTTGCTCCTAATCCTAAGTATTTTGATCCAGAAAACATTGTGAAACTAGCCATTGAAGGGGGCTGTAATGGTGTCGCCTCAACTCTTGGTGTTTTAGCTTTGGTTTCACGTAGATATTCCAACAAAATTCCTTTTATTGTCAAGATTAATCATAATGAGCTAATGACATATCCTAATACATTTGATCAAAGATTATTTGCCAGTGTTGATCAAGCCTATGATATGGGTGCTGTTGGTATTGGGGCCACGATTTATTTTGGTTCTGAAGAATCTGCCCGTCAAATTGAAGAAATTTCAGAAGCCTTTAGTCGGGCTCATGAATTAGGACTATTTACAATCCTTTGGTGTTACACACGTAATAATGCCTTTAAGAAAGATGGTACGGATTATCATGTGGCGGCCGATTTAACAAGCCAAGCGAATCATCTAGGTGTTACAATTGGGGCCGATATCATCAAACAAAAACTTCCTGAAAATAACGGTGGTTTTACAGCCGTTAATTTTGCGAAATCACATCCATTGATGTATGATAAATTATCATCAGATAATCCAATCGATTTATGTCGTTATCAAGTGGCGAACTGCTACATGGGCAAGATTGGTCTTATTAATTCTGGTGGGGCATCAGGAAAAAATGATTTTGCTGATGCTGTCAAGACAGCCGTAATTAATAAACGGGCAGGGGGAAGTGGTCTTATTTCAGGACGTAAGGCCTTTCAAAGACCAATGGATGAAGGGGTCAAATTATTAAATACGATTCAAGACGTTTATTTATCCAAAGAAATCACCATTGCATAAGAACCGCAATGTTTAATTTATAAACAATTAAAAGGGCCCCGCCAAAGGCGGGGTCCTTTTTTTATTACCTTCTAAAGAATTCCTATGAAACAATTTATCCCCATTGTTGCTAAAACATTACTTTTGGGCCTGTTTATGATATGGCTGGGTCTGTTTTTTTGTGGACGATTAAATTTACCAGCTGCCGACCTAGGCCGTCATATCAAAAATGGTGAAGTTTTTGTTAAAGAAGGTCACATTGTTGATACGAATTATTATTCTTACACAGAAACCGATCGGCCAACCATAACGCATCATTGGGGTGTGGGGGTTATTTTTTATTACATTTGGAAGAAAATTGGTTTTACAGGGCTTGGTTTTTCTTATGCGGGATTATCCATTCTAACGTTTCTTCTTTTATTCTTTCAAGCCAAAAAATTATCTAATTTTAGAATAGCGTATGGCATTAGCGTATTGAGTTTACCCTTAATCGTTTCTCGTCTAGAGATTCGGCCGGAGGGGTTTAGTTATTTGTTTCTGGCGTTATTTTTATATTTGTTGTGTCGTTATCGTGAGAATGCATCGAAGAGTAAAGCCTTGTGGTTATTATTGCCTGTTCAGTTGTTGTGGGTGAACATCCACATTTTTTTTATTCTGGGTCCTTTTTTTGTTGCATGTTTTCTTTGTGATGCCATTTATCATGGTGAGAAATCGCAAAAAGTTAAGCATTTAACTCTAATATTGTTGGCGTGCATTGGTGTGAGTTTGATCAATCCTTTTGGTCTTAATGGTGTTTTAGCACCGCTTACAATTTTTAAAGAGTATGGGTATAAGCTAGCGGAAAATCAGACATTGTTTTTTATGGTTAAACGTTTTCCGGAAAATTTATTTTACAAATATGCTTTCGCTTCTTTAGGGTTAACGTACCTTTTAATGTTTTTTTCTTTTAATAGAGTAAAGTCAAATTTTAAATTTTATCCTTATGTTATGATGGCTTTTTTTTCTATTTTAGCTATATCAGCCAATAGAGGCGCCTCGATGTTTGGGTGGCTGTTGATACCTTTTGGGGCTTATTTTTGTCATCAACTTATCAAACGATATATTTCAAAACATCATGAAATAGTGAGTACGTTAATTTTTGGTATAGCTTTGATAGGCGTTTGTCTTGGTTTATTAACGAATCATTCTCTTTTTTCACCGCGAGAACGATTGACTGCCAGTTTTGTTGCCCAAAAATTGACCTTAAATAAATTTTGGATTGATGATGCGCTTAAACATTTTGTTGAGTTGCCAGGCCTTTATCCAGGTAATCAGACAGCTGCAAAATCCTTTAATCATTTTAAGATTGAGGGGCCCGTTTTTAACAATTACGATATTGGGGGGTATTTAATTTTTCATCTGTATCCACGATTAAAGGTTTTTGTGGATAATCGACCGGAAGCCTATAGCAATGATTTTTTTAAGAAAACTTATGTGCCGATGCAAGAAGAGGAAGCGGTTTGGGAGAAAAAAGATAAACACTACAAGTTTAATGCCATATTTTTCTACAGACAAGATATTACTCCTTGGGCACAACCTTTTTTAATTAAACGTCTTAAGGATCCTAAATGGGCGGCTGTTTATGTGGATTATTACTCCATTATTTTCTTAAAGAGAAATGCAAAAAATGCAGCTATTATTAGACGTTACGAATTGCCGTCTACGATGTTTCGTTTTGAACAGGGATCTAGTAAATAAGCTTTTTTATGGATATCCGCTTTGGGTTCGTGTAAAATAAATTGTATATAATTTTGGAAATTAAGGAGGGGAATTGTGAATACTTTTGAAGCCATTGAGCAGCGCAGAGCTGTTAAGCATTACGATGCTGAGCATAAGATGACAGATGATGAAGTCCAGCAACTGATGTCACATGCCATTCTTTCACCAACATCATTTAATATTCAAAATTGGCGTTTTGTTTTAGTGCGTGATCCTCAATTGCGAGTACAATTGCGAGAAGCCGCTTGGGATCAAGCACAGGTAACAGATGCTTCTTTGTTAGTTGTTCTTTGTGCTAATGTAAAAGCTTGGGAGACTGCGGATCGCTGTTGGACTCAGGCCCCGCAAGCAGTGCAAGATATGTTAGTTCCGATGATTGCACCTTATTATAAAGATAAAGAACAGGATCAACGTGATGAGGCGATGCGATCTTGTGGGATAGCAGCCCAAACATTGATGCTTTCTGCTAAAGATATGGGATATGATAGTTGTCCTATGGTTGGTTTTGATTTTGAAAAGGTAGGAGAGTTAATTAATTTACCTAAAGATCATTTAATATCTATGTTTGTTGCGATAGGTAAGAGGATAAAAGATCCTTGGCCGCGTCCGGGGCAATTACCACTCAATGAAGTCGTCATTGAAAATCAATTTTAAAAATTTATCTAGATTTAAATAGAATAATTTATTTCATCAACGTGGTGTAACTTTCAAGGAGGTTGTTATGCAAACTTATTTCGTTATTGGTAAATACAATTCTGAAGCGATTAAAGATATGAGTGCTAATCGAACAGAGAAATCTATCAGTCTTATAAAGGAATTAGGCGGGGAAGTTAGAAATATGTATGCGTTATTAGGTGGTTTTGATTTCGTGATGATTGTCGATCTTCCAAGTAATGATGTGGCCATGAAGGTTTCTTTAGGCCTTTCTGTTTTAACAGGAATCGCATTTACAACTTATCCAGCCGTCAGCGTCGATGATTTTGATAAAATTATTGGCAATTCGATAGTATAGTTTTAATTTAGGAATTTCGAAGCTTTAACGAAATTTCAGGTTGGTTTAATACCCCCTAGCTTACTGCGGATAATTGAATCCAGATTTTGCTCTGGGGAGCATAACTTTGATTAAAGAAGGGGCATTAATTGAAAGTTTATGGTTATTCAAAATGTTCAACGTGTCAAAAGGCCAAAAAATATTTAAAATCAAGAAATATTCCTTTTGATGATATCGACATCATATTAAATCCACCAACAAGGGTTGAGTTGAGTTCTATTTTGAAATCAAATCAATATAATATCAAAGAACTCTTTAATCGTTCTGGAGTGTTATATAGAGAGATGAATATGAAGGATAAAATTGATAAACTCAAAGAGACTCAGCTTCTTGATTTATTAAGTAAGAATGGGAAGCTTGTCAAAAGACCTATTGTAATTGATGGAGAAGACGTTACGGTTGGTTATAGCGAAGATGTTTTTAAAAAGATGTGGAATTAGCAAAAACAAGGAGAATATGATGAATAAAAAAATACAGATAGTGATGCTTCTTGTTTTTTTCAGTTCTATATCAATTGCTCACGCCATACGAATTGATGATGTTGATCGTTTTCAAGAGAATAATCCAGATGGAAAAAAGTATGAATTTGTGAGTTCTTTTGTTAAGAGTTTGGAATATTTAAAAAGTAATGATGAAAGAAATGCCGACTTAATTTCCTATGAATATGAAGATTTAGAACTGAAAGAAAGGGGCGGTTTTTTAATTAAAAATTTAGATCTTGATAATGTTAATCTTCGTATTGCGCGTAATATGATGAAGAAAAATTATGATGTCAATAATGGGTTAATGTTAAAGGTTTCGGATATTTTTGTAGGTGTGTGTAATAAGTTAATTGAAATTAATGCGGTTGAAAAATCCATGTTGCAGGAGGTTCAAAAAGCTTTTCGAAAAAATAAACTTGCCCAATTTGATCAAGAACGGTTTATCCTCGATTTAGAACAATTAAGGGCCCAACGAAAAGAGGCTTCCAGTAAAATCATTGAAGCTTCATTTATTATAAGTAAACTTTTAATTAGCCCACAAACGGATGATTATGGGGAGTTAATAATGCTCGGGGTTACAGACGAACAAAGATCTAGATTGCTTGATAAAATGGATGTTTTTTATGGCGATATGTATGATGGAGAGTTAAGAGAAGGGCAAACATCGCTTGAGGGTAGTATTGTAGTGATTCGCGAGATTTTGGAAAATTATCGATGGGACTCATTAGATGGTTAAAAGGCCTTAAAAATGAGGGTAAAATTTTACATGGCGTGTTTTTGATATAAATGGTAAGATAGATTCAAGGAGTTGGCGTTATGAACGAAATTGAAAAGAAAAAACTCTTAAAAAATCGCAAGGTTGTTGAAGAAATCAATCGTCATTTATGGATTGAGAGTGAGAAAAATGGCGAAGATATTGGTTTTGACAAGGCCGCTGAAGATTGGTTTAAGAATTTCTCAAAGGCATGGATGGAATATCATATGCCAAAGAAAAATGACTCCTCATCCTCCAAGAATGATAACCCACCCGCAAAATAAATGCTTCATAAATATATTATTTTCAATAGTTTAAAAAATTTGTTTTAAAAATCATAAGAGAAAGGTATGTTCCCCATGTCACATAATTTAGAAAAAATTGATAATTTTAGCAGACGTCCAGGCCCTGTATTGCTTGTCATTTTAGACGGTGTTGGATTGGGTGAAGAAAATGAAAGTAATGGCGTTTATATGGCCAAAACGCCATGTTTGGATTCCTTAATGAAAAGTGACCTTTATACCACTCTTCGAGCGCATGGAATGGCTGTGGGAATGCCATCAGATGATGATATGGGAAATAGTGAGGTCGGGCATAATGCTTTGGGGGCAGGGCGTGTTTTTGATCAAGGGGCGACCTTAGTTCAAAATTCTATTAAAGAAGGAAAAATTTTTAAAACAGAAACGTGGAATCAACTTATTGAAGGGGCAAGCAAAGACACTCAAACCTTTCATATCATTGGTTTATTATCGGATGGCAATGTCCATTCTCATATTGATCATTTTTTAGCCGTACTGAATCAATGCGCACAAAGAGGCATTAAACGCGTTAGAATCCATGCTCTGCTAGATGGTCGCGATGTTTATGAAAAGTCGGCATTAGAGTATATTCAAAAGATTGAAGAATTAACAGATAAGTTAAAAGAGCAGGGATGCGATTATCGTATTGCTTCAGGTGGTGGCCGCATGATCACAACCATGGATCGTTATAATGCCGATTGGAGTATTGTTAAACGTGGTTGGGATACGCATGTTTTAGGCCTGGCCAAAGAGTTTTCCAGTGCGCGTGAAGCGGTTGAAACATTATATAAGGAAGATCCAAGCGTTAACGATCAATACTTACCCGCTTTTGTTATTACAGAAAAAAATTCTCCCATAGGGACCATTGAAGATGGGGATTCGGTCGTGTTTATGAATTTTCGTGGCGATCGTGCGATTGAGCTTTCTATGGCCTTTGATCAGGGAGATGAGTTTGATAAATTTGATAGAGTGCGTGTTCCAAAAGTATTTTATGCAGGAATGATGCAGTATGATGGGGATTTACATATCCCAAAACATTATTTGGTTGACCCTCCAGAAATTGATTCGGCTGTTAGTGTTTATATGTGTGATAATGGAATTAAGTCTTTTGCGATTTCCGAAACACAAAAATATGGGCATGTGACTTATTTTTGGAATGGGAATAAATCTGGTTTTGTGAATGAAGAATTGGAAACCTATGTTGAGATTCCTTCAGATAAGATTCAATTTGAAAAAGCACCTAAAATGAAGGCCTTTGAAATTACAGAGAAATCCATCGAACTGATGAAAACAGGTGAATACCAATTTGGACGTATCAATTTTCCAAATGGCGACATGGTTGGCCATACCGGTGTGCCCAAAGCGATTATTGAATCAGTGGAGGCCGCTGACCAATGTTTGGCGAAACTTTTAGAGACGATCAAAGAACTAAAAGGAGTCGTCGTTGTCTTAGCCGACCATGGGAATGCTGATGTGATGTTTACGGAAAAAAATGGTAAACGTATTGTTAATACCGCGCATTCCTTAAATCCTGTTCCTTTTGCTATTTTTGATCCGAGTTATCAGGGAGAATATAAGATCAAGGAATTAGACAAGCGTGGTCTTTCAAATGTCGCTGCAACGTTACTTAACTTGTTAGGATTTAAGCAGCCCGCAGATTATGATCCATCTTTGATTATGTTTAAATAAACATTTGGCAGTAGTGTAATAATATTGTCATTCCCTCGCAAACGGGAACCTCTTGAAGTTGACAATTATTAATGGTTTCCCGCTTTCGCGGGAATGACAAAGTAATAGATCCTTCAAATTATGATATACGTTTTCATTATTCTTGGCACTGCATTTGCCGTAGCTTGCTTCTGCATATTTTTTGATCAAGCGATATTAAATAGAAGGGACACCATATATCGTGGATGTTCTTTGCAAAAAAGAGTAGTCTTAACCTTTGATGATGGTCCTTCCCCCGAATGGACACCCCTTATTTTAGATGAACTTAAAAAAGCCAATATCAAAGCTGTCTTTTTTATGATCGGTCATCACGTTCAAAAGTATCCTGAGATAGCGAAAAGGGTTGTTGATGAAGGCCATACTATTGGTAATCATGGCTATGCTCATAGTGTGATGTTGTATTACACGCCTGCTGAAATCGAACAAGAAATAAGATATACCGAACATGTCATTAAGCGTGTGACAGGTCAAACAACAAAATTGTTTCGTCCTCCCAAAGCATGGCTAAGAAAAGCGATTAAAAATAAAGTTAAAGAGATGGGTTATCAAATTCTTTTATGGTCCTTAAACTCTAAGGATTGGGTCAAGTTTAATCATCGCTACATTGTGCGTTTTATTGAAAAGCGTGTTAAAAATGGGGATATTTTATTGTTCCATGATAGTGGTAGTGTTTTTTCAAGAGAGGGTGCGGATCGTACGCAGACCGTTAAATCAATACCCCTTTTGGCAAAAACGTTAAAGGCTAAGGGATATCAATTTGTCTCTATTGAAGAATTATTGGGAGTTGATCAAAAATTAGATAAAGCTTTGGCCTTTTGATAAAGCTGAATTTTTTTCAATCAATGAAAATTTTATGTTAGAATATCTCTATTCTTATTTAAGTTATTTACATCAGTCAAAGAATCCATGAGTCCAACCAAAAAAAGTAATTACGATCAAGAACGCCTAAGTCTTATATTTGAATGTTCTCCTATTGCCATCTGGGAAGAAGATTTTTCTGCAATAGCTAAGTTAAAAGATGTTATTGAGAAGAAAAAGATTAAGAATATAAGATTGTTTCTTGTCCAAAATACAGACCTCGTCAAAAAAACGTTTAGGGCCTTAAAGGTCTTAGATGTTAACCAACAAGCGATCAGACTTTATGGCGCTAAGAATAAGAAGGAATTAATTGCCAATTTAGGCCGCAAGTTTCACAAACAAATGATTCCAGTTTTGGTTGACGAATTTACAGCCCTCCTAGAAGGAAAACAATTCTTTGAGGCCGAATTTAAAAGTCGCACACTGGCTGGAAAGCTTTATGATGTAAAGATGAGGGTGTCTGTCCCAGACATTTACAATAAAAACTTTAAGCGGGTTATTGTTACCCTACAAGATATTTCCGTTCAAAAAAAATATGAGCGTCATCTTAAGCGGCTTGCCCAAATTGATGGTTTAACAGGCGTATTAAATCACAATGCTATTCGATTCCGCCTTAAGGAAGAATTTCAAAGGGCCAAACGTTATAAATTAGATTTGTCTTGTATGATGATTGATTTAGATGATTTTAAATTGATCAACGATAAATTTGGTCATGAGAAGGGAAGTCACGTTTTAAAACAAACTGCAAAAATTATAAAGAAAAATTTGCGAGAAATCGATGTCGTCGGTCGCTATGGGGGTGATGAGTTTTTTATCATTTTACCCGAAACAAAGAAAGAGCCATCTTTGATTGTAGCCGAACGGTTAAGAAATATTTTTATGGAATTAAAAAATAAGAGTAAAAAATCAGCATATTGTACGCTCAGCATTGGTGTAGGAGGCATAAATTCAAAAGATGCTGGGAATGTTGGTGATATGATTAAGGCTGTTGATCGAGCGATGTATCAAGTTAAAAAGAATTTTGGAAAAAATAATATTGTTTTAGGAGTTTAAAAATTTAATTTTAAAACTCCTAGCATAAAAGAAAGTAGGTCGATATGAAATTTAAGATTCCAGATACACCCGAAGAGTTATTTCGTCAAGGCGGCGAGAAGTTTTTTAATATTCAAAAATGGATTCCATTAATTTTCTTCATTTTTTTAATAACGTTTGTCGCCGGAACAAGCTTTTACTCCGTTGAACAAGATGAGGTGGGAATCATCAGGCGTTTTGGAAAATATCAACGAACCACGGATCCAGGTCTTCATTGGAAGTTTCCTTTTGGTATTGAAAATTTAGATAAAGTTAAAGTTAAGCATGTCTTTAAAGAAGAATTTGGATTTCGGACAGTACAAGCAGGGGTTAAGACACAGTATTCTAATAAGTCTTATGCGGATGAAGCCCTTATGTTAACAGGAGATCTAAATGTGCTTGACGTGTCTTGGATTGTTCAGTTTACCGTTAAAGATCCAGTTAAGTTGCTCTTTAATGTCAAAGATCCAAAATCAACAGTTCGTGACATCTCTGAATCTGTGATGAGACAAGTTATTGGAGACCATTCCGTAGCTGAGGCGTTAACATCACATAAGAATCAAATTAATAATGCGGTTAAAATCAAGTTGCAGGAAGTTCTTGATTCTTATGATAGTGGGATAAAAATCGGAGCCTTAGAGTTGCAAGAGGTATTGCCTCCTGAACGTGTGGCGCCTTCCTTTAATCGTGTTAATCAAGCGGAACAAGAACGAGAAGAAGTTATTCAGCAGGCTTTAAAGGGGAAGGAACAAATTATTCTTGAAGAAAAAGGAAAGGCTGAGAGAACAATTAGTGAAGCTGAAGGTTATGCTACTGCACGCGTGGAGCGCGCTGAAGGTGATGCAAATAAATTTTTAAAGACGTGGAATGCCTATAAAAGTGCTAAACAAGTCACACGTAAAAGAATTTATTTAGAAACAATAGAAGAAATCATCCCTAAAGCTGGACAAATTTTTATCTTTGAACCCGAAGCAAACGGGGCTTTACCTTTACTGAACTTGAATAAATAATATAAAGGATTATCCTATGAATAAAGCTATTAACATATTACTGATTGTTTTTATCCTGATAGCCGCTTTGGCTGTCGGTGGTTTTGTTTACACCGTTGATGAAACCCAACAAGTTGTCATCACACAATTTGGTCAATTAATTGGAGAGCCAAAAACAAAGTCTGGCCTTTATTTTAAATTGCCTTGGCAGCATGTGAATGTTTTTGAAAAAAGATTGTTATCTTGGGATGGCGATTCTAATCAAATGCCAACAGGTGATCAAAGATTTATTTGGGTCGATATCACCGCTCGTTGGCGGATTGAAGATCCTTTGAAGTTTATGCAAACGGTGCGCTCTGAGCTCGGCGCTCAATCGCGTTTGGATGATATTCTCGATGCCTCCACGCGAGCAATTGTTTCAAGCCAGATTTTAATTGAAGCAATCAGAGATAGTAATCGACTTATTGAAGAAGGAAAAATTAAAGTTGATGAAGAAGGAAGTACGGATTTTGGAAAAATGGCACGAGAGCCGATTAAAACGGGACGCGAGGTTATCGCCAAACAAATCTTAGAACGTTCCATTCCTGATATTGCGGCTTACGGCATTGAATTAGTCGATGTGCGTATTAAACGTATCAATTTTGTGAAGGAAGTTCGTGAGAAAGTCTATAACAGGATGGTTGAGGAGCGCGAACGTGCCGCTCAACGTTTTCGTTCAGAAGGTCAGGGTCGTAAATCAGAAATTATTGGTCAAACGAAAAAAGAATTAGAAGAGATTCGTTCTAAGGCTTATCGACGTTCTCAGGAATTAACAGGGGCGGCGGATGCTCTTGCTATTAAGATTTATGCTGATGCTTACAATAAAGATCCTGAATTCTATTCTTTTGTCAAAACGTTAGAAAGTTACAAAAAGACAATTAATAAAGAGACGACGTTAATATTAAGTACGGAGAATGAGTTTTATGAACAGCTCTCCAATAGTCATAGTTCAAAATCAAAAAAAGTGTTTGGATCTGAATAAACACAAATATAGAGTCACGTTATACAAAAACCTGCAAGCATACGGCAGGTTTTTGTATGTATAGGAGTAAAATATAAGGGTGCCAAGATCAATTATAAAAACAAAGATTCCAAAGATAACCTATGAATTATCTTTGGGTTGTGTGGCTGACAACAATGGGGAGCAGGAGCTTTTAGAAGGGGTGTTAATGGGCTTTGGGTTTGGCTTAGAAGATATTGTTGCTTCGCGAAAAAAAGGTCGCGATTATATCTCGGTTTATTCAACGTCTGCTCCTAAGATGAAGACGCTTAAGCGAAAAATTTTGTCATTAAAGTTAAAAGGTGTCTCTATTAAGATTGCAACGTTGCTCAAAGAGGAATGGTTAACAAAGTGGAAAGATGATTTTAAGCCGTTTGTCATGGGTAGAAAATTTTGTATCATTCCTGTTTGGTTTAAAGATAAATATGATCCTAAAACAAAAACACCGATTTATATAGATACCATAGCGGCTTTCGGAACAGGTTTGCATCCAACCACAAGGTTTATGTTTGAGTTTATAGAAAGGTGTCAGGGTTCCTTTCATTCCTTTTTAGATATCGGAACGGGCACCGGCATCCTAGTGATGGCCGCTCTTCATTGTGGGGCTCAATGGTGTGATTGTTTGGATATCAATTATGATGCGGTCAAGGCTGCCAAAGAGAACTTTAAACGTAATAATCTTAAAGTCAATAATATTGAAGCCACTGATTTTCAATCGTTTCAATCAAAAAAGAAATATGATTATGTTGCTGCTAATTTGATCACACATGATTTATTGAACATGAAAAAGAAGATATTGAGGTTTGTGAAACCAAATCAGTATTTAGCGATATCGGGGATTGCGTTGAATAATTTTAATGAGATTAAGAGTGTTTATAGCGAGCTTCCTTTAAGATGTTTGAAAATCGAGAAGGGGGAGGGTTGGTGTGCGATTTTGTATAAAAGAATCGATGTTGGATAAAAGATTATGAAAAAATTAACGCCTACAGAAGAGAAAGAAAAAGAATTAAAACGTCGCATGAGACAGATGAGTATTTTTGAAAAAGATATTCAAGAAACGTTTATTAAGTCTTCTGGCCCTGGAGGTCAGAATGTCAATAAGGTCGCGACGTGTGTGATGCTACGACATGTACCTACAGATATTCAAATCAAATGTCAGGCGGGACGGACGCAGGCGATTAATCGTCATAAGGCTCGAGAATTATTGGTTGAAAAGATTGAAAAAAAGATTAAACAAGAACGACAAAAGACGATTGCAATATCTGAGAAGAAAAAAAGGCAAAATAGAAAACGGCCTAAATTTTTAAAAGAATCCATATTAGAATCCAAACATCGTCAGTCCGAAAAAAAACAATTTAGAAAAAAGCTCACATCCAAAGAGTACGATGATTAAGTTTTAATTTAAAGAGTGCGTAGCTTTTGAAAAATAAATACACATGGCTTGAATTTTCAGGGGGTTTAGGTGACCTAGGTTTATTTATCCCATTGGTTGTTGCTATGACCGTGGTCTGTGATCTTAATATCGGTGTTGTCTTAATTCTCGCGGGTTTGATGAATATTGTGACAGGTCTTCTCTTTAAACAGCCCATCCCTGTTCAACCTATGAAGGCCTTGGCCGCTGTTGTTATTACTGAAGGTTTGATGAGAGAGGAGTTATTTGCCGCAGGGATTCAATTAGGTTTAATCTTAATTTGTGTTTCTTTTTTTCTACCCAAAATTGATAAATGGATCCCCATATCTGTTATCCACGGGATACAATGTGGCGTTGGCTTAAAATTGGCGTTAAAGGGATTTGAGTGGATTGGTGTGCTAGATTTTATGGGTTGGGATAGTATGGTGATGGCTCTTTGTATAACTTTTTTGTTGTTGTTTTTAGCCCCTAGAATTAAGCCAATCTTAGTTATCATATTTATTCTCGGTTTTCTTTTGATGTATTTAAAGGACGCGCATGTGTTCTCAACTCTCGTGATTGGCTTTCCAGAGTTTCGTTTGCATCTGCCAGCGACACAATACTGGATGAAAGCATTGACCCACGGAACCTTAGTGCAGTTACCCTTAACATTACTTAATTCTGTCATTGCGGTGTGCGCTTTAAGCGAAAGTTATTTTCCAAAGAAAGGTGTAACGACAAAGAAGATGTCCTTTAGTGTTGGCCTCATGAATTTGATTTGTATTCCTTTGGGAGGAATTCCGATGTGTCATGGGGCAGGAGGGCTTGCCGCACAGTATCGATTTGGAGCGCGAAGTGGGGGGAGTGTTGTGATGTTGGGAGTCATGAAAGTTGTTCTGGGTTTTATCTTTGGGGCAGTTTTGTTAAACTTACTATATTCGTATCCATTATCCATATTAGCACCGATGATCATACTGGCTGGGTTTGAATTAGTTAAGGCCTCACGCAAATCTTTTAAAGATAAATTTTCAGCTAGTGTTGTGATTGGCATGGCTGTTGTGATATTGGCTATAAATACATTGGCGGGATTTTGTGCGGGGGGTATGATGGTTTTATTGAAGGCAGCGGTAAAGAAAAATTAATGTTGTCGTCCCCGCGAAAGCGGGGATCCAGTAATAGTGAAATTAATAATTTCTCTATTCCGAGGTTCCCGCTTTCGCGAGAATGACACGATTACTACCAGGAGAATTTTATGAGTGCCAAACAGAAGAAGGGGATGGTGGATGTTAGTTTGAAAGATAGAACTAAGCGAGTTGCGGTTGCGAGTTCTACGGTTAAGATGAGCAAAAAAGTGTTTGATAATTACTTGAAGGTTGGCTCGCCTAAGGGGTCCGTGTTAGAAACAGCCAAGGTTTCTGGCATTCTGGCGGCCAAACAAACCCCTTATCTTATCGCGATGTGTCATCCTCTCGAATTAAATCAAGTGACCATGGATTTTAAAATTGATAAAGCTAAACGTACTATTGAGGTGATATGTGAGGTCTCTTATATGGGAAAGACGGGGGTTGAAATGGAGGCCTTGGTTGCTTGTTCAACCGCCGCCTTAACGATTTATGACATGATGAAGTGGGCGGGTAAAGATACAGTTATTTCTCAAACTAAATTAAAACATAAGTCCGGCGGAAAAAGTGGGGATTATCACCGCAAATGAAAGAAGCTTTGAAGTTACCAAAAATGAATAAGCTGATCGTTATACTATTGCTTTGTGTCGGTATCTTTGGTTTATGCGCACGTTTTTATCATATTACGGATAATCAATTTATTTATTATGATGAGGGTCTGTATCTTGAGCATGGGATTGATTTTTTGTTGTTTATGGAGAAGAACCCGGCTAAGAACGCTTCTGATTTTTTACGTTATTTAAATATTGCCACTCATCTAGCCTTAGCGGATGCCAAATTTTTGTGGTTTTTTCTAGCGAGTTTGCGTGCTTTTTTCTTAAACGTTGATAGTTGGTTTTTTACACGCGTACTTTCTGCTATTTTTGGTGCGTTAACGGTTTTGCTTGTTTATCGTTTTTCCAAGAAATTTTACAATTCCAAATCGATAGGACTTCTATCGGCCTGTATGCTCGCCGTTATGCCAAGTCATTTTTATTATTCTCGTTTAGGTATGCAGGAGGGATTAAGTACATTTCTGTTTTTGGCAGGTATGTATTTTTATTTTTTTCCAAAGAGACTTCACTTTAGAACCTTTCTATCCGGAATAATGTTTAGTGGCGTGTTTTTCACTAATTACCGCATGATCATTCTTCCCGTTATTTTACTTTTTGTTGAATTAATTGTCAGTTTTCCTTTGGGAAAAAAGTTTAATTTGCAGCAATATATCTGGTGCACGTTGACATTCCTCCTTATTGTTTTTGGTGTGGGTAACATCGATCAAGGAGCTAATACCAATATTACATTTACATGGATGTTTTATCAGTCTCATTTAGCCAAGGGACGTTTTGCGATAATTAATCTATTTTCATATCCTTTTTATTTGTTTTATTTAGAAAGTATCTTCTGGGGAGTAGGGTTTTTTGGGAATATTTATTTTCTTATAAAAAGAAAATGGAGGGAGGCGTTTTCTTTTCTTTTAGTGTGTTTGCTTATGATTATATTTTCATTTGCGCAAGAGAAGGGCGTTCGTTATTTATGTGTTGTAACTCCGTTTATGGCTATTGCTGTAGCTGTGTTTATTGATGCCCTTTTTAAATGGCGAGCATCAATTCAATGGCAACGAGGTGTTGGGGTTGTGCTTGTTATGATGTTGGGTGTTCATGTTTTTAAGATTGTCGATATTGCTCGTTTTAAAAGTGCTTATCAACAATCTATTGAAGATATCCGCCGTGTCGATCAAGGGGCTCGATTTTTATCTACGCAGTTTCTTATTCAAAAATGTTATGTAAAGAATCGTAAAGATGTGTTGCCAGTACATAAAGATTTGAAAGTACTCTTAGCAATGTATATGAACGGTTACCGCTATCTTGTTATTGATCCCCAAGCGTACATATCAATGACAGAAGATGGCAATCGGTTTAGTTTTAAGTTAAAAGGTGTTTATGAGTTTATTTCTAAAACCATTAAACCGATTAAGGTGTATGATCATTTTAATAAACACATGTTACAACGTTTTGTATTAGAGCATAACGAACATCTGTTACGATCTATGACTTTTATTAATAGTAATAAAGATGGGCAGCTTGGGAAATTAAAGGTTTATGATTTAAGAGAATGTATTGCCGCCATTCAAAAAGTGAAGGCTAGTCAATGATGCGATATACTTTTATTTTATTTGTTTTTTTCTTGTGTGTTTTACAAGGATGCTCTCAAAAGCCTGAGCCTCTTAAGAAGGTCTCAGAGGCGCGTCCTCTTATGGGGACTGTTATTCGCTTGGATATGTGTGTGGATTCATCTAAAGTTAAAGCGGCAAGAAAAGCTTATGATGAGGCATGGCTGCGTTTGGAAGATATTTCATGGCGGATGAATGTTTATGATAAGAGAAGTGATCTATCTAAAATTCATCAAGCCAAATCAATGATGGTAACAACTTCAGCTGATACATATGACATTATAAGGCGTTCCATAAATTATTCTAAAATGACAAGGGGAGCTTTTGATATTACTATCTGGCCGTTGTTAAAATTATGGCGTGATTATCAGGATAGAAATACAGAACCATCTATCCTAGAGATAAGAGAGGTTAAAAAAAACATAGGATCAGATATGATTGAGCTATGGGGGAACAATCAGCTAAAATTAAAATCACCTGAAACGCAGCTTGATTTAGGGGGTATTGCTAAGGGGTATTCTATTGATGAAGTGGCCAAGATATTTCGTGACGCTGGATTTGAACATTTTCATATTGATGCAGGCGGAGATATTTATGTTGGAGGCTTTAATTGTGCAGGACAACCTTGGCGTATTGGTATTCGACATCCCAAAGAATTAGGTAAAATCATTGGTGTTGTTGAACTTTCTAATCAGGCCCTTACGACATCAGGAAATTATGAGCAATATATTGAGATTAACGATAAGAAGTTTTCTCACATCATCAATCCGCAAACCGGTTATCCTCAAGAACGCGTAGTTTCCGCTAGTGTCATTGCCCCTAGCGCAGAGGAAGCGGACGTCTTCTCAACAGCATTAACTGTTTTGAGCACAGAAGAGGGAGAAGCTTTTATCAATGGGTTAAATCCGAGGTATGCCAGCTTAGTTTTTGTTGAAAATGCCTTAAATCAATTGGAAGAATACCCAAGTAAACATTTTAAGAAATATCAAATAAAGCATTAAAGTTTTGTTATAATACGTCCATGTCCTACGAAGAATTTACACAATCCATAGAAGGCTTTGAAGAAAATTACGCTGGTAATATATCTTCTACTCAATATTTTGGGTTTCCTACCCAAGCGATTCTTAACATAGAAGAGCAGCTTGAAGCCTCTGCATCAAAAAATATTGCCTACTTCTCCATGGAGTTCGGGCTTGCTCCCAGTATTTATAATACGTTTCTTCTTAATAAACCTATCAGTAAGAATAATCAATTTTTTACGCATGAAGTATTTTCTAATTATTGGTTATGCGATTATCTTTTTAAAATCAAAATTAATAAAATGCTCGATATTCCTATTTATGGTGGAGGCTTAGGGGTATTGGCGGGCGACTCGATGAAAAGTATTGCTGATGCCGGTTTACCTATTTGTGGGATAGGGGTATTGTGGAATAAGGGATATTTTAAGCAAAAGTTTTGGTATAAACATGGTCAAATTCCAGATGAGTTGGCATGGGATCCGCATACTTATCCGGGTCTTGTCCCTCTAAAGAATCGTGTGGTGATTCAAACCAAAGAAGGCCCTTTGCATTTACGTGTATGGAAATATTATGTGTATAGTTATCACAAAAAATATGCAAGCCCACTTTTGTTGTTAGATTCTAATTTGGATGAGAATAGTGAGAAGTTTAAACGTTTGACGGATCAACTTTATCGTTCGGATGAGGTGTGGTGGAAAATTTATCAACGAGTGATTCTTGGTATTGGAGGGATGAAGGCTCTTGAGAGTTTGGGGTATGATATTAATAAATATCATTTGAATGAAGGGCATGCGGCTTTTGCCTTGGTTGAAAAATATGTGACGCTTGAAAATAAGGAAGATATGAATCAGTGTAAGGAACAATTTGCTTACACCTGTCACACGCCGGTGGCGGCAGGGCATGATAGATTTGGCTTACATGATGTTTCACAATTATTGGATGATGATTATACGCAAGCCGCTAAAATGTTTGGAGAAGAGGAAGAAGGGTCTGGTCAGATTAATTTGACACATATGTGTCTCTCCACTTGCACGCATGTCAATGCGGTCGCCCAAAAGCATGGGGAAATCACACGTTTACAATTTCCAGATTTTGCAGATAAAGTGGATGCGATCACCAATGGCGTGCATTTATTTACATGGTTATCGCGTAGCTTTGAATCGTTGTTTGATCAATATCGAGAAACGTTTGGAGATTGGCGGGGGAACCAAGGTAATCTAAGTAAAGTCCAGGAGCTTAAAGGCAACGCAAAATTTCGAGAGGATCTTTTTACGGCGCATCAAGAGAATAAAAGACAGTTTTTAGATATTGTCAAACGCTGGCAACTAAAAGAGAATGTTTTAACCATTGGGTGGGCGCGACGTATTGCGGGATATAAAAGGCCATCACTCATTTTTCATAATATTGAACGCATCATCAACATTGCCAAAACGATTGGCCCTTTACAAATTGTTTTAGCGGGTAAAGCGCATCCCAACGATGATATTGGCTCGGCTCATATTGAAGAAATTCTTGATCATATTGATCAACTTAACGAACATCGCAAGCTTATTCGCGTGATGATCTTGGAAAACTATGATACTTATTTTGGAAAGTTATTAACCAACTCGGTTGACATCTGGTTAAATAATCCGTTACCTCCGTTTGAAGCGTCGGGAACAAGTGGTATGAAAGCGATTTTAAATGGCGTGCTTCAAATGAGTACGTTGGATGGTTGGGTGGTTGAGGCTAAGGATGATAATATTGGATGGATCTTTGGTTATCAGCATTCGGGAACAGAAATTGGAACGGAGAAAGATTCTCGATTAGACGAAGATTCTAATGCCTTATACGATACGTTGGAGGATGCCGCCCGTTTGTATTATGCGACTGTCAAAGAGGGCGGCATTGATTATAAAAGTGAGTGGATTGATAAGATGATCAATTGTATCGATCGAGGCGCGTTTTTTAATACGCAGCGGATGATAAATGAGTATAATCATTTGATGTGGGGGAATAAACAAGTATCTGTCTAGATTCCCGACGTCTCGGGAATGACAGGTTGCTGCGGGAATGACAGGCGAGAAATTTGTCATTCCGGCCGAAGAGCCGGAATCCAATATAAGTGAGACATTAAAATTATGAAACAATATTTAGACCTTGTGAGACATATATTAGAGAACGGAGAGAAAAAAGAAGACCGTACCGGAACCGGAACGTTGTCCGTATTTGGTTATCAATCTCGATATGATCTTCGAGAAGGCTTTCCCTTATTAACGACGAAAAAAGTTCTCTTCTCCGCAGTCGTTCGAGAATTACTTTGGTTCCTTAAAGGCTCCACCAATATTAATGATAATTTAAAAGAGCACACTCCTATCTGGAATGCTTGGGCAGATGAGAATGGAGAGTTAGGACCCATTTATGGGTATCAGTGGCGCAAGTGGGAGAAATTTGATGCGACAGATTCAGGGTTTCAAAAGAGTCATATTGATCAAATTCAAGGGGCCCTTAAAACCATCAAAACAAATCCTGATTCCAGACGTATCATTGTGAGCGCTTGGAATCCTGCTGACATCGAAAAAATGGCGTTGCCACCTTGTCATGCTTTTTTTCAATTCTATGTCGTTAACGGTCGTCTTGATTGTCAGCTTTATCAACGTTCTGCCGATGTCGCGCTTGGTGTTCCTTTTAATATTGCAAGTTATGCATTATTGCAAACTATGATTGCGCAAGAGTGTGATCTGACGCCTGGCTTCTTTGTTCATACCTTAGGTGATGCCCACGTCTATAGTAATCATATCGATGGCCTTAAAGATCAATTAACACGAACCCCAAAATCGCTTCCTCAAATTCAGATTGCTAAAAAGCCACTTTTTGATATTACATTTGAAGATGTTGAATTAACCAATTACCATCACGATTCATTTATCAAATTTCCAATCGCTGTTTAATCGTTAACATTCCAATGACACCATTTCAGATTATAGTCGCTATTGATAAGAATAATGGCATAGGAGCCAAAGGCCAATTGCCGTGGCATATTCCTGAGGATTTGAAGTATTTTAAGAAAATCACCACTCAATGCCAATCGGAGGATTTAGAGAATGTGGTGATTATGGGGCGAAAGACATGGGAGTCGATACCTGAAAAATTTAAGCCTCTGCCAGATAGATTAAACGTTGTATTAAGTACAAACAAAGACTATAAAGTGCCGGAAGGTGTCATTTTGGCTACAGGTTTTGATGAAGCTTTTGCGTTGCTTGAGGGGCCGGATATAATATCGCGTTGGGAACAGGTTTTTGTTATTGGAGGGGCGGGTATCTTTCGTACAGCATTGGAGTTAGGTGCCTGCCAAGGGCTTTTTGTAACATTTATAGACGAATCTTTTGAATGTGACACTTTTTTTCCAGATTTTCAAAAAAATTTTAAATTGGCTCATTCTAGCGAGATTATTGAAAGTAAGGGTATAAAAGTCAAATTTACGCAATTTGTTAGAAAAGAGTGATAATTTTTTGAAAGAGTTATATTTGAGTGTTTTTTAGCTGGAATATAGCGAGCGCTTTCTTTATCATTTAAAAATTACGTAAATCGTTGGAGTTATTCATTTTAAGGTTTTGATTTATTTTATTTTTTTTTGGTTTCCCCAAAATACATGTCGTAATCCCCCCCAAAGTTTTTTATACTTTAAATAAGACCGAAGAAGCTCTTTTATATCAGAGTGATTCAAGGGTGTTGGACTGATCAATCTTAACCAAGGTTTTTAAGTCAATTTTATGCATCCTTAATCTAGGAACAATATGTTAAAAAAGATAACCCAGAAGAAGAGAATCCTACTTGTTGATGACGACGCCTCCGTATCTCAGATGCTTACCATGCTTCTGGAATCCCGAGGTTATGAGGTCACAACCGCCTGTTCCAGCAAAGAGACCTTCGAAAAAGTTTCCAATAAATTTGATCTTATTTTATTAGATTTAATCCTACCTGATGAAGATGGGTTTAATGTGTGCCGCAAACTCAAAGAGTGCGAAGCGGCCCGTGAAATTCCCATTATTATCCTAAGTGCTAAAATTCTTCACAAAGACATTATTGAGGGCCTTTATATGGGGGCCGATGATTATCTGACTAAACCTTTCGAATATGAAGAGCTAGTCGCTCGTATGGAGGCTGTTATGCGCCGCGGATCTATGTTTCGAAATGGTAATGTGGCGTCAGTCAGTGAACGCGTTATTGTTAGCGAATTAAGACGCATTATCGATGAAGGCTCGATGACCCCGTTTTTTCAACCTATCTTTTTACTAAAACCATTTAAGTTATACGGCTTTGAAGCCCTATGTAGACCAAAGACAGAAAGCATGTTGGCTAACCCTGAATTGCTATTTAAAGCCGCCGTGCAGTATGGGTGTTATCATGAACTTGAAACAGTGGCCTGGCAGAAGGCCATAGAATACGCCGCCGGTCGTCTTCATAGTGAAGTGTTATTTTTAAACTGTGATCCCTACATGGTGCAAAGTTCAAATTTTTTAAAGGTTAAATCTATCTTTAATAAAAGCCAGATTAATAATGATAAGATTGTCTTAGAAATTACAGAACGATCGGCGATTAGTGATTTTGATGTGTTTTATCAAAATTTAAATAAATTTAGAGAAGAGGGATTTAAGTTTGCGGTGGATGACGTGGGGGGTGGGTATTCCAGTCTAGAATCCATTGTCGAGACAAAACCAGAACTTGTAAAAATTGATCGCCATATCGTCACTAATATGAAAAATGATAATTTCAAAAGAAGCATTGTTAAATTTATCGTATCATTCTGCAAAGAAAATAATATCCTCTGTATTGCCGAGGGCATCGAAACCAAAGAAGATTTGGAGTCTGTCATTGCTTTGGGTGTTGATGCCGGACAAGGATATTATCTGCATAAACCATCTCCGAAGATTGATCTTTGTGAGATGGATAAGGTTGTGTCTTCGTTTTAAGCATACCAATGCCGTAATTTAATTATAGAAATTTTTTAGGAACATTCCTTGTGAATTCATTCACATCTCATGCGTTTTTTATCCTGCCCTTTTGTGAAAATAAACTTACATGTTTTAATATATTGTTAAAGATGAATGATCTTTATCTTTAAAAAAGTCGTAGTTATTTTTCATTACATTTAGTTTTATTATGTTATATTAAAACTATTCGAAGATGAAAAATACTATGCGTTGCTCGAGTTTTTATATTGATTGCCTGTCCTAGTTTGTCATATTGTTTTTATGCTCAATTGTGTTATATTTTTTATAGTTAATAATTTTTAAATTCACACGTTACCCTGTACCACCTTGCCTGTGTGAATCCATATTACTTTTTTTTGTCAAGTAAAACTCAACTTATAGGAGCTGTTACCATGAAAAAATTACTTAGCGGATTCATCGCGGCATTTTTTATTTTAAATTGCAGTATAACCCCAGTCAATGCAGCTGCTGGTAATGCTTTAAGCCAGTTCTGCGCCCTCGCTGCGGAAGTTGATCCGCAATCGGGAAGTTCCAATTATTCCATTCCTATCGATGTGCCGGCCGGCCGTGCTGGTATTCAACCTAACATAGCTCTTCAATATAACTCTAGTATTACCAATGGGCCCTTAGGGGTTGGTTGGTCAATGGAATTAGGGTCTATTCAGCGATCGACTAAGAGAGGGGTGCCGAACTACGATAATACGGATACATTTATTTTAAGACAATCTGGAAGCAATCAAGAATTGGTTTCAATTGGTAATAACGTCTATCGTCCTAAAGATGAAGGCTCGTTTATGCGCATTGAATTTGTTAATGGAGATTATTGGAAACTCACGGATAAAAACGGAACGAATTACATTTTTGGGGAAACACCAGCGTCTCAAGAGTATGATCCTAATGTAACGTCACGTATTGCAAAATGGTGTCTTAATAAAGTAGAAGATGTTCATGGTAATTACATGACGATGAGTTATTTTCAAGAAAAATATACTGATCAAGTTCATCCTTCCATGAACCAGCATCGTATTTACCCTTTAAGTATTGATTATACAGGTCATACCCAAAGTTCCTTAGCGCCTTATGCGAATGTAAGTTTTGTTTATGCGCGGCGTGATGATGATATTACTAATTTTATTAATGGATATTATCAGTTCACGGAAAGGATCATGAAAGAAATTCTTGTGAGTGTGGATGGCGCGTTGCAGAAAAAATATATATTAGGTCATTCGCTTAGTAATGCGACAGATCGTAGTTTGCTCACATCAATCACCTTACAAGCACAAGACCCTAATGTGCCTGCTTTACCTCCATTAACATTTTCTTATCAAGAACAAAAAGGTTTTGTCTTAGACAATAGTTGGAGTGCGCCTTCTTCTTTAATGTTTGCCAAGCAAGATTTTTCATTTGATTCAGATCAGGGGATTCGTTTTGTGGATATTAATGCGGATGCGTATCCAGACATTATTCGTGCGTATGAAAATTTTGGGGGTTCAGAAGAATATCGAGAGTTTTATATCAATGACAAGACCAATCATTTTAATCAGGATTCTAGTCTTGTTTTTCCTGGAGCGATCTGGAATTTTAGTAAACCGTTAACAACTCACGATTCTGATGCTGGTGTCCGTGTCGCTGATGTTAATGGCGATGGGTACAACGACCTTATTCAACGGTTGGATGAAACGAATGGTAACAAAAAAAATGAAGTCTATCTTTATAATCCAGCCACAGGTTATATCAAGAGTAATCAATGGGCCCTTCCTTTGGATGAGGCGATTGTTGATGGGTCGCTTTTTAACGGAACGGTTTTAGCGGATGTTAATGCGGATGGTTATGCCGATTATGTTCACTCCTTTGATGGACAAGCAGGTCATAAAACATTTATTAATAAAGGGGTGAATAATCAATCAGGCTGGAGTTTGGATACGAGTTGGAATATTCCAGATTCTGATTATTCATCTCTTGCGAGTGGCGCGCAGTTGGTTGATGTTAACGGAGACAATCTTCCTGATATATTTTATAAAAACAACGGTAACACTCGCCTTTTTCTTAATGATGGTAGTGGGTGGCCGATAACAGGTCAATCGCCTCCTTGGTATTTTACAATGGGTAAGGGAAGTTTTGGGGATGGGTCCACTCAGGTGGCGGACATAAATGGTGATGGATTAGCGGATTACATTGTGGCCTCCGCCGGTGAGAAGTTTACTTTAATTAATACGGGAAATGGCTGGAAGCGCGATACCGCTTGGGATTTACCGGCTGCAGCGAACTTTGTGAATAAGGGAACGAAGTTGGTGGATATCAACGCCGATGGTTTGTTGGATGTTGTCATTCATTACAACGGTCAGGCGCCCAAACTTTATCTTAATAACGGTAATGGGACGGATTTGTTAAATTCGATTGATAATGGGGTTGGGGGCATCACATCAATTGTTTATGGATCGTCTGCTCATACAACGAATACCTTTATGCCATTTGTGATTAAAGTTGTTAAATCGATAACAGCATCTAATAGTTTGGGTGATGCTTATACAACGCGGTACGCGTATTCCAATGGATTATGGAAACAAGATGAGCGGGAATTTCGTGGGTTTGGGTATGTGAAAATTCAGGATCCGGAAAACAATTATACTGAGTCGCATTATCATCAAGATGATGTTTTAAAAGGGCGCATCCAAAAGCAAGAGACGTTTGATGCCTTGGGAAATCGTTATGCCAAGACAGAAACAACATGGAGTGCGGAGGTCATCGGAGGTGTTTCAGATTTTGTGTATTTATCACGTAAAGATAATTTTGTTTATGATGGTGATAGCACAGGCCATCGAACAGCTGAAGAGTTCTTTTATGAAGAATCCCCTCAATTAGGAAATTTGACGAAGGCGGTACAATTTGGGGAAGTCAATCTTGATACAGGTTCAGATATAGGAACAGATTCACGCACGATAGAAACATTTTATGTGAATAATACGTCTTCCTCCAATTATGTCGCCAGTTTACCCCGTTTAACAGTTGTCAAAGATCATGCGCTTAACGAGATGCGTAAGATGTGGTTTTATTATGATCAAAATGCCAACACGAATGTTCCGATTAAGGGATTGTTAACCAAGAAAGAAGATTGGGGTGGCGATCAGGCCGGTGCGCAAAAACCAACGACTACCTACAGCTATGATATTTACGGTAATTTAAAAAGCACCACCGATGCGCGTAACAAAACAACATCCATCGCTTATGATACAACCTATCAGATTTTTCCGTTAAGCACTCAAAATGCGATTGGGCACAGTGTGGTGAATGCTTATTACGGTATTAATGGGGTGTTGCTAAATAGTGGAGACGGGTATCAAGGGTTGTGGGGACAATTAAAATCTACGACCGATCCAAACAATCAAGAGGGGATGCGTTCGTATGATGATTTCGGACGGTTAGCAAAAACCGTGGCCCCGCTAGATTCTATTTCTTTTCCTACTCTAATAACAGAGTATGAATTCTTTCCAACGTATGCGCAGGTCATAACAAAGCGACGTGTCAAACATGGGCAAGCGCCAACGATTGATACGATTGCTTTTGTTGATGGCATGGGACGTACCATTCAATCCAAAGCACCAAGTGGGCAGGCGGGGCGTTTTGTACTAGGTGGTCAGACAGAATATAATTCACGTGGCTTAGCGATTAAACAATACTTGCCTTATTTTAGTACAGCTCCGATGAATGATGTCATTGCTCTTGATACGAGCCGAGTTCATTCCACCGTTGAATATGATGTGATGGGCCGCGCCGTTAAGAGTATCAATTCAGACGGCACGTTTGCCAGTGTGGCGTATGATGACTGGACAACAATTTCCACAAATGAAAACGGACACAAACAAGAATCCGATTTTGATGCCTACGGCCGTTTGGTTCGTAAACGCGAATACACAGGAACAGATGGACGTTCTGTTCATTATCCATTAAGCAATTACACGCTCTATGCGCAAACACATTATGAATACGATTTCGAAGGTAACCTTACCAAAACCATCGATGCCCACAACAATCAAACCCTGATCACCTATGACAAGTTGGGACGCAAGATTGCGATGGATGATCCGGATATGGGTGTTTGGACTTACGAATATGATGCGAGTGGAAATTTGGTTAAGCAAACCGATGCAAAAAATCAAATCATCAATTTTGTTTATGATGACTTAAACCGTTTAACCAATAAAAATGATGGTGGTTCTTTAAATGTGAGTTACACCTATGACAATCCTTTAGATAGCAATTCAAAGGGGCGATTGTCACAAGCCGTTTATGATAATGGTGTCACGGATTTTAAATACGATGAACTTGGTCGCGAGATTCAATCGATTAAAGACATCAACAATGTTCCGAATCAAGTGGATCGCAGTTATGGGGGGCTTAATGAATTACTAGACGTCTCTTATCCTAATGGGACAAAGGTGTTTTATGAATATGATGATGCTGGGCAGATTAAGGCGATTTCAAATGATGAGAGTTTGTTGCCAAAGGGCGTGGGGACGCAGTCGTTTAATCATTTGCCTGTCAATGAAGAGTATTTTGTCGTTCCTGAGACATCGGGAACCCGTGAGCTAGCCAGCAACAAGATTCCCGCAGGCATTGTCATTCCCGAGACATCGGGAATCCGTGCGCTAGCAAGCAATAAGATTCCCGCTTCCGCGGGAATGACAGAACGAACAGGAATCCACACACTCCTCAAAAAACTAAAATCCACCACCACCCATATCTTCACCGCCTGGATCGAACCCTACATCCTCGGTGTGAAATCCGCCTCCGCACAAAGCACAGGCGATGGTTTAAAAGCTGAGTACTTTAACGGAGAAAATTTTGACACACTAATGGCCACCCGTATTGATCCCATTATCAATTTTGATTGGGGTACAGGCGCGCCGCATGCTTTATTAAATAATGATGCCGTAACCATACGCTGGACAGGAAAGGTTACGCCGAAATTTACAGGATGGAATCATTTTCATATTACGGCAGATGAAGGTTATCGGATGTGGCTTAATGATATTTTAGTTGTGGATCAATGGAGTTCGACAGTTCCATCAACAGCCGTAGGAACAGCCAATATTGTTGCAGACGTTCAATATAACATTAAGATTGAGTATGTGGATCATACTGGCGATGCTTCTATAAAATTAGAATGGGTGCATCCCTATGTTCCTCAAGAAATAGTGCCGCAAGAATATTTATTTAGTTTGTACACACCCACGCCGATAACAATCTTACCTGCAGCAGGCTCAACACTAAGTGGACCAAGTGAGACGTTTAATTGGGAATCTAATGGAGGTAGTGTCAGTGAGTATTATCTAGGAGTGGGAACAAGCCAGGATATTCTGACACATAGCCCTTGGGGAGATATTCATGCGCAAGGTCATGGGTTAAATACATCAACAACCATTAGTGGACTTCCAACAGATGGCAGTATTGTG
>JAJDCB010000036.1 GCA_029261065.1 Candidatus Omnitrophota bacterium | reverse complement strand
GTTATCCGGGGTTACCGACTGTATTAATCGGGAGAGATCATCATATGTGTTTGTTGTGAGCTGTCCCTTTGGATCTACGTGCGTGATAAGATTATCTCTTTTATCATAGGTGAAGGTGGCAAACTCGCTTAAAGGATTGGTGATTTTTGTCTGACGATTTAAATCATCGTATTCAAAGGTAGTTGTTTGTCCTTTGGCATCTTTAATAGAGGTTAGATTGCCAACCTCATCATAAGTAAAAATCTGCTCTCCTGTTAAAGGATCAATGGATTTAACAAGCCTATTTAAAACATCATATTCAAAGGTTGTGATATGACTGAGGCTATTGGTTGAGGAAATAAGATTACCATTAAGATCATACGTTAATTGAGTTAATCCGCTAATAGGATCATTCATCGTTTTAAGACGATTCATTTCATCATATGTTCGAATGGTTATCTCTCCTGTGGGAAGTTCGGTTTCCAAAAGATTACCGTTAGCATCGTAACGAAACTGCGTTATCTCCCCTTCGCCATCGGTAGACGTAAGAACACGATTTAAAGCATCATAAGTAAATGTGATTGTTTGCGCATCCGCTGTACCTGAGGCTTCTGTGATAGTTAACACATTGCCGGATAAATCATATGTAAACGTTGTCACACTTCCATCAGCATCCGTCTTGGTTGCAAGGTTGCCTTTGTGGCGTCATAAGTAAATGTCGTTGTATGTGAGTTTTCATCAGTTAACGTTAGGACTTGTCCATCTGTGTTAAAAGAGGAATTGAACAGGAGGGAATAGCTGAACTAATTACTCTGAACTTAAGACTTCATACAAACATTTCTCTAATTTAGAATTCTCACTTAAATTTGCAATTCTTACACCAACAAATTCACCCACTAAAGTTAAGTATGTTTCAGCATAGACCAATAACTCTTTTTGCGACTCTACCTCAGATATATTATATTTGCTTTTTTTAAAATAATCATTATGCGCCAGACATTCATTCCGTATATTTTTATTTTTTTGAAGAACACCCAATTTATAGTCATTAAAACTATTTCTTAATTCGACTATTTGTTCTTTTCGCCTCTTCTGGTTTTTATTAAACCGCGTATAACTATCTAGGATCTTCCACATCTCATCTAATGAACAGATAACCTTACCACTCATATTTCTTTCAAAAATCGTACATACGTTAATAATAAGTAAGGTCCAGTTCTGAGACCACGCGACTTCAAGTAAATGCTTTGAGTATTTACTATCATGTCTTGTTTTATATAAATTTATTGTTTCAATTATCGACACATTCACTTTAGCATCTCTTATCTTGAGTCTAATATAGCGAGCTATTTTCAATAATTTTTCTTTTTTAGTCATATAAAAAAGAGGCAGTAAAGTTAATTACTGACTCTGAATAGAGAATTATTTTATCTTATTTGCTTTTCTTATTGTCATAAATAAAAACCCCTCTTAACATATTTCTTAACCATAGTATACCAAATGTATGACACCTCAATTATTCCTAAAATTACGCATCTTTCTTTGACGGAGGAAGGCTAAACCCACTCTTTGTCACCTTTGTTGCACTCTAGGCAAACCCGAAACATCCAGATATACTTGGAAATCTGTAGATCGAGCTCCAGTCTTTACTTTATTATTGGGGTGGGCTATTTGTGTTAAGCGGCCAGTTGGGCCCTAATTTCCCTTTACCTTAACTTACTTGAGGTACTATTTTTTCTCAATTCCTTTTCCTTAGCGATTAAAAACTCTAAATCCCACTTTTTTCTGTAAGGATATATATATGTTTTCCAATAACTATTAGAGTCCCACAGAGGATTGATTAATGCATCAGGTAAACAGTGTATCGCATCTACCAAATCGTATAACTGTTCAAACTTCTTTTCTTTATACAAAATTCTCATCTCAGGAAGTAATTCTCGAATAATGTTAAAATAGAAATTAGCTTCTTGCAATGAGAAAACTTTCCCCTTCTTCATATGCTCATCATAAACTTCTAGTGTGGTTAATAGTGGCTTTATATCTTCAACTCCCGAACTCTCAACAGTTTCTTTTATTCTACTTTTAAAGTCTGACACTTCATAATCATCCCCCTTCAATATTACAGTACAAATGTATTCCATAATATCAAGAGCTGGAACAATACTTTCTTTTTTGTAAAAACTTACACAAAAGCCAAGAGCTCTAGACAAAACATTTATTGCATAAACATTATTAGTATCTTTCATATTCTTCCTTTAATTAATCGATTACGTTTACATCTATGCTTCTCCCACGATCTATAGCATTTCGAATCCTATGATGCCCTTGCCTAACAACACCACTTCTTTCAACATCTATAGCTTGATCTCTCCCAAACTCTTCTACTCTTTTAAGTCGACCTTTGTCCAGCGAAGAAAGATCTTTTCTAGGTTTTAATGTTTTTGGATTTACCCCTGTCTGAATTCTAGGACCTCTTGGATTAAAAGAATTACCAACCCCTACATTTCTTACTTTTTTTATTTTCTTTGTATTATTAATAATTTTTCTTGAGGTAGAAAAAATACCCTTTGTTATTCCACCCGAAACAACTCCAAAAACTGCTCCCCTTAATCCTGCCGAAAAAATCTGACCACCATTCAAACATTCAAACTTACCTCCATTATCAAGCAATTGAAACGACGTCTCAATCAAAGCATCTGTAACAAATCCTGTTATTGCCCCAATTCCAGCAGCTACAAGAATAGGTACAACTTCACCACTTGGGTCAGTTAAGTTGGAAGGATTATTAAAAACATACCGATAAAAATTAACATCGCCTGCATTAAATCCTATCGGATCCTCGCTAATGAACCGACCTGTCTCCGGATCATAGTATCTTGCTCTGTAATAGAACAGCCCACTCTCCGCATCATATTCTCTTGCTGTATAAAGATACGGATTGCTGCTGCTTTCGGTAATTGAATTTATTTTACCATACGAATCGTAATCATAGGAATTAACAATCGCTCCACTTGCATTGGTGATCATTCGAATGGAACCCTGATGATCTGCGTGGTAAAAGTAACTTTGCCCTCCTCGATCCTGACTTAAAGGTTGATCGGTTTGATCGCCATGACTGTATCTTGCTTGAAGAGTATTTGTGCCGTCGTATTCCAATAAGATGTCTTCACCATCGTAGATGTATCTTGTGATCGTGCCATTGACATTTTTCTCTATTCGTCTCCCTAAGCCATCATACTTATAGGTGCTTGTTGTGGCATTTGGATGATCAATTTGGATTAATTGATTTTGGGCATCGTAATGATAGGTTGTGACGGCCCCTCCTACTTTCGCTGTTTTTGTCGCTAAGTTGCCATTGGCATCGTAGGTGTATGTAAAGTTATCATCATCTAAAAGCTTATTTGCAGCATCAACGGTGTGCGCGTTAGACAGGTGTGATGCGATGCGATTGCCTACGGGGTCGTAGGTGTATGTTTCCGGCGTTGCTGCTGTTCCCCCACTAAGCAAACGCTGCAAAGCATCATAACCGTAATTTTTTGTTTGAGATTGTTCGGTGACACTTGTGATATTACCTAACGCGTTATAAACGTAATCTAAATTCGCTAACGTTGCTGCACCGAGCTTATGATTAAGGTTATTTAAACGTCCCTGAACGTCGTATTGGTAATTGACGAATGTATTATTTGGGTGCGCTATTTGTGTTAAGCGGCCTGTTAGGTCGTAGCTGAGATTGATGGTGTTATTTGTTGGGGTGATAAGTTGGGTTAGACGATTAACATTATCATAATCAAATTGCGTCGCCCCTCCTGCTGAATCAAGAAGCTGAGTACGATTTCCTAGTAAATTGAATGTATTGGTTAAGGTACTCGCTGGTTGTACGCCAACATTAATCGTTGATACCGTTAACGGATTATTCACATTATTATAAGCAAAACTCAAGCTACTATCGTTATCAACTGTTGTAAGAACATTACCCACATCATCATACGTATTTATGATGGTGTTATCCGGGGTTACCGACTGTATTAATCGGGAGAGATCATCATATGTGTTTGTTGTGAGCTGTCCCTTTGGATCTACGTGCGTGATAAGATTATCTCTTTTATCATAGGTGAAGGTGGCAAACTCGTTTAAAGGATTGGTGATTTGAGTCTGACGATTTAATCCATCGTATTCAAAGGTGGTTGTTTGTCCTTTGGCGTCTTTAATGGAGGTTAGATTACCAACCTCATCATAAGTAAAAAACTGTTCTCCTGTTAAAGGGTCAATAGATTTGACAAGCCTATTTAAAACATCATATTCAAAGGTTGTGATGTGATTGAGGCTATTGATTGAGGAAATAAGATTACCATTAAGATCATACGTTAATTGAGTTAATCCGCTAATAGGATCATTGATCGTTTTAAGACGATTCATTTCATCGTAGGTTCTAACGGTAATCTCGCCTGTTGGTAATTCTGTCTCAAGAAGATTACCTTCATTATCGTAACGAAACTGTGTTGTTGCGTTTTCCGCATCCGTTGATGTTAAGACTCGATTTAAAGCATCGTATGTAAATAATGTGGTCCGTGCATCTGCTGTGCCGAATGCTTCGGTTAATGACAAAATATTACCAGTAGAATCATAAACAAATGTTGTGACACTTCCATCGGCATCTGTTTTTGTGGCAAGATTGCCATTGGAATCATATGTAAATATGGTTGTATGAAGATTTTCATCGGTTTCTGTGAGAACTTGACCATTAATATTATATGTAAATATTTTTTCTTTATTTAAGGTATTAATCTGTTTGGTGAGATTACCATTAGTATCGTACTCAAACGATGTTTCGTGCCCATCGTGATCTCGTAGATTAGTTATTTGATTAAAAACACCTTCATAATCAAAGTTCGTAAAACGAGGACCTACCTCAACGAGAACAGTAAGGTTTCCCTTTTCATCGTAAGTCAATTCAACTTCAGTGTTATCTGGTTTCTTAATAATTGTTGGATTGGAATTTTCATCTCGCTCAATAGTCGTTTTATTAGCTAACGCATCTGTTGACGAAATACTTGCTCCAAAATTATTGGTTTTAATTTGTGCACTATTATTATTACTGTCTGTAAAACTTCCTTGAACGACATCAGGCAACACAATGGGAGCTGGATTTGATTCAGTACCTAGCCCTGTAGTTACATCAATAATTGTGGCCATTTCAACTGGCTGCACTTGACGAACTGATCCATCAGGACGGTTGGCTTGAATATTACGGCCGGCAAAATTGTAATCATAGGTGGTTGTGAAATCTCGTTTTGATGTCTGAGAAACCATGTGATGCAAACCATCGTAAGAAAATTGACGAAATGTATTATCAGGGTCTATGATTTTTTCAAGATTACCTTCAATATCATGCTCTAACAATGTAGTTCGTCCAAACGGATCAACAATGTTCGATACATAAGCACCCGTATAATTAATTGTTGTTGTTAAATTTGAAGGATCTGTGATCATTGACAATCTATTTTGGGCATCATAAGTATAGAACACTGTGTTTCCATTACGGTCAACGACGGATGTCTGCAAACCATTTGCATTAAAATTTAATTCTACCCCGTCTTTCAAACGTCTAGTATATGAGTTATCCACATTTGGCCTTAACTCAGAAAAGTCGCCTTTTGGACTTTGAAAAGAATTAAGCACATTCTGGGAGAATATTGATATCTTATCATCACTAGAATTAGAAGCAACAACGTCTAGCAAACCATCTTGATTTAAATCAACACTTAATATATCTATAGCAAAAAAATCATCTGACAAATCATAGAGTATATACGAAGAAAAACTTCTTTCACCAACATTTAACGAAACAGAGAATGAGAAATCGTTAGAATGGGTTTCTCCTAGCAAATCATACATCCCATCATTATTAAAATCTCTAACAACCATATCAAATCTAATATTTGGTTCTATAGTGACAAATGGAAAAAGACCTTGCCCATCTCCATAATAAATTCTAGCCTTGTTTCCAGAAACAACAATGTCCTCATTCCCATCTTTATCCATGTCTTTTATGACAAGTGATTCTAATTGTTCTCTAGGAAAAAATGGACCAACAAAAGTATTACTCTCTACAAAATTTCCCAAACCATCACCTTCCCAGAAACTTACTCCTGAACTTAATTGTAACGTGCAGCAACTATCCCTCATCTCAACAACCACAAGATCGAGAATACCGTCTCTGTTAAAATCAACTGACTCGGCTAATACAGGGCTGCCTTCGATTGACGCCAAATTAATAATTGGGTTAGAGAAATGTCCTGTTCCATCTCCTAGATGAATTAATAAATCGGAATGAAAACCACTAGGAAAGACTCCAGATGCTATATCTAAATTACCATCGTTATTATAATCGCCAACCGTAAGAATATTTCTTTGCATACCTAATACGTTTATGGGATTCGCGAAACCTCCTGCTCCATCTCCCAAATAAACACTTGCTCCTTCTTGAACGCCAGAAAATGTAACAACAATATCTTTATACCCATCATTATTTAAATCATTTATGACTACACTTAATGGTCTTGCAGGAAGATCTATCGATAATACCGTTGAGAAAAATGTACCATCACCATTTCCAAAATAAATTTCAATTTCACTGTCCAATGATTCATTTGCTACCAGCAAATCTTTTTTTCCATCTTCATTAAAATCAGTAATTTCAATTTCTCTCATTAAATCACTTATTTGTATCTCATTCATTAAAACTATATCTGATGTTTTTCTATAATGTAAACTTGTTCCTTCGCCATCAACAAGCAATACGTCTCCAGCATCTTGTTCATGCAATTGTTGTAACCCTGTTAATGACCAGCCAGCACCAAACGAACTGTCTTTTAAATTTATAACTGTAACCTCATCTTTTCTCGTGTTTGACAAAGCGGAATCTGTAAAATAACTTTTTGCCGTTACTTCATACGGATATCTTCCTGTCGTAAGATTGGAAGCATCAAATAAAACAGACTGCCTTACTATTTCATTTAAAGCAACAATACCACTGGTATCTACAAAAACTTCTGAACCAACATCTATACCGGCAGCCTTCAAAGATACTGACGCTTTTAAGGGTGCAACAGATCCAAATATATTATTATCCACATTTAAAACAGGTTGAGGATACGCATATAAACTATTGTACTTAAGTTGCAGACCTCGCTCCTGATTCAAAGATTGATAGGAAGCTAAGTCGTGATTAACAACCAAATTACCTGTTGTAATTGCTGTTTGAGAACCCGTACAAGCCTTTTCACATTTCTGCTGACTAATATGATCAAAATTATTGATCGATGTATTAGAAAATATAGATGATGCAAATATGACAAAATGCCAATCCGCTCTCCGTATACCTCCTGAAATAGTTTCAACTCTTAAACCATCGCTACTAACCTTCGCCATCCCAACAACAACAAATTCACCGATTTCTGGATCTAACGACCAAATATTTAAAATCGTTCCTGCTGGTAAGTTATCACTGTTAGGAAAAATAATTGGAGCAGGTGTTGTAAAACTTACACCAACAGGTTGTATCGTAATTAACATTGCAGGATCAAACTCATCAGGCATTGCTGCGGGAGCCAAGCCATCTGGGACAATTGAAATAGAAAGATCACCCGTAAAAAGTGAACCATCTTCATTCTTTGCTGTTTGTGGAGCAACTTCAAATGAAACCCCCAAATTCAGATTATCCACAATCGTCGTTACATTAGGATCCACCGTCGTCAAACTAGAAGCATCAATCCGTGGAATAAAAAACGGACGGGACACGTTATTGTTGACAGCATCTATAATATTAATCTCTTCCCGGAATCCTGCATACCCAGATCCATCAGGTGCTACATTTGCCGTTGTCGAATTAATATCAAACACCTGACTACCAGAAGGAATATTGCTTAACGTGAAATTTCCAGTAGAATCACTAACCGCCGAAATACCAGAATCGATAATTGAGACAGTCGCGCCAACAATGGGTGTATCAAACCCTTGCACATAATCATTGGTATCCAATATTCTTCCTGACAAACTTGTATTCGCCCCTGGTTGAGATCCATTAACGGTGAAGATAACTGTTTCAGAATCCGTTAATAAACCATCACTCACAATAAAGGTAAGAGAAAAACTTCCTACTTGAGTGGCATCAGGTGTCAAGTTAAACTCGCCTGTTGATGCATTAAGTGTTGCATTATTGGGTAAAGGCAAAGGTGAGGCTGAAAATGTAAGTGGGTCGCTGTTAGGATCTGTTGCTGTAAGATTAAGTGTAAGTGAGTTTCCTAAATCAACACTTTGATTTCCAATAGGATTAAGAACGGGATCATTAGATGGTGCACCCGTTGAATATTCGATATGAAGCAAAGGTGCCGCACCGGCCTCCCCATTATATGATTCGGCTTCACGCTCACCGGAGCCTGTGACAATGACAATAAGGCTATTTCCAGTTTGCCAGTCAGCTCTATTGATGACCTCGCTGATAACAGAGGAAATGTCAGGAGTTTTCTGATCTGCTCCTAAATTCCCAATTGTCCACGCAGATGGTGCCCAGGCAACGGATGCATTTGTTAAAGAACGATTGCTGATATCTTGTGAACTTAATAAAAATTGTGGGGCATTTGCCGTATTTTCAGCTTGAATAACTAAATTGGATACCGCTGAATCGGAGGCCTCAGCCTTAAACTGGATAAAGGCATTAGTAATCTGCGCGCCTTGTGGAATTGTGACATTTTGAAAACGCACACCTACCTTTTTTTCACCCATTTCCAAATCAGGACTAATGCGCATCATATTTCCACCCGAAGTTTCTTCTGCATCATCACGACTCTCTGAAACGCGCACCTCAAAGGTCGTACTACCGCCACCTCCACTTGTACTTGTTGTTCCTTGTGCTGTGCTACTATCAACAGATGTATTTCCTCCCGCATCACCGGCCCTTAATCTTGCAAAATATGTTGTGTTAGTATTTAAACCTGAAACAACAGTTGCGGTCACAACCCCAAGGCTTTTATTATTGTAATTACCTAAGATATTATTAAATGAACTATCTGTCGCCACATCTAACCGATAATCGGTTACGCCGAAATTATCTGTTGAAGCACTCCAGGTTAGATTTAAAGAATTTGTGGTTGGGTTTAAAAATGTTGGATTCCCCGGAGCTGTTGGAGCTTGTATATCTGTCGTTGAGATAAGAATTGAACTGGAGTTGGATGATATATTGCCAGCAGCATCTTCGGATCTTAATCTTACATAATATTCTGTTTCTAATATCAAATTAATTACAGCCGTAGAGAGAACATTCCCTAAATCTTTATTGTTATAACTCGCTACTATAGTGTTAAATTGATCATCCGTTGCAATATCCAGTTTATATGTTGTGACACCTACGTTATCTGTTGATGCCAACCAGCTTAAATTGAAGGAATTCCCTGTTATACTCGATCCAGAAACATTTCCTGGCATTGTTGGAGCTTGCGTATCCCCGCCGCCTCCACTTTGTGTTGTTGAGACGATAACTGTAGAAGTATTCGATGAGACGTTACCAGCCGCATCTTCTGCTCTTAATCTTACAAAGTACCCTGTTTCCGGTGTCAGATTGGTTACGACTGTTGAGAGAACATCTCCCAGATCCTTATTATTATAACTTGATAAAATAGAAACAAATTGATCGTCGGTAGCAATATCCAATTTATATTTTGTAACACCCACATCATCTGTTGATGCTGACCAACTTAAATTAAACGAATTTTCTGTTATATTCGAACCTGATAAATTGCCTGGAGATGTTGGAGCTTGTATATCTGTCGTTGAGATGAGAATTGAACCGGAGTTGGATGATATATTACCAGCAGCATCTTCAGCTCTTAATCTGACATAGTATTCTGTTTCTGCTATCAAATTAATTACAGATGTAGAGAGAACATTCCCTAAATCTTTATTGTTATAACTTGCTACTATGGTGTTAAATTGATCATCCGTTGCAATATCCAACTTATATGTTGTGACTCCCACATTATCCGTTGATGCTAACCAATTTAAGTTAAATGAGGTCTCTGTTATAGCCGATCCAGATAAATTTGTTGGGACCGTGGGTGCTTCTGTATCTGTCCCCCCACTACTTCCATCACTCAAATGACACACATCTCCAGAAGCTAGCTTGTTCGACAAATTTCGATTATCGAGGCTAAAAGCATAAAGTTGGTTATAGCTATTGGAATTAAAAGATCGACTCACTGTTTGAATTAAACTTGTACGCCCTGAGTCTGAATAAATGTGCATCTTTAACGTTGAGGCAATCCGTTCGATTGTAACGTAATAACGTTGATTATAATTTAGCCCCTGAGAATTAGCTGAAGCTAACGGATATCTTTGAATTTCAAGTTTTGGAGTCCCGCCTATCCCAGCCCAACCAACAATAACGCCATCAGCCCAGTCATCATAAGTGTCATTCGCCGTATTACTAATGCCCCAAATAGCCGTTTCACCAGAAAATGTATCAGAACTTGTTAACATCGTATCAAAGTCATATGTAAAATCTCCCGACGTGTTTTGTGATTTCGTAACGTAGGATGTTGTTTTCCTTGTTTCAATACTGCTGAATGAAATACAGTCAGATGTCACACCAATCTTGTTAGGCACGTCTACTTCTGTAAACGAGGTATAATCAAGATTAGCGGCAAAAGAATTAAAGGAAAAAAGTGAAATACTGAAAGTAATCACAAGAGCTTTGAATGATTTAACAAATGACATAACGGCCTCCGTGGTTGATAAGCGGGCTTACAGCATAGTGAAATCAAAAGAACACATGACTCACGGCTGAACAAATATTTTGAAGAAATTAAGCTTACACCTTATTTTTAAAAAAATAAATAGGGTGAGGGTACTAATTACTATCTTTTTTCGTGAATCGCAAAATATTGCATACGATTCTCAAAAAAGTACCAGTAAAGATTAAATTCTTATTATTTTTGAAACACTTGAGGGTAGGATGTAACGCGCATGAAGTGTAATTTTTTTTGGAGCTAACTCTTAATATTTAAAATGTAACATGTAAAACGTTTTTCGTCAAGGCGTGGTCTTTTGCTTAGAATAAATCAACCTCGCTTTTCTTTCATCTTTCTTCAACTGTGCAATAAGATCATCCTGATTTTCAAACTTAACCTCTTCCCGAATTTTCTTTACAAAATAAACAATAACTTCTTTATCATACAAATTACCAGAAAAATCAAAGAGGTGAACTTCGAGATTGATGCGATTTTGAGTGGATTTAAACGAAGGTCGGCGACCGACATTGGCCATGCCAAAATAACATTTTCCATTATACTCAACTTTAACGGCATAGACACCCACGGGTGGCATGAGGATGTCTTTTGGGGAAAGATTAGCGGTTGGGAACCCAAGCGTTTTTCCTCGAGCATCTCCACGAACAACTTTTGCCATGATCGAGACTTCTCGGCCTAAATATTTTTGGGCTTTATCTAAATGACCGTCCATAATCAATTGCCGAATAACGGAACTACCCATCTTACCCTTTCCTCCCTTAAGAGGTGTCACGCTGTTTAATTTAAAACCGATGCGCTCGCCCATATCCTTAAAATAATCTAATGTTCCCGAACGATCTTGACCAAAACGGAAATCATCGCCTACAAACACTTCTTTTGGAGCAATCACTTTTCCAATATATTTTTTTATAAAATTTTCAGGCGACATCTGTGAAAACTTTTTTGAAAATCGAACAACAACACACCGGGCCACACCCAGTCGTTCTAAAAGTTTCATGCGATAAGATAAAGAAACAATATAAGGTAGGTAAATTTGGGGATTTAAAACATGAACAGGGTGAGGAGCAAAGGTTAGGACGACCGTCTCTCCTTTTATCGCTTTCGCTCGAGCAATCGCGGTATTAATCAATTTCTGATGACCAAGATGAAGACCATCAAAAACACCAATAACGAGTACTGCATTTTTGAAGGTTTCTTTAACCTTGCCAATTCCGTATGTGACTTTCACGCATATCCTCTAATGTTACAGCTTCATCAATAGTAAAATCACCCACTTTGGTTCGTTGAATCTGTGTAATGCACGCCCCACACCCCAAGGCCTCTCCAATATCGTGAGCTAATTGGCGAACGTAAGTGCCTTTCGAACAATCCAGATAAAATTTAACTTCGGGAAATGTGATATCTAATATTTTTAATTCATGAATTGTAATCGCGCGAGGCTTTCTCTCAACCGTAATACCTTTTCGTGCAAGCTCGTATAATTTCTTTCCCCCCATCTTGACCGCCGACACCATAGGAGGTAATTGTTCCATATCACCTGAAAATTTACTAAAAGCATCTTTAATTTGTTCTTCCGTAATATGTTCATACGGCCTTTGATCTAAAACTTTTCCTTGAATGTCAGCGGAATCCGTAACGGTTCCCAACTTAAGCGTTGCAATATAAGCCTTATCAAACCCAACAAATTTATCAAACAACTTCGTTGCCTTTCCTATCAACACAACAAGCACACCCGTCGCCAAAGGGTCCAGAGTTCCCGCGTGCCCCACACGTTTCATCTTAAATGTCCGACGAACAATAGCGACCACATCATGTGATGTCATGCCATCTGGTTTATTAACAACTAAAATACCTTCCATGAGTTCCTCTCAAATATATATTTTTTTAAATTTATAAAGCGGCTTTAACGTATTTTAAAACTTGTTTCTTGGCATCAGCAATATTCAAATCAAGCTTACATCCACTCGCCCTTTTATGGCCGCCACCGTTGAAATGATACGCGATCTCTGCGACATCTACCGTCCCTGTTGATCGTAGATTCACACGTGTTTCTTTCGCTGTAGCATAAGAGAAAATAACGATAGCTTCAACACCCTTAATAGCTCTGAAAAATTTAAAAACAGTATCTCGCAAATCAAAATCTTCAGAAAATTTCGCTAAAGTAACTTTAGATAATTCAATAGAAACCACACGATTACTAAATATGGTTTTCACATTACTTAAAACCTTAACAAAACCCGTCACATCATTTAACGGAATTGTTTCATATATTTTTCTATAAAGATTGTAGGCAGAAAAAGAATGTTTTCTTAATTCACTAACCACCTCAAATGTATGCGCTGTTGTATTTTCATAACGAAAAGATCCGGTATCTGTCATAATACCGCTATATAAATTAACAGCCATCTCATTGGTTATTTTTGTCTTGGCCAACTTAAATAAATCAAAAAGAACTTCAGCTGTCGATGAGGCCTTTGGAACAACTAAATTAAAATCACCAAACATCGTGTTGGTCACATGGTGATCAATATTAATGATAGGCTTGCCCTCCTGCAAAGCTTCCTTAACCCCTCCAATACGATCTAAGTCCCCGCAATCAACAATAATCGCTGCATCATAATTAACGCGTTTCACTTTTTTTACACTTTTAATTTGTTTGGTCCCTTTAAGAAAATGAAATCGGGTGGGGGCAAGCTCTTCATTGAGCATGATGACCTTCTTGCCTAATGATTTCAAAAAAAGAGCGGTAGCCATTTGTGAACCCAAGGCATCTGGATCAGGATTCACATGAGTTGAGATAATAAAGGTTTTATGTTTCTTGATCGTTTGAAGAATAGTCTTCATGCTCATCATTAATCTCCTTTAAAGTCGCATCGATTTTTACGCTTTGTTCGATGGTCTGATCGTATTGAAAAGATAATTCTGGAGTATTACGCATATTGGTTTTCGACGCCAACAATTTCCTGATATGTCCACGAGCATTATTTAACCCTTCCAAAGCATGATCTTTGGCATGGTCATCTCCTAAAACGCTAAAATAAACACGAGCACTCCTTAAATCACCGCTGACTTTCACACCCGTAATGGACACAAATTGCACGCGAGGATCACCCAATTCTGTTTGAATAATCATCCCAACTTCACGTCTAATCTGCTGATTAACCTTATCTAAACGACTCATTTTCTACCCTCATCCTTCATCTTATCTACTGAAATAAAAATTCCAAACACGGCCCCACCCAATGCGGAGACGGCAAAAACAGTGATATTAGCCTATTTTCTGCTAAGAATCAACCCTTTTACTGCACTGAGCTCATCTGTTCTCGTTCGTACACATTGATCAATTTTCATCAATAATAATCGATTTAAGAGAACCCCAACTTCTTTTCCCGAAACGGCCCCTATTTTTTGCAGATCATGACCCGTTAAATGCAAACGCACATCCTTATCTTTCTCAATATACCAATCAATAACCTTTGCAATATCCTTCTTGGCTGTTCTGACACGCAGATAAATCACAATAAAAGGTGGCAAAGCATGACAAATAGAATAAACGTCACTTCTTCTGTTATTCTTTTTGCTTAATTTTTGGCACAAGGAATCCACCTGAAATACTTGCTCCAAAGCCCGCCTTTCTTCCCTTGTAAAAGGAAACCGGGCAAGAACCTCTTTTAACATCGACGGACTCATAGATTCAAATAACCCCACGCAATACAACATCCACACTTCTTTAAAATCTTTATACAGCGCAGATTTTCTTAATCGCATAATTCTCTCATGCAAAGCATTCATCAAGCGCGTATTCATTTGATAACGTGTTGAGAAATAACTAAATCCGTTGAGTTTAGAAAATCGCTTCAGTGCTTTTAGAGGATCCCGTTCCCTTAGCATTTTTCTATATTCATTAAAATAACGCGCTGGCTTGATCGTTTGAAAACATTTTTTGGCCACAGCTTCTTTAAGAAGCACCACCGTTTGCCTTTCCATCTTAAAGTTTAACCTTCTCTCAAAACGAACGGCGCGTAAAATGCGGGTCGGATCATCTATAAAACTTTTTTCATGCATGATGCGAATACGTTTTTTCAATAAGTCTTCCCGTCCTTGCCAAAAATCAATTAATGTTCCATAACATTCCGGATTAATGGCGATGGCCATGGCATTAATGGTGAAGTCTCGTCTAAACAAATCATCTTTCAAAACGCCTTTGCTAACACGAGGTAAAGAGCCACCCTTAAGATAAACTTCTTTTCGAGCGGTCGCAAAATCCAAACGCAATCCATTTTTTAAATCAACGGTAGCCGTCTTAAAGGCTTGATGAACAACAATTTTTAAATGATCCTTTTTGGCAAACGCTCGTGCCAAAACAACCGCATCACCCTCAACCACAAAGTCTAAATCAAGATTCTTTTGTTTTAACAAAATATCTCGAACCACCCCACCAACAAGATACGTTTGCACACCTTTCTGTTGAGAGACTAAACCAATCCGCTTAATGATTTGAAAAGAATACTTGTCTAATTTTTCTAATAATTTTTTCATGTGTTTAACTACGAGGATGAAATTCTTTATGAATGGATTTTAATCGTTCTTTATCCACATGCGTATAAATTTGGGTGGTCGAAATATCCGCGTGACCCAACATCTCTTGAACAGCACGCAAATCAGCCCCATGTTCAAGTAAATGTGTGGCAAAAGAATGTCTTAAGGTGTGTGGTTTAATCGTCTTTTTTATGTTTGCCTTTTTAGCATACTGTTTAATAATCTTCCAAACACTCTGACGGCTAATCCTTTTTCCCAATCGACTTAAAAAAAGATGCAGCGTCATATGATTCTTTGCTAATTTATCTCTCGTTGTCCCACAATATTGAGCAATGGATTCACGAGCCTTTTTTCCAATGGGAATAATTCTTTCCTTACTCCCCTTTCCCTTACATCGCACATAACCAATTTCTAAATTCACACTATCCAACTTTAAATCAGACAGTTCTGAGACCCGCATGCCACTGGCATAAAATAATTCTAATATGGCTCTGTCACGAATAGATTGCCATCCATGCCCTTTGGCTGCATGAATCATGGATTCAATCTCAACTATTGTTAACACCTCAGGCACACGCTTCCAAATCTTTGGGGTCTCAACCAAATGAGATGGATCCTCTTTTGTTAATCGTTCTCTAACTAAAAAACGATGAAACATCTTAATCGCTGCTAGAGCGCGACATATAGAGCTAGCTGAAAGCCCATTATTCTTTTGATCAAACATAAATTCTGTAATATTCTCACGTTGAATGCCATCTATCTGAGTTATCTTCGCTTCTTTTAAGAATATGACATATTTAGTCAAATCGCGTCGATAGGCCATCAAAGTGTTGTCAGCTAACCCACGCTCGACAGCTAAATAATTAATAAACTCATCAATATAATGTTCCATCATCAAACCTCTTTATATGTAATAGTCGTCCATTAATGCTGGTCTAAAATTCATTCTTATTTTCTTAGAATTACGCAATAATTTATTTTTTAACCTTACTTGATTGCGCGTAGCAAATGGCCTCGCTAAATCCACTTCTATTCCTTCCAATTCTTTAACTAAAACTAACAACTCCTCTTGTTTATCTTCAACAACCCATTTACTCATTTCGTTAACTTGAAAAATCATCTGCTTAATTAATCGTCGCTTGCTCTTCTCATTTCCCTTTTTATCAATTTTAATAACAAGCTCCCCTTGCCAAGCATTCCATATTGAATAAAAATATCGATAACGTTCAATAGATGATATTTCTCCTGGAACATAGTCAATGGGATCCAAAATAGGTTGAACTTTACTCGAATCATCCCTATTTTGTCTTACAAATTTCTTTTTTAAAGGCGTACAACTTGATGCTGTAAATACAAAAAAAACTAACATCAAAACAATAGGTAATTTTTTTCCTATCTTAATAATGAATAGAGATAAACATCCCATAAATAATCCCCTGTCATTCTCGTCATTTATTATAGAAATGACGAGGTTTGTCAAAAACAGCTGTTTTTGACACCCATGGTTAATTTGACTTATTTAAAAGTGCCATCAATTGTCTTTCGCTAAGAATAGAAACCCCCAAACTTAACGCCTTATCATATTTTGATCCAGGAGACTCGCCAGCAACAACATAACCTGTCTTTTTACTCACAGAAGAAACAACTTTGGCTCCATTTTCTTTAACTAAGGCACTTGCCCTCTGACGCGTCAAATTTTTAAGCTCGCCTGTAAAAACGATGCTTGTTCCTTTGAGTTTATTAGAAATCTTTTTTTGGGTTGGTTCTTTTAAGTTTACGTTCGCCTTAACGAATCTCTTAATAACGGCCTTTGTATCTTTCCGTTTGAAAAAAGATAACAAAGAATCAGCAATACCCTCACCAATTTCATGAATGTCTAGTAGATCTTGTTTCTCAGCTTTAAGCAATGTATCGATGTCTTCAAAATGCGCAGCCAATAAACTTGCCGCTTTAGCTCCCACATTATCGACTCCTAAACCAAATAGCAATTTGGAAAACGGCATTTTTTTACTTTTATCAATAGCATTAATCAAATTATCCGCTTTTTTTTCAGCAAAAAAATCCAAATCTAACAAATCATCCATCTTTAAAAAGTAGACATCCGAAACATTTTTTATTTTACCATGCTCTAAAAGTTGTTTAACAACAGACTCGCCTAAACCTTCTATGTCCATAGCCCCACGTGAAGCAAAATGAACAATTTTTCTTTCTAATTGGGATGGACAAAAAGAATTCGTACATCGATAAGCAACATCATCAGACCTTCCTTTTATGATAGGACCTTTGCACACAGGACATTTGCTAGGCACTTTAAATTTAGTTGCTGCCTTTCCTTTAACGGATTTAACAACCTTTATAACCTTAGGAATCACATCTCCAGCCCGTTGCACTAAAACGCGATCACCCTTTTTTATCCCTAGACGTTTAATTTCATCAAAATTATGTAAAGTCGAGCGCGAAATAGTAACACCCGCGCATTCAACAGGCTCTAATTCTGCTACCGGCGTTAGAATTCCTGTTCGACCTACTTGAATAACAATATCTTTCACAGTTGTTGTCGCTTGTGAGGCTGGAAACTTATAGGCAACGGCCCATCGCGGAGATTTTTGGGTCATCCCTAACTGATTTTGTTGGGCCAAAGAATTAATCTTTATAACAACGCCATCAACTTCATAGCTAAGAGACGCTCTCTTCTCTTGATACTCCTGGCAATAAGCAATCACCTCATCTAATTTAGAACAAAGCCGGCTATTAGAATCAATACAAAACCCCCACTGCTTAACCTTCTTTAAAAACTCCCACTGTGTTTTGACATCTTCTCCACCTTCAAGTACTCCGTAAGAATGCACAAAACAACTTAAATTTCTTTTTGCTGTAATGCGAGAATCTAATAGCTTTATAGATCCACTCGTTGCATTCCGAGCATTAGCAAACAAAGCTTCATCCATTTTCTTACGATAATCATTTAACGCTTCAAATTCTTTATGACACATATACACCTCACCACGCACTTCTATCAATTCTGGTAGCGAGCTCTTTACGTTATTTTTAAGTTTTAATGGAATAGCGCGAATCGTCCTCAAAGCATGCGATACATCCTCGCCTTTCACACCATCTCCGCGCGTCGCGCCTAACGTAAAGCTTCCCTTTTCATAAGTTAACGAAGCACTTACACCATCAATTTTTAACTCAACAGTAAATTCAACATCCTCATGTCCCAACCCCTTAATGACACGTTTATACCAGTTTTTTATCTCTTCAATAGAATAAGTGTTATCCAAAGATAGCATCCCTCGACGATGATTCACGGTTCCAACACCTTGCTCAAGCTTAGCTCCAACTCTTTGTGTTGGCGAGGCATTTTCTTTTAATTCAGGGAACTGTTCTTCTAAAGTGATAAGCTCTTTAAGCAAATCATCGTATTCTTTATCTGAAATGGTAGGCTCAGAGAGAATATAATAACGATGATTATGTTTTTCAATGTCTTCGGATAATCGATGAATTAGTTTTTTAGCCTGCGTTTTATTCATTTATTCACCCACTTCAAGTCGCTTAGCCAACACAGTCGGCAAACCAGATTCATAGATTGATTTCTGTGTTAATGGGATATCATAGGCGATTCTTTTGATCTGAATTCTTTCTAAATCTGGATCATACAAACAATAACTTGCGAAAGGATTTCCATCACGAGGTTGGCCCACACTTCCGACATTAACAATATATTTATTCTCCCTAAGCAAGGTTATCTCAGTCAACTTTGAAATCGTAATCATCCCATCTTGAAAAACCAATGTTTGTGGCACATGGGTATGGCCTATAAAACACACCTTTTTATCCATGAGATAAAATGTGTCTTGCGCTTGCGTCGAATCTTTTAAATATATAAATTGATCAGGATAATGCAAATTGGCATGCACCATATTCATATCGTCATTCTGCATGCTTAAATTTAGATTTTTTAAATACTCTAAATGACTGATTTTAAGCGCCGTCTTCGTCCAGTCAATCGCAGCACGACCTTCATCGGTAAAATGCTCATAGTTTAATTTTCCCGCAACAGCCCAGTCATGATTTCCAGCTACGCATTGAACTTTATATTTCTCTAACTCCTCAATGCATTCATTAGGATTGGCCCCATAACCAACAATATCGCCCAAACAATAAATCCGGCGAGCCCCTTGATCACGAGCATCTTTTAAAACAGCCTGAAGGGCTTCTAAGTTACTGTGGATATCCGATATGATAGCGTAGCGCATTTAGAATTATTTGATTTGAAAATTCATATATTGATTAGACACATCACAATACTCAATAGAACATTCTTTAATATAATCACCAAAACGTCTCTTTAGATTTTCGCACAATTGTTCAATATTGTTTTGTGGCCCTTGTACCAAGGCTTCCACTCGACCATCTTCTATATTTCTAACCCATCCCAAAAGTTGCAATTCCTTGGCCACAGAAAGTGTTGCGTAGCGAAATCCCACCCCCTGAACAATACCTGAAAATATTATGTGTGCCTCTGTTGTCATATCTTAATCCGTTTGATAAAGGCTAAACCAGCACCTCTAATCTGAAGTTAACAATAAGTGGATTATTAGTCTAACATCCGATAAAGATTTCGTCAATTATTTAGAGGAAAGTATTTTGTGTGGTAAATATATATACTGCAGTAGGTTAGACCTTTAAACTTCCAAATCTATTTAAGAGGAATAGCAGTAAATCTTACATCTCTTTTGCCCCAAAGCCTATTTCAGCATCCGCAACAAGAACATCTTTGACATAAGCTTTGGCCTTAAGAAAACCAACCGTTTTTAGTAGCTTTACAGGTGTGATTTCCATTCTCAGCTGATCACCAGGAACAACGGGTTTTCGAAATTTGGCTGAAATTTTGGCAAGATAATAAATCATCTCTTTGCCATGAAGATTTTTACTGTAATAATAATAAACACATCCCGCCTGAGCCATAGCCTCAACTATCAACACACCCGGCATAACCTTCTCTTGAGGAAAATGACCGACAAAATAAGGCTCATTAATGGAGACATTTTTAATGGCCACTAATTTTTCATTAGCTTCAAATTCGACAACACGATCTATTAATAGAAAAGGGTAACGATGTGGAATTACTTTTTGAATATCACGAATATCAAGTACCATATTTTTTATCCTTATAATTAATCTGATTCTTTAAAATACTTAATTATTTATCTTTCATCACATACTTTGCAAAAACATCCGTCTCTAGATTAACCCGATCTCCTTGAACTTTTGATCCCAAAGTCGTCACCTTCTTCGTAACAGGAATAATATAAACCGAGAAAAAACTTTTTGTCACTTGCCCCACAGTCAAACTAATACCATCCACGCAAATAGAGCCTTTTCTAACGATATACTTCATTAACGTTTTATCACAAGAAATTTGAAATTCCAAATAATTTTCATCTTCCTTAACCGATCGAATATGACCGACATCATCCACATGGCCAGTAACAATGTGCCCGTTAACCCTGCTCTTAAGCTGCATAGCAGCTTCCATATTCACTCGATCGTCTCGTTTTAGATTCCCAATCGTCGTTTTATCCAAAGTCTCCTTCATCACATCAAAAACCACAACACCATCTAAAATCTTTGTCACCGTTAAACAGCACCCTTCAATAGCAATACTTTCCCCCTTCTTAATGCCCTTAAGAATCTTTTTGGCTTTTACTTTAAGAATAGAAAGATTATTCTTATGGGAAACCTCTTTAACAACACCTATTTCTTCAATGATTCCGGTAAACATAACTTGTAATAAGAACGTCCTTTCCAATGGTTTCGATAGAATCTGTCGTTACGTCAAATGCATTAACTAATTTTGAGATATTATTTCCGTCAATAGAACTTAAGGCCTGATGATCACCGATGATTTTGGGAGCAATATATGTATACATTTTATCAACACATTTTGATTTAAGCATCGCCCCACAAACCTTGGCTCCTCCTTCAACTAATATACTCATGATTTCTTTCTTCGCAAGATCTTTTAAAAGCCACTTGATATCAACCCCATCTTTATGACTGGGACATACAATCACATGAACACCTTTAGAAATAAAAGCCTTAATCTTTCGTTGCGAGGCTTTTTTTGTCACGGCCACATAACAACTTTCATAAGAACCTTTAAAAAGGTTAGCTGGTAACGACGTTTTTAATGAAGAATCTAAAATTATTTTCTTTATCACCCGCTTTTTGTTAAAACCATTTAGCCGCGGGTTATCTTTTAGAACAGTATTGACTCCAACTAATATCGCATCGTACTGATCTCGTATACGATAAGCTTTTTGACGCGTCGCTTGAGATGTTATCCACTTTGATTCGCCACTTCTCGTTGCTATCTTTCCATCTAAAGTCTGTGCACTTTTAATAGCGATAAACGGCCTTCTCTTTGTGATGTAGCTAATAAAATCTTCATTGGCGCGTTCAATCTCCGCTTTTAACAAACCAACAGAGACTTCAACCCCCGATCGCCTTAATAATGCGATCGACTTCCCCCCTGTAAGAGGATTAGGATCTTTAATTCCTATATAAACTTTCTTAACCCCACTCGCGATTAATGCCTTCACACAAGGGGGAGTTCGTCCAACATGAAAACAAGGTTCTAATGTGACATACAGTGTCGCGCCCCGCGCTTTTGCCCCACACTTCTTAAGGGCAACAATTTCTGCATGATCTAAACCCGCCCGACGATGATAGCCCTCTCCAATAACACGTCCTGCTTTTACAACCACACAACCAACAATAGGATTTGGAGAAGTCTTCCCCTTCGCCTTTTTCGCAAGATTGAGAGCCTGCTGCATATATTCTTGATGTTTTGGACTCATGATCATATTTTAAAATTTTATGAGAGAAATCGCGAAAGTTTTTTTATCTCCTCAACGATCTGATAATCTACCCTTAATTTTCCCACATAGGTATGTTTTTTCGAATCCCCATGTGCATCCGAGCCACCTGTAGCGAGAAGATTATTTTTATCCGCCAATCTCTTGTAGTATTGAATAACATTTTCTGAACAATTAGGATAATAAACTTCAAGTCCTTTCATACCCGCTTCAACAAAACTGGGGATTAATTCATCAACGGCGGTATGCATAGGATGAGCCAAAACGGCAACGCCTCCCATTTTTACAATTAATGCAATGGCCTCATAAGGAGATTGTTTGAATTTAGAGACGCAAGCTGGGGCATCATCCGCTAGGTATTTATCAAACGCCGCCTTTATATTTGAGACAATACCTTTTTCTACTAACGTCGCGGCCAAATGAGGACGACCAACAGCATCAGACTTGGCCTTTGAACACACCTCCTCTAACGAAATACCAGAAACACCTAACTCTTCTAACTTCTCAATCATCAATCTCATTCGCTCCACACGAGAAGATTGAACACTCTTTAAAATATTTAGCAACTCTTCATCTTTGTAATCAAAACCATAACCTAAGATATGAACATCTTTACCATTAATTTCAGAGGAAAGTTCAATCCCTGAGATAACCTCTATTTCTTGAGCCTTACCAGCTTCTATCGCCGGCACGATCCCATCAACCGTATCATGATCTGTAATAGCAATACAATTGATATTAAATTCTTGGGCTTGCTTAACAACTTCTTCTGGAGAAGATGTGCTATCTGAATAATGAGTATGTATATGAAGATCAGCGTATTTGGTGGGTTTCATTTTATGTTAACGCAAACTTTCTATTGAGACACATCTAAACTGATGCCTCAGTACAAAAATAAATTAATTAGTCTTTGGAAGAATTTCCGTTTTGTGAATCTTGTCTAAAATGCCGTTAACAAATTTACTCGAATCGGTGTCGCCATATTTCTTGGCTAATTCAACGGCTTCATTGATCGAAACCTTAGGTGGGATATCTGTTGCAAAAACTAATTCAAACATTCCAATACGCAATATGTTTCTATCAATAACTGCCATGCGTTTTAACTGCCAATTCGTGGCGTATTTCATGATCTTTTCATCAATGGACTCAATACTTTTACCAACGCCTATTGATAATCTATTGGCAAATTCTTTAATGGTTGCATCTGGATGATCGATATTCTGCCAATAAATTTCAACAGCTTGATCAATATCACGTCGCGTGATCTCCGCCTGATACAAAATTTTTAATGCGGCCTCTCGAGCCAACGTTCGTTTTCGCATTCTCTACCTTAATGAATGAATAAGAAAGAACTAATCGTCAGCTTGATAAATTTGATGTCATGATCTTTGTTACCATCAAGAGAACAAAATTAATCAAACTATTCTACCCATATTTAAAGTGCTTTTAACTGTGCTATCATCTCAAGCGCTGTTATCGCCGCTTCACGGCCCTTATTATCTCCATCAACTTCAGCCCGCGATTCGGCTTGCATGACAGTCTCTGTTGCAAGCACACCAAAAACAATCGGTTTTCCCGTAATTAGGGACGCCTGAACAATCCCTTGAGCAGCGCTCATAGCAACAAGCTCATAATGAAATGTTTCCCCACGGATTACAGCCCCCAAACAAATGACAGCATCCACTCCTCGTTTCTTTGCCGCCTTTAACGCTGTGACTGGAATCTCAAAAGCACCCGGAACCCAAACAACATTATAATCAGAGCTTTTAAATTTCTGACGTTTTAACTCAGCCAAACACCCATCTAATAATCGCTGCGTAATGTGCTCATTAAATCGGGAAACGACAATGGTAATATTCTTACGTGCTGTCGTCTTAGATTTCGTTTTTGTGCTTGTCATCCGTTAACGCCTAGGAATTATAAAATATGCCCTAATTTATCTTTCTTGGCTTTTAAATATTTTTGATTCACATCATTATGAGGAATCTGTAAAGACACACGTTCTGTTACAGAAAGACCATAACCTTCAAGCCCTACAATCTTTCTTGGGTTATTCGTTAACAACTTTATTTTTCTCACACCTAAATCAAACAATATCTGAGCACCAATACCATAATGGCGTAAATCAGGACCAAAGCCTAAAGCTTTGTTCGCCTCGACAGTATCCATACCTTCATCTTGCAAATTGTACGCTTTCATTTTATTAACAAGACCAATACCTCGTCCTTCCTGCCTCATATAAACCATGACGCCAGAACCGTTTTCTTTTATTGTTTTTAATGCTGTGTGTAGTTGTTTATTGCAATCACAACGAAGGGAATGAAAAACATCGCCGGTAAGACACTCTGATTGAACCCGAACAAGAATAGGATCGGCTTCTTTGATATCACCCATAACAAGGGCAACATGCTCTAAATCATCAATTGTAGAACGAAAAGCAAACATTTTAAATTCGCCATATTCGGTAGGGAGTTTTGTTTCTACGATACGTTCAACAAGTTTTTCATAGGTACGACGATGCTCAATAAGAGAATCTATGGTGCAGATGCGGATTTTATGTTTTTTGGCGAAATCATGTAAGTCATTCGTTCGCGCCATAGTTCCATCTTCATTCATAATTTCACAAATTACGCCCGCTGGAGTAAGACCAGCTAAATTCATTAAATCAACGGAGGCCTCCGTGTGTCCTGCCCGAACAAGAACCCCGCCTTTTTTGGCACGAAGTGGAAAAAGATGCCCTGGTGTTTCAAGATCTGATGGTTTGGAATTTCCCTCAATAAGAACTTTGACAGTATAAGCGCGATCAGCAGCTGAAATTCCGGTTGTAATGCCTTTAGCTGCATCAACAGAGATTGTCCAGGCCGTATCACTTGTCTGATGCTTAAGACCAACAGCTGCCTTCATAGGATGAAGATCTAAATCATTTAAGCGATCCTCATTCATTGGCACACAAATAAGGCCACGAGCTTCTTTGGCCATAAAATTAATGATATCGGGGGTAATAAACTCGGCAGCGCAAAGCAAATCTCCTTCATTTTCGCGACCTTCATCATCCATAACAATAATCACTTTACCTGCTTTTAGATCTTCTAATACCTCTTCAATAGTGTTAAACATGTCTCATCCTCATGGTTGGTTATCATTAATATTAATACTATAACGCTTATATTTTACCTAAATAAATACGTTTCTTTAACTTACATCACTGCTGGAAAGTGGGTATAATATATTCTAAATGTGAATTATTGTCAAGTTTTTTATAGGAGGAGATTTTAGGCGAAAAAGCTATTCTTGGCCAATCTCCTAAGTTATAATATCCTCTATGACTTTAGAAGAAAAAGTAGGCCAAATGCTCATAAACCAAAAAAAGACCCTTTCTTTGGCTGAATCCTGTACAGGCGGGCTTTTAAGCCATCGATTAACGAATATCCCAGGAAGCTCAAACTTCCTAAAAACAGGCATTGTCAGCTATAGTAATGATGCTAAAATAAAGCTTTTAAAAGTGCCTGAAAAGATAATTCTAGCATCAGGAGCTGTCAGTGAAAATGTTGCGCTTGCCATGGCCCATGGAGCTCGTAAACTCTTCGATACGGATTTTGGAGTAGGCATTACAGGGATTGCAGGTCCAACTGGTGCAAGCAAAAGCAAACCTATTGGTCTTACCTATATTGCCATAAAGAGTAAAGGAGAAGCCCTCTGTATCAAGAGTCAGTTTTGCGGTTCCCGTACGCAAATTAAACAAAAAGCAGCCACTCAAGCATTGCGATTAATACAAAAATTTCTTCTATAATGGCTCACCCTAATTTAAAAATCACACACTTATGAAAAAATTTCTTACATACATTTCAAATCAAATCAAGCCAATTGATAAAGCCCAACAAAAAAAACAAAAAAACCTATGCGCTGAGAGGATCTTACTTTATCTCATTATATTTCTTTGCATTATCTTACGGCTTCAATGGGTGACGAATATCAATCCATATTTATTTCCAAATGAAATCCACCCGGCAACCATCGATTTTCTTGGTTACGATGGTGTTCGTTACGACTGGATTGCCGTCAACCTTCTTAATGGAGAAGGCTATGGTTACACACCAAACAATCCTGATGCTTGGAGGCCGCCTGGCTATCCATTTTTTCTACTTACTGTTTACAAAATCTTTGGCCATAGTTATCTGGCTGTACGGTTTATTCAAGCATTACTAAGTGGAGGCATCTGCCTTCTTATTTACCTCCTATCTAAAAAAATTCTATACTATGAAAAACTTAGCCCCTTCATAGCGTTAAGCGCCTCTTTTCTCTATGCCATGGATTATTATTCCATTATTATGACAGGGATTTTCTATACAGAAATTTTCACTTCTTTCTTTGTCCTACTAGCTGTTTATTTGTTTCTACTGGCACGGGATTCCAAAAAAAGAAAATTTTTCCTACTTTTCTCTATAGGCACACTCTCTTTCTGGTACGCCGTCCTAACGCGACCGTCAAATATCTTATTTTGGGGTTGGGTAGGGCCTTGGATATTATTGGATAACTGGAAACATCATAAAAAAAGAATAGTAAGTAGTTACTTAATAATTATTACCGGCTTTCTTATTGTTATTATGCCCTGGAGTATTCGTAATTATCAACTTTACGATAAATTCCTTCTTATTTCATCAAACGGTGGATTCATTTTCCAAATGGCTCATCATCCGTTATCTGAAGGGGAATTTGTAGTAGGAGATCTTTACACAGACAAACAACGTGAAAAATCTAAATTGCTAGATCCAATCGCTCGAGACAAGCAGAGATACCAATATGGCATGTCAGCTATAAAAAATAACCCACAGAAGTTTTTCAGATTATTATTAGAGAAACAAAATTTACTTTGGAAAAAACCCGAACACAAAAGAAAATATTTTGATGTTATCGATCCCAATCCTTTGCCTCTTCTTACATTTCACACTATTGCTTTGTTTGCATTTTTTGGTTTGCTTTTTAGCTTAGTAAAACCTAAATCATTCATGCTTCCTATAGGTTATATAGCTATCTATTGTGCCATGATTTCCGTAATGTATATCTACAACGGTCCTCGCACGCGCATAGAACTTATCCCCTTCTTAACTATTTTTGCTGGAATGGGAATCGTAAAACTGCTTCAACTTTTTTTCTTGCCTCTTGATTACATACGCTCTAAACAAAAAACAATATGATTTAACGGAATGTAAGAACGATTCAGGTGAGATTGTTTCGTAATGCGAAAACCGCATTCTTCAAACAATTTTTGGAAAGAGTCTTGTGTGTGATAAAAAAATGTTAAACCTTTGGCATGAACAATATCAATCGTATAATTCACCGCCTGCCTAAAAGAATGTTTGCCTCGATCCATATCTTTAACAATAATAAAAACATCATCCTTAGCTGTCTTTCTAATATGATTGAGAAGCATTCTTTGCTCGATATATGTTAAATGATGCAATAAATCTGTCATGATAATAACATCCGCATCGAAGGTATTAATATCTATAACATTCTTCGCATAAAATTTTAAATTTTTATACGGATTTATTTTTCCTAACAGATCAATCCTGTTTTTTGCAATATCATAAGATTCAATCGTAGTGTTTGGTCTACTTTGAGCCATCAAAAAAGAGGCTAGTCCATATCCACAGCCCAATTCCTGAATTTTATTCACATTTTCCGGAACCTGTTCAACCATCCGTTCAAAATCAAGCAACATCTGTCGTATAGGCACATACATTCTTGTTGAGAAGGGTAAATCTTTATAAATGGCGCTAAGTTTTTTATTTATCATGATTATAGAAATTAGAGCATGCCGAATTTATAAATAATTAAACTAGAACATGCAATCCACAAAAGAATATTTATAAGCATCGGGATGTCTTTAATGATTAAAAGTTCGGGAGAACCGCCTAAATTCTTTTTGTGCGTTAGATATAAATACCTAAAAATCCCATACATCACAAAAGGAATCGTTAACGGCATCAGGTTCGTATTTAATCTTAAAACCGTTTGTTCTGCGAAGGTGTATAAGCAATAAGCCATAATGGTGCACGATGTAACGATGGCGATCATTTGGTCAATAAACTCGAGTGAATATTCACTAAGAATCGAACGATGTAAATGCGCATCCTTATTAAGGATAATCAGTTCATGCCTTCTTTTCCCCATTAACATAAATAATGCCATAAGAAACGTACAAATAATAAGCCATGGGGAGATCTCAACACTTAAAACAACAGCTCCAGCTATGGCCCTTAGAACAAATCCGGATGCGACTATAATAATATCAAGAATGACAACATGCTTTAACATCAAGATATAGGCAACCATAAAAATTAAATATGTGAAATATACAATAAAAAAAGCTGTATTAAAAAGATAATAACTAAGTGCCACCGACAATGACATAAGAATAACAGCGACAATTTCAGCTACCAATTCTGGCAACTGACCAGAAGCTATAGGTCGCTTTTTTTTATAAGGATGAGCTAAATCTTTTTCCCGATCAATGATGTCGTTGAATATATAAATGCACCCGGAACCTACACAAAAGATTAAAAAAGCCCTTAGTGACATAGCTACATCTAAAGGATTTGTTAATCGGCCTGAAAAAACAAGTCCAGCAAATAAAAGACCATTTTTGGTCCATTGACTCGGCCGCATGGATAGCAAAATGTATTTGAATGTATTCATATCAGAATTAAAATTTAATAAATTCCTACGAATTTTATAATAAGTAAGGTTGATAAATTAGCATAAACACCCGCCATAAGATCGTCTAACATGATCCCTGCCCCGCCTCCAATATTTTCAAGACGGTTCACAGGAAAAACTTTTAAGACATCAAAAACCCTAAACATAAAAAAGGCTGTTAATGCTATTAAAGGTGTCATGGGCAATAGAAACATAGCAATAAACATCCCAGCCGCTTCATCTATGACGACACATGAAGGATCTTTTTTTCCTTTAATACCTTCCATCTTTCCCGAAAGCATAAAGCCTAACACCGTAATAACGATAAATGCCCCTATATAAAGCACTAAATTGTCATATAAACATAGACACAATAATCCTGCGACAAAGCTCCCTACAGTTCCTGGCACCACAGGAGACAATCCTGAATAAAAAAATGTTGTAATCAATTCTGTAAGTTTATTAGACATAAGCACTTATCTTATTATATAATTGTAATATTATATAACTATATTTATTTAAATTCTTATTCGCCCATTATATCTAGGCAATCTCTTTTGTCCAAAGAAAAAAAAGAACTCATCTTTATCTCTATTTTCACGACCTTAGGCACATTTGTTATATTGTGTTTGCTTGCAGCCTACACCCCAAGTTTGTCATTTCAAAAAATTTACACAATCCTCCTGACTTACCTTTACGACCCAGGTTATAACAATGTTTACACAGGGACTGTATTTCGCAGACCTCTCTTACTATACTTTTATCTAGGACTTATGCTTGCAACACTTTTGGCATTAACGATACATCACTACAAATCAAAAACAAGAAACAATTCATCTCGCCATAAAGAAAAAAAGAATATCATCATTTGCACCTTTTTTACGTTTTATACAGTCGTTTATTTATTACAGTTATCAAGCATGTTTAATCATCACAACAAAAAATATCAAACAACTCTCATAAAACCACAACAACACCGCTATGAAAACTCAAACATTCCCATCATTTTAGATTTCGCACAAAAAACAAAACTGCTAGCTCCAGGCCCCCGAAATGCAAAATTTATAACAGACTGGGATCTAAACAAAAGTCCTTTTATGTTCTACCATCGTGTATTAGCCTACTTTCTCTACCCTATTGATATTAGAAATGTTAGAAAAGAACCTATTGATACAATTGTAGTGTTTAATAAAAAAAATCCTCTCGAAGTTGTTCCAGATAACTTTGAAGTCCTTAAAGTTCTTGGAAAAAAAGGATTAATAGCTGTAAAAAAGGATCTCGACAAGTGATACTCATTCTTAAACTATGTTTTAGCGTATTATTTCCTCTTTCGTTAGGATACCTTTTTCTTAAACTCATATTAAGAAACTTATCTCTAACTCATTTTACCTCAGTGTTTTTATCCTATGGATTGGGTACGGGGGCTATATCTTTGTGGATGCTGTGTCTTAAAATTTTTCAAATGCCTATTAGTACAGTCTCCGTAACAGCCCCTCTTACTCTCATCTTTCTTACACTTTTCATAATAAAGCTTCTTCTTTTTAAATCACCAAACGAAACGCTCCGAGTTTGGCCTAAACAATCAAAAAATAGCCTACTGCCTACAAATCTTTTTAATACAATCTTTATGTATGTCGCTCGTGCTTATATTTTAATAATGATTGTGTTTATCTTTTTTGAAGCTCTTTTTTATCCCATTGAGTCATGGGATACATTTGCAACTGTTACATTTAAAGCAAAAGCATTGTTTATGGATAATGATATTGCATTAAAAAACCTTCCACGCGCGGCTTATCCTCTTCACGTGCCTTTCCTTCAAGTTTGGATCGCGAATAATCTCGAACAATGGCATGAAAGTTTTATCAAAATTATTTTTCCGATATCAACACTCACCTATCTTATGTTGCACTATGACTTTCTAAAAACATTGACTAATCGATTTCTAGCACACCTTGGTGTCCTTTTTTGTTTATCCTCAGCCTTCTTTGTGTATCATTCCACCATAGGATACCGAGATCTGACACAAATGTTTTTTAACTGTGGCACTGTTATATTACTCATCCTATGGTCGAAAGATAAAAACTCAAAAATACTAGTTATTACTGGAATCCTTTCAGGAATTGGATCATTTGTGAAGTTGGAAGGAACAGGATATCTCCTAATTCACGGCCTTCTACTACTCTACATATTATACGAAGAAAAGGCTTTAACATTAAAAACTAAAATAAAACACCTGCTCGTATTTCTGATTCCAAGCATAGGTATTTGTTCGTTCTATCACATTTATAAATATGTTAATAAAATACTCAGCTTAGCTAATAGAGGCGCATACGATTCCTCCGTTCATTTAGGGAAACGTCTTTTAAAGTTCTTGGAAGAATTTATATGGAATCTATATTTTACAGGAAATTGGAGTGTAACGTGGCTGATTTTGTTAGCCACATTATTGATTTATTATAAAAGGCTAAAAACTAATAAAGAAGCAAGACTTGTTTTTGTTGCGTTGTCTTTATTTTTTGGGCTATATTTCTACGTTTCTATATTTACAAATTCATTTGTCTCTATAGCGGGTGAAGAGTCTTATACCGTTTTATCTCGCATTATTCTTCACTTCTTCCCCCTCTCAACACTACTCATCGCTTTACTTCTTAAAAAAGAACAGTGTTAAAAATAAAAGGTATCCTACGGAAAAATAATTGAAATTACCGTCGTGACCTTAGTTTCGAGAGAAGCCTTAATATTTCAAGATACAACCAAATCAACGTCACCATCAAACCAAAAGCGGCATACCATTCCATAAATTTAGGAGCGCCCATGCCAGCTCCTTGTTCGATTCTGTCAAAATCGAGGACTAAACTTAACGCAGCAATTACAACAACAACAACGCTAAAGCCTATTCCAAATCCGCTGTTACTACTAATAATTGGGATTGAGGCGCCAAAGAAACTCATAACAAAATTAACCAAGTATAGGACCATAATGCCACCAATGGCAGCGGCCATACCCATACGAAATTTTTCAGTAACACGAATCAGACCTGATTTATACGCCATTAATAAAGAAAATAATGTCCCAAATGTTAACGCAACGGCTTGCATGACAAGTCCTGGATACATAGCTTCATAATAAGCCGAAATTCCGCCTAAGGCTAAGCCTTGTAAAAGAGCATACATAGGTGCCGTGACCGCAGCCCATTCTTTTTTAAATATCGTCACCATAGCCATAATAAAACCACCAATAGCTCCAACGCCTATAAGCGTTCCTACCATAGCAGGTGTTTGGCTTGCTGCCTGTTGCCCTTCCCAGCCCTCTAAAATAGGCGCGGGTTGCATCACCATACCCCACACCCAAGATGCACTTAAGACCACCAAAAACAAAAGAATAAAACACTTATTAACCGTTCCTTGAACGGTCATCGCCTCACCAACCCCATAATTGCGGGTTTTACTAAAAACATTAGCACTTAATGTTGGATTACTTGATCGAAACATCATAATGTTCCTCCTCAATTTTTATAATTATATTTAGTGGTAAAGTGAGCGAGTGATAGGAGGGTACTGAAAGGGAAGATAGTGATAGATTCTTATCTATTCGCAAATTTTTTATCTATCACCAAAAAAACCTTTAATCATCCCTACCGCTTTATCACTCTATCACTTTACCCCTCTATCACTAACATCCCCTTTAACTTACCCATTCAAAATTTTAAAGATGTCCCCTATTATACAACACCCGCTAAGCGTATGGCAACTTGTAAGGTTAGGTTTGTATATAAGCCGGCAATCAAATCATCTAGCATAATTGATGAGGGCTTATGATCCTTCTCAAAAAGATTCACAGGATACAATTTAAACATATCAAACGCTCTAAATAAAAAGAAACCGATCACAGCCACAGGCCAAGACCATGGGATTAAAAAGAAAGCCACTAAGACACCCGCTACTTCATCAATCACGATACATGAAGGATCCTGTGCTTGAGTATATTCTTCCATAGGAGCGCTCACTTTAAATCCGATATACGAAACAATAATTATGGCAAATAGGTGCAAAAGAGTGAAAGAAGACAGCATATACGCCAATGCCAAACCTACACCACTTGCCAAGGAGCCAGCTACTGGCGCATAGCCAACATAAAAAAACGTGGCCCATATTTGAAAATTTTTTTTAGATAAGTTCATTTTTTCTATTATTCCACAAAAAAGATACCCCCGAATAAAGGGTTATCACCACACTCATAATCATTAATGAATATATAGATTTACACCACATACCAACAGTAGGGTCCCCTGATAAATAAGATGTCTCCATAAGTACAAGAAAAATTAACGCAAAAATAATCGTCACCATTTGAATAATGGTCTTAAGCTTCCCCGACTTCTCAGCAGCCAACACATGCCCTTTTCTTGAGGCCTTAATACGAATGGCTGTAATCAAAATTTCCCTAAGTGCGATAACAACAAACATCCAAAAAGGCATAATGGATAATTGTGTAAATATAAAAAATGCCGCTAAAATGAGAAATTTATCGGCAATAGGATCCATTAATTTTCCAAAATCTGAAATCAGATTATACTTTCTTGCTAGATAACCGTCGAGAAAATCTGTCAGCGCGGCAATTGCAAATATAAAAAAAGCGGTTAGTTTTGATACATAACCGCTTTGCAATAAAAAAAATGTAAAACCAAAGGTTAAAAATATCCTAAAAACTGTCAGAATATTGGGTAGGCTTGGGGGAATAGCCGACCGCTTAGATTGATTCATTTAAAGATCTCCAATTAAATCGTATTCTAAGGCATCGGTAATCTTAACATCAACAAAATCACCAGGCTTCAACGTTTGATCTGTATGAACATACACAACACCATCTACCTCGGGGGCATCATATTCCGATCTCCCAATATAAACGCCATCACCTTCCTTTTCATCAATCAACACCTTTAACGTTCGTCCTACAAAACTTTTTTGAGCTTCAAGTGAAACTTTCTGCTGAATAAGCATCAATTCATCCATGCGTTCTTTCTTTAATTCATCTGTAACGTGACCTGACATCTCTGCTGCCTGCGTCCCCTCTTCTTTAGAATAAAGAAATGTCCCCATTTTCTCAAATTTTGAATCTTTAACAAAATTAAGCAATTCATCAAAGTTTTCTTTTGTCTCACCAGGAAGACCTACAATAAAAGTGGTCCTTAATGAACCTTGTGGAACTTTTAAGCGTATCTTTTTTACAAGATCAAGAGTTCCTTCGGTTGTTATATTTCGATTCATGGAGGAGAGAATATTCTCGCTTATATGTTGCAATGGCATATCAATGTATTTACACACCTTATCTTCGCTAGCGATCACATCAATTAATTCATCTGTCACATGGGCAGGAAAAGCATAAAGTAGACGTATCCACTTTACATTTTTAGTGACTGCTGCTAATTCTTTAAGAAGCTTGGCTAAACTAAATTCATGATAAAGATCCATTCCATAGGCCGTGATGTCTTGACCAATCAAATTTATCTCTTTAACCCCTTTTTCATCCAACCGCTTAACCTCCTCTACAACAGACTCAATCGTACGAGAAACAAACTTTCCCTTAATCTTAGGGATTATACAAAAACTACATCGGTTATAACAACTTTCACAAATCTTGACATACGCATAATGATTGGGTGTTAACGACAACTGTTCAGGGATTGCGTTTTTATCTAACTTTTGAGCACCGATTATCGCATCAATATCTTTAAATTCAGCAGCCAATTCTTTGCTGTAACGTTGAGCCAAACAGCCAGCGACAATCACTTTTTTTAGCTTTCCCTGCTTTTTTAATTCTAACAAATCAATAATTGTATCAATCGACTCTTGTTTGGCAGATTCGATAAAACCACATGTATTAACAATAGCCACTTGCGCATCATTGATATCAACCACACGGTTACCTTTACGCTTCATCTGCCCAAGGATCACTTGAGAGTCCACAAGATTGCGCGCGCATCCTAAATTAATCATGCCCACTTTTTGACCTTGTGAGTTACGTTCTTTGTGGAAATCTTCTGTTGTTTTCATTTTATCAATCATAGTATTAAGACCGTCATAAATAAAAATCCTTGCTGGAATAACCCTGCAAGAATAATACTCCCATTTTCCCGGGAATAAAGGGTAAATCGCACCCTATTTTGAAACCTTTAAACCATCTTTTGTGACAGTAACTTTTTTTGCCTTACGATCACGACGACCTAACGTTCCAATCATTTTTCCATTTAATTCAAATTCAAGTTGATTAATATTACGTCCCGATATCTCTATGCTCTTCATTGCAGACCACGTTTCAACGGCACCCTCTTTTAATGTTGATTGAAATACAACCCTTTCATCAGCCTTAACGCGCAACCAACTCTTTTTTCTAGCGCGTACCGTAAGGGTAACATCCTTTTGCACCTTAGGTGTAGAGACAATATTTACAGGTGTTGCGACAGTACTAGCCGGAACCGCTATGGGCACCTCTTTTTTCTTCTCAACGATATTCGCTGAAGTCTTTGACGTATCTTTCTTCTCAAACTGAGGTGTCGTTTCTTTTTTCTTTTGAGTTTGTTTTACATTCTTAACACGCTCTATTTGTGTTGGTTTTGCCGGTCTATTGGATGCAAAACGAATTAAAAATGTGATCAGTTGAAATAGAATAAATAAAGCTACTATCCCTCCAGCAACAATAACAATTTGCTGTTTTCTTTCTCTTGAAACTAACCCTGAAAACCACTGCTTTATATCAAAATCTTCGATTTCCCCTTCGATATGCTCAGGCAACACTTCTGTTTTATAATCATCAACAACGTCTTGAACATCAATTTCTAAATAACTAGCGTAAATCTTTAGAAAACCTTTGTAATAAAATTCTGAAAGCGTACGAACGGTATAGCCTTCTTCGATCGCCCGAAGGACATCTAAAGGAATTTTTGTTGCTTCATGAACCGCATCAAGAGATAATTTTTTTTCTTTGCGTATTTTCTTAAGGTATTCCCCCTTTTGTGTATCTGGAGTTACCTCTGAAGTACTCTCTCGCGGATATTTTGTTTTAACTTGTCTATTCTTCGTCACTGTCACTATTAACGTTCTCCAATAACCATTGTTCACGATCTACTAGGAGCTCTCTTGGCTTGCTACCACAATAGGGCCCTACAATTCCCTGCTCTTCCATCATATCGATTAAACGCGCGGCACGCGTATATCCCAGACGCATCCGTCTCTGTAAGATGGATACCGAAGCTTGAGACGTTTCAATCACAAGTCGAACAGCCTCATCGTAATATTCATCTTTTTGACCAGTCCCACCTTTACCAGCTGCCTTTTGGCTTTTTAGTATCGTATCATCATAAACGGGTTCTTGCTGTTCTTTAATGAAATCAATGACACGATTAATTTCCTCATCTTTAACAAAATTTCCTTGCCCTCTAGTGGGTTTAGCATCCCCTGGCTGCATAAAAAGCAAATCACCTTTACCCAATAAACTTTCAGCGCCGTTCATATCTAATACTGTACGTGAGTCCACTTTTGAAGCAACCTTAAATGAAATTCGTGCTGGAAAATTAGCCTTAATAATACCTGTAATAACATTTACAGATGGACGTTGTGTTGCTAAAATTAAATGGATTCCCACTGCTCGGGATAATTGTGCTAAACGCGCAATAGATCCTTCAACCGTTTTGGCGGACACTTGCATAAGATCCGCTAACTCATCAATAATAACAACAATATAATGCATCTTATTACCCTTTGCATTATACCCTAAAATATTTCTTACCCCCGCCTTAGCAAGCTTTTTATATCGAGATTCCATCTCGCCAACAAGCCAATTTAAGACAGCTGAAGCCTTCTTAGCATCAGTTACCGTTGGACATAACAGATGCGGAATATCATTATATTGAGCTAACTCAACCATCTTTGGATCAACCATGACAAATTTAACTTCATCGGGAGATGCGTTAAGAAGCATGGACATAATAATACCATTAACACAGACTGTTTTTCCTGATCCGGTCGTTCCAGCTATCAACAAATGAGGCATTTCGGCTAAATCAGCGACCATTGATTTACCAGAAATATCTTTTCCTAACGATAAGGTCAACTTGGATTTGGTTGTACTAAATTCATCACTTGATAATACTTCCTTTAAATACACTGAAGCTGATGATCCATTAGGAACTTCAATTCCAACGCGATTCTTTCCAGGAATAGGAGCCACAATGCGTACAGCAGGCGCACTCATTGCAAGTGCAATATCATCAGCAAGCGTTGTAAATTTTTGAACCTTAACACCTCGCGCCGGCTCCAGTTCATATCGCGTAATAGCAGGACCACGCTCAATATCAGCGACACGTGCTGAAACACCAAAACTTTCTAGAGTTTCTTCTAATAACTTAGCACCCGTCATTAAACTGCTTTCAATCTTACTTGTTGATATTTCTGGTGGATCGTCCAATAAATCTAACGATGGCAAACGATACGCTCCAACAAGCTTTTCTTTTTGTCTGGCTTTAGCTTTTTTCCGTTCTGCTGGTGTGATACGAATTTTTGGCTGGCCTACAGACTCTTCCTCTTCTTCATCTTCCTCTTCTTCATCATCTTCATACTCTTCATCATCTTCTTCATCCTCTTCATCCTCTTCATCCTCTTCTTCATCCTCTTCTTCGTACTCTTCATCTTCCTCTTCTTCGTCGTATTCCTCGTCTTCCTCTTCCTCCTCTTCGCCTTTCTTCTTTATAGATCCACGACCAAAATTGATTTTAGGCTTAAGAGATGCTGGCTTTAATTTATTCTCAGAGATTTTCTCTCGCATCATTTCTGATAACCCTTGAAATCTCTCAATACTTTTGACAAAGAACGGTGCGAATAAAAACTCAGCTGATACAATCAAGGAAAGTGCTCCAATACCAAATAATACAAAATAAGCACCAACCCCCATATAACTTCTTAAAAAGTCCGCGATCATCATCCCCGTCGCCCCAGCACGCTCAAATCGCGCAACAGATTCAGCAGATCCGATCAAACCAAAAAATGTGCTTACGACACAAAAAAGGACGGCGGAACTAAACAACTTCTTCCAAGTAAATTCAATTTCCTGGGAAGTAAACAAGCTCCAGCTCCAGAAAAATAAGAATATAACAAAAAAGTATGCGGTGTACCCTAAAAGAAAAAATAGACCACCAGCGAGATAAGCGCCGGTGATCTTAATCAAATTTTTAGCAGGACTATTAGGATGAGAAGTGTACCAAGGTAAATCTTCAGGGATAAATGATATGAGGCTAGCCAAGCATATCATTGCGGCCGTTAAGACTATAAACCCCTTGATTTCATTGATATGTTCTTGCTTCATGTGGAGTAAAGAACTCATAACCATACAACTTAAAAAAGGTGCTCCCAATATTTAAGTTGATCCGGCGGTTGTACCAGTCAATCCTTCTTCAAAGGATCGAGTAATACTACGGTTGTAGACGAATCAAGAATATTAAACAAACCTGGAATTTCGTTAAAGCTTCGAAATTCCTAAATAAACTAAACTTGTGTTTCTTCAGCTTGTTTCTTGCTTAGATTCATTCGTCCCATCTTATCAATTTCAAGTAGCTTAACTTTGATTTCATCACCAACATTTAAAACAGTCGTCACATCTTTAATAAAACCATCAGCGACCTCTGAAACATGGACAAGCCCTTGTTTACCTGGCATAAACTCACAAAAAGCTCCAAAGTTCGTTACCTTCATAACCTTGGCTGGATAAATTTTACCCACTTCTGGTAAAGAAACCATTCCATTAACAAAATCAAGCGCCTTCTGCGATGATTCTTTATTTGTCGCTGCGATAAGAACCTTTCCATCATCATCAATATCGATCGAATCAGCGCCTGTCTCCTCCATAATTCTCTTGATCATTTTACCACCAGGCCCAATGATCTCACCAATTTTTTCTGGTGGAACATGTGTTGTTGTAATACGAGGAGCAAATTCACAGATGTCGTCTTTTGGTTTAGAAATGACTTTCTTCATGTTTTCAAGGATACCCAATCGAGCTTCACGGGCTTGATCGATACCTTCACTAAGGACATTCAATGCAATCCCTTGAATCTTAAGATCCAACTGAATAGCTGTAATTCCGTTTTCTGTTCCAGCAATCTTAAAATCCATATCGCCAAAATGATCTTCCAAACCCATGATGTCTGATAAAACGCGATAATCATCACCATCCATCACAATACCAATAGCAATTCCAGCGACTGGAGCTTTGATAGGAACACCCGCATCCATAAGACTTAAGACACCTGCACACACACTCGCCATACTGGAGGATCCATTAGATTCCAAAATTTCAGAAACAATGCGAATGGTATACGGAAATTCTTCCTTAGTAGGAAGAACACCTCTAATACTTTTAGCAGCAAGCTCACCATGACCAATTTCTCGACGCCCTGGTCCTCGTGATCCACGCGCTTCACCAACACTAAAGGCAGGAAAATTATAATGAAGCATAAAATTGTTATACGACATACCCGTTAAAGATTCGACCATTTGCTCATCACGCTTTGTTCCCAACGTGACAACACCCAGACTTTGGGTTTGACCTCGCGTAAAAACAGCTGATCCATGCGTTCTTGGTAAAGGTCCGATTTCACCACTAACAGCGCGAACATCTTTACAACCTCGACCATCAGCTCTCTTGCCTTCACCAAAAATAGAGGCGCGGACAACTTCATATTCAATTTGATCGAATAAGGTACGGATATGAGCACTTGGCACTTCTTGATCATCGACCTTAAAGGCGTCAAAAACAGCCTTATCTGCTAGAAGACTATCTAATAAGACATGCAAAGCATTTTCACGCTCTTCTTTATCACCGATGTTATAAGCTTCGGTTAATTTATCTTTTGTAAGTTCTGATATTTTATTTTTTAAATCTGGGTGGGGACTAAACAGGGCCACTTCGGATTTTTCTTTACCCGCAATTTTTTGAAATTCATTTTGAGCGTCGATAATAGGTTGCATATTATCTTCACCGAACTTCAAGGCCGCTTTAATCGTATCTTCAGGGATATCTTTCGCCTCGCCTTCAATCATGACAATACCATTTTTCATTCCAACAACAATGATATCCATCACACTTTGCTCTCTTTGTTCATAATTAGGATTAAGAACAAAAGCATCATCAACCATTCCGACACGAACAGCACCAATTGGGCCATCAAAAGGAATGTCTGAAATATGAAGAGCCGCTGAGGCACCGACAAGTGCCATAATATCAGGATCATTCTCACCATCGCTACTAACAACGTTAGAAGTCACAACAACTTCGTTATAAAAACCTTCTGGAAAAAGGGGTCTGATAGGTCTATCAATGACCCGACATGTTAAAATCTCTTTTTGAGAAGGGCGACCTTCTCTCTTAAAAAAACCGCCAGGAATTTTTCCTGCGGCATAAGTCTTTTCTTGATATTCCACCATGAGTGGAAAAAAATCAATTCCTTCTTTAGCTTTCTTTGACATACAAACAGCAACCAAAACCGATGTGCCGCCACAATTTACCATAATCGATGCATTCGCTTGTTTTGCTAATTTCCCCGTCTCAATAATTAAATTTTGTGCACCAAACGGGATTTCTATTTTTTTCGTATCCATTAAAACTCTCCTTGTAATCAATCGCATTATATTGTCGTCACAAAAACCTCTTCTCACACATACGAGATCTGACTGTTAACACTCAAGATTGTTTTGTACTTTACTTTATTTATTATTATATTTTCAAATTTGCTAAGAGGTTATCGGACAATCTCTCAGCCACATAAAAATTCTATAGGATTATTTGACTCTCCTTAGAATCAGAACAAGTCTTATTTACGTAAACCTAACTTTGCGATGGTATCTTGATATTTCTGAAGGTCATTCTTGCGAATGTAATTTAGCAGACGCCGTCTTTGTCCAATCATTTTTAGTAGACCTCGACGCGAATGAAAATCTTTTTTATGCAACTTAAAATGACCTGTCAGATAATTAATCTTCTCAGTCAAAAGGGCGACTTGAACGACAGGGGAACCTGTGTCTTTGGCGTGAACCCTAAAATTATCAATCACTTCCGTTTTTTTTGTCTTAAGCAGTACCAATGTCTTCCTCCTTACTCATCATTCCTTACTTCCTTACTCGAAGCACTTTTTTATTATTCTCTTATAAAGATGCAGCATTATACTATTTGGCCCTGTAATAGTCAAGGACTAAGCCAGGGGCATTAGAGCGGTAAAAACGTGTAAAAAAGCCTCAAAAATGCCTCAAAATCATACCATTTTGTACCTATATTACTGGATACGACACAATTAATAATAAAAATAATATTGTCATCCCCGCGAAAGCGGGGACCTATTTATAAACATATTTAAAAATCTTCAATCCATCTGTCACATTAACAAGTTGATAATGGTCATTAATGTAGGTTATCACCGCATCGTATTTTTCCTTATTTTCTGGCACAACAAAATGAGTCTTATAATAATATTCGGGAATATTTTTAGGCAAAACAGCATATTTAGGGCGGATTTTATTAAGATCACTTAGAAATTCTTCATGCCAGCTCTGATTAAACCACGTTAAGGAACAGATAGGAAAACGACCGATAAAGGGGCGATTTACGATAAAATTGTAGGAACCCAACTCAGGAAACATGAGAATAGCATCCGTCTCATTTGTGTTTCGTTCAATAAATTCAGAAAACGAAACAAAATCACTGGCCTGTTGATAAGGAACGGACATTGCTCCTACACGCTTTAAATTTGGGTTTGTGTAATTAACATTTCGCTGATACACGCCTTCCCTTCCAAAAACTTTATTCTCAAATATTTGAAACGCCACAAATCGCTTTTGAAATCTAGCAAACGAAAAACACACAGATGACATAAAAATCCCCAAAATAAAAATCTTTACAATAAAGGGTTTACGAAACTTGTACAAAACGCGGACAATGACCCATGGCTGGCTTAATGTTGTAAGGATAGCATCGTTTCGTGTCTTGATAAAAAAATAAAAACGCTCGATCATCACAAACAATAATATTTTCTCCGGTTGTAACAACATCTCAAAGTTCGACGACCAAATGTTACGAAATGCACTTATAAAAAATATAATAAAATATGTAGCCAATAAAACAATCCCAATATCTTGATTCTTTATATTTTTGTTCTGAAATTTATAGACTAGGTAACAAGCTACTACTAAAAAGCAATATACCGGTGTAAGATGACGAAAATTCTTGTTAAAAGGATTAACAATGGCGATTAATGCCTGAAAAATATTTTCTGGAACAACCGCATCTTGCGGAAAAGTATTCGCCATGTGTAAAATGACGTTCATTGTTGCATCCCAATAAGGCAACAAGGCATCTGTCATATGAAAATAAAATAAGAGTGGAAATATAGCCACGAACATGCCAAAGAAATAATGACTCAATGACTGAGAGATATCCCTAATATCAAAGATCTTAGCGCGTTTTGCAAAAACAATAGCCACAACAACGGCAATAATGGAACAAACACCAATTTCAATACTCGTTAAAAAACTTATTCCTGAAAGAATCCCAGCTAATAGAATCCATTTCAATTTCTTTGCATTAAAATAATTTAAGGCACATAAAAGCACCAGCAATCCACAAATAAATCGAAAGCCTCCCCAATAAGTAAAAACAACACGAGGAAAGGTCTTAGAAATAAGGATCAATCCTAGAAGATAATAGAAAAACCTCGCCTGAAGAAGGCGTTGGGCGAGCAACAAAGAGGTGATAATTGTTAAAATAGTGCCTATATAAAAATACGTAGATAAGACAGCAATATTATTGCCAAAAATGGACATAAAAGCGGCAGGAAGATAAATCTCAAATGGCCCACGAAGATGAATAAAATCACGATAGGGCACAGCTCCTTTTAGAATGGCATCAATTCCTGGTAAATAAAGGCCTAATTCAAATAGATTTATTTTTTGATGGAGATAATGAGGTTGGAATGTAATGAGTATTGCAAAAAAGGAAAGTATCCAAAAATCTAGGTAGGTCGGTTTCTTAAACATCTCGTTAACGTCTAATTCTTATTGAGATTCAAAAGAGGGCTGAGCGCAATAAAATTATTCGACCTTCTCTTTCCCTTCTTTAGGCTTAATAATAATAGTTTTTACTTTTTCAGGATCAAACGAAGGCACCTGAATGTAACCTTTTGTTTGATTTCGGTAGTCTGTTAAAATTTCTCTCATTTCCTGCAACTCAGAGGCTGTCGCCAACGTTTCTTCTTTCGGAACATCTTTACTATCTATAATCATGTCTTTGGATTTTTTTTCTTTGGGCAATTCATTATTGAGAAGCTCATCCATTTTTTCTTCCATTTCTGCTCGAACGTTTTCAATAAACTTCCCTTCATCCTTATACTCGTCTTCATATACCTCATGATCATATTTCAATTGGTTTTTACGACTCTCATGATATTCCTCGAGAGATGCATATATCTTGCCATCAAATAATACTTCAATTTTCTTTGATTCCCCCTTTCCTTCTTTCGCACAAACGGCGCTAGAGAATCCTAGAAATAGAAACAAAAAAATAATATTATTTAGATTTATTAACCTTTTTCTTCGCATGAGATGCCTTAACCTTTTTAACAACTTTAACTTTCTTTACTGTCACTTTATCAAACTCTTCTAAAAGTTTTTTCATTTTTACCGATCTTGCGCGTGAGCCTCTTGTCAAACTATACTCTTTACCAATTAGATAATACAACTGTTCTTTTCGTATATTCGCCTTTGTAACTTCAACCCCAACCTTGCTTTTCTGAGATAATTTGATAAATTCTTTTTCACCTTTTTTAGCCAAATTGGCCGCTTCTTGGCTAAATTTGATTAATTGCTTTTTGGCAACTTCCCAATCCTTCTTAAAATCATGTTTCTCTGTCATATATCATATCCCTCTTTGAAAATTAAAGTCGTTTCTTGCTTTCAACATCATTTAAGATTATACTTAGTATATCATGAAAGACTTTGATTCAGCTATTCTAATTTTACTGGGCGTTGCCGTCTCAGGAGCTCTCATTATTGGAGTTGTCACGGCCATTAAAAAATCGTTTAATCGAACCCCCACTATTGTAAACAGCAATAAAGATGCTTTATTGCGTAACCAACGCAAACGTATGAGAGAAATTGAAGAAAATCAAGATCGAACCATGCAAATGCTTGAAGATTCTATTGAAGGATTTGAACATCAAGCTGAAGCAGGCAATCCTACCCAAATGTTTATTATGCAAAAAGAACGCGCCACATCTACAAAAGGTAACTACAAACAACTCATGGAAGAACGAAAAGATCGCATGCGCGATACTAGCCGTTAACCTAAAATCTCAGCATCTCTGCTGATGGAAAACCCCATTTAACCGTGTTCCTTTGCTGATAAAATCCGCTGTGTCATTTCTAATTCATACAACGCATTAATTTCCCTTAACTCATCCTTATCAAAAAAATGGCAAATAGCTTCTTCTAAGGCTTTAAACCTATGTGTTAAATATTTATACTCTTCTTTTATAATTATTTTGTCTGCATCTTCAAATTTCTTCTTTAAAACGTTAGCTTCCTTCTTTTGCATATAATTACTAAACTCATTTATACGATCCGTGTATTTGTCGTCGTCATGAGAATCGTTATTTTTTAAAACGTCTAAGATAAATTTATCCACTTTTAATTGCGTAAAATAACGATCAATACGATCTAAAGATTCTTTGGTGGTTTTGTAACACCAGATAAAATAGCGACGTGTTAATTGTTTGTCGTTCTCTGTTAAAAAGTTTTCTTTTTTCATTATTAAGGACAATCTTCGGGACAATTATCAGCAGCTGCAGTTTCTCCATCTAAAGCATAACAAACATCATCCCCACAAAAACAATCAAAACCACAGTTAGCTTTATTTTCGCCTGCAAAAATATCACATTCCTGATCTCCACAAACAATATTACCGCAAAGACTACAATCATCAGGACATGACCAACACGTTTCAACAGGTTCATCACATATTCTATCCCCACACTGAGGGGCACAACTGCCGCAATCCGTATCACAGTTTGAACATGTCTCAAAAACGTCACACGTCCCATTCCCGCAACATGCACCTCCACAATCCTCTGGACAGGACGAGCACGTTTCTCCCTCTTCACAAACGTCATTACCATCATCACAACACTCACCAAACACAGAACATACCGGCTTACAAGAGGTGCAATCTGTAGGACATGTAACGCAATTTTCTTGAAAATCACATTGACCATCACCACACTGTTGCTCACAATCTAAAGGACACGTCCAGTTGTTTTCTGTGGCTGAACAGACCCCATCACCGCAAGGAATACAAACCCCGCAGTCTGCAGTACACGTACCGCAAGTTTCTGTAGCATCGCAGATACTATCACCGCAACAAATGCCGCTAGGTTCTGGTGTGAAGGTAATATCGGATGATCCAACACCACAATCGCTTGGACAAGTAATACAGGATTCTGATTGGCTATTACACGAACCATCCCCACATACCGTTTGATTCGAACATAACCCACAATCGGCAGAGCATAACTCACAATTTTCTCGCGGATTACAATCCCCATCTCCACAAAATGAATCAGGACAATCCCCACAATCAAAATCACAACTAAAACAATTTTCACCTACCTCACATATATTGTTTCCACATACACCTGTTCCACAACTTCCACAATCACTCGTACAACTCGAACAAGTTTCTCCAAAGTTACAGACACCATCAGGACAACATGCCCCACAGTCAATTGAACAATTAAAACAATTTTCTTGAAGAGAACAAATTAAATCACCGCAAATATCGGGCTGATCCGATGGATCACATATGCCACAATCATCAATACAATTCCAGCAATTCTTTTCGCCAGGAACAGTACTGTTAGGATCAGAACAATTTCCATCCGGACAAACAAAACAACCATCACAATCTTCTGGACAATTCGTACAATCTTCTAAAAATGAGCAGTCTCCGTTTCCACAAATAGAATTAGACGGACAAGCTCCACAATCATCGGGGCAAGACAAACAATTTTCATTGGCTCCACAATTTCCATCCCCCCCAGGAGGACACTCAAATAAACAATTAAATGTACAGCCATCACCATCGGTATTATTATTATCATCACACTCTTCTCCAAAGACTGCTTCAAGAATCCCATTACCACAACCTTCTATCTGACAAGATGAATCACAACCATCATTATTTACAGGTGGAAACTCGCCCCCATCACACTGCTCCCCAATACCTGTTTGAACAATACCATCTCCGCAAAACTCAGTCTGACATGTTGATGAACACCCATCATTGCTAAGCGGAGGAAAAGCACCATCATCACACTGCTCACTAAGAGCAGATTGAATAGTACTATCTCCACAAAACTCAAGGACACATAATGCACTACATCCATCATTGCTTGCAGCAGGAGGACCATCGTCACATTCCTCACCTGGGTCCACAATACCGTTACCACACGCCTCACTTTGGCAAGTCGAAGAACAGCTATCGCCATTTGATGTATTACCATCATCGCATTGTTCACCTAATATTGCATCAATACCAGTATCTCCACAATATTCGATAATGCATGTCGGACTACATCCATCTCCATTCACCAACGCTCCGTCGTCGCATTCTTCACCTCCTACAACTACGTTATCCCCACACGTCTCCAATAAACAATTTGACGAGCACCCATCTCCATTAGCATTATTCCCATCATCACATTCTTCCGTAGCACCATTATTATCTACGTTATCGCCACAATATTCCAACACACAAGAAGAACTACATCCATCTCCATTATTTGTATTGGTGTCATCACACTCCTCCGCTCCTACTACATTTCCATCACCACAGGTTTCGTTTTGACAATTAGTTGAACATCCATCTCCATTAACATTATTCCCATCATCACATTCTTCCGTAGCACCATTATTATCTACGGTATCTCCACAATATTCCAACACACAAGAAGAACTACATCCATCTCCATTATTTGTATTGGTGTCATCACACTCCTCCGCTCCTACTACATTCCCATCACCACAGGTTTCGTTTTGACAATTGGTTGAACATCCATCTCCATTAACATGATTCCCATCATCACATTCTTCCGTAGCTCCATTATTATCTACGGTATCTCCACAATATTCAATAACACATCCTGCACTACACCCATCGCCATCTATATTTGCTCCATCGTCACATTCATCCGTTGGGTCAACAATACCATCCCCACATATTCCTGCACCACAGGCCACGCAAACAGCCCCGTCATGACACTGACCCACTCCACAACTAGGCGTCAATTGACAATCAGCGGAACACCCATCTCCATTAATATGATTCCCATCATCACATTCTTCCGTAACACCATTATTATCTACGGTATCTCCACAATACTCCAACACACACGAAGAACTACATCCATCTCCATTATTTGTATTGGTATCGTCACACTCCTCCGCTCCTACTACATTCCCATCACCACAGGTTTCGTTTTGACAATTGGTTGAACATCCATCTCCATTGACATGATTCCCATCATCACATTCTTCCGTAGCACCATTATTATCTACGTTATCGCCACAATATTCCAACACACAAGAAGAACTACATCCATCTCCATTATTTGT
>JAJDCB010000035.1 GCA_029261065.1 Candidatus Omnitrophota bacterium | reverse complement strand
TGGTTGTTCATGAATGGTGGGGTCATAATGATTATGCGCGCAAACGAGCTAAGATGTTAGCTGAGTTAGGCTATACAGCATTTGCTGTTGATATGTACGGAGATGGAAAAAGGGCGGAGCATCCAGATAATGCTGGTCAATTTGCCGGTGAGGTTATGGGGCAGATTGAAGAGTTGGGGGTTGAGCGATTTTTAGCGGCTTTAGATTTTTTAAAGAAGCATCCTTCGGTTAATGCAGAGGAGATTGCTGCGATCGGATATTGTTTTGGTGGTGGCATCGTGTTGCATATGGCTCGTTTCGGTGTGGATCTTGATGGTGTTGTTAGTTTTCACGGTAGTCTTGGAACAAAGCGTCCTGCTCAATCAGGAGAGGTTAAAGCAAAAGTTCTTGTTTGTCATGGTGGGGATGATACCTTTGTAACACCGCAAGGCATTAAAGCTTTTAAGAAAGAAATGGATGACGCTCAAGTGGATTACCAATTTCTGAGCTATGAAGGTGCTGTCCATAGTTTTACAAATCCAATTGCCGATGAAGTTGGTCAAAAGTTTGGTATTGGTCTTGCTTACAATGAAGCGGCAGATAAAGCTTCTTGGCAAGATATGCAGAATTTTTTTGATGAAATTTTTAACAAATAAGCGATGTTAGATTATTCTTTCCTATACAAGCAATTAGAATCCACGACTATGTCGGCATGGCTTGATCAATTACCTAAACAAGTTGATCTGGCGATGAAAACAAAACGTTGGGGTGATTTGCCTCATTGGTTGGATGTGTATCATCAATTGCCAGCCATTAAACCTTCCGTTATTGATTTAAATTCCAATTACATTACGATTGGCCAATCCACAGATTGTGATTCTCAAACGCAAAAAGATCTTGAAGCGTTGTTACGAGAATTACATCCATGGAGAAAAGGTCCCTTTAATATCTTTGGGACTGAAATCGAAACGGAATGGCGCTCGGATATGAAATGGGATCGTCTCAAAAATCATATTGCCCCATTAGCGGATCGCTTGGTATTGGATATTGGTTGTGGCAATGGGTATCATTGTTGGCGGATGGCCGCCCAAAATCCTAAAGTCGTCATTGGTGTTGATCCCACGATGTTGTATGTGATCCAGTTTTTTGTGATGCAAAAATACATTCAAAACGCGTGTGCGGCTATAATTCCTCTAGGCATTGATGATCTCCCCCAGGATATGCCGTATTTTGATACTATTTTCTCCATGGGCTTGCTGTATCATCGTAGAGCTCCTTTTGATCATTTATTGCAGTTAAAAGCATTATTGCGTGAAGGAGGAGAATTGGTACTTGAGACACTCGTCATAGAAGGCGCAGCCGGCGAGGTGTTATCGCCTCAAGGTCGTTATGCAAAGATGCCCAATGTTTGGTTTATTCCAAGTGTCTTAACGTTAGAGTCTTGGCTTACGCGTATGGGATTTGTTGATGTGCGTTTAATTCATGTCACGCAAACGACGGCACAGGAGCAGCGAGCGACCGATTGGATGGGCTTTCAGTCTTTAACAGACTTTTTGGATCCCAAGAATCCTACAAAAACCATAGAAGGTTATCCAGCTCCTAGGCGAGCTATTATATTAGCGAATAAGGCAAAATAGAATTAACTTACAAAAAGCGAGGCCATTTATGCCAGTATTTATTGAAAAGCCAACGCAAGTTAAGGCTTGTGGGAATAAACCAAAAATCATTGAGGAATACGTAGGGCGCGTTAATTCCAACACGGATGACATTAGTCTAGCTCGCATGAAAAGTCCTGAAGGTTGGGAAGAGCCTGGTCAGACGCCAGAATTTGATGAATATACGCTAGTTCTAGAAGGAACTCTTAAAGTCAATTCTAAAGATGGCAGCCGTGATCTTAAAAAAGGAGAGGCCGTCATTGTTCCCAAAGGCGAATGGGTACAATATAGTTCTCCATATGAAGGCGGGGCGCAATATTTTGCTATTTGTCTTCCAGCTTTCTCACCTGATATTGTTCATCGAGATGAATGAGTCTTTCATAAAATCATATATATCATATATTTAAGTGTTTTAAATAAGATAGTCTTTTATTAAATGTTCAATATTGTTTTATTTCCTAAAATAGAAAATTATTTACCTTTTTGATCTTTAAGTGGTATAATTTTCATTTGTTTATGAACAATTGCCCAGGATTTGGGTTAAACGAGGGGGAAATAATGAATAGAAATTTAACACTAACTTTAGGTTTATGTATGGTTTTGTTTGTAGCAGCTGGATGTGGAGATAATCAGCAAGCTAAAGGACCTGCATCAGAGATGAAAGGGTCTGAAAAGGGATCAGATAAGGGTTCTCATTTAGATGCTGCTAAAGAAAAAGTGGCCAAGGCCACAGATGCCGCTGCTAAAGAAGCAGAAGCCGCTAAGAAACAAGCAGCAGAAACCGCAGCAAAAGCTAAAGCAGATGCTGAAGCGAAATTAGCTGCAGCCAAGCAAGAAGCAGAGAAAGCAGCAAATGAATTAAAAAATAAAGTTGATGGATTGGTTTCTAAAGCGAAAGCATCTTTAGATGCTGGTGAATTTGATGCCGCGATTGCTAAAGCAAAAGAGGCGTTAGCCAGTGATAACAAATCGCAAGAAGCCAAGAATATCATTACGCAAGCTAAAGAAAAATTAGCTGCTATGGCCACTCAGCAAGCTGATTCATTAAAAGCAGGTGTTGGTGATAAGTTAAAGAGTTTTGGTCAATAATAACTATATTTTTTGTGTTGTTGGCTTAAGTTAAAAAGGGGCAGATATTTTAAATATTTGCCCCTTTCTTTTGTATAATAATGTAAATAGAAAATTTGTCATTCCAATATTATTTTAAGGGGGATAGCATGGAATATAAGTGTAGTGTTTGTGGGGATCAAGTCGAAGGGGATTTGGTTGTTTTTACCGAGCATACAGAGAAGCACATTATTGATGAGATTAAATCTACGCATCCCGAATGGGCGGGAGATAATGGTGTGTGTGTTCCGTGTGCTGAATATTTTCGTAAGCAGTTAAAAGGGGAATAAAAAGGAGTAGGTAATTATGGGAAAGCAATTACAGGGGTTAGGCGGTGTTTTTTTAAGAATTGGTTTAGGGGTTGTCTTTACTTATCATGGATTTGGTAAAGTTTTTGGGGACGGTGTGGGTTTGGGATCGAGTTGGAATCCTCATGGGATGCCCGCTTTAATGCAAGTGCTAGTATCATGGGGTGAGTTTGTTGGGGGTATTGCCTTTTTGGTTGGTTTTTTAACACAATTTGCTGCTCTTGGAATCAGCATTATTATGATTGGAGCGATTGTGACCGTTCATGGTGCCAACGGTTTTAGTTCGATGAATCAAGGTTATGAATATAATTTTGTTTTAATTATGATGTGTTTGGCTTTGATCAGTACAGGCAGTGGACCGATGGCGATTGATAAAAAGTAACTAGTAATGTTTGGTGCAGAGTTCGAGAAGTTCTTCTGGAGTTTGTGCAAGATGACTGGGGTTGTGCTTTGAGAGGGCAGCCTCAGAATTATATCCCCATCCAACAGCAATAATATCAATGCCCAGCTTATTTGCAGCAACAATATCTCTGATTTCATCGCCGATATAAAGGATATCTTCTAGGAGATATCCTTTTTTTTGGACTAGCTTTTTAAGGGACGTATTTTTTGTCCATACTTTTGACGTGGTGTGGATAAAATCAAATAGTTTAAGATCGTGGTTCTCAAGAAATTGATTCACATTCTCTGAAGAATTAGATGATAAGATGCCCATCGAACGGTTTGATTCTTTTAGTTGAAGAAGGGTTTCTTTAATGCCGTCAAAGGGTTTAAGGGTATCAAGGCCTTTATAAAATTCTTTTTTGGCCCGCGTTAGAATGGAGGGGATTTTCATTAAGGGGACTTCGAGATGTTGAATAATTTCTTTAGAACTTTTATTTCTTAAGGCGTTCGTTTCCTCAGATGAAATCAAGTTGTACTTAAACTCAGGGGCTAGTTGATTAGCGATTTTTATGATATAGCTGTGAGAATCAGCAATGGTACCGTCAAAATCGAAGATTAGGATTTTTTGAGCCATGGGAGATGGTGTTCTTTATTTAAAAAAATTAAAATAATATTGAGTATAATATACCGGTTTTAGCGATGAGTCTATAAATTTGTAGTTAGAAATTACCATAATGACACAATAAAAAGTCTTTTATGGCCCTCAATTTAATTTTAATAATGCCTTTTTTATGCGTAGATGATTTTTTATTTGAGTAAATTTGTTTGAAAAGCCCCCAAAGGACATTTTTATAGAGAGTCATTCGTTTAGTAAAGGGGAGCTGCTTTCTCGCCCAAAGTAATTTATTTCGTAATTGAAAGTATCTTACCGTATCGCTGGTTTTTTCTTTATAGGCTGATTGGAAAGCTTTATGCCAAATATGGGCTTGGGGGATATAGTAGCAGTCATAATTTTTTTTGCTTGCCCGCCAACACAAATCAATATCTTCAAAATAACAAAAGTAATCTGGATCAAAAAAGCCAACATCTTTAATGATAGAAGTGGGTAAAAACATTCCAGTTGCACAGGCGTAGCTCATTTTTTCAGTTTTGGTTAATGAGTTTGTGTTATCGAATTTGTTATGATGGATATATTGAAAGGAACACTTATGGTTATCCCATTGAGGTAGTCCGTGCCAAATTTTTTTAGGTTGTTGGTAATAATAAAGTTTGGCTCCAAAGATGTGGGGTTGCGGAAATGCTTGTGTTGATTGGAGGAATTTATCAATGATATCTTCAGACACGGTTGTATCGTGACTAAGAAGGAGGACGTAATCCATATTATTTTCTAGTATTCTTTTAAGTCCAACATTATGCCCTTGGGCAAAGCCCAAGTTTTTGGGGAGGTTAATATGGGTGATATCAGGAAATTTGAGATGAAGGGCTTCTGTAATGTCAGCAGAGGATCCATTATGGATAAGACAAATGTTTAGATGGGGATAGGTTATCTTTAATACAGAGTTGACACATTCGGTGGTGTCATTTAAATTATTCCAGGTTAAGATGTTGATGGAAATACGGGGTTTCATGGGTATAATTAAAGCATAGATTTCTGTAATATGGAAGGCCATCGTAATGTGCAACTAGAACATCGTTTGTAATATGTTACCAGTTTGTACCGTAATATTGCCATCCCCGCTGGAGTTTACCCCGTAGGATTCCCGCTTTCGCGGGAATGACATACGAGGCGGGGATGACAAACTTATTATTATGATTAATGATTTGGATAAAATATATCATGGTTTTCTTATCAAGAAACCGGTTGGCAACAACAGTTTTTCGTTTGAGAGAAGAAAGGTTCAGGAAATTTATGTTCCTTCACTTATAGAAGGACGGATCGTAGATCTCGCGGTTGGCCAGAAAATCGTTTTTAGTGAAGTATTTGAAGAGGTTGAGTTTAATCAAAAAGGGTTAGAGCATATCTATTATTGCCCTATGGCCGGCAAAGAGGTTTTTATCTTTGATAATCACAATCATGCCTTTTTTTTCTGGATGTTTGGATATAAGAAGGGTTGGATCAATGCAAAGTTGCCGTTGGTTCACATTGATCAGCATACGGATATGCGAGAACCTCAAACGTATTTAGATATTCCGGATTTAGAAAACATTGATTTAAAACAAGTATTTGAATACACCAATTTTGTTCTCAATGTAGGAAATTTTATTAAACCAGCCAAACACTTAAAGTTGTTTTCGGATGTTCAGATCATTAATAGTCCAAAGACGCTTGAAAATCCTGCCATTAAAGGAGCTCTCCTTGATATTGATATTGACATTTTTGCAAAAGAGATGGATTATATCGACTATGATTTTAAAATCAAACATATCAAAAAACATATTGCCCAATCTTCGTTTATTACAGTAGCAACAAGTCCTTATTTTATGGATCAAGGCAAAGCCATTGAGGTTATCCAAGAATTATTTATTTAGGTGATTTTCTTTATAAGATTCAGTGATATACTAGCATGATGACACAAGTGACAAGGTCTTTTGAAGGGTCTTTGCCTACAATTTGCGATCAGGACATTATTTTTTTCGCCAATATTCTATCTATTTTCTACGGAAATAAGCAAGAGACGGATATTCTTAGAAAAGAAGTAGGGGCCTTGGAAACATATGGTGGGCGTGTTATTCCTATCTTGAATTTAATTTCTTCGGGTAAAAATAATGTTATTATATTAGAAAAAGAACCTAACAAGGATTTGCTTTCTTATTTCTACAAAGATTTAAATTTAACATTACCGCAATTAGAAGTGATCGATCACAGGCTTTATGAATTATTAAATGAAGATGAGAGTTATTCTTTGGAGCTTAATGAATTTGTAGAACAGATTAAGAGTTTTTCTGCGGGGTGTCTTCATGGTTATGTTACGGATTCTGCTCTTGAAAAATTAGCAGGTTTAGCGCAAAAAGAGACGTTGTGTTCTTCTAAAAGCAGTCGAGAAGGTAATAACAAATTTAGTTTATTTGAGTATCTTAAAGGGATTGATTTACCGATATTTGATACGTGTGTCGCACAAACCAGTGGTGAGTTAGGTGATTGCTATGAGACGTTAAAATCTCTTGGATATAAAAAAGCTGTCATTAAAGCTCCGATAGGGGCATCAGGCATTGGCATGTTAAAGGTGTCCCTTAATGATGCTTTAAAAGAACTTCCTGATTATTTGTTTTATGAAGGCCCTTGTATGGTGCAAGGTTGGTTAGATGATTCAATCAAAGGTGTTGAATATATTGGATCTCCTAGTTTGCAGATGATGATTAACCAGAATGGTTGTGTCCTTTATGATATTACGGAACAAATTTTAAGTGTAGATAGTATCCATGAAGGCAATGTTTCACCACCTTATTATATGGAGGATGGTTTTAAAGAAGACGTTCTTCAACAATCAGAGGTGGCCGCACGTTGGTTGCATGATCAAGGTTATAGGGGGACGGCGAGTATCGATTTTCTATATACGAAACGCGATAGTGTACCAGAGTTAAGAATTTGTGAAATCAATGCGCGCGTTACAGGAGCCACCTATCCGTCTGTATTAGCCAGACATTTTTTTCCAAAGGGCGCATGGTTGATGAGAAATCTTTCCTTTTCTAAAGCCCTTGAGGCCGACGCTATTTTACAAATGTTAGAAGGTTCAAATCTTCTATATCGACCAGGTATGCCGGCGGGTGTGTTGCCTTTTAATTTTAATCCGGATGAAAAAACATTTATTGGTAAAGGTCAGTTTTTATTTCTGGCACCGACAATGTTAGAGACAACGGGTTTGTTAAAACGAATGACGAATATGGATAACCTTCAAGGGAGTTTTGATCGTGACTAGTCAGCCATCATCACAAAATATAAGGGAACGGCTTGTTGCCTTAACAAGAGACTTGATTCTTATTCCAAGCATTCAATCACGGGAAGAGGATCGGGCTCGCTGTTTTGATTTTATTAAAAATCATCTTGAATCCTTAGAACATATTGAGTTGCGTGAATTTGAACACAAAACAATTCCTTCTCTAATTGCCGCACCACCGGGATGTCATAAACCAAAGATATTAATGTGTGGGCATTTGGATGTGATCCAACATCCCGATTTGAGTTCTTATCGTTCACACATTGAGGACGGTCGCATTTATGGGCCAGGCGCTGGGGATATGAAAGGTGCTGTGGCCATCCTTTTGGAAGTCTTTCGTTCCATTCATTCTCAAATACCTAACGCGTCCTTGGGACTTGCTATCACATCAGATGAAGAGATCGGGGGGGAATGTGGGGTTGGTTATCTTTTTAGAGATGTGGGCGTTAGATGTTCCATGGCGATGATTCCCGACGGAGGTTCACTCAATAAAATAACAGTTGCCGAAAAAGGAATTTTGCATCTGCGTCTTTCTTGTCAGGGGAAGTCGGCTCATGCGGCGCGTCCGTGGTTGGGTGAGAATCCTATTGATAAAATGATGAGTAGTTTAAATGCGCTTCGATCAAGTTTTCAAGACTATGTGCAAGAAGGGCATTATTGGTATCCAACATGTTCCATTACCGTTGTTGGAACAGAGAATGAAACAACCAATCGTATTGCCTCAGATGCCTATGCTGTCATTGATGTTCGTTTTCCTAATCCGGAAACAGTCAGTGGTATGTTAACAAAAATTAAAAATGTTATCGGTTCTGACATGGAATTAGAAATTATCATAAGTGCCGAACCAACAACACTTAGTCCAGATGAAGATTATCAGCGTATTATAGAAGAAGTGACAGGAAAGCCAGCGGAACAAATTCGAGATGATGGAGGGAGTGATGCACGGTTTATTTCTGTGTATGGTATTCCTGTTATGATTTCTCGACCGCTTGTGGGGAATTTGCATTCTAAAGATGAATGGATTGATATTGAGTCTATGGTTCAGTTCTATGACATCTATGAAAAATATCTTCTTAAAAAATTAAAAAATTAACATGGATAAGCTAGAGCCTGACATAGAGCATCTTGTTAATATTTTAAAGAAGTCTGAAAATATTGTTGTTTTTACAGGGGCGGGTATATCGACGGAAAGTGGCATTGCTGATTATCGAAGCAAGGGTGGGCTTTGGGATCGTTTTAAACCCGTCACGATTCAAGAATTTGAAGCGAGTGAAGAGAAGCGTCGAGAATATTGGGTTATTAAAAAAGAATTGATGGAGTCGTTGCAGACGGCGAAGCCTAATGCGGGACATCTTGCGATTGCAGAGTTGGAGCGGAGGGGCAAGTTAAAGGGTTTGGTGACTCAGAATATTGATGGCTTGCATTCGTTGGCAGGCAATTCAAAAGAAAAAACAATTGAGATTCACGGAACAAATTTAGAAACCATTTGCTGGACCTGCAAAGACATTCGCCCCTGGCAAGAAGCTTTTGAACAATTAAAGAGTGGGGCTACGGTTCCGGTATGTTCGCAATGTGCGGGTCCCTTAAAAGCGAATACCATATCATTTGGGCAGAATTTAAGGCAAGACGATTTGGATCAAGCTTTTAGCTGGGCATCTGATTGTGATTTTATGATGGCGATAGGTTCAACGCTTATTGTCGAGCCTGCTGCCAGTATTCCTAAAATAGCCAAGCGCAATGGTGCCGTGCTTGCGATCATCACCTTGTCAGAAACACCGTTAGATGCTATTGCTGATTTTCGTTTTTTTGAATCCTCAGGAAAAATTTTAAATAACATTCTTAAGCGAATTTAAAGAAGTGAAAAATCATAGCAATAAAAATCAAAAAAGTTTTAAAGAAAATATAAAAGGTGTTATTTCTGTTTGTGCGATTTTTTTGAGTGTCTTGTTTATTACATTTGTATTTTTCCCTCACGACACTCAAGATAAAAATGAAAGTGAGTTTATCGCGCGTCAACTTAGCATTTCTGTTCGAGAAAAAGGATTCCTAGATTTTTTAAATCCACCGGTTCAGTCATCACCACCCGCCACTCCAGCTCCAGTTTCGGCTCCGGCTGCAAAATCAAGTCCAAAGCCAACATTAATTCCAACTCCTATTAAAGAAAAGAAAAAAGAAAGTGTCTCTTCAGCGGCACCTGCGGAAAAAGTGGATTTACCGCCTCTTAAAACCGATGGGATACCAGAGGAGCTGTTTGAATTACCTATTGATGAACATCAAGACGCAGGCAAAATGGAAGATATTAAAAAAGAGGTTTTAGGATCGCTTAATTCCAAAGATGATGTTATCCGCTTGGATGGGGGGCCTGATCAAAAATTAGACACGGATAATTTTAAAGATTTAATAAAGAAAGCATCATCAAAAGAAAATGTTGGGGCTTCTTTAAACATGTTAAAGAGTGTTGTTGATGAGCAAAAGACAAAAGAAGGTGAAGAGCCAAAAGATTTGGTTAATGAAGAAATGCTCATTGAGGAGGCTAAAGAGATTATAGAGAGTGGTAAGAAAAGTTTATATAACCGTATTACGGAAGGGTATCTCCGTTTGAATATGGCATATTTTGAATATGAAGAAAGGCATCCTAAAATTCAAGCGGCAAGGCAATATTTCTTCGAAGAGCTTTCTCCCGTAACAAGGAAGGGCATTCTTATCGGAATTGTTTTTATGATTTATGTTTCTTATTGTTTACCTTTGATGTGGATTTGCCAACATTTTCAAACAAAACGTTATTGGAAGGCTTGGATTCCTTTTGTGCAAGAATGGCATGTCGTTAAGATGGCAGGGCATTCGTCCTATTTTTTATGTCTTTATTTGATTCCGCTTGTGTCATTAATACTTCCTATTTATTTATGGTATCGCATCGCTCATGATTTAGGGAAAGAAGAAAAGGTTGCTCTGTGTATGATTATGCCAGGGTTTAATATTATGGCTCTTTGGTATTTTGCCTATTATCGTAAAAAAATTTCGCATGATATTTTTATTAAATCAGAAGAGAAGGAGCCTGAGCTAGCGCTTGATGAGGGGTAGTTCCGGTTTTTTAATTTACTAATTTAAGAAGTCCTTCAACTGATAAGTCTTCATCAATCAAAGGCCAATGAATTCCATACCCTGATGGAGAAATTTCAAGGGTTTTTCTTTCTTCTTCATTTGCTTCTAAAAGACGTTTTGATACTCGGGCAAGGTCAAATTTATATTCTTGATTATCGATAGCTAGTGTCATTGTTTTTTTATCAAAAGATATGTTATCCACTTTATGAAAGTTGATCATGACTTTTTCTCCTTTTGGAAATCATCCCATTGTTGAATAATATATTCAAAATGATCAAATATGATTTTTCTTATTTCTCGAGCATCTCTAGGTTTTACGCTACGCGTGTATGCTGCTTCGATATCATATTCTTTAATTTTAATCCAAAATTTACATTCCATTTCTGCTTTACGCGCATGTATGTGAATTGGTTCATTTCCTTCGTTAGAATAAAAAAATAGCCGCCATCCGAGGATTTCTAATATTGTTGGCATTTGATTTTCCTTTCATAAAGATTGTATTGCTCAAGATAAGAATACCGCAAAAGATATCATCTTTCAATAAAAAGCCTAAATCATGTTAATTGATGTTGTAATGCCATTTTTATCTTTACATGCCACACTTATGTATGGTACTTTAGCATCATGTTTAGCAATGACTCTCGTTGGGATCGGCATACTCCGGATCAGTCACGTGAAGAAGATGTGATTGAGGTTGGGGTTATCTTTAGGAAAAATAAGATTATTCCTACCTGTTTTGTTTGGCGTCACGAGAAGTACGTTATTGAAGAGATCACCTATTATTGGCAGGAAAGGCGCGGAGGATATATTTTGCACTTTTTTTCTGTCACCCACCATAGTAACGTTTATCAAATTTATCTTCACAATATCCATATGTGTTGGCGGTTAAAGGATGTATGTCCAAACTCATAATGCATATTGATATGGATGCCTTCTTTGCATCTGTAGAACAACAAGTTAATCCAGCCCTTCGTGGCAAGCCTGTCATTATCGGTGGCCGCAATAATAAATATCGTTCGATTATTTGTGCAGCATCTTATGAAGCTAAGGCTCGCGGTATTGAAAATGCGATGCCTTCTTGGAAGGCTTTAAAAATATGTCCGGATGCCATATTTGTTCCCGCGGATACAACAAAATATGTTTATACATCTGATCAGATATTTCAAATTTTACAAAACTTTTGTCCACAGGTTGAAAAGTTCTCCGTTGATGAATTCTTTCTAGACATTGATGGTTGTCAGGGGTTGTTTGGATCAGCTTTAGATATGGGACTAGCCATTAAGAAAAAAATAAAACAACGTTTTGGACTTACATGCACCGTCGGTGTGGCTCCTTCGAGAATAACAGCTAAATTAGCAGCCAAACTCCATAAACCAGATGGGATTGCGGTTTTAAGTAAAAAGGAGGTCCTAACACTGTTAACAACGCTTCCTGTTGAAAAAATTTGTGGCATTGGTCCGCGTTTAAAAGAAAGATTTCATTATTTAGGAGTTTATACTTGTGGCGATCTTGTGCAATATCCTAATTCCTTATTAAAAAAACAATTTGGTGTTGTTGGCCTTTGGCTTAAAGCGGCGTGTTTGGTTGAGGACATTAGCGACATTCCTTTTTTTGCCGATGGTAAACCTAAACCTAAATCTGTTGGTCATTCGCAAACATTAAGGTATGTCAGCACAGATCAGGATTTTATTCATGATTGGTTTTATTTACTTTCAGAAATGGTCGCCCAACGATTACGCCGGCAAAAACTTCAAGGACGAACAGTCTATATTTATGTTGCTGATGGGTTTAAAGGAGGGCACTCTAAACGTAAAACATTTATCGAACCAACTTACGATGGTTACGAAATTTATCAACGCTGTCTTGAGATTATAGACATTTTTCCTTGTAAGGAACTTTTGGTTCGCGTTTTAGGCGTAAGCGTTTCTAATTTAGAACCTGCAAATGCGATTTATTTATTTGATAAAGACATCAAACGGGAACGTTTGATCCAGTCGATTGATCATATCAACAATAAACACGGGGAATGGACGGTGTATCCAGCTTCGTTAAGGTGCGCGCGGTATTGATTTATTTAAGAAAAGAGGAGAGAATAATGTTCTTGTGTATATTAGGGCAAAACGGTAAAATAGGGCATCTTTTAAACGCATTTTTAAAATGTTGTATTTAATAGAAGTATAACTTATTGGTAGTAATAAGATTACAAAATTAGCTATAGGAACATTTATGCAGGCCAATCGTCAAGAGTTACAAGAGTATTCTAAGGAATCATACATTCAAGATGTCGTTCTCAGTTCGAAGGATGTGAGAGAAAAGATGTTTTTGAATAATTTTTCCACAGAAATGATGTGTTTGGTGGAATTAAATGGTTATTTTAAACAAGTTAATGATGTCTTCTTTAAGGTATTAGGGTTTACCCGAGAAGAAATTCTTGCAAGATCTTTTTTAGATCTCGTGCACCCTGATGATCGAGAAATGACACAGGCCTGTTTTCTTAGTCTTGTAAAGGGTAATGCTAATATACGTTTTGAAAATAGATACCAAAGTAAGAATGGTGATTATAAATGGTTAGAATGGAATGCTGTTGAGCTTGAAGATGAAGATTTGCATTATTTTGTAGCACGAGATATTACAGAAAGAAAAATGATGGAGAAGTTGTTTTTTGAGAATGGGCGGCGTATTCGTTTGTTTGTTAAACATACACCTGTTGCGGTGGCGATGTTTGATAAAGAAATGAATTATATTATGGCCAGTCAACGTTGGTTGGAAGATTATCAGTTAACAGAGATAGATATTAAGGGACGTTCTCATTACGAAATTCTGCCGCATATTTCTTTACGTTGGAAGCAGATTCATAAGGAAGTTTTGGAAGGATGTGTTAAGAGATCAGATGAAGAGTTATTAAAGCTTCCCCTAGGAAAAGATATGTGGATTAAATGGGAGATGCATCCTTGGAGAACATCAGAAGGAATGGTGGGGGGCATTATTATTTCTCGGGAAGATATAACGGAACGTAAGATCATTGAACGACAATTAGAAGAGTATCGTATAGATCTTGAAGAACGCGTTATTGATCGAACGTCTCAACTTAAACAATCTAATGAACAATTATCGCAAGAAATACAAAAGCACAAGCAAACAGAAGGAAAGTTAGAGCAGTCTTACGAACAGTTACAAAATCTTTCTGCTCATTTAGAAGAAGTTCGGGAGCAGGAACGAACAGGAATTGCGCGTGAGATTCATGATGAACTTGGTCAAGCGTTGACAGCTTTAAAGATGGATTGCAGTTGGTTTCAAAAACGGTTGGATAAAAAAGATCTTGTTTTGGAAGATAAAGTTAAGTCCATGAAAGAATTGATTGATTCAACCGTGAAAACGGTTCAAAGAATATCTTCGGAATTACGACCTGGTATTTTAGATGATTTGGGGTTGGTGGCTGCTATGGAATGGCAAATGGATGAATTTAGAAAAAGAACTTCGCTAGATTGTTATTTAGATATTCAGTTTGATGATGCTCAGATGAATACAAAATACGCAACGACGTTGTTTCGCATTTTGCAAGAAACGTTAACAAACATTGTCCGACATGCGCAGGCTTCAAAAGTTTCGGTGAGTTTAAATGAAAGTGCCTCAAAAATTGTCATGATCGTTGATGATAACGGCCGTGGGGTTACAAAGAAGCAGTTAGAAAGTCCAGAAGCCTTTGGTTTAATGGGCATGCGAGAACGGATTCATTATTTAAATGGTGATATTGATATTCAAGGAAAGAAAAAAAGAGGAACCATCGTACGTGTGGCGTTACCCAAAATATCATGATTAATATATTAATAGCTGATGATCACCCCATTGTCCGTCAAGGACTTAAGCAAACCTTGGCTGATAGTCCTATGATGAAGGTCGCTGATGAGGCTTGCGATGGCCATGAGGTGATTGAGAAGTTGCAGGAACGCTCGTTTGACGTTTGTTTATTAGATATTTCCATGCCGGGCAAAGGGGGTATCGATATTCTTAAAGTTCTTAAGAATCTAAAAATACAAACCCCTATTCTCATTTTAAGTACACATCCGGAAGATCAATATGCATTACGAGCTTTACGTTCTGGGGCTTCTGGGTACCTAACCAAAAATTGTGAGTCTGAAGATCTTATTAAAGCGATACAGAAAGTGGCTCGCGGTGGGAAATATATTAGTGAAACATTAGCCGAACGATTAGCGATGGATGTTGGAAAAGATGCGACCAAACAACCCTTTGAGTTGCTTTCGGATCGAGAGTTTGAAGTGTTTGGTAAAATCGCCTCAGGTCAAACCGTATCAGAGATCGGCGATGAAATGGCCTTAAGTGTCAAAACAATTAGCACATACAGAATGCGTGTTTTAGATAAGTTAAATATGAAAAATAATTCAGAGTTAACCCGTTACGCCATCAAAAACAACCTCATCAATTAATATTTGTTCCTTTCGCACCTCCTCCTTGTAGGACAATACTTACATAATTCATATATATTTTCCTACACGTTAATCAGTTTTTGACCGATATTCAAATATGTTAGGGTCGTTATACTAATGACATGACATTATTCATCGCAGATGATTCTGATTGTATTCGAGATCGGTTAACGAGTATCTTTTCCTTTTTTCCTGAAGTTCAGTTAATAGGGGAGGCGCGTGATGTGCCAGAGGCTATTGAACAATTAAGAGATGTTCATCCTGATGTGGTGTTTCTGGATCTGCAGTTTCCTAATGGAACCGGATTTGATGTTTTAAAAGCTATTAAATCGCAAAAAGAAAAACAAACGATAGTTGTTATTCTGACTAACCACTCATACCCACAATATAGAGAAAAATGCCAAGAACTTGGGGCTGATTATTTTTTTGATAAATCTCATGATTTTGATCTAATCGTTGATTTGTTGGAAGATATGTCATCAAAAGATGTCATACAATAAAGGTTAAAGGGGAGGGGGGGGCATGTTTAAAGTTTTTATTGCAGATGGAGCTAGGGCCATTCGGGATGACATAGAAAAAAGATTGTTGCCTTTAGATGATATCATGGTCGTAGGGAAGGCGAAGGATGCCTACGAGGCTCTTGAGGGCATAAAAGAGTCAAAACCTGCCATTATTATTCTAGAAAAAGATTTACCAGAGGCTGGGGCTCTGAATGTTCTTAAGTCTTTGCAGTTTAAGTGCATAGGGTCCTTTGTTATAATTTTATGTCAATCAAAGGGGGATGTTGATAGAAAAAAGCTTCAAAATCTTGGGGCAAATTATTTTCTTGACAAAGTAGCAGAATTAGGGAAAATATACGAACTCATTCAGGATAGGGTTATTGAATCAAAAGAAATTATCAGGCTTCATCGACAAAATTTCTAAAGTCTTTTTGTTTCAGATACTTATGTTTCTAATAACAATTAATCAAAAATTAAGCAGGAGGTAGGCTATGGGGAAAATTATAGGTATTATTGTATTTGTACTTAATATTTTGGCTACTGTTAATTTGCTCAAAAGTGGAAAAGATATGGGCAAAAAAATTCTTTGGATTGCTCTTATTTGGTTATTACCTGGGATAGGGCTAATTCTGTATTATGTAATTGGTAATAAGTAATTTCTTTGTCCCTTCTGGGGTAAGAAGAACTCTCAAGATAAAAAGGTTATAAAAGAAAGGCTTTTAAGTATGCTTAAAAAACTTCGATTTTTTATCGTTATCGGTGTTATTGTTTTCGGTTTGATTGTCGCAAAAAATATTATTGCTAAGGTAGCCATTGAAAAAGGTGTTAAGGCGGCCACGGGTTTAGAGATGAAAATAGGATCCATTGATATCGGGATTAAAAAGACGCATTTTGGTATTAATGGTCTTGAGCTGTTAAATCCTAAAGGGTTTGAAGATCCTGTGATGTTTGAGGCTCCGAAAGTATTCGTAGACTATAATTTAGGGGCTATGATTAAGGGAAAGATTCACTTAGAGGATGTTGAGTTGAATCTCGAACAGTTAGTGATTGTTAAGAATAAAGATGGTGTGCTTAATTTAGATGCCCTTAAAATGGATAAGTCTAAAGAAGAAGACAAGGGTAAGGAGGATGAGCCTAAAGAGAAAAAAGAAAAAGGTGAGGCTCCAGAAATCCAGATTGATCACATTGTTTTTAAAGTTGGTAAGGTCATTTATAAGGACTATTCCAAATCGGCAGAACCGGAAATAAAACAATTTGATATAAATATCTCAGAAGAGCTTGAAAATGTTACAGATCCACAAGTTTTGGTTGCGACTATTATTCGACGAGCGATCACAAAAACAACATTAGCTAAGTTAGCTAATTTCGATATAAAATTTTTATCAGATGTCGTTTCTAAAGATTCCGTTAATATTCTTTTAGAAAAAGCGACAACAATTAAAGATAAAATTAAGCTTCCCTTCGGAGGCGAATAAACTTAGAGAAAAAAGGAGCTTGTTATGGAAGAATCAACGAGTAAATTTATGGATATTGCTATCTCAATCGGTACTAATCTTATTGCCGCAGTTATTATTTATGTAGTTGGTAAATGGATTGCTAAATTTCTTTCTAAAACAACAGAAAAGCTTATGATCAAAGCTAATGTTGATCAAGCTTTGGCTGGTTTTGCAAAGAATCTTGTTTATGCCATTATTTTGGTATTCACGATTATCGCCGCATTAGGAAGCATGGGCGTTGAAACAACGTCATTTGCTGCTATTTTAGCCGCTGCTGGTTTGGCCATTGGTATGGCTTTATCAGGAACGCTTTCCAACTTTGCATCAGGTGTCATGATCATCTTATTTAGACCTTTTAAAATTGGTGATTTTGTTGATGCGGGTGGTGTTATGGGAACGGTTAAGGAAATTAAGATCTTTAACACGGTTTTTGCAACAGGCGATAACAGAAAAGTTATTGTTCCTAATACAAAAATTAGTAGTGACACGATTACAAATTTTTCTGATATTGATCGACGTCGTATTGATTTAGTATTTGGTATTTCTTATGATGATGATATCAAAAAAGCAAAGGATGTCTTAAAGGGTTTGGTGGATGCGGATTCTCGTATTCTTAAAGATCCTGCTGTTACGATAGCTGTTTCTGAATTAGGCGATAGCTGCGTGAACATTATTTGCAGACCTTGGGTTAAGCCTTCCGATTATTGGGGGGTTCATTTTGATCTGCTTGAAAAAGCAAAGGTTGAACTTGAGAAAAGTGGTTGTTCTATTCCATATCCTCAACAAGATGTTCA
>JAJDCB010000034.1 GCA_029261065.1 Candidatus Omnitrophota bacterium | reverse complement strand
AGTATTGTTAGTTATTTACTTGGTATCACAGATCTAGATCCGATCAAATACGGTTTGTTATTTGAACGTTTTCTTAATCCTGATCGCGCGGGGATGCCTGATATTGATATTGATTTTTGTTATGAGAGAAGAGGCGAGGTTATCGAATATGTCACCCGTAAGTATGGCACGGATAACGTGGCTCAAATCATCACCTTTGGAACAATGCAGGCGAAGGCTGCCATTCGTGATGTGGGTCGTGTGATGGCCGTTTCTTATACAGATGTTGATAAGATTGCCAAATTAGTTCCTAATGAAATAGGGATCACGTTAGATTCTGCGCTTGATAAAGAACCTCAATTGCGCGAATTGTATGAATTAGATAAAACGGCGGGTGAGATTATTGACACTGCAAAAGTATTAGAAGGGTTAAGCCGTCACGCCTCAACTCATGCCGCTGGTGTCGTTATTGGCGATAAACCTTTGTATGAGTATGTGCCTTTGTTTAAAACCAGTGATGGGCAGATCACAACAGGATTTACCATGAACGGGATCGCTAAGATCGGTTTGCTTAAGATGGATTTTCTTGGCTTAAGAACACTTACGGTAATTAGTGAAGCGGTTAAAATTATTAAACAGATTCATGGTGTTGAGTTAAGGATGGATAAAGTTGCTCTCGATGATAAAAAAACTTATGATCTTTTGGGGCGAGCGAATAGTTTTGGTATCTTCCAGTTGGAAAGTTCGGGGATGCGCGATTTGCTTAAAAAAGCTAAACCTTCAGAGTTTGAAGACATCATCTCTATTCTAGCCCTCTATCGTCCAGGTCCGATGGGAAGTGGGATGTTAGACGATTATGTTAAGAGAAAAAGAGGTGAGGTTGAAGTTAAATACGACCATCCTAAACTTGAACCTGTCCTAAAAGATACGTACGGTATTATCATTTATCAGGAACAAGTTATGAAGATTCCTGTTGTGTTGGCCGGTTTTTCTCTTGTTCAAGCGGATCATCTTAGGCGAGCAATGAGTAAGAAGATTGCATCGGTTATGGATAAAATGCGTGTAGATTTTGTGGAAGGATGTCTGAAAACAAGTGGCATTGATGACAAAAAAGCTAATAAACTTTTTGATTTGATCGATTATTTCTCGGGTTATGGTTTTAACCGCAGTCATTCAGCGGCCTATGCGCTTATTTCGTATCAAACCGCATATCTTAAGGCTAATTATCCTGTTGAATTTATGTGCGCTTTAATTACGAGTGAAAAAGATAATACGGATAAAGTCGTAGAATATATCAAAGAATGTGAAGCGATGGGTATTCGTGTGATGCCACCCGATGTGAACAAAAGTGTGAAAGAATTTAAGGTTTTAGATGAAAAAACGATTCAATTCGGGTTGTTAGCTGTTAAGAATGTGGGGAGCACTGCTATTGAGTCGATTGTTGAGAATAGATCAGCAGAACCGTATGTTTCTCTTTTTGATTTATGTGAGCGTGTTGATTTACGGTTGGTTAATAGAAAAGTATATGAAAGTCTTATTAAATGTGGCGCTTTTGATGCCTTTGGCGTTCGACGTTCCCAATTGATGGCAGTTGTTGACAGATCATTAGAATTGGGAGCTAAAAAGCAGAAAGAGAAGGTTTCCGGTCAGTTTTCCTTTTTTGATATGGATGATGATATCGGTGGGTTTAATAAAGAAACGGAAGCGTTTCCGGATCTTAAGGAATGGCATCAAAATCAAATTTTAACTTATGAAAAAGAAATTTTAGGTTTTTATATCAGCGGACACCCCTTAGATCATTATGATGTTGAAATTAAAGAGTTTACGAATTATAACGCGAAAAATTTAAAAGATGCGATCGATGGAGAGGATGTACGATTTGTTGGCTTGATAGCTGCCGTGAAACTAACAAATACAAGACGAACGAATGAACGGATGGCCATCATCCGTGTGGAGGATAAGGATGGGGATGTCGAAATTGTCATTTTTCCTTCAGATTATCCAAAATTAGCCACTTATTTACGCGTGGGTGAGGTTGTTTTTATAAAGGGGCAGGTCTCATTTCGGGATGATGAGCCTAAGATAATAGGCAATGATATGAAATATGTTCATGACATTTATAATTCCATTAAAGCCATAAAGGTAGACTTGTCAAAGGTTGCAACAAATGGCTTAGAGGATTTAAAGAAGAAATTTAGGAGTTTTCCTGGTCGGGTGCCTGTTTATATCACTGTCGATTCTGGTGGGCGAAAAAGCGTCGAAATCCTTGTGGGAAAGGATTATTATGTCACTCCAAACGAAGATTTAATGAATGAAATTAAGGAAATCATTGGTAAAGAAAGGTTTACGGTATCTTTTTAGTGGAAAATAATAAAATTGGTTATCCCGCTTGGGGTACAAATAATATCTTGACACTGTAACGTCTTGTTGCTACTATACTTAGCATTAAGGGGCTCTAAGGGCTTCAAGAGTAACGAGTTACTAAGCGCTTTTTTAAGAAAGAGGATAGGAGGAAAGTTAAGATGACCAAAAAAGATATTGTCTTAAAGATTACAGATATGACAGGTATCAAGCAAGTAGATGTAAAAAAGATTGTTCAAAAGACTTTTGATGTGATTGTTGAGAGTCTTGTGCGTAATGAGAAGGTTGAGTTAAGAAATTTTGGCGTTTTCAAAATTAAAGAACGAAGAGCTAGATTTGGACGAAATCCAAGAACAGGCGAAAGCGTTCCTGTCCCACCTCGTAAAGTTGTTGTTTTTAAACCTGGTTTAGAGATGAAACAAAAGATTAAGTAATCCTTGATCTTACGTAATAATATTAAAAAGAGTAATGTTCTTTAATTGGGCACTACTCTTTTTATATTTTATCAGATAAGAAGGGTTGTAACTTATACTCCGTAAATTAAGTTTAAGTATTCGTAAAGGTTTTTACCTCGAAATTTAGTAATCATGGCAGATAGATTTAAAATTCCCCGCGGGACATCAGATATATCCCCAACAGAAATTCCTTATTGGCAAGGACTTGAGAACAAAGCCCGTCAGCTTTTTGCCACCTATTACTA
>JAJDCB010000033.1 GCA_029261065.1 Candidatus Omnitrophota bacterium | reverse complement strand
GACTTAACCAACATTAAAATCCAACAACCCTGGTTTCATTAGGCACTAAAGCAACAACCTCTTCTGTTTTTAACCCTTGAATCAAAATCTTTTCACTCCCTCGAAAGGGATAGACCTGGCTCATCGCCTCACCACAGGCATCAACAGCTGTATACTCATATCCATTCTTCTTTAAAAAAGCGCCTAAGTATGCCAAACCAATCGGTGGCGAAGGTGATTGTAATTGAATCCCTGCCATTTTTTTCATGCCTTGATGGTTAATCAATGTGATCATTTTTAATAAGCTCCTTTTCCCTTCATAACTGTCGGAATCGTTTGCAGCAAAATATTTAAATCTAACCAAAACGACCAATTATTGATATACCACATATCCCATCGCACTAATCTTGCAAAAGAAAGATCACTTCTGCCTCTAATCTGCCACAAGCCCGTAATACCAGGACGAATTTCTAGACGACGCAATTGCCGATAATCTTCCTTCTGCACTTGATTAATAGGTAACGGTCTTGGTCCCACCAAGCTCATATGACCTAAAACGACATTAAGAATCTGAGGCAATTCATCAAAACTAAATTTACGTAAAAATTTACCAAAAGACGTTACACGAGGATCTTTTTTAATTTTAAAAATTGGACCATCGACTTCATTTTTCTCCATCAACCCTTTTATTTTAGTGTCAGCATCCATAACCATACTACGGAATTTAAACATAGGAAAGACACGACCACTACGTCCAAAACGTTTAGAGATGTAAAAAATAGGGCCTGGACTATCTAATTTGATGAGAAGTGCGACAAATAATAGGCATGGAGATAAAATGATCAATAAAAATGTGGCAACGACAAAATCAAAAAACCTTTTTCCAACTTGCTTACGTTTATTGACAACATTGCAATATTCTAAAATCGGAACAAACCCGATATTATATTTATTAAACTCCCCTGGCATCAATTCAAAACCTTGAGGGACAACACGAACAGCAACGCCTTTGGCTTTCGCTTGTTGCAAAATGTTCATAAAAACATTACTGTCATGATGAATCGTGATAAAAACTTTATCAATAAATTCTGTTTGAGCAATTTTGACAAAATCTGATATGCACCCCAAAATTCGCCCATCTTTTAAATCTTCATCCGCTTTAAAATCATCTAAAAACCCAACCACATTAATACCTAAAGAAGGCTTAGCCTCAATCTCTTTTCTTAACGTTTGACCAACCTTTCCAGCTCCAATAATAATGGCATTAAAATTATTGTATCCTTGCGAAACAAGAAAATCGACAAAAAACCTCTTACAAATGCGCCATAACGAAAAAGAACTGGCCATAAAAAAAGCCGTTAAAAATAAGACAGACCGAGGAAAGTCTTCTATTTTAACGACATAAATAGCAACAATGGTCATCAGTGATGAGAAAAACACCGTTTTAATGACACGCCAAACCTCTACCGTTTCAACAATTTCTCTTCGTGTTTGATACAGGTCGTTAGAGTTATTAATGATGATCGCAACTAAAATCCAGAAAAGGAAGACAAAACGAAAAGGATTCGTTGGATCAAAAAAACAATTTAGATACGTCACTTCAAACGGCAAAGTTGACGCACGAAACAAACAAGAAATATAGATACAAAGACTCACAAACATTATATCGATGAGGATATACGTATATTTAATTAAAACATGTCTTGCGATCTTTATCATTATTTTGATGAGAAGTGATTTTGTATATATTCTTTAATTAACAAATAGACAAAAACGGTATTTCCTAGAAGATATCGTCGCCACAAACGCCTTGGTTCACAGCACAATCGAAAAAGCCACTCTAACCCAGAACGCTGAACCCATTTAGGTGCTTGTGGTTTGTTTCCTGATAGAAAATCAAAAGCGGCACCGACACCAATCATTAAAGGCACATCTAAAAGAGAACGATGTTCACGCATCCAGAAATCTTGCTTTGGTGAGCCTAACCCTACCCACAATATATCAGGTTCTGCTCTTTTAATCTCGTCTATTATTTCATTTTTTTCATCAGCACTTAACGCTCGAAAAGGTGGTGAATACTGACCACAAACCTGCAAATGAGGATAATCACGATTCAATCGTTGCGTTAACGCCTTAAGAGCTTCGGACGATGCCCCATAGAAATAATGTTTATACCCCTTACTTTGAGACGTTTGACAAATCCGTTGCATCAAATCCGGCCCATAAACCCGATCCATATCCTTAAAACCCCGCGCCCGCCCAATCCAAACCGTAGGCATCCCATCCGGTGTCACCACATCCGCCCCATTAACCACCTCACGATAAGCCTTAAATTTGACACACTCCATAATTGTACTCACCGGACACACACAAACATATCCTTGTTTACGATGAGTCACAAAATCATCAACAATACCCTCCGCCATATCCAAATTAATGGCAGAGACATTAACGCCAAGAATATCAACATGCGGAATTTTTTTATCTAATAGCGTTGTTGTCATAGCTGTAACCTTTAATAGCACGTGAGCTTGCGCGCAAGATCTCTGTAAAAATATATGTCTCCAGCTCAGACATACTCCGCTTCGCTCCGTAACTCGCTTGAGACATATATTTTTACAGAGATTTAACGTATCTTAAATTTCATCAGTTTTAATTAATCACCACGCTTCCTAAAAATCTCAACAAAATATTTACCAGACGAGTTGCGACGCGCAAGCGGAGCTTGTCTGAGTCGGGGAAATACTTTGTTGAGATTTCGTGCTGAAACTTCCCTAGCTAAGCCCATCTCCAAATTATTTCTTCTTCGTATACTTCGTCTCAATCAATTCCGCCGGCATGTCATAAGGAAAACCGATCGTTTCAGGGAAACGATTATATTTTGTTGCAATCTGAGCATATTCTTCAAGAGATAAAAAAACAAATTCTTGGCTTTTGGTATCTACATCCATAATCCATTCGATGTCAAAGGCCTTAATGTCTTCTATAATTTTATTTGGATCATCATACGAATCCCAATGAACAATTGAAGTATACCAAAACCCGACTTGCGGTTTAATTGGTTGCAAGAATGTTGATAAGCCACTGCGTGAATGCATATTCCAAGCAGCTTTTGGAAGCTTCTCCACATTTTTCTCAAAAGCACTCTTCACTTTTAAATTATCTGGATAATGCCGCGCAATAATATCGTCCATATGTAATTTATTAAGCAGTACATTAAGATTGTCTTTAGGACTTGATCGATTAAAAGAACCCTTATAACGTTTGACCATGGTGATCCCGGAGAGTCCTAAGAAGAAAATCAACGCGCCAATGATAAGCCGCGTTTTGATTCGCAAACAATGGGTAAAAATAAAATGAATAGCAAATACGACTCCCACCGCATTAATAGCAATACCAAAACGATAATAACGTGGATCCTGATGTGAGGCCAAACATGTTCCCATAAGAATTAAAAAAGAAATCCCCAGCCAATAACACAACTCTTGAAACATCCCCTCATATTCTTTGGATTTGACAGAAGCCACAAGTAAAATTAAAGGTAAACCTGAAACCGCTAAGCCTACAATCTTGGCTGCCTTAATTCCCGGCCAAATAAAAAAGTAACTCGCATATTTAAAAAATTTGGCAGGTGAAATGCCTCCCGCCGCAAACATAAAAAACTCACTTTTCTCTGGGCTCCACCCTAACGTCCCAAAGTGTCCTGCCAAAATAGGAAATGTCGGTAAACCAGTATTAATCGTATTCTTGATATACCATAACGAACACAACCCACTCATAACAACAAAAGCCACGACCCAATTCTTAGTCGTAAACAAAATTTTAAGTTTATTAAAAGGTTTCTGTTGGATAAATAAACCTACTGTTGTGAGAAATACTAAAAGATAAAACATTTGATATTTATTAGCCATTAACTGACTAAAAAACAAAGCCGCTAAGACCAAATAAAAAGGCTCATCTTTCCTTTTCGCTTCCCAAAAATTATAGGCTCCACCAAACAATAGGGCTATCAAGGCCCCATTTACAAGAACCCACTGATTCGCCCCGGCATAAAAGAAATGATCGTTAAAGGCAACCATCATCATAGCTCCCAGAGCGTAATACCCATTAAAACGATAAGCAACATACCCATACACCATCATCAACACAATGAGCCGCCAAAACAAAATCACTAATTGAGGAAACAATGTATTTAATCCAAACAAGGATATTCCCAAACTATGCGGCACGCTATCAAAATGAGGCAAATGAATTCGCGCATCAATGGCGGCACTTGAATAAAAACAAGACCCCCAATGCAACCACAATTTTTGCATATTAAGGTAAGTTGAGTGAGAATCAATGTCGATTAAGAAATAACAATTACGAAAAGAAAATAGACCGAGGATAAAAATACAACCAACAGCAGGAAGACTCCAACGAATATTCTGAAAAAAACCAAATACCGTTGTGCGTATTTCTCTTTTAAGCAGGACCATCATATTAAGGAGCACGACACCCCAAAGAAACCAAACATTGTATAACCCTGTCATCGCCAAGACCATAAACTCTCCGACGATGATACTCCCTCCAAATAACAACACTTCTCCAAAAAATAAAACACGATGCAAAGGTTTAAGCTTACGAATATTTATATAATGATATAATGCAACTCCGCTGCATAACGCTGAGAAAGCGAAAATGAATATGGCAAGAAAATGAAAATAGTTCATAGTGATTATTATCCTTCTTCACGGTTCACGGATTCCCAGCGTCTCGGGAATAACCAATATTGTTGTCATCCTCGCGCAAACGGGGATCCATTAAATAAACTTCATCTTCCGCATCGCAAATCCCGTCATTTGAATGAGCAACCAACCATGACGAAAACGGCTGATTTGGGTTGAGCCGTAGGTGCGGTCTTTATATTTGACAGGAATTTCAACAATTTTTAAATTCAATTTAGCTGCCCCAAAAAGCAAATCAAAATCGCCAAAGGGATCAAAATCACCAAAATACGATCTCCCCGCTTCTATTTTCAAATAATCCTCACGCCACAAGACCTTTGTCCCGCATAACGTATCTTTTAACGATTGACCTATGAGATACGTAAGAATATATCCAAAACTAAAATTTGCTAATTGATTTAAAAACTGCATCGCCTTTTTTTCCATACGATAAACCAATCGACTTCCATTAATAAACTCACCCTTGCCCGAGGCAATCGCCTGATAAAACTTAGGAAGCATCTCAGGAGGAACTGTTAAATCTGCATCTAAAATCATTAAAATGTCGCCCGTCGCTTTCTCAAAACCTTCACGAACCGCATTGCCTTTCCCCTTCCCCTTTTGACGCATCACTTTTATATCATGATCAGGATAAGACTCTTTTACGCGTAAACACTCTTCATACGTTCCATCTTTTGAATGTCCTTCAACAAAAAGAACTTCTGTTTTTGGTCCTAACGTTGGCAAACGCTTAATGGCTTCTTCAATATTTCCTTTTTCATTACGACACGGAATCAAAACAGTTGTTGAGGGAGCTTGTTCTTGTCTAGGTAAAAAGGTAGGTTTTAGTACTTGAATCAAATTTATGGCTAGATGACGAATGATAGGAAGATTAACAATAAATCGATTTAAGAACGTTGATAATAGCGGCACAAAAACAGGAAACAAAATTCGATAATCTTTCTTAACAGTCTCAAATCCCTCTAAATCAAATAAATTTCCAATATCATCCATGGACAACCAATGTTTCTCTGGCCATTTCATCCTCCATCCTAAATTTTCAGATAATTTCAAGATCGGCTGCCAAACATTACTGGGATACGAAACAACAATACGTGTCGTGGGCTTACAAAATTTTTTCAATCGATGAATAGCCTCTTGAATATCATGAAAATAACCCAAATTGTTCGTTAAAATAATATAGTCAAACGTCTCATCCATTTCCAAGGTTTCCAGATCTCCTTGATGAAACTCCAGTTGCTTGTGATTCTGTTGCGCGATATCAATCATTTTCTGGCTATAATCAATACCCACACCACGTTTAGGTTTCAGGGAAGCTAATAATTCACCTGTGCAGCAACCAATTTCAAGCACACTGACATTTTGAGGGATATAAAATTGAATATACTTTTCCAATAAACGATTATAATAAGCATATTTTTGGCGCCATTTAAGACGTGTGTGGGCGATGGAATCGAAATACTCCATGCGGGGGGATGTTGCTGAGATCTGTTTCGTTCTCGTCATATTAATTCTGATATTTGTGATCCCGCGTTAGCCTTTGGCTGATGTGGGGATAACATAATTTCTATTACTTTTTGCTATCATCTACTATCCAAAAATAAACAATCGTAAATATCGCCTTAACTCCATCGACCCACGTTATCTTTTTTCCTTCATCGTAGGTTCGACCGCGATAACTAATTCCAACCTCATAAATACGACACCTGCGTTTGGATATCTTTGCTGTAATTTCTGGTTCAAAACCAAAACGTTTGGATTGAATAGGAATACTTTTTATAATCTCACAACGAAAAGCCTTGTAGCATGTTTCCATGTCAGTCAAATTAAGATTTGTAAACATGTTACTTAAAAGGGTCAAAAATTTATTCCCTAAAGAATGCCAATAAAACAAAACACGTTTCGCTTGAGAACCAGCAAAACGTGAACCATACACACAATCCGCACGCCCTGAAATGATGGGCTCTAAAATACGCGGATAATCAGTAGGGTCGTACTCAAGATCGGCATCTTGAATAATACAAATCTCGCCTGTCATCTCATTGATCGCTCGCGTGATCGCAAAACCTTTACCATAATTTTGATCTTGAAAATAAGCCTTAATCTCTTTTGGATATTTTTTCTCTAATTCTGCGATAACATCTCGCGTGCCGTCAACCGAGAAATCATCCACCATGACAAGTTCCATGGCCGTGATACCATCTACTTTTTGATTAAGAACTTTACCTACAATTTCTTCAAGTGTTTCCGTCTCATTATAAACGGGCATTAAGATACTTAATTTCATAACCAGCTCCTATTGATTTTTTCCATCCAGAATCACAAAGGGGTATTTTTCTTGCTCTACCCTTACTGGAAACTGCGCAAACGCAACTTCATGTTCCTTTAATGAGACAACATCATTTCTTTGCAAAACCAGGTAACTTTTACTTAACTTAATATGTTTCAAATAATTAGGGTCGAGAACCTCATAAGCTGTCTTTTGAAAATCGGCTTTATGCGCACGCAAAACTGAAATTGAACTAAACATCAGTGATAACACACAAACACTGAGTAAAATAAAAGAATTATTCTTTAATTTCGGAATCGTTATTATATATATTAGTATTAAAGGTATATATAAGAAACGCGCCTGTTGCGAGCCGAACCACCAACTGACCCAATACATTATAGTAAAAATTGCCAAAATGGGTAGTTCTTTTTTTCTTAGGGATTGAGCAAAAAATGTTAGAAAAGGAAGCAAGAAAACAAGATACATAAGCCCTAAAGGATAGTCATACTTATTGTTAACACCCTGATCTGGAACTGCTAAAATCCAAAAATGTTTAAAAAATTGACTCCAATTTCTCCCATAACCATACCAATCTCGCGTTGATAAATGAGAATCCGTAGCCTTATTTAATGATACCCACACCTCTGGGTTTTGCTCCAAACGGCCCTCCCCTAACAATCCCACTCCAAACGGATAAAGGGGTGTTCCCGAAAATTGATAAGATTTGATCAAAAATGGTCCTGCGATAACTAAACTCCCCACAATTAACCATGGCAAAAACTTAATGCAAATTTTCTTAAAGTCCTCTTTATCTATAGGAGAAGGATAAAAAGAAAAATGACAAGAAAAGCCTGCATATTTTTTAAGAACAAAGGCACATATCACAATAAGAGTTACGAGCAATCCCATTTGTAGTGGGATAAACGATTTCGCCCAAAGAAAAAAACTCCATTCCACAGCCGCCATTTTATAACGTTGATGCAAAAAACTATCTAGCCCCGCTAAAAACAAATAACAAATGGCCATGTCCAACATCGCTGTGCCCATCTGAATGCATAAGCCATGGGAGCCGAAAACGGCGAAAACACAAAGTATAGAAAGAAGGATATTATCTTTTGTGAAATATTGTGTTAATCGAATACTAACGGCAGCTAGTCCTAACAAAATAATAAATTGCGGAAATTTATTGGGTAAAGTCGTTAGAAACCAATAAGGACTTAAAGCAAATTGAATAGGAAGTAAAAATAAATCAGCACTCGACCAAGATATATGTTGAAACGAATTTAGAATAAGATGTTGGCGGGCGATCGAATAATGATAATTAAGCACATCATATTCTTGATCCAAGTGCGGCGGCAGCCTTGAAGCATATAAAGAAATCAATGATATTGAAACTACACATAGAAATCCAACACAGAGAAGTAGCTTTGAGAACAAAGATAAAGCTTTAAAAGAATTTACACATTTATTGATCACATCAATTATACTCCCAAAATTACGCACAAGACCTATCAACACAATACACCCAAAAACAAGAACACTTAAAGGTGATGTTTGACCATTTGATGTGTTAAAACACAACAATTCTATCCAATAAACGATATAGCCCACAATTAACATCATCGTCGGCAAATGTGATAAATTTGATCTTATACCAATTTTATCAAATAATTTTTCTTTTTTCATTCACCATTTCTCGCTAAATCATTCGAGAAAAATAATGATTTATTTAGGTAATTCTTTAATAAAATTGATCTTACTTGTTTAGAAATATGACCGCCCTCCATGCTATATAAGCAAGTGTGATAATAACAAAATAAATATTCCAGATATTAAAATGAGAAGGTATTTTCATAATAATTGTTTACGCTTACCTTAAGACTTGGCTGTTAAAACCGAATAAGAATAAGATATATTTGCAGGGTCTTTAGATTGACAAATTGTATGATAATATTTTTTCTTATACCGCGCCATACACTTAAAGACATGAAGGATATGATTAAATCGAGGAAGCCCGCGTAGGGCAACAAACTCTCTATAACGCTTAAAAATTGGAATGGCATCCGTTTTTTCATTTAACACATGCGCACACATAATAAATTCACCATCAATATGCATCCATTCTGACAATAAATCTAACGGGACTTTTTGAAGAAACCTCTTACTATACATCACAAAACCACTATGCCATTCTTTAGCAGGAACCCCCAACACAACACTTTCAAACATTCCCAAGAGTTTAATGATCAATGCTGTCACAAAAGGCGTCTCTTCTTTTTGTGGAAACTCTTTCTTACTCCGATAACCATTGACTATCGCTAAATCTTGTTCAAAAAATGGAATAAATCCCGTTAAAAGTTCTGCTGGATATTGCCCATCACCGTGTAACATGATGACATGTTTGATAGTTGGACTTTGCGCAACCAACGAGAAAGCAAGCTTTTGTGAACCAGCATATCCAATGTTTTCTTCCGTACGAATCAAATGAATCTTAAATGAAAATTTCTTCGCTGCAATGGCATCTTCCACAACCTTAGATGTCCCATCATCACTATGATTATCGACAATCAAACACTCTATTCTTTCATGCAATTCACGAGGGATACCCTCAATCGTTGGTACAACACGATCCGCGCAATTATGCGAAGGCATATACACGAGTATCGGCTTTTGAAAATTAAGCTGATTGTCTTCTTTGGATTTTTCTGAAAGCGGTTCTAAAATCGCCATAAATTTAACCGTGCTTTAAATCCCATTTATAGGGAATTTTACTACTAAAAGGATCCATCCGTTTAATTTCATCTGGATCATGAGGTAATGTTGAACAATTGGCGACGATAGAAGTTTGATCGCCCAAACCTTTAAACCCATTCCAGACCATCGGAGGAATGATAACGAGTTGATAATTCTCAGGACTTAGGAAAATTTCTTGAACCCTCCCCTTCGTCTGTGATTGATCTCTATCATCATACATGACCAACTTAATTTTTCCAGAAATAACCGCATAATTTAACGTCATTTCTGTATGAATGTGCCATGCTTTAATCACTTCAGGATAAATGCAAGAAAAATAAATCTCACCAAACATCTGAAAATGATCTTGATCTGCGCGTAACATATGCATAATTTTGCCACGCTCATCATGAATTTGTTTTAGAGGGATTATTGATACGCCTTCAATCATATGATTTTATCCTTTGTAAGCATTTGTGTAATTCCGTCTTTAAGAGAAACTTGCGCTGACCATTTTAATTTATCTTGGGCTTTACGAATATCTGCTTGAGCATGCATCACCTCTCTTGGGCGATACTCGCGTGCCCCCCAACGAATGTCCAGCGTCTTTTGAGTGACCTCTTCAAAAGTAGCCACAATATCTTTTAATCGAACACTTTTTCCTGATCCAATAGGAATCACTTCATAAACAGAATCTTGTCTTGTTAAAATATATTCAACAGCCCCTTCATAGGCCTTAACAACATCGTCAATGTAGACGATATCTAACGTTTGCTCTCCTGCTGAAAAATCAATGGATTCTCCTTGAGCCAAACATTGTTTTAAGTATGAGAAGAGCTTGCCTCGTCTATCATCGGGACCGTAAGTATCGTAAAACTTTAAACTGATCGCCTCTAAATTCTTAGCATTTACATAAAACTGTAACATCTCTTCAAAAGCTTTTTTAGTCGCTGCATAAAAGTTAACTGGATCGTATTGGTCATCCCCTTTAAAATATTCCCAAAGGGTTCCTGTATTAATCAAGAACTTGACATCATTAGCAACCATCGCCTCACAAAGTTTTGATCCAAATGTCACATTCGCATTGATTAACGGCGTAATATCAGAAAACTCATGCCCACTTAAAAAATGGGTTGCTAAATGAATGACAACTTCGGGTTGAGCGTCTTTAATGATCTCAACAAGATTGGAAGCATCATCTTTAAGCGTGAAGACAGCTATCTTCTCTTCAATCTCTTTAGAAAATGGAACGTTTGAATCCAACCGTTTGATAATGGAAACATCATGATTGGTGTGATTTACAAAATGGGTGACGAGATGCGATCCTAAAAATCCTGTGGCGCCGGTTATAAAAACTTTCATATATTGGCAGATACTGTTGCTTTATAGTCTATAAAAAATTGATGAAAACCGTTAATCATATAATCGATTTGATCATCTGTTAAACCAGGATAAACACCCGTCCAGAATGTATTATTCATGGCTACATCCGTATTTTTTAAATCACCAACAACGCGATACGTCCCTTCACTCTCATCCATATCATTATATAGAGGCTGTTTTAGAAGATTCCCACCAAAAAGCATACGCGTTTGAATCTTTCTCTCTTCAAGGGCGTGCACGATCTCTTCGCGCTTTAAACCACTCTCTTCCCGAACTGTTATCGGAAATCCAAACCAACTCGGGACAGAGCCTTCTGTTGCTTTAGGTAAAATAAAAAATTCTTCGTATTGTTTTAAAGCATCATAAAATTTTTGAAAATTCACACGCCTTTGATGAACAAAACCAGGGAGCTTATCAAGTTGAACACAACCGAATGCGGCTTGAACATCCAAAGGTTTTAAATTATATCCAATATGGGAATAAACATATTTATGATCATAACCTTGTGGCAACTTTCCATATTGGGCGGCAAATCTTTTACCACATGTGTTATCTCGTCCTGAATCACACCAACAATCACGTCCCCAATCACGTAAACTCTTTATGGCTCGTTTGATAACAGCATTATTCGTTAAAATCGCTCCCCCTTCTCCTAACGTAATATGATGCGCTGGATAAAAACTGCAAGTCGATACGTGACCAAAGCTTCCCGTCATTCTTCCCTTATATTCACTTCCTAAAGCATCGCAATTATCTTCAATAAGATATAAATCATATTTTTCACAAAACTTAACAACCGCATCAATATCAAAAGGATTACCTAAAGTATGAGCGATCATCACAGCTCGTGTTTTTTCTGTACGTGCTTCTTCAAGCAAAGAAACATCTATATTTTTAGTATCTAATGTCACATCGACAAAGACCGGAACACATCGATGTTGAATGATGGGATTAACTGTTGTAGGAAAACCGGCAGCAACGGTGATAACTTCACTACCTGGAAGGATACGTTTATCTCCTAATAAACGAGAACAAAGTGACGCAAACGCAATCAAATTAGCAGAAGATCCAGAATTGACAAGAATACCAAAACGAACACCAACAAATTGTGCTAACCTTTTCTCAAACTCTTCCCCATGTTTGCCAAGTGTTAACCAAAAATCAAGCGAACTATCTACAAGCGCTTGAATTTCTTTTTCATCATAAACGCGGCCTGAATACTGAACGACTGTTTCTCCAGGAATAAATTCTTTATGCTTGTGCTTTACTTCATAAAGCTGTGTAACAAGTTCACGAATTTCTGCTCTTATTTGCTCTTCATTTTTCATTTATTTTCCTAGGCATCCCCTATTGTCATCCACGCGAAAGTGGGGAGCACTTTTCATGGGTAAGGCAGATTTAATAATACCACAAACCCATTCACGTGTATATCTCTATACCAATGCCGTATTAGATTTGATAGCTTGCGTATAAATATCCATTAACAACTTAGAATTAAAGGCCATGGTGTAGTTTTTTTCAAATTCCACACGCGCCGCATTTTTCATAGAGAGCGTAAGCTCTTTATCCTCAAATATTTGCATTACTTTACTTTTTAAATCTTCACTATCCTTAGGCTGAAAATGTAACCCCGTTTGACGATGAATGATAAGTTCTTTTAGCGATCCAATGTGACTGGCCACAACAGGAATACCACAGGCAAAAGACTCAACAAGCACGCGTGGAAGATTTTCATAACATTCTGATGGTATAATCACACATCTCGCCTTTTTTAAATAGTGAATAACCCCTTCTTGGGATTGAGATCCTAAGTATTCCATATTTGTATTTCGATTAACGACCGCCTCCACCTCTCTTTGCAACGGTCCGCTACCCATTATTTTTAAAGGCAAACCATTTTCAAAAGCTGATAGCATTGTCCTTACACCTTTATAAGGAAACAAACCTCCAATATAAAGCGCATACTCACCTGTTTCTTTTGAAAAGCCTGGATCTTTCTCTAAAAAGTTTGGCTTAACAGATATTTTATGAGGATCAAATCCATTGCGCACATGTTTATCTTTACTAAAATCACTCAACGCAATAAAATGTGAAATTTGATTTTCCAAAATGCCTTTATCATAGTACTGATCCACAATGCGTTTTTGCACCCAAGAAAGCAAAAACGAATTCTTCCAGCAACGATGAATCACAGCAGAAAATCGCCCCTTTGACAAACATTTTTCACACACATCCCCTTTACGATAAAAAAGAGCTACAGGACACAAATACCGATAATTATGTAATGTTTGAACAACAGCCACCTGCTCTTTAACACAAGCAGCAAAAACACTTGAACTAATCGTTAAAAAAGTATTGTGGACATGCACGACATCCGGCTTAAACTCTTTGATAATTTCTCTGATCTGTTGATATGTTTTATTAGAGAAATACACATCTTTTAACAAAGAACGCATTTTTTGTAACGGCGTCTGATTTCGCAACTCTTGATTCGAACGTTTATACACATACACATCATGCCCATATCCTTTAAGCATACGAACTTCAGATTCAACAACAGAATCCTCACCACCAGGATGGACATAATGATTATGAACTATAAGAATTTTCATCGCTACGTTTAAGATTTAAGCTATACGCCAAGGTAATCCCAAACAAACTCCAAAATGGTATCGCGTTATGTGGCAATTCTAAAATGACAAGAAATAAAGACACTACGACCATATAGACAATCATGCTACTTAAAAATAATCCTTTAATTGATCGGGCCATAATAATACGACGAACCATAAAAATAAAAACGGTTAGAGCAGAAAGAATAAATAATCCCGCGATTATGCCTCCTCGATAAACCATATGCAACCACGAATTGTGCGGTGCAATCCATCCATCCCTTTTCCATTCATGTCCTGCCCAATTTAAAATTTCAAGACTCTTGGAACGTTGAGGACGCCCCCAATTAATCCCCCAAATGGATCGAGACTCTTTCATATCATTAATCATATCCCGCCAAACAAACGCTCGAAAAATAATATTACCCGTCTCAACTTCCGTCTCTCTTTTATCCAGTGTCATAAAATCGGCATTTAAGCCAAGATATTTCATTCGTTCCATACGAAAAGCGATAGATTTTAGAAAAATCTTTTTATATTCCAACTGATCATCTGTTAATCGCCCCTCTTCCGTGAAATCATTCTTTCTCGATAATTCCAAAGTAAAAAACTCATCCACCTCCGTCATAATTTGTTTAGCAACCAAATCAGCATCTTCTATCGTAGCTTCAGTGGCCTCCTCAATAGAAATTTGATTCAATTTAACTTTAAAGAGCTGACGTTTACTTATATTAATTAATTGCTCTCTAAAAAATTCATACTTTTGCTGTATCAACGTATCTAAATCCATCATATCCACAGATGCTTGGGGAGAACTCACCTGGCTAACATCCGCGTTTTGTTTTATTTCATATAAAATCATATCTAAACTTGTATCCAACCCCTCAGATGTTAATCCCGTATTATCTTTGTTATAAAGACGCGTAGAAATAGGCTGAAATTCAAAATATTGTTCTTGTTCCTTAACACGCGTCAATTTTTCTTGATACATCGCACTAAGACTTTTAAACATAAACAAAGAATGCACGGCTTGCTTATCTGGGTAGCACATATAACCTAAAAGAAGTCCAACTATTAACAAACCCGACCATATCACCTTAATCTTTTTTGATATTTGAAAAACCCCATAAAACCCCACAACATATAAATACCCCAAGACAACAGCAAAACTAACCAAATGAGACCTAGCTGTCAGAAAAAAATGCTTAAATGGATAAAGAACAATTAAAAGACCTAAGAAAATAATCTTCACCCAAGGATTTTTTAATTTAAAAACAAGTATGAGATACAACACAAAAAGGGCATAACGATGATAGGCAAAAATATGACAAAACTTCATAGCCACAACTAAACCAATTAACATCGTGACAATAACCTTAGGTTTAAATAATCTAGAATCGTAACAATAATAGCCAATGACAGCAAATAACGGATAATAAAAAAGAGCCGCATTACGAAAAGCTAACGGTCCGTATGCGCTATATCCTTGAAAGGCTCTCAATAGAATCCAACCTAAATAACAAAATATTAAAAGGTGCCACTTGTTTAATTTGTACTTTTCAACAATAAAACTATACGTTAATAACCCTAAACAAACAGCCAATAAAATTTCCCCAATAAAAATCGGAAAACTTAAAACGGGCAATTGAATGTGAATTTCTGCAAACTCGCGGGAAAGAAAAGCATAAAGATAAGCAAATAGGCTTAATAAACTAAAGCTAATTAAGGTATTAAAACGTTTTAGAATCATAGGATCAATTATTGCTTATGACGATTAATGAATTATCTGTAAGAAAGCACCTTATTTGTAAAATTGGAATAATTTTCTGTTGATAAAGAATGAGTAAGTATCGCTTTTATAACTTTTTTATAAAACCTTTGATCAAAGAAAAACAGAGGATGTTGAGAAAGCATTTTAAAATAATACTTTATAGCAAAAACCTTATCTGTTTTAAACAACATTGGCAAATAATAAAATTTTAATTTCGCCTGATATCTTCTAGCTGCAGGATGATTGCTGTCAGCTCCCATATAGCCTTCAAAATAACGATCGAACTCCTCACTCACTTTTTTACCATCTTGCACATTCTCCTGCGGCAAAAATTCAAGCATGCGACAAAGCCTTAAAACCCTTTCCTCTTCTAAATCAGGAAAAAAATGTTTAACCTTCTCTCTTGTTATATTAAAACGATGCGCGGCCAAAGGATTCGTTACATCACGCGATTCTGATTTAGGAAGAATGCGATATTTTAGTAACACCTCTCCTAGATTCGCCATCAAATATCCCTTTGTCATAAACCTCATCCAAAGATCATAATCCTGAGGATAACCATATTTAGCTTCGACATTACGATAACCACCAACATCCTCATAGGCATCTCTTCTCATCATCACCGTAGGATGCGAAATGCACCAACTAGATAAGTCTCCTGATACTGCTAAACTCGATTTCACAGCCAGAGGGTCTGTTATAGATGAATAAACACGCAAAGAATTTCCTTCTTCATCAATATCGAGACACCAACTTCCTACTAACGCAATCTTGTCATTCTTTTGCAAATAATCCCATTGTTTAGCCAATCGATCTTTACAAGCGATATCATCCGCATCCATACGCGCAATAATAGCTGCTTGCGCCTCCCGACAACCAATATTAAGGGCCTTTGTTTGACCTAAATTTTCTTCATTTTTTATTACGCGCATTCGCCCATCATTTATGGAAGCCAATATGCTAAGCGTTTGATCTTGACTATGATTATCCACAATGATGAGTTCAAAATCTTGAAACGTTTGATTTAAAATACTTTCAACAGCCTCTTTAATAAAACGCTCACCATTAAAAACGGTCATCACAACACTTATTTTAGGCGAATTAGTCATGATTATGAAATTTGTACTTCTATCTCTGCTCGAAGAGAATCTAGGGCTTCATCTAAGCGATGAAGTTTTGTTTGAAAATGTTTTTTGAATTTATCCGTTTTTAACCGAACCTTTAACGGATACGTTGCAACTAACCTTTTAGGAAAATGTTCCTGGGCTTCAATCCATGCCGTATCCCAACCCAAAGATTCACACGCTTTCATAATCCATTCATACCGTTGAATATAATCCTCGCCAACAATTTGAAATAAACCGTTAGTTTTCGATAAAGACATTTCTCGAATCGCAGCCGTTAAATCATAAACATAAGTAGGATTACCATAACGATAGGTAGGGACAAAGAACCTACTCTTATTATTGATAGCAAAATAAGCACTCATTAAAGCATTGGGGGCAATGGTATCAGCCTGCCAACCAAAGACAGACATCGTTCTAACAATATTGTACGCCTTTAAATTCTCTTCAATCCATTGCTCACTGTCGGCTTTAAACTCTCCATATTTATTGAGAGGAGTTGTAGGATCATTTTCGCTATAGGATTCTCTCTTGCCATCAAACACACATTCTGAGGAGATAAAGGTAAACTTTACATCTCTGCTGGCGGAAGCCTCACCAACATCTCTAACAGCATCAAAATGTAGTTTGCGAGCTTCTTTAGGATGTGTCTCGCAATAGCCAACGCCTCCGCTTAAATTGGCGCACATAATAACATGGGTGGGTTTAAAATCATCAAACACCCGCTCAATCATCGCCTTATCTAAGACATCCAAAGCCACAAGTCCTGGTTTTTGACGATGACAATACGTCCCCAAAAGAGAACCAGCTCCTTTAAATTCTTTTAATAAGGCCTCACCAATAAAGCCATTTGCGCCAATAATTAAAAATTTTAAATTTTGCATAATATGTTTATAACCTATAAAGATTGAAGAGCTTGATCAAGGCCCGTTAAATCATCAATTAAAGCATCCGTATGAATTTTTTTAAAAGGATTGTATAGATCAGGAGAAACGCGACCAATAAATTTCACACCAGCCTCTTTTGCCCCATCATAATCATTAATAGAGTCGCCAATAAAGACAGCCTCTTCTGGCAAAATTTTATTTTCTTCTAAAATTAACTTTGTCAATTCGCCCTTACTTCGAGGTGAACCATACACAGATTTAAAAAACGGTACTAACTCCTTTTTTTCTACAATGGATAACATCTCCTCCTCTGGAGTTCCTGAGACTATAAACATTAAATACTTATCATAATAATTTTTCAGATACTCATAAGCTCCCAATACGTAAGGTGATTGGATGACAAGATCCTTAGCAAGTTGAGAAAACTGATCACCTAATTCTTGGGAGATTTGTGGTGTTAACTCTTTTTTAAAAATATCTTTATAGACCATCTGAAACTTAACATACCGACTGATCCCTCCATTTTCCACATGTATCTTAATTATCTCATCAAGTTGCTCTGGGTAATCTTTAAAGAGCTGCCTAAAAGCTTCTGTTTTTACCTCCACAGATTCACAAATCACCCCATCAAAATCAAATATGATTGCTTTTAACATTAAGAATGTTCCCTTTGAAAAACAAATATACGCACATAAGGAGATACACGTCCTATTCGTGATAAAAACTTCCTTACAACCATTATCGATCGACTAAGACGACCTAATACTAAACTTCGTTCTAATTCTGTTGTATAATCTGAGCGATCAATATCTTTAAGAGTAAAACCTTCTTGAGCGAACAAATTGATAATCTCTTTATCTTTATAACGAAACCCGTGTTGCTTCTTTATAAGCTTCATACGCTGTGCTCTTAAGAGATTAACATAAATCATTTTAATAAACATCTCAAATCCTTGTACGATCCAATCAAAAAAACGCGTCCACACATTATCCTCAGCTCCTCCCATATCAAATATGATGGTTCCTCCCGGAGTCAAACTTCCTTTCATATTCTGAATAACCTCTCTTAAACGATTTTGATCAAATAAGAAAAATACAGACAAGGCAACAATAACATCTACTTTTTTTTCAGGATAAACCCCCTTTGTCACATCATAGGAGACATAACTTAACTCTGGAAAAAGAGTTTGAACGGGTTTTAAAACATTTAAGTCCGAACACGTCACACGATATCCTTGTTCCTTTAGAACAGCCTCATTGACACAACGCCCACTCCCTAAAAATAACACTTCTTCTTCTAAAGAAATATTTGCTGTTAACATCTGTTGATAGGTTTTATAACGCTCATGATGATTTTCATAATACGTCTGATAAAAATCTTCTTTAGATGAAAAGCCTTTTTCTTGGGCATAATTCATGGTTTTAATGTGATCTTCAAAATTCTCATCAATATCCTTTAAGGCATCTTCTTTCGCATCAATAAGTAAATACTTATACCATGCTCGCATTTAACGCTCCTTCTTTATTAAAGGCACTCTCAATTCTCTGCATATACTCTCGGCTGTTATCGGGAAAATCAAAATATTCATTAAGAAACTCTCTAGAGCGATCGAAATATAACTGTTGAGGCGCCCAGTTTAGGACATTTTCCGTCTCATCTCTTAATTGTTCTGTACTATTAACGTAAATAGAAAGATCAGGAACATCCCAAAGAAGACTTAAATCTATAACGGATGATAAACGTGGCGTTATAATGCGACATCCTAAAGCCAAACCTATTAGAGAAGATGATGACTCCGTTACAATTTGAATTTTGGCATCCTCAAGCAAAGATTCCAAAGTTTCGTCAACGATATGAAAAGAAGCCGGCAACTTTGTCTTATCAAACTGATCAAACAACTCTTTAGACAAACAAAAAGGATGAAGCTTTATACAAACAGTAATATCTTTAAAATCTTTATACGCCTCATAAACATAATCCAATATTTCCTTGGATTCATTTACCGCAATAGGTAACGTCACAACGATCTTATTACATTTTTTCTCCCAAGATATCGGCCTATTCTCAAAAACCCTTAGATACTCAAAACGTAGTCCCCCCAACACAAAACTATCTTTGTCACTCCATCCCGACTTTCTCATAAGATTTAAAACAATATTTCCAATACAACCTAGTTGATGAGGCCTAGGTAAAGTGCTTATGGCATTCTTTCCTTTCCATTCAGAACTATGAAAAGTATGACTTAAATGCAAAGGAGAAAGATTCGCGTGTTGGATGCCAAGCGTAACAGGAGCCCCTCTCTCTTTTATCGCTACATTTAACGCTTTCTCCCAAGCCTGCATTTCCAAAAGATAAATTATCTTAGCCTGTTGATTAACAGAAATCCCCAACTCTCGAAATATATAATAATATATCAATCCTTCTACAAGCTTTGCCCCACAAAAGGAAGAACACCATTCTTTTTTGAATATCGACCAAAGAGGTGAATTATCATTTGGATAACAGAATTCTGTTTTTATTAAAGGTTTAATGAGAAGAAATTTTACAGAAATAACAAAATAAGAATACAGCGCCAAACAAACACTTTTTAAAGTCAAAAACTCATGCAAATAAAACAAGTCCACACCCGTTTCATTAACACGTTGCGCTAGTTTTAAGCTCTCATCGAAATTAAAATCATCTCGATCCACAGGCATCGCAATCCAAGACACAGAATTTTTTGTCTCATCCTCCATCCCTTTTTGTAAAGGGCCATAAAAGGTATTTACAAACTTTCCTTGATCTAAAGCTTTTTCATCAATTAGAGGGAAATAACTGATCGGAACAAAACGACTTTGTTTTAAACGACTTTTGCGTTTGCTAAAATGCCGCAATTCCCTTTTCGCTTTTAAAGACTTTCCTATAAACGATGCTAATCTTATAAATCCATTCAAAAAATGGGAACCTAAATATAGCCAATCTGGAATGTTTTTTTGTTTTCTTAGAAGAACACACTGTTCATCTCTTTTAGAAAAATAATTTTGAAGATTCTCCGCCAAAGGGGCGGCCATAACGTTGACCCACAAACTTTGAGCCGTATATTGATCCAAAGTTTCGATTATCGTCTTTAACAAAATAGTGTGATTATACGTTGGACTCTTCAAAGGATTTCTTTCCGATATCAAAGAAGACCACCACAATGAAAATGACGAGAATGGCGCTTTAAAATACTCCTTGAAATTCTGATTCCCTTTTAGAATCTTATTACCAAATCCCGCAATAAAAGCGTTATAGCTATTTTTAACAGTGAAAGCATTGTTATGAAATTGTGACGTTAAAGAAAGGATTTCAATTGAAGCTGGGGAAAGTTGTTTGAGATAAGCTTTAACCGTTTCAATCTCATCGTTGCAAACGGTTAATGGACATAAAATTACCTTGGCATTGGCAATTTGTTTTTCATTCGATTTACTCCAATGGGGGATGTGATCAAAAACAATAACAATAGCATTGGCATTAGACATAAGATTGAGGAATACGCGAGGGTTTTGTATTCGTATCAGAATTTATTTCATTTTTATGAATTTCACCTAGTATA
>JAJDCB010000032.1 GCA_029261065.1 Candidatus Omnitrophota bacterium | reverse complement strand
CCAAGTATTTGATTAAACCTGTCGATCTTAATGTGTTATTAGAAGCAATAAAAGAAAATCTTACCTCTTAAGCCTTAAGTATCATTTAGACTCAACTCATCAATAATATCATTAAAATAAATCATGCGCGTTTCATTATGCGTCTCGCTAACCAACGTTGCTGAATATGTGGTGATATTATTAACGGTGTATTGATCAATCTCATCACCTTGCTTATAAATGTCACCATTAATTAATGCGTGAAACATGCCATCTTTTTCTGTCATCCCTTCTAAGTTGTATTCTTTTCTTGGGATCTCAGGCTTGGGGGCCGCCTTTTTGACTTCCTTTTTTTGCTTTGGTGCAGAAGCCAATTTTAACTGCCATTCATTTTCTTCTTTCAGGACACTAATTTCTTTGGCTGTGGCTTTAATAGAAAAGACTTGAAAAGCAGCTAATACAATTAGCAAAAACAACACGATCAGACGATTACGAAAAGGAGACTCTCTAAGTAATAATTGGACAATATTTTTTTTAATCATTATGTACTCCCTCCTATATCATCATTTTTAACAAGTTCTTGTTTCTGATTATGCCCTTGCAACAACTCAACCGTCTGATGAAGGTCATTAATCGTTTTTTGTTTTTCAAACATCTGCCATCCCAACAAGCCGCATCCTAGAAAAAAAGCTAATAACACAAGATTTAAACCCTGCAAAATAAGCCTTCGATCTTTCTGACTATATGTCAGTTGCCTTAGAAGATTAACACTAAAAAAAGTTGTATTATGGCAAAGCGCTTCTTTGACATTATGAAACGGTTTAAAATGCGTTTTTGTCTTAAAGGCCGCACCCAATTCGGGAATAAGCGGATTGTCCTCCTCAACATCCCCTGTAAAATGAATCAAGTCTAAATCTTTTCTCGCCGATTTAGCATTTGCACTTCTTAAAGAACGCACAATTTCCGATTTTGCTTCTTCAAACGTCTCAAAGGGAACTTTTCTTAAAAGTTCAAATTGTAAATGATTAAACACAGCAAGATTGACATAATGTTTTGGTGTAAAATCAAGCAAACAAGATCGTTCTTTCGTTTGTGAATGTTGTAGAAAAAAAGAATTACTGCTTGCCAAAATATAAGGTGTAATCGTTAACGGTGATAATTCAGAAGCTTCAACAATATCCAAATATTCTTTCATCAACGCCTTTGGTGCGCAGGCAAACACGCCTTTTAAGGTATCATTTTTGGATTGAAAAATTTGAAAATCGTAAGCCACCTCATCAACAGGCAGTGACAACAAACCAACAGCTTCCAATTGCACATAATTCCGGATCTCCTTGACTGGAATATTAGCAATAGAAAAAGGCTGCACCAAAACATCTTGCCCGCTAATAGCAAGAGCAATATATTTAGGCTTAACTTTACTTTCTTTAAGCGTTTCGGCTATTTCTTTAGCCAAGTCCTGCGGAGAACATGTTGCAAAGGCGATGAGTTGATCTTTCATAGTTATCCTCCTCTATATCTATAATTAAAATTCTCTCCATTCCACTAACTTAGGATTCCCTTCACCAGGCAAAGCCCCTAAGGTGGACAAAGCCTGATCAACAGCAAAAGGATCAAGCCTTACATCTGAATCATTACCAGCAATTGTTGCCTGACCATCAATAAAGACAATGCCATCAATATTGGGATTAACCAAATTGGCATCTCCAATCACAACTAATACTGCTCGAATCGGGTTACCCACAAAATTGACCGTCGGTTGAGGGTTTCCAAAAGCACTTGATTCCGTTGTATCAATAACAATTAGTTTTGTTGTTGTTACATTATCCGTATGAATCGTTACAGAAGGAGAACTATCAACTTTTACAAGTACAAAATCTTGAGTCCCTTGTAAAACCACATCAGGCGCTACTTGTTCCACAAGAATAAACTCGCCTATCGCTTCAACCTCTTCTCGCAGGGTAGGAATAATTTCTGTTATGGTAATCGTTTCTTGATCATTGACGTGTTCAGGTGGAATGCTGGGAGGTAAATCTGTAATGGGCGTATTGGAATTAATAGGATCTTCAGGGATATCAAAACGATCAACAACGGCAAGAATTTTTCTTTTTTGCTTATTAACGGTGGCCACAGCTGTAATGTCCCATTTATAATTAAAAAGGTTGCCTGATTCTAGATGTTGGTTTGTAGTAATATCGAACTTTCGTGAATCATCACCAGGGACAACATCTTGATCTTTGTTATCAATTGTTATCGGAATTTGATTTTTTATTTGCTCCACTAACCCATCAGCAATCCAGAAGGCTTCAGCGGAATCCCGACGTTTATTGGCGATTTCATTTTGGATACCAGCAAAATAGATAGAAGCTAATCCGAGGAGAGTAAACACCAAAACAAAGGCGAGCGTTACAACTAGAATAGAACCTTTCTCGTTTCTCATTGGAGCCTCCTTTTAACCGTCTTTGATAAAGCATAGTCGACTTTGTTTTTATTTCCAGAAAAACCAATTTCGACAGCATTATCAACAGGATCTACAGTCATCGTGATATCAAATTTATCATCATCTGTATAAGTAAAAAGAACTTCTCTTTCCTGGACCTTAGAACGATCCGCAAGATAAACAAATTCATAGTTGTCCTGAACCGTATTCTCCAATTTCCCAAAAGCCACCTCTTCTCCGTCAATATCTATAAACAACACAGGTTCATTAACAACCCATTGACCATCACTAGGATTGGACAAATTACCATTATTAATAGGCAAACGACTCGATTCACGCACGCTCTTTTGCATTAATTTCAGCGCATAGGAAAGATCATTATAAATATATCCTTCATTCAATAACTTATTGTAAGCAGACCCACTCATCGCGGCAAATCCACCAATGGCCAGAACCAAAACGGTTGAGATAAGCATTCCTACTTGAAGTTCTATTAATGTAAATGCGTTTTTATTTGTCATGGCGCAATATTAGAAACAAACGTAATCTCCGATTGAGAATTTTTTCCAACTTCAGTCCAAAAGACATTAACCCGAACCTGTGCATATTCTGGAATAGGAATGCTATTTTCATCCACATCGATCAATTTATAATTAATTTTACTTTTTGCCGTAAATTGACCAACCTTACTCTCGGCTTCTTCTTCTGTTCCATCTTTTAACCTTAAATCCGCATAATCCAACATCTTAATTTCTTCTAATTTGGTACTCGCCATATGCGTCGCCATGCGCTTATGAACAGCCATAGTCATGAGTTCATGAGCGCGAAAGTAAAGAGCTATTCCTCCTACTAAAACGAGTGCTAAGATGAGAATCGAAACTAAGATCTCAACGAGTGAAGAACCCTTATTATTTTTCAGTGTTTTCTTCATAAATTAATACTTTTTCCATATTCCTGTCGTTTTATCACAGTCTTCAAAACAAACATAAATACGGCCACTATTATCCATTTCAACCATAAAATCTTTAACTTCCAAGTTTTTGATAGCACAATTACCTTCTCTTGAAACGTCATTACAATCAACACTTCGACTACCTTTAACGATAATTATAAAATCAACAGGATCTGGTTTATCAAATTGTTTAGATATCGATTTTGCGTCCAGTTTTGTTCCGTCATCATCGGCAAAAACTTCATAGGCAGAATTTGAAAAATATTGAGCAGTTTGAGCATCTACATCGACTCCAGAATCGATCTTATCAGGAACAAAACCTGTAACACTATCAGGGAATCCATTCTTTATATTACCCTTTGTTGTCTCTTCTTTAATATTAAAATAACTACCAGCACTAATTTTATAATCCCTCTTTGCTTGACGAATCTGACTCATCACAGCAATCGCTTCAGATATTTTTGCCCGTTGAGTGTGCTTAAAAAGCAAAGGGGTAGCAACGGCAGCTAGGACACCGATGATGACTAAAACAACTAAGAGTTCAACCAGGGTAAAACCTTTTTTCAATTTCATATGATACATCCTCCCTTATAAGTGTCCTAATGACTTAGGACTATCAGATTCATAGAACTAATTTATGGCCGATGACATATTAAATATCGGCAGGTATAACGCGAGTACGACAACTAACACAATGGCTCCTACAAAAATAATTAATGCAGGTTCCAACAATGCTGTTAAATTTTGTAACGATGTTTCTAATTCTTCATCATAGTAATCTGAGGTTCGTGTTAACATTTCACTAATTTTTCCGGTTCGCTCTCCCACAGCAACCATTTTTGTTGTGAGGGATGGAAAAATATCTTGTTTCTTGATTTCATCGGCTATCGAAGCGCCGGAGACAACCCGTGTCTTTATGCGGTTTATCGCCTCAGACATTAAGGAATGGTCAACCACCTGAGATGAGATTTCAAGCGCCTTGGCCAATCCAATTCCTCCTGCAAACAAAAATCCAAGTGTCCGACAAAAACGTGACACGCAGGATTTATGAATGATCTCTTTTCCCAAAATAGGAATTTTAAATTTAAGGGCATCGATGATACGGCGGAATTTATAAAATTTTAAGCAATAGATATAAAGAATAAAAGAAACAACCATACCCAATGCAAGAAAATGCACATTATGTAAACAAAAATCACTAATCCCCACAACAATACGCGTTAATAACGGTAACTCGGCACCGGCATTGTCAAACATGGTTTGAAATTTTGGAATGAGAAATAAAACAATTACAGCAACGACAATAAAAGCGAATCCAACGACAAAGGCTGGATAACGGACAGCTGACTTCACTTTTTCTTTTAAGCGTTCGGTACTCTCTAAATATTTAGCTAAGTTGCTCATCGTGGTATGAAGATTACCGGTTGTTTCACCTGACCTGACAATAGCAACATAGGTGACAGGAAAAATTTTCGGATACTTAGAAAGGGCTGATGAAAAATCGCTACCCGAGATAATATCTTCACGAATCGCACGAATAATTTTACGGAAATATTCATTTTCCAAATCATCGGCAATTGTTTCTAAGGATTCCGTTAATAATAATCCCGCACTCAAAGTCGCTGCAATCTGTCGCGTAAAAATGGCAAGCTCTTTACCCTTTACACGATGTGATAAAAATGAAAATGCGCGACGCGCCTCCTTTTTTACTTTCTTAGCCTCAAAAACTTTCAAAGGCAGTAACCCATCAACCTTAAGTTGCATGACAACATCTGGAATACTTGGCGCTGTTATAACGCCCGTAATTTTTTCACCCGTTGTTTTCTGGCTCGCTATATATTTATATTGCATAATTATAGCTCCTCTGTTTCTTGAGTGACGCGCAACAACTCCTCAGGCGTTGTCACTCCTGCCTTTAAATTATCAATCCCTGTTTCTCGTAACGTTTTCATGCCATGTCGACGAGCAGCTTCTCTAACTTCTTCGCTGGAACGTTGTTCTAAAATAAGTTTCCTTACCTCTTCATTAGGAATCATCAACTCATAAATTCCTTTGCGCCCCTTGTAGCCACTATTTAAACATTTGGAACATCCCCGCCCACGAAAGTAATGTGTCAAATCCTCACTAAGCCCATGTTTTTGTCTTATCTCATCTGTCAAAGGATGAGACTCTTTACAATCAGGACAAATGGTTCTAATCAAACGTTGAGCCACAACACCTAATAAAGAAGAGGTTATTAAAAATGGTTCTACTCCCATTTTGGCTAAACGGACTGGCGCACCGGAGGCATCATTGGTATGAAGAGTTGTAAAAACCAAATGGCCAGTTAACGCAGCATGGATGGCAATCTCGGCTGTCTCTTGATCGCGAATTTCTCCAACCATAATAACATCTGGATCCTGTCTTAATATGGATCGTAAACCTCTAGCAAAATCAAATCCTATCTGACTATTGATTTGAGATTGTTGAATAAAGGGCAGGCGATACTCAACCGGATCCTCTAACGTGATAATATTTTTATCTTTGGATTTGATTTCATTTAACGAAGTATACAGACTTGTTGTTTTTCCACTTCCCGTTGGACCCGTGACAAGAATCAAACCATAAGGACGGCGAATAAGACTTTTATATTTCTCTAAATCATTAGGATAAAAACCAAGCTGCTTGATCCCTAATAAAGGTGTTGAAGCATCTAAGATTCTCATAACAACACTTTCCCCATAAATGGTTGGAAACGAAGATATTCTTAAATCCACTTCCCTCTCACCTACCTTTAATTTAAAACGCCCATCCTGAGGAAGTCTCTTCTCGGCAATATCTAAACCAGCAAGAATTTTAATACGCGTATTAATCGCGGCAATCATGGCTAAGGGTGGTGGATCGCTGGCATATAAGACACCATCAATGCGAAATCTCAACTCAGAACGATCCGCTTTGGGCTGCAAATGGATATCGCTGGCTCGATTATTGATGGCTTGGACAATTAAAGACTGGACATATTGAACAACGGGCTGATCGCCGGCCTCATAATGGGCCGAATCCATATCATCCGGTAAAGTCACTTCTAATGCCTGTTCGGCATCGATAAAGTTGTTAATATGCTGTTTCATGCGTGGTAGATTAAAATAACAATAATCAATAGCCTCTTCGATGTCACTTTCAGCGGCCACAACGCACTGAATTTTAAATCCAGTTTTAATTCGTAACGTGTCTATTGCCAATAAGTTAAGAGGATCTGAAAGGGCAACAATGAGTGTCTTTTCCTTAATTTCAATAGGAATAGCCTTAAAGCGCTTAGCTAACTCAAGTGCAACAGTATCAATGACTTCTGGCTTAAAACTTTTATAACATTCTTTTAAATTGATAAAGGGGATGTGGAAATAATTGGCAAGGACGGGGGCAAGATCTTCGGGGGTTACATATCCCATACGTAGAACAATATCCCCCAATCGATCATGGGAGGTTTCTTGTTCATTAAGGACAATCCGCAGCTCATCTGAGGTGATCAAACCAGCTTCTTTTAGTGCTTCCCCTATTCTCATCTTGCCTTCTTGGTTGACTTGTTATGTTGCTCTAAGATTAATCGTAATTTTCATTTTTTTTCAGGAACCTAAGTACCTGAAAAAATTAAACTTCGCAATCCTGAAACGTTCTTAACTTTTTCAATAGCTGTGAACTTCTCTTTTAGCAAGTTCGTAAGTATATAAAATCTCATTTTTTTTGTCAAGTATTTATTTTTTGCCCATTTTTTAGGCACTTTTTAGGATTTTTTGAACCTAAAATCCGGTATTGACAAAGAATTTCACGACGAGATTTGGAACGAATAGGACAATTCCGGATACATCGGGAATGAGTGCCTAAATGTTGAGCAGCGCATGGCCCCATTTAGCCAGAAATAACAACCAACAATTTCCTCGCCTTTCCATAATTTCCGGAAAAGCCTAAAAATTAGGCAGTTTCAGACAACCCCCATGCTTAAAAAACACTTGACAAGCCATAAAACCATATCTCATTTATTTGCAACATGTTACAAGCATAAAATAATAATCTCGTCGAGACCCCCCCGTACTGGCCGGCCCCCGCGCCAGCCACTGATTTCCCACACCGCCGCCATTCTTCTCTCTTCCCTAATATACATATATAAGCCAATGGATTACCGCTTCCGCGGCAATGACATATTAAATTTGTCATTCCCACGATAATTGTCATTCCCCCCGCCATGGGCGAGGGGAATCCATACTCGGACATAGTTCTAGCATTTAATAAAAAAACCAGCTACCTCAAAAAACATGAAGTAACTGGTATAAAAACACAACAGTCCACTCTTTCTAATTAAAAAATAATCACTCTCCGTGATAGGCCGAAAAGGGATTCATCAGCGCCGATATCCCAGAGGGTACGTATTGGCCGCGTTTGTTCATCAATATCGTCTGTAAAAGTTCCCGAAAGATCTGCCCCGGCATCAAGTGCTGGCGCGTTGGCTATTAAATGAAAGTCTTCGGTGCCATCGGAGAAATCCACATACAGTTCTGTGGCTGTGCGGTAATACGCTGATTTATTAATAGAGAAGAAATCTGAATTTCCTGTGACACTTTCTTCGGCAAGTGTTAATGTATTATCATCAATGACAGCAGTAATACGTGAAGATTTATCAAGGGTATCATTATTAAACCAAGCAACCTCACCAGCATTAAGTGTCGGCAGAACCGTTGTTTCGAAATTCTGACTGGTATCAGTGACTGTTACCCCTGAATTCCCCGATGAATGAGTGATCCCTGAATCCAAATCCGGGCCAGCGGCAAAGACGCCGTCAGTAATATTATTATCCGAAGAAGCATCAAACGTCCCAGAAAAATCAGTGAGGGTCGCTTCGGTGACGATACAATTTTTGACAACGGCTGTACCAGCACCAATATGAATTCCTTGAGAATTAGTATCATGAACAATTGTATTATATATATTTGCATCTGAATTGGCACTTATCCCACGGGAACGCGAATTGTAAATAATTGAATTCATCACAGTAAAAGTAGACCCTGACCCATTGTCTGTAATACCAATAGTATTAAATGTGGCGGCATCCGTCCAATCATGTATTATTACAGAATCTATGGTTGCATTTGCAGCTCCAACCTGAATGACACCAGCACCAGAAGGAATAACGGCACCATCAATCTCAACCCATTCTATTACCGTATTGGGATCTAAGATATAAATTCCCCTCGCAGTCGCAGTAGGATCAATCACCGCCCCCGACCCCGCCGTCCCATCATGTCGTTCTCCCGATGGCACCGTTACCTTCCAATAGTTTGTCGCGTCCGTTACTAATCCATCTATTACTAGATTATCAACCAGATCCCCATCGTCATTATACAAATGTGCTGTGATGATCGCTGAGTCTGGCGCTCCGTTGATATTAAATGTATTGCCCCCCCCATCATCGATTACGTCATCATCAGCCAGCGTTCCGCCTGACACCTTTATTAGGTATTGTGTTCCCGTCATATGAAGTAAAGTCCCTGTGCTTACCCCAACATCCCAGGTCACCGCAGTGGCATCTGCTATATCTGATCCAACCTGAGTATCCCAATCACCCGTCTTTACTGTTCCGTCTGTTAAATCTGTGGCATTATCCATCGCGGCTTCCCACAATGTTAACGTATCATAATCTTGACCTGTTTTGTTGATGGTGGAAATAAATTCTGTGACGGCGTGGGCGGGCCTGCAGCAGCATAAAAAAGCAAATAGGCAGGTAAAGGAAAATACATTTTTTAAGATTGCATTCAAAATTTTTAAATTATCCATAGTCTGAATTATTATTTTATTATTAACTGAACTCTCACATAATTTAGCACACTCCTACTCTATTCACAATATTGTTAAACAATTTTTTATCACGTACTGGCCGGCCCCCGCGCCGGCCACAGCTCCCTCAATTTTTCCCATCCCCCCAACACACTTATGTTATAATATCTATTCAAAATTCGCCCATTATCCAAAATCATTATGCCCAACAAAAACAACCCTATTAGCCAAAAATACAAAGAATTATTTCACCTAGCCGATGATGTAGATGATACCATTCACGCGATATTAGGAGAGTTTAATAAACGTGATATTAAGCTGTTTAACCTACCAGCTTATCAAAGAATCTTCCTATTCGTCATCACGCGATCCATAAAAACCTATTCTTCCATTCGATTGCTCTGTCAAGAGGGCTTTGGACAAGATGTGGCCACTCTTCTTCGTAGCTTGATGGAAAATCTCGTGACAGTTAGATTTATTCTGCATGACAGAAAATTCGCAGATGAAAAAGCGGCTCGGTTTGTGGCTTATAAGTGGGTTATTTTTAAAAGACATCTTCCTGAGCAAGAAAGAAACATACGTAAAGCTTCAAATGAGGAGCGCTTAGAATTTTTTAAGAAACGTGATAATGTTTTAAAACAAGTTAATGATTTTAAAAAGAAATTTAACATCACCTCCGACCGCGCCTTAATGACATGGTCAGGTAAGACGGTTAGAGATATGGCGCGTGAGGTTGATCGAAAGTTATTAAATGAGTATGAGACGACTTTTCGCCTTTGCTCACGATTCTCTCACCCCAGCATTCTCGGCGACAATGAGTACTTGGTTCAAGATGACAAGAACATCACCTTCTCGCCCCTCCCCTCAGAGATAGGCATCACCGTTAATCTTAAAAACGCCATTTTTTACATTTTAAATTTTCTTTTTATCATCGATGATTTTTTTAATTTCAAATATAAAGATCGTTTAAAAGATTTAGAAAAAAGAGGTCATGATATTTTTAAATTAAATTTATACAAAGATCCCATCTCCATTCAACAAGCCCCTCCAAAAAGATCAAACTCTATTCGAGAAAGTCGCATCACGTTTAAAGTCAAACCTGAAAAATAAAAAAGACCACCCTGTCCTACTATGTCCTATTGACAAAAGGACACTTTTCTATCATTATATGCGCGTTAATTGAGACTTTATTGAACTTTATGTTGTAGCATTTAACAAAACGCCTTCACTCATGACATATAACTTTCTTTTAGAATATCTTTCTACAAATGAAACGTTAACCAATTTGCAAACTTTTTTAAAAGACATTTGCAGATTATCTTTCCATTTTTTAGACATTAACGGACAAAACCTTGCTCGCCATACAACCACTCAGCCCACACCTTTAAGCTCAACACGTATCGATTTTCCAGATCTATTCAACGACACACATACAAATGATTCTCATATTCACAACCTTCCTATTAAAAGAACAATTGAAACAGCCCAATCTCAAATTTTTAATTCAAAAGCAGGATTGCACGGTATTTTGGTTCCTGTCAAATTAAATGAACGGATTACAGGCTTTCTCTATGTCTATGAAAATGAAAACTTTCCATTAAATAAAATTCAATTACAATCTATTGCAAAGTTTTTAGACTATAATCTGGATCGCATCATTAATCAGGATTTAAAGTCCTTTAATAATTTTAAAGGCAATCAGCAAACTCATCAAAGTAAGGCCGTCGACAAAGCCCAAAAATATATCCTTCAAAATTATCATCACCCTGACCTTTCTCTTAAAGTGGTTGCTGATAAAAACGGCTTAAGCTATTACTACCTCAGCCATTTATTTAAAAAACAGATGCAAACAACCTTCTCTAAATATGTCACTAAAGTACGTATTGATGTTGCTACAAAATTACTTCAAGATAAAAGCATGACCATAAGTCAAGTTGCTTTCCTTTGTGGATTTGACGATTCCGGTTACTTTTGTAAAGTTTTTAAGAAACTAAAAGGAACACCACCAGCCGCTTATAGAAATAAACTTAACCCTACACCCTCTCAACAAAAACCTTCAACAACACGCATCGATAACATGCCTTCCATCTTATCAACTCTCGCTACAAATTAATTTTTTCCAATCAAAGTGTCTGAATTTTCATTAAAGCTTCAAAATTCCTAAAAAAACAAAAATTTACATCACAAAGACAAAATAGTCCATTGTAATGACTTGCGATTAAAGCTAAAATATCTGTTCACAACTGGAGCAACACAAACAAATATTGCAGTTAACAAATAAATACTGTTGAAACGCAAATCATTCCATTGATGTTCTTCCTCCTTGTGTTATTCTATTTTTGTTACGAATCTTTACGTTCAAAAAACAATTTGTCCATATGTTATCAAAAACTTTAAATAGGTCGACGATAAACCCAGACAGCCATGTTAATAGCATTGCTATTGCCTGGGTTTTTTTATTGCAAAAACCTGAAAGGAGGCATGCAAAAACCTAAAGTAACATACTTTTAACGTAACGAACAAGATTCAAATATTAAATTGTAAAAACGGGTTATTGCTGAAGATTTGTAATCCTTCAGCGCCCAAATCGAAGGTATAAACCTAAGAGCAAACTACGGGTACCTGGAATTTCGTTAAAGCTTCGAAATTCCTAAGTAAAGAGTAAATGAATTATCAATCACACAATCAGGGAAAATTAAAAATGAAAAAATTCTTAAGTTTATTGTTAATATTTTCATTCGCCCTATATCCAGTATCGTCCACATACGCAGCAGGTGTTGCGTTAACTGATGCTGAATTAGACGAAATCGCAGCTGGTGATGAAGAAATCGCAGCTGGGGAATGGGTTCTTGCTTCTGCCAAAGGTGGCGAACAAGATGAATGGGGTGGTAAAGGTAAAAAAGGTAACTCACCTGAAGAATACAAGAAATCAAACAAATTAAGTATAGAAGGTGAGTCTCAATCAGCTGTTAGCGCAATTAGTAACGCTAATGCTGTTGATTCTGGTGTTGCTGTTCAATCTAACGTTTCTAATTCTACACAAGGAAGCGTTGATGTAACACAATCAAACATTGCTGATGTTAAAAATAGCAACACAGCTAATGAATTACCTGCAGATGAAACAATTTACAAATCAACACATACTGTTGATAAATCTATCAAACAAACATCAACAGATACAGACAAAAACATTACAACTGATACTGCTGGTTCAAGCACTAGAATCGCAGAAGAATTAATTACAAACGATACATTAGATGAAAGCGCTTCTAACAGCTCTTCTTCTTCTTTAAATGAAAGTGCAGCTACTTCTAGCAGCAGCGCTTCAGATGGCAGTTCTACAGATAAGGCTAGTTCTTCTTCTTCTGCAGCTGCTGATGATTCAGCATCATTTTCATTAGATGGCACTTTAAATGCAGCAACTAGCTCTTCTTCAGCTTCAGATTCAGCTTCAGCAGATGCTTCTTCTGCTAGTGATGCTATGTCTGATTCTTCAGCTGACGCTGATGCAAGTTCAGCTTCTGATGCTGAAAACTTTGCATTAGATGGTTCTTTAAATGCAGCTGCTAATTCATCATCAAGTTCTAATTCATCAGATTCTGATGCTTCTGGAGCTGATAGTGCGGCAAACGATTCATCATCAGCTACAACAGATAGTTCTGCTGATTCAGGCGAAAGCTTTGGATTAGACGGTACTCTTAATGTAGCTGCTGATGCTTCTTCTGAAAGCAGTTCAACATCGAGTGACGCATCTACAGCTGATCAAGCAGCTAATGCTTCTTCATCTGATAGTTCAGCTAGCTCAGCTCAAGAAAACGAAAATGCAGCCTTGGATGCTTCTTTAGTAGCATCTGAAAGCTCAGCATCAAATTCTAGCGATACAAGTTCTGATGCGGCAGCTGCCGATCAAGCTGCTACAGATTCATCAACATCAAGTGCAGATAGCTCTTCTGAATCAGGAGAAAACTTTGCATTAGATGGTACATTAAACGCTGCTGAAGCTTCTTCTACAGAATCAAGTTCAGCAACAACAGACACGACTGCAGAAAATGCATCTTCTGCTGATTCATCAACAACAAACACAAGTGGCGAAACAGCTACATCAAAAGATGCAACTATTGATGGTGCTTATGAAGCTACTGCAAGTAGTTCTTCTTCTTCTGATGCTGATCCAGCATCTGCTTCAGCAGCAAGTTCATCAGAAAAAGCTTCAGTATCTGGAACTTACAATGAAGCCGGAACAAGCAGTGATGCAAGCGCTGGAACAACAGATTCCGCAGCCTCCTCTGCATCTTCAACAGATGGAACATCAAATGATGCTGATTCTTCTTCTGATAGCGCATCACTAGATGCAACATTAGCGGTTAGTGCTGATGCTAACGATTCTAGTTCAGCAGCTTCTAATAACACAACAGATGCAGCTAGCTCAGCTTCTAGTACTTCTAGTTCAGCTTCCGCTAGTGATGCAGCTTCAAGTGAAGATGCTGACTTAGATGTTGGTTTAGCAGCTTCTTACGATGCGTCATCTTCTTCTGATGCTTCTGATGCTGGTAATTCCGATTCAGCTAGCTCAGCTGCTAGTACAGACAATTCAAGTGCGTCTGATGCAGCTTCATCATCAAGTGGCGAATCCCTTGATGCAACATTAAACATCGATGCTGCAGCTAATGCATCTTCTTCTGATTCATCCACTGATAATGCAGATTCAGCGAGCTCAGCTTCTAGCTCAGCAAGTTCTGCTTCTGCTGATTCTTCTACAGGAGCTGATGGTGAATCTTTAGACGCTGCTTTAAAAATCAGTCACGATGCATCATCTGCGTCATCTGATTCTTCTTCAAGCAGTAGTGACTCAGCTAGCAGTTCTGCCAGCTCAGACAACTCTTCTGCATCAGACAGCGCTTCTGCTTCTGATAACGAATCATTAGATGCGACATTAAATGTCAAAGCTGATGAATCAGCTACTAGCTCATCTGCTGATGATGCTAGCAGTGATTCTACAAAAACAGATACAGCCTCTGCTGCTTCTGACGCGTCGTCTGCTAAAACAACGGACGATAGCGATCAAGCACAAAGCGCTAAAAGTACAAATAGTGACGTAAGTGACAAATCTGAAGATACTAGCTCATCAGAGAGCAGTTCTACAGTAGACACAAGCGTTGTTCGTGAAACAACTCAAGATGACATCGTCGTTAAAACTGAGACTAAAGAGAAAACAGAGCTTCGCAATAGAGCTGTTAAGATCAAAAACAGACTTATTATTAGCGGAAGTTCTCAAACTAATCTTAGCGCAGTCAACAACTTAAATGTTGTTGGATCTGCGATAGCCGTTCAAGCAAACGTTGCCAATGCAAGCTCAATTTCGGGCACATTGTCGCAATCGAACATGGCTACAGTTGTTAACGGTTTCTAAATACCTACAGGACAATCAAGGGAAGGCTTAGGCCTTCCCTTGATCGACCTCTTATTTTCGTTAACAATTTTGTTTCAAGGGAAATACATGCCTCATAAAGTTATCACCTGTTTCATGCTAGTCTTCTTCACCTTTTGTCAAATCACACCCGTATTTGCAAGAGAAGCAGTTATCCTCTCCGATCAAGAACTTGATGCTGTTTTTGCAGGAGGACTTAATTTTAACTTTGATGGCTTTCTTGGTGATGCTAATACCATAACCACGAATACAGGCAATACTAATCTCACCCCTTCAACATCACCAAACGCCTCCCAAACGGTACAAACATCGAGTGGGAATGTAACAATTCTTTCAACACCAACACCTCCTGTGCTGCCAACGTTACCAACACTACCTACAGCACCAACACTACCTACGGCACCTGTTGCTCCAACGCTACCGACAGTTCCGGTTGCACCAACAATCCCTGTCATACCCGTAACACCAACAACACCTGGTATTCCATCAATTGCAGCAACACCATCTCTTCCTATCGCACCTTCTCTTCCAACAGCACCTGTTGTAACACCAGCAGCTGTCATATCACCGACGCTGCCAACTTTACCGAATCTTCCAACACTTCCAAATGTTCCAACACCGCCAGCAGCTCCTACGCTGCCAACGTTACCAACAGCGCCAACAACACCTACGATTCCTACAGCTCCTGTCGTTCCAGAACTAGTTTTTGACGTCATTGCCACCTCAGGTGGAGATACTTTGGAAGTCGCTTTATCTCAAAACAATGCTCAACCTACAACGGCTATACCTTTCAACACCTCTAACTCAGGAGCATTTAATTCTGTTAGTGTCACAGAAACAGCACAGCAACAACTTTCGGCTCTTGTTAACGTCAATGCCGCAGGCAGTACTGTTCCTGTACAAATTAACTTAACCGTGCTTATGAACTCATCTGTTGAAAATTTATCCAATGATAATACCCTCAACTTAAGCAACTTCACCACGTTCCAGCTTCAATAAGGACTTCACCCCTTTCCAAAACGCCACTGTTTAGGAAAAACATGATTATGATTAAAAAAAATTTATTAATAACATTATTGATTGCAACGTTTACTATTATTTCTGTTCAAGATTGTTTGGCAACAAGCTTTATCAGCGGCGGCATTCGTTTAAACAAAAAAGTTACGCCTATGAATGAAATTAAGAAAAAAAATATCGTAATCCAATCTCTTGACTTTAGCTGTGGGGCAGCCGGCTTATCAACGCTTTTGAATTATTATTTAGACGATCCTATTGAAGAAGAAGAAATTATTTTAACATTATTAGAAACAGTGCCTATTGAAAAAGTGCGTGCGCGTAATGGCTTTTCCCTTTTGGATCTTAAAACATTTGCAAAATTAAAAGGATACAAAGTTACGGGATATAAAATGGATACTGAATTTTTGAAGGAACTCAACAAACCTGTTTTAGTCCCTATTAAATATCGCAACTACCGTCATTTTGTCATTGTTAAAGGCATTGTGGGCGGCCGTGTTTTTATTGCAGATCCTGCTGCTGGAAATATGAGTATGAAAATTTTTCAATTTGAAAAAATATGGACAAGAGGTATTGGTTTAGTTGTTGAAGCCAAAAACGAAGATCAAAGTCGAGAATACGCACTAAAAGTCAAAGAGCACGATCTTATCGTTTCAGACTACAAAAATATACGTAATTTAGTTAACAATGGCCTTATCCGTTCAGCCATTTATCCAAACGAATACAAATGAAATCAACATCGATACCCCTTAAAATATTTATCGTCACGTTAACTTGCGCAACATTTATTATGGTCACAACCATAGCAAAAAGTTCTTTTACTAATAAAGAACTAGCCATAATAGAAGAATTAAAAGCTGAAATTCGAAGTGATCTCTACCTTGAACTTCGAGCAGAGATGAAAAAAGATCTTGAAGAACGTGTTGAGAAGATTGTCCGGGAAAAAGTAGCTGCTGAAATTGAATTTTACATGGCCCAAAGGGGCGGTGAAATATCAGAGTTATTAGATATATTAGCAAAAAATTCTTCATCTGAATTATCGCCATTTGATAAAGGCTCTTTAGAACAAGCCACGCAACGCCTAGTCCAAGAAGTTGTCGCCAGAAATATTGAACTAGGGTTACAATCCAAATTATCAGATAAAGAACTTGATCAAGTCGTCGGAAGTTATATTCGTCAAGATCTTCAACTCGACTCAGGACTTTACAAATCGCCTCAAGATAACCGTTTTTATATAGCAAAAGCTAGTGATGCGACTTCAGAGAGCACTCAACCCCCTACGCTTCCTGAAGGCGGAGATGGCGTAGAACGTCCCGAATCGATAGAACGAACCCTTCAAGACAAGGGGAGCGTTTTATTACCTAAAGGAACACTTCAAATTGAACCTAGCTTCTCCTGGGCTCATTTTTCTTCAAACAGATTAAACATTACTGGATTTAGTATCCTTCCTATTTTAGTTGTCGGAGATGTCTCCACAGAATCCGTTAAACGCGATATCTTCATTGAAACACTAGCCCTTAAATATGGCGCCTTTAATAATTTTCAAGCGGAAATTAAATTTCCATTTAAAGGGCAATACAACCGTATAACTGATAGAAGTGAAAATGAAGGGAATACCTCTGGAACGACAGGGATCGGGGATATCGAATTTGGAATTAGTCGACAAATTGGTTGGGAACATGGGCTTATGCCAGATTTAATCGCAGCGTTTAACGTTAAAACACCTAGCGGGAAAGACCCTTTCTCTCACTCCATAGGACTTGGGACGGGCCATTGGGCGGTACGTGGCTCTCTTATTGCAGCTAAATCAAGTGATCCTGTTGTTATCTTTGGATCCCTTAGTTATACAGCAAACCTTGAAGAAACATTCGATGCTCCTAACGGGACCATTAATCCTGGTGATAACCTTGGTTATTCCCTCGGAACAGCCATTGCCTTAAGTTATCAAACTGCTATCAATTTTTCATTTAATCATAGTATTTCACAAAAATTAAAACAAAACGATGCTATCGTTCGAGGAACGTTCCTTAACGTCGCTTCCCTCAAAACCGGTTTTAACTGGGCGATCAATGAAAAATCTTCAGTTAACTTTGGTATTAGTTTTGGTGTTACCGAAGATGCGCCCGACGTCGTTTTAGATCTCCGTTTTCCTCACATTTTTTAACCCCTCATTACCTAAATTTTCAACCGATTTTCACTGTCATACTCTGTCCTATTGTGTAATGTTGACAGAATTCATCTTTCGTAATAAAACAGTACTATCACATCAGACGAGATACTCAGTAAAATAAAATTTATAGGAACCGTTTATAAATCATTTATTTTATGTTTACTTACGATCCATTATTAAACCAAATTGAAAAATTATCATTATTGAAGAATAACCGAGATATCATCAAACTACTCTCCGGTCTTGATTTGGAGCTGTATCGTGCTGATGGCACCCCTCTTCACTGCTCTTCATCTAAAACCTCACCAAGTCATCATATAAAACCTGCTATCGTCGAAGAAATTCAAGAATCAAAAGCCCCCGCCAAATACATTGATGAAGATCGTTTTAAAAAAATCGCCATTCCTATTGTTCTCAATGACGACGTTATCGGAATATTGTTTACGGGTGAAAACAAAAATTTTAGCTTACAACTTGAGCAATGGCAGTCAATCGCTAAAACTCTAGATCAATTTACGCATTACATTATTAAAAATGAATTAACCCCGTTAAATATTAATTTATTTAAAGATAATATAGTCACTCATAAGACAAGAGTTCTTAATGAAGCGATTAAATATATAAAAAACAACTTTCACTCAAACACCCTTTCCCTTAAAGAAATATCTGATCAAAACAACATAAGCTACCACCACTTAAGCCGCATCTTTAAAAAAGAATTAAATACGACCTTTGCCAAATTTCGCAATAAAATCCGAATGGATGCTGCCACAAAATTGCTTAAAAAGAACAATCTTTCCGTTTCTGAGATATCCTATGCTTGTGGTTTTGAAGACCCTGGATATTTTTGTAAAGTCTTCAAACGCCAATTCGGTAAATCTCCAAAAACATACCAAAAGAAAGTTTCCCGTCCCTCTAGAATCTAATATTAAAATCCAAAAAAAAGAGCAACTCAATTAAGAGTCACTCTTTTTTAATTTTAAACGATACCGACTATCTTAACCCAAAAACTTTCTTTTAATAAATAAAGCTAACATACTGCCACCAAACATTAACATCGTGGCTGGTTCTGGTACAACAGGATCGCCCTGTGGTACTCCAATTTCTCTACCTATCTTTTGTAAAACAGCTGTCTCAATACCATCAAAATCACTAACATTGATATGAAAAGGATTAACCCCACCTATTACATTATTGATGTAATGATCTGCAACAGTTTGGTTTCCAATAGACAAACCATTAATTGTTGTTACACCAGGTTTAATGGCATTACCAGCCAGTAAAGCCGCATCTCGCCCTTCAGTTGATTCTAGGGTACCAGCACTGCTAACGCCGTCACCAGAGACGTCAATAACAAAACGACTAGCATTACAAGCTTCACTATTGATAGCACAGCCGCTAAATAAACTACCTGAAAACTCAATGGCATCACCCAAAGCTGTTCCTCCTCCTAAGGATGGACGACTGGTTGCATCAATAAGATCAGCAAAAGCAATAGATGAAGCTTGATCCGTAACCAAAGACCAACCACTCGCAATTTGTTGCTGATTATTCGACCAATACAAGAATGTAACGGCAACAGATAGATTATTATTTTCAATAGCATTGTAAATGGAGGCATTTTTAAAGGCATTAACATAGCCCGTTTTCTGCAAATTAAACTCCGTTGTGTTTACACTTCCTGAAACGTCAACAGCTAAAACTAAAGCCACATCAACATCTATCAAAGCATCAGCTGGCTTCGGGCTAAATATCAAAGTTGTAATAAGTGTAATTAAAATGAGAAAGACGTACTTTCGTGTGACCTTCATGGTTTCCCCTCCATTAACGGATTAAAAAATATTGATAAGTGAAAGACAAAAAAAAGCTGTTGATATTATTTCTCGTCGCTAACTTTGAAATAATTTTCAACAGCAAGTTTTACTAACTGAACTCTATGTAAACAAATAAACATAATTAACTTATTTATTATTATTAAGAATAAATATATATTATTATATATAGAGAAGAAAGTCAATGATAAACTTAATACAATTCAGACATTTTGTTGTTTTTTCTTAAAAATTATGAGAATTTATCAAAAAGTTATTGTAATATTTTGCGCACTAACATTCCTGACGCCCACTCTTTGGGCCCAAAGGCCATCAGCTATTTCCAGGGCTCTTCAATTACAAAACTCTATAGTCAAAATTAAGGCCCTACACCTTAATAAAGACTCAAGCTCCCCCGTAAACCAGGGGGCCGGTATGATCTTATCGGAAGATGGATATATTGTCACAAACTTACACATCATATTTGACGCAAATAAAATTATTGTCATCTTAGAAGATAATAAAAAATATTCGGCATCTGTTGATCAAATCCTTCCTGAACATGATTTAGCCCTCCTTAAAATTAAACCCACCTCCCCTTTAGAAAAAGTTCCCTTAGCTAATTCAAATAACGTGAGATTAGGAGATGATATCATTCATATAGGAAACTCTTATCTTCTTGATAAGACGATAACTGGTGGTAAAATAACGGGACTTGGAAGGCGGGATAAATCGGGAAATGAGATCGAACTGATTCAGACAAATCTAAACTTATACAAAGGTGACAGTGGTGAACCGATATTTACACCAGATGGCAAACTTCTTGGTATGATTATTGCCAAGAATTTCAAAATGAATCGTAAAAGCTTTGCGATTCCTTCGAATAAAATTATTCAGCTCATAAAGAAGCGTTAGAAATATTCATGAAAAATAAAAAAATTATTCCATTCATCCTTGTTTGGATTTTTGCTTTTGGTATCGGAAGTTATTTTCGACTCTATCCTTTGATAAACTTTGTTCCTGATGGCAATAAAGAAAAAGCGACTATGATGGTTATTGGTCGGATGCGCCAACAAATCGCTCAGAATATAGCTAGAAACAGTCCTCAGCTTAGCCCTCAAGAAAAACAACTTCTAGCTAAAAAACAATTTGATTCCACTTTTCATAACGAACGTGAGAACGTCAAACGTTCCATTGAAAAAGTTGCCCAAACTTTATCTAACAATACACCACCCAAAAAAACGAAACCCTATCTCTTAGCTTCTGACTCATTTTATTATTATGGCCTGACAGAAAACATTCTTAAAACAGGTCATTTGAGTGACACTATCATTGGCAGCAAATATTTACATAAACAGATGTTAGCCCCTAAAGGGCATCTTGAACCTCTCAACCTTCACCCCTTTGTTGGATTTACTATTTACAAATTTATTAAGTTCTTTAATCCATCCATTGATTTAATGTTTGCCATCAGTTTTACACCTATTGTCGTTACAGCACTTAGTTTGACGGCCTTTTTGTTAATCTGTTATCTTTTTAAAATTCACTACCTCCTCTCCTTTGTAGGATCCGTTTTTTTCCTGCTAGCCCCCATCTTTGTCAAACGAAGCACTTTTGGTTGGTATGATAATGATCCCTACAATACCTTCTTTCCATTTATCTTACTCTGGATGTTTTTCCTCATTTTTCAAAAACACCAAAACTCCCGCCCTAAAAAGGGATGTGTTTTCTTTTTATCTCTTGGCATGATGATCTACACGCTTTTTTGGCAAGGGTGGATGATGTTTTATTCGACACTCGCTCTTTCTTCTCTTTTAATTTTGATACATAACCGCTTCATTCTTAAACGTAAAAAATCATCCAAATCATTAGCCCTTAATCTAGGTGCCTTTTTAGGATTAAGTTTTATATTTATTAGCCTTCTATTTGGTGTGAGAGAATTTTTCAATCTCTTTAAAGAAGGTTGGGTAGCCTTAAAAGAATTTATCGCACCTCAATTAGCGATATGGCCAGATATCTATTTAAGCGTTGGAGAGCTAAAAAGTGCGGATCTAACCTTTATTATTGAACAAACCGGAGGCCTTTTCTTTAATGTCATTGGTTTATGTGGCATCTTAGGCATCTTCATTAAATATAGAAATAAACAGCATTCTTATATGTTTAAAAGTGCTATTACATTAACTGTTTTTTTAAGTTTTGCCTTCTTGATTACAAAAGGAGCACAACGTTTTGTCCTATTATGCTTAATTCCTTTAAGCCTTGGCTTTCCGATAGGTCTTCAAATGATCAAAGATGGCCTGACCCCTGTCTTTTCTTTTATCAAAACTAAGAATAAATTTCTTGGCTACCTCTCACAACTCCTTGGTTTTGCCCTCATCCTATTGATAGTCCTAATTCCCATCCGTTCCATTCATGCTGCAATGCCAAGTTTACTCAACCCCATATATAATCAAACCTGGGAGAAGGCTTTAACGCAAATTGAAACCAAAACACCGCCTGAAAGCATCATCAATACCTGGTGGTCTCCTGGTCATTTTGTAAAAGCAATCGCAAAGCGTCGTGTCTCCTTTGATGGGGCAACTATTAATTTCCCCCAAGCTTATTGGATATCAAATATTTTACTCAATACTGATGAACGCGAATCCCTTGGCATGTTACGCATGCTAAACAACAGCGCTAATGATGCTGTTGAATATTTACATTCCCTTGGAATTCCTATCTCTCAATCTGTAACCATTGTTAAAGAAATCGGAAAGTTAAGCAAACTTAAAGCCGGCTTACAATTAACAAAAATTTTAAAAAACGAAGATATTAATCATCTTCTTGATTTAACACATACAAACCCACCCCCCTCTTATATCCTTCTCTACAATGAGTTTGTTGATAACAACATTCAATTACGCTTTATTGGAAATTGGGATTTTAAAAGGGTTGAGGCCATTAATAAATCTCCCGAACTTATAGCCCAAGTCCCTCAAAGAAACTCTCAAAAATATATTGATTTTTTATGGGAGCTTGCCGGCGGACCTCACAAATACAGTAAACCCCTAGGATTAATAAATACAAATAAAGACACTCTAAAGTTTCAACAGAACGTCACTTTAAATCTAAAATCGATGCAATGCACCATCAATTCACCCGAATATGGAACCGGCATACCAAAAAGCATTTTCTATTTAGAAAATGATCAGATTAAAGAACACATATTTCCAAATAGAACGCTTAGCTATTCTGTTATTTACATTGAAGATGATCAAAAACGCGTAATACTTCTTGATCGATATCTTGCTCAATCTCTCATCGTTCAATTATTCTTTTTTGATGCTAAAGGATTAAAATATTTTAAACCCTTTCTATCTGAATCAGACTTAACCCGACGAACTGAGATAAAAGTGTTTGAAGTGGATTGGAAGTCTTTTAAAGAAGATCTCAATCACCCTTAACATACCTATGACCTTAGATTCCACTCTCTTAGCCCTTTTAGGACGTATCATCTTGATAAATGTTGTCCCCTTCTTCCTTGTTTTCCATCTTGTCATGAAACGAAGGAAACATCACTTAGGAGAGAAAAACAATGAATTAGATTTAATAGCCTCTGAAATTATTATCGTAGGAATATTAGGTTACTTTATTATTCTTTCTATTTACTTTTTTTCCATCCCCGTTTTACTTCACACTCAAAGCACAAGCAAATACAATATTATGTTAGTTGAGCCTGACGGACATATAGTTTTCTATGTCGCGTATTTCTCATATGCTTTGGTTGTTTGTGGGATTTATTTAAAGGCGAAGAAAATTTGGGCTCATAGAGCTTTATTACTAATACTTTGTCTTCTATTATTCTTTGGTTATTTTACAATTCTAGAACTAGGATTGATTGCCTTCGTACCGATTGCTCTTTTTTCTTATCTTCTTTTTCGTTTAACACGCCCAGGTCTAAAGAAAGAATTATTTAGAAAAAATTAGTAGCCGGAACCTTTAGGTTGTGCGCTTGAGGAGGTATTTGAGGAAGAGGTTGAATTTGACGTTGATCGACGCTGTTGCAAATTTTTGATACGATCAGCCCCAGAATATGTGTTTTGAGATAAATTATTATCAGGCTGTTTAGGAGAAATACTGGGCATACGCGATTTTAAACGAACAGGTGTTGCAGCGGCCGCCTTATCATTTGTTACAAGAGTACTCACATGTCGTTTTGGCGCCTTTAAAGAAGTAGAAGAAATATTTCTAGCCCGCGGAGGAACATAGGAATTGTTTCGAACCATTTTTTCAAGTTCACCCGCTAAACCATCTTCATCCATTGATCTTAAATCTGTAATAATTTCTAAAACCTTAAATTTCTGCTCATCTTGCATATAGGCCATCCCTAAACCGAAATAAGCATAAGCAACCCTTTGCTCGTTTAAAACATCTTGAAAATACGTGATCGCTTTTCTTGGCTCACTTTTTCCAATCAAATAAATCCAGGCCAAAGATAGTTTAGAATTAATCAAAGATGCATCTAATGCGACAGCCTTAAGAGCATTTTTCTCAGCCTCATCAAAATTTCCAGCATTATAATAAACCTTCCCTAAATTCTCATAAGCCTGAGCATAATTAGGATCTAATTCAATAGCTTTGTTTAACTGCCAGATAATTTCATTATTATGAGCACCCTTTTCTTTTTTCGCTAAACCAAGATAATTATACGATGGGGCAAAGTTAGGATAGATTTTATTTAGCTTTTCATAAAGTTCTATGGCCCGATCAAAATCTTTTTCATAAAAGGCTTTAGTGGCATCACGGAATAAAAGTTGGATAGGATTGTTGGCAAAACTTTCTGTAGCGGTGAACATCACTGAAAAAACAAATAATAACGGTAGGAAACGTTTAACAATCATAAGTGAGAAAGCTTTCTAGATTAGACAAAAATGCGATAAATAAATGAAGAGAAAAACATAACTATTCTTCCATGGAAGCATCAACTTCAGGACTAATAATCATTTTAACAACCGTCATTGAGGCATTGACTTCTCCATCACTTCCTCTTTTGGGAGATAGATTAAGCATAGAAACACGAAGAAGCTCTTCTTGTTCATCAATTTTATAAATATAATTGATCACATCTTCAAATTTTCCTACGCAATCCAAATTGGCATAATGCTCAACAAAATTCTTTGTTGTCATTGGATCAACAATATTTCTTTTAACAAGCCTGACATCAGAAGCTTCAGCCAATTCTTCCAAAATACCTAGAAAATCAGTATTAATGACGTCTTCTTCTTGATTGCCTACACTATGAAATTTTGTATAAGCGTTACTTTCCTCTAATATCGACTTCTTATAGCGCAGAATATTCTTATCATTTTTAATAAGAGCTTCTTGCATATGTGTTTGCTCATCTAATTCTGCAAGACTTGATAACGCAGGATTTAATAAAAATAAATTAACCACCGCTAAAACAAAAAAGATGAGAGCAATGATAAATAGCCATTTATGTTTACTATCTGCATAGTTTTTTGTAATATTTTGTAACAAGGGATCAACTCCTTATTTTAAAGTGATTTCCTGTTGTTCATCTTCTTCGACAAAGGCTGACAACTTTAAAGCAATTTCAAAAGCTGTAACAGATTCACCCCGATCTTTTTTATCTGTCGTTGATTTCACATCAACCCTAGTAAATAACTCAGAAGATTTTAGGTTAGTTGCCAATTTGTAGACAAGATTTGAAACTTCTGAGATCCCCTGAATATTAACCGTTCCAGCATCATCTAGAAAAAGACTGGTTAAATAAATACGAGAATCAAGCTTGTCGTACAATTCATGCAACACATCCAAGGTGACCATTCGCGTTTCTAAAAAATTATAAATAATTTTGGATCGCTTGGATAACGTTTCAAGTTTTACAACTTCCGTTCGATCTCCCTTATGTTGCTCTTTCATTTTTTTAAGATATTGCCCTTGAAAGTACAACTTTGGACCTAAAATAGCCGCCGTTACAATAAGCAAAAGGAGGATGTTACATGCCAATTGATACACAGACTTTGTTTGGGCTTCAATGGATTTTTCCACTTCTACCTCTTCCGGTAATAAGTTAATTTGCGATGATTGCGCTACCGTAGCTGACGACGTCACTCCTAAGAATGATATATCGCCAAAGGTAGCCCCTAATTGAACCAAAGTTTTCTGATCCGTTTTAATGATATCGACATAAGGAGAAACCGTCGCATCCCAATTCAGTTTTTCCTTAAGCAATGATTGTATGCCATCATCGCTGGCTAAAATATAGTTGGTAGGACTTTCGCCTATATCTTCACTTTGATAGGCCTCAATCGTTTTTTGTAATTCATCTACCAATTTTCCTTTAGCCGCATCTCCCTCAGCTTGAAGTTGAGAATGCCCCACAGGGATATTGCGCGATGTAATAGGTAACCCTTTAAAAGTTATCACAAAATCTGTTGCGTATTTACCAATATCGATAATGCCAGATGGTGTTGCATCATTCGCTAGATTATTGGCTTTACTATAAAAAGAAGAAATACCTTCTGGCGCGAACATGACTTTCTTAACCTTGAGTCCTGCTTTTTCCAAAACGCCTAAGTGTCGCGTTAAATCTTTTTTATTAACAATGACAAGAAGAACCTTCGAATAATTATTATCTGTCACGCCTAAGTTGATATACCCAATTTGAATTTCTTCTCGAGAAAATGGCGTGTGGCGTCCTGCTTGTAAATTAACAATAGATTCAATTTCTGTAGGGTTCGTGGAGGGAATTTCTATATTCTTGGTTGTTGTCATACTGCTAGGGACCACAAAAATGGGGGTCAGTTTCTTGCCACCCAATTTCTTAATCATGGCCTGCATAGCCTTAATTAATTGGTCTTCAGCTAACCCTTTGACATCCTGGGCATAAACATTAGATAACTTGGTAGCCCCAGCAGCCCCTTTAACAATAGCAACTTTTAAGACATCGTCTCCTAAACAAATACTTATATAATCATTGCTTTTACCAATCATGCATTATCCTTAAAAAGAGTTAAACGTCTCTTATCGAAAAAACGCTTAAATCGCTTATTTTTTCCTAAATTTAGCTATAAATTATTACAACAGCACTTTCTAATTGACGCTATTATTATATCTTAATTTAAATATTGTATACAAAATATTTTAGTTTTTTTCCCGCCAATATTCGACCCAATTGTCCTTCAAATTATAAACAACTTTAATCCTTAAACTATTTCGTTTATTACGGATACGACTTTCTCCTTGTATAAGAAAATAATCAGAAAATGTTTTAATTCTAAATCTTTGATTTAGGCTATCAAGCTGTCTATTCTCATGAGGTTCAAGCTTGGTAAAAGCAAGCACATCACTGGCCACATCATGCGTTTTATCAAAAATAAAGTCATCGACCGTGGCTTCACGCTCATCAAAACCATTACGTACGAGTAGTACTTTATCCGCAGTCACAGAATCTAACCCTAAGCCCATTAAAACAACTTTAGAAGCGGTGTTGATATTGACCAAACCATCTCCGTATATCGTAATAAAGGGCATCAATTGGTTGTACACCTCAATCGTCATCCCTTCTACAAGAAGCAACTCTTCTATCACTTCAAAAAATCCATTCTTAGCTTTGTAAGGCTCTTCTAAACTTTGATAATAGTTGTCACTTGAATAACTATCCAATTGCGATTGATCAAGATCTCTCCAATCAATGATGGCAAGAACAAGTTGCTCTCTTTGCTCATCTTCTAATTGAGTGACAATATACAGAAGTCTTTCAATGATTTCTTTTTCAGAGGTATTAATATTTATTTTACTTTCTTCATCTAAAATTCCATAACGCATCTGCGATTGATCAGGTGATTGCTCATAATAATCATATGATAGTGTAAAAAATCCTTGTCCTAATTCCCTATCTTTAAACATCTCTTCATTATTATATAAATAAAATTTTCCATAGGAGGTCAACAAGCCATCATTACGTCTGATATCATGTTTTATAGCCGATATCCCTTTTTTAACACCAGCCTCAGCCAGAAAATGTAATTGGCTTCTTTGTTCAATACGTGATATCAACTCAATACGACCGCGAATCATAACCCCAATTTGTACGGCCAAAATACTTAAAAATCCCAGCGTCCAAATCGCTAAAATTAAAATCGATCCTTTATTATGAGATGTCTTTAGAATATTGTGCATACACTACCCACCAATTAAAATATCAATAAGTTTACTCATCGTCCGTTTTCCCTTTTGATCTGTAAATGTTACAGACACTTCAATCCCATGAGGCAACACCTCTAATAACTGATCGCTCATCAACTCGCCGGTCTCTGTTAGATAAATATATTTAAATCGTAATGAATTAATAGGTTTAACAAGAGAAACGGCTGCCCCATATTCTTGATTCGTTCCCTGAAAATAATTAGCTTGTCGTTTTTTCAAACTATCATCGGAAGGATCAAAAAAATATTCTACCTTTCCTAATTGTTCGATAGGAATATCACGGTCAAAAGAACTAAGAACATCTGGTGATGTTTTAACGATTGTGGGAATGGCGATACGGTTTGACTCCCCTTCATATAACAATAACGAATAATAGTAGGAGTTTCTTATATCCTGACTAATTTTTTCAAAAAAAATAACAACGTCTTGTTCGACCATTAACTGACGTTGACGCTGCCACACTTTGATACCATTGCTTAAAGAATTGTAAATAGAAATGCTAATCATCCCCATTAACGAGACAACAATTAATATCTCAATGAGAGTCATACCCTTCTTAGAATTTTTTCCTCTCATGGTGCTGGCCCCTCATCTTGATATTGAAAATCTGAAATATAAGCCGACCGCGACAGTTCTCGCATCCGCCCTTCCTCTTCCCACTGTAACGTTATGTCCAACTGAAAAACATCTACAAAATCCTCAACTTCCCTGATATCCATTTTTTGCTTAAACTCAATCTCCTTGGTGCCCATATTTACGACTTCCTTATAATGAAGATCAAAAGGCAATGTTTGATAGGCTCTTAAGCCCCTTTCGATAACCGAGATGCGATCATCTAGCAGAGTTGAAGCGTAAAGTCGTTTGGTTAAGTGTTCTGTTTGCTGAAGAGAGGTGAGGAAGGTTTTAAAAATCATCACAAGTCCAAAAGATAAAATAAGGAGGGTTACCATAACTTCTATAAATGATAAACCTGACTCGTTATTTAAGGACTTATATCTCAAGGACATGATGATTGAGGAATGCTGATGGGCCTAACTAACATATCAACATAAGATTCCAGAGTTTCGTTTATTCCCAATTAGTAAGATCATCATCAGGAGAAGTTGAATCTTTCCCTAATGAATATAAATCATAATCAGGCCGATGTTTTCCAGGAGAAGAATATTCATAAGGATTACTCCATGGATCAATGGGATCTTTTTCGATATAAGGACCATTCCACTGAGAAGGAATGGGCGAGATTGTTGGCTTTACTTTTAGCGCCATCAGCCCCTGACTTGTTGTTGGAAAATTACCATTATCCAATTCATACAACTTTAAAGCCGTGGCAAGGTTTGAATCAAGATCGGATTTAGCCACCGACGTTTTCGCTTGTTCAGAGCGACCAACCATTCTTGGATAGACCATCGAGGCTAATGCGGCTACAATAATAACAACAAGCAAGATTTCTACTAATGTAAAACCTTTATTTTTATTTTTAAGCAATAATGAAAACATTATTCACCAACCTCCTCTAATTTAAATACTCTAAGATTTATCTATTTCAATTCAATTATTATTTTAAAATGTATAAATTTATTTTACACCATTCAATCAGTATTGCATATAGCTTAACCATTTTTTTTCAAGAGCTTCAATAGAATCAAATGTTTGGGAATATGTTCTTTTAAGGGCCGCCTCAAAATTATAGCCATCTTGCAAATTTTTACAAATCTGTCCAAACTTCTGACTACCATATTTTTTTATAAGAAAATGAACAATGGAGACACTTTGAGCATAAAAAACGGCTACCTTGATAGGATCCTTCTGTTCTTTTATATTGTAACGAAACATCTCCCGAAAAGGCAAGTATTGACCGCGTCGCACATAAGATCGCATGTACCCTTCCGCCTTTTCCTTTTTTCCTCTTTCATGAAGTTGTGCTACCCCTTCATCAAACCATCGCGGAATAGATTTGTTAAACCCGATAAAATCTCTCAATATTAAATGAGAAACCTCATGAGGAAGAACCTCATCAATAAATTTATTCTCTTCCTTAAATGTGACAATAATTCTTGTTTTAAGTCGATTATTATCCCGAAAGTGAATTACTCCACCTCTAGACCACGCGGGCTGTCCACTGCGTTTGTTAAAGACTTCTTGATTCGGATAGACAACTATTTTAACGCGCTCATCCCAAGTCCAAAAATCTTTATAACGCGCATATCCGATTTGGTCGGCCACTTTGTTGTAATACCGTTCGGCCTCTCGTAACATACGTTTAACCCAGTAGACATCAACACTCTCTTCATAACTTGCAACAAAATGAACACTCTTCTCTTCTTTAAAAGTTATGGCGCTAGCGTCGTGAGTAAGAAAGCTTGACATTAACGCAAACAAACTCAATTGAAAAAAGAAAATTTTTGCAATCACGAAACCAATAACCTTTATTTATATTATTGAGATAAGATATCAATCTGAAAAATGGGAAGCAACATGGCAAAAACGATTAGTCCAATAACAGCCCCAATTGCTAAAATCATGATCGGTTCAATAAGTGTCGTCATTACTTTTATCATCTCATTAATTTCTTGTTCGTAGGTTTCTGAAATATCTTCTAATACTTCATCTAAATTTCCAGATTCTTCTCCTACTGTAATAAGATGTCCCATCATAAGAGGTATTTCTTTAAATTGTTGAATGCTTTCGCCAAAAGATCCACCTGAGGTTAAATCTTCATTACATTTAATCAATTGCGCTTTAATGACTTCGTTCTTTAAAATCGGAATGGTAATTTGAAGCGCGTTAATTAAAGAAACGCCCCCTTTATGCAACAAAACTAGCGTTCGTGTAAAACGCCCTAACTCGGCTTTTAGCATCAACTCCCCAAAAAGCGGAATCTTAAGAGAAAAACGACTCATAGCCCATCGCCCACTTTCCGATTGCACCCATCGCTTAAAAAAGAAAACAGCTGCGCAACCGACTATCAGAAACCAAATCCACCCCTCACTTAAGATTGTACTGACATTTAAAAGAATTATGGTTGGAAGCGGTAACGATTCTCCTAGGGAAGAAAACAATCCAGAGAGTTTAGGTAATACAAAGGTAAGGATAAAATAAATAGTCCCCACACCAACAACGCCCATGAGCATAGGATATGCCAGGGCATGACGCACTTTTGTTAAAATTTCATCTTGTTGTTTTTGATGAAGAGATACATTAACCAACATTTGTTGCAAATTACCACTCTCCTCGCCAGCCTTGACCATAGTCGTAAAAAGAGAACTAAAAACATGCGGAAACATCTCAAGAGACGCTGAAAAAGACTTTCCATTCTTAACTTCATCAGTAATGGTTGAAATAACGGTCTTAAAATAAGGGTGAGAGGTTTGCTTTCCGATAATACCTAACGCACGCAATAAAGGTAAACCTGATTTTAAAAGATTGGCTAGCTGTCGGCTAAAAATATAAAGTTCTTTGATCTTTATTTTTTTAACCGTTGAGGCGGCTTTTTGTTCTTTCTCTGTTACAGCTTCAGGAACGATTGAAACGGGTAAAAAACCCAATTGGTTGATAAGATCAATCGCTTCATCTTCACTTCTGGCATTTATTTTTCCTGTAACTGTTTCTGAGGCATTTTTTTTGGCTTTATAAACATATGTCGTGGCCATAATAAATTCTTTTATCTTTTTAAAATCATTATTTAAAAGTTAACTATTTCTTATACGACTTTGCTTTTCAATAAAACAATTGATAATATCGGCATCTCTTTGCGCAATTCCTTCAAAAACAATAGCCAGTCTATACACTTGGTCCGTATCATCTTCTTCTAGTCGGGTAACCTTTCCAAAACAAACCAAACCACGCTGTGCGGGGTTTAATTGAATCTTTAAGGCCAACGTTGTCCCTAAAGGAATCATTTGCTTTGAAATAAAACTTAAACCAGCAGCACTAATATCTTTTGCCCAAGCGGGATGCTCAATACCCTCTGTAGTCACAGCACCTTTAGAATCCCCGGTATCTTTCAATCGCTGATAACGAATCATAATGGCACATTTATGCCGTAATGATTTTCTAGATTCAGAATCCTCTTTTATTTGAGATTCCTTTTCTTTTGAAGAAACTTCAAAACTTGGGGCCCTTACATTAGATGCCTGTTCATTTTCCTCTTCTTTGTTTAAATCTTCAAATTCATCATCTCTGACCGTTACATTGATAACCTCTTCTGGAGTCGTAACTCCGTTAATCACAGCACTCCAACCGTTTTGACGCAGTGTTCGCATTCCTTGTTTGATAGCCATTTCTTTAATATGATCTGCTCTTGGCTTCTCAATGATTGCAGCTCTTAACGCATCATTAATCATTAAAATTTCATAAATAGCAACCCTGCCGTAATATCCAGTTTGATTGCAATAGTCGCAACCTCTGCCCTTATAAATTTTAATGTCTTGTGTTTTTGGTAAGGATAATGATTTGGCAATCTCTTTTTTAAACCCGTCAACCGATTCATGAGCTTCTTCCTTACAACGTGGGCAAATAACACGAACTAAACGTTGGGCCACAAAAGATTCAACGCTTGAGACCACTAAATAGGGTTCAACCCCCATATCAATAAGACGCGTCACACCACTTGAAGCGTCATTGGTATGCAAAGTCGAAAATACCAAATGTCCCGTTAAAGCTGTCTTAATAGCAATTTCCGCGGTTTCTGGGTCACGAACCTCCCCCACCATAAGAATATCAGGGTCATGACGTAAAATACTTCGCAGACCAGTTGCAAAATTAAAATTAACCTTTGGATTAACTTGCACCTGCGTAATACTACTCATCTCATATTCCACAGGGTCTTCAATCGTAATAATTTTACGCGTTGTAGAATTAATTTCGTTAAGACAAGCATAAAGCGTTGTTGTCTTTCCACTTCCCGTTGGTCCTGTAATAAAGATGATGCCATGCGGTTTATCAATAAGGTCACGAAACTGGGCGATATCTTCAGCATTAAAACCTAAGCGTTCCAAACTATAAAGAATAACTTTAGAACGAAGAACACGAATAACCATACTTTCTCCACGCGGTGTTGGTAAAGTAGAGACACGCAAATCAAGATCTTGTTCTTTTGTTTTAACAACAGCACTTCCATCCTGAGGTAATCTTTTTTCCGTAATGCTTAAATTGGCTAATATTTTGATACGAGAAAGAATGGGACGTATGAAATGTTTGACTTTATCTGGAAGGTTCGCATCAACTAAAACACCATCAATACGATAACGGAAACGCACCTTATCGCGATATGGCTCGATATGAATATCCGTTGCTCTTTTTCGGTAAGCTTCTAAAATAATTTGATTAACAAGATCTGAAACAGTAGGATCCTCTGTTGTCTTCTCAAGATCCTCAACCCATTTATTTTCATGCATACTCGTGGTTTCAGCGGTATCAATCGATTCTTTTGTAATCATACGATCGATCGTGTCAGAAGCAAACCCATAATACTCTTTAAACGCCTCCGTTAACTGACTTTCTTGAACAAGGACAACCGAGACCTCTAAACCCAAATGCATTCTTATCTCATCTTGCATCTTTATACTCATAGGCAAAGCGCAGGCAATCGTTAATTGATTAAGCTCAACATTAATAGGCAAAAATTTATAATACCAGGCAAATTTAACAGGAACACGTTCAATGACACTTGGCTCAACTTTATTTTGATTTAAATCAAAAGTTGACAGACGACAACTTTCGCTTAATGCCGTCAAGATTTGTCTTTCTGTCACAATATTTTTTTCTAATAAATATTCTTTAAAAGATTTAGCGGCAAGACTTGCTTCTTGTAGGTGAGTATGTGTATCCGATTCGGAGAGAATGTTATTTTTGATTAAAGCATCATTGAGGAGCTTATCTAAATTTTTCATATGCCAATCTAAGTCTATTTGAAGAGAATTATACTTATACAATAACTTGAATTAATAATTTAGAGACTAAAAAATATTGTCACGCGCAGTTCCGAAGCCGATAACTTACAATTAATTTAAGGTCAAAATTATATGATCATTCGCTCAGACAACGTCGCTTTGCGACGAACTCGCTCGGTGATCATATAATTTTGACCTTAAATATGGGAAGTGTTATCGAGCTAAGGTTGTTTGAGCATGGCAATATTTTTTAGTCTCTAAATTATAATCGCTATCAACAAGAACACTAAATGCGAGGAACTTTTCCTATCATGTAAAAATCTTCTTTTTTCAATTCATCAAAATCACCATTTATAATTCGAGCACACCCTTCAACACTTTCTTCAATACTTACATAAGCCCCCTTCTTTCCGGTAAAAACTTCAGAGACATGGAAAGGTTGGGTCATAAAATTATATAATTTATCGGCACGCGTGAAAATTTTTTGATCATCCTTATTTAATTCTTCAACACCAATAACAGCAACAATCCGTTTTAAAGCATTGTGTTTATTAAAGTGTTGAATTACATTCTCTGCTATATCATAATGTCTTTTACCTACAACGTCTGGGTCAAGGTTTGTACAAGAACTTTGTAAAGGATCGATCGCAGGATACATACCACGCTGAACAAGATCTCTTGAAAGAACGATCATACCGTCAAGATAACTAAAAATAGCAACTACCGCAGGATCTGTCATGTCATCAGCAGGAACATAAACGGCTTGAAACGCCGTAATCGACCCGCCCCCTTCAGTGGCCCGAATACGTTCTTGAACCGCACTAACTTCAGATGCTAAGGTCGGTTGATAACCTGTTTCAGCAGGGACACGACCTAATAACGTTGACACCTCCTGTCCCCCTTGAATATAACGATAAACATTATCCATAAACAGAAGTACGTCTTTATTTTTAGATTGTAAATATTCTGCCAAACAAATTCCAGCGTTAACAACCTCCGCACGAGCACCGGGGGGCTGATCCATCTGTCCAAAAGCTAACATAACGTTTTGCAGGAGGCCGGCTTCCTTTAGTTCATAATAAAGCTCATTTCCTTCACGTATACGCTCCCCAATACCGGCAAAAACACAAGCTCCCCCATGCCCTTTAACAATGTTATGGATTAACTCAAGGATAACAACTGTTTTCCCACAACCCGCACCCCCTAAAATACCTGTTTTACTTCCCTTAACCAGAGGAAATAAAAGGTCAAAATACTTAATACCTGTTTCTAAGATCTCAGCCCGTTCACCTTTTTTATTAGCAAGATTAAAACCGACCGGTTTCATTAAATAACGTGTCGGAACGCGTCCCGGACAATCGTATTCTCCTGCATTATCTAAGGGTCGACCAACAGAATCCATAACGCGCCCATAACACCCATCTCCCATCGGAATCGTAATCGGTTGGAATGTGTTGTAACACACAGCATTAAGTTGTAGGTTTAAGGTATCCATCAAGGCTACCGTTCGAACGACGTTGGCACTTAAATGTTCCGCCGTTTGAAGAAGAACACGTTGTCCATCGATAGTTAAAACTTCAACACAATCATATAACGAGGGAATGTCATCAATCTTTTCAAAATATATATCAGCAACAGGACCTTGCACAGAGACGATCCGTCCCACACCGCTACCATCTTCATTCCCAATATTTCCTTTATGAACCGCTTTTTTATGCTGGGCCGCTTCTACCTTGGGTGTTAAATAGGGAAGCTTAATCCCGGATGGCAACTCCATTATTTGCGTAGCTGGAGCAGCCTCTTGAGCTTTAGGTTCTTCGGCTTCGTTTTCTTCTGATTCGTTTGTTTTATCGTCCAAGGTTTTCTCCTTTATTACACCTTTACTTCGTTGCCATCATTCGAGCAGAAAAAGTCTCACGTAAACTTTTATCGATATCACCCTTTTTAGCTTTACGATACTTCACTTTTGTTTTTTCCCGTTCCTTTTTCATCTTATCAACACTATCTTCTAAGAATGAAGATTGAGCGGCAGCTGAAGCTATTAAGGAATTAAATAAAATTTCATACAAACGTGTTGTTACCCAAAGGTCTGCCAGATAGCCAATGATTTCTCTTGGGTTAGATTCTAAAATCACATTTTCCAAATCCAATCCAAACTTCGATTGTTTTGTCACGAGATCATCACAGGGAAGCAGCTTTAATACCCTAACAACTTGCGACTCAAAACTCTTGGGCCAAGCATAAACCACAATAACCTTACCCAAATGCTTATTCATTATTTCATCAATTAAATAATCTTTTATAGCAACGGCAGTTTCATATATCCCAACACTTTCCATATCTGTAAACGCCTTCATATCCGGCGTTAAACTCACCAAACGATCATACCCTTTAGATCCAACAGCTATAAATTTAGATTGCGCGTGATTTTCTTGTTCTTCAATAGCGCGACGAAGAATTTTATTGTTAAACGCTCCTAAAAAGCTTCCCTCGACGGTTACAGCCAATATCCCAACATTAGGATTATCATTACCAATCAGGGGATGATCAGCAGCTGTTAAACTTATCAAACGAAAAAATTCAACAAAAGATTCACCAAATCGTCTAAAAGTATCTTTCTTACTCGTTAAGGTATAAAATTTATTGTCAGCAATATCCTTCAACGTTTGAATAAGATCAACCATCTCAACAGCATCTCTTAACTCACCCTTAACTTTATTAGCTTTTCCCATAAAAAATTAAACCCTAGCTTCAACCTCTTCTGTTAAAGCAATACCAGCCTCTCTTATTAAATTTTTTATACTGCCATCTAAAGCCATAGACCCAAATTTAAGAATAGCACCCCCTCCTAATTCTGGATCAACACTTGTTTTAACATTTACCTCTCGGGCCAACTTATCTTTAATAATCGAATTTAATGTACTCTTCTTTGAAGCATCTAATTCATTTAAAGTAATAATTTCTACCTCGGAAACAGAAGCATCAATTTTACTCATATCAACCTCTTTTAAACTATCGATAAAATCATTAACCAAAACTTCATCTAAAGCCCCTTTTCCTTTATGACTTAAGACAAAATTAACAACTTTCGTACTAAAATCAATAATCAAACGGTCATTTTCTTTGGCTAACTCTTCTTTCATTCTGACCGTTGCATTTTGTGCCTTTGTGATAATTTCTTCTCCTTCAGCGCGAGCCGCGTTAACAATCTTTTCTCTTTCAGCTTTAGTTTCCGCTTCAGCTTCAGCACGCATTTTGTCAGCTAATTCCTTAGCTTCTTCCTGTTTTGCTTTTAAATCAGTTTCAGTCTTTCTCAAACGAGCCGTCACCTCCGCTTGATCTGCCTTAGCTTTTTGCGTTTCACCTTCTAAACGTTTGATAGCACCTTCCGTTTGCCGACTAAAAACAATGTGCAAACAGAGAATAATGACCAAACATAGTATTAACATTAATCCAACAAACAAACCTGACAATTTAATGATTAATGGACTAATTTCCATAAGACGCCACTCCTTTATTAATTTCTAGCAATATGTTCAATTAGGAAACCGACGAAGGTCAGTCTCTCTAGCATAAGAATAAAATTCTTATGATAACTTAGTTTATTTTGAAGGCTTATCCAGCAAAAAAAGCATAAGCCATATACAAAAGAAAAAACGAAAAAATTTCGACAAAGAAAAATTTAAAAAAAATACCCAAATGAATCCTAGCCGCCTGCGTGGGATACCGCCCCAATTCTTGTATACATTTTCTTCCAACCAAAGCCGCATAGAGACATGGTCCAAATACAATAACCACAAAAACCAGTCCTAAAATTAAGGATTCCTTCCATAAATCAAATTCGACCATAACTCTTTCCTATTTCGCTAATGATTGAAACAAAATAAGCATAGCAATGACAGAGATCGCAACCACAAAAATGACTAATATTGACATACCCCACAAAATTTTAGGAGCAGCCGACGGGTTTCTTGCAAGAGCTAAAATAGCTGCATGTCCTAAAATTCCAATAACAATAGAAGGCCCCATAACGGCCACAAACATAACACCGATAATAATAAAAGTTTCTGCTAGCATTTAATGCTTGATCCTTATCTGCTAAACATATGAACAATAGCTAATATTGAGATGACAATGACAATTTCTAAAATAACCAACATTGTCAACATAATGCCATACATTTTTGTCGTAACACCTGGATTTCTTGCTGTGGCCTTTATTACCTTATCAGCCAATATGGCAATCATCACTGTTGGAGCAGCAACGGCCAAAAGAAAAACAAAAAATATAAGTATCTTCTCTACCCACATGTATTTTTTCGAATATTCTAGACGTATTCACGTTTAATTTTTGGCTTCTTCTTTAACTTTACCTTCTTCAACCATAATCGTACACTCATTTGCAAAAAATCTTATAACCCCACCTTCAATGGGAATAGCTTCATTCCAATTGATGATAACCTCACCCCGCTTTAAAGCACCAATAAGAGGATAATGATAAGCCAATAATTCGTATTCTCCGCGATCCCCTGTTAAAAAAATACTATTGATTTCATTTTCAAAAATCAATTTGCGAGGACTCATAATTACACATTTAAATAAACTTTTATACATCTTCTTCTCTCTTGTTATGCCGTCGTCGCTTCATCCAACACATCGCGTCCAATATTGGATACAATATCTTCTTCCTCTTCCGCATCTGCTGGTTCCTGCTCTAAGATGGCTACATAAGCTTCAATAATCTCTGTTAAACCTTTTTCAATTTCCTCATCTTGTTTTTTTCGTTCTCTTAACAATTCGATAAATTCTGGATTTTTCTCGACGGCGAAATCTAAAATCTTTAGCTGAAACTTATCAATTTGAGGAGGCGTTAATTTATGAAGATACTGTTTATGAAAAGCAAAAAGAATAAGAACTAGTGCTTCCATACGCACAGGGACATTCTTTCCTTGTTTTAAAAACTGCGTTAAAATTTCCCCACTTTTCAATTTGGCAACAACCTCCTCCGACTGTTCCCCAGATCTCAATTTTGATAAACGTTGCAATTCACGAAACTGCAAAAATTCAAGTCGTAGAGGACCAGCTAACTCTTTAACAATTGGCCATTGCACCTTTGTACCAACACGTGAAACAGATAAACCTAAATCAAGAGCAGGTTTCTGTCCTTCACCAAACATAGCGGCATCTAACATAATCTGACCATCTGTCATAGAAACAAGATTTGATGGTACGAAAGCCGTTAAATCCCCTTCTAAAATTTCTACTAAAGGAATAAAGGTCATGGATCCCCCCCCATGATCTTCATCAAAATGACAAGCACGTTCAATCATTCTTGAATGAAGATAAAAAATGTCCCCTGGATAAGAGTCTCGTCCTGGAGGACGACCAAGAAGAAGAGAAATTTCTCGATAACACCAAGCATGTTTCGTAAAATCATCAAATCCTATAAAGACATGCATACCACGATGCATAAAATATTCGCCAAGTGTGCACGCAACATATGGCGCTAAGTACTGCTGACCTGGAGGCGCTGAAGATGGAGCCGCAACAATGAGACTGTAATCAAAAGCATTATGATCTTGAAAGAGTTGAACAACCCGTGCCAATTGAGATCTTGCCTTTCCAATCGCGCAATAAATACAAATAACACCTGTATGTCTTTGATTTAATATCGTATCTGTTAAAAATGTCGTCTTTCCCGTCATCTTGTTTCCCAAAACAAGTTGCCTTTGACCAAGCCCAATAGGAATCATGGAATCTAATACCTTAACTCCAGTTTCTAATGTGCGATGCAACGGTTGTCTTTCAAGAATAGGTGGTGCTGATGGAAAGATCGGATAATGTTCATCTTCTTTTATTGCTCCAAGACCATCAAAAGGTTCGCATAAAGGATTCACAATACGTCCGACAAAATTTCGACCAACAGGTAAATTAAAAGGCTCCAATGAAGCCCTGGCCTCATCTCCTGTTCTAATTTCCGTCGACTGCTTAACAATGAGTACATGCGTTTCTACTTCATTAAACCCTAAAATGATACCCATGGTACCAAACCCAAATTGAATCAACTGCCCATTGATACAATGTTTAAATCCATCAACAACAACAATACATCCGCGAATACTTTTAACATACCCTATCTCTGTATAACGTAATTCAGCCACAAGCTTCAAGCCTCCTCATTCATGCTGATTAATAACTTCAACTAAAATATTTTTAAATTATACTTTTTGCTCTTCTTCTTTCTCTTGTTCCTCTTCTTCTCTTTTTATCGGGACATCTTTAGATCGTTGTCCCCATAAAACGAAATGAATGAATGAAAGCACTCCCACAAATATAACGATTCCTGCAATTATTTTCCAAGCCGTATTATTTTCAGGTTTCTTAAAAATACTCTTTGCAATCTCAGCAATACCCTTAATCGATTTGATTTTCTGAAGAACTTTCTTTAACTGACTTCTTTCTAATTCTTCTCGTGCAGCCTCAAGTAAATCTTCAAGAGCCTCTACGTCTCGTTCAGCCGATTCATATCTACCTAAATTAACACGATACGTTCCAATATGCTCTTTAATCTGCCTAGAAACTTGTTGCGTTTCCTCGACACGTTTTAAATTTTTACTAATATTCTCAACAAGATATTGAGCACTATCAAAAAAAGTTGTCTTCTCAAGAAGCTTGAATGCTTTTTCCGTTCTGCTTTTTAAATAATCAATTTCACTCGGGGCAACATTCCAGACATCAACAATCCCAATCGTATAACGTTTTGTTTGGCCTGGTTTTAATACTTCTTTTTTAGTTAAATAGGACTTGCCTTCAATGGCATCATATTTAACTTCAAAACCTTGTAAATCAACAATATTTTCTGGCTTAACTTCCGGCGGTAAATAATGCTTTTGGTCCTCGGTCGAAATCGTCTCATCTTTTTTCGAATTTTCCATCTCAATGATGAAACTAATAACATCTGCCTCACCTGCCGCAGGAGGTTTTGAACGCCAATATTTAACGGAGAGACTATTACTCCGAATTTCTTGCATTTCTTTTTCATAGATACGATGGTGATCGATACGTTTGTTAACATTGTCTGCATATTGTTCTTCTTGTTTAACAATAAAATCTAGCCGGTCAAGCAAAGTATCTTTCTTGATAAGACCAGTGTCGTAATATTCCGTTTCCTTAATTCTGTTAAGCCCAATATCAACCTGTTCCCTAATATCCTCAATCTCATCTTTTGCAACCAACCAAATATCTCTAACACGAATTTGTATCTTCTTTGATTCTTTGGGACCAAGCGCTATCTTGCCATAAACAAAATAAGCCCCTTCATTAACATCATAATCAACCTTTAAACCTGGCGATTCTAAAATATCTTCTGCAGTTAATTCTTTAGGCAAGTACTGCTTAACATCTTTTTCTTTGGCTTCATCTGTTCCATTAACAGCTAAAATATTTACAAAGACATCAGCAAAAACTGACGTAGGCATCATAAATAACAAGAACATCGATAGAAATACATATGCTAACAGCTTTTGGTGATATCCTACACTCTTTCTCATTAGTTTGCACTTTCAAAATATGTCTTAATGGCTATGGATTCTTCACCTACAGACTCTTGAATGGCGGACAAAATGGCTTCAATCTCAACAAGTCGGTCGTTTACTTTATCATTATCTTTTAAGTCTTCTTCGGAAAGATCTTTAATCTCTAGATTAAGACCGACAACTTCTGTGCTTTGTTCCACTAATTCCGTAAGGATATCTAACATCTCTAAAGATATCGCTTCAGAGTCTCCTGCATTGTTTGATATTTGAGTCGCTTGTGTTTCGATTTGCTTGATCAAGTTCTCAAGAACAGCTACTTTATCATAAAGATTTGGTGTCTGACCTTCTACGCCTAGGTCACTCTGTAATTCTTGGACTATGAAAAGGGCCGAATCAGCACTTTGCTTACCTTTATCAGCATTAATCTTTATATCATTTAACCTTCCAAAGACAGACTCATCTGCCGTGCCAGCTCCGGCAAGACCGACCAATGATTCTAATTGATTTAAATCTCCAAAAATTGTACTGCTACTCACTGTATCTGCTGACGTACCAAACAACGTTTCCATAGCTGTTACTTTATTAAGAATAGTTGTAACATCCGCGCTACCAGAAACGCTAGCCACAGCTTCGTTAACCGCTTGTATTTTTCCAAATAACGTACTATCCGAAGATGTATCAGAAGCTGTACCTATTAAGGTAGAGATCGTATTTGTTGTTGTCAGTATTGTTGAAACATTATCAACTAGAGTTTGCGCATTATCGGCAAGATAAGCAATGCCATCCCAATTCACACCTTTATTAGACATCGCAGCAAGATCACTCCAGTTAATACCTGATGTGGATGAGACGCCCATATCATCCCAATTAACACCCGTTCCTGACATAAACGCTATGTCTGCCCAATTGATAGCTGAGGTTGACATCGACGCTAAATCATCCCAATTAACATTTGATTCACTCATTGTTGTTAAGTCATCCCAGTTAACACCAGCTGTTGTTAGTTCACCAAAATTCGTCCAATTCGCTCCTTGTGTCGTCAGAACTCCCAAATCATCCCAATTAATACCTGTCGTGGCCATAACTCCGATATCATCCCAGTTAATGCCTGCATTGGCTAAATCACCAACGTTATCCCAGTTAATTCCAGAACCACTTAAGTCGCCAATACCTGTCCAGTTGACACCAGCTTCACTTAATGTTCTAATTTCCGACCAATTTATACTTGATGCACTTAACTCACCCACATTATTCCAATTCACACCCGCATC
>JAJDCB010000031.1 GCA_029261065.1 Candidatus Omnitrophota bacterium | reverse complement strand
TTTTTAAATGGGGATGGAAGCTACAATCCTTTTACCATCTCCAACTGTTCGTACTGGACTGTTGAAGGCTTGTTGATCAAAAGTGCCGATTTCAACGGAAGTTTAAATGGCGGTAATATGGATGTTAGGGACTCCAATAATATCATTATCCGAAGAATGCTTTTAACCCATAATAATCGTTACACAAATTCACATCTTTTGACACTCCTCCATGTTGATGATTCACTCATTGAAGAGAACGAATTATATAATTTTCACCGTCATGCCATGACGCCATTCCATTCGACTGGTCAAACTACAAGCAACAACATCTTCCGTAGGAACTACTGCAACTCGCGTGAACATGCCGATATCAGCGGAGGACGTGCTTCAGGTATTTTCGGCCGTGGCGACTCATGCGTGGAGATGTATCCTTCGACAAATACCATATTAGAAAACAACATCTCTGAGGGTAATCTACAACTCGCAGGAGTGCAGTCGAAAACCTCATCCATCGATAATCAATTCTTAGGGAATATCTCAATAAATGACTGGTTTGGTCTCACTGTCAAACAAAGAAGTGAAAGTCAGTGGACACCTCCAGTAGACAATATTGCTAAAAATCTGCTTGTGGTCGATCCACTAAAAGTAGGCATGAGTTCCCGCGGATCGCAAAACACTCAATGTGAAAACTGTTCTTTTTTCAACAGCGCAACTAGCTCAGGATTCTCGGCGGATCAAGAACCTGGGAATATCAATACCGGACTTAATTCCGCATTTGTAAAAAATTCTTTAGTTATTGGAGGTAATCGTGGATTTGGTTTTTCCAATCAAAGTGCTTGGGGCGTAAACTACTCCAATGTTAGTGATGCCAGAACACCCTATTTTCCTAATGATTCCCATATTACAAATAAAAATACAGATAATCCATCACTTGGTTCCTGTAAGGTTTGGATTCCAGACACCTCTCCGCTGAAAGGCGCCGGGAAAAATGGCGATGATATTGGAGCCAATATTCTTTATACCTACGAGGACGGCGTGTTAACAACTAACCCTATGTGGCTTGCAAACGTGGATAATGGACGTTTCACCGGATGTGGCGCCATTATTCCTGGCATTAATGATGTTTCAGGGGCATCCTGTATGGATGTTCATCAACGTTTGAATGTCAATACCAATGGCTGTGCATTCCCTGCGGGATATGCCACTAGCCAAGAATCTTCTGCACCGAGTCTTTCAACTATTTCAACGGATCTTTTAGATGTCAATTCCTCGACTTCAGGCATTCAATTTTATGAAGACACTGATGTTTCTTATTCGGCCACAGCAACGGACCCTGACGGAGATTTACTCTCTTGGGAATGGCTTTACACTTATAATGGTAACAATGAAATCTCTCATTCAAACGGAACCGGCCCTGTTGCTAATGCTGATTTTTATTACCCTGCTGGATCAGCGGGTACAGACTATCTTTGGATTCTACGCGTCAACGATGGAACCCATACATCTGAGGAAACCCTTGATGTCAATATCATTACCGTTCCTCAAACGAGCAATGCTACTGTATCCGTCGATCAATCTTCTTATGAAGCTGGCGAAACAATCACCGTCACTGTTAATAACGGACCTGGTGGTCTGCAAGAATGGATTCCTTTATACATCGCATCTAATCCAGACTCAGCCTGGTCGTTTGAGAATACTTGGCAATATCTTAATGGCACACAATCATCACCATCTTCTCCACCAAGTTACCCAATTACACTAACATTCACAGCACCGACAACAGCTGGGACATATAACTTCAGGTATTTCCAAGAGAACGGAAATGCGAATCGTTTAACGATCAGTAGTGACTTTACCGTGACATCAACCACACCGCAAACACCTGTCTGCGGTAATGGAATTCTTGAAACCAATGAACAATGCGATGACCACAACATAACTAATGGCGACGGATGCTCAAACAGTTGTCAAACCGAAACACCTCTACCTACAAATGGTCCAGTTTATTATGTCTGCGACAGTGCAACCGATTGTAATGCAGGCGCTGGAAACGGCTGGGCAACAGGTAGTGATAGCTACACAAAAACACAAGCCCAAAACAAGTTAACCCCATGGAAAACTATTGATCATTCCGAAGAAAATGCTACTCCCGGGGATACTATTATCGTAGGGGATGGTACTTACAATACGAGTGGGGAAGAACGAAGTGATGTTGTTCTTTATGTTCAAACGAGTGGAACTGAAGATAACCCAATCACTTTTAAGTCAGAGAATAAATGGGGTGCTGTGCTCAAAGGTAACAATCAATCCATGTATGCTGCTATATGGATTTCATGTCAAGCAGGAGCATCACACATTATTATACAAGACTTTCTAGTTACCGAATTCAGTGGAAACTCTATTCTTGTTGGACGTATTGGAGGACTAAATGTTGCGCCATATACTCAATGTTCTAATATTGAACTTTCTGGTTTAAAGATTCATGATGTTGGTCATTCGGGGATAGCCGTAGGGCACACCACAGACGCTGTTATTGAGAATAACCTAATCTATGATATAAACGCGACTAGTGCAAAGCAAAATCAATATCATGGTATCTATCTTTCTGATGATTCACACTATGTTCTCGTGAAGAATAACATCATTTACGGTACCAAGGAAGGTTGGCCTGTACACATCTACGATGGTCATCAAGAAGGACCTGCCACTAATCATACCATAATCAATAATACGTTGATCAATGACAGTCCTTATCGGGATGGTGGTCTTGTTCTTTATGGCCTAAATCATATCGTGCGCAACAATATCATGTATAACGCCGTAGACGCTCCAGGTTATTCAACTGCCATTTATGACTCAGAAGACCCTTATTCAGAGTCAGGAACTATCATCGAGAACAATTTAACAAATTTACCAACATTATGCCTCAGAGGTTGCACTGGAGCATCAATATCTGACAATATCTTCGAGACAGACTTTTCAAATGAATTTGTTGATCCTGCTAACAGAAACTATAATTTAAAACCCAATGCATTCTCTATTGATAACGGTACAAGTATCGGTGCACCAAATCTTGACTATAATGGCTCTGCAAGACCACAAGGCAATGGCTACGATATCGGCGCTTTTGAATTTGTAGGAACCCCCCTCTCTCAAACTAATGGTACAGCTTATTATGTTGGGAAAAATGGAAGCAATAATAACTCGTGTACCCAAGCTCAATCTGTATCAACACCGAAATTAACTATTAATGCAGGACTCGCTTGTTTAGCCGGAGGCGACACGCTTATCATCAAAGCTGGAACATACGTAGAAGGTATCGAACCAAACGCCATTCCTAGCGGTACAGCCTCTGCAAGTACAATCATCCGTTCTGCAACGGGCGAATCTGTCACCCTTCAACCAAACAGTCCCGGCAACTCGACTAATAATGTCATATCTATATCTGATCGAGATTACATTACGGTAAGCGGCATCACCTTCGACGGTAGTAACGTGAATGCTGGAATTTTCCATACAGCTGGCACAGTGAGTTACATCCGACTTGAAAATAGTATTGTGCGAAACAAAAATAATGGAGCAAGCGCGTGTATTACGACCAGCCACTACGATACTGTTGGCTCTCATTTAGAGTATGTCAATAATGAAGTCTACAACTGCCAAAATTCACGTGATCCCGCTAACGATCCATGGAACGGAGGCGTCTCCCATGGGATCTATCTACGATCTACCGATAACTTAATTGAGGGGAACAAAATTTATAATGTTGAGGGTTACGGCGTTCGGACAGACACACCTCACGTTTATGCTAATGACAATAACATCGTACGCTACAATCAAGTCTATGACAACTGGCTCGGTGGTATTCAAATAGGCGGCGGGGCGGATAGCCTTGTTTACAACAATCTCGTTTGGAATAATAATCTTAGCAATGAAGGTACCGGAGGTATCTACGTCGGGCTCGGTGGGTCGAATGGGCCAGGTCGCGCGAAAAACATAAAAGTCTATAACAATACTGTCTATAATAACAACGGCAATTGTATGATGGTTATTTACGCAAGTGCAGGCAATACTATTAAAAATAATATTTGTTGGGCAAACGCTCAAAATATCATTAATGATACTGTTGCCGGGACAATCATTTCCGACAATCTGTTTACCGACCCCTCTTTTGAAAATCCAGGGGCACTAAATTTTGCACTTACGGCTGGAAGTGCTGCTATTGACGCAGGAGAAAATTTTTCATCAATATTTACTGACGACTTCAATAAAAATGCACGTCCACAAGGATCTGGTTACGACATCGGGGCGTACGAATTTGTAGCTCCCCTTCCTCCAACATAAGCAACTAAAAAATCATTCCTACTTATTATCTGTGCTTTCAAAAATTTTATCAGCTGACTTTGCAATAAACCCAGAGAAAAGTGTCCCATCGGGAAGGCCATAGCGTTTTGCAAATTCATAATAACAACCAGGGATTGTTTTCTTTTGATCTGAAAATGTCACTTCGATAGGATCGGCCATGGTCGAAGATTGTTCGAGGTATTCTTGAGGGGTCCCTTTAATTTCACCACCGGAATCATTGAGTTTGAATCCGTTATCTTTTAGAAAAGTGTTAAAGGCCTCTAAACTTTCAAAGCCCTTTAACGAATTAACTAACACCGTAAAATGATTCGCCCTAAAACCAAAACAAGCTAGCCATGCCGCATATTCACTCTCTTTTTTTAATTGTTCATACGTTTCAAAAGCAATCGGCTTCCATGGCACACCACATACTGGAAAATCATTTTTTTCTGTTACGTCTTCATCGACTTGATCTAGAAGATAAGTGACATGATCTTGCAATTCTTTTGAAAACTCCTCAACTCTTAATTCACTAATAAAAACACGCGGATACTTTCCGCTTGGATGTTCATAATGTTTAGCGAGAAGTTTTTTGACCTTAAACTCATACTCTCCTTGCTGGGCATAACCAAACCCTTCAAATGCTTTTGCTATTGCATCAACGCCAACCTTTGGGTGATTAAATGTGCGAAAAGCAATATGATCATTAACCACGGTCTCGCCTCTAGCCTCTAACAACTCATGAATTTTATGCGCTTGTTTATTTACCTGATCATAATCTTGCCAAAGTTTTTCTAATAGTTCATCAAGTGAATTCATGTTTGTCCTTTCCTTAAAAAAGATAATAATGTCATTCCAACTATTATGGGCATTACAGCTGGGGGAGAAACGACATGACAACTTTCTTATTCCAAATTAATCCCCGGCGTCACACGCTCCGGCATGCGCACATGAGCCTGCTCTACAGAAGCTACGGGATAAGAACAATAATCAGCAGCAAAATAAGCACTCGGGTTATGATTACCACTTTGACCGATCCCTCCAAAAGGTGCTTCAGAACTTGCACCAGTGGTAGGGCGATTCCAATTAACGATTCCCGCCTGAATTTGATCAACAAACTTTTCATATAATTCTTCATTATCGCTTAACAGTCCAGCAGATAAACCATACACGGTTTCATTAGCCTTTGTAAGAGCCTCATCAATATTTGAAACACGTGTCACCTGCAATAATGGCCCAAAAATTTCTTGATCCTCAAGATCATCCACATCCGTCACATCAATTAAGCCTGGAGAGATAAACGCCTCGCCACAATCTAGTTGCTTCATCTCAACTAACGAATCAGCCCCAGCAATTAATAGGCTTTCCTGAACTTGCAAAACTTGTTTTGCTGCAGCAGCTGAAATCACAGGCCCCATAAAGGGTTCTGGTTCTTCACTAAAACTCTCAACCCTAATCTGAGCCATCATAGATGTCAATGCATTTAAAAATTCTTCACCTTTTTTTCCGTTAGAAACAATCAATCGCCGCGCACAGGTGCAACGTTGACCTGAGGTAATAAAAGCTGACTGAATCGTCATATAAGCTGCCGCTTGATAATTTTCCACATCAAAAACCAAAAGCGGATTATTCCCCCCCATCTCTAAAGCCAAAACTTTCTCTGGGTGCCCTGCAAAACTTTTGTGGATCTCAATACCAACTTGAGAACTTCCTGTAAAAAACAATCCACTTAAAACCGTACTCTTTGATAAAGCAACGCCTGTCTCTTTTGACCCATGAACAAGATTAACCACACCATGAGGAATGCCACTCTTCTCCCACAATTCAATCATCTTCTGCCCAACAGCAGGTGTTTGCTCGCTTGGTTTAAAAACAACAGTATTGCCAGCTAATAATGCAGGAATAATATGCCCATTGGGCAAATGACCAGGCAAATTAAACGGACCAAACACACCAACCACACCATGCGGTTTAAATCGTGTAAAACGAGATGCTCCAGCTATCGACTTTGATACGTGGGCACAACGCTCTTTATATGATGATAAAGAAACAAGCAGTTTATTAATCATAGCCTGCACCTCACTCATCGATTCCCACAGAGGCTTTCCTGTTTCTTGACTAATTAAAAGAGCAAGTTCTGGTTTTTCCTCTGTTAAAAGTGCAACAAAATCATTTAAAAGAGCAATCCTCTTCTCCATCGAAAATCGGGACCAAACCTTAAATGCTTTTGATCCAGCTGCAATTGCCTGATCAACATCATTTTTTGTTGACTCACGTCCCTCCCAAAGGACTTTATCGTTCGCTGGATTTATAGAAGTAAAAGACTCTCCACTCCCCTCAACCCATTCACCATTAATTAAATTTAACCCTTTAATAACCACTCCCCTTCTTTGTTGCTTTTTCTTGAGTTTCTATGGCACTACCTTCTTCATCTTTTGCATCTTCGTTCGTTTCTTCTTCACCTATGACATCTACACTAGCCTTTTTCGTGCCACCATCTGAGCATATTACTTTCACATGAATCGAATCGCCTCCTTCTGCTTCTAAGGGAACATTGATCGTAAATGTTTTTGGTGAGGATTGCTTTCTGTAAAAACTTTTAATAGGTTCTTCATCATTTTTAGTTACAATCGCCGTCTTAATAAAATGATCATTACCGTTTCTAACAACATGACTCAAATCAATATGCACAACTTTTTCTACAAAATCATATTCCAAATCCATAGATTGTGGGGGATGAGCAGCTACCAAACCTGGAAGCCCAACTAGGACCACTGTTGTCCAAATCATCATTAAAAAAATTTTTCTCATAATAATTCTCCTTGTTCTTTGATTTAAATGTGAGTGCAGGAGAGCTGGAATTCAATACGTCATGCGAGTTCCGAGCGCAAGCGAGGCTGTCTGAGCAGGGTGTATTGTATTCCAGCTCTCCCCCTTGCGCTATTCATCATCTCATCGACGAAAATCGAACACCTTCCCCTTTTTCAACTCCAAGACATTTTGCAATATTAGCTGGCAACCCAATGGTGGAATCATCATTTGTTGTTAAATCTCCTTTTATAACTCTAAAATCTTTGGCTGATTTAATATTGGCGATAAGATATGGAAAGGAGTCATTTGAATCTTTAGTTAACGAACTAACGATTTTTTCTTGACTATTTTTGATGGTTCGAATTTCAGCGACTTCGGCTGTCATCACAGGACCAGCCTCAAAGATATCTATCTGCTGATTATATCGAAAACCCTCGGTCTCTAATAGATGTAATGCCGGCTCCGTATTCTTATGCACTTTTCCAATGACATCTTGAGCACTTTGGGTTAATAACGGAATATAAATAGGATGTTGAGGGATTAAATCGGCAATGAAGGTTTTATCACTCATAACCATAAGATCTGCTTTTTTAAATGCGACATCAAAAAAATGACCCGCTAATGCCTCCCAAAAGGGTGAAGATTCATTTTCATCAATAACACCTCTCATCTCGGCGATAACTTCTGATTCAAAACGAACGCCATATTGAGACATAAATAAAAAACGAGATAACGATAATAATCTTCCGTTTCCGTTTTTACGATATTCAGGCAATAAAAACAATGTTCCTATCTCACTCGGCCCATTATGAATACGCAAAAGTTGTAAATATTTAATCTCTTTTTTAACGCCTAAGGTTTTCGATTCCTTAATTATCGTCTTAATTTCATAAGTATAAAAAGGTTCAAACCCACCAACCTTTGAAACGATAGCTGATGTCCCTACAATTTTTTTATTCTCCAAATCTTCTAAGACAAAGAAGTACGTCTCCCCTTCAGGTTTATCAACTTTTTTCTCAAAACTATAAACGGATTGTTCAATTCTTTTAGAAAGAACCTTTTCATCATAAGGCAAAGTGGTGAGACCAGCCTTTGCTTGAGCGGAGAGTTCAAGAATTTGATTTAAATCTTCTTTTTCGATTGGGCGAACGATAAGCATGATTTTTTTGGGTTGCAGGGAAATTAGTATTTAGTGTTAAAGTGGTAGAAGGATATTGAAAGGGAAGTTAGTGGTAGGCTTTTATCTATTCGCAAATTTTAATCTAACACCAATAACCATTTAATCAACTCTACCACCCTATCACTGAACCTTATTGCTGATAGCTAAGAGCTTAGTGGCAATAGATAAATCCCTACCACTAACTTCCCTTTCAATTCGCTTTACCACTTTACCCCATCACATTAACACTTTCTCAATAATACGACAAACTTGATCAATATCTTCAAGCGTCACCCCTCCCACCGGCATAAGAAAACGAATGCGTGTTGGGTCTTTGCCAGCTACAAAAGAGAGGACACCATTTTCATATAATTTAAATATAAATGCTTTTGATTTCTCCATGGATCCATCAAATGCGGTAAAACCAATCATGGCGCCAACTCCAAAAGGCCCTTGCAATTGATCAGGATATTTGGCGCTGAGTTGTTGAAGGTGCCCAATAAATCGAAGCGAATATTGATTAATCTTTCCTTCTTCTCCTAAATACCCTCCATTGGCTACTTCATCCAAGATGACTGTCGCTGCGTTAATGGCTGCTGTACTTGACGTAAATGTCTGACTTAACAAACCCGCTTTAGGATTGATATCTTCTGTAAAGAAAGTTGCACACACCTGAGCCATTTTTCCAATCGTGACAACATCGACATATTCTTCAAGTTTGAAATATTGAAAAGCAAAAAAATCTTTTGTCCGGCCAAAGGTTTGTATCTCATCAATCATAACGGCAATATTATTTTCTTTTAAAATCTGAATAATGGATTTAAAAAACTCCGTCTCCCCAGGATAATAACCCCCTTCTCCTTGAATAAGTTCAAAGACCATCGCTGCATACTCACCTGGGTGTTCTGATAAATGTTCCTGAAGGGCTTTTACCGTCGCATGTGTACTCATCTCAGGCTGCGTGGCATCATAAAAGGGTAGATAATCGATGTTTAACACCGTGGGTAAACCGGCACGTATTTCAGGTTTATCTGTCATCTGTCCCGTAGCAAGGGTACGACCTGAAAAACATTTACGAAAAGCTAGAAACCGACTAGCAGGAGACTTCTTTTGCAGAATTGCTTTAAAGGCGTTTTCATTAGCCATGGCTCCCGAACTTGTCAAAAAACAATGCGCCAAACGAGAAGAACCTTGGCTTGCTATATCAACCAAACGCCTTAATAACTCAACACTTGAAAGGCCTTGCTGCAAGTTTCCTTGCATAATGGTATCTTCTAAAGCCGCATCAACACTAGACTCTAATAACCCTTTATGACTATGCCCTAAATAATGAACCCCAATCCCCGAAATAAAATCATATTTTACACTCCCATCAGCTAACTCAACCAAAGCTCCTTTGCCTAAACCACTTCCTAAATAAGGAAAAAATAAATCTCTGCCGCGTAATCGTCCCGCCTCCTTTAACAATTGATTGTAGGTGTCAACTAAATCCGGATTCGCCTCTTTAACTTCAACAATATTTTCTTGCGCCTCACGAAGAGCCTCTTTTAATAAACGTTTGGCCTCGATTACTCTTTTATCTTTTTTTAATTGTTCAAAGTTTAAAGAACTCATAATATTTTTTTAGTAAGAAGTATGTTGTAAGTTGTAAGTAGAACTCGACTCTTATCTTAAAACCAAAAGCAATCTTTCCTTCTTTCTACATACTACTTACAACCTACTACCTACTCAACTAAAGACTCAATGCCCACTCGCCATTCGCCCATTTAAGCAATGTTAAGGCCGCTAGCTGTGCGCGTTTTGTTAGACTATTGATTAAGACATATTCTTCGTGGCTATGAATATGACCGCCCTGAACACCCATGGTATCAACATTCGGAAGACCGACTGCAGCCAAGCGATTACCGTCACACACACCACCACTATTTTTGATATCTAGATGTAAATCGAGATCCATCGCACAACTTTGGACATGACGAAATAACTCAAGAGTATCGCCTTTGAGCAATTTAGGTAAAGCAGAAAACCCGCCATATAATTCAAATTCAACATCATTAATTTTATTGACTTCACTCATAAGGGCTTTAAATTCTTTAAAACAAAAGTCTTGATCTTCTTTATGTTGAATCCTAACGTTAAAACGGGCAATAGCAAGATCAGGGACAACATTAACCGCACTTCCACCCCGAATGATGCCACAATTAACCGTTAAACCTTGGCGGGCATTTGTCAATTTACTAAAACGTGAAATACACTCAGCCAATCCTTCAATAGCATTTTTACCAACTGTGAAATCACGACCCGCGTGAGCAGCTTTGCCTCGAGCAATAAGTGAAAAGTTACCTGAGCCCTTTCGCTCTCCGATTAAATGGCCATCTGGTAAACACGGTTCAAAGATCAAACCAATATCACATTTCTTTGCTGTATTCTCAATGAGCTTCTCTGAGCAAACCGAACCAATTTCTTCATCCGTATTAAGTAACACCTTCCATCCAAACTTCTCAGCCAAAGGACTTTGTTCAATCGCCTGAAGAACTTTTAAAATAATAACAATTCCTCCCTTAGCATCAGACACGCCAGGACCTTTAATGGTGTTATCATCAACAATAATCGCCTCTTGAAAGGAATCATTTAAAGAATAAACCGTATCCATATGAATCATTAACAACGCTTGATTAGGAGCTTCTTTTCTTTTGCTTATTAATAACGAAGGGGCGACAGCCGTACGTTCAGACTCGCCTTTTGAATTGATCCACTCAAACAGCGGCATTTCAATCTCTTTAATTTCTGCATCCAATGATTCAAAGGAAGTCTTAACATCTTTAATCATCGTATTAACGCCCACAGGATTAAAGGTATGAGAATTGATATTCGACCAACGCAGAAGGTGCTCTATCATATCCCCTTCTTGCGTATCAATCCAATCTAGTATTGAGGTGTATTGGTTCATTGGTTTTAATTACATTTTGGGATTAAATTATTGAGTGATAAAGTGCTATAGCCAGGAAAAAGCTTATCGGTGATAGATAAAAGATTTGTGGCAATAGATAAAAACCTATCACTAACTTCCACCCAATACGCGTTACCACTCTATCACTTAATAATTCTACCATCCCCCCAAAAATACTCACCCATTATTTATGATTTTCGAAACTATAGATCGACGTCCCTTCCTTCATAAAAGCATCAATGGACCCTCCCCTTGGGGGAGGGATATAGGGGGCTTTCAGAGTTCCAAAATAACTAGGGGATGAACGAAATTCTGCTGTATCTGCAAAATAAGAAAGTGCCCCAATTGACATAATAGCTATTGTAATGAACGCCGTTGCCACTCTTTGCTTTTTCAAAGACAAACGTGTGGACAAAGATAAGTTTCTAATCAACAACCAAGCAAAAACAATGCCAAAAAAGAGAGACGAACACAATCCCTCTAAAGCCATACTACTGAATCTAAAACCTAAATAAGTTGATACTTGTTTAAGGGGAAGACTAAGAATTGTAAAAATACTGGCGACACTAATTTGTTCCATAAATCGAGCCCTGTGTTTAATCAATTGCCCGATAAACGCCCAACCTCCAGCCCAAATAAGAATACCAATAAGCGCACCAACACCCGTTAAGGATTTCTTAACAAAAGATAAATTCTTGATACTTACAAGATGAGCATCGATTGTATATATCCAGAAAACTAACAATAAAAGAAAACCGATCATAAAGGGGCGACTTAGCGTTTTAGAATTTGGTGTTGGTGCTTGGCACACCTTAGTCGGGGCCAGAGGATGATCTTCAAAATAAACACATAATCGACTCTCCCCAATGATAAACTCATCACCAGACTCTACACACCTCTCTTCAAACCTCTCTAATGTTTTTCTGATATACACCCCATTCTCACTTCCACAATCGATTAACACCCATCCCTTCTCTGCCCGTGTTAACTGGCAATGATGCGGACTGACAAATGGATCCGTCACAATAACATCGTTATGAAAGGCTCGGCCTATATTAATCTCAGACTGTTCAAAGCTTTTATACTCTAAACGATGTCCTTGCGTATTAAATAGGGCTACAATTATTTTTGCCATTGTATCGTCTTTAAAAACTTTGTTGCAAAAAGGTTAGCTCGTTGTTGATTTATTCCTAGCACGACCAGTTCAGCCAAAAGCCCCTTATCTTTTTCACTCACAGAGGCGATGGACAAATTAATGTCATACAAATTCTCATATTTTTTATACTCTCTTACACAATAGACCACCTTCCACGACGTACCATCGATGTTGACAAAATCCGAATGACATTGAAAATTGGTAACATCTTCTTCTCCAGCATTATCATACGCATGAGGATAAGCAAAATAGCTACTGTATAAATTATAATAACGAATGGGCCACATCTTAAGACTTGTTACCCAATTATATTTATAAATAATTTTTCCCGTGATGAGGCTATCAGAAATAAAAAGATTATCATCACTGGAACAACTTATGTAAGCATAGTCAAACACCTTATCTTCAATATCTGTAGAATTCCCCCAACACTTAAACACATTTAAAATTTCCCCTGGCACAGTTAATTCCCCTACCGGCATAACCTCCCAATCTGAGGCTAAGAGTTTATCAATGTATTGTGTTTGATTGGCATTCAGTTGTTCATCAATGACTTTATACCAATCCGAAGGGGCTTGGCCTTCTCTTTGAACAATGTACTGATATGATTCCTTGAGATATTCGACTGGCACTAAAAAACTCACCTGATTACCTGCTGTTGAAACATTAATACCAATAACCTTACCATCCCGATTTATGGATGGCCCGCCACTCATGCCACTATTAATTGAGCCTGAAAATAAAATCTTTCGATAAAGAGAATTCTCCATTAAACCATTATAGGTCCCCTCGATTATAGTCATCCCTAAATCATAGGGGTTTCCCATAGAGAAAATGCGCGTTCCCTTCTCAAGATTAGAATCGGCAAATCCTAGAAAAAATTCATAGCTGTCTTTTGAGTGCACAATGGCCAAATCATGAATAACGTCTATATGCAACACATCAAGCTCGCCAATTTCCCCATCGTGACGCACATATTCTAAACGAAAACGTTCAGGCCAATGAATGATATTTGAGACCACATGATAATTGGTCGCTATATGGCCTTGATCACTAAATTGAAAACCAGAACCAATCGTCGTTTTCTTGCCAGTTGCTAAATCAATGACTTGAATTTGATAAACACTTTTTTGGTGGGCTTGATAAAGCGCTTGAGCTTCATCGGTAATCTCAGCGCTATAACTATAGGAAGGAACGCTGAGAAAAAAAAGAGTAAGAATAAGGAGTAATTTTTTCAATATAAGATTATGCGTTTAAGACGCGTGTAAAAACTTTTGAGCACGCACTGTACGCTCGAAATGATAGATTAGAAAATTGTTAAGGATAAATTTAAGCTCTTTTTGAACGGCTGCCGTCAAACCAAGTCGCATACATTGCCTCCAGTCTTTATCTTCAATATGGATCATCGAAGAGATTGACCCCCTTGAGATAAAAGTTAATGTAGACTCCTGCGTCGGACAGGCCTGACACACCAACCCTCCTGATTGCATGCTAAAACGAACACGCCCCTCTACCTTCTTTGAACATTTCACACACGAATCCAGATGAGGACTAAAACCGGAAAGCGCTAAAATCTTAATCTGAAACATATACACCAACTTATTAATATCTCTAACATCTTCTAAACTCTTTAAAAAGTCTTCAATCAACTGATATATCTTTTCATTTACCTGCTCAACTTGCATAACAACATCAACTAATTCCATAACATAATTAGCAGCTAGATTGCGTTTATAATCCTCGCGAATTGGAAAATAAAATTGAGTCATATCACATTGACTAATTAAATGTAAATCAGAACGGCTATATCGATAATACACAATGTCATTACTTGAAAACTTATCCACACTACTACCAAACTTCTTTGGATCCTTACGAACACCTTTCATGATGCCTGAAATCTTCCCATAATTCTTAGTAAAAAACGTTACGATACGCGAGGTCTCACGATAATCAAAAGATTTTAAAACTATAGCTTCGCTAGAGGCAATCATCCCGTAACCCCATTGACTTTTCTACCCAAAATTTTCATCAAGGCCGCTTCTTTTTTTCGCATTTTTAAGATATCTTCTTTTATATGATCGTCATAACCCTGTAAATGCAAAATACCATGCACGACATACAACGTCAACTCATAAGCCGGATTAGTATTAAACTCTTTTGATTGCTTAGTAGCTGCATCTGCGGAGATAAAAACATCCCCCATTATATGAGATCTCTTCATCTGATCGGCATCTCTTAAGTCAAAGGCTAAAACATCTGTGGTGTGATGGCGCTTAAGATACTGAATATTTAAAGCCCTAATTTTTTGATAAGAAACAAAGACAATCGAAAGCTCAGATTGTTTAACATTAAGATTTTTAAGAACTGTTTTAACTACAGCCTTAATGGCTGGAACCTTAAGGTTAAGTTTTTTCTGAAGATTGATGACTTTAATGTTCGTCACTTAAGAATTTTCCTTTTCTAAAAAAACCTTATCATGCACCTCTATGGTAGAAGCAAAAATGAAATAGTAATAGTTAAAATATGAATCTTCTGAAAAAGATGATTAAGAATTATTTTGGTTATCACCTTGGTCGCCGGAGTCTTTAGGAGGAGTTTTTTCTGGAGATTTACGATTCTGGTTTCCATTTCTGGGAGAGCTCTTCTTCTCTGTGCCCTGCACAGCTTTTTTCTCGGGGTATTTCACCCGCCCATGATACATCGCACCTAAAATACGTGTAAAAGTGGAAGAAATCCGCTCAATTTCTTTTAAGGTAAGAGGACATTCGTCTAATTGGCCATCGATAAATTTGTTGTTAATAATCTTTTTAACGGTTTCTTCAATTTTTGTCGGTGTGTGATCTGTAATTGCGCGCGTTGCCCCCTCAACCGAATCGGCTAACATGGTGATTGCCGTTTCTCGTGTTTGCGGTTTTGGTCCTGGATAACGAAAATTTTCTTCATGAACAATTTCACCATCTTCCGCCTCTTCCAATGATTTTTGGTAAAAGAAATAAATCAAACTTGTTCCATGATGTTGTGGAATAAAATCAATAATCGCCTGATTCAGTTTGTTTTTCTTAGCCAGTTCTATTCCTTCTTTAACATGATTAATAATAACCAATCGACTCATCGAAGGTTCAATATTATCATGCAAATTACCACCCACTAATTGATTTTCCGTAAAATACTCAGGCTTGACCATCTTTCCTATATCATGATAGTAAGCACCCACCCGTGTTAAAAGCGCATTAGCCCCTATTTCATTGGAAGCCGCTTCCGCTAGATTACTAACAACCAAACTATGATGATATGTTCCAGGAGCTTCAAGAATCATACGTTTTAAAAGGGGTTGATTAAAATCAGAAAGCTCAAGTAAACTGTAATTCGTTAAAACTCCAAACAATTTCTCAAATAAATTCAACGATACAGCCACAATACTAACGGCCAAAAGACCATTAACTAAAAAGGGTAAAACAACTGCAGCTTCAAAGGTCCTATCCATAATAACAGTTAAGTTAGGATGCAATAAATACAAACAAATCACATGGGTCAAATTAATAAAAATAAAGGCAATGAGTAACTGCCCTCTCGTTCTTCCTTCACGAACAGCATAACCACCTGTTAGGGAACCAACAAAAAAGACGACCATCGTTCCTAAATCAACGCCTGTTACAAGACTTACCAATACACTCGCGGTAAAGGCCATGAGTGATGCGAGTTGTAAATCATTAAACAAAAGCATTGTTAACATCGCGATACTCGCCACAGGAATGGTGTATACAGAAAGGTCAGAATAAAATGTAACAACATGTGTTGTAAATAAAATAAGGGTTAGCAGTAGGCCTAAATGCAAAAAAAGTTTGTAGCTTGCTTTTTTAAACATCCATAGATGAACACCTAAACTAAATATAAGGAAAGGAACAATGAGAGGATAGTTGATAAATTTACAATAAATTGTAAATAAAATAACAACAATGACAGCAATGACCCAAGGAAGAATCGTTGCTTTTAAATTATTTTCTTTTTTGCTCATGATCGTAGGCCTCAATTATTCTTTGAACAAGCTCGTGTCGTACGACGTCTTTGGCTGTCAAATGAACAAATTTGATACCATCAATACGGTTTAAAATGCGCTCGGCATCCATTAAACCGTTAAGGTTGCCTTTTGGCAAATCACTTTGCGTTACATCTCCAGTGATAACTGTTTTCGAATCAAAACCTAAACGTGTCAAAAACATCTTCATCTGAAAGGGCGTGCTGTTTTGAGCTTCATCCAGAACAACAAACGCATCATTAAGAGTTCGCCCTCGCATAAAAGCCAAAGGGGCCACTTCAATAATGCCTTGTTCGGTTAACTCCTCTACCTTGCTCGCCTCCATCATATCGTAGAGTGCATCATACAAAGGTCGAAGATACGGCAGAACCTTCTCGATCATGTCACCAGGGAGAAATCCAAGATTTTCCCCAGCCTCTATAGCAGGTCTTGTTAAAATAATGCGTCTAACAATTCCCTTTTTTAAAGCATTAACAGCCATGGCCATAGCCAAATACGTCTTACCGGATCCCGCTGGGCCTACACCAAAAACAATATCATGATCTTTAATCGCCTCAACATATTCGACCTGCCCCTTGGTTTTAGGAGTAACAAGAGTTCCCTGAACAGAAACATCAATTTTTTCTTTTGCTAAACGTTTAAGATCAAAATCTTCATCGGGTTGAGCAAGCTTTAAGGCATATGTGACATCTCGACTCTTAACTTCGGAATCATTAGAAAGAATCTCAAGCAGATAATCAAATAGATCACACGCCTTATCTACTTTCGATCGATCCCCAGTTATTTTAAGACCACCCTCACCAGGGACTATATTGACTTTTAATTCCTTCTCAATAAGCTTAATATGTTCATCACATCTTCCACAAAGCTTTTGTAAGGCTATATTATCACAATGAATAGTACGATTCATGTATTACTCAACAGGTATCTTAATGACAATACCTGGTTTAATGTTATCTGGATTTTTAATGGCCGTTTTGTTGACATCATAAATCTTGTGCCATTTGGCGTAAGAATCATAAAACTTCTTTGAGATTTTTTGAAGAGTATCATTTTTCTCAACCGTGTAATCAATAAATTTTGAAAACTTATGAGAAACTTCATTTTCATCCGTCACATCATAATCATCATCAAAAGAAGGAATGTTTAGTTTAGGCATTGTTGTCCGTGTAATCTTTTTCTTCTGAACTCTATTTTGTAACTTCTCTGGAGATGATGAACGCATTGTTTCTTCAATTTCTATTTCCGTAACATTGACATCTGTTAAAGCTTCTTTCGAAACTTCAAGAACATATACCCTTCTTGTTTCTTTTCTATCCTCATCATCACGAACTTCCGGAGAACTTTCCCAGTTTCCTAACGCTCCCCCTAAGTCTTGATCAACCCTCTTTTTATCTTGAACATAATTTCTTAACTTTACATCTTTTGTCGCACTACATCCCGATAAACCCATTATCAACACAATAATGGCCAATCTTTTAAGTAATACTTTCAGCATCATTGACCTCCTTAATTTTTTATCCATGTAACGACAATCCCAAATCTTTTAACTGCTTACCATCAACAGCAGATGGCGCATCGGTTAAAAGGCAATTTCCTTTTTGTGTTTTTGGAAAAGCTATGGTATCTCTGATGGAATCCAAACCGAGTAGAATGGCAACCAATCGATCAACACCGTAAGCAGCCCCCGCATGAGGTGGAGCACCGTATTCAAAGGCTTTTAATAAAAACCCAAAACGTTTTTCTGCCTCCGCTTCATCGAAACCTATTATATCAAAGATTTTCTTTTGCATCTCTTTTTTATGAATACGAACAGAACCACTCCCAATCTCGTTTCCATTTAAGACCAAATCGTAAGATCGTGCCCGTATCTTACCATATTCTTCCGTTTCCAAATACTTTAAATCTTCTTCTTTAATAGAGGTAAAGGGATGATGCTCACTCTCCCAACGCTTCTCTTCTTCGTTATATTTAAACATAGGAAAATCAACAATCCACGTTAAAGAAAACTCTTCTCCCTCTTTTCTCAAATCAGGCTTATCGCTATTATGTTCTTTTTTAGCTTGTTCATGCGTCATACGAGGAAAAGGTGTTTGAATATCAATGCCTTTGACTTGCTTAAAAATTTCTTTAAATAATCCTTCTGTCAAAGCAAAGACATCTTCTTCTGTAACAAAAGACATCTCTAAGTCAAGTTGTGTGAACTCCGGTTGCCTATCGGCACGTAAATCTTCATCACGAAAACATCGCACCACCTGGTAATAACGATCCATTCCTGAAACCATTAAAATTTGTTTAAAAAGTTGTGGGGACTGCGGTAGGGCAAAACTTTTGCCAGCGCTTAAACGCGAAGGAACAAGAAAATCTCGAGCGCCTTCTGGTGTAGATTTTGTTAAAAAAGGAGTTTCAATATTAACAAACTGTTGCTGATCCATATAGGAATGAATAAGATTTGTGAGTTTATGACGCAATTCAAGTGACGTGCGTAATTTTTCTCGTCTGATATCTAAATAACGATAGGTTAATCTTAAATCTTCAGAAACATCTAGTGAATCATCAATTTCAAAAACAGGGACTTCTGCTTGATTTAAAATCTCTAACCCTTCAGCACACACCTCAACCTCTCCTGTGGGCACATCAGCATTAACCATTTTAGGGGGACGAACAACGACCTTACCTGTTAATTTGATAACAAACTCAGGCCCCAATTTCTGAGCCACATCATGAGCGTCTTTGCTCACCGATGGGACGAAAACTACTTGTGTAATGCCATAACGATCCCGAATATCAATAAAAATCAATTTTCCATGATCACGCCGTGCGGCCACCCAACCACAAAGGGTAACTTCTTTATCTCCATCTTCTTTTCTTAATTCACCACAAGTGTGTGTGCGTAACATATTGTTTCCTTTCCGTTATATCGTCATTAAAAAGTAAAAATGCCGTCCCCGAATGCTTTAATCGGGGATCTCATCATAGTAATAATACCGCACGGATTCCCGCTTTCGCGGGAATGACTAAGGGGCGGGAATGACAATTGCTCCCGGGAATAACAATACCCTGTGGAAATGACATCTTTATGATTTAAATTTATTAACCAAATCAACAACCGACAACCTCTCTTGCTCGCCAGCCTGCATATCCTTCAAAACCACAACACCCTCTTTCAATTCCGCTTCTCCAATAATCATACAAAATCGCGCAGCGGTTTTATTCGCTAAACGCATCTGGCTTTTCATAGAAGATATTTTATGATTAATATCACTCGAAACCCCATTTTGACGAAGTGTATTAAGTATTTCAAATCCTTTCTTATACGACTCATCATCTAACGTAACGATAAATACTTCTAAAGGAGCTATCGTTGGAACGTCTTTGACATCTTCGTCTAAAGCTAAAAGAATTCTTTCCACACCTAAAGCAAACCCAACAGCATCTACCTCAGGTCCTCCCAGTTGCTTTACAAGGTTGTTATACCTTCCGCCAGCTCCTAAAGCATCTTGGCTTCCAAGAGAAGCATCTGAAAGCTCAAAAACCGTATGAGTATAATAATCAAGTCCTCGAACAAGAAAAGGGTCAACTTCATAAGCAATATCTAGTGCATCTAATGCTTTTTGCACTTGGGCAAAATGCAGCTGACTATTTTCAGACAAATGATCATACGACAACTCTAATTGCGCGACAAGCTTTTTACACGATTCATTTTTACAATCTAAAATGCGAAAAATGTTACGATCAAAGCGATTTTGGCACTCCTGACAATAATCAGAAAGTTGCGGCTTAATTTTTTCTCTTAATGTCTTTGAAAAGGAAGCCTTATCCTCTTGTGAGCCTAATGTGTTAATTTTTAGCTTAAACTTATTTAATCCCAAACTCTTGAGATAATTAACACTTAGAGAAATGACTTCAGCATCTATAAAAGGTAGATTAGAATCTACTCCAATCACTTCCACCCCAATTTGATGAAATTGACGTAACCGCCCTTTTTGTGGCCGCTCACCACGAAATTGAGCCCCACAATAAAATAACTTACTTAAATTCTCTACTTTATCTAACCTGTTCTCAATATATGATCTTACAACAGATGCTGTATTTTCTGGTCTAAGGGATAAGCCGCTTAACACAATTGCGTCTCCATCATCTTTATTTTGCGCTGCCAAATTAAGCATTTGTTTTTGAACAACATCACTGGATTTCCCCATGGATCGTGCAAAAAGGGCTGTTTCTTCAAAAATAGGTGTTCTGATTTCTTTATAGTAATAGGTGGCAAA
>JAJDCB010000004.1 GCA_029261065.1 Candidatus Omnitrophota bacterium | reverse complement strand
GCTCAGACAACTCGCTTGCGCTCGTAACTCGCTCATGATACCTTATGACAACTGCGTATAGGGAAGTATAAATTTAGGAAATAAAAATATAGTAGCTATACGATCAATAATTATATAGGCATTAAACATTTGTGGATCGTCTGTTAGCTTGAGCTCTTTTGGGGATGGTATCCAGAGCGAGTTACGAGCGCAAGCGAGTTGTCTGAGCTATGGATACCATCCCCAAAAGAGCTCAAGAGGATTAAATCACAAATGTTGAATACTTCCACGATACACAAAGCCATGAGGAGAAAAGTATGAATGTTAAAAAACTGTTCGATGAAGTTCCTATTAGGAAAGTAATGAAATCTCCAGCTATTACGGTTTTTGAAGATGACAACTTTAGTGAAGCGCAAAGTAAGTTTCAGACGCATCGATTAAGTCACTTGTTGGTTACAAACAGAGCCGGTAAGTATGTTGGGCTTATTAGTCAGAAATATGTTTACAAAACACAATCTCCTAGAAAAATTGTATATGAATCGCCTTCCTATGATCCAGATTTGCTCATTGATGGTGATAGTTTTTATAGTAAAGATGTCCTTGATAGTTATATTTTAAGAAATATTATGTATAAAAGTGCTCCTACCTTGGGGCCTGATGACAATCTTGCTCAGGCAACTGTCTTGATGGCTCAGAAAAAAATAAGTTGTATTCCTATTCTAAAAAAGAATAAATTCATTAGTGGTGTTATTACAGATCAAGAGATTGTTACTTTTACGGCATCTTTGATTTTGAAAGATTTAAAGTGATCACAAAAGATATAGATTTTAACGAACAGTTTGCTCATGCCTATGACCTTTTGGAAAATGGACGTGAGAATTTGTTTATTACAGGTAAAGCTGGGACAGGCAAATCAACACTACTACATTATTTTCGTGAGCATTCAACGAAGAAGATGGTTGTGTTAGCGCCTACGGGTGTTGCCGCTGTTAATATCAAGGGACAGACGATTCATTCATTTTTTCGTTTTAAGCCGGATGTAACAGTTGATAGTGTTTATTCGATACTGATGCGGCGTAGTCAATCCAAGCTTTATAGAAACTTGGATGTCATTGTTATTGATGAAATTTCTATGGTGCGTTCAGATTTGCTTGATTGCATTGATACGTTTTTAAGAATATATGGTAAGGATGAGGGGAAGCCTTTTGGAGGTGTTCAGATAGTTTTATTTGGTGATATGTATCAATTGCCTCCTGTTGTGACAAATGTTGAGAAAAGTATTTTTACCGATGTTTATAAGAGTGCTTATTTTTTTGATTCAAATGCTTTCTCAAGTTTGAAATTAAGGGTTGTTGAGTTAAAGAAAATATATCGCCAAAAAGAAAAAGACTTCATTTCTCTATTAGGTGCCATACGGAATAATTCTGAAATTATTGAACCCATCAATCGCCTAAACACGCGCTTTAAATCGGGATTTAAACCCGATGAGGATGATTTTTATGTGTATCTAACAACAACCAATGCGTTAGCTGAAGGTATTAATCAGGAACAGCTAGATTTGATTGATGAGCCGTCTTTGTTTTGCGAATCTGATATCGTAGGAAATTTTCAAAAAAATCAATTTCCCACGCTTCCAAATTTGGAGTTAAAATTAGGCGCTCAGGTGATGTTATTAAATAATGACCCACAAGGTCGGTGGGTGAATGGCAGTATTGGCAAGGTTACGTATTTAAATATAGAAGGCTATGGGGCAGATATTATTGAAGTTGAGCTTGATGATGGCAGAAGTGTTGAGGTGACACCTTTTACTTGGGAGATGTTTAATTTCTCTTTTAATGAAGACACCGAAAGCATTGAGTCAGAATCGGTGGGATCATTTAAGCAGTATCCTTTGAAACTGGCTTGGGCGATGACGATTCATAAATCGCAAGGTAAAACATTTTCTAAAGTTGTTTTAGATATAGGGCGAGGAACGTTTTCGCATGGTCAGCTTTATGTGGCTTTAAGCCGTTGTACAAGCTTTGAGGGACTTATCTTACGTCGTCCTATTTTAAAAAGGCATATCTTGCTTGATACGCGTGTTGTTGAGTTTATGAATAAGTATCCGCTAGCAAAAAAATCTTAAAGTTACGTCTTTTTTAAAGGAAATGGAGGGGGCATGAAACTTGTCATATTGTTTTTAAGCATTTTTCTTATAGTAACGTTTGTAACTTTGGAGGCGAAAATGAAGGATAAAGATTCTGAGATAACATCAGCACAGGAAAATACAGAAAGTGGTTCTGAGAGTATTAAAATCTATAACGTGTTGTTAGATAAATTCGAAAACGTTGATCGTGTCGTGAGAACTAAAAAAGAATGGCAAACACAATTGGATCGTGAACAATTTCGTGTGGCAAGGGAGAAGGGGACGGAGCGAGCCTTTACAGGAGAGTTGTGGGACAATAAAGAAAAAGGGGTTTATAAATGTGTGGGCTGTGGTACAGATCTTTTTAGTTCTGATACGAAGTTTAAGTCGGGAACAGGATGGCCTAGTTATTGGCAGCCGGTTGCTGAGGAGAATGTAGAGGTAGAGGTTGATACGAGTTTTTTTATGAAACGTGTTGAGGTGCATTGCGCGCGGTGTGAATCTCATCTTGGTCATATCTTCGATGATGGCCCAGAACCAACGGGTAAACGCTATTGTATAAACTCGGCATCACTAACATTTGATAAAACCGAGTAATGGAGAGGATCTAAGAGCTTGTGGCATTGAAAACAAATATCTTTCTTAAATATGCGCCGCTTCTTCTTATTTTAATTCTCGCCAGTATCTTTCGTTTCTATGGCCTTCCCAATCAAGGCATAGTTTTGTTTGATGAGGCTTCTTTTCAAACAAGAGCCTTAGAAATTCATAAGGTCATATCTTCGGAGCATAGTTATTCCTCTTCATATCTTTATGTTGATTCCAAAATTCTTTGGTTAGCCTTTATTCTTTTGGCACAGGTTGTTTTTGATCAAAGTATTTTTATCATTCAATCTTTATCTGCAATCTTTGCGTTAGCAACGATTTCTTTAACATATCTTTTAGCCAAAAGAATGTATCAATCTCATATGATTGGCCTTCTTAGCGCTCTTTTTTTATCATTTTCTTCCTATCATATCTTTTATAGTCGTTTAGCTGTTTCTGAATCTGCAACGATATTCTTTGCTGTGTTAAGTGTCTATTTATATCTGGGCGCTAAGTCACAAAAACTTTATTTTCTTGTGGGCTTAGCTGGGATGTCGACGGGGATGGGGTTTTTATTGGATCGCTTTAGAGTGGGATTAGTGCCTGTTTTTATGATGTTGATTGAGGTTTTTGAAATTCGTTTTGAAAAGAGAAAGTTTATTGATAGTTTAAAAAATATTTTATTCTATGGTTTTAATATGATCTTAAGTGTTATGGTTGGTGCTTTTTTGTTATATCAACTCTTAAATACGCTAGGAGTTGCTACTCCGGATTATGGGGAAGGTTTAAGACGGCATTTAAGTTTGCATCAATTTGAAGGAATCGATTTTTTAGGGTTTTTCTCGTACCCTTTCTTTTTAGGGCAAATTGAGGGGGCGAGTTATTATGTTTTACTTGCACTAAGTTTTATGTTTATTAAACATAAACGTTCAACTTTACTTCCTATTTTGATTTGTGCCGTTCAGATTATAGGTGCCTCATTGGCTGATGAACGTGGGGCGCGGTCTATTTCGGTGATTTTACCCTTTCTTTCCATTCTTTGTGCGACAACCATCTGGAATCTTTATCAACAATTCACTATAAAAAGATTTAATCGCTCCGCACTGGTCTTCATGATAGTTGCAGTCTTATTTCCATCAGTTATCAACAGTTTAAAGCTTTTAAATTTCCGCTCTGGGATGAAAGAGGCTGGAGATTTTATTGTGAGTCAAGATACTAAGGCAGGAGTTGTTTCCTCAAGTATGTATTATACGAAGTTATATATGCCTCATACACAGGTAACCCAAATTTATCGTGAAGATTATCAAGCGTTAAATGATTTACTTGGGCAAGGCTATTCCTATCTTTTGCTTGATCCAGAGCAATATGTCATGAATACTGTTGATGGGGCTTGGAATAAGACTCAATTAACTCCTGTACTGAGTGCCATTAGAAAGGGTTGTTCTCTTGAGGCGAAGGTAAGACATTTTAATACTGAGACGCATAAGAGGTTCGTGTTTGAACATAATAAAAATTTTATAGACACGTTAAGGATGTTAAATAGTGTTAATGATCATAGTGGAGATATTGATATCTATGATTTATCTCAATGTTTGCAAACTATAGGAGGTGGCCATGTTCAAGAGAAATGATGGGTTTATTTCAGGTATTAGCATATTAATTACGATGTTTATTATTGGATTATTTGCGTATCTCATGTTGAACAGATTAAACGCCACCTCATTTAAAGAACAGCCGAGTTTGGAAGAAGAGGATTTGGGGATGTCAGAGTTATTTAATGTTATCGATGATACGCGTGATCAATTAGATGATATGCATAAGAAGCAAGAGACGTTACAACAACAATTGAAAACGGCTAATTAAATGTTTTGTCCGCTGTGCGAATCAGAAAAGACGGATTTGTTTTACGAGATAGAAGACAAAACGTTTGGATTGAAACGTTATGATTGTTGTCAAAATTGTCATCTGATTTTTTTATTACCTAAGTTTTTTTTATCAAAAGAAGAAGAAAAAAAGAGATATGATTTGCATGACAATAACCCAGATGATGAGAATTATACCAATTTTTTAAATCGTTTAGTTAAACCCTTAATTCCTAAACTAACGAAGGGAGATGTGGGGCTTGATTATGGGTGCGGCCCGGGTCCGACGCTGGATCTTATGTTAGAGAAACAAGGTTTTGGTATGAGTCGATATGATCCCTTTTATTTTCCAGAAAAAAAAGTATTAAAGAAGCAGTATGATTTTATTGTTTGCACAGAAACAGTCGAGCATTTTTTTAGTCCAAGAAAAGAATTGAGCTCGCTTAATGCATTATTAAAGCCCAATAAATCTTATTTGGCGATTATGACGCAATTGTATCAATCGGATATCGATTTTTCGAAGTGGTGGTATCACACGGAACCCACTCATGTGATGTTCTATCAAAAAGAAACCTTTAAATGGATAGCCGAATGGCTAAACCGTTCTGTAGAATTTTTTGATAGGGGTGTCATGATATTGGGAACGCAAAGATGATAGAGGCTATTGGTGCAGACATTACTACGCTCAATGTTGATGTGATTGTTAACGCCGCCAATGAATCATTGTTGGGCGGTGGTGGTGTTGATGGCGCGATACATCGTGCCGCGGGTTCTGAATTATTAGAGGAGTGTAAAACGTTAAATGGTTGTCCTACCGGTCAGGCTAAGATTACGAAGGGCTATCGTTTAGCAGCCTCTTATGTGATTCATACGGTTGGACCTGTTTGGTCGGGTGGTGCATGTAATGAAGAGAAGTTGTTAACACAGTGTTATCAAAACTGTTTAGCATTAGCAATAGATTATAAATTGCAATCAATAGCTTTTCCATGTATAAGTACAGGAGTCTATGAGTTTCCAAAACAACAAGCGGCGCAAATTGCTGTTAATACAGTATTTAGTTTTACAAAAATGAATGCACAATTTAAAAAAATAATTTTTGTCTGTTTTTCTGACGATGATTTGACTTTGTACAAGGAATTATTAAATGAACAGTAATTTTAATCACGATGATACTTTTGCTATTGCTCCAATACTGACTAACGCCATGGATTTGTATAAGCAGCATTTCCGTCCCCTTATAAGTTTGGGGCTTTTATTTGGATTATCTCAGCTTATTCCAGGGGTGTTATTTGGTCAAAAGAATTCAACGTTTGGAAGTTTATCATTTATGTTAAGCATGTTAGGTTCTAATTGGGTTTCGATGGGATTAGTTTATGCGAGCATCAAGGTTTATAAGGGGAAGAGCTTTGATTTAAAAGATGTGATGGTGAAATCCTTTGATAAATATTGGCTTTATTTGGCCGTTAATCTTACCTTTATGATGGTTTTTTTAATGGGGATATTGCTTTTTGTCATTCCAGGTATTTATGTTGGAACAATATTTTTATTGGCTGATGTTTTAGTTATTCTAGAGAGAAGACAATTTATGGCGGCTTTCCAAAGGAGTGCACGTCTCGTTAAATCTCAATTTGTAAAAGTATTACAATTTTCTTTACTGATTACTTGTATTTTTCTTATTCCTACCATGGTATTACGATCATTTCTTCAAACAAATCCTCAATTAGGGCAAACGCTTTATATGGTTTGTATCATATTTATTATGCCCTACATCGTTTTGACACAAGTCGGACTTTATTATCAACTCTTTGCTTTAGAGAAAAACATTGGGCAAAACAGCTAAAACTTATCTTTTTACCGGAATAATGATTCTTGGTAGTCTTTTTATTAGTCTTGTTATCGCCGAGGTTGTTATCCGCATTCATAACGCCTCAAGTGAGAAGCTAAGAAAGGTATGGGTTCCTGATTATTATTTGGGTTCGTTTCATGCTAAGAATAATGAATTTATCTCTCAAAACCGCGAGTCCAAAGAATTTCGAGCCCAACAAAAAACAAATCAACTCGGATTTATAGGAGAAGATATTGCTCTAAAAAAGAAGAGAGATGTTTTTCGCATTGTTATCATGGGAGATTCATTTACCGAAGCGTTACAAGTCGATTATCAAAAGAATTTTAGCATGCTTCTGGAAAGTCAACTCAATCAATTAGCATCTCATGGAAAAAAATATGAAGTTATTAATGCGGGTATGTCTAGATTCTCACCGATTACACATTATGTGCTTTATAAACATCGCATAGCGCCACTTGACGCCGATTTAATCATGGTTCAACTCTTTGCCAATGACATTTTTGAAGATAATTATGTGCGAGAGATGAGTATTATCGCTGATGATGGGCTGCCAATTAAGATTCAGCCTTATTTTATGAAAGAGTATGAACAGCGCTCAGGACCTTCTGATGCGCGGCATTTTGTTAGGGGTTGGCGGCAAAAGTTTAATAGTTCTCTTATGGAGTTAAGTCGATTTTATGAATATATGTCTGTTGTATCGACTAAAAGAAATAAGAAATCAAAAATAAATTTAAGGATGAAAAATAAGCCCGAATTTAATTCTGTATACCAATTTTTTCCTCTTCAAAAACATAATCCTTTAAATGAAAATCCTGAATATCTCAAAAAAGCTTGGGCTCAGTCGTTTTTTTATATGAGTTCTCTAATAGAGACGGTGCATCAAGCCAATATCCCTATCATTTATTTTTATATTCCAATGGAAGGACAGCTCGATTTAGAAAGCTACGGAGACAATTCGTACCAATATTATTCTGGAAAAAGGGCGAGTTTAGCCATTAATGAGAAGTTGGCGCAATTCTTTAGGAAGGAGGATGTTCCTTTTTGGGATATGTTAGAGACGTTGCAACAAAATAGTTCCCAAAAATTGTATTTTAGCATCGATGGCCACCTAACAACACAGGGTCATAACGTGTTGGCAGATGGACTTTTAGGGTATCTTAGAAATATTCTTATCGATTTTTAATGCAGCTTTACATTTAGAAATGGTGTAATATAATGAGATAAATTAATCCACTTAAAATTTTAAATGTGTATGTCAAATTACTATTGTATACACAAAAGTATTGTGTTATACTTAAGTTATGTCTGATATTCGTTGGAATTTGTTAAAAAATGAACGATTAAAAAAAGTGCGTGGAGTCTCTTTTGAGGACATTCTTAAAGGAAAGCTAATATCGGTCAAGAAGCATCCGAAAAAGAAAAATCAGAATATTATGCTTTTCTTGTATAAACGTTATGTTTGGGTAGTACCATATGTTGTTGAAGAAAATAAAGATATATTTTTGAAAACATTATTTCCATCTCGGAAATATACAAAGATATATGAGGAGGGAGAATTATGAGAAAAGTTAAATTGACTAAAACTGAAAAAGAGATTGAAAATACTTTAATTGAGGGTAAATATATTGAAATTAATGATAATGAATTTCAACAGATAGCTCAAGCCATTGCTTCACGAAAAAAAGATTCTGTACTCAATATACGAATTAACAGCGATGATCTAAAGTTATTAAAAAAGAAGGCGCAACAATTTGGAGTAAAATATCAAACTTTTATTTCAGAATTACTTCACAGAGTTGCCAATAATTAAATGAATGTTTTTTGGGCTCTGGAGAATCGTGTAACCAAAAAATGATAATGGAGGAGAAAATGAAGAATTGGAAATTGGTGTTATGGGTAGGGCTTATGTTATGTGTTAGCGCCACACAGGGTTTTGCTGCTGAAAAAAGATATAGGATTAGATCTGGGATTATTGAGTATGAGCAAAATAGTGCGCAAGTTCAAGGAACAGAGACGCTTTATTGGACGGATTATGGTCGGCGGGAAGCCCGATATCAGAATACAACAACGAAGGTGTTTGGAATAAAAAATACGGTGAATGATGTCAGTATTCTTGATGAAGAGTTAATGTACAATTATGATCCAATCAAAAAGACAGGATCCGTTATTAATTATGAAGATACGCTGGAAATGGTGACAGGTCAGCAGTCACCTCGAGAGTTTGGTAAGGCGATGCTTGAAGCTTATGATGCTGTTAAGGTTGGTCAAGAGCGTATATTAGGAAAGTTGTGTGACGTTTATGAAATGAGAAAGTTAGGAAATTCGAAAGTTTGGATTTATAAAGACATCCCTTTAAAGACAGAAACCAATATTATGGGGATGACTTTTAATATGGTAGCAAAAAGCTTTAAGGAAAATGTCTCTATCGCGAAATCGAAATTTAGAGTGCCTTCCGATGTAGAGATTGTGGAGCAAGATCTGTCTGAGTATGTTGGACGCGATGGTGAGCCGGTCAATCCTGAAGATATGGAAGCCGCGATGAATGCGATGAATGCGATGCAAAATTCACCTGAAATGCAGGAAGCCATGATCCAAATGCAGCAGCTGCAAGAACAGATGGCTAATAGTCCAGAGATGCAGGAAAATTTAAGGAAGTTTAAAGACATGCAACAAAATCCAGGAGCTTATCAGAAAAAATCAAAATCTTCATCAGTTGCCGCAGATAGTAGTACCCTTGGAGACAGAGCTGTTGCGGGAGCTAAGGAAGAAGCTTCGGATGTCGTTGAGGAAGAGGTTCGTGAAAAAACAAGAAAAGGGATGAAGAAGCTTTTTGGAAGCGCTCTTAAATCCGTTTTTTAAATAAGCCTTACCTATGAGTCAAGAATTCCTAACAGTCTCTGAGTTAAATCAGTATATTAAAGATGTGATTAATTCTGGATTTCCTCAGACCCTTTGGGTTTGTGGGGAAATTCAAGGGTTTAATCGCAATAAAGATAAGAGTCATGTGTTCTTTGAACTAATAGAAAAGGAAAAGAACTCAAGGAATGTTAAGTCTCGTATTGGTTTAGTTATTTTTGCGAATCGAAAATTACAGATTCAAAATATTCTTAAGAAAAGTGAAAATGCGTTTAGTTTAAAAGATGACATAGAAGTTAAGTTTGCTTGCAAGATTGATTACTATGCCCCTCATGGTGCGGTTCGACTTGTCGTTGAAAGCATTGATCCTGTCTATACTCTTGGAAAACTAGCACAAGATCGGCAACAGCTTATTGCCGAGTTAAAACAAAAAGGTGTTTTAGATAAAAATAAAACACTAAGTTTACCCCTCGTACCACTTTCCCTTGGTCTGATCACATCCGATGATTCAGCCGCTTACAATGATTTTTTATCAGAGTTACAAAAAAGTGGTTTTGGATTTAAGATTTATGTGCGTAATACCATAATGCAAGGCAAGAATACGCCTGCTGATGTGTGTGCTGCGATCAAAGAGCTTGAGGGTATTAAGGATTTAGATGTTATTCTCATTACACGTGGTGGGGGTTCGATTGCTGATTTAAGTTGTTTTGATAATAAAGATATTGTTGAGGCCATTGCAGGGAGCCGATTACCTATTCTTTCAGGCATTGGTCATGAAATTAACACAACGATTACAGATTTAGCCGCACATACCTTTGCAAAGACACCAACAGCGCTTGCACAAGGCTTAGTTAAGATGGTTACAGCTTATTTAGATACGTTAGATGAGAAAATGAAGGTGGTGATCGAAGAGGTTCAATCAAAAATTCAAGGAGAGCAACAACGCCTAAAAGATGTCGCCATGAATTTGCATAACACCACGCATCGCTTTCTAAAATCTCATAATGAGAGGGTCACACGTTTAGAAGAATCTTTGACCCAGCGGCCTCAAGTTTTTATTAACGATTCTCGACGCTATATTTTAAGCAAAGAAGAGGCTCTAGGAAAGATTGTGAAACAAAGATTTCAAGAGGAACATGTTAAACTTAATAATTTTACCAAGATTATTGATATCCTTCATCCTGTTAACACCTTAAAACGAGGTTTTAGTATTACACGAAATGCCCAAGGTAAAATCATAAGACGGCTTGAGGATATTGATTTAGAAGATCAATTGCAAACGGAATTGGTTGGAGGGAATGTGATAAGTTTAGTACAAAAAAAGAATAAATTATAGATTAAGATGGGAGGAGTCACGGTGGCTGAAGTTAAATATAGTAAATCAATTCAAAAATTAGAAGAAATCATTGATAAAATTGAAAAAGAAGAAATTGATGTTGATGAGTTATCTGATAAAGTGAAGGAAGCTGTTACGCTTATTAAGACGTGTAAGGAAAAGATTGAAAAGGCTGAGCTTCAGGTGAAAAAGGTTGTTGATGGGTTTGATGAATAAGTATGATTATTAATCCCGCTAAACTTGTCATTTTCCTCTAACTTGTGATTCTCGCTTTACTTGTCATTCCCGCGGAAGCGGGAAACCGTGCTTGTTTATTATTTGATACGATACTATTACTTAAAAGGAGACTATGCTTTCAATATCAACATCCTGGATGCCCGAACCCGAGAAGGGGATAACGCATTGGTTAGAACAAATTAAGAAAATTGGTTTTACAGCTGTCGAACTTAGTTATAAAGTCGATCATGAACAACTCAAGGAAGCCGAAGAGGTGTTAGACGAGCTTGAACTTCAAGTCTCAAGTATCCACAACTTTTGCCCCACCCCCAACGACGAACCCTCCGATCGTCATGTCTCCAATTATTTTCGTTTGTCCGCATTAGATGAGCACGAACGTAAACAAGCTGTTAAATGGACGAAGATTGCTATTGATACCGCTAAACGTGTAAGAGCTAAGGTAGTTGTGATTCATGCTGGCGTGGTTGATGAAGAAGATAATCGTTCTCCTCAATTATTTAAACTTTACACCAATGGACGGGTGGCTTCCAAGCAATTTGAAAATGAGCGTAAAAGAATTTTAACGTTACGTCGAGAAAGAAAACTTTTTTATTTACGCTCTTTAGAACAAAGTTTAGAAGATGTTTTAGATTATGCCGAGGAGCATGAGGTTACGATTGGTTTAGAAACGCGTTATTATCCCTTAGAGATGCCAGACTTTGATGAGATTCGCTACTTTTTAACCCGTTTTCAAGATAAGCCCATAGGTTATTGGCATGATGTGGGTCATGCGGAGATGAATAGTCGTTTAGGAATACGTGCGCATAAAGACTTTCTCGAAACATATAAAAAACAATTAATCGGTGTCCACATTCACGGTATGAAAGGACGACGCGATCATCTGGCTCCTTTTGAGGGCGATATGAATTTAAAGAAATTATTACCTTATTTTCACAAAGATGTTATTCGCGTTGTTGAATCAAAACCGTTTGCTAGTTATGATGAGATAAAGTCTATTGTTGCGAAGTTGTCTTAAAGGAGACACAAGGAGGAGATTATGCAAATCGATAAAAAAACGTGGATGTTAGTGGGTATTTTTTTGTGGGGTGTTCCAACAGGTGTTTTGGCGGCACTTATAACGACGTTAAAGCAGTCAAAGCTAGTGGCCGATGCTGTCCGATTCGATTTGGATATGTTTTTAAATAATTTGTTAGTCTTTGTTCCTTTATTTGCATTAGTCGGTACTATTTTTGGGCTTATCATTTTTAGGGTTTCGACCAAAGTTCTCAATGCAAGACAATACACCAAGAGTTAAATTTTCATTTTCAGGACTTCTTAAAAGTTTAGGTCCCGGAATTATTTTCGCTGGCACCAGTATTGGTGTTTCTCATTTAGTTCAGTCTACCCGCGCAGGGGCTGATTACGGTTTTGCGCTTTTATGGGCCGTACTCATCGCTAATATCTTTAAATTTCCTTTCTTTGAATTTGCCCCCCGTTATGTAGTCGCCACCGGCGAACATCTTCTGCATGGTTACCGTCGCGTAGGAAAATGGGCGTTCTATTTATTTCTTTTCTTGTCCTTGTGTACCATGTTTCCTATCCAATCTGCTGTAACCCTTGTCACTACCGGATTATTAGTTAATCTTCTTCATTGGACTGGACCAGCTGTTGTCTTAAGCGCAATTTTATTATTACTGTGTTGTGTGATTCTATTATTAGGGAAATATCCTCTTTTAGATAAATCCATGAAAGTCATGATTGTATTATTAGGGATCTCAACAGTGTTTGCGTTTGGAGCTGCGGTTACCAAAGGTTCTCAAGCCCAGGCGGAATTTCTAACACCATTTAAATGGGATTTAGCTGGAATCACATTTCTTGTTGCCCTTATGGGTTGGATGCCAACAACCCTTGAGATTGGGGTATGGCATTCGTTTTGGAGTGCGGAGCGCATGAAACAAACACAACATAAACCATCCATGCATGAAGCCTTATTTGATTTTCATCTAGGTTATTGGGGAACTATGGTAATGGCGATTTTTTTCTTGAGTTTAGGCGCGCTTGTTATGTATGGGACGGGGGAGAATTTTGAAAATTCGGCACCAAAGTTTACGGGACAAGTCATTTCTCTTTACACAAAAGCATTAGGCCCCTGGAGTTATTGGATTATTGTTATTGCCGCAACAACAACGATGTTTAGTACAACGCTGTGCTGCTTAGATGCCTTCCCAAGAGTTATCCGTGAGGCTTTAATAATGATTAAGCCTCAATGGAGGGAAAAAGGTGATTATATTTATGCTATCTCGATTATTACAATTGCATTAGTTTCGTTGGTGATTATTGGAATGTTTATTCATAGGATGAAAATGCTCATCGATTTTGCCACGATTCTTGCTTTTCTAGCAGCCCCAATTTTTGCTTATATCAATATTCGTACCGTCACGGGTGATCATATGCCTGAGGCTGATAAGCCAAAGGGTTGGTTGCTTGTTTTTTCATGGATAGGAATGATTTACTTAACAGGATTCGGAATTCTGTTTTTAATATGGAAATGTTTTTTTTAAAAGGAGAAAGTAATGCCTAAAATTAATGAAATTTTGGAATGGGATGAATTTGGTAGCTCTTATAAGATGTATTCTAGACATCACTTGGATGAAAATGAAAAGGTTTGTATTCAGCTTATATTTGAGGATGTGAATCATGATAAGGTTACGGAAATTAATATTCCTAGTGATAAGGTAAAAGGGTTTCTGACAATGGTCAATGGAGATCTCTTATCGCGAAGGTATGAAATTAATGTTTAAAAAGAAAAATGAAACAACAAAGTCCTATGGTCGAGATAAGACCGAATAAGATTGTTAATGTATTAAGAAATGGGTTTAAAAATTGCATATGAAGCTGATGGTTTCCAGTAGGAACTTCAATGGCTTTGTAAGCTAAGTTAGATTTATATAGTGGAATTTCTTTGCCATCTAGGTAAGCTTTCCAAAATGGATGCCATACATCACTGTAGTGCATCCATATTTTTTTGTTTGTTGTGTTGTTGATAGATACTTTAAGATTATTGGCGTCAAATTGTTGGATGTCATAATCAAGGTGTATGCGCGTATTGGATTGTTTTGTCATTTGGGATGCGTGGGGAGGATTTTTTTGGTGTAAGAGAAGAAGGTCCCCTTGGTATTGAGGATCATTAAGAGTTTTAGCAATTTTTTTATCGGTATCAAACCATAACACTTCAGAAAAGAATTGAATTTTATCCTCAAGCACGCCAGATATTTTTTGAGCAGACACATTTGTCGTCGGAATTTCCCACCCAAAATAAAATTGTAATCCCTTAGGCCAAACAGTTAAATCGTCAATATCTTGACCGGCATATGCACGAATATACTGATCGAATGGTTTCATCCAGTAATCTGTACGGATGTGTTGATCAAATTCATCGTGAAAGAAGAAGAGGTTGCTTGTCCAGTGAAAAATCCCTACAACTGGTATGGCTGGATGAATTAGTTTGGCGCGTGAGTTTCCTCTCCAAAAGGATGTTGAACGTCTTTTTGGATAAGAAGTATTTTGAAAGCGTGTGAGATCATCTTTTATATGATTGATGCGGACAGTTTTTGTTTGAATGTTTAAAAATTTATATGAGAAGATATCGAAGATATGTAAGCAAAGTAGAAAGAGAATAAGTTGATAGCGTTTAGGAATCGATTTCTGATGAGAAAAGAATAGAAAAATTAATGCTAAGAGGCTAGCAATGATGGCGTTTTTCTGGAATATGTTTTTAATGGCTGTGGGTGAAAAAATATTGTTGATTATGATGTCGTGATAGGCCCATCCATACATTTTGTTATGATCATGTTCGTATTGGCCTGATTTTACTAAGCCATCTTTGACAATATTATCGATTTTTTGGGATGTCTTTAGGGGTTGAAGAGAAAATACAAACAATGTTGTTGCTATAGCCAATAACGTCAAAGCAAATAGTGTTGATGCGGTTTTAATCTTTGAGTTCTTTTCATCTGACAAAGCTTTTTGAAGAAACGTATCAAAACCAATGGCGGCTATCACACATAAGAAGAATTTGATAAAGACACTCATCAATGCAAGATGACGAAAATATTGCATAAAAGGCCATATATAATATAAGGCATTGGAGAGAAGTGTTCCGCCGCTGATAAGCAATAAGATGATGAGTAATAAGAGGAAGTGTCCCCGTTTCCTTTCAAAGCTATGTTTAATGCCGTAGCCTGCACAAATGATTGGAAGAATGCCGATATATAAGGTGTAATCCAAACAAGGGGAAAGGCCAATAAACAGTTCCATCCATTTTTCTAACCCGAGATTTCCTGCGTATCCTTTGAAATGTTCCATGGTAATCGTGCCATCGACTTTACGACCAAAATTGTAATTGACTATCTCATCAGTCCCAATAGTAAGGGCTAAGTGAATGCAGATAAAAGAGAGGGCAATAAAAAAGAGAGTTAGGATTGCTGAAAGACCAAATGATAATTGTTTAAATGTTTGTTTAACTGTTTTTTTGTCACATAGAATAAATAAAAGAAAATATAGAAAAACAACAAACGTGATTACGGGTAAAAAATAGGGGAGGTTGCCTAACATTTGAAAAGCGGTGAGAAGGCCAGCTAATAAAACAAAACGCCACTTGCCTGTTTCAAGAAAGGAGTGCAGGAGATGAAGAATTAATGGCAAACAATAAATAAAGTGCAGGTTATACCAGGGTTGGCTCATCCAAATGGAGGATCCAAGTATCGTGATGGATAACAATAACAAACTTAAACGATGTTTTAAAAAGCGTTTTGCAAAATACCATGTACCTATAACGAAAATTGTTTCATCAATGATAAATCCAAGATTAAAAAGGGTAAGAAAGTTGACATCTTTAAATAAGCTTCCAGTAAGACACAGGATGTTTTGTAAAAATCCTGCTTGAATCACATGCATCCAGTTTGCGATAGATCCATGCGTCATAAAAGGAATCCATTGTGGGATTTCATACGCGGTAACAACGTTGTTTAAAAAGAAATACTGAAGAGCAAAGTAAACAAAGGCATCGTGGCCGGTAACGATTCGTGATTGGAGGATAATATATAATGTGGGGGCGATTAAGAAAAAGGTAAGCGTCGCCCAGATAAATATTTGAGTTTTTCTTTCCTTACTGAACATTTTTTGAAAACCATTGATCTTGAAGTTTTTTAGCATCTAAGATGTAAACTTTACCTAATAAACGATCACGAGGGGTAATGTTATGCAGATGAAGATCAAGATAACTACAGTATTCCTCTTCTTGGGGCCAAATACGACTTGAGGCTAGAGTCGGAAAGTCACTTAATACATAATCGAGAAAGGAACCTGAACTAACAAGTTTAAATAGTTCCATATCAGCAAAAAATCCAGGTAACTGGCAATTGACCCATATGGTTTTTCCGGTAACAGGTGGCATGATGAAATAGCCGTCTTCTACATCCTTAAGGGAGGAAACAAATTCAATATTAATGGGCTTTTGATCACGCGGATTGTTTAAGTGTTCAATAATATTGATATTGTATGGGTGATTGGCGTATGTGTAAAATTTGTGAGATGGATTATTCTTCATCCAATCATAAAGGCTGTTTGTTGTCATACGTGAGGGGTAAACATCTTTTTTAAAAAGATTAATATTAAAGGCAATATGTGTAGCTAGTAAAATTATGCATAACGAAAATAGTGTTTTTTTATTCTGTGACAGAAGTTGAGAATAGGTTGTATTTTTAAAATGAGCCATGGCAAAGCTAATGGCAATGAGAATTCCAATAATCCATGAAAAATAGTTTCGTCCAAATTGCGCAACTTGTATCGTCTCGACGGCAAGAAGCGTTGATAGCCCTAAGAAAATAATGATGAGATATGTTGGTTTCTTTAAGGAGTGTTTGGTGAGATAAACAATAGATACGATGAAGGAGGTAAATAATATAGGCATGATAAGAAACATATATTGTAGGACCCAATCTAATCCTGCCCCACGAGATGAGAGAGAAGGGAATTTCGCTCCAAAATCGATTTGAGGTTTTGTAAAATTATTATTTTGTTGGCTATCACGAATAAACGAATAGTAGTTAGAGAGATTTTCAAGCGGATTAGGAAAGTTGATGACGATGGGTATTGTTATAAAACCTATGAAGAAGAATATAAATGTAAGAAGGGGGTTCTTGATAGGTCTTTGTTTGAGAAAATAAAGTAAGGCCCCTAAATAATACGGCAAATAAACAGGAGAGGTCGGTGAGCAGAAAAACATGCTCCCTAAAAAGAGTCCAGATAAACATATGGCAACAAGAGAGTTCGTGATAAGGATTAAACAGGCTGTGGCTAAAAGAAAGACCAATAATACTAAAGGTTGATGAGCTCCTTGCAATACATATTGATAAGGCCAAAAGCAGCTTAAGAAAATTAGGGCTGTTATGAAAGCAATGGGTGGACCATGAAAATGTTGGGAGATAAGATAGATAAGGACTCCGGAGAAACAAACGCAGAAAATTAAAAGTAAGACATTGGGAAATAACGTAAGATCATCATTAAGCAAAAGCTGAAAGTATTGTATTCCTATGACTAATACTTCTTTGCCATGAAGCGAATTGAAACGATTGTGCTCATGAATGCTTGAGATATAAGGGAGTTGGCCCAAGGATTTTGCAGCTGGAATATAGAGATGGCGTGAGTCTGTGGGCCAATAATTTATCTGATAAGTCAATTTCACCAAAATGAAACCTATGGCCAGAGAAAGACTTACGATGAGGGCTAAACATAGCAGGTGGTGTTTGGGTGGCTTGTTTTTCACGATTGTCAGCATTATAAGGGAGGTATGAGAACTCTTAAAGATCTTTATTGTTATTTTTTATGATATTGTTATAATAATTTCACAAATCAAGGCGACTTTAGAAGGTCGTTCAAACGTGTTTTCCAATCCTTAAACATTGCACACTATGCTCAATTTTGGCGTTATCGGCTTTGGTTATTGGGGCCCCAATATCGTTCGCAATCTTATTTCTGTGAAAGATGCAGAAATAAAGATGATTTGCGATGTCAATCCCGATATTATTACGCGTATTAAAGATTTATATCCCCACCATTCTGTCACTTCAGACTATCTTGATATTATTAATTCACCAGACATTGATGTTGTTGCTATTGTAACACCTGTATCAACACATTATGCCTTGGCGAAAGCGGCCCTTCAGGCAGGCAAACATATCTTTATCGAAAAACCTTTCACATCAAACTCAAAGGAAGCCCAGGAGCTTATAGACATCGCCAAGAAGAATAAGGTCCTTATTATGGTGGATCATACTTTTATTTTTACAGGGGCAGTGCGAAAGATTAAGGAGTTGATTGATAGTAATGAACTAGGCGATTTGTATTATTATGATTCAACGAGAGTAAGTCTGGGATTATTTCAGCAAGATACAAATGTTATTTGGGATTTAGCTCCTCATGATCTAGCCATTATTGATTATATTATTAAAAATAAACCTCAAGCCCTCATTGCTCAAGGTGTTGATCATATTGGTTCTGGGCATGAGAATATTGCCTACATCACATTGTATTATGATAATAGTTTAATTGTGCACATCAATGTTAATTGGCTTTCGCCTGTGAAAATTCGAACGACTCTTATTGGTGGGCAAAAGAAGATGCTTGTCTGGGATGATTTGAAGGCTGATGAAAAAATAAAAATTTATGATCGTGGTGTGAATGTGGAAAGCAAAGAGGCTATTAACAAATTACTCGTTGATTATCGTTCTGGTGATATGTGGTCGCCGCGCGTGGATTACCAAGAGGCTCTGAAAACAGAGTTGCAATACTTTATTGATTGCATCAAAACGAAGACGACTCCTATTAATGATGGTCAGTCTGGATTGCGTGTGGTTAAGATGTTAGAGATGGCTAACGAATCGTTAAAAAACGAAGGTCGATTAATAAAGTTTAAAGATAACGAATCATCAATGAGCTCTTCTCATGACTCGTCTGTTTTATCGCTTACTTAATAATCCTACAATTTATAAAATATCCCAATGTGTTTTAGCTCCGGGTGAACAGGTTTTTTTGAATCGTTATTTTCGATCGCTTCCGACACCTTTGAAGGGGCGCGTATTAGATGTTGGGTGTGGTCCTCAGATGTATACGTTGATTCCGCAAGCAAATATTTTTGGTTTAGATATTCATGAAGATTATGTAAAGAAGTATGTGAAAAAGATAAAAGCTTGTGGTGTTGTGGCTGCAGCCGAAAAAATTCCATTTCAATCAAAAAGTTTTGATGAAGTGAGATGTTTTGGTTTGCTTCATCATCTTCCAGAAGAAACGGCAATTAAAATTGTTCAAGAAATGGTTCGCTGTACAAAAGAAGAGGGATTGGTTGTCGTCTTAGATAATGTTTGGCCTAAAAGGGCGTGGCTTAGGCCATTGGCATGGTTGTTACGTCGATTAGATCGGGGTGATTGGGTTCGCGATGAACAAACGTTAAAAGATCTTGTGGCCAAGGCTTCTCCAGTTGATTGGACGATTAAACGTTTTACGTATTCCTATTTAGGGCATGAAGCTTTGGGGTTTCATATGATTAAAAGATCTCGAAAATCTCAGAATCTATCTGATTTTGTCATTCCTGAGACATCGGGAATCTAGTAGATTCTGGCTCTTCGGTTGGAATAGCACTGTCGTTGACAGGCAACAATGTTAAACATTTAAGTATCAAAGTATTTATGAAACCAAAGATTTTATTTATTGGCGGAACCCCAAGAGGCTTTGAAGTTTTAAAGTTGTTGGTTGAGCAGAAAGAAGATGTTGTTTCGGCGTTCATTTTAAAAGAAGATGAAAATGAAAAGGTAAAGATTTCTCATGAGATGGTTGCTTTTTGTCAAGAACACCAGATACCAGCAGTGGTGTGTAAAAGAATTAAAGTCGATCAGATTGCTCGGATATTAAAACTTCAAGCTGATGTGGCTTTTGTTTGTGGATGGCGAACGATAATTCCTCCGGCTTTGTTTAAAGAAGCAAAATTTGGTTATATGGCGGCACATGACTCTTTGTTGCCGAAATATAGAGGCTGTGCGCCTGTTAATTGGGCAATCATTAATGGCGAGAAGACAACAGGGGTTACGTTATTTAAGATAGAGGATGGTCCGATCGATTCCGGTCCGATTTATGGACAAAGGATTGTAGAGATTGGATCTAAAGAGACGGCGTTTGAGGTTTATCAGAAAATTATTGAGGCCACGGTTGTACTTTATAGGGATTATCTTAAAGAATTAAAATCGGATTCTTTAAAAGGAATTGATCAAAATGATAAAGAAGCGACTTACACATGTAAGCGTATTCCTGATGATGGAGAAGTTGATTGGTCGAAATCTTCAAAGGACATCTTTAATTTAATCAGAGCGTTAGCGCCACCGTATCCGTGTGCTTGGACTACGTTAAACGATAAAAAAATATATATTACAAAAGTTTCATTACCTGAAAACGCGTTATCATATGTAGGTAATATTCCAGGACGTATTGTTTCGGTAAAACCTGAGCATGTCGCTGTTTTATGTGGAGAGGGGCAATTATTGATTGAACGGATTATAGATTCCTCGGGTGAAGAGATGAATGCGTCACAATATTTGACGTCGCATATGATGACGTTGGGACGTTAAAAAGGTTCCCGCTTTCGCGGGAATGACAGGCTTATAGTTACGTAGGCAGTCAAATCGGTATGTCCCGCGCGCAGTTCTGAGCGCAGCGAAGTTGTTTGAGCACTCAAAAAAATAGCTGAATGCAATTTATTTGAGCACGGGACATACCGATTTAACTACCGAAGTAGAACTAGCGAGATGAGCCTGCGCTTCAATAATTTAGTTAACGGCAATTAAGATTAAAAATATGTTGATATCAATTATATTTCCCGTTTATAACGAAAAAGACAATCTTAACGAGCTTTATGAGCGTGTGACCGAAGTGGTTGATGCGATCAAAGATTATAGGTTCGAATTAATTTTTGTGGATGATTGTTCACAAGATGAATCTTCTGATATTTTAAAAGATCTTCATCTTAAAGACAAGAGGGTTAAGGTATTTCGGTTTGCGCGCAATAGTGGTTCGCATGCAGCTGTTGCGTGTGGATTGCATCATTGTCAGGGCGATGCGGTAAGTGTCCTGGCCGCCGATCTTCAAGATCCGCCTTCCATAATGACAAAACTGATCGAGGAGTGGCAGAAAGGTGTGAACTTGGTTTGGGCTGTACGCTTAGAGCGAGAAGGTGAGAGAGCTTCAACGAATTTTTTCTCCAAAGTTTATTACGCGATCATGAATCGTTTTACCAATGTCAAAATGCCGCCAAAAGGCGCTGATGTATTTTTAGCTGATCGTGCTGTTATTGATGCCTTTAAAAAAGTTCCTGAAAAAAATAGTTCGTTATTTATGACGTTAGCCTGGTTAGGTTTTAAACAGAGTAGTGTCGGTTACGTTAAAGAGGCAAGGCACCAAGGAGAATCTAAATGGACGTTGACTAAAAAAATTAAACTCGCTGTTGATTCTTTGTTGTCCTTTAGTGATATTCCGATTCGTTATATGAGTATTGTGGGATTCTTTATTGCTATTTTAGGTTTTCTTTATGCGTTGGTTGTTTTTGGTGCTTTTCTAATGGGAACGCCGGTTGAAGGATGGGCTTCATTAATGGTTGTCATCTTAGTGATTGGTGGTGTGCAGATGATGATGTTAGGTGTTTTGGGTGAATACCTTTGGAGAACATATGACGAATCCCGTCGGCGACCGATGTATGTTTTGGAATATGTTCTAGAGAACAATACAATCACAGAGGCAGTAAGTCGCTAATATTCAAACCATGGCCTTCCCTAAGAAATCAATACTCTTCTTCTGCCTTGCCATTCCCTTAACTCTTCTTTTATTCTATGTTAATTATAATAGTTCCTCCCTCATTGAAAATATTTATCAACAATCACAGTTTGATTTCCTAAATGCACTCGCCAAAGTAGAGGGGAAACACTCTTTAGGTTATTATATTGGCAAGATTGATGATGCAAGCCTTGGACCTCTCACCAATATGTTTTCTTTCGCTATTCTTGTTGTCTTTTCTTTTCTTTATTTACAACAGTCTTCTACGCGAATCTTTGCTCTCAGTATTTTCTTTTTTCTTGTGATATCAAAATTTAATGTCTTGTTTTATCCCATTTATGGGGATGCCATCGGTGGGCCTTTTGCAGAAGGGTGGTGGTTGGCTACAAACAATTTTGACTATAAAGGCTTAGCCGCGCAGGCAGGATACAATGAGGGGGGCCCCCGGGTTTATTTTTTATCTCTTTATCCAGCAGGTATGGCTATGATGATAAAATTAATTTCGCATCCCAAGACATTTTTAGTCGTTAATCATCTACTTGTCTTTTTTATGTCGAGCGTCATTGTTGCGCTGGTAAGAAGTTTGTTGCAAAAGTCGTTGTCTTCTAAGAGTTCGATATTAGCATCAATTGTGGTGTTGGCCTTACCATTGTATCAAAGTCAAACAGAGGCGATTAATATGGAGATTCCTTGTTTGTTTGTCTCTATGTACGCGATTTACGCGTTATGTCATAAACGTTTAGGATTGGCCAGTGCGTTGTCTATATTGGCGATGTTGGTTAAAGGGCTTGGTGTCATTATTGGGGCCTCTGTGGCTTTTGTGTGCCTGTATCTTTTTATTTTCGATAAAGATTTGAAACATAAGATGTCACTTTTTGTGTGGGCGAGTATTCCTGTTGTTTTTGTTTTGCTTAAAGTTTTATTAATCCCATCTGCTTTAGGAAATTTAATAGGCCTTTTTTATGGTTGGCCCTCGTTTTTATCAATGACGATACCAAAGGTTTATTTGTTTTGTGTCATTTTACTTTTAATGTATTGGATAGGGCAGGCGGGGGGGCTGAAATCATTTTTTATATCATTAAGTGATAAATATTACATTCAATTTGTTATTTTTCTTGTCATGACGATGTGGTTTGGACTTTTTCTTAATTTTACAGCCGTTTCTCCTCGGTATAAAACAGAGTTAGTTCCCTTTATGGTGATGAGTCTAGTCTTCGCTTTTCTTAACTTCCGCTTTATTTATAAATTTTCCTCATATATATTGATAGTAGTAATTTTAACTAGCGCTCTGGCATCTTACGGACTCTTTTTTCATAAATTGCAAGCGAACTATCACGTTCTTATGGAAAGAAGCCTTGAGTATCGCAATGATTTGAAATTGAATGTTCAAATGGTCAATGTCCTTAAGGAGAAATATCCTTCTTTTACTATTGGCGCTCCTTTTTTGACCGCACAAATGTTAACGATACCGCAATTAGGTTATGTTGATAAAAAGTTTGATGTTGTTTTATATGGCATGCCGATTACATATGGCCCCATTAAACCATTTAGAGGGGTCAATGAGATGAATATTAGAAATACGATTTGGGTGGGTTTGCCAGCGCAGCAAAAATCTTATGGGGCTTTTGAGTATCCAATAAGTTCACACGATAAGGTTGTTGAGAAACTTCAATTAGGTGAGAATCGTGTGAATTTATTTGTCGGGGGCTTTGCAATTGAGCACATGCGACTCTTGATGAGAGAGATACAAAAAAATAAAGGATAATATGAACAATACAGAATCCGTTTTTAAGGAATTAGGTTTTACATACAATAAAGATAATCTTTATTTTCATACCATTGATACGATGTTAAACGCTGCGGAAAAACTTTCTATCCCTAAACGTCTTCAGTTAATCCTGGCACAACCTAAGAATGAGTTGATTGTTCATTTTCCAGTACGGATGGATGATGGTAATTTTAAATTATTTAAAGGGTATCGTGTGCAACATAATAATGTTTTAGGTCCCTATAAGGGGGGATTACGTTTTGATAACACGGTCCATCTTGATCATATCAAATCTTTGGCTGCCATTATGACGATTAAGTGTGCTTTATTAGAGCTTCCTTTGGGAGGAGCAAAAGGTGGGGTTCAGATGGATCCTCGGACATTCTCTGCTGATGAATTAATGCGTTTAACGCGTCGTTATACAAGTGCTATGGGAAATAATATAGGACCTGATTATGATATGCCGGCACCTGATGTGGGAACAAACTCGCAAATTATGGCCTGGATTGCTGATACCTATATCAATTTGGATAATCGAAAAAGTGTTGGAGGTATCGGTGTTGTGACAGGTAAGCCTTTGTGTTATGGCGGTTCCCATGGGCGAGAGAAAGCAACAGGTCAGGGGCTTGTTTATGTTGTAGAAGAATTATTACCTGAAAAATCTATGTCATTAGAAAATTGTCGTTTTAGTTTGGTGGGTTATGGAAATGTTGGATCTTGGGTAGGGCGATTATTGTGTGAAAAAGGGGCGTGCATGATAGCCGTGGGAGATCATACGGGGTTTGTTAAAAATGAGCATGGGATAAATCCTTTTGAACTTGCCCGGTATGTTGAGCAGCAAGGAGGCGTTGCAGGATTTTCAGGGGCTGATAAGATCTCGGAGGAACATTTTTATAAAACGGAAGTAGAATTATTTATCCCCGCGGCCCTTGAGCAAATGATTGATGTGAAAAAGGCAAAAATGATTAATTGTAAGGTTTTAGTGGAAGCGGCGAACATGCCTGTTACACCTGAGGCAGATCAACTCTTAACGAGTAAGGGCGTCGAAATTTTTCCTGCTGTATTATGTAATGCGGGTGGGGTTACGGTGAGTTATTTTGAATGGAAGCAGAATAGACAGGCTGAGACGTGGGAATTGGATGTGGTTGATAAAAAGTTAAAAAGGTTGATGAATAAGGCTACCCATCGTGTTAAACGCATGTCACAAGAACTGAAATGTGACCTACGAACAGCAGCCTATTGTGTGGCCTTAAAACATATTGATGAAGTGTATGAAATAAGAGGAATCTTTCCTTAAAGGTTTACTGCATTTTGTAGTTCTACATAAAGCATGATATTGCGTATGCGTTCTATGGCATACCCGCCTTGAAAAAAGGTGATCTTTTTATCCCCGTAATAGATGTCCTTAACAATTGTATCCCTTGGATCAATAGGAAAAATCATTTTTTCAGGAAGAGCGCTTTTAAATCCTAGCCAAATGGTATTTGGAAAACTTAAATGTCTTAGCCCGGGAAAATTACGAATGCCTTCATACGTTAAGTCTATGCCATAGACCATAATATCCAAGGGTTTCGTTACATAACCTAGCTCCGGGTAGGCTAAGGCCTGAGCCATAATAAATGGAGCGCCGATAGCAAATTTAGAATAATCTTTTTCTAGTTCTTGGGCCGTTTTCATATAAAGTCGAAGATCATTACGATACTCAAGACTCCGCTCTAATTTTCCATACGCATAATCTTTACTCTCAATTCTAGGACCAAAATAAGCCCCGTAAGATCCATAACATGAAAGGATGATGCTTAGGTTAAGTCCAATATGTAATAATTTTTTAGAAGGACAAATGGTTTTTGCAGCAAGGACAATAATCGGTACAAGAAAAGGGATAAGTAGCATCTTGTAACGATGTCCCATGACGGAGAAATGAATGTAGAGAGCAAACCAAAGGGCTGTCATAATTAAGATGACGCTAGCTGTAAGATGTTTTTTTGATAAAGGCCATATCTGCTTTTTCTTTCTAAAATATGGTGTGAGAAAGGCAATGATAAGAACTAGGGTGCTTAGACTAAAAAGGATGAAATTTGTTTGTGAAATGCCGCGCACAACATTAGGCCATCCAATTAAAAAACCAAATTTATTATGCGAGACGATGACATCATGAGTAAATTGACGTAGATAGACTTGAAGTAAGCTGAAAAAAAAGGTTAATAGAAGGGCTAGAATAATTTTTCTGTGATTTTGTTTTTGAGAAGGCTGTGTCAGAAGGTAGCTCCCTATGAGGACGACTAAGACACAGGTGATGATGCCGGGTGTTTTAATGCTGGTAGATAGAATGCTTGCGACACTTGCTAAGACCAAGTTTTTATGGATTAGAAAATAAACGGTGAGCATAGCAAAGTAGGCGCAGGGCATTTCCATATTTAAGATCTCAGTCATAGATTGAAAAATAGGCAGAGAGAGGACAATCAAGGCTGTTAAAAGTGCTGTGGATTTGTCAAAAATGATTAATAAACAGTCACGCAAAAGGGCAATCAAAGAGGCTGCGAGCATAAAAAATAGACTGTGTGTTACAAATAAAAAGAAGGCGGGTGTTGGGCATATTTTCATAAGGACTGCCATAGCTCCAGGAAAAAGGGAGAACATATAGGTTTTTGGCCCTCCTGAGGCGTAAGCAGGTTGCGCGAGAAGTCCGCCATAATCAAAGTTATGATGTAAAAGCCATATGGATTCTACCCATGGACCCCCGAGAGGATCACCATAAGGAGGAAAGAACAAAACGTCCCATTTCGTTATAAATAAATAGGATGTTAATAAAAGCGTAAAGGTCAGGCGACTAGAATTTTTGAAATAAAGAAGAGAGAGGATGATGAGAATGCTACCTGCCAAAGCGGAGCTTAAGGGGCCTGTGATGTTTTCTTCGATAACACCTAAATAAAAATTGATGGAGTGATGGGTATCAATGTTTGAAAATTTATTTAAAATTTCATAAGATTGATTGTCGTAGAGGTTTTGGATAATCGCTGGGCTAAAAAATTTGATGAAAATATAAAAAATGATGAGAATAAAAAGAAAGGCATGGGTAAGGTTTTTATGGTTATTCATCGTGAGTTTATAGGCAACTGATTTTTAGTCGACGTAGATTATTTTGCTTCCTTGAGATTCTAGTTGAAATGGTAATTCCCTTAGATGTTTAAGTTTGCTGCGCAGAGCTTTTTGTTTATGAGAGGGACAATAGAGTAGCAAAAATCCACCCCCTCCAGCCCCCAATAATTTTCCACCCACGGCACCACCTTTTATCGCTGTCTGATAGATATCTTCAACAGTATCGTTGGTGATGTTGTTAGTCAGTTGCTTTTTAATTTTCCAAGATTTATCAAGGATTTCTCCTATCGAATCAAATTTTTTTCCATTTTGTAGAGTCTCTTTTAGGATATTTGAGAAGTCGCGTATTTCTGTTAATTGAGAGAAGTTCTTTTTAATTTTATTTTGATGATGCTTAAGAATATTGCTGGCTGAACGTGTCATGCCGGTATAAAACAGTAGAAGATTGTTATTTAGGATGTCTTTCGTTTGCTTTGAACAAATGATGGGATCAACAAACACATTCTCATCATTATTAAATTCCATACGTAACAATCCACCGTACGCTGCTGCGTATTGGTCTTGTTTGCCAATGGGTTCTCCTAAAATGTCTATTTCTATTTGACAGGCGGCCAGTGCCAGATCATTGGCTGATTTATGTTGACCTAAATACGCGTAGAGGGCATGGAGCAAACCAACTGTAAAGCTGCTTGAAGAGCCTAATCCTGTTCCAGAGGGGATATCGGCGATCGATGTGATTTCGATACCATTTTTAATACCAACCCATTTAAGGCATTCGCGAATAATGGGATGTTTTATCTCCTCAACACGCTCAACAATTTCTGTTTTGGAGTAACTCACACGAAGGGTATGGTCAAAGCGTTTATTAACAGTAATAAACATGTACTTATCAATAGTGGTGCTAATAATAAGACCAGGAGTTTGTTCATAGAAGTCTTTGAAATCAGTGCCACCGCCGGTAAAGCTGATTCTAAATGGTGTCTTTGAGATAATCATTTTTTAAATATTCTACAAATTCTTTTAAACGTTGGGGGGTTCCAATATCATAAAAACGTTGTTGAGTTGGATAGGCTTTTAGTTGTTTGTCTTTTATTAATAAAGGATAGATGTCGTTTTCAAATGAAAATTTTTCTTGATCATTAATGAGATTAAGAACTTTTTTTTCAAACAAACCTACACCGGCATCAACATGTTGCATGTGTTCGTCTCGTGTTTTTTTACAGTAATCCGTGATGATTTGGTTTGTGGGTTCTAAACTAATATTGCTTGGAACGATCACTTTATCTTTTTGATTTTGATAAACGCATAATAATCCTGATTTTTGAGATTCCTTAAATGTGGTGATAAAATCCATATAATCGATGGGTAGAAAAGAATCGCCATTAATAAGTAAAAATTGATTTTCAATTTTTTCTTGGGCGAAGATCAGGGCTCCACCGGTTCCAAGTGGTTCTTTCTCGTGGGAATACGAAATATTTAAATCCAGGGCGCGGCCATCTTTAAATTCGTTTTGAATTTGTTCTCCTAAATATCCCGTGAGGATAAGAATATTATGGATTTGAAATCGTTTAAGATAAGTGAGTTGATAGTACAGATAAGGTTTATTGCAAACAGAAACGATAGGTTTGGGAGTGTTTTTTGTGAGGGATCCTAAGCGTGTTCCTAGACCACCGGCTAATATGATTGCTTGCATAATATTAAGAGTTTATCACTTCTAATTGTTTTGATAGAACTTTAGCCGCTTTGCTCATAGCTTCAGCTGAGTTAAATTGGGCTTGCCAACCTAATTGTTTCATCTTCTCTCCGCATAAGTCCACTTTCACAACATCACCCATCCAACCTCTCGATCCACCTGTAAAAAAATAAGTGACATCAATTAAATTCATCGCTTGGACGGCGCTATCAGCAATTTCTTGGGCAGATGTTCTTCCCTGAGATGTTAGGTTATAAACATTAACTTCTTCTTCTGCATTGTTTAAACCAAATAACATTCCATCCACACAATCATCAACATAAATGTAGGGTTTGATTTGTTTGCCGTCGCCTAAAATTTCAAGAGTAGAGGAATCACGTTGTAATTTTTTAATAAAATCAAAAAGGGCGCCGTGTGTGCCATTGAGACCAACGACATTGGCAAATCGATAAATCCAGGACTGCATCTTATAATTGTGACAAAAGGCGCTGATTAAGCCTTCACTTGCCAATTTGCTGGCCCCATAAAGAGAAATAGGAAGGAGAGGTCCGTAGTTTTCTTTGATGGGTAATGTTTTAGCCTCACCATAAATGGCTGAGGTTGAGGCAAAGATAATTTTTGAAAGACCACAATGACGCATGGCTTCTAATACATTGTAAGTGCAAAGGGTTCCTTGTTTCAAATCATGGTCTGTTACTTCACGTCCCAGCGAAATATCTGAATTGGCCGCTAAATGAAAAACAATGTCATGATCTTTTATGGATTTTTTAAGTGATTCTAAATCAAGAAGATCGTTTTGGATGAATTGAAAGTTTGGGTTGTTTAAGTGAATTTCAATGAATTTCTTTTCTCCCAAGCTAAGATTATCATATACGGTAACGGCATGATTTTCGTTAAGTAATTGGGTACAAAGATTGCTTCCAATAAAACCGGCACCACCTGTAATGAAAAATTTTGACATAATAATATATTAGAGATTAAACGGTGATTTTTGAGGAGACGGCATCGACATTGACTTTTCGATCAATGATATATTGAGGTCTTGCCTTTACTTCATCATAAATGCGTCCGATGTATTCCCCTAGAATTCCAATGGTTATGAGTTGAATGCCGCCTATAAATAAAATGAGTATTGCTGTGAGCGGGAAATCTATGGGGTAAGCTTGTTTAAAAAATATTTTTGTCACGATGAGAGCGAGTGTTAAACAGAGTGATAGACCCGTGATTAGAAATCCCGTTAGAGAAGCGATTGTGAGAAGTTTGTTAGAAAAGCAGACAAGGCCATTAACCCCTACTTTGATGGACCCGAAAAAACGATTGTAATTACCATCTCCCGACGCTCTTGCGTCACGATCAAAATCAATAAAGGTTTGTTTAAATCCGATGAGAGGGACGAGGCCACGAAGAAAGCCGTGAGTTTCTTTAAGATGACGCATCTCTTCAATGACACGTCTTGAGATGATACGAAAGTCTCCGGTATTTTTGGGAACAGGTGTTTCAGCTAATTTGTTTATGAGTTTGTAACCAAGAGATGCGGTTATCCGTTTAAGGAGGGTTTCTCCTTTGCGAGTTCTTCGCCTGGCCGCTACCACATCAAAGCCTTCTTCAATCTTTGAGTACATCTTTAATATTAATTCGGGAGGATCTTGCAAATCAATATCAATGACCACGCAATGGTTGCCGCGACAATTTAAAATTCCAGCAATCGTTGCTGCCGCTTGACCAAATCGACGACTAAAGGTGATCATTCCAATGCGATCGTTGAGATGAATCTCACGTTCAATCAAGGTTTCCGTTTGATCGGTACAAGGATCAAGACAAAAAATAATTTCATAGGAGCCGATATTGTCAAGGATAGGAATGATGCGGTTTAGAAAGGGTTTAATGTTATTTTCTTCATTAAAGGTCGGAACAATAACGGAGAGTTTGATGTTATTCTGAAAAAAAGTATTCATGGTTTAGGGGTAGAGGGTGTTGCGTTATTAAAAATATATTATAAGTTATTTTTCAAAAAAAGAAAACACTTTGCACAAAAAAGGAAAAATGGTATAGTTTGTGTCCTTATCTACTTATGCGCCTGTAGCTCAGCTGGATAGAGCATTGGTCTTCGGAACCAAGGGTCAGAGGTTCGAATCCTCTCAGGCGCGTTTTTGAACCAAATTCAAAGAAGAGAACAAAAGGTTCTCCCGCCAATCTTGAAAGAGATAATGAAGGCGGGATCCCGCCAACAAAATTGATTAGAAGGGCGGGAGAATCCTCTCAGGCGCGCCATTTCTTATCTTGATTTTTTTTAGTATGTACGTTCTAAGATCAAGGTCCACCCTTTAGTTATTCATAATCTACTGAAATTTTCAATCATTACATTAAATATATTAAAAAGATTTTGCAAAACACATATTTAATGGCATAATAAACATAAAATTGCTGTAAGTCATTGAAAATAATATAGATAGAAAAATGTCATATATAGGAAGAAAAAAGATAGTTGTAGTTTTTTAACAAAAAATGGGTGAATAAAGCAATGTCTGAGAAAAAAATTCTAATTGTAGATGATGATAAAAATACACGAAATTTGATGAGACATGCGTTAAAGGGCTATGATATTGAAGAAGCCGTTAATGGTGTTGAAGCCCTTGAGGTATTGAAAACATATGTTCCAGATTTGATTCTTTTGGATCAGCGTATGCCGGATATGGATGGGATGATGACGCTTGAAGAGATTAATAAGTTGGATTCTGGCTATCAATGCGTCATGGTGACCGCTGAAGGTACAGTTCAATTAGCCGTTGAATCCTTAAAGAAGGGGGCCATTGATTTTATACAAAAGCCTTTTGATATTTTTGTTTTTCAACACACGGTTAAAAAAGCGTTGGATTATGTTGCTGTACTAAAAGAAAGAGCAAAAGCGTTAGATGAACTACATCATTATAAGGATCATCTAGAAGAATTGGTTTTTCAACGTACGGATGATGCTATAAAATCCAAGTTACAAGCTGAAGCTGCCAACAAAGCTAAGTCGGAGTTTTTAGCCAATATGAGCCATGAATTACGAACACCTATGCATGGCATTTTGAGTTTTGCTAAATTTGGCATAGAGCGTATTGATAGAGTTGATCAGAAAAAACTACAAAGTTATTTTCAAGAAATTCACTCATGTGGAGAAAGATTGCTTAGATTGTTAAATGATCTTCTGAATTTCTCTCAGTTAGAATCTGATAAGGTTATTTATAATTATCAACAGAGAAGTTTGTATGAAACGGTTGTCTTAGCGGTTGCTGAGATGCAATCGCTTTTAGAGAATAAAAATATTAAACTTAATCTTCTTCAGCCTCCATTTTTAAATGATGTGTATATCGATAAAGATAAGATTATTCAAGTTGTTATTAATATCCTTTCCAATGCCATTAAATTTACAAAAGAAGAATGTTGTATTTCAATTGATATATTGGAGAAAGAAAATAATTGTGTTTTAAAAATTAAAGATAATGGCATGGGAATTCCTCAAGATGAGTTAGATGTTATTTTTGAGAAATTTAAACAAAGTAGTCAAACCGATAGCGGCGCCGGTGGGGTAGGTTTAGGGTTAGCTATTTCTAAGAGAATTGTAGAGGATCATGGCGGGCATATATGGGCAGAAAGTAATGTTGAGGGAGGGGCAACATTTTTTGTCTCTTTAGCAAAGAAAAACAAAGAAAGAGAAGGTTCAATAGTCTATGAACAATAATGAGAATATTCAAAAATTTGAACGTATCAAAATGAATGAAGCTGTAAAAAAAGTTTTAGTCGTTGATGATGAACCAGTCAATTTGAGGATTATAGAAAATATTTTTGATGAAGATCCTTCTGTTAAGTTAATGACTGTTGAATCTGGAGAAAGGGCTTTGGATGTTATTCCTTCTTTTCTGCCAGATGTGATTCTCCTTGATATTATGATGCCGAACATGAATGGTTATGAAGTCTGCAAAAAGATACGCGCTCACAAGGAGTTTCGATTTATAAAAACTATTATCGTTTCGGCAAAGGCGATGTTAAATGAACGCCTAATGGGCTATGACATGGGAGCTGATGATTATATTACTAAACCTTTTGATGAACAGGAGCTACGTGCCAAGGTTAATGTTTTTCTTAAATTTAAGTCTTCAGAAGAAGTAAACTCATTAAAGGGTTTTTTGCTTCATCTTATTTCACATGAATTGCGTACACCATTAAATGGTATTCTTGGTTTCGCTTCAATCTTAAACCAAAGTAAATCTTTATCTGAATGTGAAAAAGCTCATATTAACGTTATTTTAGAATCTGGTCGACAGCTTTTGGAATTTTCACAAAAGGCTATATTACTTTGCGAACTCAAACAGGATTTTAAGCTTTACAAGGAACCTGTTTCAATTGGTGATTTGCTCGGGAGTATTCTTCGTAAGTTGCAAGTCAAAGCCTTAGAGGCTACTGTTGAGTTTAATTTTGTTAAAGAAACCCATCAAAAATTAATGATCGATTTCCATCTTATGGAAAATGCCTTTAGGTTTGTATTAGAAAATGCTATTAAATACTCTCCGGTGAATGGAGTTATTACTCTGACTTTATTGGAAGTAGATGATTGTTGTTTACTCAGTATTAAAGATATGGGGGAAGGTTTAGATAGTTCAAGATTTAATTATATCTTTGAGGAGTTTTCTATTGGAGATATCGAGCATCATCATTCTGGTCAGGGTTTGAGTTTATCGATTGCCAAAAAAATAGTTCGAATGCATCAAGGTGATTTACTTGTAAGATCTACTCCCGGAAATGGTGCAAATTTCGTTTTTTGTTTTCCTTTAGGCGATGTTACAGTCGACATTCCTTCAGTCGTTGATCGATATTACCAAAATAACGCATGAGATTTTTTTCAATTTTCCAGCATCGTATATCTAATCGTAAAAATCTATTTGATCAGTTTAATTGGATCGTTAAAGTTCGTTATTTAACTTCACTTATTATTCTGGTTGTATATTTTTTTGGTCAAGCATTTGGTTGGTTTGACTATCATTCAGCAACATTAGTTTTTTTTCTTTGTCTCCAAATGTTGTTGAATCAACCTTACAATTTTATATTAAAACGTTTAAAGGATCCTCAACGTTTTTTTATCTTTAATCAACTAATAGATGTTCTCTTAACGGTTGGATCTATTCATATAGTGGGAAATCATGATATTTTTTACATACTCTTGATTTATCCTATTATGTTTATTTATTCTGGAATTGTTTTTTCACCGTTTGCTGCCTTCTTTTTTTCAAACATAGCCTTCGTTTCTTATATCTCTTTCGTCTTCCTCCAATCAATGGGTTTAGTACATATTGTTGGAATGCAAGGTGTTAATGTTATTGCCATAAAAGAGTTTGATTTTATTGTTAACGTATTAATCTATAACGTTTTTGGTTTTTTTATTTGTTATTTGCATTTGTTGCTTCAGGGGCGAGAAGAGGATCTAAGACAGCGCAATCATGATTTAAGAAAAGAACGGGATACTGTATTAAAGCTGGCGAATGAAGCAAATTTAGCGAATCAGGCAAAGAGTTTATTTTTAGCTAGTATGAGCCATGAATTAAGGACGCCTTTAAATGCCATTAATGGTTTTACAGAATTATTGAAATCGACAGGATTGGATGCGGATCAAAAAGAATATGTTTATACCATATCAAGTAGCGGTGATATGTTATTGAACCTCATCAATGACATTTTAGATTTGAGTAAGTTAGAGGCTGGAAAAGTCGAATTGGAACATATCGATTTTAATTTATCTTATCTGATTCTTGACATCTTTAAAATGGTGCAAGCTGAGTTTTCAAATAAGCCTATCGATGTCTATATCGACATAGCTCGAGATGTTCCTCAACAATTGAAAGGTGATCCAACGCGATTAAAACAGATATTTTTAAATTTAATCAGTAATGCTTTTAAATTTACAGAAGATGGAGAGATAGGTGTCGCTGTTGTTGTTGATCATAATAATAGTGAAGGTGAAGAACTAAGTCTTATTCTTACTGTGAAAGATACAGGAATCGGTATTAGTGAGAATAAGGAGGGTGTCATATTTGAATCTTTTTCACAAGCTGATAGTTCAACGACACGTCAGTTTGGAGGAACAGGGTTAGGATTAGCGATTTGTCGAAGACTTATTGAAGCGATGAAAGGAAATATAAGAGTTCATTCTGAAATTGGAAAAGGGAGTGATTTTATCTTTAATATTAAACTGATGAAATCTAATGAAGTCGATGTGGCTTGTGATCATGCTAATATAAGGAATAAAAAAGTGATACTTATTGATTCTAATGTTAGATCATTAAATATGATGAATGAATTTTGTCAAGATATGGGATTAAACGTTATTACTTCTTTAAATTCCAAAGAGGCTGCTTTACAACATATGAGTACATATTTAGATAATCATAAAGGTGTGCCAGATGCGATCATTTGTAACTCTGAGGAAGGAAAGGTTTTTTCTGCGTTTATTGATAAGCTGCGTTCACATGAGAAGTGCAGTTGTTTAAAGATTATGGCGATCACCTCTCAGAGGCTAAGCCTAAATAAGAGTAAAGAACATTCACAAAATGCTGATTTGTACATGCTAAAACCAGTAATTAAAGATGAATTTGAGAAATATATTTTTCAGCTATTAGATTCTAACTAATTGTTGAATGAGGTGTGTTATTAATTTTCTAATAAAATGATTTACGGGCAAATTTTTTTTTAGTAGTATATTTTTATAAAATCGATAAAAATTATGCCTGATGATATCAAACAAAAAGTTTTAGCGCATTTAGATAAATCTGTTTCTGATGCCTTTTCCATGTTCTCTTTAGAGCCAGAAATTGTCAGTGATGGTTCTGCTCTTTTGGGAGAGGGGATTCGTAGTAATATTTTAATTAAAGGAGATTTGACGGGAAAATTAACAGTTTTTTCTGATCATTCTTCTGCTGTTTCTGTTGTCTCAAAGATGTTAGGAAATGACGTTGATGAAGGGTCCGAAGATGTTTTAGATGGTTTTGGTGAAATAGCTAATATGATTGCTGGTGGCGTAAAGACTTTGTTTTATGCCGATGGTTGTAAATTTGATATTAGCATTCCCGGGAGTCGAATTGGTGTTGCTGTTTCTATAGAGGCCTCTCAAAAAAAAGAATATGTTCAAAGATTTTATCGATGTGACAAAGTTATCTTTCAGGTGGTTGTCTCCTATCAGTATAAGAAAGCCCAAGCCGTTGAGGAAACCCCACAAGTTAGTTCCACCGATGCGGCCGCAGATTTACTTTCCGCCTTAATTAACAAAAAAAAGACATAATCTTTTTTCTTTGATTTATTGGAAGCCTCTTGGATTGATAGAAATGTCCTTTACAAAGATAAAAGAATTTAATAAGATAGGGCAACTTTAATTGAAAAAATATTTTTCGCTGAATAGAAAAATACACATTTTTCGCCAATGGCGATTAGCTTTCTATCATTCTTATGTCTGCTACAGAAGTTCTTAAAAAAACTCCTCTCTATGAAGAGCACATTGCTTTAAAAGCTCGCATGATTCCATTTGGTGGTTGGCTAATGCCTGTGCAATACGAAGGCATTCTTTCTGAACATCAATCTACACGTCAAGAAGCCGCATTATTCGATATTTCTCATATGGGAGAATTTTTAGTTGAAGGTCATTATAAAGAAACGGGTTTGGATCGTATCCTAACGCAAGCCATTGGTGACATGCCTCTTAAATCAAGCCGTTATGGAATGATTTTAAATGATAATGGTCATGTGATAGATGATCTTATTGTTTTTCGATTGGAAGAGGAGAAGTGGTTTGTTGTGGTTAATGGTGCTACGACTGAGAAAGATGCCCAACATTTTAAGAATAATTTAACAAGTCCTGTTTGCTTTAAGAATGTTAGTCAAGATTTGGGAAAAATAGATATTCAAGGACCAGCCTCCAGAGATATATTAAAAAGTTTTGTTGAAGGTATTGAGAAATTAAACTATTTTGAATTTGATCAATTTGACCTTTTGGGTGAGAATGTGCTTATTAGCCGTACGGGTTACACTGGAGAGTTAGGTTACGAAATATTTTATCCGTGGGAAAAAACAAAAGATTTATGGCAAAAATTATTAGAAAATGATAGAGTCAAGGCTGCCGGTTTAGGGGCGAGAGACGTCTTAAGAATAGAGGTTGGTTATAGTTTGTACGGTCATGAAATTACCGAGGATATTTCTCCCATGGAGGCGGGATTAACGCGATTTATAGACTTTTCAAAAGATTTTATTGGTAAAGAGGCTGTAGTAAAACAAAAAGAGAATGGTGTCGAGAAGAAGTTAATTGGATTTAAGTCAGGCTCGAGACGTTCACCAAGAGTTGATCACAAAATATATAATGCAGAAAAAAAAGAAATTGGTAGTGTCACCAGTGGTACATTTTCCCCTTCGTTAAATGCGGGGATAGGTCTTGGATATATTCAAACAGATCAATATGAAAAAGATGCTGGAATATTGATAGGCAATGAAAAAAATCAATTTAAAGCCACTATCACAGGAAAGATATTTTTTAAAAGTGATTCATTGAAATCTTAAAGTATTTAATATAAATTTATTGAACGATTAAAAAAATAAAAGGAGAGGAGCATGGACGTAGAAGCAGATTTTCTTTATACCAAAGAACATGAATGGATAAATATTGATGGTAATGAAGCGACAATCGGTATATCCGAATATGCGCAGTCTGCTTTGGGAGATATTACATTTATAGAGTTGCCTAGTGCAGATGATGAATTTGATCAGTTTGAACAATTTGCCTCTATTGAATCCGTTAAAGCGGCTAGCGATATTTTTTTACCCATGGCTGGAAAGATTTTGGAAGTTAATACAGAGTTAGAAGAGACGCCAGGTTTAATCAATAAATCGTGTTATGAAAAGGGATGGATGGTTAAGATTCAAATTGCTGAGATGGAAGAATCTTCTAATCTTTTGACAGCCGAAGAATATACTAATTATTTGCGAAGTGTCGAATAAAAAATAATTCTTTTCGAAAACTTAATTCCCTTTATATTTAAAACCACCTGTAAGGATATTGTTGTTGATCCCTTATATTGCTAATACAGATCATGATGTTGAAGAAATGCTTAAGGTTATTGGAGTTAACTCCATTGATGATCTTTTTGTAGACATTCAACCCCACCAAGTCCCTAAGTCTTTTAATTTACCCAAAGGCTTAAGCGAATATGATTGTCTTAAACGCATTGAACAATTAGCTCTAAAAAACTCGACGGCCTTGATTCCATTTATTGGAGGCGGATACTACGATCACTATATCCCCGCGGCCGTTTCATCTATTATTTCTCGAGGCGAATTTTATACCGCCTACACACCTTATCAACCAGAATGTTCCCAGGGCACACTTCAAGCACTTTACGAATATCAAAGTGCCATTTGTACTTTAACAGGAATGGAAGTTTCTAATGCCTCTTTATATGATGGGGGTACGGCTATTTATGAAGCGGTTATGATGGCGATGAGGATTAATAAACGAAAAAAAATTGTGATGGATGGTGGCTTAAATCCGATTTATCGAAAGATGCTTCGTAGTTATACGCACAATTTGTCTATTGACTTTCAGGAGCTACCCGTTGCCCATGGTCAAAGTGATCGTGCACACATTAAAAATGTATTAGATGATAAAACATCTGCCATAATTTTACAAAATCCAAATTTCTTTGGTGCCATTGATGATCATTCTGACATTATTGCCGAGGCTAAAAAACATGGAGTTTTAGTCATCGAAAGCGTTTATCCTATTTCTTTAGGGTTATTAAAAACGCCTGGGGAGATGGGGGCAGACATTGTAACAGGAGAAGGCCAGTCGTTGGGATTGCCTCTTAATTTTGGAGGACCTTATTTAGGATTTATGGCAACACGCAAACAATTGGTTCGAAAAATGCCAGGTCGTATTATAGGGAAGACAACAGATAAAAAAGGGCGCGATTGTTTTGTTAATACTTTGCAAGCACGTGAGCAACATATTCGACGAGAGAAGGCAACATCAAATATTTGTACGAACGTATCATTGTGCGCTTTGCAATCTTTGGTTTATATGTCTTTGATTGGTAAACAAGGATTTAAAGAGTTGGCTCAAACGAATCTTAATAAGGCTGAATTTACACGTTTAGAATTAGAAAAGATTGAAGGCGTAAATGTTAAAAGGAGCGCTCCTACCTTTAATGAATTTACCGTTGAGTTACCTATGGATGCCTCTTTAGTGGTGGAAGCGATGATCGCTGATGGTTTTGCTGCTGGTTTTCCTTTAGGTCAATATTATCAAGGTATGGAACGTTATATGATTATTGCTGTGACAGAGAAGCGTTCCAAAAAAGAGATTCTTGATTATGCGCAAAGTTTAAAAAGCGTATTAGAAAAATTATCGTCATCTGTTTAAGAATTTCGAAGCTTTAACGAAATGCTAGGAATTTCGAAGCTTTAACGAAATGCTAGGAATTTCGAAGCTTTAACGAAATTCCAGGTTGGTGTAATATCCCGTTGATTTAATAATGGTTTGGTATAAGCTTCTTACCATTCTGTCATTCCCGAGGCATCGGGAATCAATACATTAAAATCTATGAAAACAATATTTGATAAAAGTGTTAACAATAGGCGTGGTTATTTTAGTCCAAGCTCTGATGTTGGTCTTACAGCTGAGGTGCCACAACAGTTTAAACGCGAGGATGATTGTCAGTGGCCAGAACTTTCAGAGTTGGATGTCGTTCGTCATTTTACGCAGCTTTCGCAATTAAATTTCTCGATAGATACCAATTTTTATCCTTTAGGCTCTTGTACCATGAAGTACAATCCGAAATTTACCGAGGTAGCTGCCCGTATGACGGGTTTTTCTCAATTACATCCTTTGTTACCGCAGTTAAAACAAGGGGAAACGCTAACTCAAGGGGCTTTGGAAGTTTTATATGAAATGGAACGCTTGATGGCTGAGATGACAGGATTGGATCATTTTACTATGCAACCTCTTGCTGGTGCGCATGGTGAGTTAACAGGTGTTATGATGATGGCCGCTTATCATAAAGCGCGAGGGAATAAGAAAAAATATGTCATTGTCCCCGATTCTTCGCATGGGACAAATCCTGCTACTGTTTCCATTGCCGGGTATGAGATAATTTCGATTCCATCAAATGAAGATGGTGTTATGGATATCGAATTATTAAAAGAAAAAGTGACGGATGAGGTTGCTGGATTAATGATAACGTCTCCAAATACACATGGTCTTTTTAATAGTCAAATTGATAAAATATCTGAGATCATCCATTCCGTGGATGGAATCATGTATTATGATGGTGCAAATTTAAATGCTGTGTTAGGACGTTGTCGACCCGGAGATGTTGGTTTTGATGTCATGCACATTAATACGCATAAAACATTTACGACACCTCATGGAGGCGGGGGGCCTGGAGCTGGTCCTGTTGGGGTGACAAAAAAATTAGAACCTTTTTTACCCATTTCACGTATTATTAAAGCAGATGATGGGTCCTATCGATTAAGCTATGATCATCCAAAATCCATTGGTTACATTGCTCCGTTTTATGGTAACTTTAGTCTTTTATTAAGAGCGTATGCCTATATTCTTTTGTTGGGAGAAGAAGGCTTAAGAGCCGTTAGTAATCATGCGGTCTTAAATGCAAATTATATTAAAGAACAACTTAAAAGTGTTTATGATTTACCTTTTGATCGTTTATGCATGCATGAATGTGTGTTCTCTGCCAAAAATCAAGCTGAGCGTAATGTGCATGCTATCGATATCGCTAAATTTTTAATTGATCAAAAGATCCATCCTCCTACTGTTTATTTTCCATTAACAGTTAAAGAATCGATTATGATCGAGCCAACGGAAACAGAATCGAAACAAATGATCGATGTTTTTATTGAGGCGATGAAAGAGGCTGATCAACTCAGTAAAACGCAGCCTGAGAAATTTGCAGAATTTCCACAAACAACACCCGTTTCCCGTCCAGATGAAGTCAAAGCAGCCCGAGAACTCAATACGAATTATTTTAGCAAGAAGTCGTAGTGTGTGCCCAAATACCTAACCTTTAAGTCTTGAAAAAAAGCGATGATTTTAAAAGATATTTCTTTAGCCACGCCAGAAGAAAACATACTATACGATGAGGTTTTACTTGAACTTGCTGAAAAAGGAGAATCAAGTGATGCTTTACGTTTTTGGGAGTCATCATCTCTTTTTGTGGTGTTAGGGCGAATTTCAAAGATGGAAGATGATGTTAATGTGGATCAGGCTATAAAGGATAGTATCCCTATCTGTCGAAGATCTTCTGGGGGAGGGACCGTTTTACAAGGACCAGGTTGTTTAAATTATTCTTTAATTTTATCAAAAGAAAAACATCCAAGTATTAATCAACTGCATCAAGCGTATAGTTACGTTTTATCTAAGATCGTCCATGCCTTAGAAAAACTAAATGTGCATGCGCAGTATTTACCTATATCTGATATCGCATTAACACAAACGCATCAGAAAATTTCTGGTAATGCGCAAAAACGATCACGTCATTATATTTTGCATCATGGGACATTACTTAACACTTTTTCTTTAAAGCATATTGAAAGCTATTTAAAGTATCCTAAATCTGTACCAGATTATCGAAAGAAGAGGCCACATTTAAATTTTGTTTCCAATTTAGATGTTGATCCAAAAAAATTAAAAAATAATATCAAAGATGAGTTTGATATTAAGGAAGCAACCAATGTATTAAGTAATAGAGAAGAAGAATTGTTGCAAAAATATTTAGCGGAAAAAGAAGTGTTAGTTGCTCCATAAATCTAATGCTAATGGGTGATTGACACGATATGAAGTTGTAATATAATAAAGCGAATTCAATTAGAAAGAGTATCATTTATAGTTTTGCAAAGAGCGCTGAGAGCGTAAAAAATTATTAAAAATATTTTTAAGGAGGGTGTTAGATGAGAAAAACAATTTTTTTATTATCGTTTGTTTTAGGTGTCATATTTTTAACATCCTTAGCCGATGCTCAGCTCATCAATTATAATCGTCGCAGCAAAGAAGCCGTTACTCCTGCTCAAGAAAAAACTGCTCCGGCTCCAGTGAAAGTTAAAAAAGTTCAGCGTAAAGAAAAAAAGGCAAGATATGGTCGTACGGCAAAGGTTGAAAAAAAGACGAAACAAACCATCAATGTATTAGATGCTAATCCTAAAGTATCAAGCCGTATTGAACGTATTTATGATGTGAATCAAGATGGTTCGTTACAACGAGATGAAGTATCTGAGTTTTTAAAAGATGTTGTATCTTCTGTTGAAAGAAGAGGTGAGTTCTCCGCGCGTTCTGAATTATTAAAAAAGTTTGATAATGATGAAGATGGTTTAATTAGTCGCGCAGAAATTCCTGGAATAAAAAAGCAATTTAAATAATAAATATTGATGTATATTCCCGTAGATCCCCAAAAAAAACCTCACGTATAAAAGTGCGTGAGGTTTTTTATTTTATCAATGAAAAATATATCCCTTTATAGATTGAAAGACCGATTTTGTTTAGCGATTTGTATGTCTATGGTTTTTTTATGTTGTGCGAATGTTTCATATAGTGATACAGCTAATAATAAGGACGAGAAAGATGCGAGTATGCAACAAGAATGGGATGTCTATCAAGAGTATGTTGATTTTTTTAAAGAAGTGTATGACGTAGTTACTAAAAATTACTACAAGGATGTTCTTCCTGAGAAATTTGATCGTTTTATTCATCAATTTAATACAAAAATTTATCCACAACTTAAAAATCAAAATAAATCTAGTGATTATATTCGGTGGCGTTCAGCTGCTAAAATGATTGACACGTTAAAAACATCGGAAGATGTGTTCTCAGCCTTTTATCCTCCAGAACCTGCAAAAGAATACGAACAAACCTCTTTAGGTAAAAGAATGGATTTAGGCATAGATGGGAGTTTAACAGAAGAAGGATATGAAACGACACAGGTTGAGCCTCGTTCGGATGCTTATGGTAAGGGATTAAGAAAAGGTGACATCCTTTTACAGATTGATGATAAAGATGTTCAAACATTATCGCAAGAGGAGATAGCGGAGTTATTGACTCCTTTGGAAAACTCTTTTGTAAAGTTGCAGTATTTAACTGTGTTGAGTGATGTTTTAAAAAAAATAGATGTAACAACCAAAGAATATTTTAAACAAACTGTGTTTATGGTTGATGTTAATTTCCAAGGTATCTATTGTTTAGAGATAAGACGTTTTAATCGAAAGACGGCGGAAGATTTGTTTCGTTTTATCAAGTTTTTTAAGACAAAAGAGCATTTTAAGGGCTTGATCTTGGATTTAAGGAACAATCCTGGTGGTCCACCGCTTGCTGCGCGTGAAATTTCATCGTTTTTTCTTCCCCCCGGAGAAGATTTTGCATACTTTCAAAAGAAAGGCCAACCAAAAGCGAATTTAGATGTGCCTACAATCCCTGATAATTTTCATTATGATGGTCCTATGGTGATATTAGTCAATGAAAAGAGCGGAAGTGCTTCAGAATTGTTCTCTGGTGTTTTGCAAAGAAGGAGGAGGGCTGTCTTAATGGGGCAAAATTCGGCCGGCCAAGTAATGCTTAAAAGTATGTTTCACTTTGATGATGAATCTATGTATTATTAATTACCGCTAGAGGGCATCATCCTGATGGCAGCGTGTTTAGTTTTGAGGGCTTAATTCCAGATAAGCGTTTTGAAAAGGAAGAAGAATCTGATATTGTTACGTATGCCGCTAAATATCTCGTTTATATTAATCTTAAAGAAATGAATCTTGATACTAAAGACGTTTTAAAAATGCAAGATAATACTAAGTAACGGTAAAAATGTTTTTTTATTAAACGCATGTCTCATACACTTAATCCAAATATATCTGCAGAATCGATTTCTCATCAGTTATTAACGCATAAAACATTAATTATAATTCCAGCTTACAACGAAGAGGGAAGTATTCGCTCAACAATCCAAGATATACTTTCATTATCGTACCCTCTTCAAATTTTAGTGATCAATGATGGTTCTAAGGATAAGACTGCTCAAGAAGCAAAAGCGATGGGTGTTGATGTTGTTTCTTTACCTTTTAATTTAGGAATAGGTGGTGCTGTTCAAACAGGCTTTCAGTTTGCGCGCGATAACAATTTTGACATTGCTGTTCAAGTTGATGCCGATGGACAACATGATGTAAAGTTTTTAGCAAATATTTTAGAACCCATTTTTAATAATGGTATGAATATGACAATAGGTAGTCGTTTTATTCCACCATTTCTTAGTTATCGTTCTGCTTTTGTAAGGCGTATTGGTATTAATTTTTTTGCACGCCTCATTAGTTTTTTAACGGGATGTAAAATATCTGATCCAACTTCGGGCTTTAGGGCCTTTGATCGAAAGTGTATTGATGTATTTGCTCGCTATTATCCACAAGACTTTCCTGAGCCTGAGGCCATTGTTGTTGCCCGACGATATAATGCGAAAATAATCGAGGTTCCTGTTACGATGCGCAAGCGTGTCGCAGGACACAGCTCTATACGATATCTAAAAACACTTTATTACATGATAAAGGTTACGGTTGCCATTTTATTGGATAAACTTAAAGCTAAAGAAATTTAAAGCGATTTATGAATATTAAGTATCTTGCGATTTTTCTTTCCTCAATTATCTTTTTGTTAATTATTGAATTGATTCGAAAAGAAAAATTGACATTTAAATATGCAGCTGGTTGGCTGTTTGTTTCGTTATTATCTATTGTATTTTCGATCTTTGATCAGTTGTTATTTTCTTTGGCTGATTTTTTTGGTTTTGAATTAGCGAGTAATTTTATTTTCTTTGTTTTGTTAGCAGTGTTTGTATTTTTAAGTTTATTAATGACGATATTTTTATGCCAACAAAACAATCGTAATGATTCGGTGGCACAAAAAATTGGTGTGTTAGAATACGAGATTGAAAAATTAAAAAAAGAAGATAAGGGTAATAGTTAATGAATAAAACAGCAATGCCTCAATCGCAAGATTGGAATCATTTTTGGAGTTTAGATCAAACAAAGAAATTTACAAAGATCAGTTGGTCTAAAAAAAGAATTATGTCGGTCTTGCAAGAATATGTAAAGCCCGGTGGGTGTGCATTAGATGCGGGATGTGGGAGTGGATTTTTTTCAAAATACTTTTGTGATAGCGGGATGAAAACCTCATCTTTAGACTATTCACAAGAAGCATTAGACATAGCGCGAACCATGACACAGGGTCAAACGACATTATTACAAAAAGATCTTTTAAGAGCGAATTTGGCGGGAGATATTGATAATCGTTTTGATATTATTTTTACAGACGGATTATTTGAACATTTTACAGCAGCAGAGCAAGATGTTATTTTTACAAATTTGTTTAGTCTTCTAACAACAGATGGTGTCATTGTTACAGTTGTGCCTAATCGATTTTCTCCGTGGGAAATCATTCGTCCTTTGTATATGCCAGGCATTGAAGAAACGCCTTTTGTATTTAAACAACTGCTTGATTTAAATCAAAGAAATGGGGCGTTTGTTGTTAATCAAGGAGGTCTTAATACGTTTCCTTTTGCCTTCTCTCCAGATAAATGGGTAGGACGTCTATTTGGAATGCTGTTATTCACAGTGGCCCGAAAACCTTAAATCCATGTCTTCTCTCGTCAGTATAATTATTCCTGCTTACAATTGTGAACAAACGATAAGCCAAGTGCTTGATTGTGTTTTTCAACAAAGTTATCAACCTATCGAGGTTATTGTTGTTGATGATGGTTCTAGCGATAAATCTGCTGAGCTAATAAAACGATATAACCAAGTGAGATATTTTCATCAAACTAATGCTGGTCCAGCCAAGGCTCGGAATAAAGGGGCTGCAATGGCCAAGGGAGATGTTATTTTTTTTACGGACTCCGATTGCTTTGCCGATCAAGACTGGATTAAAAATGCGATGATTTATTTTAATCATAAAAAAGCAGATGTCGTGGCGGGCAGCTATGGTATTGCTAATCCAGAAAGCACATTGGCCTTATGCGTACATCAGGAGATAATTTATCGTCATCAGTATTTGATGGGTGAAAAAACGGTTGTTTTTGGTAGTTATAACGTGGGGATGCGTAAGTCCATTTTTAAGCAGGTTGGTGGTTTTGATGAGTCCTATCTCCATGCCAGTGGAGAAGATAATGATCTAAGTTATAAAATCACTAAAAAGGGGTATGAAATGTATTTTTGCTTAGATGCTATTGTGCGTCATAACCACCCTTCTAGTGTTAAAAAGTATCTTCAGGAGCAATTTCGACATGGATTTTGGCGAGCTTGGCTTTATAAAACGCATCCAAACATGGTTGGTGGGGATCAGTACACATTTTGGAAGGATATGTTAGAGGTTCCGTTTTCTTTGTTGATTTGCATGAGTATTATTTATGGCATCTTTGTAAATTCTTCTTTAGGTTTTATCGGCGGCGCATCAATCTCTTTGTGTTTATTAATGATAGAGCTTTACTACAGCTGGATCATGCAAAAAAAGAAAAGAAAACTTTTTTTTTATGGTTTTGTTATGTTTATGAGAGCTTTTGCAAGAACATTTGGTTTCTCGACGGGGATTATAAATGTTTTTGCTAAAAACCTATTAAAAAAAGCCAAATAAATGTTGCGCGGGTCTTGACGTATGTTATTATAAATTATTATTAGTAAGTAACTAGTAACTAACTATAAATAATATATATGCCCGCAGATAATACATTAGGTTATTATTCCATTCTTGGTTTCCAAAGGGAGCCTTTTTCTACCAGTCCTAATCCCGAATTTTTTTATCATACCCGCGAACATGATCTCGCTTTAACGAACTTATTGATAGAATTACGCCTAAGAAGGGGCTTATCCGTCATTTTAGGCGATGTTGGAACGGGAAAAACCACGCTTTCTAGAAAACTTCTACATGAGCTTAATAAACGCGGAGATATCATCTTTCATATGATTCTTGATCCTTCTTTTAGTACACAAGATCAATTCTTACTGTCACTTGTGAAAAACATGGATATTGATTTGCCTGATAATCTAGATGTGAAAAATTGTGATTTATTGGAGCTTAGAGATGTGATTGAGACGTTTTTGATTCAAAAAACGCTTAAGGAGAATCGCACTATAGTTTTGATTGTGGATGAGGCTCAAAAGTTGGATTTGGCCACTTTGGAATCATTACGTATTTTGTTAAATTTCGAAACGAATGAGCATAAATTAATCCAACTTGTTTTGTTAGGTCAGCTTGAACTTTATTCCAAAATTGTGCATATGAGTAATTTTTTAGATCGCATAAGTTTTAAATTCACATTAAATCCTTTGGATGTCAATGAAACTAAAGAGCTAATAAATTTTCGAATTAATAAAGCGGGATACAAAGGTGGTGCTAAGATTTTTTTAGATGATGCGATTAGTGAGGTCTATAATTACACAAAAGGTTACCCAAGAAAAATTACCATGTTGTGTCATAAAATTATGAAAGAATTAGTTATGGAAGATCAGAAAATTGTTGATAACACGTTTGTTAGGGATGTCATTGAAAAAGAAAAACAGTTTTTCTCGGCGGAGAAAAATGAGGGTGTTGAAGTTATTAATCAAGTATAAAAAAAGTGAATTTTATCTTGAAGTTAGACTTCAATAAGATAAGATTGTTAATATATGACAGCTAAAGCAAAAAAAGAAACGGCAGACCAAAAGCTTTTAAAGATGTTAGAAGCAAGTGGTGCTGTGCAAAATAAAGCTGAAGAAAAGAAGCCAAAAAAATCTGTTGATGTTATTGGCTTGATAAAAGTTCTTAATTTAGTATTGTTACTTTTGATTGTTGCGGGTGCGGGATTTGCTGTTAATGAATTTGTGAAAGGTAAAAAGAAGATGGGGAAACCTGTAAACATTGCCACAAAATTAGGTGGGCCGGTTAGCGGAAATAAGAACGATAATTTTGAACCAGACAAGAGACCATTGCCACTCTACAGAATGAAGTTTTCAGCCCGCAACATTTTTTACCCATTTACCGAAGAACAAAATTTAAGAGCAGATGTTGATGTTTCTGATGAGAATAGGCGGATCGTTGAGAAAACCCAACACTTAAAGCTTGTCGGTATATCTTGGTTTGACCGTGTTGAAAGTGCTGCGGCGATGATTGAGGATACCGTGAAAAGTGAAACCCATTTTAAGAAAGTTGGAGACAAATTGGGCGATATACTTGTAAAAACCATTTATGCCGATAGTATCAAACTAGGCTATGAAGATGAGGAGATAATAATACGCTATGATAACTCAAAATAATAAATCTTTAAAATGGTGTATTCCTTTGGTTGTCTTTACCTGTGCTTTTGCGGGCATGATAGGTCAAGCAACAGATTTGTTTGCTGATGGGAAGCCCATTAAGATTTCCGATGTCAAAGGCGCTCTTTCTGAAAGAATGAAACGAAAGATAAGGCTTGAAATACGGGATATGAATATTGTCGACATAATTAAGTTCCTTGCTGACGAGGGTGAATTTAATGTCGTTATAAGTCCAAGTGTCGAAGGGCGTGCTACTGTTTTCTTAGAAAACGTATCGGTCAAAGATGTTCTAGATATTGTCATTATCTCCAATCGTTTGGCCTACAAAGTTCAGGGTAATATTGTACAAGTTTTGACCGAGCAAGAGTATGAAGCGATGTTTGGAAAAAGTTTTAGTGATAAAACAATGGTTGAGATTATTCATCTTAAATATTCCAAACCAAGTTATGTTTTGGCTGCTTTGGACAGTATTAAAAGCAATGTCGGTAAGATTATTATAGATGAAGACACGGGATCTGTTGTTATGATTGATACTGCTGAGGGGATTGCACTTATGAAGGCTGCTATTAAAGAAATAGAGAAGCCGCTTGAGACAATTGTTTACACATTGCAGTATGCTAGTGCTGATGTTGTGGCAGATAAGCTAAGATCGCGAATTGATGCTAAGAGTGTTGGATCAATTATGGCTGATGAGCGTTCCAATAAGCTCATTGTTCGTGTATTTCCAGATCGCAAAAAGGAAATCGAGAAAATATTAGCTAAATTAGATTCTCCTACAAAAGAAGTATTAATAAGCGCCCGTATTTTACAAATCGTAATGAAACCAAAATATGATGTCGGTATTGACTGGCAACTTGATTTTAGGGACAGCAGCAATAGTCAAATAAAAAAATTAAGTTTTTCAAACTTCTATCTGGGTAGCCAAAACGCTAAAATTTCTGCTAGTGACGAACTGGCTAGTCATTATGGTCAATTTGCTGTAGGTGATTTTAGTGAAGATGCTTTTGAGACAACGGTTCGATCATTAGAGCAGGTTAGTGATACAAAAATCTTATCGAATCCAACGGTCTTAATTACCAATAATGAAGAAGCAAAGATTCATGTCGGTGATACTGTTCCCTATATTATCTCAACGACTTCCGGAACAGGTGATAATGCCATTACTAGTGAAGATGTTCGGTTTGTGGACGTTGGTTTAAAACTAAACGTGACACCGACCATTAATGATGATGGTTACGTCACAATGCGATTAAGACCAGAAATCTCATCTGTTGTTGGAGAGGTTTCCTCTCAAGGGGGCGGAATTCCTCAAGTCAATAAAACTGAAGTTGAAACGACAGTTCTTGTTAAAGATGCTCACACAATTATTATGGGTGGTTTAAAGAAGAATGATAAGGTTCACACAAAGAAAGGTTTTCCTGTGCTTATGGATCTTCCACTTTTTGGCCCTATGTTTGGTCGAACAAATGATGATTTTGCTAAAACAGAAATTGTCATATTTATTACACCTAGGATTGTTACGGGTAAAGATGATTACATGAAAGTTCAAGGCACAATTAAGCCGTTTAAGTCATATAGTACAGACTAAAAATAGAAGATAAATTTAATCAAGTGAGGATAAAAATTATGGCCACAAAATATGAAAATCAAAGAAAGATGAAAAAAAGTCTCACAGCTTTAACTCTTTCACTGACAGTAATGTTTGTTCTTAGCGCAACATTTGCAAGTGCCGATCTAACCATCAAAGAAAAGCAAGTTGCAGCAATGAGTGAAACGCTAAAAAATGTTATCGAACAAAATCATAGTTTGGCCACGAAAAATCAAAGGTTAGAAACTCAAATTAGTAAATTAAGAATGAACGCGAAAGTTACAAAAAACGAGATGCCAGTTGTTCATGATACGATGCAATTAGCTTCTTTAAAAAGTAAAACAGCGACGAGAAATAGTATTCAAAAATCTAATCAAGATTCTAAGTCAATAACAGATGGTGTGTTTTTATTGGCAGCAAATAAATCAAAAAGCACTGAGGAAGTAAAGGGGCGTGAAAATGAAACAACAGATTTGTTATCACGCATTGATGCTTTTACTGAAGGTGATGAGAGACTAAGAGAAGATGCGGCCAAAGCTCATTACAATATGGGAAATATCTATTTCCAAAAAGGTGAATATGAAATTGCTGTTCGAGAATATTATCAAGCTGTTACTTTAATGCCAGATGATCCAGATTCCCATTTTAATTTGGCTTTTGTTAGTGGGGAGCAGTTAAATGATCAGAAAACAGCATTAAAGCATTACAAGATGTATTTGTATTTGAATCCAACAGCGAAAGATTCTGATTTTGTAAAAGAAAAAATCGTAAAAGCAGAATTATTCATTCGTGGATTAGTGGATTCACCGTTAGAGAGGTAAAAGGTAGTATAAAGTAGGCTTTTTGACGAAGCGCGCGTCATAACATAAAGCAGTATCGGTTGGCATAACTTTAAGTATCCTAATAGTTTGTAGTAAATTAATCATTTATCTCGCGGGGTACTCTATGTCTCTTTATATATAATATATAAGTATATATAAAAGACAGTGAGATAAAAATAAAGAGGTGATATGACAAAGGTTTTTAAAATAACCCTTTCCTTCCTGACAATCCTCAGTATAGCTTTTATTTCTGTTCCTGCCCTATTTGCCAACAATTTGTCAATCGATAATGTATCACTCGAAGAAAGAAACCCGTCTAACGATACTGTCATGGTTCAATTTGATGTTTCCTGGGAAAATTCTTGGAAAACGAAAAGTAATCATGATGCTGTGTGGGTGACGGTTCGTTTATATGACCCAGCAGTAACTCCGATAAGTAAAAATATCTGTGAACTTTCAGGTGTTGGCCTCAATCCTGCAGGTTTTACTGCTGGGGATTCAACAAATATTGATATTTATGTGCCAAGTGACAAAAAAGGTGCATTTATCAGACCTAAAAATTTTGGTGTTGTTGAATCACTTGCTTCAAATGAAGTTCAATTCAAAATTGATTACGCTAGTTGCGGATTTACTGATGAGAGTGAGGTTAAATTAAACGTTTTTGCTCTAGAGATGGTTTATATCCCTGAGGGTGAGTTTTATGTTGGAGATTATGGAACGAGTAGCGCTTCTTTAATGGAAGGAAATGCCGATACGGATCCTTGGTACATCTCAAGCGATTCTTCGATTAGTGTTTCTAATGCGACTAACGATGGTTATTTATATTCTTCAGCTGGCAATGCAACAGAGGATCCTACAGGTTCTTCCTTTTCTATTTCGGCTAGTTATCCGAAAGGGTATGGAGACTTTTATGTTATGAAATATGAAATTACAGAAGGGCAATGGAGTGATTTTTTTAATGCCTTAGCTTCTAATAATGCAAGATCAAATCGCGATTTAACAAACTCAGGTCATAAGTCAACGGATACAGTTCAATCAAGAAACACTCTTAATTGTAGCGGGGCTTCTTTAGCTTGTTCTACCGATCGCCCTTCAAGAGCTGTTGGTTTTTTAAGTTGGATGGATCTAGCTGCCTTTCTTGATTGGGCCGCTTTAAGGCCGTTGACAGAGTTAGAATTTGAAAAAATTAGTCGTGGTCCTTTGGTACCGACAGAAGGAGAGTTTGCTTGGGGAGATATAGCCATTACCGCGGCCACTTCAATCTCTGGAGCCGATGAAACGGGAACAGAAACGATTTTAACAGCAAATGCAAATGCGAATTATAACAATATTTCTTTTACAGGTGGAGACAGTAGTAGTGGAGCTGATTATAGTCTTGGTCCGTTGAGATCTGGAATTTTTGCTCAAGAAAATTCTACACGTGTTTTAGCGGGTGCAGGATATTACGGTGTTATGGAACTTTCTGGGAATTTAATGGAGCAGCTTGTAACAATTGGTAATGCAACTGGTCGCGGGTTTGCTGGAACGCACGGCGATGGTGTTTTAAGTTCAGCGAGCGGATTTGAAGGCAATGCCAATGAATTAGATTGGCCAGGGATTGATGCTGTTACAAGCCGTGGCGTGACATCGGCTATAGGGTCTGGTCTCAGAGGCGGTTCTTTTATTGATGCGAGCACAGCTTTAAGAATTTCTGATCGTAGCCAAGCCGCAAACGGCCAAGCATCATCTTTTAGTGATGTGGGCGGACGTGGGGCAAGAACGTATGATGGGAGTTTATAACATTATGACCAAAAAGAATTTAAAATTGAGAAAGTTTATCACGAATTGTTTGGTAGCACTTATTGTTTTGTTTGCTGCTCAAGGTGCTGTGGCTAATAACCTAACTATAGATAATTTTGAAGTGGTTGATACGAATGAAGCTGTTAATACCATTACTTTTCAAGGTGATTTGACTTGGGAAAATTCTTGGAGAGATACCAATAATTACGATGCTGTTTGGGTGTTTCTTAAATATTCCACAGATGCAGGTGTTACCTGGCATCATGCCAGTATGGCTAGTAATGGAACTAATCCTCCTGGCTTTCAACCACCCGTCGGTTTTGAAATGATTGTTCCAAATGATGAAAAAGGTTTTTTCTTGCAAAAAACAGATTTGGCAACTGGAAATATTTCAGCACAAAATGTTCAATTTGTTTGGGATTACAATCAAGATGGACTTTCAGACAATCAAGCTATGGCTGCTAACACGATTAATCGAGCGTTTGCTATCGAAATGATTTATGTCCCACAAGGCGCTTTTTATGCGGGAGACGGAAATAGTTCTTCAGATTATAAGTTGAAACAAGGAACGAGCGACAATGATCCTTGGTATATTCAAAATGAAGGTGCGATCACGACGACAAATACATCAACAAATGGATATTATTATACGAGTACAGGCGCCTCAGGTGAAGGTTCGACAGGATCCATTTTCTTAATTCCCTCATCCTTTCCTAAGGGTTATGGTGACTTTTATCACATGAAATATGAATTAACAGAAGGCCAATGGGTTGCGTTTTTTAATACGCTTTCTAATGCCGCGAAGCTGACGCGTGATGTTACCCATTCTTTTCAGGGTGGAAAAAATTCTGATGGGGTTGTTAATCGAAACACCGTGAGTTGGGATGTAAATGATCCAAAGTCAGATGCGACCACGTTGCGTCCAGATCGAGCGATGTCGTTTGTTTCTTGGCCTGATTTATTAGCTTATGCTGACTGGGCGGGCTTACGGCCTTTAACAGAATTGGAATATGAAAAAACGGCTCGCGGTATTGATATTTCGCCATTAGCTAATGAATATGTTTGGGGAACCACTTCGTACAACCAAGGTGAGGCTGGTGAAATTTTTCCAGACACAGATGAAATTGGAACAGAGCAAATTTTTGATGGGAGTGCCAATATTAATCGAAACAGTTTAGGTTGGAGTTCGGGTGATGGTCGGGTCGGTGGTATTGCTGAGGGACAACCAGGAGCTTTGCGCGTTGGTGTTTTTGCAGAAAGTTCAACTAACCGTGTGACAAGTGGCTCCGGTTATTACGGCGCTCTTGAGTTATCCGGAAATTTAAATGAAATGGTTGTCACGATTGGCCGTTTAGAAGGTCGAGAATTTTTAGGAACCCATGGTGATGGGGAGTTAAGTGTGTTAACAAGTTTTGAAGGAAACGCAACCAACAATGATTGGCCTGGTATTGACACTACTGATTCTTCTCGTGGTGTCATAGGCACAATTGGTTCAGGTTTTCGTGGAGGTGATTTTCAATCATCTAATATGTCAGACTTTCAAACCTCCACGCGAAAGTATGCTGTTAAAGATCCAGATAGTCACGGATATAACCAAAGATATGATTCGTCATTAGGAATTTTTGCAGGTGGACGATTGGGCCGAACGGCACCATAGTTTGCAGTAATGATTTTTTGATAAATATCCTATCATCGACACAAACAGTTTTGCATGAAACACAGAAAAAAATCTAAAATTCAACAAGTCATTCACAAAACAATCTCTTGTTTTGTGATATTCATGTTTGTCTTTGCGCAAACTCCCGCCGTCGTCTATGCGCAATTTACGGGGGGAAGTTTTGCAGGAGATGAAGAGTCATCGCTTGGTGATAATATATTCTCGGGTGGGTCCTCTGAAGGATTAACGACGGGAGACTCTTCTCAAAGTGAATCTCTTGAGCATGGAGCCGCTGCAAAATTAATTTTCACACAAGTTCCTTCCTCAGAACGTCATGGTTTGATTTTTGAAAGACAACCAGAGATTGAAATTCATGACTCCTATGGCAACCTTGTAAAAACTGATAACACAACGCCCATTACTCTTGATATTTTTAACAATCCTGGCAATGGTAATTTAGAGGGTGAAACTACACTAGTTGCTGCTAATGGTGTGGCCAGCTTTGAGGGGTTAAGAATATCAAAGTCTGGTTTGTTTTTTACTCTTGTTGCAACAGCCCCCGGTCTTCCTTCAACTGTTTCTAATTCGTTTGATGTTGAGACAGGTACGGGTCCTAAAATTTTAGCCGTTTGGGATGAATCCGATGATGCTTACACTATTTTAACGTGGGTGGCATCAAGTGATGATAAGTTTGATTTAGAAACGGGTGACACTTCTGCTGTTGTGATTTATCAAAACGACGGAACGACAACGGAATTGAGTCTGGCCACAACGGATTTTTCACTCAATACAACACGAGAACTTTTTACTTCTTCCACCAATTGGACACCTTCTGATTTTGAAGATACGTACTTTGCAGACATAACTGTCTTAGAATCTGGAACAGCCAACGAATACAATGCCTTTGTTTCTCTTGATGTTATTAAACCAACCATCGTTGACACGCGACGACGAGTTATAAGCAACTGGGATGATATCACTGGTATAAAAGCCAAGACAGATCTTATCAACTGGGATGACATTGGTGTTATTAAACAGAGTACGGATACGATCAATTGGGACGATGTTGATCTTCTTCGAACGGATGTCACAAGTATAAAGAGTGTAACGGACACCATTGATACAAGTGTTAACTGGACGGATATTCGAGCTTTGAGTGAGGCAGGTATAAATTGGACGGATCTTGATGTCTTAACTGATAAAGGAGTTAACTGGGATGATTTATTTAGCTTAACGAATAAAGGTATCAATTGGGATGACATTGATGTCTTAAGTGATTCGGGAGTTAACTGGACAGATGTTGGAATTCTTGCTTCAAGTGGAATTAACTGGAATGACCTTGATGTTCTTGCCTCGGCAGGAGTTAATTGGGATAACCTAACGGTCATGTCTGAGTCTGGCATTAATTGGTCAGACATTGATGTTTTAAGTGATGCTGGTGTTAATTGGGCTGACATCCAATTTATGAGCACATCAAGTGTTAATTGGTCGGACATCGCTGTTATGAGTGGAGCTAAAATTAATTGGGCTGAAACGATTAATTGGGATAACTTGGCAACCTTATCGAATGCGGGTGTGAATTGGGATGATATTCAGGTCATGAGTGATATCGGTGTTAACTGGACGGATTGGAAAGTTTTAAGTGAGGCAGGAATTAATTGGTCTGATATAGATGTATGGAGTGATGCCGGTATTAATTGGAGCGACATGAGTGTTTTAACTCAAGCAGGTATCAATTGGTCAGACATCGATATCCTAAGTGGTGCAGGAATTAATTGGGATGATTTACGTGTTTTAACCGCGGCGGGCATTAACTGGACAGACATAGATGTTTTTTCTGATGCAGGTGTTAACTGGGATGATTTTAGAGTATTGAGTGAAGCTGGTATTAATTGGTCAGATATAGATGTTATCAGTGACACAGGTATAAATTGGGATGACATTCGTTCGATGAGTGATGCCGGAATCAATTGGTCTGATATAGATGTCTTAAGTGATGCGGGTGTGAATTGGTCTGACCTTAAAGCATTAAGTGAGACAGGCATTAATTGGGTTGATGTAGATGTGTTAAGTTCTGCTGGTGTTAATTGGGCAAACATTGGTGAATTATCTTTAGCTGGTGTTAACTGGGAAGACCTTAATACTTTAGCTGAGGCGGGTGTGAATTGGACAGATTTAAAAGTGATGACAGAGTCCGGAATTAACTGGGGAGACATTGATGTCTTAAGTGATGCGGGTGTGAATTGGAATGATCTTCAAGTCCTTGGCGATGCCGGAATCAATTGGACTGAAATTGATGTTTTAAGTGCCGCGGGTGTTAACTGGACGGATTTAACCTCTTTATCTACTGCAGGTATTAATTGGACAGACATAGATGTTCTTAGTAGTGCGGGTATCAATTGGAACGATTTTACAGTCCTTTCTCAAGCAGGCGTCAATTGGAATGATATTGATGTATTAAGTGATGCGGGTGTGAATTGGAATGATCTCCAAGTTTTAACTGAAGCCGGTGTCAACTGGAATGACATTGATGTCTTAAGTGATGCTGGCGTGAATTGGAATGACATACGTTCGTTGAGTGAAACGGGAATTAATTGGAGTGACATCAATGTGTTATCCGATGCAGGTGTCAATTGGAATGACCTTCAAGTGTTATCAGAAGCTGGCATCAATTGGAACGATTTAGATGTTCTTTCAGACACTGGTATTAATTGGGATGACATGCGTGTTCTTGGTGATGCGGGAGTTAATTGGACAGATATTGATGTGCTCTCTGATGCAGGAATAAATTGGGAAGATTTTAAAGTCCTGACAGAAGCGGGAGTTAATTGGAATGATATCGATGTCTTAAGTGATACTGGTGTCAATTGGACAGATTTAAATGTTTTAACAACGGCTGGCATTAATTGGACAGACATTGATCTCATTACGGAAACGGGT
>JAJDCB010000030.1 GCA_029261065.1 Candidatus Omnitrophota bacterium | reverse complement strand
TATCATATCGAGGAGAAATATTCTTAATGACATCCATGCTAGTAGAAAATGGTTGAATGTGCTGATAAATAAAACGCGAAATATCTTCATGCGCTTCTAAAATAACTTCTCGCTCTTCCTTTGATGTAATTTCAGATCCAAAATCATAAGCATATTGATAATTCCAGAAACTAACAAGCGGACCATTAATAAGCTTTCTCGCTAAAGAACTGATAGAGGCATATTTAATGGTTCGAAAGTTATATCTAAACCGTAATACAACCAACTTCATAAAAACAAAAAGTGTCAAACGATCAACCCAAACTATCGCATCGATGTTATCACCAATTTGCTTTTTTCTGTTCTTCTTAATATTTTTGGTTACCATAAAAGATCTCGATTTTTACAAGTTATCATCCGTTAAACTCTCAACTTCGTACAGTTTAGAAACATAGATCGCATCCATATTCTCTAAATTAATACGATTCTCTTTAAGATAATCTAAAGCCTCTTTCTTCGAACTCACGTAAAGGCGCTGATATCTCTTATCTCGTCTTATCCAACTTTGCAATTCCAAAAAAGGCTTGTCTTTATAAGATTGAATACTCGAAAGTTTTAAAAAATCTTTAGAGTAAACAGTTGCGTTAAAACACACAAAATCAAATATATCCAGCATATCTCCTATACGATCAAATCCAATTGTTTCGTGATACTTGCTGTGATCGTGCGTGAAAAGAATCAACCCATTCTTAACATACCGACCAATTAGGGCATTCATTTTATGATAAATACGATCCGGCCCCTTAATCGCCACCGTAGAAATTCCAAAAAAAGATTTCTGATAACTATCTTCAAAACGATCCCCTATCGTCCACACAACCGCAATAAGTAACAGAGATGACAAACATACTCCAAAACCCTTATAAAAGGGAGAAGAACTCTTCAGGACATTAATAATTAAGTCTGCCAAAATAACACTACTAAAAACGGAGATGGCATTCGCGACATCAACGCGATAAAAAACAAAAACATAAACAAAAAATAAACACAGAAAACAATAAATAAAATATAAGGTGTCTTTTTGTACTTTTTTAGCAACAGCCATAGCAAGTGCTGCCAAAAATAAAAATGAACCTAAAAAAAGAGCAAGAAACATAACATAATACTTTACAGAAATTTCTTTAAGGACAGATTTATCATTTTCTCTCAATAGCCTTTTTATTTGATCTTTTAATTTCGCATTAGCTTTTAAATTATTAAATATAAGCTTGTTATACATAATAGCTAATCCAGATGTATTCACCAAGAGCTCATTAGCACGAAAAGCATACCCTTGAACACTCTTTTCACTGCTTAACCTCCCCTCTAAAGGATTCCATTTTTTTGATATCATATAGGAACCTAAAGGATAAGCCGATATCACAACACCAATCATCACACAAAATAACACGACGTGTTTCATCGAAAGCTTGCCTTTTCGCCAATAATAGAGCAATGTTATAAACAAAATAGGAACATAAACAAAACCGCTTTCTAGATTCAAAATCGTAAGCAACAAAAACAAAGCAGATAAAAGAGCAAGTTGTATTTTCTTATGAGCAACAAACCTTAATAAAAAGAACAAACTTAAAATACCTGTAAAATTATTCGTCGCATGAGAATGAAAACAATTCCAGGCAATAGCCTTAAAGGCAATGTAATAATTAAGAGAAAACAAACTCCCTGCCAAAAGAGCCAAAATACGATCTTTGTAAAAATTTTCAACAATATGATAAAGAACAAAAGCCGTCAGAATAAAAATGATCACAATCTGTAAATGAACGAATCGTGGATCAACGGTAAAAAGAGTAAAAATATAATTCCACAACATAAAAACAGGTGCAAAGCGTCCAACTTCTCCTGCATTTCCACCCACCGAATCAAACATCAAAGAGACAATCGAAACAAACTGAGATTGTACAGATAAAAAGTTTGTATACTGATAATCATCACTCCAATTTGTTGTATCAAACGTTAATATCAACAGAGGTAGATTGATAATTAGAAAATATAAAAGAACTCTTAACTTATGACTGACAATCCAATTGATGCCTCTCTTTATATTATCCATAGATTGTCTTATTCCTAAAATCACTTCTTCGCACAACAAATAATAAAAGATCCAATGGAACGAGCTAACGGTGTCAAACCTAACAGATATTCGAAAGAATTATAAATAGGCATCAATATCTTCGCTCGAGGAGATTCTAAATATTTAAAGGTAACACCACTAATGTTTTGAATTTTAACGTCATCAAAACCCACTTGCATTAATTCCCTTTGCATTTGTTTTTTCGATAAAAGTTGTTCATTATCCGTCTTTCCAATCTTTGAACATAACGGAGACGACTCATCTCGATATAACCACATAGCCGGATTATATTTATGCGGATCATAGGATAACAAACACCCCCCCTTTTTTAAAATACGATACCCTTCTTTCAAACACGATGAAAAATCACCAAAATGATGTAAGACACCTGAAAACACAACGACGTCAAAAGTATTCTCAGGAAAATCTAATTGCGTAATATCACCTTGTCTATATTCAATACCGTCATTTTTTTGTTTGGCCATCTTCACAGAAGCTTCGGAAATATCAACCCCAATCATTGAGCCCTTTAAATGTTTGGCAAAACGTCTCGTAAAAGAACCGGTGCCACATCCTAAGTCGATCGATTTTTGAGATGTCTCTAGATATTCTTTCGCAAGCACCGTAAAACTCTTTATAAGAGAAAGGTAACCATATTCTGTTAAGACATCATATTCTTGTTGAGAGACAAAGTTATCAAAGAACTCTTGTTCTTTATCACTATCCTGTGCCTGCACAGTGGATTTTGTATCATGTTTAATATTCATAAAAAGTTATATTTCCGAATTTTTTAATATAAATGGTTTAGGTAAAGGCACTATAAAATCACCTTTAAATCCTTTTGCCTTTAATTTAGGAGCTAATTCATCAGCAATATGCCAAGAAAGAAGCATGGCATACTCGGGTTGTTCACTAAACAATATTCCTTCTTCCTCAACAGGGATAAGCGTTCCTGGAATATTTTTTCCAATTTTATAAGAACCTTTTATCTCTAAAACACTATCTAAAATCCCATCATCAATACCAACATAATTAATCAAAGTACTCGCCCTTGATGGAGCCCCAATCCCCACGATACGCTTTCCTTCTTTTTTAATATTAAGAAGTAAAGCATCTAGTTCTAACTTCGAGAGAACAACCTTGTTTTTAAATTCTTGAAACTTCGTTTCTTCATCATTATAAAGTTTTTGATTTTCTTCTTCCATCATTGCTTTTACAGATTCATTAACAGGATAATTTCCTGATTTAGTGGCATAGACTCTAATCGAACCACCGTGGGATGGAATTTTCTTAACATGAATAACGTCCAAACCATGTTGATTTAAAAGATACGTCAAACTACGCAAAGAATAATATCTTAAATGCTCATGATAAATCGTGTCATATTGAAGGGTTTCCAGAAGATCAACCACATAATGGGATTCTGAAATAAAAACGCCTGTGTCATCTAATAAATCCAACACATTTTCAAGCACATCATGAACATTTTCGATATGCGCAAAAACATTAGTTGCCGTAACAACTTTAGCTTTACCCTTACTCTTTAAGACCTCCTCAACAGCATCTTTATTAAAATACGATGTGACGGTGTCTATTCCCTTTTCTCGTGCTAGGTTGCCAATATCTTCCGGTGTAATCCCTTGAACCCGATGATTACTCATAAAATTACTTAATAACGTGCCATCATTCGATCCAATATCAACAATCAAATCTTCTTTGTCTAACTTTAACAATTCACTTGATTCTTGATACAAATCAGCAAAATTATCTCTTAACACTTTTGTAGTCCCGCTGGTGTAGGGATATTCCGTTGGAAAAAGCACTTGAGGATCAACAATAAGGCCTAGTTGAATAAGTTTACATTTTGGACAGTTTAAAAATAATGCCGGATAACTTGATTGCTCAGCTGGAAAGGTTCCGATAGTCGGCATTTTATTAACCGGTGGAAGATAACCTAAAAACAATATTTCCTCCATCTTATCATGCTGACAAATTTGACATTTTTGGACCGTTGTACTCGATCCTGTTCCTACTGTTAATTTCATTGTATCTGTACTCATAACTCTCTCCTTATCGTATAAAATTAAACGGTCTGCATCTCTTTGGGTGCTAAGCTGGCATGTTGATCATACCACTGAGCCAATAACGGTAAACCACGTTCCATGGAAAACTTAGGAGCATACCCTAATGATTTTATTTTAGAAATATCCGGGCACCGACGATATGTCCCGCCTTTAGGTGATTGGCTGGGCACAATATTAATATCCCGTTTAAAATATTGCCCTACATGCTTCGCCACATCCCTAATCGCTATTTCTTCTGAGGTACCAATATGATAAATGTTTAAATGCTCACCCCTATCTTTTAAAACCATCAAACCATCTGTAAAATCCTCGATGTAGACAAAGGCGCGCGTTTCATCTCCCGTTCCTTGTATAGGAAAAGTAACGACAGACTCTTCCGTTTGATGAACAATCTCACGCATTCTTAAAACGAATTGCGGCAACACATGCTCCCACCCCATATTCGGACCATAAACATTATGAGGTCGAAAAATAACCATACGCTCAAAATATTTTTTCCCATAATTCATCGCCATTAACTCACTAATAATTTTTCCACCGCCATAGGAGTAACGCGGATTTGAAGGATCAGGTATAGACAAAGGAACGCTTTCATCTGTTGGTACCGTTGGTGGCGTCTGATAAACTTCTGAACTTGATGCTAAAAACATCTCTTTAATATTATGTTTAATACACGCATCCAACACATTTGTCATCCCCTTAACCCCCACCTCCAAAACAAGTTCGGGCTTTGTATAAAAAAACTCAGTCCCATTGATGTACGCCAAATGAAACACGCTCTCAATTCCACGAGAGGCCTTCTCAACAACGTCTGCATCCCGTATATCACCTTGAACAAATTCATAATCATCTTTAATATCCTTTAACGCATCATCGTCTCCTCTAGAATTATTATCCAATACGCGAACACTATTTCCCTCTTTTACTAATCTACGCACAAGATCTCGCCCAATAAAACCTGTTCCACCCGTTACTAAATATTTTTTCTTAGACATATTCTTAAACCATTTCCTTAGAATTCTTCTTTTCATCTGACTTCGAATCTTTTAGTTCATCATAGAATTCAATCTTTGGGGACCGTTGAAATCGTAGCAGTCCCATCTTAGAAAACTCTTTTAAACCCCAAACAAACCACTTGGAATATTCCACCACCCACGAACCAAGTTTAAAGTTTGATTCCCCGCCGTAAAATCTATTAATTGATATGATAGGAACCTCAACCATTTTTAACCTTGCAATCTGAACCTTTAACGCTAATTCAAAAGCAATCGCCCAACCTGTTTGCGCCTTTAATGGTATTTGTTTTAAAATTGATTTTCTAAACATCTTAATACCTAAGGTTAAATCTGTTAATTGTGATTTTGTAAAAATACAAAACAACTTATTGGCCAAACGTGAAAGAACACGGCTAATAAAAACACCACCTAAATACCGCCCTCCTTTGGAATACCGCGTGCAATTGACTAAATCATATCCTTCTTCCATGAGATCATACATTTTATCTACACTAAGTATTGGCCCCATATCATCGGCTGTTAGCACCAAAATATATTTTCCCTTAGCATGTTCATAACCATACCGAAGGGCGTTTGGCACACCCCGACCATATGTATTTTGAATAGCTTTTAGATGCGGATACTTTCCTTGCATCGCCTCAACCACAGGCAAACTATCATCATTATCGATATCATATACAATAAGCAGTTCATGAGACATTTCGATGCTTACCCGTAACATCCTTAACATCATCTTTAGATTAATGCCTTCATTGTAGACAGGAATGATGACGGTTAGTTTTATATTCTCGCTATTATTCATCGTATCACTCATTTGACACACACCTTTTTGCTCTTAAAATTTTCCCAACATGTTAAATTCATCGACGCATCGCGTGAAATATCAAAATCAAGGGTTTTAAGAATGTCATCTAATTGACACGGTCTTAAATCTTTTTTATAAACTCGAAATTTTTCATAATCGGAAGCACGCGACCCACCGACATTAATTGTTCCAATGAAATCCGAGCATAATAAATCTTGAATACAAACGACAAGGTCTTTAACAGGCAACGAACACGTAAAAGAATCAATAGCAGATTCATCAAATTTTATATTCTCAGGATCAAAAAATCTCGTGCGTAGGATGCAGTAATTTTTTAATGTATGGACTAAACATTCCCCAGCTAATTTAGTCCAACCATATACATTGTACGGTATTGTTGGACTATCTTCAGAGTAACCTCCATGTCGGCTTGCATAAACGCCATCGGTTGAGATATGAACGAAACGGATAGCTGTATGCAATTGAGCTTCTTTCTTCGTTATGGCATCGACTAAATGTCCCGTACCATAAACGTTTGTGGATCTAGCTTTTTGCGGCTCTTTTTCGCACATCTTAACCCTAGCTAAAGCCGCACAATGAATAACAGCATCAAAATCGTAAGATTCGATATATTTATTCACAGAGTTGCTATCCGTTATATCCAACTCTTCTCTTGAAGGACTTAAGATATTCTTAAATAAACCGGAACTAACAATGCTACTTCCGAGTTTCCCCGAAGCCCCAGTTACTAAGATAGTATCTATATCTCGCTTAAAAGCCATCTTAAACCTTAACTTTAATCCGGTTTGAAAATTCATTTGCAGCCTCAGATACATCTCTTTTCGCGATACCCCATAAATCCATCAATTCAATATGATCTGGAATAACGATGTCGCGATATTGACTGTGTGGGACACCAACAACAATAATGTCGCACCGTTTAATCAATTCTTCTTTAGACACAAAATTCTTATCATTCACATAATCATCTGAACAAATAACCTCAGCGCCGTGAAATTTGAGAATCTTACAAAGCTTATAGGATAAGGAGTCTCTAATATCATCAATATCTGCTTTAAAAGCCATACCCAAAACACCAACAGTCTTTTGATTTAAATCAAATTTTGATTGTAGTTTTTCCACAAGAAAATTAGGCAACCCTTCATTAACCATCATCGCGGCATTTCCCATAAAAAAATTATTACTGCATGAAGCAACAAGTTGCATGGTATCTTTAAGCAAACATGGTCCAGCTGCAAATCCTGCACCTGGCAAACTTGCCACCCGACCATAACTATCCATCATGACATTTCTAACACGATTGAAATCCACCCCAAAACTCTCTGAAATCATGTAGAACTGATTCGCCATGGCAAACTGAATATATCGCCAGGCATTTGTAAAAAGTTTCGCCAACTCGGCCTCCTCAATAGAGACTTTGATGATCTTTGGTGATAGGAGACTAAAAAGATCATTAGCCTTCTCGATCGATAAATCATTAATACCTGATATGATTTGTGGTAACTCTTTAAGCTCTTTAATTGAGTACCCTTGAACAATACGCTCAGGACAATAGGCTATGTTATAACGCTCACCTTTCTTCTCTAAATACTTTGCCAATTGTTGACATGTCTTAGGATAGACCGTGCTACGGATAATAATAATTTGTTCTTCATCTAAATAATCTTTTAGCCCATCAAAAAGTTCAAAAAAGGATCTTACCTTTGGTGTCAAATACTCATCCACTGGTGTCCCGATAGCAATTACAACATACTTCGCCTTTGAAATCACACTTTTATCCTGAGAAATCGTAAGTTGACCATTGGCGAGAACCTTTTTTAAGATAGGCTCAGCCTCATACTCGACAAACGGCATTTTTCCGTTTTTTACATGCTCTGCATTCCTTTCGTCAATGTCATACAGACAGACCTTTTGACCTTCATTGGCAAAAGACAACCCTAATGGTAATCCAACATGTCCAAGGCCTCCAACAATGACCATATCCAATTCTTTATTCGTATCTATTTTCTTATTCATGAGATTATCCTAATTCTAATGGTTAACGAGTTGATCTTCATTGATCCGTGGCATTACAGAATCAAAACCGTAACGCCCTCTATATTCTTCATTTGTTAAATCAATAGCTTCCTTTTTGTGTTTTCCCTTATTAATACTATCTAATAAAGAGCATACATACTCTCCAACACGTTCTCGAGATCGACCATCTCGAAATGGATCCACATCATCTATGACAAAAGAATAATCACCGACATGACAATCATCTGTTTGGTCTAAACACTTTCGGACGGATTGTTTCATAGCTTCAATATCAGAGAAAATGACATTATTAATTCCTTTTTCATACATAGGATGATGGCCCACGCCTTCGGCATCGTAAGTTACAGATTTAATACCTAAAAGAGCAGCCTCCAGTGAAGGCGAACTGGAAACACCCATGCCTATCGCAAGATCAGAAGCCATAGCCGCTTCACAAGGAACAGAGAATTTATCAAGAAGTATAAGTCTTTTAGTTTCTAACGCCTTTAAAAACAAATCTTTTAGCCCAGGGTAACACGTCTTAAAATGTTCATTAGAAGAAATCTTTTTTGGTTTAATGATAAGCCCTAAATCTTTATTTTCAATAAGTAACTCCAATAAAAATTGATACATACGGATATGTTCTTTATTCCAAATAGATTCAATATCCCATAACTCTTGATCAAAGAAACTAATAATAAACTTAGCTCCCTTTTCTAACAATCTCTCTTTATGTTTTTGGGCCAATTCTTTATATAACGAAAATGTAAAATCGTGAATATACCCGGAGGAAACATAATTTTTTACATGATAAAAGGGTTGATCGAAGAAATTATTCTTAAAATAGGGTCCCCACGTAAAATACACATCATGAGGCTTACTTAATGGGATATCAACAAAATCGTAATTAGACCAATGATGACAAAGATCCACCCCATCTTCCATATCGATAGCAATATTAGCAGCCATCATATGCCGCCCGTATTCATACGCACCATAATGCAACTTCACATTATAAACTTCAAAAAAAGCACGGAAAAAATGAACATCATCCATAAGATGAAGTAATTTAGGCCAAAACCAATAGAATCCGAAATAACCTTCTTTTCCATGAGCAAATAGCAACGCCCACGCTAACTTCATTGTTCTTTTAATACCCTTACTGTATTCTGAGCAAGGAAATATGTTAATCTCAAATGCTGTTTGCTGCGTTGGAGACAGTTTCAATCTTCGTGGCATTAATTTTAACCAAGGCAAAGCATAACCTTTGAGTAATTTTATAACTTTCTCCGTAGGAGGATGCAAGTGTGTCTTAAAATATACAATGATATCATCAGGGCTAAACAACGATCGAGAATACCAGTAAAAATCACAACGTTTTTCCAAATTCGCACCCTGCGCGAATAATACCGCAATCTTCCTATTTTTAGGAATCTCTCTTTTATGCACACTTTGTCCCACTAACATTAATAAACCATTTGCCAAAAGCTCACACAACAGCTTAATCGGTTGATAAACTAAGGCCAAGGCCCCTCTTATATTAAAAAAAGGATTTAAGACAATAGATAAATTATTGGATTTAATATAACCATTAAGAGAAGAAACCCACGGCGTATTTTTCACCAATACATGATTGATAACACTATTAACTTCCCTATCAGAATTCTTATCTAATTGAATCTGCTGAATCAAACTCAAAGGCCCCTTTAATTCCATCGCCAATTCCTGATCAAGAAATTGACTCATCTTTTGAGTTGCTCCATGACCTACAATATTTTTAAGAATCCCTTCTTTAGCCAAATCATATGAATTTAATGAAGAGGTTGTATTGTTATTTTTATCGTATTCTCTAATAACTTGTAACTTATCAAAGACCGTAACCTCTCTATGAGCAAATTCAACAGCAGACACATCACAATCTTTTTTGCAAAACAGTTGGAATAACTTTAAAGCTCTTCTTGAAACTCTTGTATATTTGACATGCGAAAATTTGCTCTTTGCATGCAAAGATAAAAAACTCAATAAAGAAACAACATCTAGTTGTTCAATCCAACAAATTCTTTCAATTCTTTTATTTGTATCTTTTTGACTCATAAGTTTCTCTATTGCAGCCAATTTAACAACTGATAATTGTCTTCATACTCTTTTGATAAACGCAACAACGTCTCAAAACCTGCTCTTGACGCTTTTTTCTCAATAAATTTCTTTTTATCTTCTCTAGCATCTAACGATATCTTTCCTGGGCAATGTTCTTTCTCTAATATCTTTGACATATGTTTTGAAGGATCTATTTTTAAAAACTTGCCAATACTCTTTAAAACTTTTTGAGGCTCTTCTACCAAATTTTCATAAGAAATAACGTTAATCCGTTTTTGATATTTACTCTCAAGCGAAGCATAGCCTTTTTTTGCACTTCTAGATAAATAGTTTAAACACTCAATAACACGATCCATATGGGATAACACATTATATTTCTCTCGCCAAGGATGCGCATACCATGCTATATCACCATCCTTTGCTGTTATACATGGTCCGAATGAAAATGGATCGGTTGCCTCCCTTTTGCACCATCCCTTTTTATACCAAGAATGAATCACATCAACAGGATGACGATTCATCCTTAAAACTTTTAACTGTGGAAAGGCTTCAAACAATAGTTTTATATTCATCATGATTTCATGAAGGATAAAAACGGAATATCTTCCATCACTTGCAATATCCCTTAAAACTTGCTTATACCCCTTCTCTTCATTCATACGCTTAACATATCTTTTTTCCTCAAAACTCCCTACTAAACTAGATTTATCACCTTTTCGAAAATTTAAATCGCGTCCTACACGCATGTTATAACCATAAGTATCAATGGTTGTTTGAATCAAAAATTTTGCTGTTTGCCTTGGGATAAATCCCAAGTACTCCAAATGAGGCACTTGTTCTAAGACGCCAACACACTGATAATGATCGATCTTTTCAAACCCATCCAATACATTACCCATAAAAAACTTACCAGTCCGAACATGACCATCAATAATGACCAAATTCTTTATGAGTCTTTTTTTATCTGCAACAAAAGCCCTACTCATCAATACACATCACTTTCTTTAAACAATACTCCACCCACCATCGACCAAAAATGTACTTCCCGTAATATAGGAAGCAGCATCTGAGGCTAAAAACAAAACAGCAGAAGCAACTTCTTCTGTCTTGGCCATACGCCCTAAAGGCGTTTTCTTATTATAATTTTTAACAAACGTAGCATTTTGATCCGCAAAAACGCCACCAGGACAAACGGTGTTAACACGAACATTAAATTTTCCAAAATACGAAGCCAGATAACGATCACAATTAATAATGCCACCTTTTATGGCGGCGTATGCCATTGGGTTAGTCATTTCCGTTCCATCGTACACGCTAAAATCTGGCCCTAATACACCGTAAATGGAGCCTAAATTAATAATGCTCCCACCTCTTTCTTTCATGTGCTCAGCAATATATTTTGACGAAAGAGAAAAAGAATTTAACTGCATATCTACATTTTTTTGCCACGAATCTGCTTTTATATCTTCCGGAGCTGCCGCCCAGTCCTCTGTTCTTGGATAAGCACTATTCACCCAAATATCCACTTGTGTTGCTTGTTTTGTCATATTTTCTATATTACTTTTTAACTGCTCGATATCAGTTATATCAAAATGATAAAACGCGACACCTCCTTCATGATCCCGACCTTCTCCAATAATCTGTGAGGCCTTCTCTTTATTAATGTCAGCCACCAGAACATCTGCTCCGGCTTGAGATAATGCCGAAACGATCTCACCACCAATAAGCCCACAACCACCTGTGACAACAGCCTTTTTCCCTTTAAGTGAAAATTTAGATAAATAATCGATCATAGTTGAACCAACTGTTCTTTAGTTAAAAATTCTAAAAACCGAAAATCTTGTTCGGTATCAATATCAAAAGCGGATATTTCATCCATCACCCAGGCATAGGATTGATCTGAAAATACGGTATCTGACTTTTCATCCAATAAAAACTCGCGATCATAAATATAAATAGAAGCATTCATATCAAATACCTTTGGTGCATCTTGCCTTCGAACTAACGGTTTTTTTAAATTCTTGGATAACCTTGAGACATTGTTAGCATCGAGCTCCACCATATTAAAATAAGGATTCTTTCGTGCAGGTGTTACACTGAAAACACACTTCGCTTGTTTTTCTTTAAACAATTCCAAAGAACCATCCAAATCGCTTAAAGTACGAATGGGAGCTGTTGCATCTAGATCAATAAGGATGTTAAATTTGCTTAGCGTCTGATCTTCCATATATTTTAAAGCGTGTTTAAGCACATCCCGTTTTCCTGAAGTATCTTCCGCTAAATGTTCAGGACGCATAAAAGGCACTTGAGCTCCATATTCACGAGCAACATCGGCAATATCTTGTGAATCAGTCGAACAAACAATTGAATCCGCTTTTCCCCAAGCTATGGCTTGATTAATAGTGTGCGCGATTAAAGGAAGTCCATTAAGATCACGAATATTTTTATTCTTAACCCCTTTAGATCCCCCTCGAGCAGCCACCGTTAATAAAATTCTATCCTGCATGTGCTTCAACCTTAAATTTCACCATTTTTTCTAATAATTCTTTGGATTCATCAATTTGATTCATCCCCTTTGGTTTATTCATATGATCAAAAAAATACTGCCATTGATTGCGATAGACATCATGCATATTCTCATCAAAACTAAATTGTTGAAGCTCACCATCACAATAAAACCGGACTTCATTATTCATTAAATCACCCACGATATATCCATTTTCAAAATCTACTTTGATCGTACGCTCCTTAAGGTGAGATAAAAAATTAAGATGCATATTCACCGGTAAATTATCGTCACAACGCAACAAGATATCCACACAGTCCTCCGAATCAAGGGTGATATCAGCACGTCGAAGATAATGCCCCTCCATCTCTTTAATTGATCCAAAAAGATACTGCGTAAAATCCAATTCGTGGGACAAATCAAAAACAACACCGCCCCCCAATTCTTTTGATGAGGAGTAGCTTAACTTATGATCTTGATCTGCTCGCCAATCAGGTAAATAAGAACTACAAACAATGCGTGCGTGATACAACTTTCTTTTCTGAAGCAACACTTTAATCTTTCCTATAACAGGATGAAACCTTAAGTTATATGCCGTGTAACACGTCAAATGTTTCTTATGACACAACGATGTTAGCTCATCAATTTTTGATAAAGAATGCGACAACGGTTTTTCAATGAACAAATGCATATTTAACTTGGCACATTTTATAGCTGTATCCATATGAAACGATGTTGGATTACAAATACAGGCGATATCGGCATTAAGGGCTTGAAGCTCTTGATCGCTATCAATTTCTTCTACCCCCAAGTCGTTACCCTCACCTTTTTTCCGACGATAAGCATACAGCTTACAATCAAAATGATCTTTTAAGATCCTGGCATGCCTATGACCAATTGAACCTAATCCAAACATAACTATCTTCATCATTAATTATTTCATCCTAAAACAAGTTGATCTGATTGTTCATAGATAGAATTTCTTAATTTCCAACTTCCCGCTTGTTTTTCCCATAAATGAGGCGAACGAAATCTATCACAATTATTTCTAAATTCATCTTCGCTCATTCCAATGAAATCCATCACTTCTTTAAAATAACGTTCGGGAAACTCTCCATCAAACCTCTTAACAAGAGCCATCCCCTCTTCACGCGTTAAATGTTTATTTCTAATCTCTTGTGAAGCATCATAAGTGGCCCGACCCAAACCAAACTTTACAAATGTCGTATAATAATGTAGGCCATCGATTTTATCATCAAGACTATTATATTTGCTGTAAGTCCCTTCTGTCCTTACAGGATTCGCTTCAAATCCCGTATGTTCCACAGCGTAATAATAAGATTCTTGAGGGGTCCATTTTAAATAATAACCAAGATAATGAACCTCCGTCTTCGAACGTTGAATCTCCTGATGATCGGCGGGCAAATATGTTTGCACATCATGATAGGATAATCCATATTTTTCCATCAACTCCTTTACAGAAACCCCACCCAAAAAGACTTCATCCAAATTCGACATCGTGTAATAAGATTTATCTCGCATAGAGGAGACATTATCCGCGATTGGGTTACCATATTCCGCTTCATTTTCTCCGTAAAAAATAAGCGGCACGTCATACTTAATCGCAATCTTTGGAGCAAGATTTTTCTGACCTAAAATGAACGGTTGAAAAGGATGTAACAAATTCTGAATAGCTAATTTAGTTAATAACGCATGATTTTTACCGTTATAATTAAAAGAGATATTGTCAAATCCCCCGACACTAATCCAATTTCGAAAATTTTTGTATCCAATATCGGTATACAAAATAGGTGGCCATGTGATCGTTAAAGGATGCATGCCATATTTGTATTTTAAAATATGGGAAGCATAACAACTATCTTTCCCCCCGCTACCAGGAACAATACAATCATATTGTCCATCAGTCCGACGATGTTTATCCAACAATTGAAGCAGTTCATCTTCTCTTTTTTTCCATTGAATCTTATCTTTTTGCCGAGCATATTGGCAAGCATCGCAAATTCCTTCATCGTTAATCCTTAAGGCGCGATGTTTATGCGTGACCTTATGTTTAAATTCAACACTAGATGCGGGACGCTGATTCGACATGACACAACTTTTACAAAAAATAACCTTTTCCGGTAATCCATGTTTTGAGAAAATTTTCTCATTGGATGCTTTAACTTCAACGGACTTAACCTCCGGTTGAACTTCAATTTTTTCACGTTTAACATTTAAATCCGTGACTTGATGCGTCAATTTCCAAACACCATCTTCTTTTTTCCAAAGATGAGGCGACATATTTCTATAAAAATCAATCACTTCATTAAATTGGTATTCATCAATTTCCAAATATTCTAAAAACTCTTTAAAATATTTTTTCGGAAACTCTCCATCGTATCTTTGCACAAGAGCAACACCCTCTTCTCTTGTTAAATGGCCATCTCGAATTTCATGGGCAGCATCAGATGTCGTTCTTCCTAATCCGTGCTTGATATAACCCAAATAATAGTGAAAACCATCTGTTTTATCATCTAAGCTTGCATATTTCGAATATGTCCCTTCAGATCGTCCAGGATTAGCTTGGAACGCTAAATGCTCCACGGCATAATAATAATTTTCTTGAGGAACCCATTTTTTGTAAAAAGAAAACCAATGCATCTGCGCACCAATTTTCTCAACCTCTTCCATATTAGGAGGATTATAAAACTCGAATGATTTATCTTTAACTTCTTCTTCCGTTAAAAAACCACACTCTAAACCATGCTTGGCAATCTCGTCCAAACTTGATCCCTTATAATAAAAGTTTTTCCAATCAGTAATTCCTTCAGAAGGTTTGTCTATATTCTTAACAGAACCCCCATATTCAACCTCACCACTTTCTCCATAAAAAATAAGAGGAATTTTAAACTTAACAGCAATTTGAAAAGCATAAGCTTTTTGTCCATACGCAAAAGGCTCCCAAGCGTCACCTACAAGTTCAAAGCTTAGACGTGATAACTTGCGATGTATCTTTCCATTAGGAAAACAAAGCACATTATCAAAACCAGTGTCTTTAAAACTAATATAATTTTGCCATCCAATATCCGTATACAAAAACGGAGCCCAAGTCACAGTCAAAGGATGCATCCCATATTTGAATTTAAGTTGATGCGCCACATAACCACTATCTTTTCCACCGCTGACAGGAACAATACAATCATAGCTCCCATCTTTAGATCTATATTGATCTAATAACTCAATCAAATCTTTTTCACGCGAAGCCCAATCAATCTTGTTATGTTTCTGATGAGCAAAACGGCAGGCACTACACACACCATCTTCATCAAGATTGATTCGAGGTCTTTGATTAGAGACGACGCATTTCTTGCAAAATTTAACATCTGTAACTTTCTGGGACATATACTTATCTAACGTTTTATTAAAAAACACGACTCATCTCCTTATTTGTAGGTTCTTGACAAAATTGTGTAAACCAATTCTTATAGATCTGAAGCCCAACAGAGGCACTCTTCTCAGGATGAAATTGAACAGCAAATATATTATCTTTTAAAACGCTAGAACAAAATGACACTCCCTCGTATGTGCTTTGAGATAAAACAACATCACTTAACGTAGGTTCAACAAAATAAGAATGCACAAAATACAAATAATCATCTTCCTTAATATGTTGCAATGGCGTTTGATTCCAATGTAATTCTTGTTTTGTCCGTACACTAGCAATCTGATTCCAGCCCACTTGAGGAACTTTACTCACCCGACCTTCACTATTTTCTAATTTAAATTTTTTAACCTTTCCCTCAATTAATCCAAGCCCCTCATGGGATCCAAATTCTTCGCTCTCAGACATAAGCAACTGTAACCCTAAACAAATCCCTAACAAAGGTTTGCCAGCAGCAATCTCATCTCTGATCACCTCAATTAAATCTAGATCCCTTAAATGTTGCATGGCATCACCAAAACCTCCGACGCCAGGCAATATCAGCCCAGAAGCATTAAGAATCTCTTCTTTTTTTTCTGTAACAATAGCCTTAATACCAACTTGCTCACAAGCTTGCTTAACACTAAATAGATTACCCATCTTATAATCAATAATAGCTACATACTGATCTCGTTTCTCAGACATTTATTAGCTCCTTGATATGGTCTTCGTATTGTCAAAAACTCTATAAAATAACCAAGTTACAAGACACAAGATACAAAAAAGAAACAATTCACAAAATAAAAATTCCAAACAATTTCTTGACGATAGCCTTTTTGGTTATTGGACCTTGAACATTGATATTTTTTTGTATCTTGTGTCTTGTAACTTGTATCTTTCATTGCTCTTTTGACAATGCCCTGGCCTTAAGCGAATTCAACATATGTTTAATGGTTTGTTGATTTCGCCATGATGTTTAAAACGACAATTGATGCCAGAGTTCATGAGATGACTCTTAATCGTTTCTAAACTAACTGTCTCTATTTTAGAGAAAATCATTTTCTTTTTTAGAAATTCAACATTTCCTTCCGCTGAGTAATCCGCCTCAATCGTGTGATGCTTAATAAAATCATAATGAATCATAGATGCCACCGTTAACGCATCAGCCTTACCCTCAATAACAACATTTTCAATATGTTCCAATCGACCAGCCCCACCACATGCAATGACAGGAATAGGAACAGACTCAGCCACTTTTTTAGTTAACTCAAGATCATAACCTGTCCCTGTGCCTTCCCGATCAACAGAAGTTATCATAATTTCCCCAGCCCCCAACTCGCATACCTCTCTCGCCCATTGAAAAACTTCTTTGCCAGTATATTCACGACCATTATCCGTATAAACAAAATACTGTCCTTCCTTTTCCTTTATTGCCTCAATAGAAACGATAATCGTTGACGATCCAAACCGATTAGCGGCTTGTCGGATAAAATCAGGATTTTTAATCGCGGCTGTATTAAGGGATACCTTATCAGCTCCCGCGCGAAGTACAGCATTAATATCTTCAATCGTTCTTAAACCTCCGCCTACAATAATAGGAATAAAAACTTCTTTAGATGTGCGTTCAATAATATCTAATAAACTATTTCTTCCATACAAACTGGCCACAATATCCATATAAAATAATTCATCCGCCCCATTTTCATAATAATATTGGGCAAAGTGTTCTGGCTTTCCCAACACCCTTAAACCTTCTAGATGAATACCTTTAACAAGGTTAGGTCCCTTAATATCAAGTCGGGCGATAACGCGAACATTTTTCATAATTGATTCCCTTTACTGTTTTAATTCAAAAGCACGAATAGCGCGATGATAGTCTTCCCATTGGCCTACATCAATCCAAGATTTTTCATCAATAGGAAACACGCCTACCTTGCCACCTTGATCTTTAACAATATCAATTAAACTCGTCATATTTAAATATTTGTTTTTCTTTACAAATTTAAAAACACTTTTATTAATCACATACATCCCTGTGTTAACTAATAAGTCGTACTCTGGCTTTTCTTGCATGCTTACCAAATTACCACCTTCTTCGATCTGACAAATCCCATAAGGTACAGTAAAATGTCGGAAGGAACCAACAATTGTAATATCATTCTTTTTTGCATAATGAAAATCAACAATATCGTTATAATCGGCATCAATAATAATGTCGCAATTTGAAACAATTAAAGACTTCTTGATTTTTCCCTCTAACAACTTCAAACTTCCCGCCGTGCCTAAAGGTTTTTTCTCCTCAACAAAATGAATGGAAAACCCTGTATTAACTTCTTCAAAGAAAGCCCTCATCATGCGTGATTTATGATTAATAGAGATGTAATACTCTTTAGTGCCATATTGTTTAAATTTATCAAGAATAATTTCAATTATTGTTTTCTCACCGATAGGTATCAACGGCTTAGGCAATACTTTTGTGAAAGGATCTAAGCGCGTGCCTTTTCCCCCTGCCATAATAAGAACCGGAATATCAATCTTATTTTTGATCTCCCCCCCATTGGCTCCCCAAACACGGTCCCACAACAAAACATCATCGACAACCTTATCCTCATCTAAAACAGGAAGACCGCCTAACTTTTCTTTAAGCATAATTTCTTTGGCTTCCTTCACATCGCTTCCTTTATCAACGTAAAATGGTTTTGGATTATAAACTTTCTTAATCTCCTCCGTCAAAGCTCCCTCTGCCAACACCCAACGACGAATATCACCATCAGTCACCGTTCCAAGAAGCTTTTTCTGATTATTAACGACAAAGAGAATTTTCTCACCAATCTCACTCATCTTGCGCATAGCTTCCTTAACGGACAAATCTTCTTCCACAAACATTTTTCTAACCTTTAATTTCATAGCATTCCTTTAATACTGAAACTTGATATCGTAAAATTCTTTTTTTAAAATCGAATCATCCAACTTTATTTTCTTTAATTTTTCTTTAATGCGATACGCAACGCGTCCATCTTTATACTTCTGATAAGGATTATTCATTCCCTTTAATTTTGTTAAAAAGCTTTTGGATAACGCTTTTTTTATTCCAGCTAAAATATTGGCTGTTGAATTATTAACATCAATAATATTAACCGAACGAACTCGTCCCTTTTGTCTATCACCGACATTAACAACTGGTATCTTAAAAGACGGAGCCTCAACAATACCGCTTGATGAGTTACCGATTAACACATCTGCAGATTTCAGACAATTATAATAGAGAAATTGACCCAAATAATCATAAAGCTTAAATCGTTTGGGGTTATCACGACAAAAATCACGCAACATCTTGTTAATCACATCACCTTGAGCATCCGCATTTGACTTAGTCATAATCACCTTAAGAGATGTTGCTTTTATAGCTTTGAGTAATTGCCCCACGTGCTTTGTAACTGTATTTTTCTCAAGCGTAACCGGATGATAAGTCATAAGGGCTACTTGACCATCAAAATCAAATTTTAATTTTTTAGCTAACTCGCTCTTGCTCAAATATTTTTGATGGGACAACGATTCTAATCCTGGGGAACCTACGTGAAAAACACGTTTTGGATTTTCCCCTAATTGAACAACGCGTCGACGATAATCCTCAGTAGCCGTAAAATGAACCGATCCCATTTTCGTAATACTGTGTCGTATTGCTTCATCAAGCGCACCTTGAGATGTTTCTCCTCCATGCAGATGAACGATGGGAATCTTTAACATGTAAGCTGATAGGCAAGCCGCCATCATCTCAAAACGATCTGCAAAAATCACAACAATATCTGGCTTTAGTTCTTTGTACGCTTTTGTAAACAGTTGACACCCTAACCCCACACTATGAGCAACCCCTTCATCTGTGTTAGAGTAACGGAGAATATCAATTTTCTTCCCAATCTTAAAGCCATCTTGTTGAATCATCTGATAACTCAAACCATGACGTTTCGATAAATGCATGCCTGTCGCCAAAAGCTGAAGATTAATGTCTTTATCTTGATCACATTCTTTAATAAGCCAATACATATGACTATAATCCGCGCGTGATCCTGAAATGATACATATTTTACGCTTTTTCATAAACATCGCTCCAACGAATAATACTGTCTGATACAATTCGTTTCCGTGCTTTTAGCCCAATGACTCGATTAAATGCTTTTGGTCCAATTCCTCCGGCAGGCCTCTTAATCGCTAGATCTGACTCTTTAATAACTTGTCCCTTATCTATGGTTGAGACCGCAACCAAACTCTTGCGCACTAAATCTACATATTTCTTCTCGCATGCCGCAATTTTCTTAACACCGTCTCCTAAAGCCGATTCCACAAGACGAATATTTGTGATCATGTTTTTAAGCTGATTTTCTTCTAAGGACGCCTTATGATCTGGACCAGCCATTCCTCGATCCAACGTAAAATGTTTTTCTATAATCGTCGCTCCCAAAGCCACTGCCGCAGGAGAGGCTTCAATGCCCAACGAATGGTCAGAGAAACCAACTTCAACACCAAAATGATTCTGCAACGTTTGTATCGCGCGCAAATTTAATTGATCCATGGGCGCCGGATATTCTGTAATACAATGCAACAGAACAATTTTACTGTTATTCTTCTTAATCGTATCGACAGCTTCTTTAATCTCATCCATATTAGCCATTCCCGTCGATAATATCATTGGTTTTTTCTTGCGTGACACATAATCTAAAAACGGTAAATTGGTTAGTTCGCCCGAAGAAATTTTAAAACACGAAACCTTTAATGCCATTAACCAATCCACACTTGTCTTATCAAAAGGCGTTGCCAAAAATTCAATACCCCTCTTCTCACAATGCTTGTATAACTTTTCGAAATCTTCAAAAGACAATTCTAATCCCTTTATAAGGTCATGTTGTGTCTTGATTTTTGAACTGATGCCCTCTTTTTGATACTGAGCCAAATGAGCCTTCTTGCTTAAAAGCAGATCCGCTTGAAACACTTGAAACTTGACCGCATCACACCCACAACGGGCCGCCACATCAATTAATTGTTTGGCTAACTTTAAACTGCCATTATGATTAACGCCAGCTTCGCCAATAATATAAACTTTTTTTCTTCTTTTACTCATGACGAGTCTTTCACTTTTCTTGCCGGCACGCCGACATACGTACCAGAACTTACACAATCATCAACAACAGCACTTCCTACCCCAATCAAACAATCCTTTCCAATTTTCTTATATTGCACAACACTAGAACCTGTGCCTATCAAACTATTATCCCCAATCTCAACGCCACCACTTAAAGAAACGCCAGGGGCGAGATGAACATTGTCTCCAATCACGCAATCATGATCAACACAACACCCCGTATTTACAAGTGCGCAATTTCCAATCCTCGCTCCTGTTTGTATTACAACTCCATCCATGATCACCACGCCCTCTCCTAAAAATATATTCTCATTAATAATCGCAAAAGGAGAAACAATTGCTGGTAAATCAAATTTTAATAGTTCTAATTTTGCTTTTATTGCCATACGCTTATCTTCTAAATCAATTTTACCAACACCAATAACAGCCGCACATCTCGGATTTTCTTTTATTATAGTTTCTAACTTTTGATCACTCCCCAAATACGAAACCCCAAGAATGTCTCCATTATCCTCCTGAGCCACATATCCCAACACATGATAATCTTTTATTTTCTTTAAAAGACTAATGACAACCCGCGCATGTCCTCCACCTCCGATAACAACAACATCATTCATAGCCTCTAGACCTCTAAATATTTTCTAAATTTATCCTGAACATCACCTTGCTGATTATTTTCAACCACAACATCTTCTTCCACATCTCGTCCATTAACACGCTTATAAGCCGTAAGAGATTCAAGGGCTTCGAAACTAATCTTTCTTGTAATCTCATCAAAGGGACATTTAAAATGATAACAGTTGGAATGATCGCGTATCACCGCTGAGTAAACTTTTCTATATAACGATTCACTAAAGGCTTGATTTCTTATCTCTCCACCTAAAAAAGACCACAACCTTCCATCTACGTTCGGTGGCGTCTCAATTTGCGCCAAATGTAGAATTGAAGCCATCAAGTCAACATTACCCTCAACAAAATCACTGTTCTTGTGTTGACTCAATTCACTTGATCGTACAAATAAAGGAATATTGACGCGATCAAATAATAATAAAGGTTTTTTCTCCTGAACTTGAGTCACCCCATGATCAGCCGTAAGAATAACGGTGGATTGATCAAACCAAGGCTGCTCTTTTAGATACGAAAAAAACATTCCAAAAGCCAAGTCCATTTCTTTTAATTTTGTTAACCGATCATCCAATTCATAACGATCGTCACCATCTTCCTTCGTTCGATACGAAGAGTCCCCTGTTCTAAAAGGTTTTGTTAAAACATTCTTTAAATACGTAAACGGCTTATACGGTGGATGCGAATCAAAAAAATGAAGAAATAAAAAGTTTGGTTCATCCCGGTGGGCCTCAAGCTGCCATATCGCTTCGTGTATTTGCTGAACATAGTTATGGTCATAGGCTAAGGGTCGAAAAAAGAATCGTTCAAAACCTTTCGCATGGCCATAAGCGGGATTAAATCGAAGATGGCTTGAATAACCAAAGGTGCGATAACCGCCTTCTCTTAATAGCTGTGGCAACGTCTGCGTTTTTGCATCCAAAACCGTTTCATGTTGGTCTGGATTTGTCACACCATGTTTAGAAGGATATTGTCCTGTTAACATCGATGAGAAAGCCGGCAGCGTCCAATCTCCTTGAGAGTAAACATTGCTACACTCAACCCCGCCTTTAAAAAAAGCATACATATGAGGCGTCCTGTCCTTATCAATACATTCCGCTGTGATACCATCTAACACCAAACAAATAATATTCTTTTGAGAGTTTGCTTCTTTAGGGGATATGCCTTTGTTAATAAAAGGATGCGAATAATACAACGTGCCCGCTCCTTCCCATTCAACCCTTAATTGAAAGCTTGTTTGTTGCCCTTCAATTTTTATACGCATATCATTCCAAATATCTGTTGCCATATCCAAAATTTCCGCTTTGCATTTGTCATCAATAGAAATTCTTACTCTTTTAATCTCACTTTTTTTAAGAGCACCCACAGCACATTGAATCCATTCGATGTCCTCTGTGGCATTGATTTCTAAAATAAAGCCTTTCTTTTGATCAATCATAACACCAGCTCTTAATTCCTGATTTAATGTCAGCCAATGGGGTGTCAGAGTTGTTGATTTAAAGAATTCCAATCCATGCAGCCCTTCACTCAAAGGTTGATAATACCAGTTTTTCCTCAATTTCAATTCTTTGCCATACCTTAATTGCACAGCTTGTTTCTTTAAAAATTGAAAGATCCCTGGTAGCGCTGTATTATGTGTTGTTTGAGACTGTTTCATTCTTGTTTAAATCCAATTTTAAAAAAATTTCAACCCTTAAGATTAAATCATCAACCCTGTGTTGCTCTGTGTCCAAAACGATCTCTGCATTTTCCGGCTCTTCATAAGGAACCCTTGGATCGATTCCAATAAAATGCTCAATCTCTTTGTTTAAGGCTTTTTTATAAAATCCTTTCGTATCTCTTTCAATAACCGTATCTAAAGACGCTTTGACATAAACAAAAGACAATTGATCCCCTAACATCTTCTTTGATTCGCTTCTAGATTCTTGAAATGGAGCAATCACAGGTACTAATAGAAAATCATACTCTTGAGTTTGATCTAAACACATTTGCGCAATCAATCGATTATTCGTTTTTATATCTTCAGGTGTAAATCCAAGACTTTTAGGATAAGATTCTCGAATATCATCTCCATCCAAAATCCTAACCTTAAAACCTCTATCTAGAAGACGTTGGCACAACCCTTCAGCAATCGTTGATTTGCCTGAACCTGACAAACCTGTAAACCACAGCACACGTGCTTGACTCATGTGACAAAAACCTCTTTTTGATTAGTAATATCTTCTAAAATAATACGACTAATTTCTTCACGCATAAACCACGCCGGAGGCTGTTCACCTTTTGAAAACATCTCTCGCGCTTGGGTGCCACTAATATGTTTGATGTCTTCCTTGGCATGATCACATTTTTCAACGTACAACTTACAACTTTGACAATAATGAACTTCATCAAAAAAAACGGGTTGAATACCGATATCTCCTAATTGCCCAAATAATTCCTTGGAAGCATCCTTAGAATAAAAATCTCCAACACCCGTATGATCTCGGCCAACAATAAAATGGGTGCATCCAAAATTCTTGCGACAAAGAGCTGTAAAAACAGCTTCTCTTGGGCCTGCATAGCGACTATAGGAAAGAAAGGCTCCTAAAACCACATGGTTTTTTGGATAAAACTGATCCATCATCATGGAATAACTTTTTAAAATCACATCCGGGTTATAATCATTTTTTTTCTTAGGACCAATAATGGGGTGAACGAACAATCCATCAATGCCATAACGATCAAGGGCTGTTAGTTGAAGAAATTCATGAGCGCGATGCACCACATTACGCGTGTGAAATCCAACAATGGTGTTCCACCCTTTTTTCTCAAAGATTTGACGTGTTTGTAAAGGCGTTAACGTGTATTGTTGATATTCCGATGGCAAACGTCTAATTAAATCTACTTTCCCGCCAAGAAAACATTCACCCGATTGACTTAATTTATTCACGCCAGGATGATTTTTGTCTGTCGTATTAAACCATTTTTGAGAAATATCATTAAAATCAAAGTTATACACATCATCTAGATGCAACACGGCATAAATCACATCATCTCTTTTTGAAACAAGAGCAATCTCATCACCAACTCTTAAATGTTTGATATCCTCTTTCTTGGCTTGCAAACATATAGGTAGCGTCCAGACATCACCTGAGGGAAGCTTATAATCATCAAGCACCGAATGAATCTCATCTCTATTCATAAAACCATCAACAGGAGAATACGTTCCAACCGCTATTTGTTGCACATCTAAAAGAACCGTTTCATCAACAAACAATTTTCTTAAACCTGCAATACGTTCCTGATTAGCAGTAAATTTTTTTTTATTAACCATAACCCCGCCATGCGGTTTATTAAGATGTAGTGATGACACCTCTTGATTGGCCATCTCCATTAAAGTTGTTTCGCTATCTGTATTGTTAAAGGCCTTTGACAATCGCCTCACCATATTGACACATTCAACTGGATAACGACCAATGGCCGTCTCTGCGGCAAGCACCAAACCATTGGCTCCATCTAACAACGTGTTAATAATATCATTAACCTCAGCCCGTGTCGGAACAGGACGATCAACCATGGACTCCAAAAGATTGGTAGCCACATAAATCGGAGTATGCAAATCATTAGCCTTCTTGATGATCCGTTTTTGAATAGAAGGAATTAATTCAATCGATACCTCGCGAGACATATCACCTCGATCGATTAAAGCTGCATCTGACGCGATAAGAATCTCTTCTAGATTACGAAGACCATCACGACTTTCGATCTTAGAAATAATTTTCATCTTATCCCCCACTAAAGCTCTTAATTCTTCAACATCACTTTTTCGATTCGCAAAAGATAATGCAATATAAGGAACCTTGTGTTTTAATCCAATCACAACCGCTTCTTTATCTTTCGGTGATAAGGGGGGCAAAATAATATTACGATCAACCGTCACAGCTTTATTACTTCCCACTGTTCCACCACTGACAACTTTCGCCAAAAGAGTCTCACCTTCTCTTTTATAAACATGCAACAATAATGTATCGAAATCGATACTAATCAAATCTCCAGGTTCAATCTCATCGACAACAAAACTGGGCGTCAAATTGATATTCTTAGCATCCCCCACCAAAGGATCTTTGTGAATGCGAACAACGCCCCCTTCTTCAAAAACATCTCTGTTATTGGCCATCAAACCACTACGCACTTGCGCCCCTTCCAAATCCAAACAAAGAGGTTTATCCGTTGATGCGATAATGTGCTTTACATTTTTTTCAATTTGATCAAGAGGGGTATGTGATAAGTTAATGCGAAATACCCCCACACCCATATCATCTAATTTCTTAATCGTTGATGTTTCCATGCTTGATGGCCCTAGAGTACTTAAAATTTTAATTTCTCTTTTCATAATTTCTTCATTTCTCCTTATTTCAATGAGAACTTAATTTATGCGACCAAAGGAAGCATAAATTAGAAGTACGAATTGACCCCGCCAACGGCGGGGACTAGGTCAAATACCCTAGTTAACTAGACCAGAACTTACTCTCTGGCTCATACCTTTGATTAAACCAATAATAAAATCAATATCTTCTTCCTTTAAGTCTGCACTGCTTGGCACACACAGTGTTATTTCTAATAATTGCTTCGCCAATTCAACGTTATATGATTGACAATCAGCATACGGCTTTTGTAAATGATTGAGATAAAATAAAGGTCTCACCCCAACGTCATGACTTAACAACACATTCATAACATTCTCACAGCTTTGACCGAATGTTTCCTTACATATATTGATGGCATACATCCAATAGTTTGATTCGGCATAATCAGGAGTATTAACTAAGTTGATGCCGGCAACATCTTGTAATTTACTTTTATAAAGCATGTAATTATTCTTCTTCTTTGCAATAATTTCTGGTAGCGACTCCAACTGAGCTACACCCATTGCCGCTTGAATATTATTGAGTCGAAAATTGTAACCGACCTCATGATGAATATTTCGAATCCCATCATCTTTGGCTTGTGTTGTTAAATATTTAGCTTTTAAAGCTAGCTGTTCATCATCCGTAACAATCATCCCACCGCCACCTGTGGTAATAATTTTATTGCCATTAAAAGAAAAACATCCCAATTGGCCAACGGTCCCTGTTGCTCTTCCCTTTAATTTGCCTTGAGTGTAACTCGCCCCCAAACTTTCCGTCGCATCTTCAATGATCTTAATATTCCGTTCTTCTAAAAGACCTGTTAATGATTCTAAATCCACGGCATGTCCAAACATGTGGACAGGAATAATAGCTCGAATGACTCTTTGTGAGGTCTTATTTCGACTCACACCACCTTTAAATTCTGTTTCCTTTAAAATAAAATTTCGAACCTTCTCTACATCCAAATTAAAATAGGAATCACAATCCATAAAGACTGGATGTGCCTGAACATATCGAACCGTATTAATGGGTGCTATAAATGTAAGTGTTGGAACAATAACTTCATCATCTGGCATAACACCTGCTAGCAACAAAGAGACATGCAAAGCCGCCGTCCCACTGCTTGTCGCAATAGCAAACTTAGAATGTGTATATTGCGCAATACCTTCTTCAAATCGATCAACAAACTTCCCCGCTGTTGAAACCCAACCCGTATCAAGACACTCTTTAATATTGTCCCATTCGCGCCCATTTAAGGATGGTTCGGATAGTGGTATGACTTTAGACATTGTATAATTCCGGTTTATAAAGATGTAAACTCTTGGCGATAGAGTCTATCGTTTCTGTTAACCCTTTTTCCAAAGTGTATTGGGGCTTCCAATTTGTTTCTTTAAAAATTTTTGTATTATCACAAAGTAATCGCTGAACTTCGCTCGCCTCAGGTCTTACGCGCGATTGATCTTGTTTTATTTTGCTTGAGGTGTTTATGAGTTTTGCAATCTTTTGGATTAAATCTCCAATGGAAATTTCTTGATTCATACCGATATTCACTTCCTCTCCGTTAAGCTTTTCACACTGGGCAATAGCAATCATGCCAGCAACCGTATCTTTAACAAACGTAAAATCCCGTGTCGGCGATAAATTTCCAAACTTAAGCTCCATCTGCCCTTTAAGCATTTGACAAATAGCCGTTGGAATAATGGCTCTTGCGGATTGTCGTGGGCCAAACGTGTTAAAGGGGCGCACAATTTTGACAGGTAAATCAAACGAACGATAATAACTTAACGCCAATTGATCGGCAGCAACCTTACTCGCCGCATAAGGCGATTGAGCATTACGTGGATGTTTTTCATCAATCGGAACATGTTGAGCCGTACCGTACGTCTCGCTTGTTGATGTGACCAAACAATTTTTCACATTATATTCACGAGAAGATTGTAAAACATTGTACGTGCCCTCAACATTTGTTCGGATGTAGGCTAGTGGGGACACGTAAGAATAAGGAATACCCACAAGGGCTGCGAGATGAAAAACACCATCACACCCCTTTATCGCACTTGAAACCGCATCATAATCCCGAACGTCACCTGAAATAAATTCAATATCATTTTTATAAACCGAATCCTCAAGCCATCCTCGAGAACTAGATGAATTATAATGCAAAAATGCTCGCACTTTAAATCCGCGCTTAACGCATTCTTCTGTAAGATGGGAACCGATGAAACCGCCTGAGCCGGTGATTAAAATGTTTTTCATAATATGTCCTTATGGTAATCATTAATTAAATTAACCGCGCTGGAATAACCAAGGTACAAGGTATCCCGCCTTCGGCGTGACCCCGCCAAAAGCGGGGCAAGATATCCCAACCTTTGGTTGGGACCGGCATCTCTGGATGCCTGGCAAAAAATAATCAAGAAACAAAATGAGAAAAATCAAACAACAGAATAAACTTGGTTATTCTTGCACATTGTATGCATAAATCCTCTTCCCTAACTTGCCGTATACAACTCAAAATAACGATTCTTCCCCGCCAATAACTCATCATGCTTTCCTTCTTCCTGCACCTCACCATTCTCAAACACAATAATCTTATCCGCCTTTTGAACCGTCGAAAGCCGATGCGCAATCACAACGACCGTTGTCCTTTGTGATACTTTAAATATGGCTTCTTGCACCGCTTTTTCAGAAATATTATCAAGCGAACTTGTCGCTTCATCTAAAATAATTATTTTTGGTTGGCGTAACATCGCGCGCGCAATTGCAATACGCTGTCTTTGTCCACCCGATAATTTAACTCCTGCATCCCCCACAAGTGAGTCATATCCATTCTCTGTATCTATAATAAACTCATGCGCATTCGCTAATTGTGCCGCTTGAATAATATCTTCATCTGTTGATTCTTGATCTCCAAAGCGAATATTATCTTTAATCGTTCCATTAAATAAGAAAATTTCCTGACTGACATAACCAATCTGAGTTAAATATGATTTCTTACTTAACGTTTTAAGATCAATGCCATCCACCGTAATATTCCCCTTATCAACGTCATATAATTTTAAAAGAAGACTCACAAGAGTCGATTTCCCTGAACCCGAATGCCCAACAATGGCCGTCATTTCTCCCTTTTTGATACTCAACGAAACACCTTTTAACAAATCCTCATCCATTCCTTTATATCTAAAAAATACGTTATTTAATCTGACACAATCACGAAATGTATCTGCCACCAACGTCCCATCACGATGATCTTCAATATCTTTATTCAGAAGGTCATAAACAATTTTTGTATCTGGCATAACACGCGCAATCGCCATAATATCAAATCCGATTAACCCCACATAAGGAAATAATCGACTAGCCACCATGGTAAAGGTAGCTAATAAAGGTAATACAGGTAAAATTTGACCTGACAAACGCATATGCATAAAAATACCAATCAATGCAAAAGTTACAAAAAATGTAAATTTTAAAAAGATATCCGGCATAATGTGTCCTATAAGAACCTTAAAATTAAACATCACACTACGCTCAACTGTTTGATCATATCTTCCTTGCCAATATCGATTATTATTAAAGGCTTTAATCGGTTTAATGCCTGTAATAAATTCATTTAAAATGACATTCTTCTTTCTCTCCTCTTCAACATTAAGATGTGCGTAACGATTAATAACCTTTTGAAGAATAACCTTTGTAAAAACCATGTAAAGTATACCAATAAAAGTAATAAGAATCATACCCTGCCATGCTAACACCGTTAACATGACTGCATAAAAAGTACAGGTTATCAAACTATTAACCAACCTTAACGTATAAACAATATTGTTGGCCATACGTGTCGTGGCGGTCGTTCCAGCATAAATCAATTTACCTTGTTGGCTTCTAACAAAATATTTATATTCAGCATTTAAGAATTTCTGAAAAATCTTCTTTTGATGATCACCTACAATATTTTTAATAAGCAAATTAGAGAACACATGATACGCAACCTTTGCCAGAACCGCCAAGAAAGATGCAATTAACAGCAATACACAGGCCGACAAAAATAAATTGTCATCACCTAAACTTACAACAAGAGAATCCAAAAATTGAAGCGCCCGACTTTGATTTTCCAATGCCAAGCCATAATTAATAATAGGATAGATCGCAAGCAAATTAAATGCCTCAAGAGCTCCCGCCAATGCCATCAGACAAAAAACACCCATACTTTGGAACTTATAAGGTTTAAAGAAAAACCATAAGACCTCTTTATAATTTTTTAATTTAACGAATTTCAACATATATCCTTTATCTAAGCTTACCGATTTGAAGATGCTTCTTTAACATCTAAAACATTTGTTGCATACCAAGAAATGGTATCCTTTAACCCCTCATCTATAGAAAATTGAGATTCCCAACTAAGAATGTCCTTCGCCTTTTGCGATGATAAGTACTGATGCTTAATTTCAAATTGCGCTTCATTTAAAATACGGGGTTCCACATTTTTTTTATTCACATTACTCGAAATACGTTTAAAAACATCAAGAACACTTAAAGGTCTGTCATTACTAAAATTAAAGGCCTCTCCCTCTAGTTTCAAAACTTTCATCTTCTCAGCTAACGTTAAATAAGCGTTGACGACATCTTCCACATAAATATAATCACGAGTAAATTCCCCATCACTACGAATGATAAATTGCTCTTCTTTTAAGGCACAACAAACCGCATCTGGAATAAGGCGTGAGAAATTATGATCACCTGGTCCATAAATATTACCGCAACGTGTGACACAGACAGGAACCTTAAACGTTAAAAAATAGGATCGACACAACAAATCCGAACAACTTTTTGACACATCATAAGGATGATCCCCATGAAGAGCGATGTCTTCTGTATAGGGAAGGTTCTCATGTGACCCGTAAGCTTTATCACTTGAGGCAGCAACGATACCTTCAAGCTCTTTATTATCACGTGCCGCCTCTAAAATATTCCAGGTTCCTTGAATATTGGATTCAAATGTTGCAATAGGATTTTTGTTAGCCACTCCAACGATAGCCTCAGCTGCGATATGAAGAATGGTTTGAGGTTTAAAATCATCCATGATTTTTTTCACAAGGTTAAAATCCGCAATGTTACCTTCAATACCTTCAAATTTGCCGCTCACTTCATGAAGAACTGTATTCTCTCTATCAATAACTTTATCAAGACCAACAACTTCAGAGCCGCACCCAACAAGCACCTTTGTTAACCATGCCCCTAAAAACCCTTCATGCCCCGTGATTAAAACACGACGCTTGTTCCAATAATCTTGATTTATACTCATTTCCATACCTTCCAAAACGCTTGGTCTTCCGACCAAAATTGATTTAACATATTATATTCTCGCGGCGTATCAATACACTGCCACGCGCCCTTATGTTTATAAATCCCTACTTGTCGATCTTTGACAATTTTTGGGATCACATGTTGCTCTAACGAATGTGTTTTATTTGAAGTGAAATATTTATCCAACACTTCTTGTTCAAAGACCATAAAACCTCCATTAATGAGTCCAGCACTTACATTTGGCTTTTCATTAAATTCACGGATAACATTATCTTCCAACTGAATTTCACCAAAACGCCCTAACGGTTGCACACCTGTAATCGTTCCTAACAACCCAGAATCTTTATGTTGCTTTAATAACTCTGCGACATTCACATCAGCCACACCATCACCATAAGTAATGCCAAACGTATCACAATCTTTAAGATACTCTTTCGCACCCCAAATTCGTCCAGCTGTTTGGGTTTCTTCGCCTGTATCGACAAGTGTCACCTTCCAACTCGATTCATCAACCTTATCATGAAACGTCACAGAATTTTTATCACCTAAATCAATCGTGATATCACTAATCATAGCTTGATAATTAAGAAAAAATTCCTTAATCGTCCAACCCTTATACCCTAAGCACAACACAAAATCATTAAACCCATAATGAGAATAAATTTTCATGATGTGCCATAAAACAGGGCGATTGCCCACAGGCAACATGGGTTTAGGTAATACTTCGGAAACGTCGCGGATGCGCGTGCCCTTCCCTCCACATAAAATAACTATTTTCATATTAATATCCTAATTTATTTTAACTGTTACTTCGACGATATATTTTCCAAAACCCATCAATTTCCGTTACTTCCCAACCGTTCTGCAACGCCTTCTTCAAAAAGGGCTCTACATGTAAACGATATCGCAAATTCGTTGTCGATACTTCTTTGTTATAATCAGCCCACAAGGGATTAACCCATACAACGTTAATCTTAGAAAAGAAATTATCGACTTCCTCTTGAGCATCCTTAAAAGGCGGCAAGCTGTGAATATGAGAAACACTACCTAACTCGACAGGCATAAAGGCCTTAATCCAATTTGCTTCTAACGCCAAAATACGATCCGTGTTTTTTGTATGCTTTAATAAAGCTTGTCGCGCACTCACCATACTTTGATACTTCATATCCCTCAACATTCCCTTTTGATTGAAAACAGCAATCATCTGATGCTTAATTCCTTTTGGATAAGGAAAAACTGTAAGAAATACCGTGACGACACTAACACCAATAATCAAATGCGTCATCAGATAACTTTCACCTATATCTTCCTGAGATAAAAGAGAAATAGAATATTTTTTAAAAATGAAGAAAAGACATCCAGACATGATTAAAAACATATCCAATGACCATATTTGTAAACGAGATGTAACCGATAATGTTTTATGAAAAAGAGAAGCAATAACCCACTCATTAAAAACAACACCTAATACTATACAAACAACAACTACTACCATCAGCCATGGACGAGAACAAGAACTTTGCTCTTTTAGCGTACACGTTTTTATCAAACGACATAAACCCCGTCCTATATGGGTCACCATAAGTAATCCAATAGGTAATAACGCCAGCAGATACCGCTGACTAAACCATGTTAAGAGCAACGCCCCGATAACTCCGATCGTTCCAAGAGTAACGGCAAATAAATGCGGCCATCTGCCCAAGTAACCATACGTTATGAAAACTTCCATACACCCTATTGAAAAAAGAACAACGGCTAGCACAACAAGAGGATTGGATACATTCCCAACAACAAAAAGAGCTGGTACATGTGCAATAGCTCCAACGTTCTCAAAAATATTGTTGATCGCCGTTTGAGGGGCCTTAATAAAAGCCTCTAAAACAGATTGGGCGCCCCCAAAAGCTTCATCATTCGATAAATACCAATCTTGCTTACTCCAGCTATCTTCAGGCATAGTGCGATAAATGTATTTCCAGTTTCCAATCATAAAAAAAGCTGTTGTCATTCCTTTCTCTATAGAAACAGGCGCATACTTTGGATCAATGAGCATATGATTATGATCAATGCGTTTAGATGGCATAAGCAAAGTGCATAACAATAAACAAAACAATAAACTCTTAAGGATAAACTTAACTCCACATGACTTAAACGGCATCCATGGCAATTTCAAGACCAATGTCTTTTCTTTAATTCTTTTAAAGATAACTCCAATCATATGTCCTGCTAAAAATGGTAAAAACGCATTATGGCATAACGTAGCAACAAACAATGTTAAAGGCATCAACTCCTCTACATTCTTTTGCTTCCACCCTTCTTTAATATATAAAGCCAACAAACCAATCGCGGGAATCATCCCACCTGGCTCAACAATCGTTAATGCCGGAATCCAAGCACATGTTAAGATAAAACTCCATACATCCGATAAAACACATCGCAACATTAAAAAAATAGCTATGTATGTCAAAAAATGCATAATCAAAAATTCACTCATCATCGAGAATGGATACTCAAACAACCTAAAAAACTGTAAGAAAAAAACATAGAGAGGCCCCATTGAAAAAACAGGAAACCCGCCCGTCTCAGTTAATATTCTTGCCGCAGCCCATGATCTCCAGCTCTCTCCAGTCGGTTCATAAAAACGCGGCGTTAACACCCACAAAGCAACACCCAAAAGCAGCAACATCATCACGCCTTTTTTATTCCATATCGATTCTTCTCTATATAACTCAGATATCTGCATAATGACCTTGTTTTTGTTCCAACAACGCTTGATAATCACGCATGTATTGTGTGCCCATACGAGATGTAAAACCATAAATACGATGTCCCTTAGGGATAAGGGCACGGTAACGAGTAAGATCTTGCTCATCCTGCGGCTGTCCCTGCCAAGAATCTTCTAAACGTCCGTTCATCTCTTTAACAACATCCAATATTTCTTGTGATGTATTTTCTATCGTTTTGACTCCAGCCTTTTCATATTGCTCAGCATGAAACCACTCATCCGCTCCTAATTCTAAAATCTCAGAATACGTCAAATAACGCGATTCTTTTTCACTCAAAAGTTTCTTAGAGATAGTCAGATCATCTTTTCTCCAACCAATTGTTCCCACACAAGGAATAGAATTGGTATAAACAACAGGAACATTAAAACTCCATGGCACACTACTTAAACCACCTTCTGAGGCTACAAAAAATTTACACCGAGCACTTAAATAAACATCACCAAAGTCCGTGCGATGATTATTGGCATAATCAATGATCAACGGATTATCCGTTGCTAATGTTTTTTCGACAATATGCCCCATACGCAATACATAAATGCCCAATCCTGCAAGATATTCCATGGCTGGAAGATAATTCTCTAACGTACAATCACGGTAACTATGATAAGACCATTGTTTTTGATTCTTAGGAAAAGCATGATTTAAATACGCTTGATCACGCACATGAAAACAAACAAAGGTGTTCCCCTTTGGTATTCCCATGGATTTCGTGAGTTCTTCGCCCTGCAGCTCTTCTTCTTTAGAAAATTCCAATTGAGGTTGATCATCATCGAGTTTACCACTGATATAATAAACACTTGGCTGATCCACCCAAAAACCTGACTCACCTATAAAACTACGAACAACATGATATATTTTTAACAGCGCTGCACTTCTAATCACAGTCACCTTACGTGAAATGATTTTCAATAAAGCTTCATTCGCCGGACGTCCACAAATAAAAACATGGCGTTCCTTTGATGTCTTAATATCTTTTAACTTCTCTCTTAAATATAATTCCGTATTCACCGACAAATGCCCTATCCGTTCACAATTCCAAAAATGACCGACGCGAAAAGGAACTAATAAAATTATCAACTTAGCAACCGCATAGATAGGCAAACCTAGAATCAAAAGCAGAATTCGCTTGGGTGTTTTCCAACTTATAGGTTTATATTGTTCTTCATCTTTTGGCATAATTTTTAAACCTTCACTTCTCTTTATAAACAATGGTATTTTCCGCAGACTGATTCTCAGATAACAATTCTTTTGAAAGCTTCTTTGGATAACGCAATAAATACTCTATAGGCGAATAAACATAATGCTGTTCTCGCAGTAAATCAGGCAAAGGCTCTAAACTTGTCAATTCAACAATTCCATCTTCAACTTTTATCTGTATCTTAAACGTCTCAACATTAATAATCTTACCGTGCTCCAAATGAAGACAATCAACGGGTTGTTCCATAGCTCGAGCATCTATTATGCAAATAAGAGAATCTTCTACAATAAGTTTGGCATAAGAAAAAGGCGACGTAAAAGAACGTACCGTGTTGATAATCATTTTTCTCGACATCCGCACATCAAGGACAACATCTCTGGAGTTACGTTTACGCCAATAATTAGCCTGAGCGTGATCTTGTTTAATCTTTGTTATCAAATCCCCTTTCATCAAAATATCCACCAACTCCTTTGTTACCTCATAAGCTAAACGATTAACTTTCAAAATAAGTTGATCAATGGTTTCATCTTGATCAATGGTAAAAGGAACTTGCAATAAAATATCACCTGTATCAACGCCTTGATCCATTTCAAAGAAGGTAAATTTTGACTTCTCCATTCCCAACGCTATCATCCAGTGCAAAGGATGACGTCCTCTGTTAAGAGGAAGCTCTGTTGGATGCGAACCGACACAACAACGCTTAGCAATATCAAGAACATCCTTACCTAAAATTTTTGGCCAAGATGAAAAAATCACGTCAGGCTCTAAGCCCTTCATAAAATTTAGGCTTTCTTCTCCATTAATATCTTCTACTTCTAAATATGTCATTTGGTTATCACACGCAAAATCAGCTAAGTTTAATGATCCAACAGGCTGTTTTTCGGCAGGCATCGAAATCAGCGCTAAGACCTCGACCCCCTTCTCTAATAAGGCCTTCGTCATTTGGACTGTAAACTCAGATGTTCCTAAAACTATTCCCGTCATCTTTTAACTCCTAAAATCTTTTAACAAATCAATAACACGCTTAACATTCTCTAAAGGCTGATCTGGCCCACAAGGCAGATACATACCATTATTCGCGAACAATTTCGAATTTGGAAATTCATCCTTTTTTTGAATATAGTCCGATATATCCAAACTCGGGGGCAATGGTCGTACTTGAACACCATTTAATTCTAAATATGTCGTAAGTCTTCTGCGGTCTAAACACAAAATCTCAGCATACAAAGGCAACTCACCTTCTTCTAATTTTGTAGGAACCAATCTCAACAAAGGATGACCTTTCAAACCTTCTTTATATTCTCGATAGATATCCTTGAGCCTCTTGATACGACCATCAACACGTGTCAGTTGAACAAGGGCAAACGAAGCTTGTAAGTCTGTATATTTAAAATTAAAACCAAGTGAGGACCAGTGATCCGTAAAATTATCTTTAACGCCATGATTACGAATAGCTTTTAATTTTTCATAGATACCTTTATTCTGTGTCACAACGACACCGCCTTGACCGGAAGAAATCAATTTTGTCGTTCCCAAAGAGAAACAGCCTATTTCCGATTGTGTTCCTAAAAATCCTTGAGGATTTTTTGAAAAAATAGCCTGACAAGCATCTTCGATCACGGGAATATTGTATTTCTTTTTTATAATTTCAATCGCCTTCATATCCACAGAACGTCCATTGAGATGAACAAGAAGAATAGCTTTTGTCTTTGAGGTTATTTTTTCTTCAATGGCTGACACGTCCATCAAAGGAACATCTTTGACAACATCGATAAGGACAGGTTTGGCCTTTAACATTAATGCCGCGTGTGCCGTCGCAATCCATGTCCGGTTAGGCATAATAATCTCATCATTCTCTTGAATATCTAAAGCCATTAACGCCATAAGTAAGGCGACACTACCACTCGTCGTAGCTACGGCATACGCCACATCTAATTGATCAGCCAACTGCTTTTCAAATTCTTCAGTAACAGGCCCCGCACTGATATGTTCTGATAAAACAGAATCTCTTAATTTTTGAACCTCTGGCTCCCCAAAAGAGATTCGCCACCAAGGAACAGCTGTCTTATTATCTTTTTTTACAGCATTTGTCATCTTATAAAATTTCCAATTCCGGTAAAGGAATAATAAAACGCCCACCCTCATCGGTATAATTTTTATGATTTGTCATAATCGCTTTATAATATCGCCAAGCCAAAACTAAGATGTAATCCGGCTTCTCTTTATAAATATCCTCAGGTGATTTCACAGGGATGTGACAGCCAGGACTAAACAAACCTTGCCGTTGTGGATTATCATCAATGATAAAAGACAATCTTTTGGTCAGATCGAAATGATAAATCATTGTTGTAGAAGTAGCCGATGCACCATAAGCTGCGACAGTTTGACCCTTTGCATGGATATCGTCTAACAAACTTAAAAGATTTTCTTTAGCTTGATTAATTTTCTCTTCAAATTTTTTAAAAGCTTCTGGTTGATGGATATTCAAACTCGTTTCAAGATCAATGAGATCTTGAACCTCAGAGGTCACTTTACGAGGGCCACCGGCTATTTGAATAAAATAACGTAACGACCCACCCTTTGTAGGAACGCGCTTAACATCAAAAAGCTCCATGCCTTGACTCTTAAAAAATGCGGCTAATGGTTTAACAGAAAAGTAAGAAATATGTTCGTGATACGAAAAATCAAAAACCATGTTTTCAATTTGATCAACTAAATAAAAACTTTCAAAGACAAAAACCCCATCTTCAGCAAGCCATCCCCTTATCCCCGCTGTCATATCTATGAGATTATCCACATTTGCAAACAAATTATTCACAGTAATAATGGATGCAGCCCCACGCTCTTCTCTTAAAGAACGCCCCAACTCTTCACTAAACAATTCAGCCAACGTCTCAACCCCCTCTTCAGTAGCCTTTCGCGCTATTTCTCGAGCCGGATCAACCCCTAATACTTTCATATCTTGTTTTTTAAAAAATTGAAGAAGAGATCCATCGTTACTGCCAATATCAACAACTAATGAATCTTGAGCCGGCTTAATCTTTTGAAGAACCTCATCGGCATACCTTCCAAAGTGCTCCACAAGACCTAAAGAAGTCTTTGTTTCAAATAAATAATCAAAATAAATAACCTGTGGCTGGACAACATCTAGAAGTTGAGTGAAACCACAATCCTCGCACAGATATAAATCTAGAGGATAAATACTTTGCTTCGTAGCTTCTGGGATATACGAATCAGCTAGTGGTGTGGGTTCAAGCTTTAAAACCAATTTTAAATTCTTACTCTGACATAATCGACAATCTTCTCGTCGAATAACATCATCTAAAACATCTATTCCTTCACCTGATTTCATGTCATGACTCATAGCTATTCCTGTTGGCTTTAATCCTATTAATAAATGATTTAACTTTTTCTTCTTCGTGCTCCTCAGGCGACCAAGGAGCAAAAACAGAACCTTCTCTATTAAAGGGACCACTTGTCGTCTCATGGAAGACTAATGTTTCTGACTCAATAATCAAAGTATGATATATAGCATCACAAATCCTGTAATAAAATGTCTTACCGGAAGAAACATCGCCCATCTCAACGACCTCACGAATATTTCCTTCCTCATCAAATAAAATGACATCACACAAACCTTCTATAATATGAAAAGACTCCATTCTATCGATATGTTTATGTGGTCTGACATACGTATCGCGATTATGAACGATTAACATCTCATGAACACTATCTGAAACATCCATATGAGTACAAAGTCTTATTCTTTTACGTTCATTCTTAAGCGCTTGAGCTTTTAAATCTTCTATCTGAGAATGAGAAACTTTAACGATACGCTCATCCGGATAAAGGACTTCATCATTAAACTTTTTCGTAAGCATCCGCAAGACTCCAAAAGGGTAAAAGATTTTGACTCGGAGGTAAAATAGGAATAAACTTGCCTCCCCTTTGCTGAAAGGCTTCATGTTTCGCCATAACCTTCTCATCATTTTCGGCATTCACCGCTAATAAACATAAATCAATGCCACGTTCTTTTAGCGCATCACTAGGATACACAGGTAATTTTGAACCAGGCATAAACTTCCCTTGCTTCTCTGGCTGATCATCAATAAAACAATCAATGTAGGGCGTTAATTGCGTATAATTAATCAAAGAACAAGCCCGACAGCCTGCTCCAAAAACGGAAACTTTGCCACCTTGATCGTTATGCTCTTTTAAATAATTAGAAAAACTACTCTTAAATATGGGCCAGTGTTCTTTATACGCTAAAACTTTTTTGCGAAGAGTTGGTAAATATTGCTCTGCGTGAACTTCAACCGCACCCTCAACCGCACCCTCAACCGATCGACCAAAAGCGATTAAAGCATCTCCACTAAAATTAGCTGTTTCCCAATGCGTCATCTCAACACCTATATCTGCCATAAATTTTGAAAGGCTATCCTTTGTAAAATAATTTGAGTGCTCCTCCCAAATGCCACTGTAGTCAGCAACTGACAAATTAAATTCGAAATTAGGAACTTCAATAAAAAGCAAACCACCAGGTTTCAAAACCATCCGCATCGCTTCTTTCATTTCATCTAAATCCGTAATATGTTCTAACATTTGCCGAGACACTAAAAAATCAACCTGACCAAAACTTGATAGAATATCTTTGGCCACCTCTTTATTAAAATATGTTCCGATGACATTCAAATTTCTTTGCTTTGCTAAATCAACAGCATCTTGTGCGGGCTCCACACCCATCACATTTTCAAAACCAAGCTCTTTTAACACCTGTAAAAAGCCTCCATCGTTACATCCAATTTCTAAAACTTTGGCCGACTTATCTAATCCAGGAAGTTCGTTAACAAGCTCAGCCAACCTTGACATATGAGGTTGCCATTTCCAGGAGCTCAAGCAAAAATATTCAGAATATAAAAGCTTGGGATCCACAGGTTCTTTTAATTGGATAAGCCCACATTCTTCACATAATTCAAGAGCAATAGGATGCACATACTCCTTAACCGAAGGATCGTTTAAAAAACGATGCGCAATAGGATGAGATCCTAATTCTAAGATCGGCGACATGTTTGCATTACGACAAAGACGACAAGATTCCATTAACCTTACTCCCGGCATTTCGTCATTTTACTATTAAAAAATGACGAGGTTCGGCCCCGACAAAACGGGGACGACCTTTTAATATTCCAGCCCAACTGTATATTTAGACATACGCGTGTATTGCAAGTGAGCGGCAAACTCGTGTATGATTTGACCTGCTTGTTGATAATCATCTTTATATTTCATCTCTAAAATTGTAAAACCTGCGGGGAGTTTTTTCATGGTCGATAACGTATGCGTATTTAATAAAGAAGCCACGTTAACGGATCTATCGACAGTGACACGAAAAGCTTTATCTTGCGACATGTAATATTGACGTTCATAACGATTGATCATTGTTGGTCTTAAAGACTGAAGCGCATTTTTAATTTCTCTTGGTAAAGCGGGATTCGTTAATATTATTTTCTTTAATTGAAAAATTGATATTCTCGATGGAATAGACATAGGATCTAATTCATATAATGCTTTAACATTTTTGTTAGCTTGCTTCATCTTAAATTCCAACGTAGGGTGAATGAATCCGAAAAAATCATTATACCAACGCACCCTTACCTTAATTCTAGGTGACAAACCATCTATGCTGCTGTAATAGGCATTGAGATCCGCCGAATCAAAATAAATGTTATTAATCCAACGTTTATGAAAAATCTCTGAAAACAAAGCTGGATGCTTTTTAATGTTACGTTCAAGAAATTTTTCATCAACATTTTGAAATACGTACTTTAATTCGGATCGAAAATCTTTGTCTTTATATTTGTTTAATAAAAATCTCATATGATTAACTACTTTGCAGCTTGAACCACAGGTTCCGTGTTTAAAATATTTTGACCATTAAAACTTAAAGTCGAATCATCACTCACAAAAAAAGGCTGATTGTCACATTCCTTAATCAAAACAGAATCTAAAAGAGCTGAAGATAAACCCTCTACATTAACGGCATGTGAACATCTTCGAATGCTTCCTGAAGCGAAATCAAGTTTGCTACTATCTTGAAGCTTAATACCAGAAACCTTTACATCATCTATATTCATATTGTGCACTTCAACTTGAGATCCCGTTAATATAAGGGCATGCTTGCCTGTTGTTTTGACGATAAGATCTGATAAATAACCTTTGCTAAAATTAATGGAAAGAGCTGATTTTAAACTATCCCGAAAGACAACTTGATCGATTTGAAAAAAAGCATTAATCACACTGACAAAATTATCTGTTCGACTCTTGTCGAAAATGCAATCCTTGATATTCAAAGAAGCATTTTCAAAGGTTACAGAACTATTCACCTCCCACTCCCAGAAATTAGGTTTGGATAAATTTCTAAATTGAACATACTCAAAGGTAGATGTTAAATCGGTATCCTTAATCACTAAACCTGTGTTACCAATGCTTTTGCCTTCAATAATAATAGGATCCTCTTCTGTTCCACGAAAAACGACTGGAGACAATGAGACGATAGCCGCTTCATCTAATAATATTTTTGTTCCAGCTTCAGCTCGAAGTGTGAAACCTTTGGGCACGCGCAAGGTTTTCGTTAACGTCCACGTCCCCTTTTTAATAAATATTTCTTTGCTCTTTTCATCTATTTCTAAGAACTCCAATCCAGCCAAATTTGTTTTCAAATGATGACGCCTTTCTTTAAACTCAGCTGAATCATATCGCTTCCAATCATAAATGGTTTCCGTTCGTACCTGCTCCAAACCTAAAACTCTGTACTTCACCTCCAAATCATTCATCGATGCAGAATCCAAATCTATGTGACTCACCCCTTGAAACTTAACTCTCTGATAAACAGGAGGTTTTAAAGGAGCCTTTCCAGTTAACATTATGCGTTCCCCTTCTGGAATTAATTCGACGTTATCTGACCTCTGACGAACGCTTAAAATTTCGACTGGAATCGGCTTACGATTTGTAAAACCAAGAGTTAAGACCTTCTCATAATAATCTTCAAAATAAGCATGAATATTTTTAACAGGATATAAATAAACCCGTCGTATGTAGTCTTGAACATCCTTAATCATCCGAACATCACGCTCTAAAGTAAATTGAGGATAATCCCGTTGTAATGTCGGAAGATATTCCTGCAAGTCATCTTCTATCTTAGTTAATTGATTGTCTAAATACTCGGGTTGTGTCATGCGATCTAAAGTGCGAATATACTCTGTTAATAAAATCTGATCATCAAAAATTTCTTTCCAAAACACCGTTTCTGGATCCATATAAGGATCATCTAAACGAAAAAGGCGATCACCATGCGGATCCTTTCCCACGATTCCAAAATTATTTTCATCAACACCATCCCATCCAATAGGCTGTAAACGATCTAAATCCGGATTATAATAAAATCGTTTGTTACCTAACCCAAAACCATGCCAACATCCTAAAATATCGCCAATGGCCATCCATCGCGCCATGGATTGAATATCAAAGACTTCATGGGCAACTAAATCTCCATGGCGAAAACCATTAAGTAACTCCGTGGCCCTCAAAAAATGTTCTTTCAAACGCGGTTGATTGAAAACTTCACGCTGTCCGATCGTAATAATCGCAGAGCCAAGATAAGCATCTTTATAAGCCGATTGATCAACTTTCTCTGTCATGTGAGGACCTTCATCAAATCGCACAAAGACACCTTCTTCTCTATTATGTCTCTTTATCATCGCAGCACTTGGAACCTCTTCTATATTATAAATACCCTTATCAGCCCCATTAATCGTAACGCGAACTAAATCATAATTAATACTCATCACACCCTCAAGCTCCAGCATTTTATGAAAAATAAAAGAACGCAAATAGGATCTTCGTTGAGGATGCTGCAAAGAAAAGCGTTGCATCCCAAAAATGTTATCCTCGCCTTCCATAACAACTCTTAACGACCATTTTGAAGTATCCATATGATAATAAGCAGCATCACCTTTTAACCGCAGACGTATATCTTTAGGATCTCCTCCATTTTCACGAATCGTTCCTTTTAGATACTGTTTGTGCTCTTTAATAACGAGACCATTATCAATACTATCTTGCCTCCATTGCATCAACTTTTGAAAATTCCTAGGACTGATTTCAATAGCCAATTGTTTCGGTTCCGTTGTCAGACGTCTGTAAATTTGTTTAGGTAGAAGCACCACATACGCTGGTAAATTCTTTACACCCTTAAGAGAATTTCGTAATTCCGTATAGAAATCGCCTTTATCATAAAGCAACACAAACGTCACAGTGACATAAATGAGAACAATCAATAAGAAACAAACACCCGCTACAATATTTCTTTTTTTTACAATTCCGGAAAGAATATTTTTTAAAGTTTCCTTTGATTGCTTTAACGATGATTGCTGTTCATTTTTAATTAACATATTTGAATTCTCTACCCTTAAAGAACCTTACCCGCACTATTATCGATAAAGGTAATATGCATCGCATCATCTGCTTTTTTTATGTCATCTCGTATAAATTGAACACTATCAAACGAAGCACATTCAATATGAAAGGAAGATTCAAGATGCTCTTGAGATTCTTCAAACCTAATAACATCCACACGGCTGCAATGTTTTTTAATAATCTCAATCAAATCTTTTAATACCGCCTTTTGCCCATTGCCAATCGTCTTTGAAACAATTAAAGACAAATTAGGATACGTAACTTCTTTTCGCTTGTTCGCTCGATACCAAATAATGCAAAAGATCATGCCACAAACAATAAATGTTGTTCGACGGGCTGATGCCCCGAGACCTAATCCAATACCAATACATAAAAATAAATAAGCCAACTCCTCAGGTTCCTTGATAGCTGTTCGAAAACGAACAATCGAAAGAGCTCCCACTAATCCCAGAGACAAAGCTAATGAAGACTTAATCACAGTAATAACCATCATGGTCGTTAAGGTGATGATAATAAAATTGTTAGCTAAAACATGGCGATCGGAATAAGATCGACCGTATTTAATGTAAAAACGACTTAAAATCGTTGTTAAAAATGCCGCTAACACTAAATTAACACTAAATCCCAAAACACTATCAGGGGCAAGGGTTGTAAAGTAGTCTTGCAACTGTTGTAACGTCATGATTTTCTCTCCTTTAACAAATAAAAACCGATCAAAATACCAGCTATGATCACCAACACAAATGAAAACGTTATACCCTTCGTTTGCGTTGTATCAATGCCAAGCGAATTGATGGCACGCTTATACTTCGAAATATTATTCGAATGCATAGAAATTTGTGTTGATTTGGCTTTTTGAATTAATTCTTGAATCTGAGTTAATAAAACGCTAGCTTCATCCTCTTTTGCTTGCCCCATTCTCTTTTCATTAATTTCAAATTCTATCTCAAAGAAAGGAATGATATCCATTCCCTTTCTGGCATACGACTCATCAAATGTAATGGTATAAAACGGTTTGCCTTTAGCATTGGTTAAATAGTACCGTGTTCTAATCTGATTAATCTCAACGACTTCCCGTAATGAAGCAAGATTAATGCTGTCAGACAATTCACTGACAACACGATTCTTTGTATGCGTGGGTAATTGTAGAAAATTAACAACATCTGTAATGGATTGAAATTCTGTACTTTTAGGAATTTTTAACTTATGTTCAAACCTTGCATCTGCATTATCTTTAATTGGTGTTTTAAATTGAATGAGTCTCTTACTTAACTGCCCATTAATAAACCTTGATCGCATCCGCAACGATGTATCATCTTTTAACAAACTCAAATCAGGTGTATCAAGGTAGTAGTCCACAAAAAATTCGTTGGTAGATTTCTCAACTCCATAAATCTGATCTCCTAAGCGAATCGTTTCCTTTCCATCAAGAAAGTGAGACAACAAATAAAACTCTGTTACCGTATTGGTTGTAAATTTATAATCCAACTCAATACGTTCAACCGCGCCTTCCACTTTTATGTCAAAGAACGTAGAAACACACACAAACAAAACCAAAAAAGTAAAAATTGTCCTTAAACTCATGTTTATTCCATCGAAATAATAATCCGGCCAGAATCACCTGATTTTAATACCTCTAATGCCTTATTAATTTCTTCCAATTTAAATTCATGAGTGATCAGCTCATCTAATTTAAGCTTTCCGCTTTCCTTTAATCGGATTAATCGCGGAATATCAATATGAGGTTCACAGCTGCCACCGTGGGAACCTGTTAATACTTTCTTAAAATGAAGCGGTAACGAATAAATAGAGATGTTGTCACCTTTTCGAGGAACACCAACAAGAATTGTTTTACCATCCGGGTGTGTCAGTTCATACGCCATTTCAATCACACTCGCGTTGCCTGTTGTTTCAATAATGACATCTGGTCCTTTTTCCCCTACAATGTCTCGAATCGCTTGTTTTAAATCATCCACCTTCTGGGATTGAAAACTATGAGTTGCACCCAACTTTCTCGCCATCGTCAATTTAGATTCCACTAAATCAATGGCAATGATAGGCGTTGCTGATGCTAACTCAGCGGCTTGAACAATATTTAAACCCACACCACCTACTCCAAAGACAACAACCGATTGCCCCATTTTTACCTGCGCATCATTATTGATAACACCCACAGCTGTTGTCACCGCACATCCAAACAGAGGAGCTATACGCATATCAAAATCTTTTGGAATCACTGTTAAACGATTTTCAGAAATAATCGCACGCTCATTAAACGTGGTCACCCAACCAGCATTAACTTTTTTACCATTCCAAGAATAATTCGGCGGCTCACATTGCAACCCATCACTCGGACGCCAATGCAACACCACATGATCACCAACTTTGACAGTCTTAACACCCGGACCAACTTCTTCAACCACACCGGATCCTTCATGCCCTAACAAATGCGGTAAAAATTTATCCGGCCCCTTCGCCCCCTCAATCTCATTAATCTGCGCGCCACAAATGCCGCTGTACTTCACCTTAACGCGTACTTGTCCAAAAAAAAGTTGCTCTGGTAATTCGATCTCGGCGATTTCTAGGGGTTTGTTTAGCTCGACGAGAATTGCGGCTTTTGAAGTTTTTGTCTTGCTGGCATCTACTTGCTGATCTTGTTCCTGTGTTTGGCTTGGCATGGGATATCTCTCAATAATTGTTAACTAATAATATTGTCATTCCCGCGAAAGCGGGAACCTCAAAATAGTAAAACTATGAACTAAAATATATTAATCGCTCCGTATAGATTCCCGCTTTCACGGGAATGACAATTCGGGATAAAATGACAAACCAAGTACTACCCTGACATCTGACCCGAAATTTCTTCAATATGCTGTTGAACTTTAGGTAAATTTTCATCAATGATTTCAATTACAATGTCATAATTTACACCAAAATAATGGTGAATCAATTTATCTCTTACTTTTGCTAACTCACTCCAAGAAACTTGTGGATATTTTCCTTTTAGCTCATCAGATAAACCTTTCACAGCCTCACCAACAATTTCCATATTTCTAACAATCGCATCTTGAGTTTTCAAATCTTCCATAAACTGCTCGTAACTCATATGTCCTCGATATTCAAAAATCCTTTTAATAGCCTCTTGAATATCGCTCAATAATTCAATATCTCCTCGTTTAGACATCTAACAAACTCCTTTGAATTTCTTCAACAACTTTCTTTACCCGAATTCCTTCCATACCGCCTGGTGTCAGAATGTCTACCTCTCTATTTAGTTTTTTTTCTAAATATTCAACCAATTCCATGAATCTAAGTCCTAACCGTCCATCAAATTCAATAAAAATATCAACATCACTTAATTCCGAGGCTGTATTTTTCGCAAAAGAACCAAATATAGCCATTCTCTTTATACCAAATTCTTTTTTTAAGTAAGGTTGTTCTTCTCGAAGAATTTTAACAACATCATCTTTAGTCATCATATTTTATTCTCCTCTATTAATCGACCCGCACGGTTTTCCGCTTTCGCAGGAATGACACACGCAAATGTCATCCCGTACAGATCCCCGCTTCCGCGGGAATGACAGCTGTTATTCAAAATAAATAAACTCATAATCCCCCGTATACCCAAAATGCCGATACAACCAAATCCATTCTGCGGTATCAAAAAAAGATTCGCAGGTTAAGGCCCAGCACTGGAGGTTAAAGAGTTCGAGTTCGTTGCGGTAACTTTCTAACATAATGTATTTATTTTTACCGACACGTTCCATTTCTTTAACTGCGGATTCCAATTCGAAAATCCGTAGATTATGAAAGCACCCTAACGATAAAACCAAATCAAAATGCTTATCACCCCAAGGATATTTATCTTGAGCACGATATCGAAAAAGATTCTCACGAATCTCTTTTGGAGCATCACTAATACCATGGTCGGAGATGTCAAACCCGACAACTTCAGCATCAGGTAACAACTCTTTTAATTCATGTAACAAATGAGCCTTCCCGCAACCAATATCCAAAATCTTGGCATCACTCTTTAATTGATAACGTTCAATAAAACGTTCAGCAACCTCTTTCCATCGCCCATCATATTTATAACCGCCATACCCAAATCTTCTATCCCCATCCCAATAGTCAAACTCGTATTCTTTCGCTTTATACATACACTGAACTTTTTCATCGACCATCCGATCAATATATTTTCTTGATGTCCGTTGGTGTAATGGGGTGACGATGTTACATAGTTGACTCATGCTTGCTCCTTTAGTTCGGTAGGTAGTAAGTTGTATGTTGTAAGTAGAAAACAAAAACACATTTCTACCTACCACCTACGACTTACTCCTTACTTAATTCTCTTTTATCTTTCTACCTACTACTTACTACATACTTCTTACTGATTTCCCAAATCGCAGCAACAATAGCTCCAGCAGATACCCCGCACCTCTCCATCAAACTATCTTGTGACCCATATTGATCTGGAAAAATATCTGGAATACCAATACGTTTAAATCCTTTTGGTGCTTCAAACGTTGATTCGGCAATCAACTCAGCAATCGCGCTTCCTAATCCACCCATAATGGTGTGCTCCTCGACACTGACTACTAATGGGACAGCATCAATTTGAGTACGAATAAAATCTGTATCCAACGGTTTGATCGTCGGGACATGTACAATACCCACATCTAATCCTTGAACTTCTAATGTTTTTATCGCCTCAAGAGCTGTTCGTAATGTAATGCCCGTTGTTAAAATCAATCCATCATCTCCCCTCTTCATACGAATCGCTTTACCAATTTCAAACGGAGTCTCTTCTTGCGTCACCAAAGGATCATGCCCTTTAGCTAAACGAATGTACATAGGACCTGGATAATCAACGGTTTGGACAATCAACTTCTTCATCTCAACGGCATCCGCGCAGGCAACAATGGTCACATTAGGAATGGCTCTCATGATAGCAATATCATCAATCGCTAAATGTGTTGGGCCTAACGGGGCATAAACAACACCGCCGCCATTTCCAATCAAGCGAACCTTAACATTATGTAACCCCAAATCCAAAACAACCTGTTCAAAACAACGACGGGTTAAAAACGTTGCGATGGTATTGACATAAACCGTCTTTCCCTCAAGAGCAAGACCGGCAGCCATGCCAACAACATTGGCTTCACTCACCCCCTCCATCAAAAAACGCTCAGGCATCTCTTCTTTAAATGCTTTTAAGGTATCAACGCCTAAATCAGATCCGATAAAAAAGATATCCGGGTTAGATTTCGCTAATTCATAAACACAGTTAAGAGCTGTTTTTCGCATATTAATATTTCTCGACTTCTTCTAAAAGGGAATTGATATCTTCATCTGAAATCCGACTCTTATGATGCCATTGCATGTTGCCTTCCGCGTAAGGCACCCCTTTGCCTTTAACCGTGTGACAAATAATAGCGGTTGGTTTTCCTTCTTTTGAAGGTTTTTGTAACGCTTCTTTCAATTGCTTTACATCATGACCATCGACTTCACTGACTGCAAAGTTAAAGGCGCGCCACTTATCGGCAAACGGTTCTAAATCTTGAACCTCAAAGGTTGAGGCATAAGATTGATGTTTGTTGTAATCCACCATGACAACCAAATTTTCTAGCTTATTTTTCCCTGCACTCATCGCCGCCTCCCAAACCGATCCTTCATTACTTTCGCCATCTCCAAGAATAACAAACACACGCGCACCATTTTTTTCGTATCGTGCATTGATCGCCATTCCCAAACCAATCGATAATCCATGCCCCAAACTTCCAGTAGAGGCCTCAACCCCAGCCACTTTATGTTCCGGATGCCCACCTAAAATACCGTCAACCTGACAAAACTTCAGAAGCTCTTCTTCTGGAATAAACCCTTTATCAACCAACATCACATACAACGCCAAACACCCATGACCTTTACTTAAAATACAACGATCCCGTTGACTCCATGAAGGATTAGTGGCATCAAACTTTAAAATATCATCGTAAAGCACACGCATAATTTCAACTAATGAAAATGAAGCACCAATATGCCCACGACGACCAGCTCGGAGTCCCTTAATAATCTGCGATCGAAGATACTTTGAACGCGCATCTAGTTTTGTTTTGTAGTCTAATATTTGATTAGGCATGATAAGGAAACTCTTTATAAACGTTTGAAACGCGTTTAAACATCGCTTTTGCTTTTGTTAGTTGTAGTTCACGCACCGTATCGGCATCAAAGGATGTGGTATTTGCAAAATGCCTTCGATTACAGTCTGAGGGAAGAAATTCATTAAGAAAAATAAGACACCACTTTAACCCAAACAAAGGACACATCAACTCAACACGTTTGGCTATTTTGGGGTTAACCGTTTTCATAGATGCACACGCTTTTTGGAAAAAATATTGCCGCATCTCATCTGTTAAATTCATCGCTGGATGTAGGAGAAAATCTGAAATCATTTTGGCGGGATCATCCCATCCAAAATATTCAAAATCAACAAAGGTCCACCCTCCTTTTGAATCACATAGAGCATTATGAAATCCAAAGTCTGATGGGCTAAGAATACGGTCTTCTTGGGCCAAAGGTTCATAAAAACCAAAGCCCTCTTTATCACATTGCGTTATCATCCAACTTTGTAGATGAACAAAGACTTGTGATAAATCTCTGATTAAGAAATTAGAAAGGTCTTTATAGATAGGTTCATCATTCTCGATAGCCATCAACTTTGTAAGCCTGTCATAAACATGTTTGTAAACTTCAACCATAGAGAAATGCGCTTCAGAGGCCACAATAAAATCATTCGCTTGACATTTTTTTCGCACTGTCTTCAACTGCGTCATAAACTTAATAGCAGCATCGATATCTTTTTTCTTGATATCTCTTTTTGCAGAACCTTCAAGAAACGAATAAATCGCACACGAATGTTCTTTTGAAATCGCAATCGGTTGCGGAATGTGTTTAACCTGATATTTTGCTAATTTTTCTAATGATCCATATTCATTATTCAATCGATCTCTTTTATCTGACGAATCTCGAAAATAAAATTTTGCAGCGTAATTCTTATTATCGGATGTTGTTAATTTAAAAACCCGACTATTTTTCCCCCCTGTCAACGGTTGGACTTGATCGATAGCCTTCTTCGTCATCGCAGAGACGATCGTTAACACTTCATTTAAAGGAATTTGTTCCGTATCAACTAAAGTAGCACTCATTAATATCCTTCCATTGGTTAAAAACTGTCATGGCCTGACTCTCTTTCTTTTCTAAATCCGGGGCATATAAAATTTTTGTAACGTCTTTTGGAAAAGACGGCTCTTCAAATGTCTCTAACAAATCATCCACAAAATGCGTACAGTTAAGGTCCTTGATCCTCTGACATTTTCCCGCTCGCGTTGACTCAAAATACACTTGGTTTTCTTTTAAGCCTAAACCCTCTTGCTTGAAGAAATTCTTCTCCGCCATCCAGTTTAAGGCCTGCTCTCTTAAATTGATGCCATTAGGGATCATATTGGCAAATTCTGTTTTGTGACTGACAATAAAAACATCAATATCACTTTTCAGACAACTCTTAATGAAGGTTGCCGCCTCGTCAATCAAACGCGCCTCGCCCATTCCCTCTCCATAAATATAAGCCTGTAATTTCTGCCAAGTCATCTCACCATCTTCTAATTGACGAATAGCATCACGTATCAACTTTTTATTTTTTGAGAAATTAACATCAATCAAACCCCATTCAACAGCCTTACGATGAATCACCTCATCGTAACAAACAATGGTGTTATCAAAATCAATCCCAAAAATAGACGTCTCGGTTTGAATCATTTAAGATCAACTTCCTTCATACGTTTGACGTTGTAATACTTGCTATCTTCCATGGGATTTGGAACCTTACTCTCTTCAAAAGCTTGTTTGATATCTGCAATCGCATCTTCGATGGTGTGCGTTGGCTCAAAACCAATTTCTTCTTTTATTTTTTTCGATGATACATGATAGGAACGATGATCATCTGAGGGAATCGTCTTAACCTCTACGTTTTGTGTTAAGGTTGCCTTAACCATATTGGCAATATCTTTAACCTTATGATTTTCATAACCCGCATTAAAAATTTTTTTATGAATCTTCTCATGTGGCAAGGTTAACAACTGAACATACAACGTGGTGATATCTTCAATATGCACATTAGGACGAAGCTGCTCTCCTCCGAAAACTGTAATCTCACCTTTATTGATCGCGTGATTCGTTAAAATGTTAACAGTTAAATCTAACCTTAACCGAGGAGAATAACCGCAAACCGTTGCTGGTCGTAAAACATTAACGGTAAAATCATCACTCGCCGCATCAAGAAGAATGGTTTCACAATCTGCTTTAAATTTGGAATAGTCCGTTAACGGATCAAGAGGCAAATCTTCACTTACTTCAGGGTCTTCTTTGATGCCATAAACACTGGAACTTGAAGCATAAATAAAACGCTCAACACCCGCGGCCTTTGATATATCCACTAACGGTTTAAAGGCATCAAGATTAATAGACTTGCCTAATTCTGGATTTAATTCAAAACTTGGATCATTAGAAATGCATGCCAAATGAATAACGGCATCACATCCTTGCAAAGATTTTTTAAGCAACTCTTGATCTCTAATATCCCCTTTTATTTCTTCTAAATTTGTTTTATCTGCAATACCATCAAAAACATCGGCCCCATACAAATACAAATCAAGCACTCTGACGTGATACCCTTCATTTAACAACTTTGGAACTAAAACAGCGCCAACATAACCGGCACCCCCTGTAACAAGTACTGTCTTTATTTCTTTCATACAATTTCACTTTCCAATGATGATTGATTCTTGGTTTTATTATTTTGTTGAATAGTTATATCGATAAAACTATGACAAATAGAGTGATGAATAACCTCTACATACCCATAATGAGATGCTGGTACATAAAAATTCACATCACCTAAAGCGCGCAACATATTGTCTTGTTTAAAGCCTGATAATGTGATGACCTTTATTCCTTTATCGCGGGCGGCCTGTGCTGCTCTTAAAATATTAGGAGATTGTCCCGAACTACTAATGGCGATTAACACATCTTCTGATTCCCCAAACGTGTTAACACCATATTCAAAGACTTGTTCATACCCATTATCGTTACTCACACACGTTAAGTGCACGCTGTCATTAAAAGCCATCGCTTTGACCTTAGCATTTTTCCAAAAGTCAGTAGCGATATGACTGGCAATAGCGGCACTTCCTCCATTGCCGATCACCATGAGCTTACCGTTCGATTTTTTGCAATCTAAGATAATATTAACAGCGCACTCAACAGCCTCTTCAAATAACAATCCTCCACTAACATCACTTGCTTCAATTTTATCTAATAAACTCTTTAAACTAGACCGACTCTCTCTTATGGCTTCTCTCATTTTAATAACCTTGTTATAAATTTACTTAATTCAACAAAATTAACCGGCTCTCGATTACAAACAATTTGAACAGCCAAGGAACCTACGGCATTACCGACAAAAGCTGTCAATTCTTGAGGTAACCCTGCTGCAAAACATGGGCCGACATATGCAAAAAAGGCATCCCCCGCACCAATAGCATCAACAACACGATAGGCAAAAGCGGGTGTATTGTGATATCCAGCTTCTTCTGAATAACAAATCGATCCATGCGGACCGCGTGTCGCAATAATATGATCACAATTCATTTGGCTGTACACTTTCTTCGCGTGCGTTCTAAGATCCCCCAACTTATCATGTGTTGCATATCGCAACTCCATTTCATCGATACAAACACAATTAGCCGAAGGATATTTCGTAACAAGATTAAAACCAATATTGGCGCTATTTGTTTGAACATTAACGGCTAAATATTTCGATTTCTGACAAATGAGCTTAATCAAATTCTTACTTAACAAACCATGTCCAAAATCTGAGACAACCACCACATCATACTTTTTTAGCGAGGCTTGAAGAAACTTCTTTATTTGAGATTCGACATCTTTATTAATCTCTTCATCATTCATAAAACACACTTCAAATAGCTTCCGCCCCGAACCTTGATTAACATAGCGCCTTTTAATAATCGTATTGGCATCGTCTCTATAGAAAAAAATAGGATTAACGTTTTTGGCTAATTTACTCTCTATAAAATCTTTCTGATCATTTTCTCGACCTAAAAGTGTCACCATATCAACCTCTCCACAAATGCTGGCCACATTGTTAGCCGTCGCAAGCGTTCCTCCAGCAAACATCTCTTCAGACTCATATTTATTCACAACAAGATGCTCTTTCGAGGATTTTCCCATAGGATTGCAGTAATGATACTGATCAATAATCGCATCACCAATGACCAAGGCTTTAAGCTTTTTTACTTTTTCAAGAGAATGAATAACATCATCAGCACTAAAACGCTTCTTTAAAGCTCGTAAAAACTTGGTCGTTTGTGGCGGATAGGCATCAATGTAACTATTTAAGAGATGCGAGGAACTAAACGTAATATCATCCGTAAAAAGAAGCCGTCCTCCCACGGATTCAATAGCGTCTTCTTCTTCATAGATTTTCCCCGTAACATCTTTATCCTTAGCTTTATAGTCGTTACCTTTGGCATAAAAGTCTGGTTTAATCGCTTTAATAAAATCTGTGGCCGTCGGAGAATCAACAATAGAGACATAATCGGTCATCGCTAATGACGCTAATGTTTCAGCCCGCAACATTTCATTAAAGACAGGGCGTCCCGGACCGCGCTTGACATGTTTGTCTTTTGTAATCGAAACAATGAGAAGATCCGCTTCTTTTTTCGCTTGCTTAAAATGACGAATATGGCCTAAATGCACCAAATCAAAAACTCCATGACACAATACGACCTTCTTGCCCTTTTTTTTCTCTTGGGCAATGATCTTTGCTAACTCGGCTCGTGGTTTGATTTTATTTTCTGTTGTGTTAGTGCTCATGATGTATCTCTCCTGGCAAGAATAACCAAGGTACAAGTTACAAGATATCACGGCCTTCGGCCGTGACCTGCGTCTCTAGACGCAAAGGCAAAAAATAACCAATTCACCAATAACTAAATAACCAAACTGTTTGGTTGTTCCGTAATTGGTTTTTGTATCTTTTTTGCCCCGCCGTTGGCGGGGTCCCGCCGACGGCGGGATACCTTGTATCTTGTAACTTGGTTATTCTTGCTAACTCTTCCCTAAATACTTAAACCAATCTTCCGTAGCTTCTCCAATTGCCTCAGGTGTCCAAACCGGTGCATCCTTCCAATAATCAATATTTTTTAAAATCTCCCCCACACCCTCTTCAAACGAAACCTGCGGCGCCCAACTCAGTTGATTTTTAATCTTTGTAATATCGGCCCACGTGCAATCTGGTTCCCCAGGTCTTTTGGGAATATGAATTTTTTCTCCACCAAGAAGCGACACCAACTTATTCACACTTTGTGGTTTTCCTGTTCCTACGTTAAAAGCTTCGTTGGTAACCTCAGAATACGCGGCTGTCACAAAAGCGTTAGCAACATCCGTGACAAAAATAAAATCTCGCGTCTGTTCACCATCACCCACAACCGTGAACGGCTTATTACTTAATTTTTGCGCCAAGAACACACCAAACACAGCCCCATACGTTCCAGATGTGCGTGAACGAGGACCATAAACATTAAACAGTCTTAAAGACACAAGAGGTAGATCATAAATGTTCGCCCAATGAAAAGCGGTTTCTTCGCCAATATATTTTGTTAATGCATACGGATATTGCGTATCAATACTTTGAGTTTCTTTGGTGGCTACGGTTTCATCTGGAATGCCATAACAGGAAGACGATGCGGTATAAACAAAACGCTTAACACCTGCTTGCCGGGAAGCTTCAAGGACATTCATAGATCCCATAACATTGGCTGAATAATATTCTGTTGGATTAACAATGGAGGGTACGATATCGGCTAATGCCGCTAGATGAAAAACCATATCGATGTTTTGAAAATGAGGCGCAATTGAAGCTAAATCGCGAATATCGGCTTCAATAATGGTTAGATTAGGGTTACTTTTAAGATGATTAAGATTTGCCTGTCTTCCCGTCGAGAAATTATCAATAACAGTTATCTGATGGTGATCCTGTAACAGTCGATCAACCACATGACTTCCAATAAAACCGGCTCCACCTGTAACGAGAACCTTGTTTCTTTGCATAACGTTTCTCTCCCTTTACACCGAACTTAAATTAGTTTGTACCCATTTTGGGTCACTCGCAATTTCTTCAAGTAAATGCACATATTTGCGACCATCAACCGCTGAGGCATCAAAATTTTCACGACAAACAAGAAGCGTTCCCTGCAATTGTTCTATCGATAATTGATCAATATAAGTTAATTTAATATCATCAGACGAAATATCATTAAAAACAGGAGCAACCAAAAGGGCGAGATCAGATTTTCCATAAACGATAAAGTTTCGCTCCCCTTCTTTGTATAGATGCGACAACACTTCTTTCAATCGATCTTTAATAAGAGCAATAGAACTAATTGTTTTAAGGGTATATTTCATAGATTTACGCATTTTCTCGGTAAATCCTTGTGGTGTGAGAATGTATTCTACTTTTCTTTTATCTAATTGATTAATGCGAATAAAACCTTTGGCAACGAGTCTGCGCAAAAGCATATTGATGGAACCCAAAGATAAGTCCATGTGGCGGGATAAATCTCTTTGATTTGAACCAAGTTTGGCGCCAACAATATTAATTAGCTCAAACTCTCGTTCATCAATGTGTTCGTGATCCATAAGTTTCGAGGTACGAATTTTTATTTGGGGGTTATCCTTGAAACGACTGTTCAATTATTGAACATGAGTATTATAGATCACTGGAACAAAGAGTCAAGAATAATGTTTTAATAGATAACAGAAAAAACCGAATCACAAAAGAATGAAAGCTGTTGAAAACAAACATGTTACATAAAAACACTTTTAAAAAAATTTAAGTACCAAAATAACATTTTTATTAATTCAAAATAAAAAAACAAGGCAAACCTAACAGGTTTGCCTTGTTTCATCAATTTGCCATTTTACAATTTAGAATGGAAGCCCGCCATTAATTGGTATAGCATAACGCCAATATGTTGTGTCTGCACTAATTATACTATCTACATATCCATGAGCAACCAAACCTACTGTTACATCACTGTCTAATTGTTCCCAATCAATAACAGCGTAGCCATAATCTGTCGTTGAAGTACCTAATAGTTGAATAAAGCCTGTATCATTTGCACCTAAATCAAATTCAACAGAAGCAGGAGTCCCCGTTATATTATCATCATAACTAGAAACATTTGTCCCGCGAATAGTTCCAGATGTTGCCACACCATCATCTGTTATCAATGCTCCAGCCTTATCATAAAACCTAATTCTTACTGTTATAGTTGCCGCAGTAATATTTGAGATAAAATATGCTGGTACCATTCGTTCAGAGGCAGACACATTCCTATATAGTACATGAGGAATAACTGCCCCTCCTCTTGCATCACCAGCAGCAAAAAGATTTCCAGCATTACCAATAATCGCTAAAGCTAATAAAGAAATAAAAAACTTTTTCATTGTTGCTAATCCTTTCTGTTTAGTTATAATTTGATTTCTTTTTTAAAGATCCTTCTTTATCTTTCCTTGCCTCCTTTCTTTTTAATTGGCTTACACACCAACATTATTCCCAAGAAAAACCAACTCCATAAATTTTCATATTTTTGGATTTGGCTGTTTCAATCTTAAAAACCATTTTATTATTAGCAGAACTTGTAAAAGCCGTGATATTACCAGAAATCATTCTTTTTCCATGATCGTAATCTCCACCATCTGTTAATGTTGGAATTTTATCCCAGGTAAAAGTGTCATCTCGACTAACATAAACTTTTATATCTATGCCTTCAGTAACACTATCGATATCTTCCATAAAAACTATTACTCGAGCCTTAGAAACATTTGATCTGGCATGAAATGTTTGAGAAATTAATACCATATCGCTATTTACTGCTGGAGAATAATAAGCGGAAGAATTTCCGGATCTTGCTGCGTTATAATTAAGATTAAACGAACTTTCTTTATCAATCCCACTTTTATCTTTAAAAACGTCAACAACACCATCTTTCATTTTTAAAATCGAATGGTGTCCATCAACGGCAATACGAAACGCATTTAAAACAACATTGTCATCGATAACCGCAGCAAACACATTGGATACACTTAAACTAAAAAAACCAAATAATAAAATAAAAAACAAATTTTTCATTTTTTTCCTTTAATAATTAACTTTAGTGATTTCAATAGTTTACTTTTTTCCTCCGAATCATAATTAATTTCGAATTAAAACAGCTCAAAATTAAACCACAATAGGGTGAGGGTGCTATTTGATGACTTTTTTCTTTCTTGAGATTAAAATCCTTAGAATAGTTAAATGAAATGATTTTAAGTAGGATAATTAAGGAAGAGAAATCAGAAATTTATGATATTTTTATCATTAAATAACACAATTATATGCTAGATATGTCATAAAAGATGTCCTTGTCAAAATTCAGAAGTTATAATCTTTTCCAAGCAAGGACGTAACGATACCTACGGGGATTTCGGGGGGCGCGATGAAGGTAGCTTCCGACTTGTAACATTCATGTTACAAGTGCAACATAAATATTACATACATCAATCAAAAAAATAAAGGTGTCAGCCAATTCTAAGAAGTTCTCTTTAAGTAATAACTTGGATGTCGATGTTGATGGGCAATAGCAAAAATAACGATTCGATCTTTATATATTTTGTACAACATCATATAAGGAAATCGCTTTAAGACATATCTACGTAAATTCTTTGTTACTTTTGGCCATGCTAACCCATAATACCGAATCAAATCAATCGCCTCCTCAACCTCAGCTATAAATTTATCTCCCACCACTCTACTCTGTTCGTCATAATACGCTACAGCCTCTTGATATTCTTTTTTGGATAATAGAGTAAGATACACTTTCATTTTTTACGTCTTTTAGTATTTTTTTTAACTGTTTCATAAGATGAAGTTTTTAATTCACCCTTCTCATAGGCATCAACTCTAGATTCAGCCTCTTTTAGCCATAACCGTTCAATATCCGGATTGGGCTTATCTAGACTAATTAATAACTTATCGACAAGTTTAATTTTTTCAAGAGGCTTTAATTTCAATGCGCTTTTTTCAATTTCTTTTGTCGTCATAGCTTCTCCTCCATTTCATGTAATTTGAATAATTAATACAAGTTTACAATGATTTGTCTCTTTTTCCAAACACTATCAATTATTATTAACTATGAGAAATTATAACCGCTTCTTCACCAGTAACCACAAGAAGAATGGTCCCCCAAGTAAAGCTTTAATGATGCCTACGGGGATTTCGGCGGGGGCTATGAGGAGGGTGGAGATGGCAAAAAAGACAATTTATTAAATCAAATTAACAGATAAACCTAAAGCTTCACATTTCTTTCTTTTATTCTATTTTCTTTTATTAAATATACCGCCTGCTATCTTTTTAATAACTCCAAACGTCTTAATCTCTCATTTATAATCTCGATAAACCGCTTTTGCTTGTCCTGACTCATATTTGAAGATTCAATACATTGGTTCATTACATCAAGTTTTCCTTCAAACTTTTCATACCGAACCTTCGTAGGAATATTGAAATACTCAGCTAACTTCTCAAAATCATCCCTTTTTAAATTATTCTTTTTACCATTAATGGTTAAGGCCGAGTCTTCTTCCTCGGGGATAACTAACTTTGAACAAACAATATCATAGGCAGGAGTTAATCGAGTGTTACCATCTTTATATAACATAGAATAATTTTTTAGATGGGCATCACCATTCCCGAGGATAAAATTAAGGACAACCCTTTCAAAAAACAATTGGAGATCATAACCTGGAATTGAGGATATATCTTTTAACTTTCGACCAATATGCTCTACAGACCCTTTATACTTATCATTTTGCTCAAGCAATTGCGCAAAATCTTCTTGATGAATTTTTGTACCCTTATCTCGATCAAATCTTTTAACGACATAGGCAAAGCTTTTATCTTTTAAAGGTAACAAACAATGTAGAGGAATATCAATACCCAACTTCTCTGCTATATCCATACAACACTGTTCATTCTCAGGAATATGCGTGAAGGTCGCGATTTGTGGTTTTAATATATATTCGCCCCCATCATTAACAACAATTAACTCATTACTTTTTTTATCCAACTTAACGGATAATTTTGGCTGAACACCCGAGATGGACAGTTTTCCAGCTAATCTTTGCGCTTGTTGAGATAAATCGGCTAAACCAAAATTTATTATCGGCGTTCGTGTTGAATTAAACATCTTTTTTAAAAATTTCTCATTCATTTGTAATATCGACCTTCCTTACCGTAACCGCACCTATAGTATCAACACTCGCCGTAGCTAATAAGACCCCAAATGAATCCTGGCTATCCACTTTTTGTGTGGCACTCACGATATCCAAATACCACCCTTCTGGTAAAAGACCTTTAAAAAACAAAAATAATTCTTTTGATTCATAAGCCTCTTCCCTTGGAGGTAAGGTCAAAGAGATGGGGATATTCTTTTTTAAAAAGCTAGAATCGTATTGAAAAATGTACCCTTCTGAAGTCTCTGTAAGATGCCCCGCCAATTCATTAATATAAAAAACATTTGCTTTTCTTAACACCTTCATAAGCACCTTTTCCTTTAATATTGCGGTTCATTTTTCTTTAAATCTAAATGATAGCCTAAGAAATCCAAAACCTGTACAAGCTTATCCATTCTTACCGTAGTCTTCCCTTGCTCAAGCTCTCGTAAAAACCGTAAGCCCACCCCAACCCGTTTAGCAAACTCAACTTGAGTTAAGCCACTTTTCATTCTTAAACTCTTTATTTGCAAAGAGATAGGCTCACCATCTATTATTCGTATTTTGTCATCCATAACAATATAAATATAACACCAATCGGGTATAATTTCAAGTATATTTCATATAAATTATCCCCATTAAGGTATAATTTATCTTATAATATACCCTTTAAGGTATAATATCATAAGCTTTTTTTAACCAACAACCACAAAAAAAACGGACCGCCAAGCAAGGCTGTGATGATGCCTACAGGGATTTCGGCGGGGGCTATGAGGGATCGGGATAGGGCGTCGCAGATGGTTAGGAAGAGGCCGCCGAAAAGAAATGTGGCGGGCGTGAGATAGCGGTGATCGGGGCCTACGATGAGGCGGCAGATGTGGGGGGCGATGATGCCGATGAAGGCAATGGGGCCGCAGACCGAGACAACGCCACCGATCATGATGGAGATTAGAAAGAATAATATTTTGACCGTGCGCTCAACATCCACGCCACGCGCGATGGCTAATTCTTCACCTGTTGTAAAAATATTTAACTCATGTGTAAAGTACCAAACAGAACATAAACCAATTAAGGCAAAGGGTAGAATGTCAAAAACGGGTTTATATCCAAAAACAAATAAACCACCCATTAACCACCGAGAAATTTTAAAGGCTTCCACCACGCCACTTAAATATTGAACGAATAAGATTAAACTTCCAAAAAAGAAACTAACAGCAACCCCGGCTAACAACATCGTGGCTACCGATGTTCCTCCCTTCATCTTGGCTAAGGACCACACAATAACAATCGATAACATCGCACCACAAAAAGAAAATAATGATATGCCTGATATCCCTAAAAAGCTTACCGCCAAACCTAACCAAATATAAACGGATGCGCCGAAAGAAGCTCCGGCGGACACGCCTAACGTAAAAGGTGATACCAAAGGATTGCGAAACAACGCCTGAAAGACCATGCCGCTTAATGCAAATATAGCCCCAGCCATAAAGGCAACTAATACACGCGGCAAACGCATCTGCCAAAACACATCTGAATCAATATTGTTTTTTGACGCGTCAAAAATATCACTAAACCCTATCAACTTCGCCCCTAACAAAGGGGCTATCATAAGTGTGATTAATGAAATAATAAAAAGACATAGAATTTTTGTGCGTACAGCCATTTTACACACCCACCTTCGTAACAATCACTATTTTTCCTGAATCAGGATCCTTCATCAAATGAAATTCCGTATCAAATATATCTTTGAGATGCGACTCCGTTAAAACATCTTGAGCTTTTCCCTGAAATAAAATGCGCCCTTCTTTCATTGCAACGACATGTTGGCTCCAATGATAAATATGATTTAAATCATGCGTGACATGCATGACGGATATGCCTAATCTTTTAGTTGTCTTTGAAATGGTTTTTTGAATTTCAACCTCATATTTTGGATCCAGATACGTCGTGGGTTCATCTAAGAGGAGCAGTTTAGGTTCTTGAGCAAGGGCGGCTGCCAAATAAACCTTTTGCCGCTCCCCACCACTTAACGTGTTCATATCACGATTGGCAAAGGAGGCTATCCCCATAACATCAAGCATGTGATGAACAACATCTTTATCTTTAGAGGACACACGAGAAAGGGGATTTAAATACGGATAACGTCCCATGAGCACAAAATCGAAAACCCGGTAAGAATAAATACGATCACGGGCCTGTTGAACATAACCCACTAATCGTCCAATGTCTTTTTGTTTATAACGCGCCAATTCTTTTCCAAAAAGCAAAACCTCCCCCGTCCCACCTTTGACAATCCGATTGATATTCTTTAAAAGCGTAGACTTCCCCGCACCATTAGGGCCAATCACAGAGACATACTGACCAACTTTCACATTTAAATTGATCTGATGAAGAATGGGCGAGGATCCATATGAAAATGAAAAATTATTAAACTCAACGACATTATTTGTCATAATTATCCTAGTTTGAATAACGAGCAAGAATAACCAAGTTACAAGGTACAAGATATCACGGCCTTTGGCCGTGACCTGCGTCTCTAGACGCAAAGGCAAAAAATAACCAATTCACAATAACCCAATAATCAAACTGTTTGGTTAATTGGTTATTGATTTTTGTTTCTTTTTTGTACCTTGTCTCTTGTAACTTGGTTATTCTTGCTCTAAAACCCTCAATCATCTAAACCTTCCCAATCAACCTCTGAATGTAGAATGCGTACAAACGCATCTAGAGATTGATCAATCCGGGGTCCTGGAATACCAATGAATGAATCTGTGATAATAAATATCTTTTCATTTTTGTAAGCATCCAAATGATTTAAACTCTCCCAATCTTTTAATACGTCCTCTTGGGTTAATCCCAAATCATCTAAACTAGACATAATCTCGATAATAATATCGGGATTCATTCTTAATATTCCCTCCGCGGAGACTAACGGACTTGTAACAAATTCTGTTCCCTCATAAGCGTTTTTCCCCCCAGAGACTCTTAAAAGATCTGCAAAAAACGTATCTTGACCGGCGATGTAAACTTGTTCAATGGTTCTTTTCCCAAAATGACGCGAGAAGGTGATTAAAACACGAGGAGGCTTTAATCCTTGGGTTTGTGTTTCAATGAAAGAGACGCGCTTTTCAATACGATTAATAATAGCCTTCGCCTCTGACGTCTTCGATAAAAGATCACCAATCAGCTTAATCGATTCTAAAATGCTCTCAATGCTTTTCGTTTTCGTTTCCACAGTTTTCACACCCATTTGTTCCAATTTCATCTTTTGGCCCATCTCACCTTTTTGCAACAACACAAGATCCGGTTTAAGACGATAAATGAATTCGAAACTAGTATCAAGAAGCCCTCCTACTTTTGGTTTATCTTTAGCCTCAGGAGGAAAATTGCAAAAACGCGTAACCCCAACAACTTGGTCGCCAGCCCCAAGAGCGTAAAGAATTTCGGTAATCGATGGAGATAACGAGATAATACGTTGATGAGAACTCGGTACATCTAGTTGTGTTTGACACAAACTTTTTGGCGAGAAAAATAGCGCAGTGACGACAAAAAGTAAAAAAATAGCGGCGATTTGTTTTTTCATGTTGATTACTTCTTCACAATTAAATTAACAAAGTAGATTCCCGCTTTTGCGGGAATGACAAGGTGTCCTGTCATTCCTGAATCATCAGGAATCCAGTGTTCAAGTACACTTGTCATTCCCGAGACATCGGGAATCCAGTTGATTCTAGAATAACACACTTTGAATCATTCTTTTATTCACTAGGCAACAAATCACAATACCAAAAACCCGTATGGATTTTTAATTCCTTCGAACTTGGACAAACTTGATCCATAGCTTCATTATCAGATTCACGCATTTTGTATTTGCGATAAACAACCTCTCCCTTTTCAAAAGAAATAGGTGCCTTAAAAATGGGGCCGTCGTAAACAAAAGTATGAAACTCTCCATTTTCACCACACGGATCAACGTTTGCGGGAAGATCTTTCACAAACCTGTGATCAATGATCCGTCCAACAAAAGATTGATCCAAAAACTTTTCATTCACACACACGAGTACAGCCTTAAAACCTAAATCTATAAACTCTTTGACCAATTCCTGTGTTGATTTAAGCCATAGAGGAAATACGCCTTTAAAATCAACCTTGGCCAATTGATCTTCTCTATATTTCTTTAAGTCTTCCAAAAAAATATCACCAAAAATAGAATGACGAATCCCCTCTCTTTTAAAAACGCCCAAAGTCTGCCGCATCAACGCATCATATTCCGTCATGGTTGGCTCCTCAGGCATCTCTATAATACGCAACGGAATGCCAAGACTCTTAGCTTGTGTTTTAAGAAGTTCGATACGAACCCCATGCATAGAAATACGCTGATATTGACTACTGACCGACGTCAATAAATACTTCACATCGTATTCTTTGGATTGATTTAAATAATGTAACGTTAAAGAAGAATCTTTCCCCCCACTCCAATTTAAAACAGCGTTCATGACGCCTCCTTAAATGTATCAAGCCTAAACCCATAAGGACAGTGTCGGCAGTTATTCTCACAACAGTATCCACGCTTTAAAAGATATTGTTCTGTAAAAACAGTCCTGCCATCTAAATCCAAATAAGTATCGCCTTTTTCTATACAAATTTTGTTTGTGTGCTGATGGGGTTGCATTGATTATACCATGGGTATGCGTATTAAAAGATCACCAATTGGTGGTCTTGAAGCGAACACCAATCAGTGCTCTTGCTAGCGACCACCAATCGGTGATCTTGCTAGTGACCACTAATCGGTGGTCTTGAAGCGACCACTAATCAGTGCTCTTGCTAATGACCACCAATCGATGCTCGTGCCTTCAAATTAAAACCTAAACTTCACTCCAGCCGTAAAATTCCGTTCAGGAGCTGGAAAAAAGTTTTTGGTTGAACTAAACGCTGACTTAACAACAAATGGAGAATATAACACATTAGTGATGTTGTTGACGGAACCAAAGACCTCAAGATGTTTTAACTTGTAGGAAACCTTTCCATCAAAAATGAAATAAGGTTTAGCTGGTGTCGTGGCATTAGCGGTGTCATTGATAGCAAAGCGTGACCCAATATAAGTTCCTAATAACGAAACAGTGACATGGTCATTAAACCCGACAATAAGTCCCGTTCCTGCTTGTTGACGAGGAACCAATGGGACATCTTTCCCCTTATTCGCTCCCCTTATAAACTCTGGATTCTGAAATGTATAATTAGCAAAGTATTCAAGTTTATCAAGAATATCTAACTCAAAAATACTAAGTAAATCCACCTTTTTACTAAACTCAACACCAATCCGTCGCGTTTTGTCTAGATTACCATTGGCGAATGTGACGGGATCAAAAAATATTTCGTCATCCATTAAAATATAATAAGGAGTGACACTCACAATAGCGATATCATCAAAATTATGTTTGATGCCAGCCTCATATTGAATGCCCGATTGAGGATCCAAAGCGGTATTAAGTGTTCCAGAAAAGGAACTATACCATTCATCTGTTGTTGGAAAACGAAATGTTTGTTGCGCATTCATATGAATACTAGAACCTTTCGCATATTCCCATTTCGCACCGACCATAGAGACCCAATCATCTGGATCACGATCACTTTCCGTCATTAGGTTTCTCTGATTAAACGTATAATCCGCTTTATGATAACGGGTTCCTCCATTAATAAAGACATCATCCATTAATTCATACTGCAAAAATCCATAAATACCGTATTCATCTTTAGAAATGGTTAAATCATCCGGATTTGTTCCACTTCCTAAGATATCATTTTCATGTTCATAATAATCGATACCTGTTACAAAATTAACTTCCTTCTCAAAAATGGTACGATCAAAGATGTATTTAGCGCTAAGGCCTTTGGTGTCCAAAGATCGCTTGGTATGAAAAGAACTAAAAGAGTTAAACTCTGTATAAACATCGCGATTGCGATAATAAAAATCAACAACGATCTCCCCTAATGTTTCATCTTCTGGCCAGGGTTCCACGTCCAATGTCAATTTTACATAACGATCGGTGCTTGAAGATGTATCATTATTAGATGCTGATCCTCGTCGACCCAATGTTGTTAAGTTTGGACCACTTAAGCCCCCGGGTAACTCTTGGACATCCTTATGATAACCAACACTTAAATCCGTTTTAATAGTATCGGTAAAGTCGTAGCCTAAACGTGAACTAAAATCCTTAGCTAACAAATCACTATTCTTACGATAACCGCGCTGATCGTTATACTTAGAGAAAAAATAATAAGAAACATTGTTTTTCTCACCGGACACTTCCATGTCCGTACTACGCGCATCATAATTTCCATGTGTGCCCCCTACATATCCAGAGAACTCACCTTCCCCTTGTTTTGTAATGATGTTAACAACACCCCCTACCGCATTATCTCCATAGAGAACAGAACCAGCTCCTCGAATAATTTCGATACGCTCAATGGCCTCTAACGGAATTTGAGTAAGGTCTGGAGCAGAGATGTCAATTGCGTTGACACGTCTGCCATCAATTAACACCAAGACATTTCGTGTTGCCGTATCACCGAATCCACGAATATCGATAACCTTTGATCTTAAGGTACTATTATCTGTTACAAAAACACCCACCGCTTCTTCTAAGATGTCAGCCAAATTTTGCGCGGGCGACGCCTGAATTTGTTCCGCGGTCAGAACCGTGACGTTGCTTGCAATCTTATAATTCGATTGAGCAATGCGTGTTGCTGTGACAACGACCTCATCATGTTCTGTTATTAATTTTGCTTCAACCCTATACGCATTTAAAACAAAAACTGTTGCTACTAAAACACTTAAGACATATCTTTTCATTGAATCCTTTTTTTGCGGGCAAAAAAAACTCGTTTATTTTTGTGCTGAAAAACGCGCAGAAAAAACTCGTTTATTTTTGTGCAAAAAAACGTGCACAAAAAAAACTCCCAATCGATTATAAAATCGATTGGGAGGCACCCTCTTTCTTATTCCCAAAATATATGCTCAATAACCCTCGTCTCACGCGAGAAATACTGAATAACTATTTTGGCAGTGTTCTGACTTCTTGTAAAAATATCACAAGTTACAGTAGCGGGACTGCTCCTGACTTTCACAGGATTTCCTTTTATCCTCTTTGCTCTGACACATTACGAGGACCAAAATAGAATAATTGACATCTAAAGAGCAAGACAACGCGCTAACTATAGATGAAGCTTAAATATCTGTCAAGAAAATTTTGAGTGGATGTGTTTGATATGAATGAGGTTTTGCGTTAGTATAACCATGTCGTCCTCGCTGAATGGAGGAAACGCTTGAGACTAATAACCTCTCACGAATCCCCGCTTCCGCGGGGATGACACCGGTAGAAGTCATACAAAGATGACATAATAATTGTCATCCCCGCGAAAGCGGGGATCTCGTAATAGTAAAAACATGCTCAAACACCTACTCAAATCCAACATCCTTCCGGCCTTCGCCCTCTGCTTCCTGTACTGGACCTACCTCTTCTTCACCGCTGAGATGCAAATCATCTTTGACGCTGTCGGATATGAAGACCTAGGAAAAATGATTTATAAAGAGGGCTGGGTTAAATATTTTGAAACAGGACCAAATAGAGAACCCTTGTATCCATGCTTAGTTGCCTTCTCTATGTTTATCTCTGACATTTTTCACACCTCTTATATTCCTGTCCAAAAAATCATGCAAATCATCATATTATTTGTCACTCAAATACTGACTCTCAAAATATTACGCACACTTAAAGTCAAAACGTCTTTTCAAGCTTTATCAATTATTATGCTTGGATTTTCTCCCGCTCTTATTAACTCGACCTTTAGTTTATTCTCTGAAATCATTACATATCCTCTTGTCTTAGCTATTGTCTTGATAAGCCCAAAAATATGGCAATCTATTCACAACGACTCCACCGCATCTGTTATTAGAAACAGCCTTCTATTCGCGTTTCTCTATATACTCCTTATCTCCTCAAAAGCCATTTTCGAATATCAAATTCTTGTTTTTCTTTGCCCCTTTTATATTCTTTTACTTGTGTCCCTCTTTAAGAAAAATTATGTCATTTTTAAAAAAGGCATTATCTTTTTATTTATCACATTAGGACTCATAAACTCTTTTACCTATTCCATTAAATCCTTAAATCAAAAATACAACAACAATTTTGCCTTCACAGATCGAGGCGCCTGGATTTTGTATGCAAAAACTGTAAAACGGGTAGAACCTATGACATCAAAAAGGCTTAAAGCCTTTCTTACCTCCATTCCTGGAGAAGGAGTTTGTAATCGCTTTGCAGACCCAGAAGAATGCGAATATCAATCCTCTTTTGCCGATTCTGGCATTGGACATTTAAAATCATTAGAACTGTATGACCAAGGTTATCGTCGAGAAGATATGAATGGCATTATGTTTTCTCTTTCTAAAGAACTCATTTTAAAAAATCCGTTTAAATATACAACATTAACCTTCTTAGAAAGCTTTAAGATATTATTCTGGGAATCAACACAAATTGGGGGTGTCAAATATCCCTCTTGGCTTTCGCAACTTTTTAGCAACACCTTAATTAAAAACGGAATCCGACTACTAACCTTTTGCCTTTCCCTGCTTGGCTTTTTCTATGTATTAAAAGTATCGTTTCAAAATTTGAAAACACATTTTACCCTCAATGAAAATAAACAATCAGAACTTTTACTTCTAGCCTTTCTTATCATTTTTATTATCACGTTTACAGCTCTTTATTCCTTAAGCACCATCATCCCACGCTATAGCTTTCCTATTGCTTCATTATTTGTTATCACAACTGCTTATAGCTTAGATAAACTTTTTACATCCCGCATAAAGACATGAAAAAATTATTGATCGAATATCGATATACTCTTCTACTTATTTGCGCCCTTGTTTTATTACGCACTCTTGAGACAAATCGAGCTGTCCCGCACTATGGGTCTCTTTATTATGCGTTAGCGCAAAATCAACAAAAACAAAATAATATTAAGAAAGCCAAAAAATTTTATGACACATCTTTAAAGCACAACCCTTCCTATGCTTTTAGCCATTTTCAATTAGGCAATCTTTTTAAAAAGGAAGGAAACAAGGATCTGTATCTCAAACACTATCAATCTATTGTCGATTTAAAAGCACAAGAGTATGAATTTGCAGAAGTCTACCATACAATTGGAAAAATTTATTTGAATCAAGGATTGTTGGATCAAGCCATCCTACATTTTCGAACGTCTTTAAAACAAGATAAAGCTTACTTTGATTCTTATTACAGCCTTGCTTTAGCCTATTTTAAAAAAGATCAGCAAAAGGATGTAGAGCAGACTTATTTAAGTATGCGGCGGCTTGTACATACCGATGAGGCGCAAAAATTATTAAATAAGATTAAAGTTTTGATGGAAAAAAGTTCGTAGCACTTGTGGTGGGAAAGATGTTATCTTTTTTTAAGTTCTTCGCATATCTCAATAAGTGTATCTTCCAGAGAAAATGTTTGTTGCCACTGGGGGTAATGATTTTGAAATTTTGATAAACCCGAGATATACCACATATGATCGCCCATTCTTGGTTGATCAACAACCTTATAATCGAATTTCTTCTCTGTAATTTTCTCACACATCGCTATCGCCTCAAGCATAGAAATACTTCTATCACGTCCACCACCTATATTATAAACCTCACCTTCTTTAGGGGATTTATAAAACTCATAAAATGCCTGAATCAAATCATAGCTATGAATGTTATCACGAACCTGCTTAGCTTTATATCCGAAAACGGAATATGGTTGCGAGGTCAAACAACACTTCATTAAATAAGCAAGAAAACCATGCAGCATCGCACCCGAATGAGCCGGTCCCGTTAAACACCCTCCTCGAAAACATGCAGTCTTCATTTGAAAATACCGGCCATATTCCTGCACCAAAATATCTGCAGCAAGTTTGGATGCCCCAAACAAAGAATGCGTTGATTGATCAATACTCATTTTCTCTGTTATACCATCATAAAATTCATGATCGTTAGATAGCTCCCATCTCGAGTCTTGTTCTTTAAGATCCAACTGATTAGGCAAATCGCCATAGACTTTATTAGTGCTTGTAAAAATAAAAACGGCATTAGAAGAATATTGACGGGTGAGTTCTAACAAATTCAGAGTTCCATTGGCATTAATGGAAAAATCCGTAAGCGGCTCACGAGCAGCCCAATCATGGGAAGGTTGTGCTGCGGTGTGAATAATAAGCTTGATATCTGATTGGTATTCTTTAAAAATAATCTCTAAATCACTAAAATTTCGAATATCAATAGCGCGATGCGTATATTTTGTTAATTTCTCTTCAAGCTGTTTTCTTTTCCAATCCGTCGAGGCCTCTTCACCAAAAAAATAACTACGCATATCATTATCGATACCAACGATATGAAAATTTTCTTTGGCAAAAAACTCACAGGCCTGAGAACCAATTAAACCGCTAGATCCTGTAACAAGCGCTATATTCATGTCTTCTCTATTTTATTTAATAACATGTTTGTCAAAGTATCCCACTGCCAACCAAGAAGAAAAGCAAACCAGGGCATCACCCAAATAAAAAGACGCTGAATAAACCAGTAATGGTTTGCCACACAAGAATATAAAATGAAGCTGATAGGAACTATGACTAAAATGACTACAAACATGCTCTGTTTAAACCATAGCTTATGTCTAAAAAAATAAAGCACAAATCCAAAAAGAAAAATATATAACAACCGAGCCCCAACCAAATTCCCCACAATGCCCTTTAAAACAGAAATAAATCCTTTATCAATAAATGCAAAAGTATCCCAATGCATAAAAGCCGTATCAAATCCAAACGTAAAAGTCGCCCAATAAGGTCCGCCTATTAATATGGCCCACCAATAATGTCTGATATGTTTTAACAATGTTAATAACAGCGTCTCTTTACGAGAACAAATCATATGAAACGTGTATGTAAGAGCTAACATGAGGACTCCATATAAATGAAATAATAATGTAAAAACAATATAAGTATTAAATAAAATTACTTTTTTTCGAGAGGGAGATACGTCATCAACCAAATATCTCATGACCAAAAATGTGGCAATACTCAAAGGAATAAGCACACTATACGGCCTTATTTCAAAAGCATGAAAAAGCATAGTATTATTAAAAGAAAAGACTAAAAAAGCGACAACAAACCCCGTCAACGTAGTCAAATACAAGCGACACATTTTATAGAATAGAAAAAAACCAAAAATAGAAAGAACAATATGTGGAAATGCCACTCCCCATTTATTGACGCCAAACATCAAATGAAAAGGCCAAAGTAGTAAAATATCACCTGGAAATTGAATCAACCCCATATTATAAATCAAAATATCTTGTAAGAGCTCTGGTGAATGATTGGGTGAGTCTGAGGTTAATGCAAACAGCGCAAGTTCATCCCCCCAAAGCGTTCTTTTATTAAATCTCTCAAAACGAAAGAAAATACCAACAAGAGAAATAGAAACAACTAAATAGTTTATAATGCGACGTGATTTAAATAGTGAGATTATGTTCATACGATTAATTATAAAACTGACTAATGGTATCAACTATCATGCGTTGGTTTTGTTGACTTAATTCTGGATAAATTGGTAACGCTAGTGTTTCTTGTGCAGCCTTCTCCGATTCGGGAAAATCTCCTTCTTTGTAACCTAGATCAGCGAAACATTTCTGTAAATGAAGTGGTCGAGGGTAGTAAATCTCTGTTGAGATTTCTTTTTCTTTTAAAAAATCTCTTAATGGATCACGTTTTGAAACACGTATAACATATTGATTGTAAACATGCTGACAATGTTCATCAATAAATGGCGTTTGAACATCCTTGGATGAAAATAAAGCATCGTATTCTTTAGCATTCTTCTGACGTCCTTGACTCCATTGATCTAAATACTTTAACTTAACATTTAAAACAGCTGCCTGCAAAGCATCCAAACGACTAGCACAACCAATATAATCATGATAATACTTAGGTTTTGCCCCATGCACACGCAAAATCTTTATTTTTTCTGCCAACTCTTCATTATCCGTGATAACCATTCCCCCATCCCCATACCCACCTAAATTCTTTGAAGGGAAAAAACTAATCGCCCCCAAATCCCCTAACGTCGAACATTTTTTTCCCTTATATGTTGCGCTTAACGCTTGTGCCGCATCTTCAATGACCGTTAATTGATGTTTCTTAGCACAAGCCATAATAGGATCCATATCAGCGGCTTGTCCATAAAGATCTACGGGAATGATCGCTTTTGTTCTTAAAGTAATTTTTGCTTCAATTAAATTAGGATCAATGTTGTAAGTTTTAGGATCTATATCGACAAAAACTGGCTTGGCACCTAAACGTGAAATGCAACTGGCTGTTGAGAAAAAAGTGTATGGTGTTGTGATAACCTCATCTCCAGGGCGAAGATCTATGGCCATTAAAGACAATAATAAGGCATCACTTCCAGAGGCCACACCAATGGCATATTTAGATTGAGTATATGCGACAATATTTTTTTCAAAGTCACTGACGGTTGGTCCAAGAATAAAATATTGCGATTCAAGAACATCACGAATAGCCGCGTTGATCTGATCTTTAATTTGAGAATATTGAGCTTTGAGATCTAGGAGAGGAATCATTTTTTATGCGTTAACTGCTTAATTTCGTTAACTAAATTAGCTTTAAGCTGATAGGATCTTTGACAATTGTTGCATTGGGCATGATCATTTTTTTCCAAATCTAACTTCTCCCCACATTCACACATCCAACCAACAATACGACCAGGATTTCCGATAACCAAAGCATAATCAGGAACATCTTTTGTGACGACAGCGCCCGCTCCAATAAAACAATAGCGTCCTAATAAATGTCCACAAACAATTGTCGCATTCGCTCCAATGGAGGCACCCTTCTTAACAAGTGTCGTCATAATTTCATCCATCCGAGGAATAGCGCACCGTGGATTATTCACATTAGTAAAAACCATGGAAGGACCGCAAAAAACATCATCCTCTAGCGTAACACCTTTATAAACAGAAACATTATTTTGAATTTTACAATTATGACCAATGGATGCATCAGGACCAATAACAACATTTTGCCCAATCTTACAATTTTTTCCTATTGTCGAATGACTTAAGATATGCGAATAATGCCAGATTTGAGTCCCCGCTCCAATAGTAACATCTTCATCAATATAACTAGAGGCATGAACAAAGTAGGACTTATCATTCGCATGCATCCGAGAAGAGACTTCAATAGCTTTTGAAGTATTTAAGGATTCTTGAGAATACTGCAGCACACGTAAAACTTCTAAACCTTCATCACCGTCCGTCTTTGGTTGATTATGCTTCTCGATACACTCAATGAAATGTTTACATTCATTCATCAAAGGCTCCTCCGTCTTAAAGGAAACAACCTCCGCCTCCCCCTTTGATGCCACGGGATGTCGATCAATCCATTCGACTTTATGAGGATACAAAAATAACTTCTCTGTACTAACATCATCAAAAACGGCCATCTTTTTATCACCCACAACAACTAACTTTTGTTCTTTAAAGGGATGTATCCAAGAAACAAAAATATGAGCCTTTACACCTGAAGGAAATTTTAAATTTGTCATCGTAACATCGTATATCCCTTTTTGAAGATAACTTTCTCCTGTTGTATAAACATTTTCGGGCATCTCATTGAGAAACATAAGAATGACAGAAATATCATGCGGGGCAAAACTCCATAAAATGTTTTCTTCACTACGAATTTTCCCTATATTCAACCGATTCGAATAAATATACTGTATTTTTCCTAACTCGCCTTGATCAATAAGCTCTTTTAATTTGATAATCGCATTATGATATTGCAGAATATGGCCAACCATTAACGTCTTACTTTTTTGTTTAGCCAAAGCAACTAACTTCTCCCCTTCCTCAACATTTAGCGCCAAGGGCTTTTCTATAAAAACATGTTTGCCAGCATTTAAAGATTGGGTTACCAAATCAAAATGCGTTACAGCCGGTGTCGCAATAACAACACAATCGATTGTGCTATCACTAAAAACATCTTGATAATCATTAAGCAATTTTAAATCAGGATATTTTTCTTGAGTCTTTTTAAGGATATGAGGATTTAGATCACACACACACTCCAATACACCCATTTGATGAAACGTACGCACCAAATTCTTTCCCCAATACCCAGCACCAATGACAGCTACTTTACTCATTTCTTATCCATTTGTTTATACCATTCAATGGTCTCTAAAATACCTTCCTCTAAACCAACTTTTGGATCGAATCCCAAAATTTCCTTAGCCCGATCAATGGAAGGAATTCTTATTTCTACTTCTGGACCAGGATGTTTTTTAAAAACTATTTTTGATTTTGACTTTGTTAGCCGAATAATCATGTTCGCCAACTCAATATTTGTAATACTGCCTTGGGGATTACCTAAATTAAAAGATTTTCCACTCGCCTTTGGTTCTGAAATAATTCGCAAAACCCCATCAACAAAATCACGAACAAAGCACCAGGCCCGTATTTGTGTTCCATCATTATATATCGTAAGTGGCTCGTTGTTAATAGCTTTAAGAGTCATCCCTTGAATGGCTCCTTCACCAATTTGTCGAGGCCCATAAATATTAAAGGGACGAATAGACGTTGTTGAGAGCTTAAATTCTTTTTGATAACTATGTGTTAAATGCTCAGCCGCTAACTTTCCCACTGAATACGACCATCGACTTTCTCCAACAGGACCTTGTGTTGTTAATTCTTGTTCTGTTCCCTTATATATAAAAGGACCATAAACTTCACTGGTTGAAAAATCTATAAACCGACTGACCTTATGGGCAACAGCTGCCTCAAGCGCATGATACGTTCCTAAGAAACTAACCCTCAATGTTAATGATGGACTTTTAACAACACTATAAATCCCAGCAATAGCCGCACAATGAATAACGATGTCAGCTCCTGTCATGGCATCTTTTAGATATTCTGCATTTAAAACATCTCCTTGAATGGAGGTTAAATTGGGGTGACCTTGAAATGTTGTGTATTTAAGAGCATCGCGTTGATTGGTGTCATACACAGTAATCTTGTTATCTTCGATTAAAAGTTCACACAAATGCGAGGCAATAAAACCGGTTCCCCCTGTTATAAAAATATTTTTATTTTTTATCTTCTTTAAAGATTGTTTTTTCATAATAGAAACATCTTCCTTCCCTATCTATCCCAGTCTAAAAATTCTGTTTTCTCTTTATACCAACTAAACATGTCTTTATTTTCATGGACCACAAATTTAGCAGCGTTTAATCCTAACGCCATACTGTCATGCATATCAATCTGAAGATATAAACCTTGGCGTCCTGTTGAGACCAAATTCTTAATTTGAGAAATATGCTCTAATAAATCCTTAAGATGCTCTTCATAGCCGAGATGACATATCGCATAGGCATCTGTAACTTTAACAGTAAACACATCGCTAATCAAACTTGGGTCTATGATTTTAATATTTTTTATTTCTTCAAAAATCATGTCCTTAAACTGCTCATCCGTATACTGCCATATAGGATCCTTCGTGCTACAACACATCTCAAAACACAACACCGTCTTGCCTTCTGGACAAACATCCTTAACTAAATTTTTCTGTTCCGTGACACGATTAAATTTAAAAATGGGGTCCAACAAATAAATCCAGTGGGCATCTGTTGCAGCATTGGTATCCATCACCACATATACAAGCACAATTCCCCGAAACTGTAATCGCTTTGCGGTATAAGATATATAATCTCCAAACGATGGAGACATTGATAGAATAAGATTCTTTAAAGGAATAGTTGAGATCACCTCATCAACTTTTAAATTTTTCTTTTTTCCTTTTTCTACATAATCAATAGATGTGACGGTTGAACCCTCACAATTTACTCTTGTCACATTCGACTCTAAGGACAGTTGCCCACCTGAAGCCAAATAATCTTGATTCATTTTATCAAAAAGCTGCCCACTTCCCTTTCGAGGATACAACCAATCCTCCCAATAAATTTCCTGTTCCTCACCCTTACCGCCGAGAATTTTGGAAATTATACTCTTAATATCTAAACCCTTAATCTTTTTAGCAGCAAATTTATGTGAAATCAAATGAGCTGGCATGCCCCATACTTTTTCCGTGTATCTCCCAAAACAAAAATTATAAAGTGTTTTACCAAAACGTTTGATACCCCAAGATTCAAAATTATTATCCGCGACATGAATAAATTTATAAATAATTGAAGCCATAACAAAATCAAAAATCATACGGATTACAAAAAAAGGATTAAGTTGAGAGATAAGGTTATAGAATTCAAAGGGGTATTTAAGATATTTCCCCTTTGCAAGAGTTCTGATATTACGTTTCCCGCGAATCAGGTCATCCCCTAACAAGTACTCGACAATTGGAATAACCTCACCTTTTTTTACATGAAAAGTATGGGGGCCATAATCTAAGATAAAACCATCACGTTTAAAACTTGCCCCAAATCCTCCTACGTAAGATGATCGTTCAAGCAAAATAACATCATGACCTTCCTGTCTTAATTTCCATGCCGCCGTTAATCCAGTGGGTCCAGCTCCTAATACTGCAATTCTTTTTTTATTCATAGAAATTTAACTTTTAAGATGCTTAGCCAGTTTTTTAAATCCTTCTTCTAAGGAAATTTGTGGTTTAAAATCAAACAAATTTTGCATCTCTTCGGGGGATGCTTGAAAGTCTATGTACTCAGGCACGGCTCCTTGGTGAACCACGTTCACATTGGTTCGATCAAAAACAGAAGCTGCAAGTTTTACCAAATTATCTATTGTCAACGGTCTCGCACTACAAAAATCAACAACCTTGTTTTTGTGTGGACTATCTAACACTTTAAAAATACCAGCAATCGTATCGTCCACATACATCGCATCGATAAGATTTTGTCCATCCCCTGTTACCGTAAATTCATTCTTTTGATCTATGCAAAAATTTTTAACTAACTTAGTGTAAATCTTTCGATCAGGTTCATACGGACCAAAGCATCCAAAAAATCTTAAGATAATGTACTCTTTAATCGTTTCACGGGCGGCAAAAAACTTAATATATTGCTCACTAGCTAACTTTGAAATCGCATAAGGTAGATGCGGATCCACAGCACTTTGCGGTGTCACAGGGCCACTTAATTTATCATAAACAGCTCCCGAAGAAAAATAAATAAAACGATTAATTGTAAAGGTCTTCAGAAAACCGAGTAGAGCTAAAGTATTTTGAGATAAGTCCAAGATTGGATCTTGCGTGGAAAGGGCAGGATTTCCATTGGCAAGAAAATAAACACATGCCTCGCAATGACTTCCGATTATTTTCGATAAATCATTGAGTTGTTCCTCATTAGTAAAGTCGCAACTTATGGCTCGAACATGTTCAAGCTCATGATCTTTGATAAAGGCTGGAAAATCTTGCGAATTGTTATAAATCGCATAAACATCCCAATCGGAAGGTGTTTGGAGAATGAAATTACGACCAACAAAACCTGAAGCCCCTGGAACAATGATTTTCATAGATAAGAATGGTGGTGATCCAGCATACAGCTGGATAAGGGTCTAATGCTTAAATTAATTGGAAGTTATCATAATACCAAAGAAAATAGTAATTAGCTACTAGTAGTTTGGCAACAAATTGTTAAACTATTAGAGATTTTTGAGATATTCTGTTACTATATACAATTATGAAACGCATATCAGACATATTTCCGAACAAAAAAAAGACATTATCCTTCGAGCTTTTTCCGCCTAAAACAGAGAAAGGATTCGAAAAACTTCTCAATACCATATCTGAATTAAGCGCATTTAAGCCTGATTTCATCTCCTGCACCTATGGTGCTGGTGGAGGCAATCGAGATAAAACGTTTGATATTGTGCAGCATCTTCAAGAAAAACATAACATCACCGGATTAGCTCACCTGACCTGCGTCCTTCACACCAAAGATGAAATTAAAGACATCCTTACAGATGCCAAAATACGCAACATCCAAAACATCCTCGCGCTTCGTGGTGATCCTCCTACTGATAATCCCGATTGGAAACCAACCGATATCAACTTTAAATATAGCAGTGAACTATGCGCTTTCATCAGAGAACATTTTGCGCAATATTTTTCAATAGGAGTCGCTGGATTTCCTGAAGGCCATCTTCTTTGCCCAGATCGCGATCAAGATGCCCAATATCTAAAACTAAAAACAGACGCCGGAGCCAATTTTGTTATCACACAACTCTTTTTCGATAATCAAGATTATTTTGACTATGTACTTCGCTTAAAAAATATTGATGTCCAAACAAGAGTCATCCCTGGCGTTTTGCCTATTACGGACTATCATGGATTATTACGTTTTACAAAACTTTGTGGGGCTACTGTAACAGAAGAAGTCAAATCTATATTCGAACCTATCGTAGAAGATAAAGAAGCCGTCAAAGAAGCTGGCATTGCCTTTGCCATTAAACAATGCCAAGAACTCCTTAATGGAGGCGCTCCCGGCCTTCACTTCTACACCCTAAACAAATCAACGCCCATTGATCAAGTCATCTCTTCTCTAAATTTTTAAATTTCCTCATCAAAGCAACTTTGCTTTCATCAACCAATCGATCGTGACGGTATTTCCAACAACAATCCCTCCCTTATCCCACACTTCACTCCAAAGAATTTCAAAATCCTTACGATGAATTTTCCATCGCCCTCGTGCCACGAGAAATTCTCCTTCTTTATTTTTGTATCTAAACTTTTTTAAAGCAAAAGGAAATTCAAGCTCGCGCTCAATCCCATGGATATTGATTAATCCCGCAACAAGAAAATAATCTTCTTCTCTTTTAAAAGATTTACTTTCGAAAGTTAATTGAGGATATTTTTCAGCTTCTAGAAGTCTTTTTGATAAAACCACTTTATCCAATCGAGAATATTTTGATTTTAAACTAGCTGTCTCAATATTCAACACAACTTTACTTTTCTCTATCTCTCGTGGATGAAATAACATGTAACCAGAAAAATCTTTAAAATTTGATTTATACATCCCAATAAGAGAATACTTAATACGGCATTCAATATATGATTCCTCTTGATCAATAACATATTTTTTCCCGATATCACCCGCATAAGATACACTTTGCGTCTGATTTATCAAAAGGATAAACACGCACCATACAATTCTGGAAACTATGAATTTCATTGATTATTAGGTTAGACCAAGTTTACGCAACAAGGGTTTCATTGTAAGCCCTTGTATGACAAGGCTAAATAACACTATGGAAAAGGCTACAGCAAGAAAAAAGTCACGATAAAGAAAGTCGGAAGGCAAACCAACAACAAGAGCAATAGATAAAGACCCCTTTAACCCTCCCCAAAAAAGAACATGCGACCACCCAGGAGGAATAGGTCGATCACTTATTTTATTTTTAATCCAAACAACAGGATAAACAACAACCGCTCTTGAAAACAACAAAATCCCAAGGGTTGTTATAATAGGCAACCACAACCGCAACAAATCGCTTTGTTCAACAACCTGTAATTCAATACCAATGACTAAAAATAAAAGGGAATTAATTACAAAATCAATAACCTCCCAAAATGTTTCTAAAGTCTCCCTTGTCTTTTCAGACATTGAATAAATTTTCCCATAATTACCAATAATGAGACCAGCAACAACAACAGCGATGATTCCAGACATATGAAAATGTTCGGCAAGAAGCGGTGTTCCAAAAGTCATAACAACGGTTAAAGCGACTTCCAAGAGATGATCGTTAAGTTTTTGTAAGATTTTAAAACCTATGAAACCTACAGCTAATCCTACTAACGTACCACCTCCAGCGACCATAAAAAATTTCATAATAGCATCTGTGGCATTAAAATCATGAACACCCGTTGTCATCGCAAGAATAATAGAAAACACAACAACACCCGTCCCATCATTAAAGAGACTTTCCCCCTCTAATATCGCCCTTAACCTTTCAGGCGCCCCTACTTTTTTAAGTATTGAAAGAACGGAGATAGGGTCAGTGGGTGTGATCAATGCGCCAAATAACAAAGCGTAGATAAATTCGATACCTAAAAAACTATGTATCAAAAAACCTATAAGAAAAGTCGAACAAACAACACCTGGAATAGCCAACATCGCAATGGCTTTCCAATTATTCCGCAATCGCTCTAAATCCATATGCATCGCCCCTTGAAACAACAAAGGGGGTAATATTAAAGTAAAAGTAACATCATGTGAAATATGAATGGCGGGTGTTAATTTTAAGACAGCAACCACAAGCCCGACTAAAACTAAGGCAATCGTGTAGGGTTGTTTGAGCCAAGAAGTAAAAATGGCAACGGTGCATGCTATAAGAAGAAGTTCGACTAGTGAGGTTGTAAGGTGAGGATCCATGTTTGTAAAAGTTACAAGTAACCCCGCCTTTTGGCGGGGTTACTTGGTTATTATTTTTTTTGTGCTTCAAGCTCAACAATCAAATCAACAAAATCATCAACAACTAATCCACCATTATCAAGATTTTTGCTCCACGCAACACCATAATCTTGGCGATTAATCCTCAAATCTCCTGCAATACCAATAACAGTAGCTCCAAAAGGACTTTTTACAGGACCTGCTAAAGTGACAGGAACCGTCACTTGTTTTGTTACACCACGGATTGTTAAATCACCAACAATAACTTGCCCCTCACCTCTTTTTTCTAATCTTGTACTTTTAAAAGAAATGGTAGGATTATTTTCAGCATCTAGAAAATCACCACTACGCAAATGAGTATCACGGGCTTCTAGATTTGTATTAATACTTTTTGTTTGAATCGTAACATCCACTTCAAAGGTAGAATAATCATTAGGATCAAAATTAAAAACACCCGCATAGTCTGTAAAAGACCCCCGCGTTGTTCCCACGGCAAGATGTTTAACGGCAAAACCGATCGTAGAATGACCAGCATCGATTTCGTATGTGTCAGCCGCCAAGACGGATGAACTAACTGCAAATAAAGCAAATATCAACAAAATACAAACCTTCTTAAATTCTGTAACCATAACTCCTCCTTAGGGTTAAAACCACTAAATTTTTCTTAACATAAATTAAGATCAAATTTAGCCTATTATACTCATTGTTTCTCAACTTGTCCAGAGATGTAATCATCTCCAAGAAAAATGGGCTTACTCATTTAAACAAATAAAAAAGGATGAGTATTCATCTCATCCATTTTTATTTAGTATCTATACTAAATAACTTCCAAATTATTATCTTTTCCACATATGATCTAAAGAATAACGGCCTCCCCCAAATTGTAATAATATGAACAAAGAAAGGAGAATGAGGGAAGGATAATAATAACCTACTTCCCGATGAACCTTAGCGATAGCGACAAACATGGTCACAGAGAGAGGGATAACAGCAGCTCTTGTAAAAAGCCCCATTATGAGCAACGCACCGCAAACATATTCAAGCCAACCAACAAAGAATGTATTAAATCGCGCAAAAGGAATACCAAAATCCTGAAAAAGTTTTACTGTCGACTCAACGCCTCCTGAGCTAAACCAGCCAAAAACCTTTCCCGTTCCAGCCTTAAAGAAAATCCATCCCAAAAACACCCTTATCATCATAATTGACAAATAAGGTTGCGTATCCTGAATTTCTGAAAAAAACATTTTTTCTTTTGCCACTGCCCTTCCTCCAATAAAGTCATCATACAACAAAAAAAAGAGGTTAGCAAAAGCTAACCTCTTTTTTTTTATTCTTCAATAATCTCTTAATTAGTAACTTCCCTTCTTTTGATGCGATTCGCTTCCTTTCATCTCTTCTTTCTTAGCACTCCCTTTAGACGTAAGAGCATCATATTTAGTTTGAATATCCGCTAAATACTTCTCCGGATCATTAACAAAAGCCTTTTGTTGATCAATTCCTTTAAAAAAATAAACATCACCCTTATACTTTGTCACAAAGTGATGATTACCCATGGTGGCTTTGCCTTTATAAACACACACAGGGCACATCCCTCCCAACGCAGGTCCACCTATAGTTACATTTTTAGGCATCTCTTTATGACTGCCTTTATCATACTCAGCCCCCGCCATTGTGCTACTAACGGCCAAGAGTAAACAAATACTTAGCATCATCGTTAATAATTTTTTCATTTTAAGAATTCCTTTCTGTATATATATTTAATATTAAATTAATCCAAAGGCTTTTCCCACATAATAGAAAGATGCTCCCATAAGAATCAATCCACATAATTGCTTAATTCTTATTAACCACGTGCCTGATTTAGGCATATTGCTGAGCATCCCACTAAATGTTCCAACCAAAATCAATGACGCCCCTACGCCATATGAAAAAGCAAACAATAAACTAGCTCCATGTAAAACATTTTGTTTAGCTCCTACATAAACCAATAATGTTCCTAAAATAGGTGCCGTGCATGGGCCAACAACTAAACCAGAGGCCATGCCAAATAAAATGACACTCCAAATATTTTTCTTCTTAATTTTGTCGTGAAACGAAATGCCAAGGGAAGGTAATTGAATAATATCAAACATAACTAATGAAAAAAAGAATAAGAAAATAGCAACGATAGAAAAAACAAGAGGTGAATTTTGAATTTGGCCAAAAATCTTTCCTGTTAAAGCCGCAAAAACTGCCAAAGCACAATAAGTCAGGGCAATACCAAAAACATAAATCAATGAAATAACAAACCCCATCAATTTTGTTCCCTTGGTGTTAACTCCCGCAATAAAGCTTGCCGTAATAGGCATCACTGGATAAACACAAGGAGTAAAACTAACCAAAACACCGCTCCAAAAAGCGATAACATAATCAAAGGCATTTCCTGATAGCTGCATTAAATTATTTCTCCTTATACAATAACGAATCTTGATTAAAACCACTCCATGCAAACCAATAGGCTACAACAGAAGCTAAACGATTTCCATGAGTATCTTGAACAATAACACTTTCATCTAAAGCGGGAAATATGGTGATGTCAACACCGGCCACCTGATCATTAATGGGCTGCGTTATCCTTTGTAACATATCTAAAGGATATGCCTTGGCCTTATCTTTTAATCGTATTCCAACAACAAGACTCTTAGGAGGGACCCTATCATCAATATCCGGTAAAGGAAACATGACTTGAGAGGTATTGTGATATCCTTCATAAGGATTCGATTGATAGTCTCTCCTATGCCCTGTTTTTCTTGATAAAACAAGACTGTTAGGATATTCTTGCCGCCATTGCTTCCACGTCGTTACTTGTGAAGGTAAGTTTTTTAATTCTGCTGTAGCCCCTTTCCCTGTTAACCCTCCCATCTTCATTTGGGACCACAACCCATCGTAATTGCGATCATACATAACAACATTGCTGTTATACAACAACCCTGAGACACCAAACTCCAATGTTTGTCCATTCACATTGCGATCAAAGACCACGGCACTTTTTGTTAAAGGACACCACGTTATAGCAACAGGAGTTTCATCAATGACATCATTAACAATTTCATGCCAATTTAAAATGGATAAAGGGTAAGCTCGCGCAATTCCATTGATCACAACGCCAACAACCCTTTCATCATCATCTAAAAATTTAGCTTCACTTTGTTTAATAAACTCTGGATTCGTTAAGGCAGGAATACCATCTTTAGGTGGGCCACCAGACTTAAATGCATTTTGATCCACTTGAGCATTAGAGAAATCAAAATCAGAACAACTTCCCTTAGAGGCTTGAAAAGAACTCACAAACAAAAACGTAGCAATAACTATAGTTCCTGTTTTTTTAATATTCATAACCATTTAACCAATAAGCCCAAGCAGCTCTTCCTCTGACATATCTGAAACGAAGACACAACCGACACCTTCTGTTTTCTTGTTGAGACAGAACGCGCTTAAATATCCTTTTTCTTTATTTACATAAAGCTTACTACCTTCACCCTTGATAACTTTTGATGAGGGTATTTTTAGATTATGCGAATCAATGACAAACACCGTCATACGTTTGCCCTTTACGTGATAGGTTAATAGCGCAACCTTCTTATCTTTCAGATGACACAACCTTGCCCCTTTTAGTTCCACATTTTTTCCCACTAACTCAGGCACATTGACGACAAAATTCAATTTACCTTCAAACCAACGTGTCACCTCCTCTATATCGCTTGTCTTAATCTCCATAGGATAGGAACCTTTTAGACAATCGAGATGTCTGGTAACTGACTCTTTAAACAATGGAAACGATTCTGTTCGCGTTGAAAGAACTGTGATCGAGATGATAACAACTAATAAAGCGACACCAACAGGTTTTAAAAAAGTATTTACCCAACCTAATTTCTCCCAAAAGGACACTTTAGATTGTGACTGGATACTTTCTAAAACACTTTCTCTTAAATCAAAAGGAGCATCCTCTTTAACACTATGCGAGCGCACCAATCCATCAAAATTCTTTTCATTTTCATATGTTAATTGACATAAAGGGCAGGCATCCAAGTGTTGCTTCATATCGAAATTATGGCGCTCCGTTAACTCTTTATCTAAAAACTTATAAAGATTATCTTTAAAATCTTGGCATGTCATTTTAGACTTCATGTTTCATCACTTCCGTTAAACGTTTTTTTAATAAATGTCGGGCCATATACAACCTCGACATAACGGTCCCTATAGGACAGTCCATTACCTTTGCAATCTCTTTATAGGAAAGGCCATCCACATAAAATAATGTAATTACAGATTTTAAATCTTCTGACAACTGATCAATACAATTTTGCAAGGACTCGCCAAAAATCTCCTCTTGAAGACCTGTGGTGGCAGGAACGCCCACATAATCTGAGAAATCGTCATAATTAACTTTATAAGGCTCTTTTACCTTTTTCCGATATTGATTAATATAAATATTTCTCAAAACTGTTAGGACCCATGCCTTAAAATTTGTTCCCTTTTCAAATTTATCAAAATTGCGAAAAGCCCTTAATGATGCCTCTTGAACCAAATCATAAGAATCGTCACGGTTACCCGTCATCCTTTGAGCAAGGTTGTACATAGAGCCCATGTTTGCCATTAAAAGCTCTTCAAACTCTTTTTGATCCAGCCTTTTTTCCCCTTCATATTTCATGCATCTTCCCCTGACACTATCTTACGTATTTAGCTATTTATAGAAGCTATAAACCACACCCTTCTATTAGTGTAACACTACGATAACACGTTTTATTCGTACAAAAATGAGGTGATGATTATTTGAGGAATTCGAAGCTGTAGGCAGTATCTTCAAATATTTCTGAAAACCCTTTATATTCATACTGATCGACCGAGCAAAAAATGATATATATCTTCTCAGAGTCTCTTACCGTGATATAGACTTTAGCTAATATACCGCTTTCTCGCCTTGAAACAAACCACCGGCCATCTTGCCCAGACATAAAAATGTGTCCATGATCAACAAGTTCGGCCCCATGCTCTGTTTCTTCATATTTAATGGCATTAAAAAAAGCTTCTTTAAGAGTGATTTTATCTAAGGTAGGCTCAACAGTGACTGATATATCTGCTTGATTACGGATAATATTCGTCGATAAATCCGATGGTGCAAATGAAACAATATCATCCGTTTCATTAATCTTTTTCCAACCAGCTGGAAATTTAATCGAATATTTATCGACTTTATTATAATATCGACTGGGATCTCTCCAGAAGCATCCGCTGATTAGGAAAAGAGATAAAACAATACATATGGTAGTTTTTAAAGACATCTGTTGTTATCTTAAACGATTTCTACACGAAATTCAATTGGATCACTCTCATAGACAAACTCACCCGAATCATCGTCAAAATGTTGTAATTTAGGAAGAATCAAATCACTTTTTTCATAATTTTGATTTTTGGCACAATATTCAAATTCTGCTCTAAATTTCTCGATGACACTGCGGCTTAATATTGAGGCTTGGGTAGGTAGGAAACATCTTGTTTGATTGGTGCAGCGACCACATTCCGCTAAAATCGCTTCAATATCATCTTCACACCCTCGTCCATCCCTTAATTTTTCAATATGATCTGTGATGACGCGCGTACCCATATTGCATGGAACACACTGACCACAAGACGATACGGCGAGAAATCTATCAAACATCCATAAGACATCAACCATGCTGCGGCTTTGATCATAAACAATAAAACCACCAGACCCTAAACCTACTCCAGCGGCCCTTAAAGTTCCAAAGTCGACTTTTAAATCAAATTGATCGGGTGTTAAAACGCGATTGGCTACTCCAGAAAAAACAGCTTTAAAGGGAAGATCACCTATCGGACCTCCAGCTAAATCATTGAGCATCTGGTTAACCGTTAGACCAGGCTCTACTTCATACATACCAGGATTTTTCACATCACCTGAAATAGACAAAATAACGGTACCAGGCGTATCCTCCGTTCCCATAGATCGAAACCAATCAGCTCCATTCGATACGATACTGGGCAAATGACTCATCGATTCTGCGTTGTTGACAACTGTCGGATTTGTTTCGGTTGGCCCAACACCAACACCAACCATAAAAGGTGGGAAAAAACGAGGCATGGGCGCACGCCCATCAATCACCTCCAACAAAGCTTTCTCTTCTCCAAATAAATATTCATCAGGTCCTAAAACAATCTTTAAAAATCCACGCTCAACAATACCTTCATCTTCAAATTCATCTAATGCCTTTTGTAAACGAAGCACAATATCTTTAAATTTTTTCTTGGTTCCAAGGATTGCCTGTTTAGCGCCAATCACATGAGCCGCAATAAGCATACCTTCAAAAACTAAATAAGGATTTTTACTAACAAGATAACGATCTTTATAAGTCCCAGGCTCCCCCTCTGCCATATTGCAGACAACATATTTTTTAGGATCCGGCATTTTTGAAACCGTATCCCACTTGATCGCCGTTGGAAATCCCGCTCCTCCACGACCGCGAAGATTTGCATCTTTAACGACAGCAATAAGCTCTTCCGGCGTCATCGTCCGCGCCTTCTTAAGCCCTTCTAAACCACCTTGGGCTTTATAGTCTTGCATAGAATTGATCGGTTGAAGATCTTGGGGGAGTAAATTTCTTTTTTCGAGTGAGTGTTGTGGGCGCATAAATTAAATAATTGTTTTGAAAACAAAATTGATAAAGAAAATAATAGTGTCATTCCCGCTTCCGCGGGAACGACACTTTGACGTTACTTAATCAAACGTAATAAGTATTATGTTATCATCTTACTTTAATAGAATACAGAGAATTTCATTAAATTTTAATATGCCAAGTTCGGCCCCAGCCATTTTTCTATAATAGCCACATCAACATTTTTTCGTTTAGCGTAATCTTCAACCTGATCTTTATTAATTTTCGTAATCCAGAAGTATCTAGATTGAGGGTGGGAAAAATAGATACCACACACGGATGAGGCGGGAAGCATGGCGAAGTTTTCTGTTAGTTCTATGCCTGTATTTGTTTGAACATCTAGCAGATCAAACAAATCTGGTTTCTCGGTGTGATCAGGGCAGGCGGGATAACCTGGGGCTGGGCGGATGCCTTGGTATTTACAATCGATAAGATCTTCGTTTTTTAAATCTTCATCAGGGACATAACCCCAATAATCTTTGCGTACACATTCATGTAAATGTTCGGCAAAGGCTTCGGCAAGACGGTCGGCTAAGGCTTTGGCCATAATACTTTTATAATCATCATGATCAGCTTCATATTCTCGAACCAACTCATCTAACCCCTCACCTGTCGTCACTGCAAAACCACCAATATAATCTTTCACACCAAAATCTTTAGGCGCAACAAAATCCGCTAAAGCAAAATTGGGTTGATTGGGATCTCGTTTTTTAAGTTGTTCGCGAATAGAGTGAAAAGTTTTTAGAACTTTCGTTCGCGTATCATCATGATAAACCTCAATATCATCTCCAACACTGTTTGCTGGATAAAATCCGATAACAGCATGCGCCTTAAGAAGTTTACGCTGCAAGATTTCTCCAAGCATGCCCTGAGCATCATGAAACAACTTGGTCGCCTCTTCACCATATTTAGGATCATCAAGAATCTTGGGATACTTGCCCTTAAGTTCCCAAGTAATAAAAAATGGCGTCCAGTCAATGCGTTCAATAATATTATTTAAATCATAATCTTTAAAAACTTTGTTCCCCAAAAAAGATGGTTGTTTGATGCTTAGCGTTGACCAATCTGTTTTTAAGGCGTTATCACGAGCTTGCTTAATAGTCAGATAATCAGCCGTGTTCTCTCGTTTGGAAAGTTGCTGTCGAACGCTCTCGTAATCTTGCTTTGTCTTCTCGATAAGAGAATCTCTTTTAGTCTTATCCATCAACAAGGAACAGGCGCCTACACTTTTTGAAGCATCTTTAATATGAATAGTGGGACCATGATAGTGAGGTTCGATTTTGACCGCCGTATGATTGATCGACGTCGTCGCCCCACCAATAAGTAAAGGCAATTCAAATTTTTGCCTTTCCATCTCTTTAGCAATCGTAACCATTTCATCCAAAGAAGGGGTGATCAACCCGCTTAATCCAATCATATCAGCCTTCTCATCACGAGCGGCCTTTAAAATTTTATCGCATGAAACCATAACTCCTAAATCAATAATCTTGTAATTATTACAACCCAAAACAACACCCACAATATTTTTCCCAATATCATGAACATCACCCTTAACGGTCGCCATAATAATCACACCAGCATTTTTGCTTTCCCCTTCCGCCTTCGCTTCCTCTATAAAGGGTTGTAAATGTGCCACGGCCTTTTTCATAACACGAGCACTTTTAACAACCTGAGGTAAAAACATTTTTCCCGAACCAAACAAATCTCCGACAATATTCATCCCATCCATTAAAGGACCTTCAATAACATCTAATGGACGAGAAGACTTCAGACGCGCTTCTTCCGTATCTTCATTGATATACTCAACAATACCTTTGACCAAAGCATGCGATAAACGTTTTTCTACAGATGCCGCCCTCCAACTCAAATCTTCGACATGTTTCTTTCCATCAGATTTAAACCCTTCAGCAAATGTAATAAGTTTATCCGTCGCATCATCTTTCCGATTAAGAATGACATCCTCAACTAAAACAAGTAACTCCTTAGGGATTTCGTCATACAAGGCAATCATACCGGCATTAACAATCCCCATATCCATACCCGCTTTAATAGCATAATAAAGAAAAGCAGAATGCATCGCCTCTCGCACCGCATTGTTACCGCGAAACGAGAAAGACACATTACTTACCCCCCCACTAATGCGACAATGCGGACAATTCTTCTTTATCGCGCGTGTGGCTTCTATAAAATCAACAGCATAATTATTATGCTCTTCAATACCTGTAGCTACGGCAAAAATATTTGGGTCAAAGATAATATCTTCCGGAGGGAAACCCACTTGCTCTGTCAAAATCTTATAGGCACGTAAACAAATATCGATACGTTTTTGCAAATTGTCGGCCTGCCCTTTTTCATCAAAAGCCATAACAACCGTGGCCGCACCCAAACGTTTTAATTCTTTAGCTTGATAAATAAAGGGCTCCTCGCCTTCTTTTAAACTAATCGAATTCACAACCGCTTTTCCTTGAATACATTTTAATCCGGCATGAATAACATCCCACTTCGAGGAATCGACCATGATAGGAACTCGAGCAATATCAGGTTCTGAGGCTATCAAATGCAAAAATGTTACCATCGCCTCTTTAGAATCTAACATCGCTTCATCCATATTCACATCAATCAATTGGGCTCCCGCTTCAACTTGTTGACGCGCGACAGATAGAGCCTCTTCAAGATTTCCTTCTAGGATTAATCGAGAAAATTTCTTAGAACCCGTGACGTTCGTACGCTCCCCAATATTAATAAAATTTGTTTCCGGTGTAACTTTAAATGGTTCCAAACCGCTATAACAAGATTGGATCGCGACCTGCGGAATTTTTCGAGGTTCTAAACCTTCTACAGCTTGAGCAATAGCCTTGATATGATCGGGTGTTGTTCCACAACAACCACCTAAAATATTGACAAACCCACCTGATGCAAATTCTTTAACAAGCTTTGCCATAATCTCAGGTGTTTGATCAAATTCACCAAATTCATTTGGAAGCCCTGCGTTTGGATAACAACAAATATAACATGGCGCTAGTTTGGAGAACTCAGCAACATAACTTCTCATTTCTTCTGGTCCCAAAGAACAATTAAGGCCAACAGTTAAAGGTTTCGCATGACTCACCGAATACCAAAAAGCCTCCATGGTTTGCCCAGAAAGCGTTCGACCACTTTGATCAATAATCGTTCCGGAAATCATAATTGGAATGTCACGACCAATCTTCTCTAAATAAGTATCAATAGCATAAATGGCTGCTTTCGCGTTAAGCGTATCAAAAATGGTTTCAATCATTAAGAGATCCACACCACCATCGATAAGACCACGTAATTGTTCGGTATAAGCTTCAACAATGTCATCAAAAGAAACGGCACGATGGCCAGGATCTTCAACGTCTTGAGACATGGAAGCCGTTTTATTGGTAGGACCAAGAGCTCCAGCAACAAAGCGTCGCTTCTCTGGCGTTTTTTGAGAATAACGATCAGCCGCCCTTTTGGCAACCTGAGCTGAACACAAATTGAGCTGATAAACCTCAGATTCCATCTTGTAATCAGCCATGCTTATAGGATTAGCATTAAAGGTATTGGTTTCAATGATATCGGCTCCAGCTTCCAAATAGGCACAATGAATTTCTTCAATAATATGAGGTTGTGTGATCGATAGAAGATCATTATTGCCCTTTACATCAACAGAGAAGTCCGCATACGACTTTCCTCTATAAGCGGCTTCATCCAGATTATATCGCTGAATCATAGTGCCCATCGCGCCATCAATAATCATAATGCGCTTTTCAAGAATTTTATGGATAGGATGTCCTTTTGGGAGTGAATTCATAGTGTTCAAGATAAAGTAAATAAGCCTTATTGTCAAATAAATATCAAAGAGATGAATTTAGCATTCTCACTTGGATCTCACTAAGTTTGTGTTATGATCATTACTAATGAACGAGACTACTATATCCCTTATTTTATGGACCTCCATTACCGGAGTCCTAAGCGCCTTAGCCACTGGCCTAGGGGCTATTCCTGTTCATTTCGTCAAAAGTAACTCAAAAACCTTACGCGCGTTTTCTTCAGCTATTGCAGCAGGCATGATGATTTCGGCCTCTGTTTTTTCATTAGTTCAAGAAGGTATTGCATTAGGTCCTCGACTTCCCTACGCGCCCTATGTTGTTATTATTGGTTTGTTACTAGGAGCTGCCTTTTTTCGTTATACCGAAAAAAATTTTAATAACACAAACTTTTATAAAACATATGCTAAAAAAGGTTTTACCCGCCGCGGGCTGCTTATCTTTGTTGCTATGTTTATCCATTCTATTCCTGAAGGCATCGCCATTGGAGTTGCCTTTGCCACAGGAAATTTTGCTTTTGGATTAATCATGGCCATTGCGATCGCCGTTCACAACATTCCTGAAGGCATTGCCATTTCACTGCCCCTTAAAGCTGAAGGCGTATCCACACGCAAGTGCGCTTTCATCTCCATATTAACAAGCGTGCCTCAGCCTTTGATGGCCGTCCCCTCAGCCCTTCTCGCGTGGATGTTTGAACCCTTGCTTCCTGTTGGTCTAGGCTTTGCAGGAGGTGCCATGATTTATTTAGTGGTTTCAGAATTGATTCCAGATGCTTTGGATGAAGGTGGCAAAAGTCTCACGGCGTGGGGCGTTATGGTGGGATTATCGGGGATGTTACTTATTACAACGTTACTCAATCTCATTCCTCATTAAAAGTAGAATTTAAAATACCATCATCAATGTTGACAACTTTGACATCAAACTCTAAAGATTTTCCTGCCAGAGGATGATTAAAATTAACAACAACATCTTCCTCACTAACTTCCCAAATGATTCCTAAGACCATTGGTTCTTCGGGAGCTTTAGGATTCTTCATCTCAATAACAGTGCCTACTTCAGGCTTAAAATCTTCTGGAAAGACCGACTTAGAATATTTAACAAATGCATCTGTTAAAACACGACCATAAGCTCCATCTGGCTCTATAACAAGATGCTTTTCTTCTAAGACTCTCATACCTCTTAAAGCATCGGCCAAACCAGCAATAATTTGACCTTTACCATGCTCATAAACTAAAGGTTTATTAGCCTCAGAACTGTCGAGAACTTGCCCCTCAATTTTAAGAACATACTCTATTGTGACCTTCTGACCATCTTTCACAATTTTCTCATCAGCAGATGCTGTTGATAAACTTGTCAAAAGACCAACAACAAGTAGTAATAACAGATTGTTTCTAATTTTTTCCATTTGTTCTCTTCTTTTTAAAGACAAACACCGTCTTTACCATTGGAACAAACTATTAAATTATATACGCTCTTCCCTTACAACTTTTTTTGCTTTTAAACCTTTTTCATCTTTTTCAAATTCGTAATCAACGGTTTCACCATCATTAAGATATTTAAAACCAGTTCCTTCAATAGCGGTATGATGCACAAAGACATCTTCACCAGATTCATGGACAATAAATCCATATCCTTTTTTCCGATGAAACCACTTTACTGTACCTTTTTCCATCTACTCCCCCTTTGTCCTATTGCCATTAAAGGCAACACTTCTTATTTATTAATTTTCCGTGTTTTGATCTCTTTGTTTCAAATACTCCGCCAAGCCTCCACCCTTTGACTTTTCTTCAAATAACCAATCAAAAGATTTTTTAAAAGTTTCTTTAGCATTTTCGGTAATAATCCGACCATGTGATAAAATAATTTTATCGAAATCCCATTCAAGAATATGTTCAATCGAATGTTTAAATAAACTTCTATTACTTGATGATGTTTTGTGTTCTAAAGGAGAAATTGGGCGATCAAAAATACCAAATTTTTTGGTCACAAACTGAGTCATTGATGCCGCATGATGATCAAAACACATAAGCAAATCACCAAGAATTAACGTCTTACTTTCTTTATGCAAAAAGACGACCTCACGCAACTTTGGTTGCCCCATAATGATATGTTGATCAATATGATCCATCCATTCATCTTCAGGTTTATCGGTTAAAAAATATTGAAACTGAATATCTTTTCTTTTTTCTGCCAATCCAGGAGGTGCATAAAGCCTTGCTTTTGGATAAATATCCGCATAGTCTCCCATAAAATAATGATGCAAATTGTTGGGAGAAACGACAAAGAAAACCTCCCCCAATGATTTTAATTGGGCTTGCGTGGATGCATCTAAAAAAGTTGGAGAATGAATCCATAAATTATCGTATGAAAAGCGAACAACTGTCATACGCACCCCAATCTCTAATCCAAAAAAACGGAAAGGAATCCATTTAACCCAGATTCGTCCAGGCACAAATTCTTCTAAGGGATAAACTTTTGAAGAATTATATGAAAGGGATTTTTTGAGCTTGAGTATAAAGTTTGAGGGCATGAGAAAAAAATGTAAAATTATTAACGGATGATTTATTCTAACATGTAAAAGTTTAAAACAAATAAGAATTGTTAAAAAATTAATACAAATATCAATTCAAAATACTTTTAAACTCTCAGCAATAAAAATTTATTTTTGAAGGTTTTTTAAACGCTTCTCTTTAGGCCGATACATTAACTTCCAAGGATTTTGTTTAAGATCATACGTAAATTGATCAAGATTCACAGATGAGGAGTTTAGATTCTTTAAAGTGCTATCAATATGGTCTTTATTTAATTCTAACCTTTCATCTACGTTCGTTGTAATCGAAGCTAACTTCACCATCGATACATCAAAATTCGCTAAAATATTATCAATCCTCTCTTTATTAACAGCCAAACGCTCATTGATATTTGTTGCAAGCTCTTTAATTTGCGTGACTATTTCTTGTCCATCTTGTAACAACGAATCCATATCGACGGGCTCTTTACCTACAATAATGGCTCCTTCTGGCAAATAACCTTTCCCCTTTCCAGCTGATGATAACGCTACATATTTCTCTCCCAAAAATCCTAAATTTTTAACAAAAGCATTTGAACCTGTGCGTAATTTAACCGTACCATTGATCCATACATTTAATTCCATAATGGTTTCTTCAATCTCATCTAAAACGTTAACGGATTTAACAACTCCTACTTCAAACCCATTAAGACGTACCGGTGTATTGACATTAATCCCATCAATGTTTCTAAAATGAACTTTGATCATATAGCCTTCTTTAGAAAAATTAAATACCCCTGTCTTAATTGTAAAAACAGTTAACAATGCAATTACAAATACAACAAACACCCCTAATTTCGTTTCATTATTTATTTTCATATTCTACTCCCTGTTTATCGACATTCTTATCTCTCAATAATAAAAATTAACCAAGATCAATAGGACCTTGGATCTCACCATTTATAAATTGATGAACAATCGGATTCGTTGATTTTTTAATCTCTTGAGGTGTCGCCACCTCCAATAACTTCCCCTTATAAACCATGGCAACACGATCTGCTATTCTAAAAATACTTTCCATATTATGGGTAACAACAATAGATGTGAGATTTAATTTCTTTGTTAAATCCAAAATCAATTGATCAATCACACTGCAGGCAACAGGATCAAGCCCTGCGGTTGGTTCATCATAAAAAACAACTTCTGGATCCATGGCGATAGAACGCGCTAATCCGGCTCTTTTTTTCATCCCACCTGAAAGCATACTCGGATAATAATTTTCAAATCCTTGAAGACCAACGAGATTTAATTTCATTTTTGCAATGATACTAATGATTTTTGGTGCTAAATTAGTATGTTCTTTTAAAGGCAAACTTACATTTTCTTCTACTGTCAAAAAATCGAGTAAAGCAGCAGACTGAAAGCTCATTCCAAAACGTCTTTTTATTTTTTCTAGTTCAATTCCAGATAGCGCACACAATTCATTATCTCCAAAATAAACATCACCGCTGTTAGGCTTAATACCACCTGTCATAATTCGCAATAATGTACTTTTACCACTTCCAGAGCCACCCATAATTACGAAAGTCTCTCCCTTATAAACATCAAGAGACACATCATCTAAGACGGTTCGTCCTCCAAAAGTTTTTTTAATGTTTTTAACTGTTACAGCAATTTTTTTGTCTGTTCTATCACTACCCATCATTAATACCCCACAAAATAAAATGCGCCTGTAACAACCGCATCCGCTAATATAATCAATATAAAACTTGTCACAACACTTACCGTAGTAGCATGTCCTACCCCAACGGCGCCCCCTTTTGTCTTTAAACCTTGATATGCACCTACCATTGTAATAATAATCGCAAAAACAAAAGGCTTTGATAATCCCGTATAAATGTCTTTTAAGGTAAGAAATTTGAAGGCTGTTTGAATATATAAACCGCGATTAATGTGAAGATTATAAACTCCTATCACATAACCACCAGCAAATCCTGCAACATCGCCAATAACGGTTAGACACGGCAACATCCAAAACAAAGATAATAATTTGGGGACAACAAGATAACGGACGGGACTGATAGCCATCGTATCGAGCGCTTCAATTTGTTCATTAACTTTCATTGAACCAATCTCAGCTGTAATGGCAGCTCCTATGCGCCCTGCTATAACTAACGCTGTAAGAACAGGCCCTAACTCTCGACATATGGAAATCGTAACTAAACTAGCGACATAAATCGTACCCCCCATTTGTTTAAGCTGGTGGGCCGATTGCATGGCAAGGACAACTCCGGTAAAAAAGGTAACAAAAAAAACAATGAGAATCGATTGGACTCCCATAAAAACCATCTGCGAATAGACAGCTTGACTATTGATTGGTTTGCCTTTAAAGGGGCCCAGAATAATCCAATAAGCCGTTTCCAAACAAAGTCGATTAAACTCAATAAAAACAGCAAACCAACCTTTAATCGTAAATCCAATAGCTTCAAAAAATTTCATGTATGCGTTTTCCTAAATCTCCACTAAATGCCACCACAAACTTAACACCCATAACAAAATCAGTGAGTATCTTCCATGGAAGCTACAACACCGATCAACCGTAAAAGCTCTTTGGAATTAACAGGTTTCGTGAGATAGGCGTTGGCTCCCATTTCTAACCCAATTTTGATATCCTCTTCTTCATCTCGAGAAGTAACAAGAATGATGGGAATATGTTTGTGATCATCTTCAGATTTAAGCAATTTACAAAAATTAAAACCGTTAATTACAGGCATCATCACATCTAAAATAATAAGATCAATTTGATTGCTCATAGCCTTCTGTAAACCATCAGCGGCTTCCGTAGAGACATCAACTTGATACCCATTTTCTGTGAGTACGCCATTAAGAAGTCGAACCTGAACAGGATCATCATCAACAACTAATATATTTTTGATTTCTTTTTCAGCCATATTGTCATTCTAACGATGGAAAATATCTAAAACAAGAATAAATGTTATTTTGTTACACAACGATCATACTGCTCAGAGCTCTTTTTTAATTTTCTCGACGACTTGAGATAAATGTTCTACACTAACATCTTTTGCATTTGAAAAACTTAAATCAGATACACTTTCTATTGGAATTAAATGCACATGGGCATGTGCTACTTCTAATCCCGCCACCATAACACCAATTTTTTTACAAACAATAGCCTTCTTCATAGCGTGTGCAATTTTTTTTGAAAACACCATTAAACCAGACAACTCATCATCTGGTATATCAAAAATATAATCTACTTCTCTTTTTGGAATCACTAAGGCATGACCATCACAAACAGGACGCACATCTAAAAAAGATAAATAATTATCATCTTCAAGAATTTTATGACAAGGAATTTCACCATTAATGATTTTTGAAAATATAGTTGGCATAACACTCCCCTCTACTTTAATAATTAATAGAAATAGAAATATTCTATAATTATTTTACAACAAATAGGAGCAGAGAAAAGATAATGATTAAATATTATTTAATACGATAAATATGATTGGTCCCATTTAAAATAGGAAATGGCTAACTTTGGCGGGATCCTGACTTTGAGAACAACAACTCATCAATGGCCTTCTCTAAAGATAAGAAGTCTTTTTCTTTGCGAAGAACAACTTTGTTCGCCCCACTTTGATAAAGATCGTCTATATCCTTTTCTTCATAAAAGACACCTATTTGAACAATAATTTTTGGTGTGTAGTCTTTAATAGCCCTAATTTCTCTACAAATATCTACGCCATCAAAATCTGGCAACATAGCACTCATCATGATGAGATCCGGCCTTAACATATCAACCTTTTTAAGTCCCTCTTGGCCTGAACTAGCCGTTGTAATGTCTTTTAACGTTAGACCTTTAAGAAACCCAACTGTTTTCTGATAATAAACAGGGTGTCCATCGATAATTAATATCTTAACATTATTCATGATCTATACTTTGAGAGACTAAACTCTTTTTTCGATACTGCATAGGAGTAAGTTTAACTTTTTGTTTAAAAATACGCATAAATGATTCCGGATTTTGATAGCCCAAATCGTTAGATATATCGTGGACACTTAAAGAGGTGTTTACAAGAAGATCTTTGGCACGTTTAATTTTTACTTGCACTTTATAATCACGAAAATCGATGTCATTAACTCTATTAAAAAGCCGACTAATATATTTGGGACTTAAACACATTTGGCTGGCTATTTCATCTAAATTTACATTATTGTAATTTCGATCGATAAAACGTCTGATACGCTCCACATGAAGATTTTGCGTGACGCCATAAGTTGAAAACTTTAATTTTTTACTCAAATGTTCTTTAATTTTTTGTCTAATTTCTTTGATATCGAAAGGCTTTTCAATAAAATCATCTGCTTTATTTCTTAACGCTTGCATGACAACATCTTTTGAGCCGTAAGCCGTAATCATTATGACCGATAAATCTGTTTTTAAACTTTTGATTTCTTGAAGAATGTTAATACCATTAACTTTAGGCATCATAACATCCAATAAAACAAGACTTACTTCATTCGGCTTACGTAAATAAACCATTGCCTCTTTAGGCTTTTCAAAACCAACCACTTCATATTCGCTAAGAGCTAGTTCTAAACTTTGAATTACACGCTCATCATCATCAATAACCACAATTGTTTCAGATAGCATATTGCTCCTAATAAAAATATTAATTAAAAAACTTAATTGAATTGATTAATACTATGACAAACTTTTCAAAATTTGTAAATAGGGCCAAGGTTCCACTTGCTGACTTTTTTCTACCAAAAATTGTTTGTTATCTAAGCTGTTGATACTGGCAATCTAACAACAAAAGACGTTTCAAATTTGTTTAAATAAACTTGAATAACGCCCCCATGATGCTTAACAATATCCTGGCTTATAGCCAACCCCAGACCTAATCCATTTTTTTTGGTAGAAAAAAATGGTTCGAAAATCCTTGAAACTTGCTCTTGGCTCATACCTTCTCCTGTATCAATAACTTTCAACTCTACCTCGTATCCACTAGCATCCTTCATAGGCACCAATTCTGTCGCCATTGTAATCGAACCCCCTGTTGATGTAGCATCTATAGCGTTAGTAACCAAATTAAGCACAACTTGCTTTAGCTTCTCTTCATTTCCAAAAACGCGAGGAATATCTGAATTCATATTTAAATTTAACTCAATGTCTTTTTGTTTAACTCGCAACTCGGCCAAAGAAAAAACATTTTCAATCATTTGATTAACGTCAATTAATTCTTTTGAAAAATCCTTATTTCTAGAATATTCCATAATACCCCTTAACATCTCATTCCACGTTTCTAATTCTCGAGGAATTATTTTTGAAAAATCTTTAATAAACTTTTCTTCTTGATGTCTCTCTGGTAAAAGTTGAACAAACGTTTTTACAAGAACAAGAGAATTTTTCAATTCATGGGCAATAGCTGTTGCGGCACGACCAACAAAAGATAACCGCTCCATTCGTTGTGCCTTTTCAAGCTTTCTGGCCATTCGATTAAACGAAAACAGTAATTTACCGATCTCATTTCTTTGTCCGATACGAAACGAAAACCCATAGTCTCCTTTAGCTAAACGATTTGTTCCATCTATAAGATGATGAATAGGTCGACGAATAGATCTGGCCAAGATAAAACTTATCAATACAGTCGCCAGTAAACTTAGACCAATGAGTAACCATGATTGATGTTGCATAACCTTTGAAAAGCTCATGGCTTCAGATTCCAATTGAGAGATGATCAAGCCCCAATTAAGCCCTTCTACTGGAGCGTATGACACCAACCACATTCTTGAATTCTCATCCTTTTGTTCAATGGCCCCTGACTTTCCCTGCAAGACAGCGCTAGGGACTTTAGGAGAGATAACGGCATTATTTTGAAACACAATCTTTTTATCCGGATGAGCAATCACCCGTCCCTCTTGATCAATTAAATAAGCACGCCCCGTCTCGCCAAATTTGATGCTATCGACAATATCCCAAATTCCCCTAATATTTAGCTCTCCTATAAGCACCCCCCTAGTCTTACCCAACGATATAATGGGCGTCGCAATAATTAATAATGGGATATGATCTGCACCTATCCTGACTTTAGAAATATAAGCATTTCCCTCACGCGCCTCTTTAAAGACTTTTTCATTGGACCAGTCACGAAAAATAGTCCCCAACTCGGATGTTGCCAGCTCTTCTCCATTTAAATCAACGCTGGATACACGTCGATAGGCGGGATATTGTAAGGCTAACTCAACTAATGTGGTTTCTTGACGCCAAATATCGGACTGTAGGATTCCTAAAATCGAGGCCGCTACTTCTAAGGCATGCTTTGCCCCTTCAATACTTTGCTCAACTTCTCCCGTCGCATGAATGGCAATTTGCTTATAATCCCTTAAAACTGAGGTTTTAATCGTTCTTTTACTCGTTGTAATAAGTAACGTCCCCAAAATGACAAGCGGAATGACCACCATAAAAATGAGGACAAAAAATATCTGATGCCAAATACGATTTGGAAATAAAAAACGTAAACGCTTGAAGTTAAATCTCATATGTTTGTATTGTGGCCTTTTCCATGGAAATGGACATATCGGTAAAAGACTTTAGATGGAGCACTTTTTAATAGACTACTATAACTTAAAATGTTAATCAATTAAAAAGACTCTAGGTAAGAACAGCTTATAGCCTCGCATAATCGATAAATCTCAACTCTTTGCTAATGAAGGCTTTGCCTTTGCCATCAAGGACTCATAATCTTTTTTGATTAAATCCGGCGCCATCTTATTAAGATAAGGCTTGTGGCAGGTGGGTGTAGTAAAGTTTTTGTTTTTTAAAAACGAGGATAATCGACACCCGCCACTACACATTGGCATATAGGTGCAATCAACAGGGCATTGTTTGTAAACATCCAAATTAACAAATTCACGATGTTTTTGATTATAGATAAGATCTTTCACATGCCCTGTAGAGAGCTCCGGATGCCCTAACATGGAGTTACATTTATACAAATGTCCATGCTGGTCTATCGTCATCCCAGAATTATCACGTGTGACAGGACATGTAGATGTTGACATACCACTTTTACTTACAAGCCCATTGGCACGCATAAGAGCATTAATTTTACGATTCGCATCCTCTAAACTTTTATCTTCGTAATTACACATGCAGCTTGAATTTTGTATCATCTCAGGCTTCTCTTTTGGCCCCAAAGTTGCATGTATAGGAGAAAAGATAAATCGGCCCAATTTTTTTGTTATTCCTAAATCATTGCAGTAATCAAAAAATCGTTCAATATGATCAACTTGTCCTTTATCATAACTAATAGAAATCCCAATTTTCAATTTATCAACATTATCAACAATATTTTTCATAACGCGATCAAACGTCCCCTTCCCATTTCTTAACGGTCGATGCCGATCGTGATCTTCCCCAACACCATCAACAGAAATACGAACCTGATCTAAACCCATCTCGATATATTCATCAACCAATTGGGAAGTCATCAAATAACCATTAGTTTGTAACATAAACTTAAACTCAACACCTTCTCCTTCACACCAAGGTTTCATCTGACTGACAATTTCTTTTAAAGTACGCTGATTAACAAGCGGCTCCCCCCCATAAAAATTAATGAGCAGTTTTTGATAGCCAAACTGCTTCACTTTATATTTTAACCAGCTAATCACATGGTCACTTGTTTCTGTTGTCATCTTATCAAAGGTACGTGAACTTTCTTGAAAGCAATAGCTACATTTAAAGTTACAGGCATATGTCGTTAAAATAGTTATCGGCAAAACTTTTGCGTTTACACTTTTCTTAAGTTGCATCATATGACTTTTAAGTCTAAGCATATCTTCGTCATCATTTTCAACTAATATACCCATATTGTGTAAGGCCTTCAAATCCTCCCAAGTCTTTTTTGAAATCATCTTAATATTTTTAGGATACTCTTCAATAGTACGCCGAAGTTCTTGATCAATTTTGATCATCGACTGTGTGCGTGTATTATAAAGTAAGTGCTGATTTACTTCTGGGTAATGATCGACAATGATAGTATGGCAAGAAAACTTCATATGAAAAATCCTTTATTTATTCCGTAAACTTTTAGCGCACTATTTTTCAACCTTACTAAATGCCGCAGTTATTGATAAATAGTGCGCTAAAAATTTATGAAAAGTTATTCATCCGATGGGGTTTCTAACACCTCTGCCCCGGGTGGCCAACAACAATTCAATGAATCTTGTTGATTTAAATCATTTGAACCCAATTTTACAATTTCCATTTTTTCTCCTCCTTTCTTTTAGTTAAGCACTTTACTCCAAATACCATTCAGATAAAGTATAAACAGCCATATTATGTTTAAACAATGCGTCTACATTTCTAAATTTTTCAGAAACAGCATGATAACTTACAGGAACAAATAAAAAACTTGCAGGTTGATCTTTGTAAATGATATCGTGCATCTCTTCGTATAACTTGTACCTCTCATCCACATCTTTTTCAATTAATCCACTTTCATATATTTCATCAAATTTTTTATTTTCATATTTCCACAATCGTCCAAATTCACTGGATTGAGAGTACCAATATCCAAGATTGACATACTTATTAGACAACCTTGAAGAAAGAAATCTTATCCATGCTTGAGGTTTATGTTTTTGCAAAAACTCGTCAGTTAATTGCAAATTGTCGTTATACAAAAGAACACTTAACTTTATTCCAACATCAGCAAATCGTTGATGTAAAACTTGTACAATCTTTTTAAAATCTTCATTTTGTTCATAAACCAAAAGTTTAATTTCTAAATCTCTTCCTTCTTTCTCAAGAATTCCATCTTTGTTATCATCCCTCCACCCTCTATGCATCAAAATAACTTTTGCTTTATGAGGATTATATTCAAATAGATTTAACAAATGATCACCCTTTAAAGCATCGGGATGTAAGGGTCCCACGCTTTCTAAACCTTCAATCGAAACATCTGAAATCAATTTTTTTCTGTCAATACTATGAGCAATCGCCTTTCTAACTTCAAAATCATTTAGTATTGCATCTTGCGTGTTATAAATAATTGCACAATTAAATTCCAAGGGTATTCTGTAAACATTATAAGAAGGATCATCCTTTAAAATGTTGTAGTCTTTCTTGCTTAAAAACAGAACAAGATCAACCTCATTTCTCATCAACGCCGACCATAATGCATTCTTATTTGGGTATTGCTTGATTAATATGCTATCCAAATAAGGTCGTCCTTCAAAATAATCTTTATTCGCGACTAGCTCAATCTCATTTGTAATTTTATCCCAATTCTGAAACTTAAATGGTCCGCTTCCAATAGGTTGATAATTAAATTTTGTATTCTGAACATCTTCATTTTCTAATAAATGTTTAGGTACAATAAAACGAACTAGCTGATGAATAAAATTTTGCACATCCTTTTTCAAAACAATTCGAATTGTATATTTATCTAACACATCAAAATGGCTAACAGAAATTAGCGAAGATCTATAGATAGAGTCTACTTTATCATTAACAATCAGCTCATAAGTAAATTTAACATCCTCCGCTGTAAGTTCGACACCGTCATGAAATCTGACGTTTTTTCTCAAATAAAATGTATATGTAAGATGATCATCAGAGATATCCCATGATTCTGCTAGCGAAGGAATTATTTCACCTTGCGGATTTTTTTTAACAAGGCCATTGAATATAAGCTGAACAAGGCTCGTGGAAACACTCATATGTGTTAAAATAGGATTAATGATCGACGGAGGATTGCTTGTCCCCCAAATTAATTCTCCACCGTACTGGGGCTCTGATGAAAGTAAATTTGGATTAGTTTGATCTCTGAATTTTAATAAACGATTTGTAGGGATTGTGGATTGATTTGCTGATACTGCAGTAGGTATGGAATAAGATATTGCCATTACCAAAAAGAAAACCTTTATTACGATGTTATTCATTAATTTACACACATAAATAATTAACCATAATTATAGTTTAAATTTTGAAAATGAAAATAGGATAAGGGTACTATTTCATGACTTTTTTCTACTTAAAGACAAAAAAACTTTAACTCTTAAAATTTAATTGTTAGCCCTCCTTCGAGGTGCCTTTCGGGAAGAGGAAAATTGATGCTAGACCAGTATTTACTATTGGTAACATTATGAATATTAAAAAACACCTCCATATCCATATGTCTAAATACATTAGCCCATTCTTTTGTCAACTTAGCATCTAATATAAATTTACGATCGTTTGCTTGTAAAGAAGGAGAAGAACTCCACCGTTTATAATAACCATTTAAATAAACGCCATATCCTTTATTATTTTTATAATTCATACCCAACAAATAACTTTGCCGAGCCACACCTTGATCCCGCACCATCTGGCCTGTCTCTCTATTTTCAACATCGTTAAAAGCTCCACTTGTCACAAGCGATAAATCCTTAGTAATATCATATTGCAGTTGCAATTCGGCCCCTTGTCTTCTAAATTTTCTAAAGTTACGTTGAACAAAAGCTCCTCCTTGAAAAACCAATCCAATCGCATCCTTTACATCCATGCGATATAAACTTAAATTCATATGCACCCTTGAAGAAATGTCAGACTCTAATCCTAACTCATAAACATTTGCACTTTCAGCGTCTAAATCAGGACTAGGACCAACGAATAATGTGGGATCATCGTTAAATATCCATAGTAAAGGTGGCGCATTGAAGGCTTGGGAGGCTTTTGCACGGAGTAATGTTTCGGAAGAATTTAAAAAATGATAAACAACACCAAAGCTGGGACTAAATTGCTCGCCAAAATGTTCGTTTCGATCATATCTGATTCCAGGAATAACATCCCAACGATCTGTACTTCTCGTGTAATTACTGTAAGCGGCCTGTGTTCCTATACTTTTACTTTCTGTTAAAAAATTATTAGACTTAAGCGTTTGCCAGTCAAAATCTCCTCCTAAAACAAAAGTATCTGTTTCATTGATTTCCATACTTCCATTTAAACCCACACCCTGAAGAAAATTGTGACTGACTGTTGCCGAGACTAAGGCTCCTGTTGAGGCATTAAAAATATCTGTCGTAATATCTTGATCGTTATACTTATAGGCCGCTTGAAAATCAAATGTTGGTTTATCAACATCCAAGACAAGCTGACCATATCTAGAGATGTAGGGCGTTGAATTAATACGATTTGATCGCGTAACGCCATAACGCACATTTGCCCCACTATATCCAAATGATGCCGTTAATTTCGCAGCATCAGCTAAAGGGTGAGCAAGCTTTAGAAATGATTTAGTTTCTTCGACATCTGTCTCTGAGAAAGGCCCATCTGTTTTAAGAAAACTGCCTGACAAATAATAGCCTAACTCACCAACCTTTCCTGATAAATCTAGACTGTTGGTTGTACTAGCAAACTCACCGTAACTAGTCGTAAATTGTCCCTCGGGAATATGAGAGTCGCCAACATCTTTGGTAATAACATTAATAACACCTCCAATACTTGACCCCCAAGCACTTGAGGAGGCACCCTTAATGACTTCAATTTGCTTAATGTGCCCAATGGGAATACGCGTTGGATTCGCTTGACCAGAAAGCTGTGTATTAAAAGGAATACCATCGACCATTATCAACACTTGCCTTGACTTCGATCCATTAATCGAAACAGATGAGGCTTGGCCAAATTCCGACGTAGAGAGAACATCCACCCCTGGAACATACTTTAAGACCTCTCCAAGATTTCTGGCAGGCAACTTTTCTATGTCTTTTTCTGTAATAACTTTTATATTTTCTGCACTGTGGCTGGAAAAAGTAGGGATACGCTTAGCTGTAACAACAACTTCATCAGACCAGCTTCGAGAAGGCGAGGCTTGATATTCTAGGCTTGGACGGACATAAACGGGAGCTATCTCATAACTCACATCTTCTTGATTATATTGTTTCTGCTTATTATCATCTTTAAAAGAACGTTTCATCGAAACAGTTCTCAAAGGCTCACTCTCTTTATTAAGAGTAGGTTTCGCCTTAATCTGATTTTCTATCGGAGTTGGTTTGACATCCCACATCTCGCGATAGGAAACGTCCATAATGGGATTGGCTGATACACTACTTGTAGATAGTGTTATATAGGCCCAAAGACATATAACGGAAAGAAACCAATAAGGAAAAGATCTTTTAGGAACAAATAAAAAATTAAACATAATATTAAACTTCATACAAAGTTGGATAACAATAAAAGATCGTTGATTCTTACAGTTAGAAAATAGATCAATTGCTCAATTCGATACCAACAGGACAATGATCAGAACCCATCACATCATTCAAAATAAAAGCCTTTTTAAGCTTTGCTTTTAATTTTTCAGACATACAGACATAGTCAATACGCCAACCAATATTTCTTGCTCGACATTTATTCATTGGACTCCACCACGTATAATGCCCACCATCTTTATTAAACTCTCTAAAAGTATCGATAAACCCTGCGCTAACAATATTATCAAACCCCTTTCTCTCCTGGGGAGTAAATCCATGATTTTTTTCATTGCCCTTAGGATTTTTTAAATCGATCTCCTTATGTGCGACGTTAAGATCTCCACAAAATATCACAGGCTTTTTTTTCTCTAATTTTTTCACATGTTTTAAAAAATCTACATCCCACTCTTTCTCCCTATAAGGTAAACGTTCAAGAGCTCTTTTTGAATTAGGAACATAGACATTAACTAGATAAAACTTCTCATACTCAGCCGTTATAACGCGTCCTTCCTGATCATGTTTTGATATGCCCAAATCATTATTAACTGTTTTTGGTTTTATTTTAGAAAAAATGGCTGTACCGGAATAGCCTGGTCTAACGGCATTATTCCAGTATTCATGATAACCCTCTATTTCTATTGTCATTCCACCGGCAGGAGCTTTTGTTTCACCAACACAGATAATATCAGGATTTTGTTTTTGAACGAAATCAACAAAGCCTTTCTTAAGTGCTGCACGGATTCCATTCACGTTCCATGAAATAATCTGCATAATAAAATCGCTTATAATCTCTGTTATTTTTGATTGGCCTAACTATAGGATAGGTTGGTAATCAAACAATGGTTCTTATTAAAGCTGAAAAACTGAAGAACTTATATCCTCATCCGGAATAATCTCAGAACCATCCAATACTAATGTACCCTGAAGATTAACATTTACACTTAACTTAAGAGGTTGTCCTTTACCAACAATAGGAATTGGAAAACGGTCAGTCTCAAAACTATTTTCAAACTGTCCTATTTCAACTTGCATCTCATCATATCCTGGAAGCTTACTCACATCCGTAATATTCCCTGCGACATGCTTCGTTCCACCAGCTGCTGTGTAATATGTCCTCCCAGCCTTATACACAATCCCCTTAACAATATAAGTTGTGTAATACTCAACATGCATAAAATCATAATTTCCGCTTGGGATGCTAACACTTTTTATATAATTATTTAAATCTGCATTAAACGAGTTTGATGCAATATCTAATTCAATATACTTATCTTTAAAAAGAGATATTATCTGTCCCGCACCCACCTTGCCAACAGCAAGTTTTTTCAAATAAACTTTATAAACAGCGGGTGTCCCGGCAACATTGGCTTCACCAATATTAAAGGATAAACATAAACCTAAAACAAAACAACTAATAATGAAATATTGCGAAACTTTCTTTAACATATGAAGCTCCTTTTTTTAGATGTGGCGACTTATTTCTGAAGACATTATACCACAACAAGACTAAACCTTACATCAAAAGAATCTCGTTTGAGTAAATAGCTATTTAAGCTCAAAAAAATCTTATTGAACTGTAAGTACCGCTGCCTATTATAGATAACTGCAATATGAAAAAACTCAAAATGATATACATTTAAGTAACCTAGAGATTGTTTACCACACAAATGAGCGCAGTGTGAAGCAATTTCTCAGACTAAAACAACGTATAAATGAACGGTGCAACCGAAGACCCCTGTGTAAAGACAATAAGTAGACTTAAAAGGATGAGAACCAGAAATATTGGCATCAACCAAAACCGTTTTCGCTCCCTTAAAAAATCCCAAAATTCTTTCAAAATAGAAATTTTTGACATCTTACGCCCCCATTAAAACTGCTTTGTATAATTCTCTTTCTTAAAAGGTATCGATTCTCTTGTAATCCAATACGATTCAACTTCTTTATTCTGATAACGATCCAATAAATCTTTTTTTAATACTCTTAAAATAATACCTACAAATGCAAACAATGTATAGTAGACAATACATAAAATAAAACTTGTTATAATTGCCCCAATCCCCTGAGCCACTTTCATCCATCCCAAATAAATAGGTTTAAGACGCTCAACTTGATAAATTGTTACAGCGAGAATCATGCTAACACAAACAACTAAACCAATAGCAACTATTCCAAAACGACCAGTTGCTCCTGAAAAAAGGATAAAGGCATGAACAATAAAAATCCAGCTATTAACTATCGGCTTAAGATTAGAAATCTTTGTAACACAAAAAAGCACCAATCCAAAACCCGTTAACAAAACGAGTAGCATCCTAAAGCTAAATCCTAGATGCAGCGATTTAAAAAACATTAAATAGGGAATAATGAGGCTTAACCCATATCCAAACACGTACAAATTATATTTTTCTTCTTTAGTCATAACCCTTAAACTCTAATCTAAAATTGTTGATATGTCATCTTTACGAAATTGATCTTTGTTCGGCTGTTTTTGTTTTTCAAATAAAAGATTATTTACAACCAAATAGTCCATATTGGTAACCATAAAACATCGATAGGCATCTTCTGGAGTACAAACAATCGGTTCTCCTCGGATATTAAAAGATGTATTGATGATAACCGGACATTGTGTCTTTTGATAAAACGCATGAATAATTTTATAATAAAGCGGATTCGTTTTCTCATCAACCGTTTGAATGCGCGCTGAGTTATCAACATGTGTTATCGCAGGAATAACCGAACGCTTAATCTTAAGCTTATCAAGCCCTTCAGCGCTTTGCTTGTCCTCAGTTTCTATAAGCTTCTCATCGTTTACATCCGCAACTAAAAGCATGTAGGGACTCTCCCCTTTAAGTTTGAAAAAATCACCTGCCCTTTCTTTTAAAACACTGGGGGCAAATGGTCTAAACGATTCACGGAATTTGATTTTCAAATTCATGATTTCCTGCATCTTAGTTGAACGAGCATCACCAATAATGCTTCGCGCCCCCAAGGCACGAGGACCAAATTCCATACGCCCTTGAAATAAACCAATCACATTTTCAGAATCCAGTAATTCGGCAACTTTTTCTGATAGCTGCTCATCATTTAACTTTTCATAAGGCAGTTTTTTTTCATCCACAAATTTTTGAACTTCTGTTTGAGAATAACAAGGCCCCAAATATGTCCCCTTTTGTCTATCATTAACCTCATCGCCATCTCGATCATTCTCAAGATACCGATACCACACCATCAACGCAGCCCCCAAAGCACCACCCGCATCTCCTGCCGCTGGTTGAATCCAAACATTCTCCATCTTGCTTTCTCTTAATATACGACCATTACCCACACAATTTAGAGCAACCCCACCAGCTAGGCAAAGATTTGTTAATCCAGTCAATTCACATGCGTGATTGGCCATCTTAATCATAATCTCCTCAGTAACCTCTTGAATGGAACGCGCCATATCCATATGATGCTGATTCAATTTCGTTTCAGGGCCTCTTGGTTTCTCACCAAACAATTCATCAAACTTTCTATTCGTCATCGTTAAACCCACACAATAATTAAAATAAGACATATTCAATTTAAAGGAACCATCCGCCTTAATATCGATTAATTCTTTTTTGATAATATCCACATATTTCGGCTCCCCATAAGGGGCTAAGCCCATCAATTTATATTCTCCTGAATTAACACGAAACCCACAGTAATAGGTAAATGCCGAATAAAGCAAACCTATTGAATGAGGAAACTTTGTTTCACACAATAACTCTAACTCATTAGCTCGACCCACACCTATACTCGTTGTCGTCCACTCGCCAACACCATCCATCGTTAAGATAGCCGCCTCTTTAAAGGGTGATGGATAAAAAGCAGATGCCGCATGGGACTCATGATGTTCTGGAAAAATGATTTCACCTGAGAACCTTAATTCTTTTTGGATGTAATCTTTTAAAAATAGTTTGGTTTTCAACCATATGGGTAAGGCTTTAAGGAAAGATAAAATACCAAACGGGGCAAATGATAAGTAGTTTATCAATAATCTTTCAAATTTCAAAAAAGGCTTTTCATAGAAACTTACATAGTTTAAATCATCCATGACAATACCCGCCTCTTTCAAGCAATAATCGATAGCTTTCTTTGGAAAAGCATCGTCATGTTTTTTGCGCGTAAACCTTTCTTCTTGAGCAGCAGCTATAATTTCGCCATCTTTAATTAAACAGGCCGCGCTATCATGATAAAAGGCGGATAAACCTAATATATAAATCGGTTTTTTATTTGTCATTACTTGTCTTTAAGATATGCAATATCTCTTGGGGTGATTTACGTATGCGATAATCTTCATTGGCATAAGCAAATGTGATAAGACCGCCCTGCTCCACAATATACGTAGCCGGAATCGCTATGATACCATCAACTCGCCCTGAGGCCTTTTGAAGGTCAATTTTATATTCTTCTTTATATTTTTTTCGTAAATCTTGAGGAACCTCATACACCAAATCATACATACGCAATATATTTGCCTCAGGATTACTAATAATTTCAAAATCAAACTCTTTATCCGCCACATATTTTGCAGCAACATCTTGTTGATCAACACTTAACGCCACAATTTTAACGCCTAACTCTTCGAACTCTTCAATACTTTGCTGAAAAGCATGTAATTGTTTATTACAAAACATACACCAACCACCCCGATAGAAAATTAAAACGACAGGACCATCTTTGTAATAATCAGAAAATACAACCTTTTCTCCCTTATAATTGACAGCTGTGAAATCACTTGCCTGCTCTCCAGCCTGCAATCCTTTTATTGTCTCAGCTTGAAGCGAAGGGACATATATGCACAATAAACCCATGACACAAATGCTTAGAATTTTTTTATAAAAACTCATAATATCACTCCCCTTATTTTGATTAACCCCCACTCGAATTAAAAATGAGATCTAATAAAGCTGGTGCTGTCTTTGTTAGTATAAAATAGTTCGCTCCAAAAAACGCATAAATAGACAACAACAAAATTATCGTCTTAAGTAATGGCAACTTATATTTTTCGGTTAAACCATAACACATCAACAAAAAAAACCACACAACAGTGATAAACGCGCCCACCTTAGGTAGTATTCCAAAAATAATAACACCTTCTGCAAAAGCAGCAATACGAAATGTATCACCTAGATTACAGTTCACTTTTATCAACAACAGTCCAAGATGAACAACGCACACATACAACAAAAACCCTAATATTCCCAACACAAAAGAATAACAAACATCTATTAGTAAATTAACATTTTCATACAACAAGAAATCCGTAACATAATGTAGAAATGTTGTCACCAAAAATACCGTTATAAGAAAAACAGTAGCATTAATTTTCGGTCCTCTCTGACAAGCCTCTTTAAAAAATGAATCTGGCTTAAAAAGAACATCAAACCATGCCTTAAATACATTAAATGACTTATCTTTTTGCTTTTGATTGGCCATCATTACGTTTTAAGACCTGTTCCTTTATTGAGTAAATACAAATTTAAAGAAGCCAATATTGCGGTAAACGAGATCAGTATAATGAAACTAGCCAGAACACTCACATCAGAAAACCCATAAAATCCATAACGAAAACCATTGACCATATAAAGGACGGGATTCAATTTTGATATTTGTTGCCAAAAACTGGGTAAACTGTTTATTGAATAAAAGACACCACCTAAATATGTTAACGGAGCCAATATAAAAATTGGAAAAATGGAAACATCGTCAAATTTCTTAGCAAAAATTGCATTTAATAGTCCTGCCAAAGCAAACACAAGACTTGTTAAAACTATAAAAACAACAATGAGACCAAAATGATGAATGCTGGGTTTAGTAAATAAAAATGATACAAAAAATACGAGGATTCCAACGATTATTCCTCTTAATGTTCCACCAATAACATAACCGACAACAACGACCCAATTAGGTGTGGAAGACACGAGAATCTCTTCAACATTCCTTTGAAATTTGGATCCAAAGAAGGAACTGACAACATTTGAAAACGAATTATTAATCACACTCATCATGACTAATCCTGGCACAATAAAGGCCATATAATCTATGCCATTAATCTCTCCAATGCGTGATCCAATAAATTTTCCAAATATAAGAAAGTATAAAGATTGTGTAATAACGGGTGGCAATAAGGTCTGCGACCAAATCCGTAAGAAACGAACCACTTCTTTACGCACAATTGTATATAGGGCTATGTAGGTTTGGTAAGCTGTCATTGTTGTAAAATTTTTAAGAACAATTTTTCTAATCGATTTCCTTTGGGACGAATATCTGTAACGGCAGCACCCGCCTGACTCATTTTTAATATCAAATCGTTTAACTTATCTCCTTTTTTTAACTCAACTTCAAAAGTATGATCATCAACGATTTTCAAATGGGCTATATTCAAATCCTTTATTTTCTTTACATCATCCACTTGCACAATATATGTTTCTTCATCAATAAGTTTAAGTAAAGAGCGCACAGTATCATTTTTAATAATCTCTCCATTCTTGATGATCGCAGCCCTTCGACACATCTGCTCTACTTCCTCCAGATAATGCGTCGTCAATAAAATGGTCGTTCCTTCTCGATTCAATTCCTTTAAAAACTCCCACATCCCGTGGCGCAACTCCACATCAACACCCGCGGTAGGCTCATCTAGAATTAGCAATTTTGGACGATTGACTAACGCTCGCGCTATCATCAAACGTCTCTTCATTCCTCCTGAAAGAGAACGTGAAGGCACATCCCTTTTATTCCAAATTTCCAATTTCTTTAATAACCGTTCGCATTCTTTAATGGCAACCTTACGTTCGATGCCAAAATAACCGGCTTGATTGATAACAATATCTTCTACCCTTTCAAACATGTTAAAATTAAATTCCTGCGGTACCACACCAATTAAACGGCGAGCGACAGGGCCATTTTTATCAACATCCAACCCCAAAATTTGGGCCTGACCCTCTGTTTTAATGACAAGTCCTGTTAAAATACCAATAATAGTAGTTTTTCCAGCCCCATTCGCTCCTAATAAGGCAAAAAAATCACCAGCATCAACGTCTAAATTGATACCTTTAAGGGCTTCGGTACCATCGGCGTATACTTTTTTCAAATTTGTAATGGAGATTGCATTCATAAGACGGTTCAATTCTACTGACTCCCCTAGAAAAGGTCAAAGGTTTTTTCCCTTACTTAATTGTGTTGAATAAGCAAATACATTGAACTAGCTTTGTCATTGAATTTTATTATTCCAAATGTATAATTGAATCATAAACCTTTTCGTTTAAAATAATTACAATAATATGAACACCGATACACTCAAGAAAAGATTCCCCAAAGAACATCTCGAAAAACGCTTATTACGCCAAACGACTCATTCTGTTCTTCAATTTCGAGGCGGATTTAAACTTTTTTGGGAAAACCTTAATTGGTTAACCAGTCCTCTCAATTGTTTTCTTAAGATTTTAGGCATCTATAAACGGGGCGTTAAAAACTCGCTTAAATATCACATCTCTCACCATGATGTACATTTAAAAGATTTACCGAAAGAGTTTGATGGCTTTAGAATTCTCCATCTAACCGACTTACATATTGAGGGCATTTTTGATCATGGCAAAAAGCTCATCTCAACAATTAAAAACCTTAAATTCGATTTATGTGTCATTACAGGCGACTATCGTTTTCTAACCTATGGTCAATTTAACGACTGCCTTATTTATACTAAAAAACTTATCGAATGCATACAGTCAGACTACCCCATTCTCGGCATTTTAGGAAACCACGACTCTATTGAAATGGTACCCGAGCTTGAAGCCATAGGCATAAAAATGTTAGTCAATGAATCTATTGTTATTAATCGTGATTCAGCAAATATTGGCATTGCTGGTGTTGATGATCAACACTTCTATGATTGCGCAAATCTTGAAACGGCCATGAAAGATATATTTTCTTCTAAAACCAAAATACTTCTAGCCCATTCCCAAGAGTTAATTGAAATGGCTGCTGAATCAAAAGTAGACTTATATCTCTGTGGGCATACACATGGAGGACAAATATGTTTGCCTGGTGGTGTCGCCTTAGTACACAATACACCCCATAGAAACCGATACTTTTCAGGTCGTTGGTTAGAGGGCCCTATGATTGGTTACACCTCAAGAGGTATTGGAGCCTCATGCTTGCCCGTTAGATATAATTGCTTGCCGGAGATCGTTATTCATCGATTATTAACTAAGTCTTAATGGCCTCAAACTCTTTAAAATCACTTAATTTATCATGATTTAATCTTGCGATGCTTCGTTTTCCGGCGTAAAATAATGTGTTTACAGAAACAAATACTTCTTATGAAAAAATTAATTTACTCCCTATCCCTAATATTAGTTTGTGTCTTTCTTAGTTCTTGTGCCACAGCTCCTAAACCTACACCACGCGTAACAAAAGATCCAACGCCTCCCTCCATTAAACGCTCAGATATTTATCATGTTGTTGGTCCCGGTGAAACTCTTTGGAGAATCAGTAAAACGTACGACGTTCCTATTAAACGAATTTTGCGTGCCAATCGTATTTCAGAGAGGGCCATCCTACAGATGGGGCAACAAATTAAAATTCCTATGGCAACAGATCCGAAACCTGTTATTTCATTATATCCATCTTCGAAGTGGCGCTACATTATTGTTCATCATAGTGCAACAGAGGTCGGTAACTCTCTAGCTTTTCATAAAGCTCATTTAAAACGTGGCTGGGATCGTGGGATCGGTTATCATTTCGTTGTTAGTAATAATTCCTCTGATCGAAAAGAAGGACAAATTGAGGCCACACCGCGTTGGATCAAACAACAAGATGGGGCTCATTGTAAGGCATCAGAGATGAACACCAAAGCGATAGGCATTTGTTTGGTAGGTAATTTTAACAATCAAAACCCTTCCAAGAAACAACTTGATTCTTTAAACTATATCGTCAAAAAACTACAAGATTTCTACAACATTCCCACTTCACGTGTATTGCGTCATGGCGAGGTCCATGGTGTTATTACGGATTGCCCTGGCCATAACTTTCCTTGGCAAGGATTTAAAAATCGTTTAGATTAAATTTACAACTCCACACCCCATAAGCTTGCAATAAGAGAAACACACTCTAATCTATAACTTCATTTCATGATTGTATTTTCTAATTTTCCCGTAACCACTCCACAATAGTTAAATCACTTCTTCGAATAACAGCCTCTAATACGGATTGGGTTTCTCTTGTACGTTCCACACCCTTAACCCGAACACGAATAAATTCAGATTTATTTGTTTTATATTGATTCATGGCTAAAGAAAGCACCCGTTCCTTTGCATTTAGGGGAAGTTTGTTAAGTTCAACTAAACGATCATCCCTCGTAAATGGTGTACCATCTTCCCCACGACGATATTCTATAATTTTTTCAACTAACGAATCAGCATCAGAGTCTTCCGTATTTGTTAAAGGTCCACTTACCGATTTTGCAAGTCCAAGCAAAACGGATGATGAGGCTGTATTAAAATTAATTTTCAAATTTCCTGTTTGAGGGTAAACTGTAATAAAGTTTCGCAAGTTTTTAAATATATCAGCATCCACTCCTCGAACAAGTGTCAATTCTTCAATCGAGTCAAAAGGTGCATTCTTAGATTTATACGACCCCTCAGCGCTTTGATAATAGTCATCTTCTGCACCGTAGAGTTCATGGGACAGATTGATATCTTCATCCTTCCAATCTAATACAGCGTAAGCTATAGTTTGAGCTATTTCTTCATCAACACTTATAACTTCTAACAATTTAACAAAAACTTTTACATTTTGAGGTGTTAACGTATTGATATTAATTTTCCTTTCTTCATCCTGCATACCATAAGCATGATAGCTAATCCCATTTTCCTCATAGGGATACACGATATCAAAATATCCACTTTCCAATGAATGATTTTTAAATCTATCCTCAAGCGTTGTATCTTCATCTAGTGTTACGGCACATTGATATAACGTATCTTGATTTTTTGTATCATCATCTTGTGAATCAAAACGAATTTGTTCAACAGCGAAAGCAATACCGGCCCAAGCTAAATATTTAGCTTTAGATTTTCCTATGGCATGTTTGGTCAAAGCCAAATCAATATTTGTGCTACGTCCTAGACTTAGAGCTAACATCGTCAATATCACAAGAGCCCATAATACGGCTAACAATATAAAACCCGACTTATTATTTTTCATAGTAATAATATTTAACCGAAAAGCGTTAATTGAATCTCTTCTTTCTTCTTTTGAGGAGCCGAAGACTTTTGTTGATACCTTTCCAATTGTTCCTCTATATCATGAATGAAAGGGGTGATTACGTTGCTTACTTTTTTCCCAAAAACAAAACGGTTTTTAGCCTTTGTAAGGATAAGACTCTGTTTGGCTCGCGTCATGCCTACATAAAATAAACGACGCTCTTCTTCAACATTGGATTCAAAGTTTTCAATATGCAAAGGAATTAAATTGTTTTCACATCCCACAATAAAAACAACTGAAAACTCTAAACCTTTTGCCGCGTGTAATGTCATCAAAGACACTTTATCGCCCGCCAATCCGCCCACCTGCTCTGGACGCATTTGATAAATTTCGTCATAATACCCTTCACTCGATTGCTTTCCATAAATTTGGTATGGCATGCCACTTCTCTCAAATGCTTTTTTTAGAGCATGTCTTTGGCTATTTAACCGATATAACACAGCAATATCGCCAAAAGCAAACTCTCCATCTTCGTGTGTCGTAACACGTTTAGAATCTTGTGAAAACATACTTGTTCCACCTACTATTTTTTCAATCGAATGAACAACGTATTCAGCTTCTGAACTCTCGGTTAATGCTTCATAAACGCTAAGATGTCCTTGTTTTTGAATATGAGCAACAAGAGGCGGATCACTATCATCCGCCATCTTTGCTATAACCTGAGAGGATGCCTTTAATAAATTCGAAGATGACCTATAATTTTTGTCCAATGACATAACTTTAGTGGGAAGAAAATCATTTTGAAATGCATCAAACAAATTCGCATTCGAACCACGAAAACCATATATCGCCTGACGGGGATCACCAATAGCTGTTAATAAGCAACCCTCTCCAACCATCAATTTCAGAACGGCATGCTGAATTTTATTAATATCTTGATATTCATCAACAAAAATATAACGGTAGAGATCGTGAAACCGTTCTTTCACATCATTATGCTTTGATAGTAGCGCCCAAAATCTTAACAAGATATCATCAAAATCTATGCATTTTCTTTTGATCAATAAAGAATTATACCGTTGAACGTACTCGGGAGGAGATTGTGAAAAATCACTTGCCTTCCAAAGAGAAACTTTTTGTAACAGTTTATTTCTCTGTGATATTGTTTTTTTAGGCCAAATAGACTCAGAGATAGTTAAAATTTCTTCTGGTGAAATAATTTCGAAATCTTCATCCTCTATCTTTTGTTGTCTTAAGAATTTTAAACAAAAACTATGAAAAGTTTCAATCGTAACCTTATCCATAAAGGAAGGATTATGACTAATTAGCCTTTCACGCATTTCTTGAGCGGCTTTATTTGTAAAGGTGATCGCTAAAATTTTTTGGTTGGATTGTAACTGCGGAATAGTTGAAATAATCCGTAAAACCAGGGTGTGCGTTTTCCCTGTGCCGGGACCGGCCACAATCAATAAATGACTTGCCTTATGATTAATCGCTTGTTGTTGAGATGGATTAACATCAAAGGATGGTCTAGTCATCTTTATCTTTTAATATAACGCGAGTTGTCCAGCTTTCTTAACACGCTCTTGTTCTGTGAACAAATTGATTTTTCCATACTCCCCATCGAAACCTGCTTTTATATCAACTTTCCCCTCTCTCATACGCTTAACACCTTGGGCCACCATATCACCTGCCACACGTTCTATATCAGCGATTGGCGCATCTTGCAAAATATATAACTCATTCCCTAATTCGGATAACAATTGAAAAAATACAGCTTGAACAGCTTTTCCATTTGAGCCAACAACGCCACGGGCTGATGCAATAACCTCGGGCAATGGAATTAAATTAAAATACGGTCGCCATCGTTTCGATTTTTGACCCTCAGGTCTATCCGCTAACTCCTCAACTCGTGCCATAACACCAACCGTAACGGGCTTGCCACAAACAGGGCACAATCCTTGATGATTTTTTGTTTCTTGCGGATGCAATCTTGTTTTGCAATCACGATGACCATCGTAATGATACTTCCCTTCTTCAGGAAAGAACTCAAGAGTCCCCTTTAATCCTTTATTCTTTGGATCAGATAATGCGTTATAAATACCCCTATAAGAGAATTCCGTATCAAATATCGTCGCCTCACGCGCCAATTTAGCGGGTGAATGCGCATCCGAATTTGAAACAAGAACATAAGGGTCTAATTGTTTTAATCTCCAATTCATTAACGGATCAGAAGATAATCCTGTTTCAACGGCAAAGACATGTTTGGTTAGATCGCCAAAACAATCTTCGATGCGATCAAATCCTCCCTTGGAACCCAACGCAGAAAACCAAGGCGTCCAAATGTGTGCAGGAACAAGATAACTTAATGGATCCGATTCTAATGTAATCTCTAACAAATCTCTGGAATCTAATCCCAAAATAGGACGTCCATCTGATTTAATATTACCTATAGCATCAAGACGAGATTGAATTTTTTTGGCTGCTTTAAAATGGGGGGCATAAAGAAGATTGTGTACTTTGCGCACACGATCTAATCTTTTGTAAATATTTGATATCTCAACGGTTAAGGTAAAACGCACATCGGCACGACATGCTTTAGGCACTTGATCTTGGGTTGTCTTAACATATTTTGGTTTTAACTTAAAAAAACCTTCTTCAGCTGGCTCAAGCTTCTGCTCCAACTCTTTCATCCAACCAGGATGAACAAAATCAGCTGTCCCAACAACATCGATCCCTTTAATTTGTGCCCAAAGATGCAAATGCTCGAGGTTTAAATTTTTACTTGTGGCGCGGGAATAAAAAGAATGCAGATGAAGATCTGTATAAAATTTCATGAATTTATCCTAACACAAAAGTAGTTAACCATGGGCTATTTATTGACTTACTAAACAAATAAGCTCATCCCCGGCTTGAGGAGAAAGGGGTTGTTCGACTGTAAAGACGCTTAAATTCTTTTTATCTTTAATTACAAACAAAGGTGTTGATTTACCTTCGCTAGATGTTTGAAAGGCTTTAAAATCAAACTCTTCCGTTAATAAAATTTTCTCAACAACCGCTCCCTTAGCAAAACTTTCCGTTAATTGGACATAAGTACTCGATTCATTAAAAAAATGGCGACCTTGATGTTGGTCCGTCATTTCTTTACTCTTTTCTTTGTCGGTCACCTCTGAAGGAAGTTGATAAACATTAGCTCGACCAAATTGTCTTAAAAATTTAATCACAGCCAAAGAATTGACTTCATTATTTGACGTCATTGCCAAAACACTTCCTATTCCATCTAACTCCATCCCCTCCAAAACGCGCTCCTCCAATATACTTCCATAATAAGTATTTAACCCCTCTTTATGTGAGGCAATAATATTATTACGATTCGTATCAACAATAAGAACATCGAACCCTTCTGTTTGTAACGCCTTGGCTATTTTTCTAGCCCAACGATGTGCCCCAATAAATAAAACACCTTGATCATCCAAACGAGCTACTTTTAACCAACGCGCCACAGGAACGGCAGTTAATCCGTAAATAGTCACTGTCCCCACAATAACCATAAATGTCATCGGAACCAAATATTCTGTCTGAGGCTGGCCATTCATCATCAGACGATAACCAAACAAAGATGATATGGCGGCAGCTACAATCCCTCGAGGAGCCATCCAACACATAAAAACTCTTTCCTGCCACGTTAATTCGGAACCATAAGTTGATATAAATACAGACAAAGGTCTTGCAACAAAAATGAGAATAAAAAGGAAAACAAAACTCTGCAAATTAATAATACTCAAATCTGAGGGTTTTAGCTGTGCCGCTAAAACAATAAACAAACTAGAAATAATAAGCACACGTAAATTTTCTTTAAAATGAACAATATGATCTACGGTAACTTTCTTTTGATTAGCTAAGAAAATCCCCATCAACGTGACTGTTAACAATCCTGATTCTGATTGAAAATGATTGGATAACACAAAAGATCCAATGACAAACATAAGCGTTACGGCTTCATGCAAAAAATCAGGGATTAAATAGCGCTTTAATAAAAAGACAAGAAACCATGAAAAAATGACTCCCGTTAAACTTCCAATCACAATTGTTTTAAAAATCCCAAGAAAAATATGTCCACCCGCGAGATGCAGCTTCTCAAGTAATATACCTTCAAATACCAAAACAGCTAATAACGCACCAACCGGGTCAATGGTAATCCCTTCCCACTTTAAAACGTTCGCCACACGCGCAACAGGCCTCACATGTTGTAACAAAGGGCCCACAACAGTTGGGCCCGTTACAATAACAATCGCGCCCAAAAGAATTGCGATTTCCCAATTGAGATTTAAAATAAAATGAGCACTCACAGCCGCAATACCCCATGTGACTAATGCGCCCACGGTAATAAGATTTCTTATGACATGCCCGATATCATGAAGTTCAGACAATTTTAAGGTGAGACCACCTTCAAAAAGAATGATGGCAACAGAAATAGAAACTAAAGGATGAAGAAGTTCACCAAAGAGGACATCGGGGTTTAAGAATCCAAGAATTGGACCTGTTAAAAACCCAAAAATAAGTAAAAATAAAATGGATGGAAAACGCAAACGCCACGCCAACCACTGCGCTCCAATACCCAGCAATATTATACTGGCTAAACCTGTTAACATATGATCTTCCATCTTATCCCTTTATGAGTTCGACTTTATGTTCACCACTTATCTTAATGGAAAGCAACTTGGCAAGCCGCTGATAGGCTTTAATCCATTTTTCACTTTCAGCGGTTCCTCGGTGAGATTTTGTTTTTTGATCATAACGTTCTTTGCCCATTCTAAAAAAAAGATTTTGCGTTTCCCATAAATCAAGTTGGATGTCTATGGTATTTAACTGTTCAATCATAGATTCGATCGCTAACAAGCGATCTAAAGAATCATCTTTTTTGAAAAAGTTATTTACCATGTCACTAATTCTATGGGATGCGATAAATTGCAAGTTCTCTTTATCACGATCTACATTCCAACCGCTCATAATCTCTAATATGTTTCTAATACGTAAAAAATTTAGATCTTTTTGACCTAATAAGTAGCATAAATTTTGATGTAGTATTTCTTCTACGTAAACTTGGGCAGCGCTTTCAATGTCAGCTTCGTTACACTTAGCTTTTTTTAATCGATTTACAAAGGCAAGTTCTAAATCAACACGACTAACATCAAGTGCTAACTCAATAGCACGGGCTGCGTATTTTAATACCTGAGTCGCCTCAAGCCCTGCTAAATCGTCAAAAAACCAGCCACAACTGGTAAACATCAATTGCGCATTTAATTGTATTTCAAGTAACGACCATATCTTTTTTTCATCATTCTTTATTTTTTGTTTATCATTAATAGCCTTTAAAAACTTTTTCTTACGTTTATCCGTTGCATCTAAAATAACTTCAATATATTCGTCGCGCGCTTTCCAAACATCAGACACATAAACGGACATCTCTTTTTCATAAATACCCCCTAATTGATCACGCAACCAATTAAGAGATTCTCGTAACGGTTTTCTCCACTTTTGATCCCACCCCACTTGAGCCCCCGTATGACATCCACAATCGCGTTCCCATCGCCCTACCCCATGCTCACAACTCCAAGAAGTGTTATTCACAATTTTGACTTCATAGCTTGGAGGACATAACTCCAAAAATTGACCATAATTTACAATTCTAGCTAAACTTTCTTTCTCGATATGATATAAACAATACGCCAAAGCCATATCACCAAATTTGTGATGATGTCCATATGATTCACCATCCGTTGCAATATGGATAAGTTGAGGCTTTTTATAAGTACTGTCAAACCCGTCCAATAAACGCTCCGAAAAATACTCGCCATTATTCAGCAATCCTTTAAAGGCAACTTCTAATGATCTTTTACCGTCATAAAAGAATATAACTATCTCCCTACCCGATGAAAGACGACATAAATAAGGCATCGTAATATCCAACGATTCTTCATCGACAGATTTCCAGGCAGTATCTTGGTCGATCATTTTTATACTTTTAGCAGAACGCGGTGAAAGAATGGTAAAACAAATACCTTCGCAAGCCAAACACTCAAGCGTTTCTTCATCAACAGCTAATTCAGCAAGCCACATCCCTTCTGCTTTTCGTTTAAAGCGATGTTCAAAATCACGCAATCCCCAAACAACTTGAGTCATCTTATCTTTTTTATTAGCTAAGGGCATAATCATGTGATTATAAACTTGAGCCAAAGCAGAGCCGTGAGAAGAAAATCTTTTTTGACTTAATCGATCAGCATCAAGAATGGATTGATAGGTATGATTTGAAAATTTCTCTAACCAAGATAAAAGGGTAGGACCAAAATTAAAACTTATTTGAGAATAATTATTAACTATGTGTTTAATACGCTGATCGGCATCTAGAATTCTAGAGGCAGCATTACGAGCATAACACTCATCTGTAATGCGTTGATTCCAATTGTGGTAGGGATAAGCAGATGCTTGGGGTTCAATAACACCTAACCAAGGATTTTCCCTGGGAGGTTGGTAAAAATGTCCGTGAATACAAATAAATTGATTGGCCATTAAGTCTCGAAATCATTGTTTTAATTTAATCTCTTACATCCGTGTTTTGGCAGCTCTTCTTTTTACTCTTGGCTGTTTAGCTTTTTGACGAACAACGGGCGATGTTTCTTTTTTTGTTTCTTTCTTCTGTGTCTCACCAAATGTTTGACGAAACGTATCAAGCTCTGACTGAATAAGAGAAACAAATATCTTACTTCCCTTCGTCGAGTAATCAACCTTATCTTCTCTCGCTAACCAACCAAGCGCCTGGTAAACAACTTCTTCTTTTTCTTTAACACCCTTACTTAATGACTTAACATCAGTTTCACCGTTGGTGCCTAGAAACTGCCACGTTTTCCCAGCTGCTTCAATGACTTTATCTTTCATGTCATCCTCCTTGTAGAAAATAAAGAAACAAATTATTTATATGTATCTAAATTTAATTCTTTGCACTTAAAAATAATATTCCTAACGGCGGAATAGATAATGATACCGAATTTATTTGTCCATGCCAAGCAATTTGATCAGATTTTTTTACCCCTAAGTTTCCTTGGCCACTCCCTCCATATTCCTTAGCATCACTATTTAACAACTCTTTCCATTGACCGGCATGCGGCACTCCAATACGATAATCGTGATAAGTTTCCGGCGTCAAATTACAAACAACAACAATAGATTTCTTAGCATCCTTACCCTTTCGCACAAAACAAATAACTCCTTGATCACTATTATCACCATCAATCCACTGAAAACCTTCTGATGAAAAATCATATTGATATAACGCAGGATTGGTTTTATATAACGCATTTAAATCTTTAACTAACTGCTGAACACCTTGATGAGGGGCATGCTCAAGTAAATGCCAATCTAAACTCTTTTCATGATCCCATTCATCCCATTGGGCAAACTCACAGCCCATAAACAAAAGTTTTTTTCCTGGATGAGCATACATATAAGCGTATAAAAGCCTAAGGTTGGCAAATTTCTGCCAATCATCTCCTGGCATCTTTGAAAGCAATGAACCTTTCTCGTGAACAACCTCGTCGTGAGACAAAGCATTAACAAAATTCTCTGTAAAGGTATAGAGATAACTAAACGTTAATTCATGATGATGATATTTGCGGTGAATTGGATCTTTAGCAAAATATTTTAAATTATCATGCATCCAACCCATATTCCACTTCATGCCAAATCCAAGACCTCCATGATCTACAGGTCGCGAGACACCACTCCACGCGGTTGACTCCTCAGCTATCATTTGAACATCAGGAAAGTTTTTATACACATTCGCATTTAACTCCTTTAAAAACTCTATCGCTTCTACATTTTCATTACCACCTGTCTCATTAGGCAACCATTCTCCATATTTACGAGAATAATCTAAATACAACATCGAAGCCACCGCATCGACACGAAGTCCATCGACATGATATTTATCCAACCAAAACAAAGCATTCGAGATTAGAAATTCTCGAACCTCAGCACGACCATAATTAAAAATTTGACTTTTCCAATCCGGATGAAATCCTTTACGATGATCGGCGTGCTCATATAAATGAGTGCCGTCAAAATAAGAAAGCCCGTGTTGATCTGATGGAAAATGCGAAGGAACCCAATCAAGAATAACACTAATTTCATTTTGATGACATTGATCTACAAGATACTTAAAATCTTCTGGAGGGCCATAACGACTTGTGGGAGCAAAATAACCTACAGTCTGGTATCCCCAGGAGCCATAAAAGGGGTGTTCCATAACCGGCAAAAACTCAAGATGAGTATATCCCATCTCTTTAATATATTTAACCAAATCAACAGCTAGCTCTTTATAAGACAAATAATCATCACCACGTTGCGCATTTCTTCGCCATGAACCAAGATGCATTTCATATGTTGCCATAGGAGCATCCAATGAATTATGAACGCCACGCTCCTTCATCCATTCTTTATCAGACCATGTATACGTATCAGTCCAAATTTGTGATGCGGTTCGAGGTGCAATTTCATCATAAAATGCAAAAGGATCTTTTTTATCTACGGAATAGTTATTATTTTTCGAGATGAGATGATATTTATAAACTTCACCATCTTTGATATGAGGAATGAAACCCTCCCAAATACCGGAGGAGTCCCAACGGGCTGATAAAGGGTGTGTTGTATTGTTCCAACCATTAAAATCGCCAATAACAGAAACACTTTTGGCATTTGGAGCCCAAAGCGCAAAGTAGACTCCTGTAACTCCTTGATACTCTGTAGCATGAGATCCTAATAAATTATAAAGGCGAAAATGCTTTCCCTCTTTAAAAAGATAAATATCTTGTTTTGAAAACAAGCTACACTCGTTAATAACAGACCCCTTTCCCTTTAATGGGTCCACACGACCGGCTTTCTTTATCATTTTAAGAGTTTTACTCATGCATTTATCCTTAACCTTTATTCTAATAGGAACAAGAAATTATGCAACACTTTTATATCATTAGACTTCCAAGCCTTTGATAAAAAGAATCACTTACAGATGTTTACAAGGTACAAACGCGATCACGTCCCTCGTGTTTAGCCTCAAATAAAGCACGATCTGCTTTTGAAATAAAATCTCTACGATCCATGCTCTCTGTACATTGAGCTATTCCAATACTTAAAGTAACTTTTTGCTTTAATTTTAACTTTCGCACCTTTTCTAACATACGTTGTGCAACCTGTTTAGCCTCATCAACATTAGTTTCAGACAATATCACAGCAAATTCATCACCCGCATAACGGCAAACAAAATCAATATCGCGGCTCACACCAACAAAGACACTGGCTAACTTCTTAAGCAAGATATCCCCTTCCAAATGCCCAAAACTATCGTTATACGCTTTAAAATGATCTACATCAATCATCAACAAGCTTAATGGTCTTGCTGTCCTTTTAAAGCGATTTATTTCATGCTCTAGGGATTTAGTAAAATATCGAAAGTTGTATAACTGCGTTAATGGATCCGTAACCGTTAAATACTTTAGTTCTTTATACATTCTGGCATTTTCAATGGCTACTGCAGCTTCCCGCACAATAGCCAATAAAATTTTTAAATCTAATGACGTATAAATGGCATCTTTTTGGGAAGATTTTTCAGATACATTAACAATACCAATAAGTTTATTTTCTAACTTAATAGGAACACACATAAAAGATTTAAATTTATATCTAGAATTATTCTCACGATCAATCCTCTTATCTAAATCAATATCTTCCACAAGTAAAAATTCTCCCGATTGAATAACAATCCCCATAACCCCTTCACCTTGCTTAACCTTTATTTTCTTAACAATGTCTTCAGATATGCCAATTGCTCCCTTAATACATATCTCATGAGTATTCTCATCAACTAAAAACAAGGAACACCGTTGAGAGCCTAAGATTACACTCACTTTTTTAAGAATAAAATCAATCATCTCATTTATATTCTCAAGAGCACTAATCTTTTCATCAAAGCTAAGAATTTGTTCGAGTTTCAATTTTTCATAAGAAAGCATATCATTTAATGCATTAAGTTCATTTTGATATTCCATACGCTCAGTAATATCCTTCCATACAGAAACAAAATGTGTAATCTCACCAACTTCATTGGTCACAGGCGATACCGTTTGATCAGAATAATACAACTCCCCCGACTTTTTTTTGTTGATTGTCGTCGCTCGAAAAACTTTTCCACTCAATATACTTTTCCATAGCTCTTCATAATATTCTTTGTCCTGTTTTCCAGACTTAAGAAACCTTGGATTTTTGTTAATAACTTCCGCAAGGGAAAACCCTGTATTTCTCTCAAAAGCAGGATTAATATATTTAACATTACCCTCTTTATCAGTAACCATCACGTTGTCCCCCGTTTGCTCAACAGCATCAATAAGGACTTTAAGCGTATTTTCTAAATTTTCAAAATCAAATTGATAATTTTTCACGAGGTACTTAATCCTTAATTTTTAACAACCCCAACAATTTTCTTTTTAAGAGATTCCATATCAACGGGCTTTGGCAAGAAGTCATTCATACCAGCTTTTAAACATTTCTCGTAAGCTTCTTTCATAACATTTGCCGTTAAAGCAATAATAGGAAGCTCTTTGGAAATGTCTTTTCTAATCTTTAGAGTGGCTTCTATCCCGCCCATAACTGGCATTTGTAAATCCATAAAACAAAGATCATAAGAATTTTTCTTAATCATCTCAATGGCCTCGGCACCATTTTCAGCAAACTCACCATCACAACCAAGATTTTTAAAATAAGCTTTCATTAATTCCTGATTGGGAAAGCTATCTTCTGCGACCAAAACTTTAATCCCTTTGCAATGCATCTCCTCGGCACTATGACGTGTAATAATAGATTTCTTTTCTCTTTGATCACCCAAAACAACAGCAATCACATTTTTCAATTCATCTCTGATAATTGGTTTAGGTAGAAAACCATGGAAGCCTTTTTCCTGAGCCTCTTTTGTGATTCCCACACGAGCATCTGAACTAACAGCAACAAAACGAAGCTTTTTCCAATTATCATTCTTTCTAATTTTATCTATCAATGCATAGCCATCCATTCCAGGCATAAGCATATCCGTCAGTAAAACATCAGGGAAAACACAAATCGATGCCATACTATCTAATTTTTGTAAACATGATTCTCCACTCTTTGCGACAAAAACAACATCCATGCCAATTTGCTCACAATAATTAATCAAAATTTCACGATTTTTGTCGTTATCTTCAACGATTGCTACTTTTTTATTCTTAATTTGGTCTAACGAAAGAGGATAAATTTCACTTTCTGTCAATGACTTACCCTTTGGCAAAATAATTTCAAAAATAAATTTACTTCCCACATTTGCTGTCGACTCAATGCGAATCCTGCCACCCATAGCCTCAACAATGGACTTACATATAGTAAGGCCTAAACCTGTACCGCCAAAGTTTCTCGTTGTTGACTGATCTGCCTGACTAAAAGACTCAAATATTAAACGATGTTTATCTTCAGAAACCCCTATCCCCGTATCTTTGACAATACATAACAAACCAATATTATCCTCCGAAACAAGGGCATTGTTTCTTCGAATAATAACGCCTATCTCTCCATCACTCGTAAATTTAATTGCATTTCCCAACAAATTCAGAAAAACCTGTCTTAATCTTGTTGGATCTCCCAAAAGATACCGAGGAACATCCTCTGCTATGTCTACAAAAGTATCGATCGGTTTATTGGCAATCCTCTCCATCACCATCTTAAAAACATCATGAACTAAATATTCTATATTAAAATTAATGGATTCTAATTGCATTTTACCTGATTCAAATTTTGAGAAATCCAAAATATCATTAATAATGCTCATCAATAACGTTCCACTCGATTGAATGGTTTGAATGTACTTAAATTGAGTCTCATCTAATTCTGTGCGCGTTAATAAGTCACTAAATCCTAAAATCGCATTCATCGGCGTACGAATTTCATGTGACATTCCTGCTAAAAAAGTGCTCTTTGCTTCCGAAGAAAGCAGGGCTTTCTTTCCTAACTGTACAGCTATGTTTTTCTCATTTTTTAATTGCTCGGAGGCGCGTTCTCGCTCAATAACCCGCCCCAACTGGACTCCTACATTTCCCATCAACTTAACAATCTCATCACCCTCTTCACAACTCTCACGACTATAAAATTCTAAAATTGAAACAACTTGATTTCCTACCAAGACAGGAAAAACTAAGATAGATTTAAATCCTTCGCTTTGTGCTAAAGCCGCACGTTTAAATTGTTGATCCCTATCCACATCCTTTATCCAAACCGGCTTTTTCGTTTGAAACGCAAGACCAATAACCCCCTCTCCTTCTTTAAATTTTATTTTATTTGAAGCATCTCGAAACTTTTGGTAAGGCCGAGATTCCGGGGAGCGCCAAATACCGGCAGAAACCATGACTTGCATATTCTTTCTACTTTGCACATAAACGTGTCCAATCGGCCATTTCATATAGTTACAAATAATTTCTAAAACTTCTTTATACGCCTCGTTACTACTCTTAGACTCATTTGCCGCTCTGGTCACTTTATGTAATAAGTTAACTATAGACGTTTTGTTAAAAAGTTTTTTACGCATCTCTCTACTTCTTTTAACCACAAAAAGCATGTTTACTAAACCTAGCCATAATAAAAAAATGACTGTAAAAATCAACTTTGAAAATTGTTGTAAAAAAGATTCCATGACTAAAAAGGAGTGATGATTGAGCAATTCTGTTTCAATTCTGAAGGTAAGCTGTGTCATTTGCCATAAAACGGCAAGAAAACACAACATTGTGCAGAGTGTGAGACTGAAAATTATTAAGGAAGGAAAAGATAATTTAAATTGATTATTTTTCATAAATATAAAATATATAATATTATTTAATAGTAATATACATATCACATTTTACATTATCAGAATCTTATTACAACTGATAAACAGATATTTTATGAAAAATCTTATAATTTAGGCACTCACATAGGTAAGAAATTTTGAAACACCCTAAAAGTTTAAAAAGGTTATACATACCTTAATCTTGTTTCAAAATTATTGAGGTAAAACACTTTTGATTTTTATTTTCTTTACATTCAATTGACCAGCTTTATTTTCAACGGTCATATCAATTTTTAGCGTTTCATTCGTTTCGACATCACTAAATAAAACTTCAGTAATATGCAAACTCCCAAAGGCTCTCGTTTTATCAGAAAAAGAATTTAGCTTTAAGTGACGCAGTTTACTTGCTTTTTCGTCGTATAAATCAAAACTTTTCGTAAATTTTGATTTTTGCTCAACATAAGATGTCATAGTCGTGATCAACTCCTCCCTAGTAACATTCTTCTTCTCAAAAATCTCCGCTTTACTATCTTCAAATTTATCAATTTTTGCGATCCGGAATTCCTTAAAACTTAAAGCCTCTTCCTTTTTAGCAAGAACTACCGCTTCGATCCAAACCATGTCATTTGTCGCAATATCCTTACATGTCATCATACCAACCAATTGGTCGCCATCATTAACGACCTCTTCTTTAAATTCAATTTTTCTCAAATTTCTCACTCGATCCGCTTTAACATCAAACAAATCCAACGTTCCAGTAACTCTTATTCTTTTTTGAAGAGCCTCTTTCATAACGGCCAAGGCCTCCCCCTGATGGTCTCCCCCTTTTTGTTCTGTATAACCTGTAACACTCATACATAAAAAAAACATTATCAACATCAATGTCGTAATTCTCTGCATATAAATCCTCCCCCATTTTGAAAATTCATTTTAATTTATTGATGATTATACTAAACAATGTTAATTTTTCTAGTAAAATTAATATAATGCCTTTTTATTCTAAATGCATTTTTACTTTCTAAAGCAATCTCATTTCGTTATAATAAAAACTATCTTACATACTTAAAAATTGGAGTATAGTTATGTGGTATTTCCCTTTCAGCGCTTTACTCAATACTTTGGTATCATTAATTTTAGGAATCTTTGTTTTTTCCAAAAACCCAAAATCTTCTTTAAACCGATCCTTTTTTTACTTCGCATCCTCTATTTTTATTTGGTCAATATGCTATTTTATATGGCAACTTTCTAAGACCGAGACGACAGCCCTTTTCTGGTGCCGCGCCTTAATGACAGGAGCTATCTTCATCCCAAACACCTATTTTCATTTTTGTGTTAACTTAATTGGAAATTACAAAAAACACCGTGTAAAAATCCTAATTGGATACGTCGTAAGTCTCGGATTTCTAATATTAAATTTCACCCCTCTCTTTGTGAAAGATGTTAAACCTAGAATGATGTTTGAGTTTTGGCCAACAGCAGGAAAGTACTACTTAATATACGTTATTCTTTACGCCCTTTTAATCATTTATAGCGTTATATTGCTTTCCAAAGAATATAAAACAACGCACCCCATCAAACGCAACCAAATCAGATATATTCTTTTTGGCTCCTTAATTAGTTATTCGGGAGGTTTTACAAACTTCCCCCTCTGGTTTGACATCCCTATTCCTCCCGTTGGTAACATTTTCGTAGCCATTTATGTCCTTCTCTTTGCTTACGCTATACTTAGATACCAACTTTTTAATATAAATATCATCCTTAAAAAAGGACTTGTTTATTCCAGCCTTATCACATGCATTACCATTCTTTATTTTGTGACCATTTACATTCTAGAGCGTATTTTCCAAGATATTTTAGGTTACCAATCCTTGGTAAGTTCAACGATTGCCATGGCCACGATTGCCTTAATTTTTATCCCTCTGAAAAATGTTATTCAATCACTTATTGATCGATACTTCTTTAAAGGAAGTTTTTCTCAAATTGCAGAACAAAATGAGCTTCTCATGAAAGAAGCCGCTCAAGCGGAAAGATATAAAACGTTGGCCACATTAACCAATAGCATAATTCATGAAATAAAAAACCCCCTGACGGCCATCAATGGATATTGTCATTATCTTCCTAAAAAATTACATGATGAAGAATTTCTAAATAAATTTTCTACTGTTCTCGCAAACGAGGTCCAACGCATTAACAGTTTGCTTCATCATCTCAATCAATACAGCAACCCAACCCCTTTAACGACAAAAAATACTAATATTGTATTATTAATAAACAGTACTCTGGTAATTTTAAAAAACAACATATTAGAAAATGGTGTTGAGGTGCATAAAAAATTTGATGATAAACAATTTGTTAATCTAGTGATAGACCCAGATCAAATCAATCAAACAATAGTTAACATTATCATCAATGCTTTGGAAGCAATGCCAAGGGGCGGGAATTTAACGATTGAGACGGAACAAACATCATTTTACTTTATAATTCATGTTAAAGATACGGGCTGTGGCATCCCCGATAAAGAATTGAATAAAATTTTTGATCCATTTTACAGCACAAAAGAAAAACATACTGGTTTAGGCCTATCAATTGCGCAAAGCATTATTGAAAGCCATAAAGGAAAAATTCGTATTACAAGTGTGAAAAACCAAGGTACCACCGTAAGCATTATACTTCCCTTTGAAATGCCAGAATCTCCTTCTTCTGAATAAAGTCCCACGCTTTTTTAAAACACGTAATCCAGTAAAAAACCTATTCTTTTGCCATCGCCATTAACATTTCAGTATAATTGCTATTATTAAAACACTGTTTATAAAACCCTTTATCTCGAAGCTCGTCGCGCCATCTCGTTATATGATCAAACTGAGTTAAATCAATTTGACTAACTTCAGCAGGATCAAGAACAGCCAATAAATTAAAATCCGCTAAAGTTAACTCAGCACCTGCCAGATATTTATGTCTTCCTAGTTGTGTATGTATCACCGGTAAAAAATTCTGTAAAAATTTTTCTCCATCTTTTAACGATTGCGCGTCTACCTCCATTTGAAATTTAGGGGCAAGTATCCGATTAAAAAACACCTTATTCATTGCCGCCCCCACATGTTGACTCGAAAAATCTAACCATTGATCAACAATAGCTCGTTGTCGATGCTCTGTTGGATAATAACCAGCATTATTTTTTTCATTCAAATATTTAATAATCGCATTACTTTCAAATAAAACAAACCCCTCATCATCAATAACAGGAACTTTACCCGCTGGATGCAACTCTAGATACTCTTCCGATTTATGTTTTCCTTCCGACATATTCACAACGACAAAATCATAATCTAAATCTAATGCATTTGCTACAAATCTCACTTTATTGCACGGTGTTGATAAACTAACCCCATAAATTTTTAACATACTATTCTCCCTATGTTTATTTTTTAAGATTACACTAAATATTAAGCATTAAAACTATCATACACAACAACAAACGTATTTATTCTTATCTAATTTAACGGAAGGTCAATAATGAAACTTGTACCAACTCCTACCTCACTTTTTACCAAAATTGTCCCCTTATGCTCTTGAATAATGCCCTTTGCAATAGCCAAACCAAGACCTGTTCCATTATCTTTTCTTGTAAAAAAAGGATCGAAAATTTGATAAATATCTTCTTTAAGTATACCAACTCCTTCATCCATAAAGGTCAGTTCTAATCTATCTAGGTGTATTCTCGTCTTAATGGTCAGCTCCCCACCGCTTAACATCGCATCAATGCCATTTAGCAGCACATTTAAAAAGACTTGCTTTATCCTACTCTCGTCTAAATTTATATACACTGTTTTTCTAACAAAATCTTTTTTAACGCTTATATTTTTATCTTTCAACTGATTTCTTAAAAGACTCAACAATTCCTCAATAATATTATGAATCTCAGCCTCTTTAATATCTAAAGCAGCTGGACGAGAAAACTCAAGCAATTGATGCACAAGATCATCGATACGATTAACCTCTTTACCAACAATTGTAGAAAACTGTTCTACAAACGCAACATCACTCCTTTTTTCTGGTAGGTGCGCAGCAAACGTCTTAATGGCAGTTAACGGATTCTTAATCTCATGAGCCATCCCACTAGCTAATGTTGCAATAGCCTTTGACTTCTCGGCCTGAGCAACTTCTCGCCTTAACATTTCATTTTCTTGAACAATTTGAGTCACACTACCTTTAAAAAAATAAGTATCGATAAAAACTTGTATCGTATTACGTAATGGAATAAAAGAAATGGCAATCGCTGTCGCTGATGTTAAAGAAGCCAAAAAAGAACTATAACCAACAAAATCCTGAAATAGCCGTTCTAAGGCATAAATAGACATAAAATATATAAGCGTTACAGTGGTCACCAACACGGTATAAACTAAACTTCTGTTAATCGCAATGCGCACATCAAACAATTGATATCTGACAATGGAATACGTCACTAAGAAAAAATAAACCGAAACCAAGCCATTCGTCCAGGGTAAAATAGGAATATCATACCATAAAGGAAAATTCGTAAGACTTCCAGCCAGACCAATAAGCGTTCCCCAATATAAATACTTAAATCTTTTTCTGGTATAAGGCTCCATTTTGTCTAAATTTTTAATTAATAAAAATAAAGCAAAAGTTGGCTCAAAAACATATAAAGCTATATATGAGGCAAAAGTAATACCTGCAGTTGGCCAATACGGAAATATGAGGCGAGGTCTAACATCGTAAACAAATAATGGAGTAAAATTTAATATTAACAAGATCAAACTGGCAAAATACGACCATTTAACATAATGTTTGTATTTTTCATATTGTTCTATAACATGAACACTAAAATGAAAATACGTTGACGGTATAAAAATAGCTCCAACCATCAAAGCGCGGCACCAAAAAAGCGCAATTTGGCTATTAGTCGATATTTGCCAAAAGAAATAACAAAATGCCCATAAAAATACACTAAACGCAAAATAACAAAACGTTTTATGTACTTTAGAAGTATTATACTTGGTCATGATGATCATATACATCAGACCACATGTCATTAGGTTAAAAAGAGCCACGATTTGATAAAACAACATATCAATACCTTTTTTAATTTTTGAATTTACAGAGTCACAGGTGAGGACACGCAAATAATGCGTGTAACGGTTTTATTTTCATTTTCGAAATAATGCTCTAAAGAGGCATCAAAGTAGAGTGAATTTCCTTTTGATAAGGAGTAGTTTTCTTGACCGATATATGCCATAACTTTACCTTCTATAACATATATAAATTTCTCGGTTCCCACCAGGTTCTCTTCTTTATTTGTCTTCCCTTCAGGTTCAATCTGTAACAAAATAGGCATTATTTTCTTAGAGAGCACTTTATTAGTTAGTATTTCATAAGAAGATTTATCATTGTGAATATATACATCTGTTGAACTATTTTGAGTTTTGACATCAACCCTACTCTCTTCTTTCACTATCCCAGCGTACAACTTAGTAATATCTACACCTAAGGCGCGAGCAATATTCATGTGAGACTCTAAACTGCCAGTCATCTTTAAATTTTCTAATCGGCTTAAAGTAGCTATCTGAACCTTACTTCTTTCTGCCAATTCAGACAAACTCATCCCCTGAGTTTCTCTTATTTCTTTAATTTTTTTGCCAATAAACATATATAGTTCCTTCTTTTTCCCAATTAACTCAAAAATATTATTATTTAGCTTAACATATATTGATCTTGAGTCAATTAACTTTCATCTAGCATCAATTATTTACACCTCATTTCCAAAATAACTCTAGAGTATTTCCGTAAATTACTGGTGTATATCATTTTATGAGTTGATTTATTATCAAATCAAATTGACAGCATACCAATACTATGCTAAAGTATTTTACAAATAAAAGAAGACTTTTCAAGGCGACCATACCCTTGTTCATTTCAAATTGCGTTTATCACAATACATTCTTCAAAGCTTGCGCGTAACACTTATGAGGATTAGAATAGAATGTACAAATCCAATGAAAACTCTAAGAATGCTAGCCTAAAGCAAAAAGCTACAACCTCTCTAGAACAGCAACAATTGGTGGATCGAATAAAAAATGGCGACTTAGAGGCCAAAAATCGTATGGTACAATTTAATCAACAATATATTACCAAAATCGCCAAAAATTATAGTCAGCTAGGCATTCCTTTAGACGATCTCGTTGAAGCCGGCAACGAATGCGTCGAAGAAAGTATTAAAAAGTTTGATGCAAGCAAAGGTTTCGCTCTAGATACCTACCTTCGATGGTGCATTAAACATCGCTTATCCCAATTTATCATTGACCAAGGAAAAATGATCGGAATACCCATATATCTAAAACCAGAACTAAATAGATACACCTCTTCTGTGGATACACTAACCCAACAGCTCAATCGTAAACCTCTTCCTGAAGAAATCGCGCAAGAAATGAACATTCCAGTTGATAAGGTCAAAAAAATTGCCGCCGCGGCCAAAAACCTAAACTAAAAACGCAAAAACAATTTTACGCTATTTATCAGCGTAATTTTTCTAAAAACGCCGCTCATGTTTAAAAGACTATCCACCATTTATAAAAAAAACAAAAACGTTAAAAACTCCAAACTATCGATCCTCATTATTGAAGAAAACCTTGATGATCTTAACGAGTTTTCAAGAATCATTCAAAAAATAGGATACTTGACGCTGACAGCAAACAATTTCTCTTTAGCCCTTGAAATGGCATTCAATAATATCCCACATCTTATATTACTTGATTTAGAAATTTCTGAAAATAGAGGATTGGATATCTGCAAAGAACTTAAATCGGATGAGAGAACACAAAACATTCCTATTATTGTCATCACCAATAAAAACACCCCAAAAATCATCCTCGATAGTTTTGAATCCGAAGCTGATAATTTCCTAACAAAGCCTATAAGCCCTAAAATTCTCATCTCTCAAATTCAATCCATACTTAACGAACGTTAATATTTTTTACTAAATCAAGGGTATGAATCCCAGAGCAAGTTCTGGACTCGATTACCCGCAGAAAGATTAAACCAACCTGGAATTTTCGTAAAAGCTTCGAAATTCCTAAATAAAAAAAGGCATAACCGTTTCAATATCGGCTATGCCTTTTTTATAATTTATATTACTCGTTATCTTTCACAATCATAGTCATAGTCATAATAGTGATAATGACCATTGTGATAAACAGGCTCTTCGTAATAATCTATACGATGGTGTCTACGATGATGCCTTCTGACACGTTTATATTTTCGATAAGCCCTACGATGATGTCTGCGATGATACCTACCCTCAGGATAATGATATCTCTTTTTATAACGGGGATAGTATTTAGGATGATGAGTATTTACGTGAAAATAAAAACCGTCGTGGCCTATACCAACACCATAATGATAATCATCCTTTTTGGAACTTTTTTTGCTCGCCTCAGAAGTCCCGGTAAAAAAAACACCTGTTGATAACAAGACCAAAACAATAAGTTCTTTTCTCATTATTGCCCCCCCCCTTTGGTTTATATACGTTTAATTGTTTCGAATGGATTCAATGTATTAAACTCAAAAGGAAGAAAAAAGTTTCGCAAAAACTTCAAATAGTTCTAAAAAGAAGCGTCCATCAATACTAAAATATGCAAAGCGTTCCATTGTAACACGTTACAACTCACCTCTTTGCTTGGCAACATACTGCTGATGATAAGTTTCTGCTGGAAAAAATTCTGTAACATCACAAATCTCAGAAACTATTGGTTCAGGAAAATAACCTTCATTGTTTAGCTCTTCTTTTGATAATTGGGCAATTTTCACCTGCTCTTCATTGTGTGTAAAAATAGCTGAACGATACTGAGAACCAACATCCGGGCCTTGTTGATTTAAGGTTGTAGGATTATGAATTTTCCAAAAAAAGTCTAATAACTCTTTATAGGATATTATATTGTCATCAAATTCAATCTCAACAGCCTCGGCATGTCCAGTTGCGCCTGTACAGACATCCCTATACGTAGGTTTTTCTAGATGCCCACCTGTATATCCTACTTGGGTTTTGAGCACGCCTTTTAATTGACGAAACTCCTCCTCAACCCCCCAAAAACATCCAGCGGCAAACGTTGCCTTTGACATTTCATCCTCCTTAAGCTTATGGAATTTTATTTAATTGAGCATTTTGTTCATGCCAAAAATAAATACTGTTAGTTCGCCCCAATGACTTTACATAGTCAAGCCGTTTATGGGGGATAACCCCCACTAAAAATATATTCTGATGATGTCCACGCAATGCATTCGCTTGCAACGACGCTCCCCTTCCCTTAAATCGGCATAATTTGATGCGTTTCAAATATTGATTATTTTCTTCTTCATCATAAAATTTAAGCCCATTGATAGATTCAAGATATTCCCCTTCTAGTTCATCATAAATATATTCTTTTAATCTAGAAAAAGTTTTTAATGCCGTTTGTCTAAATCCAAGATGAGTATTGACCTTTATGGCTCTTTGAATGACTTTTCCGTAGGGCATGACAATCATGATTTTCTGCATTCTCTTTTCTTTTCCCAGCAATTTGAGCGTCATCAAATAATCTTGCACCCAACTCTCCAATAAAGTTTCATCACTTAGTACAGACATATCCAACAACAAACTCATTTCAAACGATTCATGTCCTACTCGCTTTCGTACGATCACATCATTCTTTGCGGATCGCGCTGTAACATTCCAGTCGATTTCTCGCACATCATCTCCCGGCGTATAAACTTCTAATCGATCAAAATCTATATCTCCTGCATTACGCTTCAACAAAGACTCTCCATTCTTATTCGACCTGACTCCATTTATTTTCCTACTGGAATCTTTATTCGGTAAAAAGAATTCTGACATCGTTTTCTCAAGCAATTTAATATTTTTTAAAATTTGATGACTATCCCCCATCTCCTTACCAGGCTGCGCGTAAGGCTTGATCAATTCATTATATTGATTAGAAACCTCCTCTATAGATTTATCTTTCTCAAGCGACACCAAGAAATGCTCTAACCTTTTATTAAATACTTCCCTTTCATCAAACGCTTTTTGTTTTCCATATAACCATTTAGAACGAGCAATATACGGACCCAAAAAGGGAAGATAAAATTGAATAAGATGAAATGGATTTTTAATTTCAGAAATTTTTGGATTTTCTGATGCAAAGGTTAAGCCCAACTGAAACAATAAAAGGTCTCGACTATTTGCTGTCAGTTTGAATGCTTGGATGTCTGCTATTAAAGATTGATCAAAATTGCCGTGACTTTCATAAATCTTTGTCAACAATTGCCTTAAACCGACCTCTTCTCCTAAACCATGACCATCTGAACTTTGATTCTTTTTAAACATGTTATTCAAAATTAAAACAACGCGTCTTCCTTTAAATTTCTTTATACGAATGGGCGTTCCTAAAATATGCATGAAGACAAAACTAGATTCAAATAAAATAAATACAATAATAGCATCAATAAAAGCAGCGAGTTGTTGCATGGCCCAATTCGTTGAGCTTCCATCCCCATCTCTAATCATTTTTGAACCAAGTCGGAAACCTCCTAATCCAGAACTGGCCATGACCACATCTTGTTCTGGAGAAGAATGTGCTCCAAAAATTATTTCTTCTGCATTTGTTACAATCCCCCGGTACTTTCCTGCCTCTGTGGTATACAAATAACGATCTGGATGAAAATACATCGTATACCCGATTTTACGAATTTCCTTGGACGTTAATGATAAAATGTAATTCTTAATAACTTCTTTACGATCTTCTTCCATTCGATTCGTTAATAGAGGTGTTAACTCACGACCATTATGCAACTTTTCATAAATAACTAATCCATTTAAAATCCCCTTGGCCGCCTGCCCATAATAACTCTTCGCCATCTTTCTATCTGCCAATGGCACCACATAATGTGTCAGATAGGCCCTTGCATCTTTATCAAAAATCACAGGAAAAATCATGGCATTTAGCTCGACATTATCAAACAAACGTTTTGATTCATGCTCATATTTAAAGTTCTCAATAACATGGCCAAGCTCGTGCCAAGCGGTCCATCTTACGTTAGCTGCAAAACTTTCAAAAACAACAGCAAATTCACCCTCAAAATAACCAGCTTTATTTTCAAACGGATAGGAGTCGGGTTTAAGAACGTACGCTTTTGGAGGCCAATGCTCGAGTTTTGAATAATATTCGACATTCATACCCAAAACTTGGGCATAATCATCTTCAAAAATATATTCATTTATAATTTTCTCAGGATACATAAAGATAAATGGTGAATAATCATTAAGCACAAGGAACATAAATGGATACACGCCTTGTTTAATGAAAAGTCTTCTAAGCTCCAACATATTTTCTCTTAATTTTGACTCTCTCATTAACATTTTTTGATAAAGTGCAAGAATATTGCTTAGATTAGAGCCTAATTCAGCATTTAAAAGGTTAGCGGCCTTAATCACTTCTTCATTAAGCTCATCATTGGACTGACCATCTGCCCATAATACCAACATTCCTTTTAATATTTCCTGAGCAAAATAATAATATCCACCCTCTTTTAGATACCAACCCTCCTCGCTAAATATTTTTAGGTTTGAGAGAATGTCTTCTTGAGTATAATCAGATTCCATTGTAATCATCTCATTTAGAAAAAACTGCTGCATTTTATTTTCTTTCTTGGTAAAAATTCGAAAAGATTTGATAGTATTGATAAACTGGGTTGTATGCATTGCCATTGCCTGTGGAACTCGAATCTGATATAAACTTAAAGCTAACACAGCAACAATAAATGAAAACGTTGCTAAATGAAAAATTTTATTTCTCCAATAATTTCTTTCCCCTTTCTGCAATTCATCTTTTATAAAGCCATGAACATGCGCATGAATAAGCTTTTCATCCTCTCCGCTAAATTTTTTGTAACCTTTAAACCAATGATTCACCCTAGATTTAATTAAATTATTAGTAAGAGAACCAGTATTAAACAACCCCGATATACGCTGTGAGCTCACATTCTCTTTACCGTTAAGCACATCACTACTTAATACTTCCTGATAGATGCTTTCTTTAAACAAGCCATCCATTTGATGTCTGTTATTCTTAAGATTCGCAGACATTAGACGAAAAACCATAACAACCAATTGCTTATGCCATTTATGCCAAATAGGGGAACCATAATCGTATGAATCTCTCATTTTTTTAATACTTAAGACCCTACTAAATTTGTAGTGATTTATGTCATCCTCTTTCTTTAGGGTTTCTACGCTTAACCAAAACTTATTAGCCCGTAATACAACATCTGGATAAATTTGCTTTAATTTCTTTTTAAATTTTCTTGATAAATAATCATCACTAGGCCATCTTAATTCGCAATACGCATAGATCCAGCGCAAATTATTTTGATGCAATGAATCAAAATGATTTGAATATCGCTTTATAATTCCCACAAATTTGACATCTTGTTCTTTTGGAAAGACTTGTAATCGAGTAAGGTATTGAGAGATTTGAGAGTATATATTTTTTAATGAGTCAACGCGTTCTAAATTTAGAAAAACTTCATGATTAAACTGGGAAAGCAATTTACAATATTGCATTTCTAACTTCTCAAGCTTTTTTACAATATTGGATTGAAACCAATGTGTGGAATCTTTTAATTCTTTCATTTTATTTACCCGTCTTCGCCCTTTGGGCTACGCCGAGGTTCTCCCGTTTGACGGAACAAAAAAAGGGTAGATAAGTCTTTATCTACCCTAATTCATGATACCACAATTATATAATTTTCTAAAAAAGGTTATCTAACCGTTGCCAGCATATGATCGATAACTTTATCACTCACACCATTCTCTTCTAAATAGTCGATAACCTCTGAGGTTAACTCATACTTGGATTTCGTTCGATCAATTTCACTAATAATAACCCCATCAGGAACATTATCTTGAGCCATTTGAGAAATTTGGACAGTAGAAAGATAATCGGTATTGGTTGCCATCTGATTCTTCTCCATCTGATTTCCAATCAATCCACCTCCAACACCACCTGCGGCCCCTCCAATAAGAGCACCCTCCCAAGCATGACCATCTTGATACCCAACAATTCCTCCAATAGCCGCCCCAGTTATGGCGCCAATGGCAGCCCCTTTTTTGGTCTTCTCACCCATTGTTTCACAACCTGAAGCTGCTACGACTAGAACAAACATAAGTATGATGATATTTTTCATTATATACTCCTTATTATTCTTTGACTCATTTCTTTAATTGATAAACAACAAAAGCAGTAACGACAATAAATGAAATTACCACTTTTCCTGTAACGTAATATGCTGCACCTGCCACAATAAATGTTCCGATTAATCCAAGAGCAAAGTAATTCTTAGTTTCTTGAGAATCTTGAGCTCCCTTATGAAGATCTGTCTCAATAAGATCTCGACTCCCGCATTCCGGACATTCCACATTCATACCAGAAAACTCATTGGCGCAATAACGACACTTTTTCTTTGGAACATAAGACATACATTACTTCCTTTATAGTAGTTATATTATAACCACTTTCCTCTAATTTCAAAAAAATAAGTACTATTTTTAGTAACAATCTTAAAAATAGCACTTATTTCTTAATCCAATCGGCAAAATGAAACTTATTTAAAAATTTAATAAAGATTGAATATAAAAATAATCTCCATCATCTTGTGCACCACTTCCAGACTCATGAAGAAAGTCACCAGCCCAAAAATGAGAGTATCCTACCAATACATTGGCATATTTTGTAACTTTATACTTCGCCTTAAGGTCCAACTCATTCCCAACATGCGTCTCGCCTGTTCCATTTCCTGTTGCTGTACGTTTAGCAGAACGACCGGCATTAAATAGTGAATCTTTGGCTGTATCCAAAAAGATAAAATGCAGGTCAGCTTGCATCGCCAACTTCTTTGTAGGTTTAGCCGTTAATTGAAGACGATAATTATTGATATTTTGTAAACTGGCTAAATCCATATAGCCAAAATGAAGATGATTTGTTGGAAAAAGATTATCAAATGTTCCTTGAGTTTGGTCAGAAGAATTCGTATCTCCTGATCCATAATCAAATTCAAATGCAAATCGAGGTTTCCAATCATGATCAAAAGTATAACCTAAAATGGCCACTGCCATTTTTGACTCAACATCTAAGCTATTATGATCACCAAATTGAGCGGCTCCCTCCAGTTCATAATCAAAATGTGTATCCGCAATTTTTCCCTTAAAACGACCACCTATAGTAGTAATATCAAGCTCACCCGTTGTTCCAGGGCGATATGTGATATTTTTGTTTGTTTTACGATGTAACAAGTATTGCTCAATCGTCATGTTCTCCACACCCTTATAAGTGGCATAATAACCAGCCAACAAATCGTGCGTAGAACCATCAAAAAACCCATCGGCTTCACGAGGGGCATTGTTTGGTGTTTTTGTACCACCAAAACCGTCAACCGTAAGATCTAAATCATCAAACCTTAGCATGACCTTACCGGCATCAAAAGTCTGAGCAACGTTCGACCAATTAAATCCACCTACAAGTCTTTGAGCCCCATAAGACAACTCCTGACGTCCCAGCCGAACCCCATAATCAATGTTTGAATCAACATTAAGAAAAGAAGCTATATCTGTCACTTGCAGATAAAGTTGTCTAGTATCAGCAAAGTCTTGAAAACCTGCTACAGAAGTTGATAATTTACTGTCATGAGAAATACGAGAATCTTGAAGTTGATAAAAAAGTTTTAAATTCTCCATAGGCATCAACGCAATACTAAGTCGACCCCTCCATTCATGTTTCCCCTTGCCATCATCAACGCCATCATCAAAGTCAGCATTATCTTTCCAACTATAACGATGACGCAACTGAACATCTACATTTACCCATTCCGGTAAATGCTCATTAATATACTTCCCAGCATCTGCAGGCGCTACGAAAGCCAAACACATTACTATTAAAACACTTAAAGTTTTTTTCATTGCCTTCCCCTTTTGTTTTCTCAACATTCAAATAAAACTTATAAATTTATTATAATAATCTAGACAACTTATTATTACAAAGCTTTTAGTAATAATTTACTATTACCTTCAATTTACAGTCATATTTTGTAAATGAAAGAAAATAATTAATTTTTTTCAGTTGATTGAAACGCAAATTTCTTCTTGATAGGCATTAATAATATGCTTTGCAATGGATCGGTTGACGCTTAACAACCCATTTGAAGATTTTATTCTTGCGGTGTAATCTGATCACGTTTGACAATACCTCTTAATAATCGCCCTAAAATGTCGGCACCCGTAATAATACGCTTTTGCTGACTCCAATACAGCACAATATCATTATCCACAACGTCATCCTCAGCATGTTCCGCTCGCACCTTAAAGTTGAGCATCACATCCCCTAATTTCGTGCCAGCCTCAGAAATAATAATGGGACGATGACAATAAGTATAAACGCTTTTTACTTCTTTACCATACATGACATCTCTTAAAAATTGATCGGCATTGAGCACCAATACAGGCTTTTCACCTTCATCAACAATAATCACCCATTTTTCTTGCGAAGCATGAATTTTTTGTAGAAATAAATCGTCCGATTCTTTATCAAAATTTGGAAATAGAGGTAATCCTTTTTCCGAAACAGGAAGTGTTATGATACTTTTAGGATTAATAACCTCTCCTTCTTCCTCAACTTTGACATCATCGATCTTTAAAAAATTAACAGCCCCCAAAGTCTCTAACTTCGCCAAATCTGTTAATTTGGATTGCGCATGTCTTTCAAGGAGAACCGTTATTTCGTCTTCTTGAAAATAACTAATTTTTTCTTTACCCAACCACTTATCAAGCAATAAAGCGGTAGGCTTCGTGATAGGCAATAATATAATTTGATAAAATTTTACGATAGGAACTAAAACAACACTTGCTTTTAAAGCATTTTTGGAAAGATACGCTTGTGGAATGATTTCACCAAAAAATGTGATACCAATGGTGGAGAAGAAAAAAGCGCCAATACCGCTCATTAGAGAATCGGCCAATAGCGCTAATAAAACATTACTAGCAACATTACCCCATAATAACGTAGCCAGCAACAAATGAGCATCTCGTCTTAAACTTAAAATGCGTTGGGCATCGGCATCCCCTGTTTCCGCTTGCACAACAAGTCTTAATCGACTTACTCCAAAAAAGCCTAGATTAAGCCCCGAAAACAGCGCTGAGTGTGCCAAACAAAAAACTATGCCGATCATCGCCGGACTCATAGATGAAAACCTTTATGTGTTAAAAACAAAAAACCTTTACTCTTCTTTATTTTTTCTAATTATGTTCATTAAATTGGCATTATCTTTTACTTCTTGACGATATTCCTTCTTCGAATCCTTTAGCGCTTTACTAACAAGCTTGGAAAGATCTTCTGGTGCAAAAGGTTTAGCAATAAATTCCTCAGCCCCTAAAGCTAAAAACGCATCCTCCATCATACCTCTTGCTGTTAATATAATAAAAGGAATGGTTGCTGTGCTAGGATCAGATCTAACACTTTTAAAAAATTCATATCCATCCATTCGCGGCATAACGACATCCGTAATAATAAGATCCGGGTCGTTCTTCTCAACTAATTCCAAAGCCTCAACACCATCAGCCGCTACAAAAACCTCATAACCTTCACGTTTCAATTTATTTCCGGCCATTTCTCGAATGACATCCTCATCTTCGACAAATAACACTTTCTTATCCATTTAGACTCTCCTTAAATAACGCCAAATCTTCAATTCTCGTCTTTATCTATAATATTCCAAGAATAAGGGTTACACAATATGGAATTAATAAATTTTGTATACCCGTTCTTAAAGTTGCTCTGCTAAAAATTCAGCCAAACGTTCACGCCATGAGCTTTCTAAGGTTTGAGTCATTTCCAATGATTTGACAAAATCCTTCTCAAAAAGATGTTCTTTAAGATAATTGACTGACTCCGGATCAGATGTGGCAAGATTAAATTCGATATTATCTCGAAAACTTAATTTATCAAAATTTGCCGATCCCGTACACAACCAACCATCATAAATAGCAGCCTTCACATGAGACATACCTGGATAAAAATAGACGCGAATACCTTTCTCAAACATAATATTAGCCGTCACCACGTTACTCGCATTCATAATTTCATGATTGCCATTTACGGGTAAAATAACACGCACATCAACACCTCTTTTGCGAGCCTTAATAAGTTCACCTAAAATAGCATTATCTGAAAAATACGCGTTATGAACATATATGTACTTTTTAGCTTCACGTATAGCCAAAATCTGTGCTCTAAAAATTTGCGGGTCATTGGGTTTAGTATAAAGCGCTCGGATAGGATAACCTTCGCCTTCAACTATCTCATCACTTTTAAAAAAGCGTTGTTTTAAGTAACCAATATCCCCCCATTTGCTTGCATAAGCCCAACCATAATTAAAGTCTTTAAGGATTTCACCAACAATGGGTCCACGCACCTCCATCATCAAATCATGCCAATCATAACGATATTCACGGCCAATATTCATCCCTCCTGTAAAACTTAAATCCTCATCAATAGTTGTGGTCTTGGTATGATCAGCTTTAAATAAAGCAGAAGATCGAACATGCACTTTAACTTTTGAATCTTTAAGCAAATATTTTTCAATAGAAACGGGCGATACAAAGTCCGGCGGTAAATCATCAGCAATTTTTCCCTCCCCCATAATCTGTCCCATCCCATCTAATAACACCTTTACTTTCACACCTTTTTCAAGAGACTTCTTCTTAAGGACATCAGCAATCTCAACGGCATAATCATCATTATCAAAAATAAAGGTTCGTAAATTAATAGATTTCTTAGCGCCAATAAAAGCCTCAATTAATCGAGGAAAATATTCATCACCGCCAATATAAAATTGAATAACCCCCGATGAACGTTTGCTCTTAACTAAATTGTCCAACTTCTTTTCAAAGACTTCTAAATCCATAGAATGGCCTTCATAAATAGACGCAATCTTTGCATTATTAGGAAGTCTTATGGAAGAGGGAATAACAATATCTGAGGTCGTTCCTTTTGTCCAAGACAATAAACGATACGTTGTGGAAACAGGTCTTGTAATTACGCCAAGGATATTACTCTCAATCAAATAATCGACAGACTTAACACTCTTACGAAAAACATTTTCATGATGTTTATTTTTTGTTGATGTTTTAAACTTTAAACTTGCCACGACCTTGTTTTCTAAATCAACAAATAAAAAAGGATTCGTATAATCATCTTCTAAACTCATAGTCATAAGTATGCGAGTACTATCATTTTTTTTACTCTTTAAAAAATCCTCCATCGAAGAAAGAACAATCTCACGTAATTTAATTTGCGATAATATCTTTCGCACAATAACCTCAACTGGCTTCTCAACGAGATCTTTAACAACAAGCTCTTGATTTTCATCATAATAGAAAATCAACTCCTCCTCATCATTGCGCACAACAACACCAACATTCTTTTCATTGATGGCAATATTCTTTGATAAGTATTTTCGATATTCCAGCCAATACGTATTATCTAAACTAACTAATTTCTGTAACTGAGATCCTTTTTGCTTCCATTGATCAAAGGATATGATATCAATAGACACGGCAAGATTCTTGGTAAAATCAACATTCTTATTCTCATTGGGATCTAGGTTGGCATACGCGTAGAAACCTTTTTGGTGACTACTATCTTTTAACAAAGAATTGAAGTTGACATATAATTCTTGTCCATCACTATAAGCCTCGTCAACCGTAACAGCAGCAGTTTGCTTAACCCAAACCTTAACAACATCACGAGGGTCTCGTTTATCTTGAGATGTCATCGTTGCACAGCCCATCAGCATCAATATAAGTAGTATACTGAAAATATATTTTTTCATTTAATAAGTCTCGGAAGTACAAATTGTGTGGAGGTGTCTCTAATAGAAGCCTAAACTACACTTAAGCTAAAAGTTTTTTTACTTCATCTAATAATTTATCGGGATTAATTGGTTTGGCGAGCACTAAATCAACTCCCATGCCTTCTGCCATATTTAGAAAATCAACAGCGTGACCAGCTTTGCAGCCTCCACCGGATATGGCTAATATTTTTACCTCTGGCAAATCCTTTTTTAGCTCCATAATAACTTCAACACCATCCTTTTCAGGCATGATGATATCTGTAATGACTAAATCAGGAGATTCATTCTTGTATAAGCGACTTGCCTCTACACCATTACAAGCAATACTCACCCCATAACCTGCTCGTTCCAATTTTTTTTGGAATAATTCCCTAATGTCATCATCATCTTCCACTATTACAATACGCTTCACTATTATTCCTTGATAAGTTATGAATAAATTCAATATACCACTAAACACAAAACAAAAGAATACTTCTTTCACATAAAAAAACCACCATAACAATAAATGTTATGGTGGTTTAAAATGATAGAATTCATTTTTAATTTATTTACTTTCTAATGGCTTAATGTTCTTTCCAGATGTCTTTACAAACACGCTATTTGCCGCAGCAACAATACCGGCAACATCAGAAAGATTAGTAGGAATAATCATCGTATTATTTTTATGTGCCAACTTTCCAAATTGCTCTAAATACTGTTCAGCAACGCGTAAGTTAACAGCATCTGTTCCTCCCTTTTCATTGATCGCAAGAGCAATCTCACGTATCCCTTTTGCAGTTGCACCTGCCACGCGCTCAATTTCAAAAGCACTACCCTCCGCTTCATTAATACGTTTAAGCTTTTCAGCCTCAGAATAACGAATGGTTTCTTCTTTTTGTCCTTCTGCACGATTAATTTTAGCTTGCTTATCCCCTTCAGACTCAGCGATAAGAGCGCGCTTCTCACGTTCGGCACGCATTTGCTTCTCCATCGCGTCTTTAATACTTTGTGGAGGAACAATATTTTTTATCTCATAACGTGTAATCTTAACACCCCAAGGATCTGAAGCCTTATCAACAGCTTGAACGATTGTCGCATTAATCGTTTCTCGTTCCTCAAATGTTTTATCCAACTCCATCTTTCCAATAATACTACGCATTGTTGTTTGTGCAATTTGAATAGAAGCAAATTGATAATCATTAATCCCATATGACGCTTTCTTTGGATCCATCACCTGTAAATACAAAATACCATCTACTGTAACAGCAATATTATCTTTTGTAATACAACTTTGTGGCGGGACATCAATGGTTTGTTCTTTTAATGTATGACGATATCCGACGCGATCCAAAAAAGGAATCAGAATATGAAACCCTGCTAACAATGTCGCTCGATACTTACCCAAATGCTCCACAATAACAGCCTGTTTTTGAGGAACAACCAAAAGGGACATAAATGCGAGAATAATCGCAAAAACACACATTCCTATAAAAATAACTGTAAATGCACCCATGATACAACCTCCTTCACTTAATTAACGGTCTATGCCAACGGCTTAACCTTCAATGTTAAATTATCTTTACTGATAATCTCCACTCGTGTTCCAGCAGGAATCGCTTCATCTGCGACTGCCTTCCACACAACGCCCTTAAACTCAACTGTTCCTGATTTATTATGAACAATCTTTTCGCTTACTTCTGCTTTTTGTCCAATAAAATCACTATAATCATCTTCTAAAGCTTGTTTTCCTTTCACATGGCCATGAAATGCCTCTTTTAGCATCTTACGAAAAAGAATCAGTGATAAAATTGATGTAATCAAAAACACTACAAGTTGAACATTAATAGAGACTTTCCAAACAATAAGCAATAGAGCAACCACCCAGGCACCGATTCCAAAGAAAAAAAGAATCAAGCCAGGAGCTGCGAACTCTAGTAAGAAAATAAATGCGCCTACGAAAAACCAGATGAGAATGGGGTTTTTAAAAATTTCTATGTCCATGGTTTACTCCTTCTATAATTATTAATGGATTCCCGCTTTTGCGGGAATGACAAATGGGGCGGGGATAACATTTTTGTTTTCTACAAATATTAAAAGTAATCGTGTCATTCCCGTCCCTTATGTCATTCCCGTGAAAACGGAAATCCTATGGGGTAAACTCCAGCGGGAACCTTCCTGCGAGCTGACTACTTATCAAACTTCCCCATCTCACACGCCTTCACAAATCCTTCTCCAATCCTCTTCAAATCCTCCCATTCCTTACGAATCACCTTAGCCTCTTTAGCCGTAATTTTCTTATCAACGCTGTAAGATGTTGAAATCGCTGCCAATGTTTCTGAAAATTCTTTAATAAGCTTTTGTGTGTTTTTAACCACAACCGTTTCATGGCTTTTCTTATTTAGAGTAGGGTTCTTCACATAATAACCATCAGCTAATTTACAAATCCAATTAATGATTTCAGGATCTTTGGTATATTCATAAACCTTTCTTAACCGATCCAACGGATTTTGCGCCCCACTCACATCATAGAGATCTGGACTCTCTTCATGCACTGAGGGCTGACACCATTTATAAACAAGCGTCTGAGACACCCCCAATTTCGCAGCCAATGCCTTAACCCCAACCTTATTGATCGCTTTTTTTAAAACCGTATGTGACCTTTGCACTTTGAATCTCCTCAATGAAAGCTTAGTTTATGCGACCAAAGGAGGCATAAACTAGAAGCACGAATTGACCCCGCCAAAGGCGGGGTATTAACCAAATACCTTTAATTAAGTATACCCAAAAAACACCTTCCTGTTAATTATAATCCCAAACGAAGTTTATAACGCCACTATTTACCATCTGGAAAATTAAATTTAATATCCACATCCTGACGATCTGTCTCTGAGACCTTAAACAATTCTTTATCCTTCATATTCATCATGCCCGCGACAAACATATCTGGAATTTGATGAATCCGGATATTGTAGTTATTTGTGGAATCGTTATACATTTCACGTCGATCAGCGATTTGACTTTCCAAATAACTAACCCGATCCTGAAGCTGTAAAAACCCTGTATTCGCCTTAAGATCCGGATAATTTTCCGCCACTGCAAATAAAGATTTCAAAGCCTGAGTTAGCATACCCTCTGATTGCGCTGATTCCCCAACACTTCCCGCGTTTATACAACTTGTACGCGCTTTAGTAATACTTTCAAGCGTATCGCGTTCATGCTTCATATACCCTTCACACACCTTAATCAACTTCGGAATCTCATCATGCCGCTGCTTAAGCAACACATCAATATTCGACCAAGCCTTATCCACATTATGAAAAAGACTAATCAAGCCATTATAGATCGAGACGCCGTACATAATTAAACCGACAACAATAAAAAATAATACTGCTAAAACAACAATCACTGTTCCCATTCTCATCTCCTTCTTTAATTAAAAGTATGAACCTCTGGACTCAATTATCTAAGGTATTAAGCCAACCTGGAATTTCGTTAAAGCTTCGAAATTCCTAAATTAAAATATTTGAAAATAATGTAATAGCAACACTAACATCGCAACCGCTAACGCAGAACCACCATAAATTCCAAGCATCGACTGCCAAAACAATTTCTTAGTTAAATCTTTCTGCGGATGATTGGAAATCATAAACACTTTATCAACATCACTCCAAGAGATATATACATCATTTAATTGAGATAGATGGACAGACTTGCCTTCCTCTTCTATAAGTTCTTTCTCAACTTGTTTAACAGCCGCATCCCATTCTTTCTGATCAACATCTCCATCCTTATTTTTATCAATAGCATTTAACGCTTCTGGATTAGTTGCTAAATCTGAAAGGTAACTGTCCATTTTCATTTTCTGAACATTGACAAGATCATTTTCTTTTTGAGCCGTTCCTAAAATATAAACCGTTTCTTCACTATGAATACGCCATTCCGTAAAACGTAGTTTTTTACTTCCGAATAATCCTCGATATTTTATTTTTCTATCTATCATAAACTGCTTAATACTTTGCGGAATAGAAACGCCCAAACCTGTCGTCAATGTGTATGTTTTTGGTATCACAACTTCTGACCTTTTCGGAATAATAGAAACGACCCCAGTTTCATCTTCGATTCGAAAAGGAGCATTTTTGCTATTTCCCCGAACAAGGGTATACCAACTACTATCTTCCCCATCAGAGCGATACTCTTCAATCTGATATTGATAGTAGACGCATTTTTCTTTAATCAAAGGACTATGAATCAAAGGCGTTTTACGAGCCTTTCCCAGAATCTCAACAAGCCCCATAGCCATACCCCGAATCGTCGAAGTTGGCGTATTTTCAATGAGCCGCTTTCTCTTAAAGCGCTTGAATCCCCAAAAAAAGCCAAAAACACCTAAAACTAAAAGTATAATAGTATACGCAAGACCTTCGAAATCAGAATCCATTTAGACTGTCCTCTCCTTAAACGACACGCAACAAACTAATTAAGTATACATGAATTTATTGACCCTGTTAATTATAAACTGACATCATTTTTGTAATCGGACAATATAAACCTTAAATTGTTTAATTGCATATAGTTAGAAATCAAGTCTTATTCTAAAATTAGCTATAACATAGAAAAACCCCCTTAGAATCGTTAAATTCCAAAGGGGGTTTTGGAGAATTATTATTTGGAGATAATCACACCACAACCAATCCGTCCACCCGCATTTCCGGTGGGTTGGCCAAAATCGTCTTCTTTGGCGTGGAGGATAACAGAGCGTCCGGATACGTTATTTTCATCTGCAATGCTAAGTCCTGGTAATAATACGGTTAGACTTCCATTTCCGTCTTCATCAATTGCAATATTTCCTAAATCTCCGGCATGAGCGGCACTATGGCCGTCTTTGGGGAGAAAACCGTGATCAACGCTGTTGGGATTATAATGACCACCAGCCGCTTTTCCAGCTTCCGCACAACTTCCGTTTTGATGAATATGAAAGCCATGATTGCCTGGATCTGGAACACCCTTTAATGTGACAACAACAGTCACACCATCTTCATTTTCTGTAAACACTGCTTTTCCAGCAACATCTGATCCTGGTCCAGTTGGAGCGATATGAGCAATGGCCATTGAAAAAACAGCCGCTTCTAACATATCACCTTTCATAGAGCCTTTTTCCATTATATCATCATGACCTGAGCCTTTCATTCCTTCTGACATCGAACCTTTCTCTAATTCATCATCTGTCATCGATCCTTTTTCATAAGCAACAGCTGATACACTCATCGCTGCCAAAAACAATAAACATGCGGCAATCAAATCAATTTTTTTCATGCTCCATTCCTTTCTTAAAATAGTATTTAACACTTAAATGAATTAAAAACATCGTATCCTAGAGTTTGTTTAAAGTCAATCATTTATGAGCGTGCTTAAACCTAAAACATTACGGATAAATATTATTCGGCCTTCATTTGCTTTTTTTCCTCCTTAGCACCCTTTCCACGCTTCGCTGGATTAGCTTGCTCGTAAAACGCTTTTACTTTCTCCTGAAATTTTCCTTTAGACTCCTGTTGCTCAGCTTGAAACTCAAGTTGTAATCGATACTTATCTTCTGGGGTTTGAGCTAGTTTTAGTTTTTCTTGAAAAATTTTATAACGCTCTTGTATTAACTGAGTATGCTCTAAACTTAAGGCTTGAAACTCCGCCATCATTTGACGTTGTTTTGAAAATTCCGCCACCTTGCGATCAATCGCCTCTTGTTTTGACTCCAACTTACCAGCTTCTGTTGCCTCCTGCGCATTAACGCTAATACTCAATAATATGACATTAAACAGTATTATGGTGCTTACAATAAATTTTTTCATTTGAACTCCTCTTTTGACAAACATTATGTGTCCTCTGTCTTAATCCATTGTTCCAGTCTTGTTTTAATCTCTTCACGAACATCTTTAATCTTGCTTAACCTCTCTTCATCACTCCCTTGAAACTGCGAAGGGTCTGTAAAGCTCCAATGAATGCGTTTGGTGTCTCCTGGGAAAACGGGACATCGCTCGGCACTTGTTTCATCACACACGGTTATCACATAATCATATGTCTTTCCCTGATCTATCATCTCTTTAACCGACTGGGTAGCCTTCCCTTCAATGTTAATGTCGTAATCTTTTAACGATTGAACCACTAATGGATTTAACTTACCCGGCTCAATCCCAGCGCTTTCAACTTCAAAACGCTCTGGGGCTAAAAATTTTAACAGCTCATCCGCCATTTGACTGCGGGCGGAGTTGTGGATGCAGACGAAAAGAACTTTTTGTTTGCTCATAAATATCTCCTGATGTAAAAAGTAATATTGTCATTCCCGCGAAACCGGGAACCTCGTAATAGAGAAAATAATAATTTTACTATTACTCTTTTTGGATCCCCGCTGGAGTTTAATCCATGGATTCCCGCTTTCGCGGAAATGACAAATGGGGCGGGGACGACATGATGAATTTTTATTCTAATTGATTTTTCTGAAAAGGAAATGATTTTCTTGTGAAGAATTGGTTAACTCTATGATTTAAGCCATCCGACAACCATATACCATGTCGCATTTCCTCCAATCATCCCTGGAGGAAGATTGTTGGCGGTATCGGGGACTTGAAATATAGATGGGACATTGGTTCCCATATCAAAGTAATTAGAAACAATCGTTCCCATAATATCTGTCTGTTTTTGAACCACAACAGAATTTTCAGCGTAAAAAATGCCCATGACATCAATATTAGCTTCGTTAAAACCAATATTATTAGGTGTCATAATTCCCATAATATTGTTAGGAAAAGAATTATTACCAGCCGTATACAAATTAACATCAATTTGCACGTTCCCTGTGACCAACAAAGATCCCGTTCCTGTATAATTAATTGTTTTATTAGATCCATCTTTTTCAAAATTCACATCAGCACCACTATCCACATAAACAACTCCATCAATCGCTAAATTTCCACTACCATCTACACTAATACTTCCATTAGCATCTCCAAAAGAAAAACTTGATGTTGGCTTGATACCACTACTCAAAACAGCTGCCTCAGCCGCTGTTAAAGTATAACCCGTCGATTGTAAATACGCTTGATAACTCGCATGACCAGGATAAGGATCACTTAAACTGGGAAATGTAACAGCTCCGCCAAGATCATAGGCTTCTGTCACACCATTATCGGAATGCACACCCGAGGTTCCTTGACTTCCGCCAAAACCTTCCGTAACAAAAACACCATCAACAGTTTCTTTAACAGCATTTCCTGTCGCATTCGACTCCCCTACTGTAGAAGACCCGCTTAAACCAACCAAACCTTGTTTAACACGCAATGTCGCATTCAATGTTTCAACAGTCTCCCCGCCAAAACTCACTGTAGGCAAAGCTGGAACTTTTGCCGTAATCGTCCCAGAAAGACCATTGTAATTATTTCCAACGAGCTCTGCCGTCCCACCTAAATCAATGGCATAATCGCCTGGTGACAGTCCTGACCCCAAAACGATAACAGATCCACGAATGTCGACATTCCCGTTAACCATGGCACCTGATGCCCCAGCTCCCGCAAATATCGCATATTCCCACGGAGACAAACTCACCATCCGCACGTAAACATCAATGGTATGCGTGACACCACTAATGATTCCTGTCGAACGCAACCAAATATCATCAACGGCACCTGATACATTTAATAACTCAACAACGTAAGATCCTGAATTAAAAACTGTTGATGAAAAAGGAATCGTATAATAAGTGCCAGTGTTTGGACCAATCGTGTAAGTATTAATAAGGCCATCAGCCCAACTTGGAGATGTATCATTAACAAAGTCTTCTCTTAATTCATTAAGCCCGCGTTCAATACCTGCCTCAGCAATGTGAAAAGCCACTGTTGTTAATCGTTGTCTTTCTGAAACACGAGATTCGCCCGTCACTAACAGTAAAAATGTAGCTCCCAAACCAAGAAGGACAACAATAGCAAAATACGAAATCAGAAATGCGCTTCCCTTTGTATCCGTTAGCCTCTTTAATAATTGTTTTTTCATCGCATCACCCTCTTAATTTCTTAATTGAATAGAAAAATCTAATGGTGCCGCCATAACATTTCCTTTTGCTGTCGTTCTTTGTGCTGTCATAAAAACTTCTAACGTATCAGATGCTGAGGAACTACGACGAAATTGTAATGTTTGAATGTTCTGAGCTATGACGGTTGTCACTCCTCCTTCAATACGCTGTAAATCCGTTCCTCCGCTGCCTCCTAAAACAAATTGAATGGTATTTGCCGCCCAAACAAGAGAACCTGCTGTCACACCTGTAGGCACTTTAAAAGTTATCGTTGTATACAATGTATCATTGGCTGGAACGTTGACGATAGAACTATTTCCAGAAGATCTTAAATCGTTAATCATCCATCCCATTCCTTGTCGCAATTGCTGTTGTAATTCAACATTAGCCTGATTGACTTGCCAAGAACTTTCCCCCACCGCGACCGTCGCATATAAACCTGTCATCACAATCGTAAAAATGGCCATGGTGATAAATGTTTCCACAATCGTAAAACCAGAATTTTGATTCAGGGATTGCAGAATTTTTTTCGTTATACTGTGTCTCATATCTTTACCTTCTTGTAATCATGCTCATTAAAGATACCGGTGAGTCCAGTTGGGTATTTCCATTGATATCTTCTCCGCCATCTAGAACACCATCTAAATCAGTATCTTCACCGATAATACGATTATATTTATCTTGCCAACTCACAACGACCTGAAGAGTGAGTAAATCTGGGTCCGCACTATTGATATAAATTTTTCCCATGCCTGTTGGATTTGTTAGCGCAAACGTATCTCCTGGGCTTCCGCCAAAACTATAGTCTGTAACAATACTATCAAAATCATGATTTCTTACAGCCTCAAGAATACCCTGAGCTTCGTTTAAGGCTATTGTCTTATTGGTTGACATATTTCCATGAGTCGAAGTCTGAATAAACAACCCAATCATACCTGTAAGAATAAAGCTAAGAATGGCAACAACAACGAGGAGTTCAACGAGTGTAAAACCTTTTGTATAAATTTTAATCTTCAGTTTTTCCATAAAAAAACCTATCCTAATTTTTATTAAGGATAGGCCGAGAAAATACTTTCTCATTGTTACGGCGGCCAGGCTATCCTTAATAGGACCCTAATGCTTTGCCCCGCCTCTTTAGACGGGGTCCCACATACTTCAATTTCTAGAAATGTGGGACGTCCTTGGGTTACCCCATGCGCCAAAACTCTTGACGCACCAGCCATAAATAATGGCTGAAGTTTGCCTTTTTCATTAACACTCATACTACTATTTTAAGTGTAGCTTATTTTACCAGCAATAACAATGCACAAACTTAAATAGTTTATTTTCAGTGCTTTACAACATTTATAAGCTGGCCATATTTATCAAACGTTTTCTCCTCAACTAATTCTCCCTCTCTATTATAAGAGCGCTTATATCTCTCCTGCCCCATAATCGTCACCTTCCATTCATACATCAATTGACCATCACGATAATATACAGCACCCTCCCCCACATCTTCTTCTACATCATAGATAATAGCATCATCATAATCAGCTTTCATTCTAAGTTGCCCATCATAAAAATATTCATTAACTTTTCTTAATTCACCATGAAAATACCTCTTCTCCTTTTTAACCCGACCATTGTCATAATTCTCTACATACCTTCCATGTCTTTTATTACCTTTATAATGCTCATAACCTTTAGTTCGCTTAGATTCATTTATAAAACCAACCTTACCATCTGGAATTTCTCCTGAAAATTCGTAAATATCCTCTTCCTTATGTTTATACCGCGCGATTTCTTTCTCTTCGATAAAGAAAATACTTTCTTCAAATTTTCGGCTAGGATCAAAGCGTGTTTTTCGAATAACTTGTTTTTTTTCTTTTGTAGGTGTTTGCGTTGGCAGGGCTGGGGCTCGTGTTATTTGACTTCGAGATTTTTTATCACTTTCTAGGCCCCTTAATTCTTGTTCCATGATTCTATTAGAAACAAAAACTCCGATAAGGATAAAAACGATAAACACAATAATAAATGTGGTGGGAAAACTACTCTTATTTCTTTTTTTCAAAGCCGAACCTTTCGGCTCTTAGTATAACAAAATTTCTACTTTCTAAAAAGAAGATCCTGGTTTATTAAGAAATTCTAACTCTTCACTCGTTGACTCTCGCCCAAGGATTTGATTCCGATGAGGAAATCGTCCAAATTGTTCAATAATCTCACTATGCTTTTTAGCAAACAACAAATTACTTTCGTAATAAGAAGTATTATAAGGACTTTTTTCATTTGAATCTTTAACTAATCCCTCAAAAGATGAAATACATAACTGTTGCAAACGAAGATCTTCTGCGTGCATAAAAGGCATATACATAAAGACACGTTGAATAAGCGACAAATCTTGATCGATATGAGCGTCTGCACACCTTACACTTAAATCACAGGCCAAATGATCGTAAGCAAACATCCTCTTTGTATTGCGATAAATATTTCTTGTAAATTGATCGAACAAAAGAATCAAAGCCAAAGATCCTCTTGCCGTTTTTTCCCAATCTTTATACTCACCTTCGTTAGCCTTAATAATATCTTGTTCAAATTTCTTAGTGATTTCAACATCAATCTCTTTATCTTTCATAAACCACATCTTAACCGGCATCCCCTTCTTATCAATTGGCCGCTCATCACTTACATCGTGAAACCAATACTTAATAATATTATCCATTTATTTATCCTTTCTATCAATAAGATAGTCTTCGCGGACCTTACTTAGACTATTGAAAATATTTTTAACAACAGGTGTATTATCATTTTCAAACTCGCGAAGCATTTTCTTTATCTTCATACGATGCGATGTGTCATCAAACGAACATTTCGATTGGCCCATCGAGTCAATTTTTAACTCAACAGCTAAATCCCGCATCCAATCTTCACGAACATACGCTAAGGGGCGAATAAGGACGATTTTTCCATCAAATAATTCTTGCTTGGGTTTCATCGCACCAATTTCTCCACGATAAAATTGATTTAAGACAATGGTTTCGGCAATATCATCCATGTGATGCCCAAAGGCAATCTTAGTAAAACCTTGCTTGTTAGCCAGCTCAAACAACGCTTTTCGTCGCGCGCGTGACCACGAGAAACAATCAATCTCATCATATTTTTGTCCCTTTAGGGAAGCTACTTTCTCAACCCTATAAGAAAAGCCATGCGCTTTAAAATATTCCACTAAAGGTTGAGGATCAAAATCGGATAATTCGAAATCGACATGAACCGCACACACATCAAATTGGATAGGCGCGACTTTTTGTCTGTGACGTAAAATATGGAGTAAGGATAAGCTGTCCTTTCCTCCAGAAACAGCAACAACGATTTTGTCTTGATCTTCAATCATATCAAATTCCATAATCGCTTTACCAGCAAACTTTGATACAGTTATAAATAGAGGAGTTTCTTTATCTATTGTGTTAGGTGGATTCATAATGAGGTCGTTTAGAATAAATTCTAAAGGGTTCTAAGGTAGGTTATAAGATTGATGTTCAAATTAGATATTTTTAATTTCCTTCTCACATTTTGACGATGAATTTCCACGGTGCGATGAGAGGTATTTAAGAGTTTTGCCATTTCTTTGCTACTTAATCCATTTTTTATCATATCACACACTTCAATTTCTCGCGGTGTTAGTCGCCATCTTCGATCAGAAATTTGGCTACCAAAGGGTGATGTTAATTGTCTAATATTCTTTTCTAATAAATTCACATACTCCGTTAACTCAATAGAACCTTCTTTCTTGATCTTTTTTAAAAGTGGCAAAATAAGTTCTTCAACGTTTGCAATGATATCTTCTTTAATCTGTTTCTTTTCAAGCTCATTTTTCATCAACACTTCTTGTAACGTCAGATTCATTTTCTCTAAATTTTCTTTTTGATTACTTAACTCCTTCGTTCTCTGCTCAAAACCTTCTTCCAACTCTTCGCGAGATTTTCTTAACTGAACTTCCATATTTTTTCTATCCGTAATATCTATACAAGAACCAATATACCCACAACACTGCCCTCTCTTATCAAAACGCGGTACGCCTGTTCCTAACAACCAACGAAACTCTCCATCAAAACGTCTTAAACGAAATTCTAAGCGAAAGGCCTCGAAAACTTTAACAGACTTCTCAAACGCCTCTGTAGAAGCATCAAAATCTAACGGGTGAATGCCCTGCATCCAACCGTCACCTAGCTCCTGCTCCATCGTGCGCCCCCTAAAATCAAGCCACAATTTATTAAAAAAATTGCACAACCCATCTGTACAAGACATCCAAATCATAACAGGCGCGGTATCAGCCATCAATCGGAAGGTATCGGTTGTTTCTTCTGTTGTGTCATGTAATGGCGTTTTTTCCATCATTTCTCCCAACATCAAAATACATCATAAATATGGATTAATTCACACTCTTTATCTTCCCTAAGATAACAAGATTCTCAAATTTTGCAAGGCAATCATTTATCTTGGCAAAAAAAGCGATTTTCTAAAAAAATCGCTCAATATTGACAGATATTTTTATCTGAGTCTTTTTTATTAGCGACTCAGCCAATTGATGAGCGTAATAAGGAGCTAATAAAAAACCCTTGGAACCTAGTCCATTAAAAATACCTACCTCCGGAGTGCTTGGCAGCAAACCCAACACAGCTTTTCGATCCCTTATAACAGGACGAACGCCGGCTTTATGATCAGTAATGTGCGGTCTCCCCTTTTTAATAAAAGCCAATCCTTCTAAGATTTCTTGAGCCCCACAATCCGTTGGCAGACAATCGCATTGATCCCAGTTATAATTTGATCCGGCCATCCATTCGTTTGCTTTAACAGGTACACACCATTTTGTCTTATTAAGAATCGCATCAGGCAACGCGCTTGAATTCATGCTTAGCCGTAAAATTTCTCCCTTAGCACAAGCAAAAGGTAAGGACTTAAACCAAGGATTATCTTGCGCTTTGTAACCTTCACAAAATATTATTTTTTTAAATCGTTCGTTATTAAAAATCACACTATTCTTATCGATTTCGATGGCATCATAAGAAAAGTGCTGCGGCCTAAGAATATTCTTTTCTTGAAAGTAGTTTTCAAAAGCTTTTAATAAGGCTTCGCTCCTGCAAAAACCTGCTTGAGAAATTTCAAAACTGCCTAGAGAATCATCTAAATTTGAAGAATATTTATGCGGTGGATAGATATTGGAATAATATTTTTTAATATCATCGGAGGATTGTTTTTCGCGCCAGAGTTCCTGCTCAAAGTCATCTTGAATTAACCTCAACACTGGTTTTGTTTCAAAAAAGGAATCATTAAACACTTGATCTAATTGCGCATAAGCTGATTGGGCAAAAGAAAAAAATTGATCAAAATGAGGTGTGACAACAAAACGTTTACCTGTAATAGGATTGATAATTCCAGCGCTGATAATGGAAGAAGAACTCTGATGACTATCATCGACAACAATCACATCTTGTTGTCTTTGGATGAGTTCCCAGGCGAGAAAACTACCCGCCACTCCTTGACCAACAATAAGGTAATCTTTCATGACTTCGCGTAAAAACCTTTTAACATATGCCGCTTTCTCCCAAAACCCTTAATTTTCTCAACTGTAAAACCTTGTGCTGTCAATCCACGCCTTACGAATCCTGCAACGCTAAAGGTGCTTAACGTTGTCTGAAGGTTACTCATCTTGGCCATCCGAGAGAACACATCTTCACTCCACATATGAGGATTTTTAGCTGGATCAAAACCATCCAAAAACCACGCATCTGCCACGCATTTATCCTCAATCAATTGACTTAAAGCATCATTGACATGATCAAACAACAAAACAAGTTTGACGCGTGTTTTTTCAAATGATAATTCATAGCGTGATTCATTTATCAAAGAGGGATACATCTTAACTAACGGTTGAGTAAAGTCCGTTATTCCCGGCCAAAGGGCTAGAGATGTTTTGAGTTGTTCTTGGGACAAAGGATATAAATCCATAGAGACATATTGCAACTGCCAGTTTTGTGGCGCGTGTTGTTTCCAAAGTTGCCAGGCACAACAAAAATTAAGCCCTGTGCCAAAACCGGTTTCAACAATAATAAAGATTCCAGGGGCCTCTGACGATAAGTTTTCGAATCGTGACTGTAACGCGTTGCCCTCACAAAAAATATATTGGGATTCCAACAAGCCATTCTCGATGCAAAAATACTTATCGTCAAACTGAGTGGAATGGGGAAGCCCATTCTCATCCCAACTGATTTGAGCTTGCTCTAACTCCACGCCTCAGCCGTAGTGCTTGTTGATGCTGCTGGTGCTGCTGATGCGGTTGATGTTTGTGAACTCCCATCTCCACCCTTATTTCCTGACATAAGAAATTGCACTGTCGCGGCAACAACCTTAATCCGACTCCGCTTATCCCCTTGTTCCGTTTCCCATCTCTCTTGTTTGATCCGTCCAACAACAACCACAGGACTCCCTTTACTTAAATACTTAGCACAATTCTCAGCAATCACGCCCCATACTTCGACATCAAAAAAAGATACCTCTTCTGTCTTTTGACCATTACTCACATAAGTTCGGTTATTCGCGATTCCCATCGCACAGACCTTACGTCCTGAAGATAACTCCTTAAGCTCAACGTCTCTTGTTAAATTTCCACTTACAACAACATTGTTAATTTCCAATCCCATAGTCTGCTCCTTTAGTGTCGTCCCCGTGAAAACGGGGATCCATTAATAATATTACTGTTTCGAGATCCCCGCTTTCGCGGGGATGACATATTACCCTTGTCATTCCCACGAAAGTGGGAATCCATTAATAATTATAACGATTCCGAGGTCCCCGTTTTCGCGGGAACAACATTATTACTTTCAAAAGATCTAATATACTTAAAACTCCACTTCACCGCAACCACACCCATAATCAAAGTCGCAATAGTATAAGCGCTATAAATCCCCAGAACCCCAAACATACCCTTAAAACAAAACGCCAAAGGAATATAAAGCACAAACATACGACACACCGATACAACAACAGCTGGTAACGGATGCCCTGAACCATTAAAGACGCCTGAGGCAATAAAAATGATTCCATGAGCGCAATAAGCCAAAGGCATGATAAGAAGAAACATCCGACCGTAATAAATCACAAGCGGATCACTATCAAAAAGCATCATCACCTCTTTAGAGAAGTAGGCTAACACAATCGCTTCCAGAAGTCCAAAATAGATACAAAACCGATAACACTTTTTTAGCGCCTCATTAATACGATCGCATCTTTTAGCCCCCACATTCTGTCCGACAAATGGGCCTATCACAGCAGAAAGAGCGAGAACAATAATGAACGCAAACATCTCAATACGGCTAGCTGCACCAAAAGCCGCTACAGCTTCCTTTCCATAGACGGCGACCATACTCATAACAATACCTACTCCCACAGGAACAATCATATGCGTGCCAGCCGCTGGAAGCGCGACATGCATGATAGACTTCCAAGATTTCACAATCACAGACCAAGACGGACAACGTAGAGAAATAAATTTTTCTCGAAAAAATAGAATCGCGCTTGATGCACAAAATGTCATCACCCAAGCCACCAATGTCGCCAAGGCCGCTCCCTTCATCTCTAAACGTGGAAAACCAAACAAACCAAAAATGAAGATAGGATCTAAAATCAAATTAACCACTGAGGAGATCACCATAATAATACCGGGCCAAAACATATCTCCTGTCGCACGAATAATATAATTTCCAACCAGTGGAACAAAAAGAAAAACCAAACCAACATACCATATGTTCATATAATCTTTAATGAGCACTAACGTTTCTTCGTTGGCACCAATAAATTTAAACAACGGATCCATCGTTAAAAAACCAATCGTCATAAATATAAACACAACACTTAAAGACAAAACTAAACTACTAGTCGCTAAATTTTGAATTTTTTTATGATCATTTTCACCAATGGCCCGAGCGACAACCGATGAGGTTCCAATCCCTAAACCAATAGCAAGATTGGTGGCAACCATAACAACCGGAAATGTAAAACTAATGGCAGCTAGATGTGTCGTTCCAAGACGCGCAACGAAAATGGTGTCGACTAAATTAAATGTAAAAATTGAAAACAGTCCCCAGATCATGGGGATGGTAAGTCTGATAAGAAGCGCGCCAACAGGGCCTTCGGTGAGTTTGGGTTTGGATTTTGGGGGCATACTAGATATTTAAAGTAAACGTGTCATCCCCGCGAAAGCGGGGACCTCATAAGGATGATAACTATTAATAGTTCCCCGCTGGAGTTTACCCCGTAGGATTCCCGCTTTCGCGGGAATGACATAAGGGGCGGGAATGACACTATTATTATTTCGGAATAAAACTCGTTTTTGGCGTCATCGTCAATATTGTTTCCGCGATGAGCTTGGCAGAGTTAATCAAATCGGTAAAGGAACACGTTTCAACCATGGTATGCATATATCGATTCGGAACGCTAACTAAAGCTGTAGCAACTCCCGCTCGTGTTAACTGCATAGCAGATGTATCTGTGCCACCTGGTCGACCAAGTGAACAGTATTGGTAAGGAATTTTTTTCTTTTTGGCGGTATTAATTAAAAGCGCGCCAAGAGTTCGATTAACAACAGGACCTAAATGAAGAATCGGACCAAGACCTAAAGAAACATCGCCCACTTCTCTTTTATCAACATCCGGTAAATCTGAAGCATGACCAACATCAACAGCGATACCCACATCAGGATCAATCCCGTAAGCACTTGTCGTTGCCCCCCTTAACCCAACTTCTTCTTGAACGGTTGATACCGAATACACGGCAACCTTTAAACTACTTTTGCGCTTAGATAAAATTTTTAAAACCTCTGAAACAACAAAAGCACCCATCTTATTATCACATCCCTTAGAAGAAAAATTATTGTTACATAATTCTAAAAAATTAGGCGCATAAGAAACAGGATCTCCTAGAGAAACAACCTTTAGAGCTTCTTTTTTATTTTTCGCTCCAATATCAATCCAAAGATCTTTTAAGGGAATGGCTTTTTTACGTTCTTCAGGTTCCAAAAGATGAATAGCCTTCTTTCCAATAATCCCATCAACCCATCCCTTCTCCGTCTGAATCTTGACTTGCGATCCAGGCAAAACACCTGAATCAATTCCACCAATAGGGACGACGTGCAAAAAACCTTTTTCAGAAATATGCGAAATAATAAAACCAATCTCATCGCAATGTCCGGCAAGCATCACTTTAAATTTGGCTGATTCATTTAAAACCGCAATCGCATTGCCATGCACATCACGTGTGATGTTATCGGCATAATTTTTAGTTCGCTTTGTCCAAAACTTCTGCACACTTTCCTCAAACCCACTAGGTCCGCATTGGGCCAAAAGGCCTTTTAAAAACTCTTTTGATTCTTGATCCATGGAAGGCACCTTTCGATTTGGTATTGATAATAAATGTCTTAAAAGACATAATGTCATTCCCGCTTTCTGTACTTCATCACAATTAAGGTAACAAAGCGGAAATTGTCGTCCCAGACTTGATCCGGGATCTAAAATTTGGTATTTATAACAAGTTCTGCTCCTGTAGATTCCCGCTGGAGTTTATCCCATAGGATTCCCGCTTTCGCGGGAATGACATAAGAGGCGAGAATGACATCCATGAAGAACAGAACAGCCAGGATTGAAATAACAAACAATGCTTATATGCCATTACCCTTCAAAAAAACAAGCGATAATTCAACATCATACATTCTTTTCAAGCTTTCGTCTAATATCTTTAAGCGAGAAAACCTCGCCTTTTAAAATAGCCTTTTTAGATCGCTTAATTCGCTTTAGCGCTTCTGTATCCAATAATAGCTCAATTGTTTCTAGGAAACCTTCACAAATTTTTCTCCACACCATTGAAAACCCTCTTCCTTAAATTCTTTAAACATCTTAGGATCGCAAGATTGCTGCTGAGCCAACCAACGAATAAAACGACCTTTAATGTGTTTTCCCTGATGACCTGCGGGAACCGACTTGCCATTTTTGGTTACAATAAAATCAACCGAAACACCACTGTCAAAAGCAACAGCCTTTTTATGCGCCTTAGGTAATAAATCAATGACAAAAACATTTTTTAATATTTCGCGATTAATAGGCAACCAATATTTATCTGCCCCCAATTTATCAATCTTTAATTTATAATCCGGAATGAGATCCGTGGGCTTAACTAATCCCCAAAGAGCTGAAACAATGCGCACATGTTGATCAAAAAAATTCTTCGACTCCTTTGAAAAGGAAGGATAACCAATAGCGTTGTAAACAACGCCTGTATACCGTTCAATCGCGGGTAATGTTTTAGAACTTAATATCTTCTTATTGGCATCCAACGCCTTCTCTAAAGCCTTATCCTTAACTCCCAACACCTTACCCCACTCGCCCTCATATTCATTAATCTTAGAGACCATGCTCCGTGCTGGTTCTTCAACTTTTTTTAAAGGATTAGAATGGCCATTGGGCTGCTTTCCTTCTGAAGGGGGGATGAGGATGAGTATCTTGTTCATTTTTTAGAAGTTATTTAAATACAAAGCAGGACTCAAACTTTATTCCATTTCTTAATTGCTTTCTTAAAAACGGGTAAAGCTTCATGGATCGTTGTCCAAATAATTTGTAAATCAACTCCAAAGTATTCATGAACAATCTTATTTCGCATACCTGTCACGTCTTTCCATGGAATATCAGAAATGGTGGATTTGGTTTTCTGGGATAGATTTTTGGAAGCTTCACCTATGATTTCGAAGTTTCTAACAACAGCATCGATAATCATTTGCGTTGAAGAAAATTTTTTAAAAGAAATATTTTTTGTATAATTTTCAATATTTTTTATGGCACCCAGCATATCTTTCAGATAAAGATCATCTTTTCTCTTAGTCATAAAAAAACAGTCTCAGTTAAAACTTCTTTTTTCATTAATGATTTTAAGGCATTCTTCGTAACAAGATCCACTTTAATTCCTAATATACGACTAAGACGCCTTTCAAGTTGTACAAATTTAAATATTGTTGGAGGTTCAGAAAATTCTACAAGAATATCTAAATCACTTTTCTTGGAAGCCGTTCCTTTACTGTAAGATCCAAAAATACCAAGCTTCTTAATGTTATACTCTTGATCCAATTTATCGCGTTTTTTCTCAAGCAAACTCTTTATATTTTTAATTGATTTCATCTCTTAATACCTTTTTATTTTTTCATAAGTATATCACACCAGAAAAAAACTAACGATCATTTTCTGCTTTCAAAACAACATTAGGTTAAGCAAAATAACGATCCACCAATTGCTCGGCTACCCCAACATAACTTGACGGTGTTAACGCTCTCATTCTTTGTTTGACATCTTCTGGCACATTTTTAAGATTATCGACAAAGGCAACCAACTCCTTTTGTGAAATCTTGACACCTCGCGTTAGTTCTTTGAGTTTCTCATAAGGGTTCTCCTCCCCATAAACGCGCATAACGGTTTGAATGGGTTCAGCGAGAAGTTCCCAGTTATTGTTAAGATCTGCGGCGATGCCTTCTTCATTAATATCAATTTTATTTAAACCCTTTTGCGTGCTCTTAATGCCTAACAACACATATCCAAACACAGCACCAAGATTACGCATGACAGTGCTGTCGGTGAGATCACGCTGAAAACGGGAGTTTAAGAGTTTTGTTGAGAGATGTTGCATAAGAGAAATGCCAAGTCCTAAATTGCCTTCACTGTTTTCAAAATCAATCGGATTTACTTTGTGCGGCATGGTTGAGGAACCAACCTCACCCGCTTTTAATTTTTGTTTAAAATAACCAAGCGAGATGTAACCCCACATATCACGATCCAAATCAATGAGAATGGAAGATAGACGAATCAAACAATGCAATAGTTCGGAGATATAATTGTTGGGGTTAATTTGAATGGTGTAAAGAAGTGGGGTAACGCCTAAATATTCTGACAAATATTTTTGACTTGCCTGTATCCAATCGATATCAGGATAAACAAAATGATGCGCATTAAAACTTCCTGTAGCGCCATTAAACTTAGCCTCAATAGGAAGACGTTCTAAAATTTCAAGCTCTCTTTTGATTCGCCAAGCGAAATTAACAAATTCTTTCCCCACCGTCGTAGGTGTCGCTGGCTGCCCATGGGTGCGGGACATCATGGGAACAGATTTATATTGTTTGGCAAGATCCTCACACCGCGTTAATGTCTCTTGAAAAGAATTTAACAAAAACCCCCGCCCCTCTTTAAGCATCAAGGCATAAGAAGTATTGTTGATATCAGCTGACGTACATGAAAAATGAATCCATTCTTGAAGCTCTTCTAGCCCAAGCGCCACAAACTTCTTCTTAAGAAAATATTCCACAGCCTTCACATCATGATTCGTTGTTTTCTCAATATCTTTAATCTCTTGTGCGTCTTTTAAATCAAACCCATCAACAATATGATCAATTTCCTTCAACTTATCATTCGCAACAGTAAAAACTTTTAAGTCAGCCGCCAAAAACTTAAACCACTGAACCTCCACAAAAACACGCGATTTCATTAATCCAAATTCGGAAAAAATATCCCTCAACTCTTCGACCGATTTCTGATATCGGCCGTCGAGAGATGTAAGTGATTTTAGTTGTGACATATAACCTCTTTCTTACAATAATAGGGGTCAGCGCCCTAGCTGTTCTTTTTAATAATTAGGGCGCTGACCCCTATTATTCAAATATTGACACACAACATCTTATAGCTCAATAAAAAATACCAATTATTCTACCTCAATCTTCTCAAGTTTGATTTTAATTTTTCTAGGTTTGAAGACTTTTGTAAAACCCATTTGACTATCAATATCCCAAGCAATAAAATTTACAGTATTAAGCAATGCCATGTTGTTAAATTTTTCACTGACTTCAATCTCAACAGACTGATAACCCTCTTTTTCCAGCCTAATGATATACGGGCCTTTATTTTTCGTTAAAGAAATTATATTTGGTGTCCTTCGCATACGTTCTGATGTTTTGAGAATAGCACCACCAGAAGGAGCTTTCAAACGATCATTTTCATACTCAGGAATTCCATCCACAAAAATTGCAGCACCAGAAGGATTAGTCTTAATAGATATACGTTGAGAATAACTATCTTTCTCCATAAATAGGCTGGCACAACCTGTAAAAATTAGGATAATAAAAACTAGAAAAAGGTTTCTTATTATTTTCATAATAATATTAATAGGGTCGGAGCCCTAATTGTTCTTTTGGCGGCAACAAAATTTTAAACCCTATCTCAGGACACACAAAGATAGAATGAGGGCTATTCATCTCTTCTTTCGAGAGAAGTCCTAACTTTTCAAAAAGACTAAAATATAGATGTTTTGAATGCGCTTTCGTTAATGTCATCTCTTCGTGCCAAATTGAATACGTTCCTACCTTACCATCCGTTCTAAAGAAATAACCTTCTACCGGGTGCGTTAATATTAACATCATCTCATCAAAAGAGCTAAATCCTTCAACCGTATCAATCGGATGTCCGGTGTCTTCTATTTCAAGTGATGCTTGACACCAATCAGAAGTAAATTCTACGTTGTATTTTTGAAACCTATTCTCAGCAGCATTAAATTGGCATTTAAAATCATATCTCGCAAAATGCCAAGGTAATTTCCAGAACAATTGTGAAATTTTAACCAAGGGAGAGCCTAGCGTTGTTCCCAAAAACCAAGCCACATGTTCGTTTGTTTTTTTGTTGATCACATAAACACGAAAATTGGTTTGAGGAAAACCAAATTTTAAGAATGGACATATATTCACAAATCGAAAATCTTCGTCATAAAAAGGCACGACACTCATAAGAGCCATCTTTTTGCCACCTATCTCAAATTCAGGGATATCAAAATGTTGCGCTGGAATATGCCGCTCCAAACGACTCTTAGGTAAGGCATAGTTTATGAGGGCAAAGTTTTTTAAACAGGTATCAACCTGAAACAAACCTGCTTTAGGTTTTTTAAGTCGATTATTTAGAATGTCACGAGCACTGTTTTGATAATCCATGATTACCAGTATACTATACGGTCTCAATAAATCAATTCGACCTCTTGAAGACCCCAGCAGTCTTTCTTAACTTTTTGACAATATTTCTCTTACCTGTTAAGGTGATTTCAAATGAAACGCCCCCAAACTCACTTCAGCTCGCTCCTTATCTATCTTTCTTTTATTATTATCGTCCTGCACACCCTCATTGGACGCATTCTCTATAGTTGGTACACCCCTCTTTGGCAAGATGAAACGTTGATGCTCTATGTGGCCAATCATAAACCATTCTCTCCCTATTTCTACGTAGCCCTCCGTGATCTGATTGCTGCTATGCCTTGGTCATTTGTTGAGTATTGGGCTTATCTAAAACTCTTAAAGGCCAGTTTGCCTTTAAATAGTATTATGGAACATGTTGAATTGATCTTAAGACTTCCCCTTACTCTTTACAGCATCATCTTTATAACAAGCGTTTTTATTATCAGCCGTCGCCTCTCTCGATCAAATCTCTTTGCAACATTTATTACGGTGTTATTGGTCACCATTAATTATATGTCTTCTCATTTGGGAACAGAGCTAAGATTTCATACAAGCGGCTTTGCTCATAGCGCCCTTTCTTGGTGTTTATTAACGCTACTCTTAACAAGCGAACATAAATCAAAGCTCGCCTCTCACATCCTGCTTATGTGTTGGAGTATTTCAGTCCTTATTGCAGGAGCCGCACACATTTATTCGACCTACTCTTTGTTTATCCAAGTCTTTGTTTTTGTTCTGACTAATCACCATTGCATTCCTTCTCTTTCGCTTGAGAAATTAAACGACCTATTTAAAAGTGCTTGCCTCCTTCTCGTTTATGGCGTTGGAATTATAGAAGGGCTATTCCTGCGTTTCGTAATGACAAAACCTGCGCTTCGTACAGAAATAACATCAAACACGTCTGAAGCCATTTCGCTAAGCTTACAAAGTTTAAGCAAATATTTATTTATTCCAAACATTTGGCTTTGGGTAGGATTATTTCTTTTTTGTATAGGTTATACTATTATTCAAAATAAAAATCGAAATGATCGATTAAAACTTCTTATTGTCGCGGGATTAGGCCTAGCCCAACTTGCGTTGATGTTACTTCTTTCCGTTAAATACTTCAAATGGTCCTGGGGGCCTGAGACGTGGATTGGTCGCTATGCGATGGCTGGGTTACTTCCGTTTATTTTCTTTTTAAGTTATTTTGCACGCGATGTGATCAAAAAAAACTGGGAAATGAAATGGGGTGGTTACGTGTGTTTGGCGGGATTAATGTTATATCTTATTTTTCCACCCACCAGTCTCACCTATTGGAGAAAGCCTCAATTAAAAGAATCTTACAAAAAAGACCAATGGACAAAAATTCGCAAAGAAATTCTTACTCACGACGCCTATGGAAAAGTCACTCATGTTCTTGGCATAGAACCTAACTTCACTCATTTTAATCAACAGGACATCAATGGAAATATGATCGACCAAACCTGGCAACTCTACACCGGTGGCCCTTTCTCCATTGCCAAAGTAGGCCACAGAAATCCCTTTGGAGGAAGAGAAGGCGTTCAATGTAAAAATCGTGAAAAACTCCCCCTCATCTTCATGCGAGTCAGTTCTTATGCTATTGATTTTTGTGAGGAGGGTAAAACTGTTTTGCGGATGGTTAAGCCATAATAAAAAAATCTTATTCTTTATTTAGAATAACCGGAAAGACTAGGACACCAACACTTAATGTGCTTTCGATAAGTCTCGTATACATCACCAAATTTATTAAATAGATAAGCTTCTTCTATTGGCCGAACAAATCTATCCCATATAAACATTCCTAAAAAAACATATAAGATAACACCCCACGAACCATACCAAATACCTACAGCAACACCTTGAGATAATCCCGCAACAGCCATGGGATTTCGTATATATCGATACGGACCATTTATAACTAATAATTGCGTACCATTTAATGGCAATGGTGTGCCTTTTCCAAAATGCGCCAAAACAACACCGCTACTCAAACCCAATATACTAGCTAATAAAAAGATACTGCAGCTAACTAACTGTTGATAAGAAAAATGAAATGATGGAACCTTTAAAGCTATTTCCATATTGTAGATAGCATACGGAATGATCAGAAGAAATAACGTCCAAAAAATTACTGTTTGGAATAATGTTTTTAGAATATTCCAAATCGAATTTGATGATTTTGATTCGCGAAAATGTTGTAGGAATTTTTCATTCATTTTTGCAACACAACTCTTGCGCTCGATGCCATTCATGATCAATGTCTTCCATTATAAGAGCATGATCAAATTCGACAGACCCTTTGGGGAATTGATCTTCGTTCATAAAATAATTTGAATAACACTCATCTATATGAAAATTCTTAACTTTCCAATCAAAGGCATCTAATACTATTCCATCATATGTATTTTGTGAATCTGTTTTAGAGTAACCTAACGAACCACCTTCAAAAAAAGAGGATGATTGTTCCAAACTTTCAAAACAAGAAGTAGCGGGAAACTCAGCTGATATACTTCCTTTAAAATTGATAAACACTTTTTCATCTTGAGATTTCATTTCAAACTGATAAGCATTATTATTTCCTTTAACATCAAAGTACGCTTTATTTTGAATTCCTGAAAATATTCGTCCTCCTGCCAATCGGTTCAATAATGAATTAGTATCCCTCCTTGGAATATAAACGCCTGATAAAAGATTCCCATGTTCATCTTGCCACTGCACAGCAAAACGATGCGCAGCATTTTCGCTTGAAAATCCACAATTAATAGGCATCATTTTTGGATGCATATTCTCAAGGCGTATCAAACAAATACCTGCAATAGCATACCCATTATAAGTTTTAGGAACAAAAGGAGCGGGAAGAATGTCTTCTACAACTTTAGGATCCAACCTAAAATTTAATAAAAACCGTCTTTTAATAATTCCTTTAATTATTGATATATTCGCAACTTTCATCCTTCAACCATACCTTTTAGAAAAAATTAAGAAAATAGCAAACGCTTTAACTAACTCTCCCTCCACTAATGAATAGCAAATCAAATACGGGCTCTCAGCCCCCTTAATTGACCCTAAAGACTATTATTTGCCATATATTTTCTCAACTGACATCTTTTTTCCTTTATTCTGCTCCTGCCACTGTTTAGAATCTTTGCGCATATCCTCTAGCATCTTTTCAGTTCTTTCATTTCGCTCTTTTTTATCTTTCTTCTTCATTTCTTCAAATTGTCGTTCCATTTTTGCATTGATTCTATTAATATCTTCCAGACTTTTTCCTTTTAGAATTTCTTCCGTGTTACTAATAATATTGCCTGTCGTTTCGCCAAAACCGTTAACCATACCTTTTTCACTTCTTTTCATATCCGTTAAAGATTTATCAACTGATTTTTGCAATTCTTGAATAACCGCATCATCCTCTTTCTTATAAGGATCATACGTTTCTTGTTTTTTCTGTTTACTTCTCAATTTAGAGTTATTACTTGTAGTATTTTTTTCCAGTCCCATCTTTTCTTTTTCTCGCGTCTTTCTCAACCTTTCTTTGATAGATTCAGCAAATGTGGGTGTCGTGAGACTAAAAATTAATACACATAATAATAATTTTTTCATGACCTTAACACTCCTTCGCCCTTTTATTCCTGAAACTAATCTTTTTCTTAAAAAAGCCGTTTCTGCATAGGACTTTAAATGTTTTTCAAATTGATAGTCTTTGACTTTATCTTGAAACATTATATACAACTTTAGCTCCCAAGGCCCATACTTTTTAGTATGACCTGTGGTTTGACGATTATTATGTTAGATAATCGTCTATCAAAATTATTTGGGACTGCCTTATGGGGGGAAGAATTATGTAGGAGAGGCGTTTCGCAGTTGCTTACATTTGGTTACACTAAAATGCCGTTGTTTTGATGCAAGATGGGCACCCTTGGGGCACTAAAACAGTTTTCTATTCTTTTCGACGAGGCTTTATATTTGCGATAAAATTTCTGTTTAACTTCGTATTATGCTCAGGTACGGTAATCAATATATGCCCTGATATCTTATTATTTTCAACTTTTCCTAAAGATACCTTCACGTCCCAATCTCCCTCAATAGGTACTATTCTTCCTTTATTAACTAAAGTCAGGCCACCACCCTTATTCCCCGTATTAGAATTAGATTTTTGGAAAACCTGATTCTCACTAGCAATTTTCTCCTCCTCGAATGTATCTTTATGGGCACCAATAAGGGTGATAATACTAACAGTCCTTGATGACAGATCTTTTTCGTTAATTTCGGTAAAAAATAATTGCCCTGCATAATAAGGGCTAAATTCGATCTTACTTGGGTTGAAAGGTTTTCCAAATAAACTTTCTTGAGAAGTAGTCTTTTGTTTTACTTTTTTAGGTGTCTCATTTTCATGGGTACTATCCTTAGGCATCCGAGCTTTTCTTAATCGCTCACGCACACTTTCAGCTGATGTGCGAGGACATATCATCATGAGTAAAATTATAATCAGAAGACTTTTCTTTATCATTTTTTCACCCTTACTTTTTAACCATTTGAATTTTTTAGGCTTCGTTCAATTAATAATCTTGAACTGCAGCGCTCTACTACGCTCCAATACTTTCGTGTTGGAGCTTCGTAGAAGCACTCGCCTCGCTCAAACTTTTAGATCTGAGTAAGAATTTACTTCTGCGTAGCTCAAACGCGAAAGCATTTGAGCGAATCAAAGTGGAGGTGCGGGGAATCGATAAGCCCCGTCGCTGTAACCTCATTAATATCAACAAATTAACTAAAATATCGTCGGAAACAACTAATTTAAACTGTGCGATTGTTTACATTTGAGTACGGTTGTTTTCCGTTGTTTTGGTGTAAGATGGGCACCATTTGGGCACTACATTATTCTTTAATACGGAACATTTTTTTATTTTGATTAAAGGCAATCTCTGCAAATTGATCAAAAAATCCTTTCCGTCCAAGCAGACCAATTCCTTTTGGATTTAGCTTTGCAGAAAAGCCAGCTTTACAATCTAATTTCCAAAGTTCACCTTTAATATGTACCCCTATCTGAATTTTATGAAAATAAAGTGTCTCAATACCACCAACACCAAAAGTTAAAACTTTATCACCAGCTTTAACATCTAATCCAATCAACTTTCCAAACTTTTCAGGAAACACACAAAAATCGGCTCCAGAATCAACAATGGATTTGAATGAAAAATGAGTTTGAATAGACTTGTTAAATAAAAAAGTATCTAAAAGAGGACAGTATAATTCCTTTTTTGGAACTTTTCCTTGAGAGGGGATTGATAGTTTTGTGTATTGTAAAGTATGTGTTTTCAAAAAATAAATACTGAGGTGCTGGAATCTGGAGATTTGATTAAATGTGGTGTACTCTCACCCTTTTTGTAGGCTTGGTTTAAAGCGGTTTCCATCTTTTTAGAATGCCCCAAAACCTTCGTCTTATCCGACGACAACGTGACCCATTGCCCTGCAAAGGGGAGTATAACGTCTGCCATATCTTTTTCAGGAATAAATTTCTTTTTCATAATTAATTTATCATATTACAAAACTATAATGTTTGCAATTATAAATCATATTGAAATTACTATAACTTTTGGGCACTAAATGGGCACCAATTGAAAATTAATACTTTATGAAATCATAAGTCTATACATCGCAACAGGATGGATATGCACTTCAACTAAATGGAGGTACGGGGAATCGATAATCCCCGTCGGTGTAACCCCATAAATATCAACCGATTAACTAAATTGTCGTCGAATACAACTAATTTAAACTATGCGGTTGTTTACATTTGGTTACGGTTCGTTACCGTTGTTTTGGTGTAAGATGGGCACCGTTTGGGCACTAAATTATTCCATTATACGAAACATCTTTTTCTTTTGATTAAATACAATTTCTTTAAATTGATCAAAAAAACCTTTGCGACCAAGCAAGCCTGTTCCTTCTATATTCATTCTATAAGAAAATCCAGCTTTGACTGTAAATTTCCAAATCTCATTTCCAATAAACACACCTATCTTAACTTTATGAAAATATATCGTCTCTTGGCCACCAATGCCATAAGTCATAATTGATTGAGCTTTTTTAACATCCAACCCGAGTATCGATCCATACTTTGCAGGAAAGATACAAAAATCGGCACCAGAGTCTACAAGAGATGAAAAATCAAACATCGTTTCTGCCTTACCATAAAATAATTTTGTATTTAATAATGGACGACGAACAATCTTTCTTGGCCTATTGTTTTTTGCCGGAATAACTAATTCTGTATATGGGAGAGTGATATAACTCAATAGATGACTGCAGCGATGTTACCATCAGGAGATTTAATAAGGAAAGGATGTTCAACGCCTTTTTTGTAAGCTTGATTTAATGCTGTTTCCATTTTTTTTGAATGCCCAACAACTTGCTTTTTATCAGAAGATAATGTGACCCATTCGCCAGGAAATGGCTCAATCAATCGACCTACATCTTTTAAAGGATTAAAAATCTTACTCATGGGTTTATTATAATAGTCAATAGAATGAATGCAAGAAAAATGTGATACTTTGGGCACTAAATGGGCACCAATCGAGAATTAAAACAATATACTATCATAAGCCTATGCACCTCAATGGGGTGGAGATGCACTACAACTAAATGGAGGTGCGGGGAATCGAACCCCGGTCCTTTGGTTCCTTTGTAAGAGCTTCTACATGCTTAGTTTATTTTTAATTTCGCTTCACTTCTCTAAATAAACAAACGTAAATGAAACTAGCTTCTAAATCTTATCTTATAAATGAAGCAAATTTATAAGACCAGCCTGCTTGTTCCACTTGTAACCCACAGGCCTGCTACAAGAGGGCTTACCAGTGAATTAGACCGATAAGGCTGGTGCTGTTGCTAGTGATGGTTCAACAGGAACATCGCTGTCCATTGTTGAATTAGTCAAGCTAGCAAACGTCAACGTTTCATCGTTAGCGTTTATTGTGTGCCTGGATTTTTTAGGAGGCCAACCAGACGTCCTCCGCATGCCACTCAAACTCCGATAACCCAAGTCGAAACCATGTCACCCCCGGAGCCTTTAATTTAAATGATCAAATCTATGTCATTAATTATAACGGGTTCTGAAGATATATGCAAAAATAAAGCCGCGCTCAACGATCATCTTAAAAAATCAAAATTTTTAAGGGCATAGCCAAGTTCTTTAAATTTGACATAAGGTAGAATATTCGTATATCGATCATTCCATTTTCTTACCCTTTTTGCCAAATTTTTATCCACTGTTAACCACCCCATCTCTTCTGTTAATGTCTTATAAACCTCATCATTCCATGTGACCGCAACCCAAGTGGATGAAAAAAACACAACACTATCAAAATTTGCAACCTTATAACACAATTTAGCATCAGTACTAAGAGCCGTGCTTAATATGGGGTATTGATTATTAATATAGCGATTCGTGATGTTAAATAACACCAACCCTTCCGGGGCTAAATGTTTTTGATAAAGATGCATAGCCTCCTCTGTTATCAAATGGACAGGAACGGCATCACCGCTAAAGGCATCTGCTACTAACAATTGATAGTTCTGTAACGGCATCTTTTCTAAAGTAATTCGGGCATCACCCGTAAAATGTTGAATCTTTCCTTTGGCGTTCTTTAAATATGAAAAATAATTCTTCGCCAAACTTTCAACATCAGGATCCAACTCAAAAAAATCTAGATGTTCCCCATCATTTAAATATGTAGCTAACGTCCCAACACCTAAACCGATTACACCAATTTTTCTAAAATCAAAATTATCGGATTGCATAACTTCTCCAATCGGAGACGTGGATGAAAAATAAGTTAAAGGAATATCGAGGCCTTTTGGGTTTAAAAATTGCGCCCCGTGAATTGTTGCCCCATGAAGAAAATACCTTACCCCCTCTTCTTCTGAAATTTTGCTAATACCATAGTAATTACGATCACGATAAATGTCGACTTGCTTGTTCCAAATCGGCTCCAGAACATTTAAAGAAGAAGATAAAATCAACAATACGCTAAGTATCCCAAAGCGATGCCGAGCTAATTCCTTAAAGGCAAAACTCATCACAGCAATAATCAAAATCATTCCCCAAAAATTGTACTGCTTAAACACCAAAGGCCAGACAAAAAGAATAGCAAGAACATAAAGACAAAGACGAGCGACATAAAATTTATTTAATCGTAAAGATTTATCCTTAAGACCCGCCAAATAAATAACAAAAAATGATAAGAAGTATTCAACAAATGTCGTCGAAAACAAAGGAACAAACCACGTCACAAGAACACCTCCTAAGAACCCACCTAAAGCCAAATACAAATAAAAGGATGTTAAATTTCTTAAATCTTTAGGGCGAAGACGAAAAACCTGATACTGACAGTAAAGACATGTCCAAAATGTAATCATCAAAAGCACAGCTAATTCAAACAAAATAGGAAAGGCCTTCATCTGTGTAAAAAAATAAAAAAGAACAGCAAACCCTACTAACACATCAAAACGCTTAACCATCCACGCAGGAGCCCAGGACTTCTTTTTAAAAATCAAAACAAAAGAAAACAAATAGAGTGTTAACGGTAGAACCCACAACAAAGGCATGGGTACAATCTCGGCTGTGATAATGCTTGTGACAGATAAAAAAATCATGACACCCGCAGCTCCATAAATTAAGATTGGCATTCCTTTAGAGAGAGAGACTTTCTTAACCTTCTCACGCTTGCTATCCAGTTTTTTATCGACATTCACTACAAATAAAGCCAGCGCCTGAAGAAAAAACATTCCTACATACATCCACCGCCAGATATGTTGCTGTTGAAAAAGATCTAAATAAGATTCTATAAAAAAAGGATATGTAAGAAGAGCTGCAAAAGAGCCAAAATTGGAAACGGCAAAGAGAGTATACGGATTTGATCGCTCTTCAATAGTGGATTGTGACAACCATGCCTGCCAAATAATGCTCATCGTTGAGAGCACAAAAAAAGCTGGACCAATGGTAAAAATAAGCTTTAAAAATATTTCAAGAACCATAGGAAGCGTACTAATCTCATAACGCATCGCCAACGGCTTTCCTGGAAAGAACAAAAATGGCAGCCCTAATAAAATGAGATGAATATAACGATATTTATATATACCTATTTTTTGAACGACACAATGGGAATACATATACCCTAACAACAATGCCGCTTGAAAAAAAACGACACAGGCTCCCCAAACGACAAAACTTCCGCCAAAATTTGGCAAAAAAATCTTTCCTATAATAAGCTCAATTTGAAACATCAAAAAGGCCGATAAGAAGGTAATCGATTTAATAAGGGTTAGTTTAGGATTTGACATGAGTATGTTGTTGGTTGTTTTGATAAGGGGAGTTAGTGATTAAGTGATAGAGTGATAAAGTGGTAAAGTGGTAGAGTGGTAGAGTGGTAGAGTGGTAACGTGATAGAGTTGATTGAATGCTTATTGGTGTTAAATTAAATATTTACAAATAGATAAGAACCTATCACTAACTTCCTTTTCAATACCCTCTTACCACTCTACCACTCTATCACTAATTAGCTCTATCACTCAATCACCCCCGCCGATTACGCATCTCCCGCCCAATCTGGCGATCCACATCCCGCTTCTTAATCGCTTCACGCTTATCATAAAGCTTCTTTCCTCGTCCCAAGGCAATCTCAACCTTAATTAAGCCTCGCTTATTAAAATAAATCTTCGTTGGAATGAGCGTTCCCACCTGCTGATTTAGTTTACCTTCAAGACGCTTAATTTCTTTCTTATGCATCAAAAGTTTACGCACGCGATCCGGCTCTTTATTCATGTGGCTGGCAGCGTTATATTGCTCAATATGAAGGTTATAAAGAAAGATCTCGCCTTTATCGATGCGAGCAAAGGTATCTTTAAAATTGACATGCCCGGCTCGAATGGATTTAACCTCACCACCTAAAAGGGCAATCCCGCATTCCCATTTATCAGAGAGGAAAAAATCGCGAAAAGCTTTTTTGTTGGTGGCAATAGCGCTTGACATAGTCAGATATTATAACAGGAAATAATAAAATTGGTAGGGATCGGATTAATAGTGACAGGCACGCTTTTTCCAATAATGAGTGCCTGTCACGGATTATGGTGCCGCCAACAATCCACCGTATGATCATTAACCAACCCCGTGGCTTGCATGTGCGCGTAGATGATGGTTGATCCAACAAAGGACATGCCTCGTTTTTTGAGGTCTTTGGAGAGGGCGTCGCTTTCAGGAGTTGTAGCAGGTAAATTTTTTAAGGTCTTCCGTTTATTGATGATGGGCTTACCCCCAACAAAAGACCAAACATACTTATCAAAACTACCAAATTCTTTTTGAATTTTGAGAAACACTTGTGCATTTTTACGAGCGGAAAAAACTTTAAGACGATTACGAATAATTCCAGGATTCAACAACTGCTTTTCCAATTGCGCATCTGTCATCTTAGCAACTTTTTGCGCATCAAACCCCTTAAACGCTTTACGATACCCCTCTCTTCTCTGCAAAATCGTATACCAACTTAACCCCGCCTGCGCCCCTTCCAAAATCAAAAACTCAAAATGCACCCGATCATCATGCACCGGCACACCCCACTCGGCATCATGATACTCCTCGTAAAGGGGTTTACTTGCCCCAACCCACGCGCACCGCACTTTTTTTTGTTTTGATTTAGTCATTTCCGTTCTCCAGAAAAATTAATAGTGACAGGCACGCTTTTTAAATAATGAGTGCCTGTCACGGATTATCTCTATCTTTATCTTAGTATGCTTAAATGACTCACTTGCTGTTTTTTTAATTCTTTTTTATTAAACACGGTTAACGCATCAAACACCTTTGCTATTTCTGAAGCATCCTCTTTTCTTAATTTTCTAAAATATGAAAAAACAATATAAGTATTATTTATTCTGGTATAAACAATATCTCCGTAACTACTATGACGAGAGTTCTTGTACAGTCGTAGCCCACTTTTTGTTTCTATTAAGAATTCACACTTGTCTGAAAACTTTTTATTCTTCTTAGGTGTGTACGATGAGGGACACCGTTCTGGATATCCGAATTCGCCTTTAACTTTAAACTGATTTATAACGGCCCACCGTTTCTTCCAAGCATCTGGCGTATAGTCATCCTCTAGCCATCGTTTGCGACTTCTCCGTTTAAGAACAGTTTCTATTTGAATGTCATCTAACTCCCTGTAATACCCAGCAATATGCGTCTTTTTTACTTTGACCTTTTCGGGAACATAATTAACCTTGTAAACGTCAAAAGATAACTTCTGAACATCAGCAATCAATCTTTTCGTAGCATTAAGATCACCTTTAGCCGCAATAACATAATTAACAGGATTAACGACTTGCTCAACAACCTTTATCTGTAATTTAGCACATTCTTTTGCGCCATCACAAATAGGCCCCGCCCAAGAGCTCACTGAACAAAACATAATTATTAAAATTAGCATTACTTTTTTCATTTAAACTGCTCTTTGACTTTGGGACGAGTAAAGTAACATATTAATAGTGACAGGCACGCTATTTCAATAATGAGTGCCTGTCACGGATTATTTTTGCACTCTTTTGAATCTAAGCTGTCACCTATTCTATTCTTTTCTTAAGACAACCTTATTTAGTGAAAATAAACTCTTGGGATTCGAAAAAGGGATATTCACCATCCGTTGCATATGAAACTCTAAATTTACCTTTACCAGGGGTTAGTTCATCAGCTTTTAATTCTACAATCATCGTTTCACCCTTATCAATAGTACTACCGCTAATATCAGAGTTCTTAGATTTGCAATCCCAATCACTATCGCCTTCTGCACAAATAAAAAGCCACGCTAATCTTACATGGCTATTTAAATTATTATCAATATAAATTGTAACTATATCCCCTGAAATATACTTTCCTTTATCAAACTCAATATGTATTGTGGGGCCTTTAGCAAGTTCTTCGCCTTTTCTGTTAAATCTTTTTACTTTAAGCCATTCACCCTCTTTGTAAACACCTTTTTCTCTTAACTGCCCATTATTATAAAATCGCTGAACGCCACCATCTTCTTTGCAATCTCTAAACCTAACCTCATCTTTTAACTGACCATCTTCAAAATAGATTTTCATAAGGCCATGAACACAAAAGCCTAACTCACTTCCACCTTTAGTAATTGGTATCTCTAATTTAATTTTTTCATTTGGATAATAATAACGATATATTCCCATAATTCCATCTTTACTATTATAAACAGGTTCATGAGTTAATTTTAATTTTCCACTTACATCATACTGCCAATACATTCCATCTCTAAAACCACTGGGAAGGAGATTACCACTTTCATCAAAGTTCTTTTCTTCAACAGGACGACCATTCTTGACAATGCTTTTTTGTTTCAATGAACCATCTTGATAATATTCTTTTAATTCACCCTCTTCTTTTTGATTAACAATCTGCTTTTCAACTATTATTTGCCCGTTAGGATAGTATGTTTTATAGACACCATGATATTTGTTATCCTTATATCCAATCTCACTATACAAATAAGATTCTGTTCCAATTCCTTGATTCGGATTTGTATAGGTCTTTTCAACACCGTTCCTCTTTCCATCCAGATATTCTACTTCTTTATGTAACTGCCCATTGTCGTAATAATATTTTACTATTCCATATAACTTTCCATTAACATATACACCTTCACTATAAAGACTCCCATTTTCATAATACTTTTTAAAAGGACCATGCTTTTCAGCATTGTTATATATGACTTCCTCCTTCAAACTAACGCTGTCGTAATAATCATTAAAAACTCCATCTTTTAGCTTTTCCTGAGCAAATGCAATTTGTATTATGCATAAGAATACTGCCATAAGAACTATCCGTTTCATAATTATTTATCCTTTGTTTATTAGCTTAAATTTCATCCAACTTACTCAGCATTCTACTTTCTTTAGCTAAATCAGTATTTTAGTACCAGATCCCTTCATCCCCTCATTTTAAACTGTTTCCAAAATGGAAAGAGTTTATTTCTTTTGTATGAATAATGACAGGTGTCACAGATTATGCTCCAGTTTAACATCAAACACCCCCTCCATCAACGCAACGTTGACAGGTTTTTAAATGATACGTATACTTATAAAAATTAACCAACACACAAGAAAAGGAAACATCGCATGAATAAAGATGAGATCCCAACAGAATTTTGGACAGGAAGTTTTAAAAAGGAAGTCTGCATGTACATCAATGACTGCAAACAATATCTCAAAGCGAGAATTGCCGGCCGCCCTGTAGACATGCTAAGTGAAGAATTTAAACCCACTGAAGATGAATATCTTATTATTTACGGGCTCAAAGAAGTCAAAGACCTCTGCATGAGTGTCGGTGGTAGCAAACCATTAGACTGGAAAGGAAATTAAAGATGCCTAAAAAAAAGAATGTCATTGCACTTGGTTCTAAATATTCAACATTGTTGGTGCGGGTGAAGGATCGGTTGATGGGGTTAGAGAGGTTAATCAAACAAGAAACGGTGGGGACTTATTGGAGTGTCGGACAATATATTTCAGAGCATATTTTGGAGAATGCGGCAAAGCCCGAATACGGGAAGACGGTGATTGAACGATTGGCGGAAGATTTAAATTGTAGCGGGAGCCTCTTGTGGCGGGTGGTTAAATTTTATCAAACCTACCCAAAACTGGCCGCGCGGCCAGAATTGGAATGGACCAAGTACAAGCTTTTACTCACCGTCAAAGATGATCAACAAAGACTACAGATAGAAAATCGCGCCCTAAAAAACAATTGGAATTCTAACGAATTAGCTCAGCAGATTACAACACTCAAAACACGTGAACGCATTCATCAAATATCACAAAATCCTCCAACGTTAGCTTTTACCCGAGGCCAATTAAACACTTATCAAGTGATAAGCGTCCCTGAAATCCCTTCAAAGAACGCGCCCCTCTTTGTGGATTGCGGTTTTAAAATTTTAAAACCTCTGCCTCCCCTTAAAGGCATCCGCCTAAAGGATCAAGATTATCTTCACGTTAATGGAACCAAAATAAATCGCGTGACCAGCGATGACGATCAACGTTTTTGTTACAAAGCCCATCTTCAAAGAGTCGTGGATGGCGATACCTTAATCGCGATCATTGATTGCGGATTTAACACCTTCATCAGCCAACGATTACGCCTGCGTCACATCAACACCCCAGAGATGTCATCTGCCAAAGGCGCCAAAGCCAAAAATTTTGTAGAGGCACAGCTTAAAAACGCCTCTCCCCTCATCATCAAAACCCACAAAACCTACACCACCGATAAATACGATCGTTACCTGGTGGATGTTTTTTATTTAAAGAACGAAACTGATGCCAAAATTGTGGCACAAAAAGGGAAGTATCTTAATCAAGAGCTTCTTAATGCGGGGTTGGCTCATGTGGTGTAGAGAAATTATGTTGAGCTTGTCGTACCAGACTTAATCCGAGATCTGAAATAGGGTTTTATAACAAACTTGGCTCCAGGAGATTCCCGCTTTCGCGGGAATGACATATGGGGCGGAAATGACATACAGGGCACGAATAACATGCAAGGCAAAAATAAAATACAAGACAAGGACGAAGGACACTTATTTGCTTCTCCCCATCAACATCCCCTCATTTAATTCTTGCACATTGCCCCAAACCATAATACAATGCTGTGAACTTGAGACAAAAAAAGTGATAAAGTGGTAGAGTGATAAAGTGATAGTATGGAGTTAATTCCGCAATTCTTACCACTCTATCACTTTACCACTCTATCACTCTAATCATTATAACCAATCATAAGGAATTCCTATGAGTCCAGATGGCGTCAACAACCGATCCACTGAGGTCGATGAAATAGAAGTTCAAGAGTGGTTAAGTTCTCTTGAATATGTTTTAAAGAATGGATCGAAAGATCAAGCTCAACAAATATTAGCCCGCCTTCAAATTCGTGCTCAAGAAGCCGGCGTTACCCTTCCCTTTACCGTCAACACCCCTTACGTCAACACTATTCACCCAGATAAACAACCAACTTACCCTGGTAATCGAGAAATTGAACGACGCATTAAAAGTATTATTCGTTGGAATGCAATGGCTATGGTTGTGCGTGGAAATCGGGCTGAAGCGGGGATTGGTGGACATATTTCAACGTACGCATCATCAGCGACTCTTTATGAAGTCGGATACAACCATTTCTTTCGCGCGCGCACTAAAGACTTTTGTGGCGACTTTGTTTATTTTCAAGGTCATGCCTCTCCTGGAATGTATTCACGCGCCTTTGTTGAAGGGCGTTTAAGCGAAGAAAATCTAAAAAATTTCCGACGAGAGCTTCAAGAGGAAAAAGGTCTCTCCTCTTATCCTCACCCTTGGTTGATGCCAAACTTCTGGCAATTTCCAACCGTATCAATGGGATTAGGTCCTATTTGCAGTATTTATCAAGCACGCTTTATGCGTTATTTAGAAGATCGTGGATTAAAACAAAAAGACGATGCCAAAATTTGGGTCTACATGGGTGATGGGGAATCTGATGAACCTGAATCTTTAGGGGCGCTAACGATGGCTTCGCGTGAGAAATTAGATAATTTGGTTTTTGTCATCAATTGTAACCTTCAACGTTTAGACGGACCTGTTCGCGGTAATGGAAAGATTATTCAAGAGCTTGAAGCGCTATTTCGTGGGGCCCAATGGAATGTCATAAAAGTTGTTTGGGGAGGAGACTGGGATCCGCTATTAGAAAATGATGAGCAAGGGTTACTCGTTAAACGTATGGGCGAGGTTGTTGACGGACAATATCAAAAATATTCGGTAGAATCCGGCGAATACATTCGTAATGATTTCTTTGGCAAAGATCCTGAATTGCTAGACTTGGTTAAAAATTTATCCGACGAACAATTACGCACCTTAAAACGTGGTGGTCATGACCCTGAAAAAGTTTATACCGCTTATAAAGCCGCTTCTGATTTTAAGGGCGCGCCAACTGTTATTCTTGCTAAAACAATTAAAGGATACGGGCTTGGTGAAAGTGGTGAAGGGAAAAACATTACTCATCAGCAAAAGAAGTTAAACGAAGATGAATTGCGCGAATTTCGCACACGTTTTAGCATTCCTATCTCTGATGACGAAGTCGCTGATGCCCCCTTCTACAAACCAGCCGAAGACTCAGAAGAAATGAAATATCTTCAAGAACGTCGGACAGCGCTTGGCGGATACATGCCAGCTCGTCAAGAAACAAGCGAACCGCTTAAAACACCTTCTGAGGAATTTTTCAAAAAGGCGACAAGTAAAATGGTTGGTCGTGACATCTCAACAACCATGGCCTATGTTGGTATCCTCACAGAATTGCTCAAAGATCCAGAAATCGGAAAACTCATTGTTCCTATCATTCCTGATGAAGCGAGAACATTTGGGATGGAAGGATTATTTAGACAATTCGGCATCTATTCTCATGTTGGACAACTTTATGAACCGGTCGATGCTAAGAGTCTTCTCTATTATAAAGAAGCGATCGATGGTCAAATTTTAGAAGAAGGCATCAATGAAGCTGGCGCCATCTCCTCTTTTATTGCCGCTGGAACAGCGTACTCAACTCACGGGATTAACACAATTCCCTTCTATATTTATTATTCCATGTTTGGCCCTCAACGCGTGGGTGATTTGATTTGGTTGGCAGCTGACTCTCGATGCCGAGGATTTCTTATCGGTGGTACAGCTGGTCGAACAACACTTAACGGTGAAGGTTTACAACATCAAGATGGACACAGCCATGTCCTTCTTTCCACCGTTCCAAACATTATTACTTATCATCCAACTTACGCTTTTGAAATTGCCGTGATTATCCGAGAAGGTATTTATCGCATGTATGAAAAACAAGAAAATGTTTTTTATTACATTAGTGTGGGTAACGAAAATTATCCGATGCCAGATATGCCTGAAGGATCTAAAGAAGGCATTATAAAGGGGATGTATAAATTTAAGAGTGAAGAAAAAACGACCGACAAAGCGCATGTTCAACTCTTTGGGAGTGGGGCGATTCTTAATCAAGTGTTAGAAGCCCAAAAAATATTAGAAGAAAAATATGACGTCGCCTCCGATGTCTGGAGCATTACAAGCTACAATCAACTCCGTCGCGATTGTCTGGATGTTGAGCGTTACAACATGCTTAACCCGACAAAAGAACAAAAGACGCCTTACATTCAAGATATCCTTAAAGGAAACGATGATGTTTGTGTCTTTGCCTCAGATAACATGAAGATTATGCCTGATGGACTTTCCAAATGGATCTTAAACCCTCATGCCACTCTTGGAACAGACGGTTTTGGCCGCAGCGAATCACGCCAAGCCCTTCGCGATTTCTTTGAAGTCGACGCCCGTCACATTGCTTTTACCGCGTTAGGACAGTTATGCAAGGAAAAGAAAATTGAGGCTAGTATTGTTGAGCAGGCGGCGAAAGATTTGAATATTAATCCGGATAAATTGAATCCGATGATTTCGTAAAAGTAATCCCCGCTCCATCTGTCATTCCCGCGAAAGCGGGAATCCTATTGGGTAAGCCCCAGCGGGAACTTCGTAATCTTTATAACTACTAATGGATCCCCGCTTTCGCGAGGATGACATTGCTGTCTTGAGATGACATTAGTGCTTTTTAAATCCCGCTTTGCAAGAAGGAAACTATCATGCTTGAATTTAAAATCCCTGAAGTTGGTGAAAATATTGAATCAGGAACAGTTGTCAGCTTAGCTGTCGCTGTCGGTGATTCCGTTAAGAAAGATCAAGATTTATTGGAGCTTGAGACAGATAAAGCATCTCTTCCTATTCCCTCTCCAGCAGATGGTGTCATTAAAGAGATCCATATTAAAGCTGGCGATGAGGTGAAGATTGGTCAGTTGGCCATGACCATTGAAGCTGGTGAAGTTGCAGAACAAGCGACGACAAGCAAACCGGAAACTCCAACTACAAAAAAAGAAACTCCAGCAGAGAAGCCTAAAGCTGAAGCACCAAAAGCGGAATCAAAGCCTGCTCCTAAGGCACAAGCAGCACCAGCAAAAGCTATTCCAGCTCAAAAAGATGTCGCCGCCGCCCCTTCCATTCGACGATTTGCACGTGAGATTGGCATCGATGTCTCCCAAGTCCCTGGAACAGGACCTTCAGGTCGCGTTTCAAAAGATGATGTTAAGGCCTTTGCCAAACAATTAAACACATCCGGTGGTGGAGCCGCGTCTGGTGCTAGCATGGCACAGAAAGCTTTACCAGATTTTTCAAAATGGGGTGAGATTAATCGTGAACCCATGCCTAAAATTAGAAAAGTCACCGCTGATCATTTAAGCTATTGCTGGCAAAACATCCCTCATGTGACTCAATTTGGCAAGGCGGATATTACAGACCTAGAAAAGCTACGCAAAAAATATTCAACACCCGAACGAAAGTTAACAATCACGCCGTTTCTATTAAAAGTCATGGCAGCTGCCCTTAAAACATTTCCTCAATTTAATTGCAGCATTGATATGAATACGTACGAAATTATATATAAAAAATACTTTAGTATTGGCGTTGCCGTTGACACAGATCGAGGCTTACTCGTTCCTGTTATTCGAGATGTTGAGAAAAAGAGTATTTTTGAAATTCATGAAGAATTAAACGATATGGCTGAGAAAGCACGCACAAAAAAGACTGTGATTGATGATTTGCGAGGCGGATGTATCACCTTAACAAATTTGGGTGGCATTTATGGCACAAGTTTTACACCAATTGTCAATTGGCCTGAAGTTTCTATTCTTGGCGTTTCTCGAGGGGGATGGGAACCTGTTTATGAAAATAAACAATTCATCCCACGCTTTAAGCTCCCCCTTTCCTTGTCCTACGACCATCGCATCATCGATGGCGCTGATGGCGCTCGGTTTTTAAAATGGGTGTGTGAGGCGATTGAGCAACCGTTTATGATGGAACTTGAGGGATAGATTGGATTAAGATTAAATTTATTTAGTGGTAAAGTGCTAGAGTGATAAAGTGATAATAAAAATTGTTAATAAAAACTCAACCTACCACTTTATCACTCTAGCACTCTATCACTCGCTTCCATAATCAACAATACAAACAAGGCAATCATGTTCGAATTCAAACTCCCCGAAGTCGGTGAAAATATAGAATCAGGTACAATTGTTAAAATCTTTGTCGCTGTCGGTGACACCATTACCAAAGATCAAGACCTTATTGAATTAGAGACAGATAAAGCATCCCTTCCTGTCCCCTCGCCTGTAGGAGGTGTCGTTAAAGAAATCTTAGTTAAAGAAGGTGATGAAATTAAAGTTGGCTCTGTTGTCTTAACAATCGAAGAATCCGCTGCAGCTGAAAAATCATCCGCGCCTGAAAGCAAACCTGTGACCGAACAAAAATCAACACCCGAAGCTCCCAAAACAGAATCGCAACCGAAACCTGCCGCCGTTGAAGAAACAGTTCCAACAGAAAACAAAAGTGTTGTTGTCATCGGTGGTGGACCTGGTGGTTACACGGCCGCCTTCATGGCCGCTGATCTTGGATTAGATGTGACCTTAATTGATTTGGATGTTAATCCCGGAGGCGTCTGTTTGTACCGCGGATGTATTCCTTCTAAAGCTCTTCTTCATGCTGCTAAAGTTTTATCAGAAGCCAAAGAAGCTGCGAATTTTGGTATTGAATTTGGTCGTCCTAAGATCTACTTAGATAAATTACGAGCGTGGAAAAATAGTGTGGTTGATCGACTGACAAGTGGTTTAGGACAACTAGCCAAACAACGTAAAGTTAAATTCATTCAAGGCCGCTGCACCTTTGTTGACTCTAACACACTGAACATTGCCAAAGCCGATGGATCTAATGAAGAGTTAAAATTTGAAAAAGCCATTCTGGCAACAGGATCACGACCTATCATGATTCCTAACTTACCAGATTCCCCACGCATACTCGATTCAACAACAGCCCTTGATATCGAAAGCGTTCCAGAGACCATGTTGCTTGTGGGCGGTGGATACATCGGACTTGAATTAGGTACGGTCTATGCTGAATTAGGAAGCGAGCTTGACGTCGTTGAAATGCTTCCTACCCTTATGGCTGGCGCCGATCGAGATGTGGCTAACATTTTAGAGAAGAGATTAAAAACAATCCTACGCGATATTATGGTTGAAACAAAAGTGGCTAAAATTGAAGAAGTTGAAAAGGGTCTTAAAGTTACATTTGAAGATAAAGATGGAAAGACATTTGATAAAGAATATGAAAAAGTATTAATGGCCATCGGTCGTCGTCCAAACACGGAAAACATCGGATTAGAAAAGACAAAAATCACTCTTAATGAACAAAAATTTATTGACGTTAACGCACAGATGCAAACGGCAGATCCATCCATTTTTGCTATTGGTGATATTGTAGGACAACCCATGTTAGCCCACAAAGCATCTCATGAAGGTATTGTCGCGGCTGAAACCATCGCCGGTCACAAAGTTGCCTTTGAACCCAATGCCATTCCATGCGTTGTCTTTACAGATCCTGAGATTGCTTGGTGCGGGTTAACCGAAACAGAAGCTAAAGCCCAGAATCGAAATTACGTTGTACAAAAGTTTCCTTGGGCCGCATCCGGTCGTGCTATCACATTGGATCGTACCGATGGCCTTACAAAACTTCTTATTGATCCTGATACCGAACGTATTTTAGGTGTCTCCATTGTTGGAGCTGGTGCCGGTGAGATGATCGCCGAAGGTGTCCTCGCTTTAGAAATGGGCGCACTTGCCTCTGATCTGAAACTCACCATACATCCTCATCCCACTCTTAGCGAAACGATTATGGAAGCAGCGGAAAGCTTCTATGGTCAGAGTACGCATATATATCGACCGAAAAGAAAATAATACGTAATATTATCATTCCTGAATCTCTTTACCCAAAGCCACCTTTAAAACCTCAGCAACCTCATCCATCTCAAACGGCTTTCTAAGACACGTCACAGCTCCTAACTCAGCAACTCTCTCTTGTTTAGCTTTTACGGAATAGCCACTCATCATGACAACCGGCATTTGGGGTTTTATTTCTTTAAACCTTTCAAGGACCGTAACACCATCCGTTCCAGGCATCACAATATCCAAAAAAACAACATCAAACTGATTCTGAATCACAGCCTCAATAGCATCCGTACCGTTACTGACGGCCGTAATATGATGACCATGATAGCCCAAAATGTAGTCAAAGAGATCTCGAATAATTTTCTTATCATCCACCACTAACACATTGATCTTATCCATTAGATGTCCTTTACATTGCAACAAGCCTAAGATCCAAAAAAATAGGGGCATAAACCTAAATGGTTTATCCCCCCTTTGTGCTACTTTAAATATACAACATAATCCGCTTAAAACAAGTCATCGTAATCGTGTCATAGTAAACATGTCATTCCCGCAGAAGCGTGAACCTCCAATAAGTAATAATATTTCTATTATTGGATCTCCGCTTCCGCGGGGACGACATGATTTCTACAACTTACACATAAACAACTACACTCCAATACTTTACGATCCAATCACCGGCAACTTCACCACAAAACTAACACCCTGCTTAACACTTGAATCCACCAAAATCTGCCCCCCATGCTCCTCAACCAAATCCTGACAAAGGGCTAAGCCAATCCCAACAGCCTTTTCTTTCGTAGAATAAAACGGCTCAAATATCCGCTCCACCTCTCCTTTACTGACCCCCGGACCAGAATCTTGAAAAGACACTGCAACAAATTTGTTATCCTCATCAACCTTACTCGACACCAATAACTGACGCTCCTCCCCCTTGGGCAACGTTCCAAGGGCTTGAATGGCATTAATAATAAAGTTCATGAAAATTTGTTGAAGATTAATGTTATCCGCACAAATCTGAGGCAAATCCTCAGCTAGGTCTAACTCCCACTTAACCCGTCCAATGCGTAATTCATCCGTTAATAAATTAACAGCATTTTCTACAGGTTCATTAACATTAATAGCTTCCTTCTTTATATCTTTATGCTGCACAAGCTCCATCAAATTTCCAAGCATCTGCTTTAAATACATCGTTTGCTCATCTACCAGATGGATCGGCTTATAAAACTCGTGATCTTCTTTTACCTCTTTTTTTAAAAATTTGATAAACCCATAAATTGCTGTAATAGGTTGGCTAATTTGATGAAGGATTCCTGCACTCAAACTTACTAATGCTGATTTTTTTCCAGCTTCCAAGAGCTGAAACTGCACGCCTTTCAGTTCTTCAGAAACTATAGATGCCTCATTAGATTTAAATTGCATTTGCTCCTCAACACTCCTTACACGCTCATGCAATAAAGCCACACTTTTTCTTAAAAGAAACAATGACATACTTAAAGAAAATCCAAAGAGAACAATATAACCTAAAGGATACAAACTTTGTTGATAACTAACAAAAACATCCGAATAACTTAAAAGAAGAATCAAGAACGATAACATCACAAAACGAGCTTCTTGTCTTTTTTTTAATTTTTTTTGAGAAAAATGATACTTATTAATGTTTAAAAAACTGATTGTGAAATTAGACAACATAAAGAAAACAACTAAATACATCAAAGCACCTGCTCGCGGAAAAAGACCGAAAAAGTATGGCGTGTATCCCGATAAAAAATCGGGTCCCCAACTTAAGATCACAAGGCATAAGGCTTGAAAATTTATCACCCATCGAATAAGCTTTTGTCGTTGATATCTCTTACACCAATGACTGGCCAAATGAAACATGCTGACAGGCATAAGGATGATGGCTGAGAACATAACATGAGACCAAAAGCTGGCTAACGTTAAATCTGTAGCACTTAACACCATCGCTTGACTCAAACACCAAAGACTCGCTAACACATTCAAACCAAAAAAAGCCTGACGTGTCCGATCTTCACGATCCATCTGATGCACATATTGCCCTAAAGCAAAACACATCACTCCCGTTAATAACGGCCCAATAGCATATGGATTAAAATAATACATACCTTAGAACTTTTTTTCTGAGATTAATTGACCATCTTGATTAAATTGTTTTCGTTGTAGCAACTGCCCTTTTTCAAAATGATCTTCACGTTGGACACTCCCATTTTCATAATAAAAAAGAGACTTTCCTTGTGTTTTACCTGCAACAAACGCCCCTTCAGCTTGAAGCTTACCATTTTTATAATATTTACGCGTCAAACCATGCTGTTGGCCTTTAACATACTGAGCCAAAGCTTTATACGAACCATCTTTATAAAACATTTCTAGATCCCCATGGATTTCGCCATCCAGATAGGGAACAGTTACCTTTAATTCTCCCGTAGAATAGTGCTGCTTAACGATCTCAATTAAAGACTGTTGATTTATCTTATCATCACCCACTTCATGAACCAATGCAATTCTTGGATTCTTCTCATCAAAAAACCAAACGGCCTGACCTATTATATGCTGAGACGCCCTTGAAAAATCTTTCGCCTCCCAAATTAGTTTATCGGAATCCCAATAAGGAACCGTAAACTTTTTATCAAGAGATGTCTGTTTAATCAAAGAAGCATCTTTCAACAAATACAAACCATTAATAACACTAGCCTTAAAGCGCTTATTCACCGCAGGACGAAAAGTGACTATTATTGCAATAAGAACTAACCCAATAACGACTCCCTTTTGCCAAACTTTACTATTAATACGCTCAATAATTATTGGAAATACAACAACAAGTGTCAATATCGTTATTGGCAGAATATGATCATAATAAATGTAATGCCTTTCCGCTAAAAAGACGCCCTTTAATCTTGTAATGAAGAAAATTAAGGGGCCCATAAGAGTTAACAATACAACACTTGCAGGTGCAATCGCCAACGACTTACTCTTTTTCTGAAATAAACAAAACCCTGTAACCATAATCAATAAAGGAAGCAAATAAGCTTTATGACTCCAAAAGGTGAAAAAATTATTCCAGGTATTGCTTTCAGCTGGGTGATCAAACTGTTGAACTTGTAAGCAGTAATACAGTGCAATGAAAATTGGTAAACCAAAAACTTTGACTATCTCAACAAGACTTTGTTTTCGATTTGAAGATGCGCTAAGAAAAAAATAACAAATACCCAAGGCCCCCATCTGAAAAATAGAAGCTGTGGCGCTAAAGGATAATAAAATGAGAGTAACGAAGATATACGGCATCCATGCCACTCTCAATAATGTTAAACCAAGAACAATAAACCAAAGAGAACTCCACAAAGCATATGGTCGCATCTCAGCCGCATAATGATGAATAACGGGGGCATAATAATAAGACATGATGCCAAGTATCAGTAGGAGCAGCTGAACATACCTTAGCCAGAGGTGTTCTTTTTCCCGATAAACCTCTTTTAGAAACAAAATAAAAATAAGCAGCCCACTAAAAACGGTTACAAGGTTAGCGAATAAACGATAATAAACATGCGGTCTTAATCCCAACCAATTAAGAGATGTTTTCATCTTATCAATACTTTTAATAATAAGAAAATCTAGCGGGGCGGCACTTCCTTGGGACTGGGCACCACGAACAATGAGTTCTCCATAACTAGGATAACGGGTCGAACGTTTTAACCCATAATGTTCATCAAGCCAGAGAGGGCTTTGGGAGGCGGCGAACATCCGATCAAGGAAAAAAACACAAGATAGAGAAAATATTACGAGCAAGACGCCAATTGCGCATACTTTAAATTTATTCATAAGGTAGCTTTATTTTAAGACTGTGCCTCATCGACAATATGAAATTCCGCTCGATCTCCTACCTTTAACCCTAACTCCTTTACGTAGCCGGTATTAACTTCCAGCACATAAAAAGAATCACCATCAGGACCATAAGATGGGCATGGATCATTTTTGCAAGGTGGCACATTGTTTTGAATATATATAATTCTTTGAGAGGCATCCAACCAAATCATATCTAAGGGAATCCAGGTATCCTTCATCCAAAAGGAATGTTTGCCCCTTTTAGGAAACACGAACAACATACCAGAATTTTTTCGCAATGATTCCCGTTCCTGTAAACCTCGCATGACATCTTCTTGTTTCGTAACAACCTCAACGTCTATGCATTGTTTTTCAAAGCAGACTTTATTGCTTAATTGATTTGAGCAAGCGCTGAGGGTAAGGAGTATTGCTGCTGTGAGGTAGTATTTTAATTTTAGCATCATAGGGCAACCGAAAATAGATTCCCGCTTTCGCGGGAATGACAAACTCGCGAGAATGACAAGCTCTCGAGAATGACAAACTCACGGGAATGACAAGGATTTGTCATCCCCTCCCCATCTGACATTCCCGCAAAAGCGGGAATCCATGGGGTAAACTCCAGCGAGGATCCCATGCCCGAAATCACCCCTCAATAACTATCAATCAACTTCAAATAATCCCGATACTCTAACTTCCCCGTAATCGCTTCATTAACAACAGCAATACGCTGAGAGACAAAAGGGTGTGTGCGCCAGTAAGAATATTGACGCAAAGGAGATTTGTCATTCTCTTCTTTTAAAACTTTTAAAACATAAAGCATTTCATTGGGATCATAGCCGGCCTTTTTTGTATACTTAACCGCTAATCGATCAGACTCAAACTCTGCTTTCTGTGAATACTCCAAAAATAAGGACTGTAACGCAAAACTTAAGCCCCCTGCCACATTACCATTGGCTTGTGTGGAGGCGATCTGTAATAACATCGCCCCATAAGAAGCTTGTAATCTTTTAATACCGTGTTTTGCCGTAATGTGTCCCACCTCATGCGCGATGACACCGGCAATTTGATCATCGTTTTCTAGCTTATCCAACAACCCTTTAAAAAGATAAACATACCCACCAGGCAAACTAACAGCATTCACAACATCTTCCTCATCAATAATTTTAATAAAATAGACAATATCACGACGATCAGAGACAGCTACAATACGCTCAAAAATTTTTTCTATCCGTTCATTAATATCCACATCTGTATTAATTTTATACCTTCGCTCAACGGACTGCGATACCTTACGACCAATATTCACCTCCTTATCCGTTCCATACATCAAGGTCTCTTCTTTACCCGTAGCTAAATTATATTCTGTCGCACAACCGCTTAAAATACAAAGCATCAACACACTTAATATTGAGACGCCTACCTTTTTTAACATCGTCGCCAGTTTGGACATCGGTAAACCAATCACATTTGAATAACACCCTTCTATCCGATGAATGAAAATACTCCCCCACCCTTCAATATCAAATCCACCCGCTTTATCAAAAGGATTTACTTTACTGTGATATGTTTTAATCTCTTCATCCGTTAAAGGCAACATATGCACACGCGTCTTTTCATAATCAATGATACGTTTATTCGTTGCAATATCAATAACAACGACACCGGTGTAAACCCATTGTGGTTTGGAAAACAAAAGTTTGAGGATTTGACGAGCTTCTTTGTAGGATTTCGGTTTACCGATAATTTTTTTATTACCAGCGTAAACAACCGTGTCCGCTCCAATGACAACACCTTCTTTATAACGCGCGGCAATATCTTCAGCCTTAAGACGTGCATTATCTTTGACTAATGCAGAAACTGTGGTTTGAACCGACTGTATTTCATCAACAGAACTTGGACGAACAATAAACTTCACCCCTAAATTCTTAAGAAGGGTTTTTCGTTGCGCAGAACCTGAGGCAAGGATCAATTTTTTCATTTGTGGATTTCGGAAATGTCGAAAAGGGAAACCAGCTCACACCCGCGAGCGGCTAAAGCCTCTTTGGCGCCTTCATTGCGATCAACAATGCATATCGCCTTAAGCGGCTTAATCCCCATTTTATCGAGAACATCTAAGGATTCTAAGAATGCTTTACCTGTAGTGGCCACATCATCGATGATGACAATGCGTTGATCGGAACTGATAGAAGGGCCTTCTATTTGTTGTTGTTTCCCATGCGCTTTTGGAGCTTTGCGAATAATAAAAGTTTGTACCGGTCTTTGATTCTGAAAACTTAACGAACCAACAGCACCTACCATTGGATCAGCACCAAGTGTTGGTCCGCCAATAGCATCAACGTTATCATCTTTCACATGATCAAGAATCAATTTTGCAATCAAATAAACACCTTCCGCACTTAACGTCACCCGCCGCGCATCAATATAATAATCACTCTCTTTACCTGAAGAGAGAATAATTTTTTCTTTAAAATAAGCTTCTTTAATTAAAATTTCTAATAAACGACTTCGATCGGTACTTATTGTATCGCTAGACATGTTGTCACCTTGTTTACTTATTGTTAATATTAAAAACTATGGAACTTGTCATCCCGGACTTGATCCGGGATCTAAAGATTGGTGTTTACTCCAGTAGATTCCCGCTTTCGCGGGAATGACATAAGGGGCGGAAATGACAGTGTTGTTGGTCTATACAAAATGACTGCTACGAGCCCAAAAACATTTCTACCTCAACCACTCATCCACCGGATCCGGCTCAATCTCACGCTTTTGCATTTCTTTACGCAGATAAACAATATACCGCAATAAATCTTTACGCTTCTCATAATCTTTAGCCGAATTAAAACCCGCTGCTTCATGAAATTCAGAGCTAGCCTTCTCTTCAATTTTTGCTTCTGTATAAAGATCAAGCAAATCTGCACTCTTTAACGCCCCAATCTCCGATGGTGTCAAAAACTTCATATCATACAAGAAAGCAAAACTAGGTGTGGCCAAAAACATCAAAACAACACATAACACAATCCCTTTTTTCATATCTCACCCCTTTTTGGGCTATTATACCTGCGAGAATTCCGACAGGCAAGGTGAAAGTAAAAATGTCACCGTTTATGACTTTCAGAGTTAAGAAGCACTATCCTTATGCAATTTTCTTGCAAACAACACAGGTAAAATGAAGTAAAGAATAACAATAAACATCAATGAACATACAGCCCCTGGTTTGCCAAGAAACTGATAAAAAGACAGTTGGATGGAGACGATTTCGGGATTAATATAGGAACCTAATGTCGTCACCTTCGTAATAGACACACAAATGTTGGTTACTTGACCAAAAGTATAACCCATCAGCAGAACAAAATAGAGTAAACTCGTAAGTATCGCATAAGAGATGAGCCCAACGCCACGTTTAGATCTTCTTATGATCAACACCCCTACTAAAAAATACAAAATACCTGTGATCAAACCCATTATACTTATAAAAAACGACAACCATTGAAATCCATCAATATATTTCTTTTTATAACTACGGGAAGATGTCTTATAATCATCAAATAACAATTCAAATGTATCCCTGTCAGCTTCATTTATCAAACCATCCCTGTCTAAAGCCACACTCACATCCGTAATCCTATTCTCGAGAGATTGATAGGTCCTCTGTGATAAATTTTTTTCATAAAAATACCACTGCGAACCAAAAGCAGGACATAAGCTAATGATAATAAAATAAATTCCAATTATTTTACTAACAACAGATTTGTTTAGAATCATTGGCAACCTCCTGACCTATTAGAAACATTATTGAACATTATCTTGTGCTAACACACGCCTTTGCGAATACTTCGGGCAAATTCATGAGTTACCTCCATCTGAGCCTAATTTTTCTTAGAATGCAGAATGTAAGGCTTAATCACCTTATTATTCACTGAAGAAATCTTAACCTTGGCATTAGAGGGTAAATATAAAAGGTCTACGCTTGATCCAACAACATACGCGTCTTTATATTCTATTGACCATTCTTCGTACAATTTATTCATTTCTAAATCATTGCCTTGATAATCTATAACGACTCTAACTCCTTCTGGTATAATTTTTGGTTTATCACCGCTTCGATTGTGCACAACAACACTTTCTAAAATCTTAATTTCTATTATGTTTCCTTGAATATTATTACCCTCTTCAACTAATCGCCTGAAATCATCTGAAATAGTCGCATTATACTTAACAAAAAATACCATAAAAAGAATAAAAAAGATTGCTATACATACCAATAATAAGATGGGCTTACCATTTAATTTCCAAAATGCCTTGTTCATAAACTTCCCTTTATTTAATATTTAATACAATAATTCTCAGAAAACTTTATTTCGTGCTTTTACTCTTTCTTACTCCCCTTCCCCTGACTCCCTTTTTTCGTGGCATCAATAGAATCAGCTTCACGATGATACATCTGAGAATTTTTCTTATCTCCTAATTTCCAATACATATTAGAAACATTATTGAGTATGATCTTGTAATACCACGCATGATCAGGCAATTTGGCCTTAAAATAGTCTTTGGCATCTAAATACTGTTCTAGCGCTAACTCATAACGGCCTGTATATTCATAAACATTTCCTAATAATACCATCGTATTTCCAAGGCCATGAACACTAGGAATACGAACCTTTTTATCTTCTGGCAATGTTAGATTGAGCGTTTCGATCGCTTCATACAAAGGATAGACTTCTAAAAAAAGTTTCTCAGCTTTTTCATAGCGCTTTAAATCAAACAACAACCACGCGATATGATTTAAAGATTCCACATAAATCAAATTTTCTTGAGTTGCAAATTGTTTGATCCATTCAAAAGTGTCTTCTGCAACCTTCAGTGAAGCCTTTTTCTGTCCTTCTTTGTGCAAGGCAAACATATTCTGTTTTCTTTGATGCCATTCCTGACCTATAGACATCTTCTCTTTATTTGTTGAGCCCGAACGAACAACAAAAACTAATAACATAATGGTAAGAATGAAAATTGTTAATCTTCTCAATAAAATGATCATAATATAATATCAACTCCCTTTCTTTTGAGCCTTTAGAGCTTTCCCTTTCTTAATGTATTCTCGAGATTTCGCCATGCGTCCCATGTTTGAATAATAATCAGCCATAATAAATAGAATGTCTTTATAGTACCAGGCATACTCCGGATATCTGCCTTCATAATATTTAATCGACGCTAACAAGTATTCTTCTGCTAAGGCTGGACGGTTCGTTGCTTGATAGATTAATCCTAATAGGACCTGCTCATTGCCTGAGCCGAATCCAAGGCCAACTTTTTTCCTCTCGTTAGGCGCTAAACTGTCCCTATAACGTTCGTAATCTTGATACATCTTAAGTGTTTCCAAAAATTGTTTCTCAGCAATATCATAACGTCGTAAATCATAATTAATGTAGGCCACATGATGCAAGGACATCATATACTTAGGATGTTCTCTATTTGTATATTGTTTGATAAACTCAAAATTATCTTCAGCCACTTTCAAAGACTCCACCTTTTTTCCCTCAGCATGCAAAGAAAACATCAACGCCCTATTTTTAGCCCAAAGCTGCAAATAATCTTCTTGATTGGCGGCAACTGTACTCTGACGAGAATAAAAAGACCCAAAAACAACTGATAATGAAATAATTAAAATGCTGCTATATCTTATTCTACGGTTCGTCATCATTTATAAGACTCATAATACAACTGCCATTTTAAAAAATAACTTGCTGATCGCCAGACATCTACGGAGTCTTGATTCCAGAGGTCTCCAATTTCGTTGATGAGACCATAGCCCACATCATCGTCTTTAAGAATGCAGGAGAACAAAGCAAACTGATTTAGAATCCAAAATCCTTGTGGATATTTTTTTCTTAATTGTAAAAATCCATTTTTGGTTCTTTCCCAAGGAAACTCATAAACATCTTTATAAACCCGACCACCTACCACGGCAAAAACCTTTATCATGACACGCGTATAAATCTCATCCTTTTGCTCACTTGGTATCCGATCATCCAACCAATCCACATATTCATAAATGTCATTAAATGCGGCACCCCATCGAGGTAACATCGCCTCGGCCATCCACAAATAAGTAGCGTAGAAGGTTGGCTCAACTTTATTGCCTTGTTCAACGATGTCGTACAACTCTTCCTTAGATAAGCTTAAACCCATCCCCACTAAAACCCATGTTGTATACACATACGGATCTTTGATTTCAGATTTTGACACCTTCTTTAACACCTTTTGTGACAGGGAAAGATACTTCTTTAATTTTTTAGCCCCATCATCCGTGACTGTTTCAGAATATCCCGAACCTCGATGAAACCATCCATAATCTGAATAAAGATTCGCCAATACGATCCTTTGCGTCACAGATTTTGGATAAGCCTTCCCCCACCTTTTTAGTATTTGCATATAAGACTTATAACTCTCATGATTCACATCCCCCAACGCCTTTGATAATCCTCGATAATAATAATCCAATTTCCAACTCCCCGAAGGAAACAACACTTTGTTATCTCGAAAATCTTGGGCCATATGTTCCAAACTTATAAAATCCTCATCAACTAATAACTCCTTCACCTGATTCTTAAGCTCGCTCCTTTGCATCTCATCCACATACATCGGATCTACCGCGGCCCCACTCGATATCGAGATAAAACAAGTTACATTTAACAAACAAAATAACGCTATCGTTATAAACCTCTTCATTACCAACCCCTTAATTTGATACATTTTTAAAAGACACACCTACTGCAAATCTTCCTTCTCATAAGTCCTGCTCTGCTGTTGTTTGACTCCTTTTCTTCCCACATAAAAATATATCGCAACCCCTATCAATGCCCCAAACGGTAAAATATAAAAACACACGATCATTTCCAATATCCACAATGCTTTCCAAGCCACATCATTTTTTGACGTAAAAATTTCCCAAGCCGCCCAGATCAAAAGAGCAAAGCTGACTATTAATAGTATAGGTGTAAAAACTCCCAATGGATGCATAATTAAACCTCCCTCTCTGTAATCACTAATACGACCCAAACACCATATGTTTCTTTCCATCATTATCAAAATAAGCAAAAAAAGGTTCTTCTTCCTCTCCGTTAAGAGCTAAACCAAAAACAATACGATCACGTTTTTTAGTATCTTTAAAAATAATAACGGGAGCCTCGTTGCCACCGGCCAACCGATGAAGCATACGTAAACGGTTAGAGTTATCAGACAACCCAATAAAAGGTTGTCCCCGCTCAGCCTTAGAATAATTGCCAGCATAAGAACCTAATTGCACCCGCTCCCGACCATCACTCCCATTTAAATTCATAATCGCCCCATTCCCCTTAGGAGTTAAAAGCTCAGCCGTCATTCTATCTGCCGATTTATCCCACAATTGAAAATGATAAGTGCGCAACAAACGCAAATCATCGGCGCTTAATGTTGTCGGTTTAAAAATTAGATTTGAAACCACGCCTCCTAAAAATGCGGCTAATAATAACAATCCAAATTTCATTTGTCCTTTCATCCTTACCTCCGTTTATTTTGAATCAGCTAATTTAGACTTTAATACATCTATGTAATCTTCGTACTTAACTTCTAACTCCGGATTGATTTCAATGGCATAATTCATGTATTTTAAAGATTTGTGAATCATATTCGCCTTTTCAAATAGTTTTGCTATTTCTACTATATATTCCGCTTGACCTATGTCGAGTTCTCGAACTTTTTCTAAATCATCTTGAGCTTGTGAAATATCGCCCTTTGCTTTTAAGGCAAAATATCGTCCTACATAAGCAGAAGCAAAGTGCAAATCATCATTAATTCTTTTGTTAAACTCTGCAATGGCTTCTTCAAATTTTCCTTGATCTAGATAAATTAAGCCAACATTCATAAGATAATCTACAGCCTCTGGTTTAAGTTCAAAGGCTTTATTAATATCTACCTTCGACTCCTCGAATTTATCTAATCTTCTATACACTTCACTGCGGTTACCATACGCTGCATAAGCATACTCATCATTAATTTCTATAGCCTTACTAAAATCCAATATCGCTTTATCAAACTGCCCTAAAGATTTATACACCAATCCCCTGTAGATATAAGCTCGCCCATCCTTAGGATCTAAATCAATAGCCGCTTGAAAATCTTCAAAGGCTTTTTGTTCATTCCCTTTAGCTAAATGAACTTGAGCACGGTGCCTATATAAAGAAGCGTCCTGAGGAGTTATTTCAATAGCTTTACTAAAAACTAGCAACGCTTGATCAAAATTTCCTAACTGCTTATAAACATGACCTTGATGGTTATAAATCCAATGATCAAACGCATCACTTATGTTAATGGCCATGTCATAATGTTTTATAGCCTCTTCTAACTCGCCCTTATCTCTTAAACGATTGGCTTCATTCAATGCCTTAAACTGCTCCCCATCTTTTTTCAACCTGGCTACCCATGCCCCCATTGTCTCTAGACTTTCCTTAGTCATTGAATTTAATAATTGAATTTCTTCACTTAATGGTTCGGATTGACTTTCAATGACCTTGAAATAATTCTCAGCTAAACTTCTATATTCTTCCAAATATTTTATGGCAATGTCTGTATTTCCAATAGAGCCTTCAGAAATAGCATTAGCCTTATAGAAAGTAAACGCTAAAGCATAAAACGCAGGTTCCCTAGGAAATTTCTTTATAGCCTGTTTAAGCCCGTCCATCTGTTCTTCAAAGTCATCTGTTAAAAAAAATCGACTGAGATAAACCTCCATATCATCTGGATTCAACGTAATGGCCCGCTCAATATGTTCTTTAGCTTCATCTTTCTTATCAAGTAATGAATAAGCTCCACCTATTAAGACATGATATGAAGCATTGTTTTCATTCTCCGTGAGGGCAGTTTTAAGTATCTCCACAGCCTTCTCATACTCTTCGTCATCGAAATAATTTTCCGCCTCCTCATAGATCGCATCCTTAACTTCTTCAACTTCTAGCACATCGACCTGTGCCAAGGCTATTTGACTGACGCCTAAAATTATTAATAACAAAGCTATTTTTCTCATTCCACTCTCCCTTCCTTCGAATCAACTAATTTTGATTTTAAGACATCCACAAAATCTTTATACTTAACTTCCAACTCTGGATTGATTTCAAAGGCATAATTCATATACTGTAAGGCTTGCCGTATCCTATTCGCCTTCTCAAATTGTTTGGCTGTTATAACGGTGTTTTCCGCTAAACCAATATCAAGCTCGCGAACTTTCTTTAAATCGTCATTGGCTTGCTCAATATGACCCTTTGCCTTTAAAGCTAAATACCGTCCGAAATAGGAATTAGCAAACTTATGAAAATCCAAATTTGTTTTATTAAACGCCTCAATGGCTTCTTCAAACTTTCCTTGATCCAAATAAATAAAACCAACATCCGTGAAATAAACTGACGCCCCCGGGTTAAGTTCAATCGCTTTCTTAATATCCACCATCGATTCCTCCAACCTATCTATTCTTCTGTACGCTCTACTACGATTACTATACGCGTTATAAACATGCTTATCATTAATCTCTATGGCTTTGCTATAATCTAATATCGCTTTATCAAACTGCCCTAAAGTTTCGTACGCCCATCCTCTAACAACGTATCCTTTTCCTGATTCAGGATCTAAATCAATAACCGATTGAAAACCTTCAAAAGCTTTCTCTTCATCCCCTTTCGCTAAATACACTTGGGCGCGGTGCCTAATAAATACAGAGTCCTTGGGACTTATTTCAATAGCGCTATTAAAATCTGCCAAAGCTTGATCAAGATTTCCTAACTGTTGATAAATTTTGCCACGATTGTTATAAACAAAATGATCAACAGCATCACTGATTCCAAGGGCACTATCATAATGCTTGATCGCATCCTGAAGCTCACCAGTATTTCTTAAACGATTAGCTTCTCCCAATGCCTTATACTGTTCCGCGTCTTTTTTAAACATTTCTTCCAAACCCAACGATTGATCAACACGCTCTCTAATACCTGAATTAATAACTTGAACAGCATCACTTAAAGGTTCAGATTGACTTTCAATTGTCTTAAAATAATGATCAACCACACTTCTATACTCTTGCAAAAGTTTGATCGCAACCTCCGTATTACCTTTGTAACTTTCTGCGATCGCCTCAGCTTCATAATAAATAAACAAAGATTCAAAAAACACAGGTTGTCTAGGAAACCTCTTTGCAGCCCGTTTAAGCCAACCAACCCTTTCTTCAAAATTACTAGACATGATCGAAAGATAAAAATAAACTATATAATCTTCCGTATCCAATTCAATTGCCTTTTCATAATGTTCTTTTGCTTTATTCGTTTTCTCAAGGGAATGATAAGCCCAACCTATAGAGGAATGATACGAAGCATTATCTTCGTCGTCCACAATAGCTTCTTTGAGTATCTCCACAGCCTTCTCATACTCCTCTTCTTCAATATACCTTAGCGCCTCTTCATACGTCGCATCCTTAACAACTTCAACATTAGATATTGATACTTCTGTATATACCATTTGACTAAAGCAGAGAATGAGTAATAAAGTCACAACTTTTTTCATCATTATTTCCTCCTCAACAAATAAACTTGAGCATTATCATTAACCACCCAAACTCCAAACGGATTATGAATCACATGGCTAATGTTTGTTAGAAAATTTGGTCTGGGTACGGCGTTTTGGCTAATGCCATTGGAGTTGGTTTTAAGATTTTTTTTGCTATATAATTCAAAAATACTCCCCCTTTGAGTTACGGCAAAAACATAATCTTGATCATAGGCCATGGGCCATAAGCGTGCTGTATGAAATCCAAATGTTGGCTCACCTGTTACTCCAAGAGGAGTTTTTTGATTATAAGCTTTATGCCATTCAGCATTAACATTTGAGGCAAGCCATGTTTTCTTCTTTGTGTCTGGATCAAAATGAACTAACCCTACGTTATACAAAGGATAAATAATATCCGCTCTGCTCCACGCCATTGCTTTGATACCTGAATGTTCTTTAGCAACAAGACTAATCTCCTTTGTGTTTAAATCATAACGCCAAATACCACTTCGATCTTGATTGGCCGTAACAGCTAACCAAAGACAATTGCGCTTCTTATCTGTTAATATGGCAGAGATTTGATAATTTCCTCCGCCGTTAAGTCCATCCACATTTTCAAACGCGCCGTTTGTTGCGATTAATTTATATCGAGCATTATTTGGATCGAATTCAACAAGACCTGACTTTCCTACCCACCCATATTCATTGGCAAACGTTGGCCCAACACCTATATAAACTTTTTCGCCATGATAAGCTAACGATAGAATTCTGTTATCAGCAAGCCCATTATCTTCCGTAAAAACTTTAACAACATTTAATTTTTCATCAGGAACCTTTGGGACTACAATTAATCCCCCAGGTGTCCCAACATAAACATAATCCTTACCCACCGCACATGCCGTTATCATTTTTGGATCTGTTTTACGCACATTAATAATGGCCTCACCTAATTTTTGATAATCATTACTTTTTGAAAAATCATGTTTATGGGCAACAACTTTGAATGACGTTTTAGAAACTTTAAATGTTTCAAAATAATAAAGGGCTGTTCCATCCATACAAATATTATTCATGATGGGCTTTCCCTCACCAAAAAGAGAATTGCTCCAGTTAATATAGAGCGACTCCATTGAGACCTGCTTTCCAATAGGACCAAAACTATCAATTTTGTATTTGCCAAAGCTTTTATTGTTCTTTGAAACAGAAGCAGCTGTTGTTTTCTTTGCACCACTACGCTGCGTTTTTCCCTGAGACCAAGTCCCCCGAGATTCTTCTTTGCGCTCAAGCAACTTAAACATTATTTTCCCCATTTTACGGGCATCAGGGCTTTTATGATGAAGCAAATCCCCATAAAGTTTCTTCTGCTTATCTAAAATACGACCATGAGGTTTGATCATTTTTCTTAAGGCATCAAACTTTATATCATCATCCTTAGGAAGCAATATAAAACTTTTAACAGCATCGACCATATACGCCATAAGATACTCATCACTACTTCCATAATAACGGTTAAGTGTATTTTTTCTTCGCATCCAAGATGTCCAATACAAATATTTTGCTTTCTTTGAATGATCGTAATGTTTACCGTAAAAGGTGCTCAACATTTTATGCTGCTCTAATTCCATATCAATAATCTGTTCGTAATATTTCATAAAACTATCTGATTCGCCCAATACCTCATATGTCAACTTACGATCATCCCTTCCATAAACAGGCAATGTTGGTAGTATTTTAGATTTGAGAGGATCTGGAAACTCAATCTCCGTTACCTGGCCTTGTGCAAATTGATCTATATGCACACGAAGCATCTGATGGATAAAGTTATAACACCGACTGATAGCTAACAAGGCGCGAACCTTATCGTCATTTGGTAAATCATAACCTCGATTCGGATTTGCAGAGGAATAACCAGATCTTGATATACTACTGTCTCTCGTGATATTAACATAAAAATCTTCTCTTTTAATATGGGCGACACTTATAGAATACCCAACATTAGACCAACCAGGGTGCCACAATGTCGTTTTAAAATCTTTAGCAAACGTTCTTCCCAAAAGATACCAGGCTCGCGCAGCCCAATACCTTGACTCTTGATTCCCTAATAACGCATAAGCCACCTCTGCATTTTGAACAGCTGTTTCATAGTCACCGATTGACATCAAAAATGGAATCTGGGATAAAAACATCGCCCCTTCTTGCTTCGGATTAGCAGTAAAATCTTTTGAAGACTGTATATCTAATTTCTGACGAACAAAGTCAAGAAGCCCTTGGCGCAACAAAGAAACATCTTTTGGCTTCATCACTAAAGACATTTGTTGCCTGTCCCCGCCACCAGTGGGCCTTAGTACGACATCCACATTTACCTCTTCCTTCTTTCCCACTGAATAACTTAAACCCCCCTCTATCAAAACACCCGAACCCTTTAACCTCAAATTTAACCCCATCCACTCTTGTTCACTATTAAGATGTGCTACCTGCTCCCGTTCAAGAACAATAACCTTATCCAAACTCGCTAAATCATGTGTTACAAATAACGTCAAAGCACGCGCAAGACCATCTAATGATGTTCCTAACTCTTCACTCTCAAACCCTAATACACTTACATACACCCTATCTTCTAAAGGCACATTATTTTTATCAATCGCCTTTTGTAGCAGTTCTATGACAACATTAATATCCTGCGTTAACGCGCTAGCTAAGTGTAATGCCGAACTCATAATAATTCCTGTCTCACTTTCAACGACACGGATACGAATCACCGCATCTTGGGCATCCGGCAGCTTCTCAACAAATACCATCAAACTCGCCGATAACCACCCACCCAACGCCCGATTATCATCGACAAGTCCGGACAATCTAAGCTCTCGCTCATCTAAAACCTTATAAACCTGCGCCCTCTCTAATAAACGCACTTGATCTAAATGCGATAAAGCCTCCTCCATCTTAACTAATAACAACTCGGAAGGAGCTTTATCCAGAACCCCTGGAACTATCGCAACAGTTCTGACCTTATCTAAATTCGCTTCTGAGTTTGCAATCCATACGTTCTGCATGCAAAATAAGGCACACACAACAAAGAATGGAATTTTGAATTTAAAATACTTCATTAACATAATTATTTTCGATTTTTATAATATTGTCCTACAAAAAATCCAACGCACACAAATGATCAAATAAGGCAGCCTTATTATGCGGGCCTTCCTGTGGATAAAGTCGCATGAGAATACTGTAGGCTTGTCGTAATTTCTGACTAGCGCTACGAACTTTTGGGTGTGACGGGAGACTTTTATATTGTTTATCCCACTCTTGATAAAAAGATTGCTGATCTTTGATGGCGCCAATAATTAATTGATGCACTTCCCTCAAATTCGTTGGCTCATTTAAATCTTCTAATTGCGAGAGGATATTATCGTAATTCTTTGAATTTTTTCCCTTCTTGCCATGGGTTGTGGTCCATAAAAGCAATTCAACACGTTGGATAACAGCTAAGTCTGTTAGGGCAAAAAATTCATCTAAGAATTCTTTCTCTGTCAAAGACATCTTAGCTTTATCTTCATTAAAAAGAGTTCTTTGATGAGGAATGGCCCTGTACGCTTCTTCTACGCTTAACGCCCAAGCGTTGCTAAAAGAAACAACAAATGACGAAATGATTAAAATAAAACTTGTGACGACAACTCTATTCATTGATCAGCCTCCCCACCATTGGTAACGTCTCGGTATAAAGATTTTCTTTTGGGTGATGTCCGGCGCTCTCTGAGCGGACAACTAAATTTTTATCTAACACACAAAATCCCGGGATTAAGTTAAAACTGGCATTGCCGCGTAAATCTTTAACCGGAACAAGAACAACTTCCTTTTCCTCCCGATTAAATCGAAAATGCTTCGCCCACTGAGCCGCTTCATCAGAATTCGTATCCTTTAATGACATGTCATAGAGCAGTATCGCCACATACGTAATTCTTTTATCAGAAAGGCCAACACCTCCAGAATACTTAGGAAGTAATTTTTCAATGGATGGCAGACCTTTTTGCAAAGCATTATTCTGATAAGGACCAATGGCTGGATCATTACCACCAGAAAAAGCCTGGCAAGCTGGACAATTCATACCAACATACTCGACCAACACAACATCTCCTTTAAACTCCGACATAAATGTTTTATTCCCCTTTTGATCAATAAATTCAACATTAGGAAAAACTTCTCCCTTTTGAGGAGGCCAGGATGCTTCAGTAGGATTAACAAATATCGATACAAATATAAGAGCTCCAAGAATCAAAATTTCTCCTGTAAATAAGCCCAGCAAAGCAAAATTAATCGGTAACTTTAACTTCTTCATGCCCCTTCTCCTTTTCTTCTTTTGGGATAATGAGATAACCTTTAACCTCTGAAAATTTTTCACTCTTAGGATGTTTCTTTAAAAACACCCTAAACTCCAATTGCGCATGATCCACCATCCCTGCCTCTTGAAAAGTTTTAGCCAACCAATATTGTGCTAATTCATCATCAGGATGCGATTCCAAAACTTTCATAAAATATGTTAACGCCAACTCAAACTGACCGTTGTAATAATATCCAACTCCTGATATAAAATTAAAACTTTTCTCAGGGTTATCATCGATGGGGAGATCCTCAATTAATTTGATATCTGTTTTTAAATATTCGGCTAATTGTACTGTTATCTTTTGAACAAGATGAGATAAATTTTTTGAGCTCCCATAACTTTCAAATGCTTTTAACAACTGTGTGGACTCGAGCTCATAAAGTGATGCATTAATCGTAAATTTATTATCTGAAAATAACACGCTTCCCCGTAAAATATAATCGGCTTGAGATAACTGACCTAACTGCGTCCAAGATTTCTCGCTGGTAAAACCTTCCCATGATAAACTTTTCTCTGAGAAGACCGATTCTAATAAACCTCGATCAATGATCGTTACCCTCTCATCATAGGGAGAAAGAAAAGCAGTTAACAAATCAGGCAGGCCTGTCGATAGAGATTCATACGCCTCTTTTCCTGTCGCATTCTCAAAAGGAATAATCACAATCACGGGCTTCTCTTTACTATCCGCTAAACCTTGTGTTGGTATCAACAACGCCAACACGCCTATCATAAAAATAAACTTTCTCATCGCGTGCCTGCTTTCCTTTCTAATTGATAAACTCCTTCAAACCACGTTCCAACCCACACCGTTCCTTTTGGGGAGACAACTAAGGAACTCGGGCTTGGTAAAATATGATGCGGTGGGTTATATGTCTCAAATTTGGCCCCATCAAAAAAACCTAAACCTTTTGACCTAACATCATCGTGTGGCAAATACCAAATCCCTTTTTTACTATCAGCTGCCAAATGATTCATAGACCAATACAACACATGCGAATTGTTCGGTGTAAATTGATACCACTCACCCTTTTTATATTGCATAAGACCATTTCCATAAAGAGCGACCCACACCGTTCCTTGTTGATCAACAACAAGGTCAGCGACTTCGTTTGAAGGCAAACCATATCTTAAATAAAAATGTTGTTTAAGCTTTCCATTATGATATTGATAAACGCCGTTTGATTTTGTCCCCACCCAAAGGTCCCTCGTCTTTTTGTTATAGTCTAACGCCGTGACATAATCATCAAGCTCTAAAATCTCATTCCAAAAAATATCTTTGCCATTAAATCCAACGATGTTTCCTTTAGATGTCCCTACATAAAGATGATCTTCATTTAGGCCACACGTGACATCCGTAATAGCACCACGCACTTCTGGAACCATCACCGTTGCAATACGAGGCCGCCCGTTTGGTTTAATGTGTCTTTGTTGAATAACACCTAATTCTGGTTTATTTAAAAAATGTGAGGAAAACCAAACACGTTCATCCGAACAACTCGTAATATCGGTGACGAAATGATAAAAGAACCCTAAAGAAACATCCGTCGCATAAAAGTGTTGGCCATGTTTATACATAACCCCCGTCTCAATCCCCCACCACAAACGACCGTTTGCTTCAAGACCCAATGCGGTCACATCTGATACACGGCGTCGCTCTTGGGCAAACGTACGTGTCCAAACATGACCTTCTGCATCTTTTTCTGTCTCCTCATAGATTGGCCAATTGCGCGTATCTTTTTTAATTTCCTTCCCACTAACATTAAACTTTTTGTATTGTTTCAAAATGATTTCTTCATCTTCTTTTATGGCAACTAAATAATTGTTAGGACCCATGCGTGCTACGCCATAAGGTTGAAGACCAACACGACTAACTAAGTCTAAAACAGGGTCTTCGGTGTCTGCTTGAAAACGAGCAAATTGCAAACCGTATTGATTATCGGAAATTAACATCAACAGATTTCCTATTTCCAAAGGAAACAAACGCATGCGATGAATGGTAGGGGTAGGAGAAAATGACTGATTCCAAAAACTAATTTTAATCGGACGCGTATGCCAATCAATGGCATCATTGGAACTTAAAAGATAAATTTTTCCGCCATGACCAACAAAACCTAAACGGTAAACGCCAGAACTATCCTGAGTAAGCGAAGCTCCATAAGCTCCTTTTGTAGGCACGCTAGCTAGATGACTCCAATCTTTGGTATCTAAAGATTTTAACAACACCATGGCATGCGCATCATACGAATAATAAGCCAAAATCCATTGACCACGGATATCTTGAAGGAGATCATAATCTAGAAGATCATACATCATGCTCGATCTTCTTTTCTCCATACCAGACTCCGCAATCTTTTCTAATGCAATGCGATGAGGACTTGCCCACGTTTTATTATCGTTCAATGAACTCATCCACAACTCCCACCCATTTCCTTGTCTGTTTGAATTCCATGCCAAATGAATACGCCCATCCTCTGCGCGTAATAGGCGAGGATTAAATTCTTCACTCGAAGAATTAATATCAAGTCTCTCTAAATCCGACCACACCACTCCGTCTTGACTATGTGCATACCACAAATCTATTTGTTCCCCATCAATCTCACCTTGCGTCACAACCAAATGATAACCACTTGCTGGATCATACAAGATATCCAATTCCTTCTTCGACTGATACCACGCCTGTTGCAACAAACGGGTGGCTCCTGCCAATTTATTTCCTTGCAAAGGAATTTGCGCCAACGGCTTGCCTTCCCAGAACTCCTCTTTTTCTACAACTTCGACAACCTCTGTATCATCATCGACATCACTCTCATTAATTAATTTGGCTTTTAACCTCCAATCAAAAATCTTGGACGGATTTTCTATCAATTGAATGGCAAACACATCCAATTGATCCCCAAAAAACGAAACAGATTTTCGCAATGTTGTTTTCTCTCTTGTTTGACCAAAGATGACACCATACCAATAACGATCAAAATCTCTTGGTAATGGAAAGGGAAGAATACGCATTGTATAATCATAACCTGGGTTCATCGCCTGAATTTGGCCTGTAATACTAAAGTCAACTCCCACGGCTCTCCTCCCTTTTGGAACAATCACAACATAAATTCTTTCCCTCCAAGTTGCACGGTCCTGTTCATTAGGAAATAAAGAAGGCGTGTGATCAAAAACGTTTTCTTCAAATACTGGATTATCCGCATCTAAAACGATCACACCTCGAGGTGGTTTTGGAATATTTTCAAGTTGATTTTGATTCAAAAGATTTTTGTAAACGGAAATCATAGACACAATAGATTCTTTATAAAGAGCTAACACTTCTCGCCAACTGACAAAACGTGATGTGCGTTGATTATTCTTTAAAATACGGGCAGAACCTTTATTCCAGCTCTCACGAAAATCATCAATCTTTTGAAAATGATGATAGGCTTCTAATGCATCTCCCTGCTTTTGTAACACATGGCCTAATCGAAATGATGCATACAAACTGTGGGGATTAACGGGTTTGATGGCTGTTAGACTACGGTAGGTATCCACCGCGCGTTTAAAATCTTCCAGCTTAAATTCCAAGACCTTCCCCGCGAACAATAACGCATCACGCCCTTCAACACTTTGCGGATAAGAATCATAGAGTTTTTGATACGCAATCACTGCATGATTATAAAATCCTTGCGCCTCAAACATTCGTCCTACCCAAAGTAATGCTTCAACATAACTTGAATCTTGATGAGAAGCTTTTAGGAATTTTCCAAAGGCTTCGGGGTATTGTCCTTGATCATAAGAGTCAACTCCGCGATAAAAATACTCCGTGGCTGTAATGGAATCCGTCACTTGAAACTGAATATTTTTCTTCTCCACCTCACTTAACACCACCTGCTTCTCTTGAAGAAACCGAAATACCAATTGTTTCATCAAAGAACGCAGTTGATCATAAGAACCTGAAATCTGATCTGTCAGTACAATATTTTGAGTTTCCAAATCCATCAAAAAAATGGATACCGTAATTATGCCACCCTTTAACTCATAACTCCCATAAACAACCTGATCCACACGGGCCACACGTCCAACCCGCAACGCTTTTTCTTGATTGAATAACGCCGAATCCGTTAACCCCACCTCATCCGAAAAGGCCTGCATCCGCTCACGCTCAAGAATCACAAGAGACTGCACCTCAGATAAATTCTTAATCAAAAGATCCGCAATCGCCTTACTCAACCAAGCCTGATCCCCCCGCTTCGCGACCAACGGACCGACAGTCATGGTTGTGACATCAGATTGTGGAATGTTAATAACCGCAATCTTCTGTTGAGCATCCTGCGCGCATAAATCAGGTTGCAACAAACACGTGATGCCAATAAACATGATTACAGTTAATAAAAAATTTTTATTCATAATAAAATAATATTACTTTCTTAGTACGGCCCTTGCCCCACATATACTCCATCTTTATACATCCAAGATCCATAAATCGAACCATCTTCATTATAGGCTTTTGTATTTCCATTTAACTTGCCATCTTCATACAACCACATGGTTGTTTTTTTTGTTTTATCGTCATACGTTTCATAAATACCTTCGTACTTGCCGTTCTTGGTCGTAACCTCTTTCTTTGGATAATCTTGACCTGTTGAGGCCCAGTGTTTATAGGCAGCAAATCGTTTTTTACTTTTCCATAACTTTTGGGCATCGCTGTCCCATTTATCGCCAATCACGGCAAACAAACTCTTTGCTAAATCTTGATCTTTCTCGTAAGCGGAATACCAGGCATAATTGTTTAAGTAATACAAACTTTTATACTGCGAATGCACTTCCTTAAACCCGTTATGAACTCGCTTCCAATCAAAATTAAATTTTAAAAAACCATCTTCGCCCGTATATTCTCTAACAGCAACCGCTATACGCATATACATCTCATCACTGGTTTGATCCGCAATGGAGGCTGCAAAGGTTTCTACCTCCCCTTTATCACCATGCCAACGAGGCAACAGTGTCGTGGACGCATAAATATAGGACATGTAATATTGTGAATCGATTGCCATCGTCTTTTTAACTAAGTCATAGACATTGTCCTTAGCATTTAAACCACCCAAGCCTGTATTGACTCCTATCCAAACAACGTAAAGAGCTGGATCTTTGTCATCTAATTTTTGAGCTTCCTTAAGCAGATCTTCTGATTGTCCTAAAATAGTATTAAAATTATCATACCCACTCTCCGTGACATCCGCTGAGACAGTTGAACCTCGATGCTTCCAGGCAAGATTCCTATACATATGACTCAACGCAATTTTCGGAGTCACAGAGTTTGGGAATTCCTCAATCCATTCTTTTAACAAAGCAATAGGTTCATCAAAATCTTCAATATAAAAATCGTCAATATTCAATGCGATCCCTCTATAAAAATAATCAAGCTTAAAACTACCGGATGCAAACCTGTCATTGAGTTCTTTGGCTTGCTTCATAATTTGTTCGAGCTGATTAAAATCTCCCTGCACAAAAAGATTATGAATGTTTTCTTTATATTGATCTCTTATCCTTAAATCATTTAAGTAAGGATCATCAGCGGCATGAATATAATTCGTATTAAAGAAACAGCCTACAAAAGCACACATAAGGCATATCAACATCATTTTCTTATTCATATAATTATTCTCCTCTTTACAAAACATGAATTCCTCTATTCCGAAACAAACACCTTAGAATCTTCCATAGAATCAACAATCTTTGGAATGATACGAATAGCAATTTTCTTAGCGGCTTCTTGAATGGCTGTCTTGCCGGCTATTTGTTCGGATAAATCGACAGCGACACCTGTTTCGCGATCGACGGCGAGGATTTTGCCGGTTGTGCGTTCGATGACTTTGACTTCTACGCGTGCTTTGGTGGAAACAAGATTGCCGTTTCTCATGCCGAATTCGCTAAAGGCTTCGCCTGTAATTTCAATGTCTGGTTGTTCGACAGTTGTATTAGGATCAACTATGGGGAAGCCGACACTGGCTAATGTCATATTAATTTCTGTTTCTGCCGCAGGATCTAATGTGAGTTGGCTCACATGACGTTCAATAATGGCTACAGAAATAACAGGAAGATTCTCTCGTCCTTCTAACATGTACTTTAAATCTTCCAGAGAATCATGCGTTTGCTTTTTCTTCGCGATTAATGTTTCACCTTTAGCAGCAATTGTTCTGGCAACTTTTTGAGCCAGTTGTTTCGTCGCATCCGCGTGAGACTCTTTAAAAGAAATACTAACTGTTTCAGCAAACACCTGGCTTGTTTCAGAACCAATAATCTTGGCGACCAAAAACAATTCATTCTGGACAACAAACACGCGACCTGTAATCAGAATTTTAGCACCCGTAATTTGTCCAATTTGAGCCGCTATTTGGGGATCCACTGTTCCTGAAATCCCAATCTCCATCTCTGAGATCGCTTTATCCAACTTGTCCCGTTCGACCAAGGCAATCCCATCTTTCCCAGAAAGACAAGTATTCATAAGAAGCGACACCTCTGGGGCCACATCCTTTAACTCATTGCCGCTGGCTTCAAAAGGTAATACAGCGACTGTGTAAGATGGGGTAACCACTTCACTTTTACTTTCACCTTCACTTTCTTTGACGACTTCTTGAGCGAAAGATGATGTTGAGAACACTAACATTACCCCTCCTACCAAAATCATCGTTACAACACATTTCATTTTTTCGACTAATTTCATTTTACTTCCTCCTATTTAATTAAGCGTGTTGGATAATCGTATGGTCTCCAACAACATTTTTTGATTTCGCGGATTATTCTTAAGCTTCCCAACCGTGGGCACTGAAGAGTCAATCAACATCCCCGTCTTAATGGGACGCACCAAAACCTTGGGCAATCCCCCCTCTTTGTTGCGTAATATAATCAAACTCTCCGTGGCATGCCACGTCTTCTCCTCTAAAAATTTTTCATCAGGATCCCCCACCACAATCGTCACAGCTTTAATATCTTCCTTCTTAGGGTAAGCCGCCCTGTAATCGACATATTCAATTTCTTTTTCCTCCAATACTTGCGTCAAAACCCCTTCTCGATCTTTAATCCGCAATTGAACCTCTTTGGCCCACTCTTGCATGGGCTTAAGGATATCGTTGGGATAGACATGAATGTCAACACGAACAACATCCATCCAACTTTTTTCCGTCATGTCTTGCTGTTTGATGATCATTTCAAATACAACTTCTCTTTTAACAATGGGAAGATCTATGACAATCTGATTTGCATCCAAATCAACCTGCGCATTTGTTTCATACTGCGCAGTTAACGAAAATGCTTTTTGCACCAGCTCAACCTTTAGCACTGAAGGTTTCGATCCATTTGTCACAAACGGTAAATATATCGTCTGACCACCAAAATAATGATGTTCTCCAGCCTGCTGCTCTTTATTTTCAAAAAACTGCGCTGGAAATACAACTAACTCAAAAGAAGAATCGTTCTCGTTTGAAACAACTTCTTGAGAAGAAGCGAAACTCGTCAGCAGCAAACACAACACTCCCATAATAGTAATATTTCGTATCCTCATTTATTATTAAACTCCTTGCTAATAAGCATCATCTTGCATATGTTCTTTATTTTTCTCATTCTTTGAATCTACGTTCATTGAATCTTCCAAATCTTTCATTATTTTCTGAGTTTCCTTTGGATCAAAGTCTTCCTTGCCCATCATCTCCATGAGAGCTTCTTGAGATTCTTGGAGCTTATCCAAATCAATATCACCAGAAAACATTGCATCAAAATAATTAGTTTCTAGTTTGGCACTGGCTGGCACTTTAAAATCAAAATTATAATTCTCAACCGACTCATCAACCTTAATATTTGTAAAAATTTCTTTACGCTGCAAATCTATTTCTACATTTTCTGTCATTTCCTGTCCAAAATCAGACATTTTTTTCATAAAAGCAATTTTCTCATCTGTCACCTCAACCCCCATTGCCCGAACAGATTCTGCATATTGTTCGTCGCTCATCTCAACTTTCTCAGCCATAGAAGAATCAACATCATGAACATATTGATTTTTAATTAACAAAAACTGCCCCACCTCAATCCAGATATAATGCTCGGATGAATAAAGCGTTTTGCCCTTTAACTTATAACAATCTTTGCCAGCCACATTCTCAACCCCTAAATATTCCAATTTTTTTAATGAATCAAAAAATGACGGCATTTCCGGCAAGGCATAAAAGATTGAAGGCATCGTTAATGTGGCGTTTGAAGAGATCCCTGTTGCTGCACCAAAAATCATAACATCGGAATTATATTTAGAATAACCGTTCGTCATAGAACTATACATATAAGCCCCTTCGCCACTATTCCAAACAACATCTTCCTTCCCTTGATAAGGCTTCACATTGCTCCACGTAATTTTATAGAGATTAGGACGAGCCATTATAACCTCGGCCTTCCTTGAATCCTTAAATGGTCGCCCCGAAATAGCCCCCTCTGAGATACTACGAACCTTTGAAGAGTAACTTTTCATAGATTGATATTTCTCTTTCGCCTTTTGCACAATCTCCTGTGCCGTCATCTCCTGCGCCATAGCCGGTAAAGACATGGCCATCATAATAATAAGTAGTAATATTTTTCTCATCTTTGTTTCCTTTCAAGGTTTATGCGAAATTCACAAAAATTAAAGCATCGCACAATATTTTTTTAACCATAATTTTGAATCTGGATTCAAAATAATGACTTTTCCATTCTTACGAATTAACGGAATTTTGCGCTTTTTTAATTCTAAATAAACGCGGCGCTCGGCCTCTTCTAAAGTATTAACTTTTTCTATTAATTTTTCATCAGACATTTGATTTAACATCATCTTTACCCCCTCCTTCCCTTACTTCCCCCTTGCCTTAAGCTCGCTTGATTGAGCTGGCAAGTAAAATCTTGAATATGAAACATCCTTCTCTACAGAACCAACTTTCTTTGCACGTAACCGTATCAGTTCAGCATCTTTCAACCAATCCTCATCAATCACAGGCATATCTTCATTGCGTTCATTGATGTGAAGAAAATCTAGGGGTTTAATTTTTTGCGTCATCCGTTGTGAATGTGACCGCATAACATTCTGATTTAAAACAATCCTATCATTAGATATTTCTGCCAAATAGGCTTGTTTCAAACGTTTATTGCGCAGTAAATACACTTGCTCAAAACTATTAGCTGACAGCATATCGTGATACCCTTGACTAACATAAGGTTTGCTTCTATCGAATAAAAAGTTACTATTTTTCTCAACAACAAAAATCGTAACCCCATCCTGACGTTTGTTTACATCTAAAATGGCTAAATCTTCTGAATTATTAGAGTATCTTTGAAAAGCTTTAGCTGAAAGGGCTACGTCTAGTTGATATTCATAGATATCGTAAATTAATCGCGCCTCAAACCGTCCAATTTTACCTTTATGAAGATTAAATGTTTGTTCGGGAAGTTGAAAAATATGTGAATATGAAAATTCTTTCTCAAAAGGATTCATCAATTCATAATCTTTCAAAACGATTTGTAAAGACTTCATAATTCTGTAATCTCCATAGGAATCTTTTGAAATTCTGGCACCCATTGTTTCAGATGTTAGAGTGAACCCATCATCGTAAATCATGCGAGCATTCTTTGTTTCTTTTAAAAACGTTAAATATTTGTCTGAAAGACCTTTAACGTCTTGTTTAACTTGGATAACTTTTATCTTCTTAGCCTTGGCCCCCGCTCTAGGCATGTTATCGATAAAAACATGATTTAAATCCAGAGAAACCTTAATAACGGGATCCACAACTTCTTGAACTTGTTTAGAGGAATTCTCTTTCAAAAAATCAATCTTCCATTGATAACCAACACCATTAGCCATCACAAAGGCAATAACAATAAAACAAAATGTTCTTTTTGTACGTCGCGTCAAAAATTGATGAATGAGTACTATCATACTTAGTATTAAAAATAAAATTTGGGCAATTAACTGAGAAGACAAACGTAACGAATAAAAATGAAATGTAGTGATATCCACATAATGTGTGAAACTGTGTGTTCGAAATATTGGCAAAAAAATACTACTATGTACCATACCTGGCATCAGGAGCACATAGACAAACAAAAAACTAATACCAATAAACGTATATTGTGATAATCGAATGGTTACAGAGGCTAAAACCATCAAAGGAACGATCAGAATTAATTTCTCTAGTAAAATTTCAGGAACACCTAATAAAAGAAGTTGGAAGCTAAAATGATTAGCTGCCAATACGATCATCTCCATAATAAGAGAAGGCAAGATTAGTACTAAACACACAAACGTAAATTTTGACATGAATAAAGATGACCGAGCAATGGGACGAGACATCCAGAAAGATGTTGTACCTACTAAAGCATCCTCGTGGATAAGAAAAGAAATGATAATGGCCATAAGCAAAATCTGTGAGATACCAACAACCCCAAAAATCATAGGCAAAGATAATTGAAAATATAAATTATGAATAGATAAATGTGTCGCCTTCAACCCCAACACCATTTGCAAACCCAGAAAAACGAACCAAACAAAGATCCACATCCGTAATCGATACACATCTTTTTTCAATATTTGAAAAACCATGGCCATACTATTTCTCCCGTCGTTGTCTCTTTATTTTCATAAAAATGACGAGGCTCGCCCATTTCATGAGGCGGCCTTTAATCCTTGAATAGAATAATGTTTGGCAAGTGCAATAAAGACTTCTCTTAATGTCATCACCTTAACGTTCACGCTTACTAACGATGGAAATAGTTGCTTATAGAGTTCTTCCCTTTGCAGCGCTTGATATTGACTATCAACAAAACGAATGAGACGATCCTGATTCTCTATCAAATACAAGTCATCCTTTTCGGGGATCGTACCGACAGATGGTTGTTCTAGCACGATCTCTATCTGACGAAACCGCTGTTGTAGAGATTCTATTTCTTCATTCAAAACAAGCTCACCGTTATTCATGATACCGACATGATCCGCTAACCGCTCCACCTCTTCCATATCATGTGAAGAAAGTAGAATCGTCCAATTTTCATTTTCAGTCAGATCTAAAACCCCTGTGATCAACTCTTCACGAACCAGGGGATCAAGGCCGCTAAACGGTTCATCTAAGATAAGTAATTGCGGACGATAAGCGATAGATGAAATCAAAGCCACCTTCATCTTCATCCCGCGTGATAAATCTTTGATTTTTTGATTCCCCGGCAGGCGAAACTTCTCCATTAGCTGCTGACAATACCCCTGATTCCACGTTGGATACATTGTGCTGCAAAATTTAAGAAACTGATCCACCGTCATCCACGGCAACATTTCTTGATTTTCCGATACATAACCGATCTGTTCTAATTGTTTGGGCCCTAGTTTCTGCCCATCAACACCTAACACTGATATTTTTCCTTGATTCGGTTGAATAAAATTCATCAACATCTTAATCGTTGTCGATTTGCCAGCCCCATTAGGACCTAGAAGAGCAAAAATACTTCCCCTAGGAATCGTGAGACTCACATCTTTTACCGTTTGAATCTTTGCAAAGCTTTTGCTTAACCCCTGGATTTCAATGACGTTTGCCATATCTCTACTCTCCTTGCTCTTTATTCCACAAATTTTGAATGGCCTTTAAGATTTCATCTTGATCAATCGATAATCGCTTAGCCTCTACAACCAGCTGCTCAATTTGAGGCACTAATACTTCATCAAACTTCTCATCTGTGGCGCGCGTAAAATCATTAACAAAGCTTCCCTTCCCCGGTTCAATCGTTAAGAGCTTTTCTCTAACTAAATGAGCAACAACCTTTTGAGCGGTGTTAGGATTAATCTTTAATTCCTTACTCATCTCTCTTACCGAAGGAAACTTCTCCCCAGCCCTTAATTGCCCACTAATCATCGCTTTCTTCACAGCAAACACCACCTGCTCATACATGGGAACCCCTGATTTAAATTCTACAGAAAATGCCAGCATAATGTGCTCTTTTCCTCTTTTTTTCTTTAGTCCCAAAAGAAAATATTTGAATCCCCAAATGAAACAAACATAAAAATAGGCAAATTACAAAGAAAATTGTCATAACCATTTACATGACCCAAATTTGTCTCGCTCGAATTTTCTGGATTATAATTAACATTCACATAAACATTTGTATTATAACCGTTAACAAATTCTTGAACGTCTGAACTACTCATAAAACATGTTTTTATATCATCTGTATATTTAATACCACCTATATCATAAGAATATGTTACTTGAGCCCTCCATTTCAGCCCAAAGTAACCTAAAGGAAAGTATTCTTCCTTTATTATTTCTGTTGCTACCACTCGGCCTTCAACCGTTGGCCATGTTTTACGTGCTTGCGTAAGATTAGCCTTTTTAAAATAGGAAATCATGAAAAAAGAGACAATGACAAGAATAATTAAACTATCAAATTTATTAATATGTAACCTCATTTTAATGCGCTCCTTAATACTACAAACACAACAACAACCCAGCCACCACAATACCAATACCCAAAATTGAACTCAGATACAATTCTCTATGGATGCCCTGATCAAAGACCATTTCATCTGGGTTTTCTGGATTATAGTGAATATTTAACTTTTCATTCACAGGATATTTTTGAATAAATTTCTCAGCACGAGCGTGATTCATCAAACTCTTCTCTATATCCTTGGTGTAATTCGTTCCAGCAACATCATAAGAATATGTCACCTGAGACTTCCATTTCAAACCCAAGTAATTTAAAGGAAAAAACTCCTCCTCTATCATATTAGTTGAGATCACTTGAGCCTCAACAGTTGGCCAACCCTTACTTTCCTTAGTCAATTGAGCCTTGTTATAACAAGAAAACATGATAAAACACCCAATGACCAAAATGATAAAACCTTCAAATTTATTAATACGAAACAACATAATAACGCCCTCCTTATATACCCATCAAGCCTAACCACAGCTTCGAACACCTTAACCTCGTTTGATGTCCTAAGTGTATTATAGAACATAGTACACCTAGATGCAAGGGAGGGAGAGGGATTAATTTATTTTTCTTAAAACATTGTTAATAAACAAGTTACGTATGAATAAAAATTAATAATGATATTCTCAAAGACTCACTTTTTACATAAATAGTTGTAAATAAACAGGTTATATATACATGCTATAAAAACCACATACACCTGCGGTAATCTTCTACCAAACTTGTCAAAAATCCAATACTACCCTATAATACAAAGCCATGAACGCAAAAAGATTACTCATTTATTCCCTCATTCTCACAGGTATGTTTGTTATATTCCTGCGGCCTTCTAGTCCTTATCACTATGAGAGGATATATTGGAATACTAAGATGGCAAAATCTCAAGGTTCGACTGACTTTTATAACGATTATTCCCAATGGATGAAATCCAAGGATTATAAAAGGCAACTAAAGAAATCCCATAATGAATTGCGCAAAAGAGGGATCGACCCTGCATCATTATCCAAAAGCACTATTGGAACAGTACCAAATTACAATGACACACCTCAACAGATACAACACATTAGCGAATTTAAATCTGCAGCTCCATTCAAAGATGGGTTAACAGAAAGTACTTACATCCCGCCTTCAAATCTTCCCTCCATTCAAATAGCCATCATCCCCGGTCAAAATCAGCGCAATGTCTATGAGCCCGTCATCGATCTACTAGAAGTTCAACTTTCTCAACTCGATAATCTTGTCCTTTTAGAAAGAACACAGATCTGGAACGCCATTGATGAGCTATCTCTAAGTGCTGGAGGCTTTATCGATCCAAAACAATCGGCAAAGTTAGGGAATTTATTATCGGCGGATGTTTTGCTTATTGTAGAAAAAGTGCCAACATCTGAGCCACCCATGATACGTTTACGTTTTGTAGAAAGTACAACAGCCATAACATTAAATACTGTTCTTCTAGAACAAGCCCATGTGAAAAAAAATCTTGATTGGATTGTCGAGGCTATTGTCCAAACGAATCAAACTCTTAAAACACCAGCTCCCCAAAGACATCATATTGCTTTTTTGGATTTTAAAAGTGAAGAACCGACCGTCGCCTTAGATGGCCACATTGAAGCCTTAAAAATGTTTCTGACAGCAGATTTGTCAAAATCTTCGCAAGTCATAGTTTTAGACCGAGAGCATCTTCGTTACCTCAACGAAGAATTACGATTAACACAGATGGATCAACAGCTAAAGTCATCTCTACTATTACTTGATGGAAGTTTGAAATATACTCAAGGACAAACGGAATTAGCCGTCTCGCTTAATATTCATTCCATGAAAGATCTTTCAACCAAAAAAATTAAATTTAACATTCCAACACAAAATATTCAAAAAGCGCGTAATATCTTAAATAAAAAAATCCTTAATGCTATTAATGTTAAAACAACCGATGTAAAACAAATTTCCCCTGTAGAGGAAGCCAAACTCTTTCTCAAACGTGTTCCTCTGTTCTTATCAAGCGCCGAACATGATCTAGCCATTCAACATGCCGAGGTTGCCTTTAGTTTAAACCCTACACAAAAAGCACGTTATTGGTTAGCCCGTAGTTGGTATGAGATGGGTTGGACGTTAGCAGATGGATTTGGTGGAATGACAGCAGGTCTCTCAAGCTCGTTTCATCCAGGCAATACGAAAGCCGTCACCGTTGTGCAGATCAAATCTAAAACGGATAATACTCTTCCGTCAAAAAATAAAATTAACGTTAATAGAAGTTTTTGGGGAGACACCTCAACGATTTTAAAAAAAGCTTCCAGTAGACCTCATACCTCTTATGACAATTTAGAAAAGAAAAAACGTACCGTCTCCGCCTTTTTACGCAGCTACACGCTTTACTACGAATTAGCACGCGAACACGCCAGACGTGTCGATACAGGATTAGAAGTTAGCCTTGAAATTCCGAATCCCATAAAGTATCCCAACACAAGCCGTTATTATCATGAACGTGGCGAATGGCCTTTACCGGTTCAAATTCATGACGATGAATATCATGTTAAAAAACTCAATGATCAGTTCATGAATATGCGTAAACAGCTTCTTAAATTTCAAGAAGACTTTTATAAAAACCATTATAAAAATCTTACTAATTCAAAAGCCTATTGGCAATCATGGCGCGACAAGAAGGATCTTATTATGGATAGCAAGCCTAAAGATTCGAGTAAAATTGTTCCATTTTTAAAAAATATCATCACAGCATTTATTGAGACGGAGAATGATTATCATCCCGCACGCTTTAAAGGTTTATTGTATTGCACAGCAATTGATAACCATCATAGACTTTATCCAAAATTAAAAAAATTATTTCAAGCTTACACTAAAAGCACAAACGATTTTGTACGTCTTGTCAGTTTCAATCATTTAATACCATACGAAAAAAATGCATCTTCAATCGCTCAATTACAAATCCTAACAAATAGTTTCCCTTACTCCCATCCGATTTGGCAACTAGAAGATCTCTCGATTTTACCTAATTTAATAAGGACAGCCACTACCCATGCCGCTTTGAATCACAGCCCTGAGCTAATCCAAACTTTGCAATCCGTGTTTGCGGGGATGATTCGATCCAATGATGCTAATAATTTAGTTGCCTGGCGGCAGCATGTTTGGCCTTATCTTAATGCTCTTGAAATAGCGAAAAAAAAGGCGCAGCTTGTGCAAACATTAAATAAAATGATCGCTGTGCTTGAACAAAACAATTATAAAAACAGTTCTTCAGATGCAAAACTTCTTCGAGGACGACTGGAACTAAAATTAGTTAAACTTGGAGTCAAAAAAAATTTCGAACCCAAATATCAAGCTTACCTTGAATTGGACAAAAGCCCTTACTATTTACGAATGAGTCCCGAGTTAGAACCACCTCGCTTAGGCGAAGATGTTGATTACAGTACTATGTTTCCAGATGATGGCAGCGACTCTTTTAAAAATAGCGTTGTCAGAGGACATAATAATCAAGGTACCGCCGTATTTGTAGCTTATAACTCTCCAAAATCATCTCAATCACACAATACAGATGGAGCCATTAGCGCACGTAGTAGCGCCTATACCCTTGTTGATGAGGTGTACACAACAGGATCTCCTAATAAAAGCAAATCAAATGAATCGGTTTCAGACTATACACTCGAAAAGATGCCAACTCGCGTTGGCTACCAACTAGGTGATGCGCAAAGCAGTTTAGGTAGAATTGAAACACGATCAAACTTCTTCTTTGAAAAATTCTTTATTCATGACAATACCTTCTACACTGTAGATATTCATGTGCAAGGTCAAGGGTTAAATCTTGTTAACTTTTATGAGTATCCATTAAATTATCCAGATAAAATTCGTAAAGTTGGGTTTATAAAAGTACAAAGCTCACCCAAAAAACCGCTAGAAGTTACAGCCATGGCTACCAATGATCAATTTATATTTGTAGGCACAAATGTCGGTATCATTGCCGTTAAGAAACAAACAGGAACAATTATTCCCTCTCAACATGCCCTTAAATCTGGTTCAAATTATCAGGGATACTACCTTGTCACAGAGCCTACAACTTCTGCAAACCAAGCAAAAATATTAAACACAACGACCACCTTCCCCTTTGATAACATTTTATCCTTAGCCAGTCATAAAGACTTACTTTATGTCGGTGTCGGTCCGCTGAGTAAAGATCAAAAGTTTGGACTGAAAGGGAAATCTGGTTTGATTGCTCTTAACACTCAAAATTGGGATTATGAAATTCTTGCTTCAACAACCAATCTGTCAGCTGACAACGCCTTAGATGCAGGAAGAAGTTATCAAATTAAATCCATTGCCATTGATGAGCAAAACGATAATCTATGGTTAAGCATCGCAGGAGATGTTTCTCGAAATGGCCTTTGGCAATACAATTTTAAAAGCAAAGTATTAACCCAACGTGTTAAAGAAAACCTAGATGTTGAGAAATTAATTTTTTCTGATGGTAGGATTACTTACTACATGCCTAAGTCAGGCATATCACGTTATGATCCAAAGACAAACGTTAAAACTTGGCTGATTGGTTATAAACCTTCCGGATACACGGGAATAGAAATTCCTCGACCTCCAAATAATTTAACCGGTGAACCCATCATGGGACACCCTCAAACGCGTTTAATTCCTATGGCAACAGATGGGAATCGTCTTCTGACATTTCAATGGACCATGGCCAATATCAATATCCACGATCAAATCAAAAAAACATTTACACAGGAGGTTAAAGACCCTTCCATTAAATATGGTAACGGTATTGTATTTATGACGAATGCCAAAGACGGTGTGTGGGTAATTGATACTTACGGAAGTGTTTTTTTAATGAAGAGAAGAAAATAATTGTCATTGAAAACACTAAAACATCTCGTCCAATATTTTTTCAATAGGTTCTAAATAAATGACTTTATCATGAAGAATCTGTCCATTTTTTCCAAATATAGTGACAGTTGGATATCCAGCGATATCGTTGGCCATGTTTTCAGGAGAATCGATGACATCACAATCAATTTTGCGCACGTAGACATCTTCACGGCTTTTGGCTAGATTCTCCAATCTCGGCCCTAACACATGGCAAGGTTTACACCAATCTGTGTAAAAATAAAAAATGGTGTATGCGCCTTTCACAACATATTTCTCATAATCAATGACTTTCCTACCAGGATTAATCTTAGAAATATGCGGATGCTCAATAACTTCTTTTGCAACAACATTATTGGGGTCAGAGATATACGAATCACTGATCACAAACCAATGCGGTCGAATATTAGAACCCAAGAGTCCTAAAAACATTGGTTTTTGATATTCTCGCCCATTGCTTAAAACCATTTTTTTGGAATCCGTTCCGATCTGAATAAAACTAGAGAAGGGAACATCCCTATGAATATTCGCTTCGCTTAAATCAATAACAAGTTCATATTGCTGATGCCCACTGGCCCTACTTCCTGCACCCCGTGCATTTCGATAGATATGTGAATCATAATTCCAATAAAAAGAGATACCAAACTCTTTTTGATAGACCAAGCGGGAACTTTGAAGCTGCGTTGAGCCAGGATAAAGATTGACTTGTTCTCGACGTAAGAACGGAGTTAAATCAATATGATACTTAAAGAAAAAAGAAGTCTTTCTAGTCTTTCCCTGAATAACATCGGCTGCCACATAAAGCCTTTTTGAATCAGAGAGCAAATAAATTGGCGTATAGACATCACCATACCCAATATCTATTTCTAATGCCCCCTCCCACTCCCCTTCTTGAATCTTACCATCAACATTAGGAAAATTACTCGTTTTGATCGGAATAACTGAGACAGGCTTACCCTCGGGAACATTAACCTGCTTAGTCATTTGAGAAATAACTTTTTTTATTTGCCTCTCTTCTTCAAAGGACTGGCCTTCCATCGTACGATGGTTAACCTGCTTCCAATCTTGGTATGCCGGACTCGTTAATTTGGCCTTATAAAGCTCAGACAACTGTTTTATTAAAGCAGGATCAGCCTCTAAAATACCGCCCAATAAAAACACAAAAAATCCTAAAGTAATAATTATTTTAATTTTCAATTTTTCTCCTATTCATACATGACATAACCTTCAACTCATTTAGTTTAACTTAAAAAAAATTATTTAATACCCTTTTCAAAAAAACCCTTTATTTGACTATCCCTAAAGTCAAGGCTACGATAACCCCAATGATTCAACACATCATTACCGGATTAAGTGATCTGGTCTTCCCCCGTAATTGTTTTATTTGCCATAATCAAATACCTACCCAAAAGTCCCAGGAAAGAGTATGTCCGGATTGTTTGAGATTGATTCAACAAAAAATTTTCCACCTTAACAATTATCTATCAGACGATAATTGCAGATTGACCCTTAATATTTTGTATGCTATGTTATTTCTATTCGTATTTCCCCCTTCATAAAAAATTTCCCCCAGTATAAATTAAAGATAATCCATGTGACATGAGGGGAAATAATGACAAAAAAATCATCAGCATCAACAAACATCTCATCATCTGAAATTATTGAAAATAAAATACTGTTCCTGAGAAATCATAAAGTAATGCTAGACAAAGACTTAGCCCTGCTTTATGGTGTCGAAACAAAAGCCCTTAATCAAGCCGTTAAACGAAACCTAGAACGTTTTCCAAAAGATTTTATGTTCCAAATGACAAAAGAAGAAATCAAAATTTGGAGATCACAAATTCTAACTTCCGAGAAGGCTAATCCTGCCTCTTCAAGGTCACAAATTGTGACCTTGAAAAGAGGACACAATTTAAAATACGTCCCATATGCCTTTACCGAGCAAGGTATTGCAATGCTTTCCAGCGTCCTTAAAAGCAAACGCGCCATTCAGGTCAACATCCAAATTATGCGGACATTTACCAAATTACGTGAATTGATGTCTACACACAAACAGTTGAGACAAAAAATAGAAATGATGGAGAATAAATATGATCATCAATTTAAAATTGTCTTTGAAGCCATTAAAAAACTACTGGAACCACCAATAAAATCTAAAAACAAAATCGGATTTCATAAACCCCAATGATTCAACACATCATTACCGGATTATGTGATCTGGTCTTCCCCCGTAATTGTTTTATTTGCCATAATCAAATACCTACCCAAAATTCCCAGGAAGGAGTGTGTCCGGATTGTTTGAGATGCATGAGGATGAACTTCCCGCCTTTCTGTCAAAAGTGTAACAGACACCTACAGGGGCCCTATGTGGCTGCCCTTTGCCATAATTGCCGCACCTACAAGCCCCATTTTGATTTTGCTTGGGGAGCTTGTCTTTATACAGCTCATTTAAAAAAAATGATTCATTCCTTTAAATATGGTCAAAAGACTATGCTACGCCACACATTAGCGAATCTAATGATTTCCCATGTCAAAAAATACAGTCTAGATATCCAACAATTTGATTTGCTTATTCCCATCCCCCTCCATCCAACGCGACAACGGGAAAGGGGGTATAATCAGGCTTTTTGTCTGGCCCAAGGATTATCTAAGTATTACAAGATTCCCCTAAAGCCAAATATTTTAAAACGCGTAGAACACACAAAGAATCAAACATCATTAAGTCGAAAAGATCGCTGGACAAACCTCACATCGGCTTTTAAAATGAGTACTCCTTCAAATGTAAATAACAAATCTATTCTTCTTATAGACGATTTACTAACAACAGGGGCAACCTCTTCGCAAGCAGCACAAACACTGAAAGAAGCAGGGGCTAACACTGTTGGAGTTTTGACGCTAGCGATTCGTTAATGATTTAAAACTGTCATACCCGTGACAACAGGTATCCATATAGATTCCCGTGTTCGCGGGAATGACAAACTTTTATACCATGAAAATTATAAGAAACTACATCCTCATCGAATGCATCGTTCCTTTTTTCCTGGCGATGTCGATTCTTGTTGGCATCTTTATGTTAGGAAATCTTATTCAACTGACTAATCTCGTCATAAATAAGGGTGTCCATCTCTCTGTTATTGGCGAAGTTTTTCTTTATTCGATTCCTTTGTGGCTTGGTTACATTTTGCCATTTTCTTGTTTGGCGGCGGTCATTCTTGGGTTTAGTCGATTATCGGCTGATAACGAAATCCTGGCCCTACGCGCCAACGGTATTCATCTTACAAAACTTCTTACCCCTCTTCTCATTATTGGCATCATCCTTAGTTTAGTCGCCCTCATCATCAACGATCGCATCATTCCTGATACGCATCATAAACGACATAAACTTCTTAAAACATTAGGTGTGCAAAATCCTACAGCCCTTATTGAGGCGGGAATGTTTATTCATTCTTTTGATAATCAAATTTTATTTATTCACAAAATTGATGGCAATAAGATGTATAATGTAACCATCTATCAGCCTCAAGAAGGCAAACCGACACGAACCATCATCGCTAAGGAAGGTGAGTTTACTCCCGTTCCTGGTAAGGATCAGATTAAATTAAAACTGATCAACGGGACATCGGATGAGCCTAATTTAACAAATCCTAACAGTTTTTATAAACTGAATTTTGACAACTTCTTTATGACTCTTGACCTTTCTAACAAAAAGAAAAAGGTTGAGAAGAAACCAAAGGGGATGAGTTTAGCGGAATTAAAGGATGAAATTCATAATTTAGAACGTTTACTTGTTGATACGGGACGCCTGGAAACAGAGTTCCATCGTAAGATTACATGGTCTTTTGCCACACTTATATTTATGATGTTGGGCTTTCCCATAGCTGTTATTACGCATCGTCGCGAAAAATCTGCTAATGTCGTTTTTGCTATTCTTTGTGCGGCTTTTTATTATTTAATATCTATTGGATGCGAAGCGTTAAGTATTAAAAACATTGCACCCCCCGCGATCATCATGTGGGTGCCAAACACAATATCTGGGTCCATAGCCCTTTATCTAAATATAAAATGCGTATCATAGAACGATATATAAATACCTCTATCCTTAAGATCTTCTTTCTGACGATGTTTATCTTCGTCTTTTTATACCTTCTTATTGATATCACAACTCAATTGGATGAGTTTATTGACAGAAAAGTCCCTTTAGAAATTCTCTTAAAATATTATTTATCATTTTTACCCATCATCATCGCCCAAACCTCCTCCATTGCCTGCCTTATTGCCACACTTCTGACATACAGCAGTATGAACAACAGTAATGAAATCATTGCCATGCGCGCCAGTGGCTTAAATTTTTGGCAAATCGCTAAACCGGCTCTTTGCTTTGGATTAATTATTAGCGCCGTTGCTTTTTGGTTTAATGAAAAACTCATCCCGCAAGCCACTGAGACCACCAAACAGATTAGAAATGAAAATATGATTCTCCTTGTCGATCGCATATCTAAGAAAAAAAATAAAATTAAAAATCTTACCTTCTATGGCCTTAGAAACCGTCTTTATTTTATTGATTCTTATATGCCTAATACAACAGAATTAGAAGGCATCACTATTATCGAACACGACACAGATCAAAACATTAAACAAAAAATTGTAGCTCTGAAAGGTATCTGGACTGGTATCGCTTGGAAATTCTCAACCGTTCAAGTAACAACATTTAACGCTGAATATATCAACAGGCCAGATAAAATTAGAATATATGATGAAAAGCTCATGGACATTAAAGAAACCCCCACAGATTTTCTTAAACAACAACTTAATGTCACATCCATGAACATCAAACAACTCAAAAGCTATATTGACCGCTTCGCGAACAGTGGAGCGACCAAGGCTCTAAACAACTTACGCGTCGATTTTCATCAAAAGATTGCTTATCCTATAGGAAATTTTGTAATCGTTTTAGCAGGCCTCCCCTTTGCTTTGATGATCAGATCTCGCAAAGGAACGACTTTTACATCCCTTGGGATTGCTATGCTTATTGGATTTTTGTACTACGTGGCTAATGCGGTTTGTCTGGCGTTTGGTAAAGGAGGACTCTTTCCTCCTATCCTTTCTGCCTGGATGATACCGGTTATTTTTACGGGGATTGCTATTTCCGTTATTGAATACAACTTTTAACAAGGAGACTTATTCATGAAAAATATTATAGGATTACTAACACTTGTCACATTACTTTTTGCATCAACTCAAAGTTTCGCCGCATGCAGTTGCGCCCAATCGTTAGATGTCTCAAAAGCCTTTTCTGAATCTGACATCATCTTTAGTGGTAAGGTTATGAATAAAACAAAAAATGCCTTTGGTGAAACAACTGTATCAATGAAAGTTTTTCAAAAATTTAAAGGTAATTTTTCAACAACGCTAGATCTAGCAGAAACTAATGACATTTGTAGCAAAGAACTTCAGGTAAGTGCTAAATATTTGGTTTATGCTAAGGATGAAAAAGGTAAAATTACAGCAAGTCAATGCTCGCGCACATCTGATCTATCGGCCTCAGCGGAAGAATTAAAACAACTTTCTCAATTAGCTAAAGGTGAAACCATAACACCCACAACGACCGTGAAAAAAATAACTCCTCCTAAGGCAGCAACAACCCTGCAAAAGAAAAAAAAGACAACGAACAACTTAGCGCAGAAAAAAACACCTTTACCCCAAATAAAAGCGACAACACCAGCAAAAGTAACAAAAACGGATACAACAAAATCAAAGACGCTAGCAACAACCAGCTCACCTAAAAAGAAAATACTCAGCAAAGAAGTAGAAACAATCACACCTGCACTTGCGACACCAAAGGCAAAATCGACTCAGCAATCAACTCGAGCAGAAATTCTTGATAAATGGGCAGAGGAAGAAACAAAAGCACGGAAAGAAATAAAGGTAGAGAAAACAGATGTGGACACAAAAACATCAACGATGAACTTTAGGTAAGCGAGCCCCAAGAGCACAGACAATTTCATAATTGATCGTGTCGGCATGTTTGGCGAGTTCTTCTGCTGTAATGGTTTGTTTTTTCTGAGACCCTAAAATAACAACAGGCATTCCTAAATAAGAATCTTTAACTTTTGTGATATCAACTACAATCTGATCCATCGTTACATGTCCTAGCAACGGGCATCGACACCCACCGATAAGAACATAAGCTTTATTAGAAAGAGACCGAAAATAACCATCTTGATAGCCAATGGGAATGGTAGCAACCTTCATTCTTTTTTTAGCAATAAACTTCTGTCCATAACTCACCCCACGCCCTCGTTCCAATGTTTTGATATAAATAACCGTGGACTTCACACTTAATGCAGGTTTAAGATTAAGCACATTTTTTTTATTTACCGAGGGAGATAATCCATAAAGCAAGAGACCAGGTCTAGCTAAATTAAGCACACTTGTCTTATACCCCATCAATCCCATACTGTTTGATGCATGAATATAAGGAATAACTAAGGCGTTCTGATCTAGGGTTAGTATGAGTTGAAAAAGCTTTTTGATTTGATTGCTCGTAAAAGTTTTGTTTGTATCAGCAACAGGAAAATGGGTATAAATCCCTGTAATAACGAGATGATGTAACTTTTGTAATTGTCTAACAAAATCATGTGCCTGCTCATACCAAACGCCAAGACGCCCCATGCCCGTATCTATTTTAATATGAATAGAGAGACGCCTTTTACTCTTTTTAGCTAATCGATTGAGACTCTGTGCTAACTCAAGCGTGCAGACAGTTGGTGTTAACTGATAATCAAGAATATCTTGAGCAAAGGTTGGTAGAGTGCTTTCAAACAAAAGAATGTGTTGTTTGAATCCAAGATTCCGTAATAACTTCCCTTCTTTGAGATCGGAAACAGCAAAACGTTTAATGCCTTGTTGATCCAAAATAGCAGCAACTTCTTTCATCCCATGACCATAAGCATCTGCTTTAATAACAGGCATTAATTCAACAGAGTTCTTTCTTTTGTAATTGTTAGGACGCGTTGGAAGGAGAAACTTATTTTTTTGGGCTAATCGATTCAACACAGCTATATTATGTTTAATAGCTTTGGTGTCAACTTGGGCCCAGGTCAAATGATCTTTAGATTTACTCATATTACCGTCTCACTTGGCAATCCTCTGGATAAAGATATAAAGGTTCAAGTTTTGATACATCATCGGTATTCTTTAACAAAAACCGTTCTAATCCCAATAAACTTAAACGACGCGCATCTGGGTAAACAATTTTCTTATCAACACAAACTGCATTACTCGTTAAAGCTTTTAGAATACCCTCTTCATATAACGTAGCACCATCTCCCACAAAAACCGTTGGACTTTTAACGCGCTTAATGGTCTCTTCTAAATTAGCTAATAAATACTTACCACTCTTCTTTAAAACTCCGTTCTTTCTTGTAAATATTGCCGAATACACCAAATTTCGCCGGGCATCAACCATGACACAAACTTGAGAAACCGAAGGCTTAACATCTTGGGCAATCACATCTAGACTAGAAATCCCAACAACAGGTTTTTCTGTTGCAAACGCCAAACCTTTAATAGTAGCAACCCCCACACGCAAACCGGTAAAACTTCCCGGGCCTAAACCGACAACAAAACCATCCAACTTCTTTAAAGTCATCCCAGCTTTCTTTAACAAAGATAAAATATTTGGCATTAACACATCGGCTAAATTTTTTTTGATTGCTGTATTTTTGTATGCAAGGATAACCTCTCCCTTTGAAATGGCAAGAGATAACGTTTTTGATGATGTATCGATGCTTAAAAGTTTCATCACTTTAAACCTTTGATAAGCTTATCATATTTTTCTCCTACCGCATTAATCTTAAGATCACGGGTGTCCGCTCCCTTATGACAAATTTCAATAGAGAGATACTCTTTTGGCATCAATTCACCCAACTTATCCGCCCATTCCACAAGAGCAACACCTTCGCCGTATAGAAACTCATCATACCCAATGCCTCCTAAATCTTCAATATCTTCCACGCGATAGAGATCAAAATGATATAAGGGTAGCTTTCCTTTATAAATATTTAAAAATACAAACGTGGGACTCGAAACCGTTTTGGGATCAATTTTAAAGGCTTTCGCCATGCCTTTAACAAAGGTGGTCTTACCTGCTCCTAAATCGCCAAATAAACAAATTATCTCAGAGCCCTTTAACAATTTTGCTAGCTTGGCTGCCAAACTTTGCGTTTCTTTCTCACTTTTCGAATGATGAACAGTTTGTTTCATTAAAAATGTATGTATCCTTTTTTTAAAACTTTTTTTATTTTTCCATTCGTATCTATCATATCAACTTCTCCCCCACGGCCTGCTATCATTTCTCCTATTTTAAAAAATGCAATCCCCCTCGTTTGTGCCCGCATTAACTTTTCATCTTTGTAGGCAGAAGCAGTAAAGAGTAATTCAAAATCTTCTCCATCATATAAAGCATGACTAATAGTCGCATTCTTCGTGCGCGGAATTCTACTCTGATCCAATCTTGCTTTAAGCCTTGAAGCTTTAGCCACATGCCTTAAATCTGCCACAAGTCCATCCGAGATATCAATCATCGCGGTTGGCTTAATGTGCTTAATAAGATATTGCGAATCGTTAATACGAGGAATAAACGTTAAATGCCCTCCATTTATATAAGACCGTCCCAAAGCACCTGTCACATAAATATTATCACCCAACTTTGCCGTACTGCGTCTAACGAGATTTTTCTTTTTAACCTCGCCCGTGAGAGAAACATTAATGATAATCTTATTTCCTTTTACCGTATCTCCACCGACGATATTCACGCCAAACATCTTAGCCAATTGATTCATCCCCTCATATATTTTTTTTACAAACGCAACATCTAACCCTGCCGGTAAACCAATCGAAATTAGAGCGTATTTAGGCATTCCCCCCATAGCTGCTATGTCACTGATACTACAAGCCAAAGCTTTATGACCAATATAAAAAGCATCCATCGATTTTTTAAAATGGACACCTTCAATAAGCATATCCGTCGTTAATAAAAGATACTTATCATTCGTATAAGAAACGACTGCCGTATCATCTCCGATACCTTCTAAAACATCTTTATTTTTTCTAAAGGTTTGTTTCTTAAGAAAATCTATTAAAGGAAATTCACCGAATTGAGATAGTGTTTGAGGCATGATAAGAAGTTATAAATCTTTTTTTATGAGGCATCAAAAAAACAACTGATTAACTTTAAGCTTATTGGGGGCGTGGATAATACCCTTCTCAGTAATTATTGCCGTTATCAACTTATTCTCCGTCACATCAAAGGCTGGATTATAAACTTTAACACCTTTTGGTGCTGTAGGACGATTTCCAAAAGAAATAACTTCCTCACGCCCACGTTCTTCGATAGGAATATCACGACCTGTTTTAATCTTTCGATCAAATGTTGATCGAGGCGCTACGATGTAGAAAGGAATACGATGATGTTTGGCTAATACAGCTAGACTATACGTTCCAATTTTATTAGCGGAATCTCCATTCATGGCAATACGATCAGCTCCTGTAAAAATAGCATCTATCTGCTGCTTTTTCATTAAAGATGCGGCCATGTTATCACAAATTAGAGTCGTATCAATTTTTGCCCGAAGCAGTTCCCATGTTGTTAAACGCGCCCCTTGCAGGAGCGGTCGTGTTTCACAGGCATAAACCTTAAACTTCTTTTTACTTTCCTTAGCACTATAGAACACACCCAACGCCGTTCCATAATCGACGGTAGCTAAAGCCCCGGCATTACAAACCGTCATCACACTTTGACCAGATTTAATTAAACTGGCACCATGTTTCCCCATCTCGCGACAGACACGACGGTCTTCTTCATAGATTGCTAAGGCTTCATCTGTAAGTATTTTCTTTAACTGAGAGACTGACAAATCCATGTGTCGCGCCAGCACTGTTTTCATACGATCCAAAACATTAAACAAATTCACGGCTGTAGGACGCGACGTTGCGATGTAATCAGACACCTTATAAATGTGTTTACGAAACTTCTTTGAGTCATCCCCCTTAAATGTCTTCATCCCCAACAACACACCAAAACCTGCCGCGACCCCAATGGCTGGAGCTCCACGCACGCTTAACACTTTAATCGCTTTCCAAAGCGTTTTTACATCGCGACAAATAATATACTCACATTTATTTGGCAACTTCGTTTGATCAATTAACTTAACACATCCTCTTTGCCAACAAATCGTAGGTGAATTCATCTACCCTTTCTCCCTCTTACTCTTTATCTATCTCAAGCCTTGGAAACAAGGCTTCGTGTTCTTTTAATTTGGTGCCAGCTTTTAGGCCTCCCCACTGTGCCAAACTCTTAGGAGCGCCTAAAACATCCAACACTTTCTGAGCTCTTATAGGCATAACAGGAAGAAGATGTACGGCTGAAATCCGTAAGGCTTCTGCGGCTGTATAAAGAATGGTTCCAGCACGTGATAAATCTGTTTTAGCAACTTTCCATGGGGCTTGTACCTCCATATATTTGTTTACCATACGCACTAATTGCAAAACCGCTTCAATCGCATCATTAATCTTTAATTGATTGACCATCTCCGTTACAGACTTATCCAGTTTCTCAGCTGCTTGTTTTATCAATTGATCGTCGTCTGTCAAACTACCTTCTTCTGGAACACATCCATCAAAATTTTTTCCTATTAACCCACTTAATCGATTAAGCAGATTTCCAAAATCATTAGCTAAATCACTATTAAAACGTTTGATAAACGATTCCATTGTAAAATTCGCATCTTGTCCTAAAACCATCTCTCGCATTAAATAATACCGAACAGGATCGACTCCATATTCATCAATTAAATCTAAAGGATTAACCACATTGCCTAAAGACTTACTCATCTTTGATTTATCTAGCATCCACCAACCGTGAGCAAAAATGGATTTAGGTAACGGGATATTTAGAGAAAACAACATCGTGCTCCAATAAACGGCGTGCGTTGTCAGAATATCTTTTCCAATAAGATGAATATCAGCCGGCCAACATTCTTTAAATTTTTTATCGTCTGATAAATAGCCAGAGCCAGAAACATAATTGAGTAATGCATCAAACCAAACATACGTCACATAATCCTGATCAAAAGGAAGCTCAATCCCCCAATTTAAACGCTCTTTAGGGCGAGAAATACATAAATCTGATAATGGTTGTCTTAAAAAACCTAGAATTTCATTCTTTCTATGTTCGGGTAGGATATAACTAGGATTATCTTCTATGTAATCGAGGAGCTTTTGTTGATACTTACTCATACGGAAAAACCAATTACATTCCTTTAGCTTCTTCACATCTCGAAAATCGCCTGACTCTTTTTCAGTCTCTGTAATAAAACGCTCCTCAGCAACGGAATACCAACCTTCATATTCATCGGAATATATATCACCAGAATCATAGGCTTGTTGAAGCGCAGATTGGACGACCTTCACGTGACGGGCTTCGGTGGTACGAATAAAATCGTCATATTGAATTTCTAATTTTTCCCAGAGTTGTAAGAATCGAGGAGCCAAATCGTCGCAATGTTCTTTGGGGGATAGATTACGCGCACGAGCGGCTTGTTCAACCTTTTGCCCATGCTCATCAAGTCCTGTTAGAAAAAAAGTTTCTTGCCCTTGAGACTTATGAAAACGTGTTAGAACATCAGCCAAAATCGTTGTGTAGGCATGCCCAATGTGAGGTTTGTCATTTACGTAGTAGATGGGAGTTGTGATGTAAAATTTCTTTTTCATATTTGAGTAAAATTTGTAATAAAATTATTATTTGATTCCCGCTTTCGCGGGAATGACAAGTGATTGTCGCTCTTGTGAAAACGCGCATGACAAATGACTGTCGTTCCCGCGAAAGCGGGAATCTATTTCTATTCTTCAACTGACACGAAAAAAGGTTACTATAGATTGTTTTATATAATTAAAACACCAATAGTAACCCTACTAAAAAGACTATGCATTCATCTCAAATTCTTTTTTGACAATATGACCTTCCGCCATCTCCGCACTTACAAGCCGCTTAAGGATATTAACCTCAATAACGCGGCCCTTTCCCTCCGTCCAAGTGATTTTTTCACCAACACGAGGTAATGATTTCGAAAACTCTTTATAGACGTTAAATTCATAAGCCATGCAACATTTTATACGCCCGCAGACCCCAGAAATTCGTGATGGATTAAGGGGTAAACCCTGCTCTTTGGCCATCTTGATCGACAAAGGATGAAAACCTTTCATATAAGAAGAACAGCACAATTCTCGACCACAAACACCATAACCACTTACAATTTTGGCTTTGTCACGGACACCTATTTGTTTAAGCTCAATACGAACGCGAAAAATACGCGCTAAATCTTTAACAAGATTACGAAAGTCAACACGACCATCAGCGGTGAAAAAAAATATAATCTTGCTACTATCAAAAGTGTACTCAGCCTTTACGATCTGCATATCAAGTTTACGATCTGTAACTTTGCGCACACAGGCACTTAACGCTTCTTTTGCTTTACTGGAATTATTATCTATTTGTTTTAAATCGCCTTCTGTGGCTTTACGTAAAATTCTTCCCTTTGTATTTTCTATCTTTCCCTTACAAGTGCTTTTAACATCTGTAATCACCAAACCATATTCCGAACCGCGATCCACTTCTAAAACGACAAAATCGCCTCGATCACATTCTATGTTATTAAGATCAAATAATGTAGCCGGACGGTATTCTCCAAGTCTTACTTGAACAGCTTTTCCCATAAACGGCTCCTATTTTTATAAAACCATCTTCTGCTATTTATGCAATTTCTCTTTAATAATAAGAAGTGGTATTTTTAGATTAAAGTTGTCTTCAACTAATTTATAAACACGTGTGATTTCATGACTGAGATCATTCAACTCTTGAAACGTAAACTTGATCTGAAACATATGAATATCTTGAATACGATTTTGATGAATAAGCCGCTCATCTTCAACACCAGCCTTAACCAAAATCGCATCTCGAACCCAACTAAATAGCACATTTAAAAAATCATAAATGTTTTCTTTATCAGCTAACAATTTTTTAATAAAATTCTCACTGTCATAAGAAAACAAAAATTCATCAAGATAACTATCTTTTAACGCTAAAAAGTTCTTTTCTTTCAATTCTACGGCTTTTCCCAAAGAACCATCACTAAAATGAGACAACATTTTAGCGTCTAGAATGCTCTCATCATAGTACTGATTAAGCCGCTTAGCAAGCTCAGAGTTGGGTAGCGCGTGAAAAGCCACGGGATGACACCTGGATTTAATAGTCGCTAAAATCTTCTCAGGCACAGATGTTGTTAAAATTAACAATGTCTTAGCTGAGGGCTCCTCTAATGTCTTTAATAGAGCGTTTGAGCTTTCCAACGTGAAGTTCTCTATATGGTTGATAATAAACATCTTCCGTTCTGACATAAAAGGCATTAATCGCATTTGGCTAATAATACCCCTAATTTGTTCTATTTTAATCTTTTCTTTAAATCCATTATCAATCATATGAACATCAGGGTGCTGTTCTGTGTTCATTTTCATACAAGCAGGACAACGATCACAGAATAAAAAATCATCCCTCTTTGCATGCTCTTCGCAATTTAAGGCTTTAGCCAAAGCAACAGACGTCTCTTTTTTACCAGAGCCTCTTGGGCCGACAAATAGATAAGCGTGTGCCATACGGTTGTTTTTTTTCAACGTTTTAAACTTCTGGATTACGGATTGTTCGATGAGAAACTCTTGTTTGATCATTTTAATCCCAACAATGCGCTAACATGCGCGCAGACCTGCTGTTGAATATCTTCTTTTTTATCATTTCCCTTTAACAACTTGACTCTTTGTGGCTCTAAACGCGCGAGCTCTTGATAGCCTTTGCGCACACGATTGTGATAACTAATATTACGCTGTTCAATGCGATCTTTGGCTCGATTAATTCTGGATAATCCTTCCTTGGCATCAATATCAAAAATAAATGTTAAGTCTGGTGTAATAGAACGTGTAGCAAAGGCACCGATTGTTTTAATAAAATCAATATCAACACCACTACCATAACCTTGATACACAACCGTTGAATCAAGATAACGATCGCACAAAACAACCTCCCCTTTTTTTAACGCAGGTTCAATAATTTCGCAAACCAATTGTGCACGAGCCGCCATATACAATAACGTTTCTGATTGTTGACACATCACCTCATTCTTCACATCTAATAACAGATTACGAATCTTCTCACTAATTTTTACACCACCAGGCTCACGCACAAAGACGACAGGGACTTCCCTTTTCTTTAAATATTTGTGGATTAGATTAATCTGTGTACTTTTCCCAGACCCTTCTGATCCTTCAAACGTGATAAAATACCCTTTCATCCCCTTCTCCAAATTTGCCCTTCTTTCGTATCCTCGACGCTAATACCTTTAGACTTAAGCAGATCACGCAACTCATCGGATCGTTTAAAATCTTTATCTTCTCTAGCTGCTTTTCTCTCATCAATCAAACGAGCTTCTTCTTCCGTAAGCTGTTCTTCTTTTTCTGATGCAAACAAACCAAAGACTTCAGTAGCAAACTCTTTAATAGCCAAAACAGCACAAAGGACAATTTCTTGATACTTATCATTATCTTTCTTTTGATCAAGAAACTTATTCGTATCATTGAGCAACTCAAATAAAGAAGCCAAACCGCGTGCGGTGTTAAAGTCATCGTCCATCGCTTCAATGAAACTTTTTTTATGCTGATCTATAAAGTCAGCGGTAACAGGATTTAACGCAGGATCTGAAACAATGTTCTTCGTTTTGTGAAACAATATTTGAAATCGCTCTAAAACCTTATTTGCTTCCTCCATTTTCTCTTCAGTAAAATCAATAGGACTCGCATAATGAGATGTAAGATAAAACATCTTTAATTGATCAACGCTATATTTTTCTAAAGCATCCTTAATTGTAATAAAATTACCCAACGACTTAGCCATTTTTTGTCCACGGATGGTTAGCAAACCATGATGAATCCAATATTTGGCGAACGGTTTCCCTGTTGCGGCTTCCGCTTGAGCAATTTCATTTTCATGATGGGGAAAGATTAAATCGCGCCCCCCCGCATGAATATCTAACGTTTCACAATTTAAGTGTTTTAAACTCATACATGAACACTCAATATGCCACCCAGGCCGACCAGCTCCCCAAGGACTCTCCCAGGATGGTTCACCCTGTTTAGATTTTTTCCATAACGCAAAATCAAGAGGATCTTTTTTCTTAGCATCCGCCTCAATACGCACCGCATCCATCATTTTCTCAATACTCTGACCGGAGAGCTTTCCATATGTTTTAAACTGACGAATATTAAAATACACATCACCATCCACATCATAAGCAAAGCCTTTTTCGATAAGGGATTCAATCATCGTAATCATGCCATCAATATTCTCTGTAGCCTTAGGCTCCTTATCAGCTTTGGCAATCCCTAAAGACTTTAAGTCTTGATAATAAGATTCAATATTCTCCTCCGAAACAACACGAGCTTCTTTTTTTAATTCGATCGCTTTATTAATAATTTTGTCATCGACATCTGTAATGTTACGCACGAAATGCACATCATATTTTCGATATCTAAGGTAGGTAATGATAACATTAAATATGTAAAGACTGCGGGCATGTCCTATATGACAATGGTCGTAAACCGTCACGCCACAGGAGTACATCTTTATCGTTTTACCATCAATAGGAACCAGCGGTTCTTTTTTTTTGGTGAGAGAATTGTAAATGGAAACAGACATAATACAAATTTATGATATCCCAATTGGGCTTAATTTTCTTTTTTATCTTCAAGACTCTTAATACGTTTTAACACATCTTTCATATGCTGCATGATAGGATCAGATACATGCACGTGATCCATAATATCGACTTTCTTACCATCTTTCTTTGTCACATGCCCAGGCACACCAACAACTGTTGACTGTGCTGGAACATCTCGAATCACAACGGCATTGGCCCCAACATAAGAACCTGTACCAATCGTAATATTACCAAGCACTTTAGCTCCCGCTCCAACAACAACATTGTCTTCTAATGTTGGATGACGCTTCCCCGTTTGTTTACCTGTCCCACCTAACGTGACGCCTTGAAATAAAGTGACATCAGATCCAATAATCACAGTCTCCCCAATCACAACACCCATCCCATGATCAATAAACAAACCCTTACCAATTTGCGCGCCAGGATGGATTTCAATACCTGTAAAAAGGCGTGTTATTTGAGAGAAGATACGTGGTATTAAAGGAATTTTCATATTCCAAAGGCAATGACATATCCGATGAGAAATTAAGGCATGTAAGCCTGGGTACAACAACACAATCTCCAAGTACCCTTTAGCCGCTGGATCTTTTTCGCGTGTTGACTTAACTTCTTGTGGAAAGAAAACAGCCACAAGCAGTGCAAAAGCAATGATGAGTGTTAAGACTGTAAATATAAAACCTAAGAAACCCATATACTTTGTCCTATGTTATTTAATTAATAATACACTCGCAAAAGCGGCGATGCCTTCTTTGTTACCAAGAGCTCCTAAACGTTCTTGTGTGGTGGCTTTGATGTTGATGGTCTCAACATCTAAGGATAACGCTTTGGCGATATTTTCTTTCATGGCCGCTTTAAATGATTTGATATTTGGTTCTTCAGCTTGAAGCATGGTATCGATGTTGGTAATGCAATAGCCTTCTTCTTTTAAAAGATCACCCACCTTCTCTAACAATACGATACTTGAAATATCTTTGTAAGCGGGGTCCGTATTAGGAAAATGTTCGCCGATATCGCCCTTACACATCGCACCTAAAATGGCATCACAAATAGCGTGTAACAATACATCTGCATCAGAGTGCCCATCAAGACCTTTTTCATAAGGAATCTCAACGCCTCCGAGAATTAACTTGCGCCCCTCTACAAGTCGGTGAATATCGTAACCAATTCCTATGCGGTGTTGTGTCATAATTTTAATCCATAAAAGAAATAATGTCATCCCCGCGGAAGCGGGGACCTCAATATAATAATACTACTACTTAATCCCCTTACCCCATGGATCCCCGCTTTCGCGGGGATGACATCGTTATCTCGCATCCAAAAACGCCTTCGCCACAATAAGATCTTCTTGAGTTGTCACTTTGATATTACGATAATCGCCTTGAAATATCTTAACCGTCTCTCCCATCATCTCAACCAACATCGCATCATCTGTAGGTGTTGCTTCTACACTTTGTTCATGCGCCTTTATGAGAACATCTCTTTTAAAAACCTGAGGTGTTTGAATCTCCCAGAGTGATGCACGATCCAAAGTTTTGGTAATTGTTAACTGTTTTTGATCAACCTGTTTGATCGTCGACTTAACCGGAACAGCAACAACTACTGAGCCTTGGCTTTCACACAAACTAACAGCACCATCAATAATTTCAGGTGTCACAAGCGCTCGCGCCCCGTCATGAACAACAACAACATCTGTTTCTTTCTCAACTTGGGCTAAACCACAAAAAACCGACTCACAACGTGTTGCCCCACCTTCAACAACCTGGGCCACCTTCTTAAACTTTTGATCAGCAACAATATCTTCAATATCTTTAATCGCATCTTTATGAGCAACAACAATAACAGAATTTACCAAATTACTTTCTTCAAAAGCTATTAAAGTGTAAGCAATTAACGGGACGCCATTGATTTCAACAAATGGTTTATGCTTCGATGCTTTTAAACGCGTCCCTGTTCCAGCGCTCGGGATAATGGCTTGAACTTTCATAATGATTTATTTTACAATTTTGGCAAATACCATTTTTCCTGACTGTGTTTGTAAAAAAGATGTCACTGCCACACTAACCACTTGGCCAATCAAACTTCGGGCTTGCCCAACGACAACCATGGTCCCATCCTCAAGAAAACCAATCGCTTGATCAGACTCTTTACCTTCCTTAATCAAACGAATCGTTAACACCTCGCCATTAAGAACAACTGCCTTAACAGCACTGGCAAGAGCGTTGATATTAAGCGTTTCAACACCTTGTAAGACAGCGACACGATCAAGATTAAAATCTGTAGTACACACACGAGCATCCATCATCTTCGCTGTTCGCACAAGCATTTCATCAGCGCCTAACCCATCAAGAACATCATTATCTTGAATACGAATATCAACCTTAGGATCTTCTTGCATATGACGCAACATCTCCATCCCACGACGGCCACGTTCCCGTTTGATATCATTCTGGGAATCACCTAACTGTTGTAACTCCGAAAGAACAAACTTTGGCACCACAAGTCGTCCGTTAAGAAAACGAGATCTATAAATATCATAGATACGCCCATCAATGATGGCACTCGTATCAAGTAAAATATCTTCTTCCCTGGTATCTTGCCGGCGAAAACGTACATAAGGAATAATAAGACTAAATTCATCCTTCCCTCGCATAGCCATAACAGCTCCAAGATAGGAGAAAATCAAGATCAAGACAATTTCAGAAATCGACACAACAAAAGGATCCAAAGGCAGTAGCCCAAGAATACTAGACATAAGTTTGGCCATAAATAAACCCAACAACAAACCAAACACAACACTTGAAAGACCACGCACAGAGACACTGCGCAATTGCATTTCAAGTAAGATCAAAATCAAGGCCCCTAAACAACCAACCATGGCACCCATGGTTGCAACTTCTAAACCTGCAATATGATTTTGAATCTCAATTAATGTGCCGACATAATATCCCACGACACCACTAACAATAACAAAGAACGATCGAATAAAAGATAAGGTCATGAGTATCTCCTAAAAACACTTCTCTTAATTCTCACACGCATTTTAATTTAACAAATCCAAGGCCTGCTTTACATTCTCTACGGCTATCACTTCAATATTTTTGGTGCGTATATCAACATTCGATTTTAAATTATTCTTTGGCAGTATACACCTCTTAAACCCTAACTTATCCGCTTCCATAATACGTAAGGCAATCTGACTAACGCTTCTTACTTCTGCTGATAACCCTACTTCACCTAACACAACCGTTTCAAAACTTAAATTTTTATCTAGAAAAGCTGATGCGATGGCTAAAGCAACAGCTAAATCTGCGGCCGGATCCATAACCTTGACCCCTCCTACAACATTTAAGAAGATATCCTTATCCTGTAAATTAAGCCCAATACGTTTTTCTAAGACAGCAATCAGCAAAGCCAAGCGATTGGCATCAAACCCTTGTGCTTTTTGTCGGGCAATACCAAAACTAGAACGACTAACCAACCCTTGAATCTCAACAAGAAAGGGACGCGTTCCCTCCATAATAGGAACCACGACAGAACCTGATGCGTTCTCAGGCCTTTCAGATAAAAAAATTTCAGATGGATTAACGACTTCCTGCAAACCCATAGAAGTCATCTCAAACACACCAATCTCATTAGTCGATCCAAATCTGTTTTTTGTAGCACGCAAAACACGATAAGTCGAATAACGTTCTCCCTCAAAATACAAAACACAATCGACAATATGTTCTAAAACGCGTGGACCCGCGAGCGTCCCTTCTTTAGTCACATGACCAATAATAAATAACGCAATGCCTCGCGTTTTAGCCATTTGAGTTAAAAGGGCTGCACACTCTCTAACCTGACTAACACTCCCAGGTGTTGATGACATCTCAGGGTTATAAACAACTTGAATGGAATCCACGATAACAACATCAGGCTTCATCTTATGGATATAATTCATGACCACGTTGATATCGACTTGATTAACGATATAAAGAAATTTATTCTCATTAGCGCTAATCCGTTGCGCCCGCAAACTTGTTTGTTTAACAGACTCCTCACCGCTCACATAAAGAACTTTAAAATTTTTTTCACTCAGTCGACAAGCAATCTGCAACGACAATGTAGATTTCCCAATTCCTGGATCCCCACCAATGAGTGTCACAGAATCAGGAACCACACCACCCCCAAGCACACGATCAAGTTCTGATATTTCTGTTGTATATCGTTTTTCATTGATTACTGAAATATCAGACAACAATACCGGATCTTCTTTAAAAACAACGCCGCCTTTTTTCTCTAACGTTGATGATGTATGCTCCTCAACATAAGAATTCCAACTTTCACACCCAGAACATTTTCCGACCCATCGGGGAGACTCTGTTCCGCATTCTTGACAAACAAATATGGTCTTTGTTTTCATTATTTATTCCTTAAAATTCAACCGTTCGTTGCACACCAAGCATATCAGACTCTTCATCACCTTTAGAAATTGCGTCTTCTCTCTTACGTAACAAATATTTCAATTCTGTCTTTCCACCAAATTCATCTTCATTCGATCGTTTTATCGTCCATTCTTTTTGCGTATCATTCACCACAACAAGAGGAGCTATATTTAACGCTTTAATTTGTTTCTTTAATTTTGATCGATTATCCAAATCGATGGGCCCGGCAATTGTAAAACTCATACCATCTGCTTTGGTTATTGTAGAATCATCAATTTCCAAATGAGGATAAATGCCTGCAAGATTGAGATGAATACTATCAAACTCCAATCTTTTAACAAACCCATTTAAACTTTGTAAATCTCCCCGCATCTGCATGTTTCCTAGATTTCCGGTAACCTTAATATTGCCAACAACATCACCTGAAGAATTAAAATCTTTATCTTTAATCCAGAAACCTAAAAATTCATCCATTTCCATGGAAAGTAATTTTACACCCACATCTAACTTATACGGCTTAACCACATCCATAAAACCTTTTAACGACATATTCCCAAAACTAAAAGAATGAAGGGTTAATCTGTTATCTTTAAGTGCAAATTTTCCTTTTAAATCATGAACAGGTTTAAAATTTAAAAGAGAATTTTGACTCCACACCTGTCCCTTGAGGCCAAAGGTCTCATTCATATCAATTTCCAATGAACTTTCAATACGACTGGTAAGATTAAATCGAGGGGTTTGAAAGTGATCAAAATCTAGAGAGAGATGAAAATCTTTGGGTGATGTTTGATCACATTGCGCTGTAAAGGTTCCCTCGTCTTTAAGATCGACTGAGAGTTGAAATTGTCTTTTTTCAAAATCAATATTACCCTTAAAAGGATAGACTTCTAACGCGTCACAGACACGAGTAAATGCTGTAAAATAAAGAAAACCTAAAATGAGAATACGAAAAATCATTTAGCTGCGGCATTCTTCTCTTTAAAGACTATTTGATCACCATCACGGTCTGCCTTAACTTTACTTCCTTCTTTAAACGCACCGGAAATAATTTCTTCGGCTAAAGGATCTTCTAATAACCGTTGAATTGTTCTTTTCAGAGGACGAGCGCCGTAAACAGGATCAAATCCTTTTTCGATCAGCAGCTCTAACGCGTCATCCGACAACTGAATGGTTATTTCTTTATCCTCTAACCTCTTAAAGACAGACTGAATTTCTAGTTTAACAATGTCTCGTAAGTTCTCTTTCGTTAAAGATTGAAATACGATGATTTCATCAACCCGATTGAGAAACTCTGGTTTAAATGTTTTCTTAACCTCTTCAAGCAAATGGAGTTTCATGTCGCCATAAGTGACAGCTGTATCTGTTTGAGCTTTAAAACCCAAAGACCCTTGTTTTCTTAACATACTGGCCCCGACATTTGACGTCATAAGGATAATTGTATTTCGAAAGTCAACTTTCCTCGCCAAACTATCTGTTAGACGGCCTTCTTCAAAAACTTGAAGTAATAAATTAAAAACATCTGGGTGAGCTTTTTCAATTTCATCCAACAAAACAACAGAATAAGGTTTCCGTCTTACTTTTTCGGTTAACTGTCCACCCTCTTCATAACCAACATACCCAGGTGGCGCACCAATAAGGCGGGAGACGTTAAACTTATCCATATACTCTGACATATCAATTTGAATAAGAGCATCTTTGCTCCCAAACATAAACTCAGCCAACATTTGAGCCAACAATGTTTTACCAACACCCGTTGGTCCTAAGAAAATAAAAGATCCAATCGGACGACTAGGATCTTTAATACCAGCTCGAGAGCGTCGAACAGCACGAGCTATCGCACTAATAGCTTCTTCTTGACCAACCACATCTTTTTGCATGTGCTTTTCCATCTCAAGAAGCTTTTGTGTTTCTTTTTCTTCTAAACGCACTAAAGGAATTTTGGTCCATTGAGAAACGACACGTGCGATATCTTCATAACCCAAAGTTAAGGTGACCTTATCTCTTTCTTGAGACCATTCGCTTTTAATTTTTTCAAGCTTGTCACGATTTTCTCGTTCAAGATCTCGCATCTTAGCTGCTTTTTCAAAATCTTGACTCTTGATATGAGATTCCTTTTCCTTCTTTAAACTTTCAATCTCCTCTTCCAACTCTTTCATCCCTGGAGGAACAACCATCGCTTTTAAACGCGCGCGGGAACCCGCCTCATCAAGGATATCAACAGCTTTATCTGGCAAAGCTCGTCCAGAGATGTATCGCTCTGAAAGTCTCACAGCAGCATCTAGGGCTTCATCGGAAAACTTAACGCGATGATGGGCTTCATATTTATCTCGAAGACCTTTTAGAATTTGAATGGCTTCATCAATAGATGGCTGCTCAACCGTAATCGTTTGAAAACGTCTTTCTAAAGCGGCATCTTTTTCAATATGTTTACGATATTCATCTAAAGTGGTCGCCCCAATACATTGAACTTCTCCACGGGCTAGGGCAGGTTTTAAAATGTTGGCCGCATCAATGGCTCCTTCAGCGGCACCCGCACCAACAAGAGTGTGTAACTCATCAATAAACAAAATGATTTTTCCATTTCGTTTAATTTCATCCATGATCGCTTTGATACGTTCTTCAAACTGTCCACGATATTTCGTTCCAGCAATCATCAAAGCTAAATCAAGAACAACAATTGTTTTTTCTCGTAATAGCTCTGGCACCTCGCCATTAATGATCTTTTGAGCTAACCCCTCAACTATTGCCGTTTTACCAACACCTGCTTCTCCGAGAAGCACAGGATTGTTTTTTGTTCGACGAGAAAGGATTTGCAAAATACGTTCAATTTCTTCCGCTCGTCCAATAACAGGATCAAGCTTACCATCTTTGGCATACTTATTTAAATTACGACCATAAGCATCGATGGCTGGCGTTTTATCTGTCTTAACAGGTTCTTGTGACCCATAACCTGGAATACCAGAACCTAATAGCTCCATAACTTCATTACGCAACTTTCCTAAATCTAATCCAAGATTAAGCAAGACACGGTAGGCCATTCCTTCACCCTCTTTAACTAAACCAAGAAGAAGATGTTCCGTTCCGATATAATTATGGCCTAAGGCACGCGCCTCTTCCGCGGAAAGTTCCAATGCCTTTTTTGATCGAGGAGTAAAAGGAATATCTCCTAATACTTGTGTTTGAGGACCTGGTTGAACTAATTTTTCCACTTCAATTCTTATCGCCTCTAAATCCAATCCTAATTTTTGTAACACAGCCGCCGCAACCCCTTCGCCTTCTCGCACCAAACCTAAAAGCAAATGTTCTGTCCCGATATAATCATGATTAAACCGTCGAGCTTCTTCTTTAGCATAGACGATTACTTTTCTGGCTCTTTCTGTAAATCGATTAAACATGATTTATTTTCCTCCTATCTTTTGCCGAATAAGGCTTGCCCTTTTTCGATCTCGTTCAGCTGCTGTTAATTTTTTTGTTTCAATCTTTTGTAAATGAGCGGGTTGAATCATAATAAAAAGCTCATTGATATCTCCTCGGTCAACATTTTTAATAATACCTAAATCAATCCCTAAGCGTAACATCGAAAGCAATTCCACTGTTTCTTGACTTGAGATGACATGGGCATTTTGAAGAATCCCAAAAGAACGATAAATTTTATCTTCAACCATTAATTTGTTTTGCAACAACAACGCTTGTCGTGCTTGTTCTTCCTGCTCGATAATTTGTCGAATAAGACCATTAATATTTTGAATAACATCCGTCTCGCTTTGTCCAAGTGAAACTTGATTTGAAATTTGATAAAAATTACCACTCGCCTGCGTCCCTTCCCCGTAAAAACCTCTTGAGGCAAAACTTAATTTTGATACGGCAGCCAACACTTTATTAATTTGTTTGGTCATAACCAAGGCTGGAAGGTGAAGCATAACGGAACCTCTCATGGCTGTACCTGTATTTGTCGGACACGCTGTTAAATATCCCCAATGAATAGAGAAGGCAAAGTCTAACTTCTTTGACAGGGCATCGTCAATGGAACTTGCAATATGAAGAGCTTCGTCTAAATTTAAACCAGACTGCATAACTTGAATACGTAAATGATCTTCTTCGTTAATCATAATGGATAATACTTCTTCCTTAGAAACCACAAGAGCCTTACCATCTGGGTTAGTAGCGTGCTCGTGGCTCATCAAATGTCTTTCAATTAAAAACTGCTTATCAACATTGTCTAAATCGCCAATTTTAAACAGAGTAGAGCCTTTTAAATAATTCATAGCTCCCAATACACCTTCAATAAGTTCTAATATCTCAACTAAGTCTTTCTTTCGCGCCTTATTTGGAAATGGTTTTAAAACTAAATTACGCGCCAATCTTAATCGTGATGACATAACAATGTTAGAGAACTCTCCCGTCCCTTTTAACCATTGCCCTGTATTGTTTATTAAATCGTTAATTTCCATAACAATTATTACTCTTTCTTACCTTTACTCTTTTTTTCAAAACCACGAATTTTGTCTCTTAGCTCAGCCGCTTTTTCAAAATCTTCCATCTGAATAGCTTGGAGGAGTTGATTTTTAAAATCTTGCAGACTTTCAATCTTTTTCTTCTCAGAAGATGGAATCTGCGTTGGTGTTTTACCAAAATGATGATTCGATCCATGAATCTTTTTAAGCAAGGTCGAGAGATGTGATTTAAAGGCTTCATAGCATTGACTGCAACCAAGTCGACCAAACTTTCTAAAATCATCATAGGTCATGCCACAATTATTACATTGTAAAGTTGTTGTATCAGGGCTTTTAACATGTTTACTAAAGTCCCCTAAGCCAGCCAACAAATCAGCCAAACCAAACTGCTGTTCCATTTGAGAACTTTTTTCGCGCGCACACTCCTCGCACAAATGCATCTCAGACATTTGTTCATCAACAATCTCTGTTAAATGAACGGTTGCTTTTTTCTTAGCGCATATATCGCATTGCATAATGATGCCTTGTTTTCAGCATGTTCAACTTCATGTCATCCTTGCGTAAGCGGGGACTTCGAAGTCGTTTTAATTATTAATGGTTCCCTACTTTTCAGCCAAAGGCTGATCAGCCTTTGGCTGACGCGGGGATTACAGGCTGAATTTAATACCCAACCCCATCCTTATTCGTCGCTTCATGAAACAACTTCATAATTTTTTTCGTAAACGCACCCGGCTTGCCCGTTCCTATTATGCGCCCATCCACTTTAACAACAGGGATAATCTCTGCAGCTGTTCCCGTTAAAAAACATTCCTCAGCCGTATAAACTTCATGACGCGTTATTAAACATTCTTGTGTGGGTGTTTTTATCTTCTTAGCCATACCTAAAACGACATCGCGCGTGATGCCTTTAAGGCGACCTTGACTTGGCGTGGATAACATTTTGTTCTTGAATATAAAAATATTATCTCCTGTGCATTCAGCAACGTACCCTTGATGATCTAACATAATCGCCTCACTCACCCCTGAATTGTTGGCTTCAATCTTGGCAAAAATATTATTTAGATAATTAAGAGACTTTAACATCGGGTTTAAAGCCTCTGGATTATTACGCATTGTAGGAACGGTAATGATTTCCATCCCCTTATTATACAACTCTTTAGGATAAAGTGTAATCTTATCAGTAATAATTATGACGCTTGGTCTCCCTTTACATTTAGTTGGATCTAATCCTAAATCGCCAACCCCTCGCGTAACAATTAAACGGATGTAACCATCTTTTATTTTGTTGGCTTTAAGAGTATCAATGACCGCTTTTGACAGTTGTTGTTTTGTTAAAGGAATATCAATCATCATGGTGTGCGCCGTTTCATAAAGTCTGTCTAGATGTTCCTTTAACTTAAAAACGAGATTATTATAACTACGAATCCCTTCAAAAGCCCCATCACCATAAAGAAACCCATGATCAAAAACAGAAACCTTAGCTTCGCTTTGATCAACTAATTTGCCATCTAAATAAATTTTCATCATATCCTCTCTTTACTCTTACATACTTTGTAATTGACCATCTCGAAGATGAATTGTTCGATGAGATAACTTAGCGATGTTCTCATCATGTGTAACAATTACAAGCGTCTGGTTATTCTTGGAACTCAGTTCAAATAATAAATCTATAATATGTTGGCCACTGGCCGAATCTAAATTTCCTGTTGGTTCATCACACAGAATCAGCTTAGGTTGATTAACCAACGCGCGCGCGATCGCTACCCTTTGCTGCTCCCCTCCTGATAACTCCGAAGGTTTATGTGTTGCTCGTTCTTTAAGACCTACGCGATCCAATAAACTTAAAGCGACAGATTCGACATGTTTGGTGTTACCGCTGTTTTCTTTAATCATCAGAGGCAACAAAACATTTTCAAGAGCATCAAACTCTGGCAATAAATGATAAAATTGAAAGACAAACCCTAATTTCTGATTACGCACTTTTGCTCGGGCAACATCATTTAATGAATAGAGATCAACATCATCTAACAACACTTCGCCTTGACTAGGATTATCTAACCCACCTAAAATATGCAACAACGTCGACTTACCAGCTCCCGATGGTCCGACAACCGCCAAAATTTCGCCTTCATTAACCTTAAGACTTACTCCTTTTAAAACCTCAAGAGTATTACGCGGCAATTTGTATGCTTTACTAATATTATTTGCTTCAAGTAACATTTTTTTAACTTACCAAGCCTTCTAAATATTTAACCCGTCCCCGTCTTGGCGGGGCCGAGTCCTCAGCGTCTAGAGACGCCGGGTTACTCATATCGCAATGCATCCACAGGCTGTAAGCCAGCCGCTTTCGAAGCTGGATAAATAGTTGCAAAGAAACATATGAAAAAGGCAGAAAAGACAATGGCTGCAACATCAAAGGCTTGAATATCAACAGGGACGCGATCAATAGAATAAATTTGTTCAGGAACTTCAACAAAGGTGTGTAAAACGTAACTTATTCCAAGCCCTGAAGCCAGCCCCCAAAAAATTCCGAGAAGACCAATATAAATTCCTTGCTTAATAAATATTGTACGTATCGATCGTTTGGGAACACCAATCGATTGCAAAATGCCAATATCATGAACTTTACTTGTGACTGTTACAATTAACGTGCTGATTATATTAAATGACGCAACAAGAACCATGAGTGTAAGAATAATAAATAAACCCCACTTCTCAAGGAACAGAGCTTCAAACAAATTACGATTCATATCAACCCATGTCTTAACTAAAAAACCAAAACCTAACATTTCATTAATTTTTAACTTCACATCATTGGCATGATCTGGGTTTGTTAACTTAACACCAATTCCCGTTGAGGTTGTCTCATCAAAATTAAATATCTGTTGGGCTTGTTTTAAATTGACGATAACTAAATTGGTGTCGTAATCTGAAACACCTGTTGAAAAAATTCCTGCCACCTCTAACTCATAACGCCACCCTTCTCCTGCTATACCCGAACCAGGAGAAATAAGTGTTAGTTGATCGCCAATGCTATACCCAAAGTATCTCGCTAGCTCACTTCCGATGATAATTTTCTCTGCACCTAAATCGCTAAGCTTCCCCTCTTTCAAATATTGCCCAACACTGGTCACTTGAGCTTCATGATCAATGTCGATACCACGAACAACGAGCCCTAACGCTTGCCCTGAACTTTCAATAAATATATTTCCTTGCACATAAGGAGCGGCCCCTTCAACGCCTTCAATAGATTTGACTTGATTAAGAATGTCCTGATAATTCTTAACACCTGTCTCTTTCTCAATCATGACATGTGGCGTTGTACCAATAATCTTTTCTCGCAAGTTGTTTCCAAAACCGGTCATAACTCCAATCACAACAATTAAAGCCATAACACCAATTGCAATACCCGAGATAGAAACAAAGTTCAAGAAACTAATAAAACGGCCTTTGTTTGTTTTCAAATAACGATAACTAATCCAATTTTCGTAGCTCATATAAAAGGATACATCATTTCTTTATTGCACAGGTTTTAATAAGGGAAACAAAATCACATCACGAATCGACGGAGAATCTGTAAGAAGCATGACTAAACGATCAATACCAATACCTAAACCACCCGCCGGTGGCATCCCGTATTCCAAAGCATTTAAAAAATCTTCATCTAAAGATCGATTGCCGGTTTCAACATCATCTTCTAGATCTTCTTCCAAGCGTCGGCGTTGTTCTAGTGGATCATTAAGCTCAGAGTATGCATTGCCCACTTCCATCCCCGCAATAAAACATTCAAAACGAGCAGAAATGGCAGGGTTTTCTGGTAATGTTTTGGCCAAAGGACAAAGAAAAGTGAAGTAATCAGTAAAGAAAACGGGATTTACAATCTCATCTTCCTCTAGCATATCTTCAACAATCGTCATAACAGCCGAACGCGTTAACTTATCAAGCTTAATAGCCCCTTTCTTTTTGGCCTTAACCTTATCTAACATCGTTGTGGCATCATCTTCTGGATTGATATCAAACTTATCTTTAATGACTTTTGCAAATGATCGTCGCTCCCAAGGCGTCGTAAAATCTATTTCTTTGCCTTGATAAGGAACTTTGTAGGAACCAGTTAACTCTTTAGCTAATAAACTAATGAGATCCTCTGTTAGCTTCATCATGTCTTCATAGTCGCCATAAGATTGATAAACTTCTAACATAGTAAATTCAGGATTGTGTCGTGTGGAGATACCTTCGTTACGGAAGTTTCGGTTTATTTCATAAACACGTTCTAAACCGCCGACAAGAAGTCTCTTTAAATATAATTCTGGGGCAATGCGCATATAAACATCTAAATCATAGGCGTTGTGATGGCTTTTAAATGGTCGACCTCGCGCGCCTCCTGCCATGGGTTGAAGCATAGGCGTTTCTACTTCGAGAAACTTTCTTTCATCTAGATAACTTCTAATTTTGCTGACAACGCGACTTCGTGTTATAAAAACATCGCGGACTTCAGGATTGGCAATGAGGTCAACGTATCGTTGTCTGTAACGAATCTCCACATCCTTTAGGCCATGCCACTTCTCAGGTAATGTCATTAATGATTTTGAAAGCATGGTTAATTCAGAAACGCGGACACTGTCTTGACCCATTTTGGTCTGAAATGTCTCACCTGTAATACCGATAATATCTCCAATATCCAAGGCTTTGATGATGTCCATATCTATAATGGCAGATTTCAAGAATATCTGAATCTTTCCTGTTTGATCCATGATATCAGCGAAAAAGACCTTACCATGACCGCGAACGGCCATTAATCGCCCAGCAAGGGTAACCTCTTCGCCTTCTTTAAAATCTTTAAGGGTTTCTTCAATAGAATGGGAAGGCTCAAATTTCCCTCCGTAACCTGTTAGGCCACGATCGAGAAAAACTTGCAGCTTATCTAACCTAACTCTCTTAATTTCATCAACTTCCATAAATTATAACGTCCTTGGATAATACTAATATTAATAGAATTTATAATCTAATGATTATATAGAAAAAGAAATGGGGTGTCAATCCAAATAGGCTTATGGGTTAATAGGAAACGCGGGGAAGATAAAAAGGTGCATTTTTGATTATAAAACAACTACGCACAAACAACACAAATACCGGCTTTATTTGCCATTTTTACACATTTCGCATAATCGATGATAATGGTTTTACCTTCTTCAATGGCTAAGCATTGGGCTTGAGATTTTATCATGGTGTGAATTGTTCTTGGACCGATAACAGGAACATCAAAACGAAAGTCTTGATCCGGCTTGCTCATTTTAACCACAACAGCCCCTTCTTGGGCCATGCGACCACCGCGATCAATCGTTTTATCAGTTCCCTCCATCGCCTCAATAGCAACAATCGCTTTTTCTTTAATGACAACCGTTTGACCAACATCAATCTCACCCATTTGTTTGGCGATCTCTTTGCCAAAAGCGATATCATCTAATTCTCTTAGTGTCGGTCCGCGTTTCGTTATTGTTCCTTTTGGCGCTAAATATTCCTGCAATAAAAACGTCGAATCAATCAATTCCATGCCATGGTTTTTTAATTTATCGGCAACAGCACTAAAAATTGTATCAGCTTTACGATCACGAATGGCATCAAAAATAGTTTGAAACTCTTGATCTAATTGAACATCTTTTTTAAATAAATTTTTTGGATTAACTTGTCCCGCCATAATCACTTGACTAACACCTTCGGCTTTAAAATAATCAAACAACCCCTTTAAATCACCGACGTCAAACATAGAAAAGCTATTTACCATATATTTTAGAAAAAAAAGTGTATCACCTTTGACACCCGCTGTAATAACCTTATAACCTTGCTGTTTTGCTTTTTTAGCAAACACAATGGGGAACTTGCCATTACCTGCAATTAACCCTAATACTTTTTTCTCCATAAAATTATTCCTTATAAAAAACAAAAACCAAAGCTTTACATAAAATAAAGTCTTTGGTCCTTAAAACAAAAATATGAACTACCGGGTATTAAGCCAACCTGGAATTTCGCTAAAGCTTCGAAACTCCTAAATAAATCTTTTTAACTACACAAACCTCTTTCAGAAGTTTTAACAAAAAACATTAAATGTTCCAATTCAGGACAAGGCTTTAATTCGGCAGCAATGCGCTCAAGGGCTGATGACTTAGATAAGCCACATCGAAATAATATTTTAAAAGCTTGTTTGAGAGCACGTGCGGCGTCCTCCGTAATTTGTGTACGCTTAAGACCAATCGTATTCGTTCGAATAACCTTAACAGGATGACCATCACACATCGAGAATGGTGGGACATCTTGGACAACTTTAGAGCAACCACCCACAATAGATAAACGTCCCAAGCGAACAAATTGATGTACGGCACTTAAACCACCAATAACAGCATTATCTTCAAGCGTCACATGACCACCCAGCGTCGCAGCATTAGCCATCACACAATTGTTACCAATAACGCAATCATGGGCAATATGGGCATAAGCCATAATAAGATTATCATTACCAATAACAGTCTTACCACCACCCTGCGCTGTGCCTGGATTAATAGTCACATATTCGCGCATAATATTATTTTCACCAATATTTAGAAAGACGTTATCGTCAGCAGAATGCTTACGATCTTGAGGGGCACTACCGATAACAGCGCCTGAATAAATTTTACAATTTCTTCCGACGGTAGTCTGCCCGGTAATCACACAGTGAGAGGCAACCCTTACGTTCTCGCCTAATTGGACATGACCTTCAATAACGGCATAAGGACCAATCGAAACTCCTGGAGAAAGCTTAGCTCCTGGATGAACGATAGCTGTTTTATGTATATTTATATTAAGATTTTCCATAGTTTCTAAAAACCTATTCTTATTCTATAAGAAAAATAACAAATAGAAACAATTCTTTTCGTTAATTTAATCTTCCAAAAAGCTACGATCTGTAAAGGAAAACACCATATCCGCTTCTGCCACAACCTCTTCTCCCACTTTAGCTTGCGCACGAATTTGGGCCGTTTTTTCCCGATCCCTAACGACCTCTACCTCCATAAGAAGCTGGTCTCCAGGGCTAACGACCTTGCGGAACTTAACCTTATCCACAGCCATAAAAAAAGCTACTTTACCACGATGAGCCTTATTCGTCAAGACAGTAACACCAGCCGTTTGAGCCATAGCCTCAACCATCAAAACCCCTGGCATTACAGGACGTGAGGGAAAATGGCCTTGGAAAAAATTGTCATTAATTGTGACATTTTTGATCCCAATAGCTTTCTTACCCTTTTCAATCTCTATAACACGATCCACTAACAAAAAGGGATACCGATGAGGCAAAATTCGCATAATCTCCTCAACTGAAATCTCTCTTAAACCCGTCTCGTCAAATTCAAAAACCTCGCGCTTTTTTTCCCATTTCAATTTTTGTTGATTTAGTTTCTTTAATATCTGTAAATTAAGATAATGACCACTTTTAACGGCAAAGACATGTCCGACAATAGGCATCCCCAACAGATATAAATCTCCAATAAAATCCAACACTTTGTGTCTTGCAAATTCATCAGGAAAACGTACCTTATTCTCTAAAACACCATTCTCACCAACAACAAGTGTATTTTGATAATTTGCTCCCTTTCCTAAACCATGTTCTCTTAACGCATTTGCTTCACTTTCCATACAAAACGTCCGACTTGGGGCAATGTCATTTTCAAATGTTTGAGGCGTAACAATTGTTTGATAAAACTGAGATCTTAATTGAGGATGGTCATAGTCGAGTGTATAAGAAATTTTAAGATCATTGGCTGGAACAATATATATAGAAGAGCCATTAGCTTCAACGCCGACGGGCTCATAAACACGAAATACATTCGCCTTTTTTTCCTGCTCAAGAACCCCCGCCTTTTTAATCTTTTTTAAAAACTCTAAACCACTCCCATCTAATCCTGGCAATTCAATAGCATCTATTTCTATAATGACATTTTGAATCCCCAAACCACTTAGTACACTCATCAAATGCTCGACGGTGTGAATAACACTCTCACCTTGTCCAATACTCGTGCACCGTTGCATATCAGACTGAAAACAAATCTCTGAAGGTTTAACATGAATCTTAGGATGGTTGGGCAAATCTGTACGCACAAAAGAAATCCCCGTATCGACATCTGATGGTTTGATAACGATATTGACATCACAACCTGTATGTAAACCTATACCCGATATTTTTAAATCTTTAGCTATAGTCTTTTGTTTCATAATTATAAATGATTATTTCATTTAAGATTCTAACTCTTCAACACGTTTCTTTAAGGCTCGAAGTTCTTTCATATTTTCTGGAAGTTTTTGTAATGAGGCATACGTCTTTTTGGCTTGGGTATGCGGTTTGGCAGGATAGCCCATCACATAGCTGTTAGCTGGTAATGACTTAGTCACACCTGCTTGCGCGGCAACAACAGAACCCTCTCCAATAGTAAGATGACCAGCAACACCAGCTTGCCCCGCCAAAATAGAATTTTTCTCGATGACAACAGTACCTGATATCCCTACCTGTGAAATAATGATACAATATTCGCCAATAACAACATTGTGCGCAATCTGCACAAGATTATCAATTTTCGAACCTCGCCCGATAAGTGTTTTGTTAAATCGAGCCCGATCAATAGTAACGTTTGATCCTATCTCAACATCATCTTCGATGACGGTGATACCAATTTGGGGAATCTTAACATGTTTCCCGTCAACCTTTTCATAACCAAATCCATCTGATCCAATAACTGTTCCGCTGTGAATAATAACTCTGTCGCCTATGACACTTTCCTCTCTGATCGTTACATTAGGATAAATCAAACAATCTTGACCGATTTGCGCATCATGCCCAACATAAGAACCGGCATAAATAATAGAGTTGTCGCCTATCGTCACCTTATTGTCAATAACAACATTAGGACCCATAGCAACATTCTTACCCAAGCAGACTTCTTTGGCAATAACAGCACTTTGATGAATACCCTCAAAATGTTTTTCTTCCCCTTTAATTAACTGAGAAGCCACTTGAGCAAAGGCAAGAGAAGGGTTATCGGTGCGTATAATAGATTTCCCCGGGATGGACATATCCCGAGGAATCATGATGGCCGAGGCTTTTGTTTCTTTTACTAATGATAAATATTTATTGTTGGAGAGAAAGGTGAGTTCGCCTTCTTTGGCAGTTTGGATACTGTTTAGTCCTGTGATAATTAAATCTTCATCACCGTCTACTTCGCCTCCGACTATAGCAGCAATTTCACTTAAGGTCTTACGCATAACAACTTACCTTATGATAATCTTCTGTGCCAAAACAACAGAACGACAGGATTCTTACTTTTCATTCAAAATTGAAAGAATAGACTCAGTTAAATTAATTGTTTGATCACCATAAATAAGAACACGATCATTCAAGATAAGCGTAAATTCTTTCTTAGCCGCATAATCACTTACTATTTTTTCAATCTCTAAAAGAATTTCTCTTATTTTTTCGTTTCTTTCTTTTGTTAAATCCGTTTTATTCTGACGGTCATACTCTAGAAGATTCGCTTTCATTTTTTCAATTTCTTCTTCTAGCTCTTGTTTCTTTTCATCCGTCAAAACACCTAATTTTCCTTGAGACTCTCGAACCTGCTCTATTTTAACATTTCTTTCTTTTTCAAATTCTTTATGCTTTGCCTCTAATACTTTGTCATACTCTTTTGTTTTGTAATACTCATCAAATAACCGGCTTAAATCGACATAACCAATTTTATCCGCATCTTTAGCTTGTACGCCTGAAACACAAAATAACGTCATCAAAACCAAGATAGAAATAATTCTTAAATTTTTCATAATTCTGCCTCCTTTATTATCAAACCATAATTTAAATTACTATAACGATCATATGTAATGAACCCTGCACAGTTACCCGTACAGGGTTCACATATTAACACAAATTTATAAGAAATACACTTTTTTACGTTCAGGCTAAAGTCGAACTAAAAGGCTGTATTTTAGCATAAATTCAACGCAAATTTTTCGGATAATGTTTAAAAACCACGACTTACACTAAAATAAAACTTACCTGTTCGATCCACCTCACCAGGCTCATCGTTGAGAGGATAACCATAGTCTAGATTGACAGGCCCAATCGGTGTTTTAATTCTCAAACCAAGACCTGTTCCTGACTTAAATTCGCCAGAGCCAAAATCATTTAAATCAGCCCAAACATTACCAACGTCAAAAAACGCTGCTAATTTGATAAATTCAATGAGAGGTACGGTATATTCGATATTGGCAATAACCATACTTTCTCCACCAATAGGATCCGTTGTAAGGGAATCAAGAGGTCCGACGCCTCTTTCTTCATAACCTCTTATCGTTCTAGCTCCACCGGCAAAAAAGCGTTCGAAAATAGGCACCTTTGTAGAATCACCGTAGGCATCGATAATACCTGTTCTTAAATGAAGCTCTACAACAGACTTAAATTTGAGAGGAATGTAATACAATGTTTCTGTTTCAACTCGATAAAAATCCTTATCTCCGCCTAAAAAACCACCTGCTAGATCGAAACTTGTACCCACTTTAAGCCCTTTTTTGGGACTAAAAACGCTATCACGGGTATCTCTAGTAACACTAAAACCTGCCACACTGACGCGATTGGCGCCTTCTTCAGCCAGTAGGTCGGCTGAAACATCGTCTTCAAAATTTTCAATGGTAACTTTTTCGTTTTTATACGACACTTTACCTGTGACATATTCTGTAAATTGTTTTCCAAAACGAAGAACCCCACCAATACGTTGCTCATCATAAGCAAAACCGATATCTTCTTCTCGGTCCCGATCAGATTTAAAAACATCAAATCCTCCCGATATAGGATGATCGAAAATCCAAGGTTCGGTAAAACTTAATCGTAGATTATTTCGTGTTGAACCTGTTTCTGCTCTTAATGATAATTGCTGCCCGCCTCCTGTAAAAGTAGGCCAATTTGTAAAATCAAAATTACGCTGTTCAATTTCAACAAAACCGACAATTTGATCAACGGTAGAAAAACCACCACCAAAACTAAAGGTTCCGGTCTTTGCTTCTTTAACATTAACGACTAGATTTTTGCGATCATAACTATCGGAATCTTCTATATCAAAACCAACCTCTTCAAAATAGCCTAAATTATTAAGCCTTTCTTTACTTCTACGCAATTTTGCTCCATCAAATCGATCTCCTGGCGACATCTTAAGTTCTCGACGGATAACAATATCTCTTGTTCGTGTATTCCCTTGAATTTTGACACGTTCTATATAAGCTAGCCCACCTTCCTCTATTTCAATCTTTACTTCAACTTCACCAGAATCTGGATCTAAAGAAGTTGCTTCTTCTACTTGAGCAAAAATATAACCGCGATCAAAATAAAGATTTCGTATACTTGCAATATCCACAGACAACTTATCACGACTAAATATTTTTCCCTCCGCGATATTCTCCATCGAACGAACAAGCTCTTTATCAGAAATAATATCATTTCCAACAACAGCAACACTTCCTACAAAATAACGTCGCCCTTCATCAACTTGAAAATTCACCTCCACCTGCCCCTTATATAAATACTCTATAGAAAAATCGGCAGTGGCATCAATATAACCATTCTTTTCATAAAAAGAAATAATACGTTCAACATCTTCACCTAATATATCTTCTTTAAGATACCCTGAACGGAAAAATCTTTTTCGACGTGTTTTAATAACTTTTGCAATTTTCTTATCTTTAAAGGCTGCGTTGCCCAAAATATTTATTCTTTTAATCTTTATTTTATAACCTTCCCTTAAAACAAAATGTAAGGTCGCTTTGTTAGTCACCTCATCAATAAAAGTTTCTACCTCTACATCAGCCTTTGAAAGTCCTTTCTTAGCATAAAGTTCTTTAATAATATCAATATCGTCATTAAGAAATTTATTATCTAAAAACTTTCCTTCTTGCGTTTTCATCGTCCTTTTCATGGATTTAGCCTTGATATGCCGTGACTTTGTAAACGTAATTTCTTCGACAATGGGCTTTTCATCCAAATAAAAAATAACCTTAAAACCTTCTTCATACTCTTGGCGATCTACCCTGACATCAGCAAAGTACCCCGTATTATACAAGCGTTTTAAATCATCACTGATGACAGCTTGAATATATTCTTGGCCTACACGTGTTTTAATTTTGGAAAGCACGGTCGCGACACTTATTGTTTTATTACCATTAACTTCAATGGCTGTAACAACAGTGGCCTCTCCTTGTGCATGAGAATAATCTATAGCAGGAAGGAAAAGTGTTGAAACAAAATAACAAACAAGTAAACTTAATATTTTATGTGGGAATATTTTCATTAGATCTTTTTATAAGTTTTATTGATTATAAAAGTATTAAAGAGGGATGTCAATTAACATGTGCAAGATTTTCAAAGCGGACAAATTCTTTGAGGAAGGAAAGTTTAACAGTACCAACAGGTCCATTACGTTGTTTGGCGATAATGATGTCTGCTATCCCACGATTTTCTTCCGTCGGGTTATAATATTCTTCCCGCATTAAAAGTGCAACGACATCGGCATCCTGTTCGATAGCTCCAGACTCACGAAGATCAGAAAGCTGTGGGCGATGATCTTGTCGTGCTTCAACGGCGCGTGACAACTGACTTAATGCAATCATAGGCACACTTAACTCGCGAGCCAAGGCTTTTAGAGATCGTGAAATTTCTGAAATTTCTTGCTGACGACTTTCCATTCGGCTTGATGATCCACGCATCAACTGAATGTAGTCTAAAACGATTAATTGTATATCATGATTAGCCTTCAAACGCCTCGCTTTAGCACGCAATTCCAGTGCAGATATTGCCGGAGTATCATCTATATAAATTCTAGCTTCTGAAAGTTGTCCAGCCGCCTTTGTCAACTTAGGCCAATCGGAAGGAGATAAAAATCCTGTTCTCACTTTATGAGCATCCACCCTAGCCTGAGAACAGAGCATTCTTTGAACAAGCTGCTCTTTAGACATCTCCAGACTAAAAACAGCCACCCCCATTTTTTTGGTGATGCTAACATATTCTGCAATAGAAATGGCAAAAGCTGTTTTTCCCATGGAAGGCCGCGCAGCAACAATGATCAAATCAGCTTTTTGAAGCCCAGATGTCATTTTATCAATCTCTGTAAAACCAGTAGGCACCCCCGTAAAACTTTCTTTGCGCTGATATAGCTTATCGATCGTCTCAATGCTACTACGCACCAAATCTTTAATATGAACTATTTTTTGTCTTTGCTTTAATTCTGCAATTTCAAAAATGAGTCGTTCGGCATTATCAACAACCTCTTCAACATTTCCTTTTGATTCAAAACTTTTAGCGATAATTTCAGTAGAGTTTTGAATAAGACGACGTAACACACCTTTTTCTTTTACAATATGTGCATAGTATTCTACATTTGCCGCAGAAGGAACATAATCGATGATTTCTGAAAGATGTGAAATACCGCCAATATCTTCTAACGTTCCATCGCCTTTTAACTTATCAGACAATGTAATGAGATCGACATTTTTTCGAGAATTGTAAAGGTCTGTAATAGCTTTATAAATTTTTCGGTGGGAAGCATCGTAGAACCACTGCTCGTCGAGAATTTCAACAGCATGGCCAATAGCCTCTTCAGCAATAAGCATGGAACCTAAAACTGATTTTTCGGCTTCGAGATTCTGTGGGGGAACTCTTATTTCTTCGTTACCCATAAGCGTACTTTTGCTGTCACTTCAGGATGTAATTTAATACCTATTTCAAAAATACCTAACTCATCAATTTGCTTCTCTAAAACGATTTGTTTTTTGTCGATAGTAAACCCTTCCACTTCTAAAGATTGAACAACCTCCAACTCCGTGACAGCGCCATATAATTTATCTAAATCATTCACCTCTACGCTAACCGTACAAGATGCTTTTGATAATTTGTCAGCCAATTCTTGCGCTTGGCCTTTTTCTTGATCAAACTGAGCTTTACGTTTATTTTGTTGTTGTTCAATACGTTTTAAATTAGCAGGCGTTGCAACAAACACCTTTTTATTAGGCAGAAGATAATTACGCGCATAACCATCTTTCACTTTAACAACATCACCGGCTTTGCCTAATTTATTTACATCTTCAGTTAATATAACTTCCATAATTTTTCTCCTCATATTCAAGAGTACGAATCAAGATATACAATCATCCATAGCTTTCAATGATGCTCTCATCTCTCTTATTCATTTTATATTCTATGATCACACTTACGAAAGATCACAAAACGATTACTTCTTGATACCACCCGTAATTAAAAGCCCTAAATATCTTGCCATCTTAATAGAAGAAGACAATTGCCTTTGTTGGGTCGCAGTAATCCCCGAGATTCGTCGAGGGATAATCTTGCCACGATCGGATAAAAATTTCTGTAAAAGAGGAAAATTTTTATAATCGATTTTCAACTCAGTAGGGAGCATAAACTTAGGGCCTCCCTTTGTTCGTGGCCTCATTTTTCTTTTTGGTTTCATCATTTTCTTTTATTCCTCTATTGACATATTAAATCTAAAAATACATATGCACTTCTATTCATCCCATGCAATATCTTCTGGCTTAATCGCTTCGCCACCTATTTGTGCTCCCACATCAGCTAAAGGAATTGGTTCTACTTTAGCTTCGACTTCTTTTTCTTTTCCTTTTTCCTTTGGAGCCCCACCTTGAGGATAACCTAAAAACTGCACGCGCTCAGCACGCACATCAATAGCACTTCGTTTCTGTCCATCGCTTGTTTCCCAAAATCTTGATTGCAAAACACCTTCCACAAAAACAGAACGTCCTTTAGAAAGATATTGGCAGCAGGCCTCTGCTTGCTTATCCCAAACAGTTACTGTTAAAAAACAAACCTCTTCTTTTAGCTCACCCGAACTATCTTTGAATCTTCTATTTACAGCAATTCCTAAATTAGCAACAGCTGTTCCACCTGGCGTGTATCTTAACTCAGGATCTCGAGTTAAATTCCCAATAAGAAACACTTTGTTTAAATTCGCCATTTCTTCCTCCTTACAAACAATCGCGTTGTTAAAATTAATTTCAATTTGTGCGTATCGCTCTTCTTTTTTGCTTAGCGACACAATATGTCTTGATTATTAATATTTCTTTAAAAATTAAGTTTTGGCTAATTCCTGAGTAGCATTAGACTTTACTTTGATAATTGAATAACGCAAGACTTTTTCGTTTAGCTTTAAAATTGGACTAATTTTTTCTTCCGCATCAGGACCAGCTTCAAAATTAATCAAATAATACGCGCCTTCCTTACATTTTTTAATATCAAACGTAAACTTTTGCTTCTCCAACCAAACTTGACTATTGATAATTTTACACCCTGCTTTTGTAACAGTATCGGAAACGCCCTTGATAACTTGTTCCTTTTCTTCAGCTGTTAACTTGTAATCAACAATCACAACTAATTCATACTTTCGTAATAGTTCATTCTTTTCCATTGTCTCACTCTTTCCTTTTATTAAACGATTCCATCGCCTTAACTACACCATCTTTCAACCATACCAAACAACAATCTAATGTTGTCTGAATTAAATCATGAAGATGCTCTTTTTCTTTTGGAGTAAACTCCTCTAATACAAAATCGACAACCCCTGATTTTGAGGGGGGCTGACCAATTCCCATTCTTAATCGAGAAAAATTTTCTTCTCCTAACTTTGCGATAACGGAATTTAATCCATTATGGCCTCCATCGCTTCCCTTGGAACGAATCCTTAACTGACTAAAGGGTAGTTGAAAATCATCGCAAACGACAAGAATGTCACTTACATCCATTTCCCAATATTTTAACGCAGAAGCAATCGCAACCCCTGAATGATTCATATACGTCAAAGGTAACATCAATTTTAAATCGATACCTTCATACGACGTTTCTGCGATAAATGCATTTGTAAAAGAACTTTTTTTAAATTCGACCTTTAACTGCCTTGCAATCTCTTCAACAACTAAGAACCCAACATTATGTCTTGTATAGACATATTGTTTTCCTGGATTACCTAGCCCAACTATAAGTCGTTGTTCAGACACTATAAAAACCCATCAGAAGATATTTAAGAACTTTCTTCAGCCTTCTCTTCCGTCTTCTCTTTCTTTTCCTTAGTTACTTCTGGTTCTGTTGGAGCTTCTTCCTCGCTTGCCTCAACTTCCTCTTTCATTGGTGGAACAACAGTTGCGACAATACCTTCAACATCATGCTTTGTTTTTACACCACTTGGCAATACAATATCTGAAACATGAATCGCATCTCCAATTTCCAAAGCACTCACGTCAACATCAATTCTTTCTGGAATACTTGTAGGCAAACAAACGACATCAAGCTCTCTTAAAGGCTGATCAAGTGAACCACCATCACGCTTAACTCCAACGGCTTCCCCTTTAAGTTCAATAAGAACTTGCACTTCAATTTCTTGCTTAAGAGAAATTCTATTAAAATCGATATGGATCAAATCAAAAGAAACAGGCTCATGTTGCTCTTCTTTGACAATAGCAGAATAATCTCTTAATTTCTTCTCTCCATCCATCACATTAAGATGAAATAAAACGCTTTGCCCTTTATGTTGTCTTTTAATTTTTTCGTAAGATCTTCTATCGACTCGAATAGGGGTAGGACCTTTTTTTTGTCCATAGACAATAGCAGGAATCGCATCTTCTCGACGAATAGCCTTTATTTTCCGTGTTCCAACCTCTGTTCTAATCTGTACATTTAATTGTGTCTCTTCCATCTGATTACTCCTATACGCAAGTTAATTAGTTTTCGTTTCTTCAAATAAACAACTAATCGATTCTTCACTATGAATACGATTAATAGCCTCTGCTAATAGTGGGGCAACGGTAACAGCCTTTATTTTAGAAATTTGTTTAGATTCATTGAGTGGAACACTATCTGTAATAACTAATTCTTTTAACGCGTCGCATTCTTTAATGCGTTCAATGGCAACTCCAGATAAAATACCGTGACTAACAGCGGCATAAACATCTTTTACACCTTGCGCTTTAAGTGCAGCAACAGCTTCTACTAAAGACCCGGCTGTCGCCACAATGTCATCGACAAGAATAGCATTCTTACCCTTTACATCTCCTAAAATATTCATAACAACAGTCTTTTCAGGATTATCCCTTCTTTTATCAACTATAGCTAACGTTGCATTAAGAATTTTCGAATAGGCTCTCGCCATTTTAATTCCACCTACATCCGGTGAAACAACAACTAAGTTTTCAATTTTCTTAGAATTAAAATAATCACACAACGCGTTTATCCCATACAAATGATCTACAGGGATATCAAAAAAGCCTTGAATCTGATTAGCATGTAAATCCATCGTTAATACACGATTCGCACCGGCAGCAACAATTAAATTAGCAACTAATTTAGCTGTAATAGGCACACGAGGCTGATCCTTTCTATCTTGACGAGCATAGCCATAATATGGCAAAACAGCCGTTATTCTCTCAGCCGAAGCACGTCTGGCGGCATCAATCATAATTAAAAGTTCCATTAAGTTATCATTTGAAGGTGGACAGGTAGGTTGGATGATAAAAACATCTTTACCCCGAATATTTTGTTTAATTTCCACACGAATTTCGCCCTCACTAAACTTATCGACCAACACATTCGTTTGAGTAACGCCTAATTGTTGACAAATTTTTTGAGATAATTCTCTATTAGAATTGCCAGAGAAAATTGCTAATCCATTCATATTTATTTCTTTCGTGAAATGATTTGTGCAGGAACGCCTGTTACAACAGCCCCATCTGGAATCGTTTTATCTTTCGTGACAACACTTCCAGCACCAACAATAGCATTTTTGCCAATCTTAACAGGTGAAATAAGAATAGCGTCCGAACCAATAAAAGCCCCATCAGCAACCCGCGTAGTATTCTTATCAACGCCATCAAAATTTGCTGTAACAGTTCCGGCACCAATATTGACTTTCGACCCTATAATAGAATCGCCTAAAAAACTAAAATGTTTCATAATACTTTGATCACCAATTTTTGTTCGCGATACTTCCGTAAAATTTCCAATCTCAACACCATTTCCAATTTTTGAACCAGGACGGATACGGGCAAAAGGTCCTATTTGACAATCATCACCAATACGCACATCACCTTCAATAAAAGTATACGGTCGGATAATGGTATCTTTACCAATAACGACACTCGAATCTATATATGTTGTACTGGGATCTGAAATTGTAACACCTTGAAGCATAAATTCTTTTAAAATACGTCTGCGTAATATTTGTTCACAATTGGCTAAATCTTCACGCGTGTTAACGCCTAAACCTTCGGTAGCATCCTCTGTTTCTATCGCATCAACTTTTAATTTTTTCTCTGTATACAGCTCAACAATGTCCGTTAAATAAAATTCTTTCTTTTTTGCGTTTGGCTTAATTTCATTTAATACCTTAAATAACTCCGGAGCATGAAAACAATACACACCAACATTAATTTCTGCAATTTCTTTCTCATAACCTACGGCATCCTTATCTTCCCGAATTGCAACAACGGCACCATTTTCTTTACGAAGAATACGACCATACCCTTGAGGATCGTGGACAACGGCAGTTAAAAACGTACAAACATTTTTATTTTTTCGATGTTTGCGAACAATACTCTTAACTGTTTGTTTTGATAAAAGTGGCGTATCACCACACATAATAAGGACGTCACCCTTGTAGCTTTTTAAAAATGTAGCCGCCGCTTTAACAGCATCCGCTGTTCCCAACAATTTCTTCTGCTCAACGCAAATCAAATCATCACTCAATGCTTCAGCTACGGAACTACTTTTATGACCCAAAACACAGTAAACTTTTGAAGAGCCAACCCCGCGCGCTACATCAATAACATTTTGAATCATTGGCCTTCCACAAATAGGATGCAGAACCTTGGGAATAGAAGACTTCATGCGAGTCCCTTTTCCAGCCGCTAAAATAATTGATCTAATTTCTTTCATAACAAATGTCTCAACCTTTTTAAAATTCTAATTCTTCCAACCTTCAAGTAGATTAAAATAAAGCCCGAGCTACGTCGGGCATTTTTAAAAATAAACTGCCCAGCCAGGGCTCGAACCTGGACAACGAGATCCAAATTCTCGTGTGCTACCATTACACAACCGGGCAAAAGCAATAAACCCAAATTAAGCAAAAATAATATTTTTGCTTTAAAATTTTATTCAAATCTCGCGTTAACTTTCTTCGGAAGCTAAACTACTAGATGACACTTCTTTTTCGTAGGCTTCTAAAATCCTACTTTGCAGATATTCACGAAATTCCTGAGTTATAGGATGAGCAATATCGCGATGTTCTGCCTTGGCATCAGAAGTGACAGGAGATGAGCTTACTGGAAGTTGCGCCCCACATTGATTACAAAATTTACTTCCTGTTTCATTCTTGAAGTTACACTTAGAACAAGAATGCTTCATCTTTCTTGAAGGCATAGCAATAAACAAATTACTCGCCCCTTGAATCACTTTTATATTCCGAACAACAAACGCATTATCAAATGTAACAGTCGTGTACGCTTTTAACTTTTTATCTTGGCCTTCTTTAGGAAAAACACGGATCTCTGTAATCTCCATTGCTTTAAGCTCCCTTTTTCCATCGACGCAACGAACCTTGGCTTGCTTTCAAACGTATAAAGGGCAATGGCCAATATCTTCAACAAACGGCGTCAAAGTTAATTTTTTCAGCCCATCACACACATACAAGGCCTTCTATAAAAAATCAAACAGTTCGAGCAACAAAAACCTGTTTAAAGCGCTTAAGCAATTGAGACTGTATTTCTAAAGCTTGAATCCGAGTCTCTGTTATTCCAAAAACCGAAGGACCACTTCCGGATATGAGAACTCCCTTGGTATCAAACGAGTTTAGCCTCTGTTTTAACTTCAACAATTTGGGACAAATACGAACGATAGATTCTTGTAAATCATTTTGTAGCAATGTCCCAAGGCCATTTTTATGCCCCATCCGCAAATGATGAATTAGGATATTAGCATTATCATTTACCTTTGTCAACAAATTCGTGCCCCCCCGATTTGAGCTCCTTTTAGGCCTGCCAGAACCCCCTGCAGCTTCCACTGCTTGCGGTCGTAACCTTAACTCCCCGTAAACTTTCCAAGAAAACATCTGAATCCGAGGAACAACAATTACATGCCATAATTTGGTTTTGACGGGCAATTTCTTTATCTTATCTCCGCGCTCAGTCCCCAGGGCAAAAGAGCAGTCATATAAGAAGAATGCAACGTCGCTACCAATCTGACGAGCATAGTAAAGAAGCTTCTGTTTTGATAAATTCAATTGCCATAATTGATTGAGCCCCATAAGAACGGTAGCTGCATTACTTGACCCACCAGCTAAACCAGCAGCCACCGGAATATTCTTCTCTATGCTAATATCAACCCCATAGGATAAATCAAAATCCTCTAGCAATTGCTTAGCTACTTTATAAACAAGATTTTTAGCCCCCGTTGGGACATGCGGATGCTTGCATCGAATACGGATTTCACCTGTATTATTTGATGCTATTTTAATGCGATCACATAAATCAATGCGTTCAAAAATAGTTTCAATGTTATGAAAACCATCCGCTCTTTTATTAACGATTTTAAGAAAGAGGTTTAACTTGGCAGGAGATGATAAGGTGAGACTCTTCATGAGGGCAATAATATACTAAAATTCCGTCTAAATATAATATTCTTCACGGTGATACCGCGTTATTGATTTTTATTTTCAACACCTAATTCTTCTAGAAAACCTTCCTCAGTCTGACTCTTGGCTTGAGAACTTTTAATTTCATTTAACTTTTGAATAACTTTCTCTTGATCCGGAAGCAAACCCAAAGATAACTCCCAATATTTAACAGCATCCTCGACGTTATTCAATTTATAATGAACATCACCAATATGTTCATAAATAACTGGATCTTTCATTACAACTTCAGCTTCTTTAAAAATATCTAAGGCCTTTTCATACATTTCTTTTTTATAATACACCCAACCCAAACTGTCTAAATAGGCACCATTACCTGGACGAACCTCTAAAGCTTTCTTTATTAAGAGAACCGCTTCATCTAAATTTTCATTATTTTCCGCATAAATGTAACCCAACGTATTCAAACTACCATCATGATTTGGATTAATTTCTATGGCATTTTTTAACATCTCAACAGAACGATCACTTTTATCAACCTCTAAATAGAGAGAACCCAATAAATAAAGAATATCAGGATTATCAGATTCTAATTCGAGCATTTTTTCAAATTGATTTATAGCTTTATCAAACTTTTTTTGAGAATAATAAAGCTGACCCAAATAACCATAAATTTCGATATTTTGAGGTTCTGTTTTGGCAAACGACTTTAGAATAAATTCATATTCATCAGCAGCTTTTTCGTAGTTTTTTTGAGTGGAATAAATAAGGGCGAGCAAATAATGGGATTGCAAATCTTCGTTATCATACTTTCCAACAAGTTCTAACTCGAATATAGCTTCTTCAAGCATATCCAAACGAGCATAACTTGTACCTAAACGAAGATGCGTTAGAAAACTTTTATCATCAAATTGAGCGGCTTTTTGATACTCGAGGATCGCATTATTTGTCATACTATGAAGGTCATAAATTTGCCCCATAGCATAATGCGCTAATCCTTTTGTGAGAGAAAGCTTTTCTAAATCAACAAAAGCTTGCGAGGATGACACAGAAACACACATACTCAAAATTAAACTCATCAAACACAGTATCAATTTTGGAAAACAGAAACGTCTCTGTTTGTCTTTAAATCTTCTGTGAATTGTGACAATAAATTGCCGCATTACTCTTCTCCCGTCATTTTCGTCATTTCTAAATTTGAAAAATGCCGAGGTTCGCCCCGCCAAGACGGGAACAACCTTTTAAACGAATTACCGAGTTTTGCGCTTCTTAAGATGCCTAAGAGATTTTCTTAACTTCTTACGTTTGTGTGTTCGAATTTTTCGATTTTTTCTTTTTTTACCGCACGGCATAGTGCTACTTCATTAACATGTTAATAAATAATTTTATTCAACGGATACTCAATAATCCCTTGAGCCCCTACTTCTTTTAATTTAGGGATAAGAGATCGAACCGTACTCTCATCAATTACCGTCTCTAACGCGACCCATCCTTCCTTACTTAAAGAAGACATCGTCGGTTCTTTCAAAGAAGGTAATATCTTTAAAACCTTTTCCACGTTCTTTTCATCCACATTCATCTTAAGGCCGACCATATTATTGGCATTAATCGCACCCTTAAGTAACATAACAATCTGATCCATTTTACTTTTTTTCCATGGATCTTTAAGAGCTTTTTTACTAACCACAAATTGTGTTGTCGACTCACAAACCGTATCTATGATTCTCAATTTATGCGCTCGTAAACTACTGCCTGTTTCTGTTAACTCAACAACGGCATCAACCAAACCATCCGCGACCTTTGCCTCCGTAGCACCCCAGCTAAACTCAACATCAGCCTTAACTTTGTTCTTTTTAAGATACGTCTTAGTAACATTAACGACTTCTGTGGCAATTCTTTTGCCTTGTAAGTCTTTAACTGTTTTGATTTTAGACGCCTCAGGCACAGCTAATACCCATCTAACTTTCACAGAACTTTGCTTGGCATAAACAAGATCCGCCAAGCTGGTCACCTTAGAGTTATTCTCCAATACCCAATCCGCCCCTGTAATCCCACAATCAAGGGCCTCTTCTTCTACGTATCGTGACATCTCTTGGGCCCTTAATAAAACAGGCTCAATCTCAGCATCATCGATCGATGGAAAATAAGATCGACCTGAAACATAAATCTGAAAACCAGCTCTTTCAAATACTCTAATTGTTGCTTCTTGCAAACTTCCCTTAGGAAGTCCAAGTTTTAATTTCTTCATATGATGCTCAAATTTATTATCTATTGATTCCTATTTCATTGAATTCAATAGGTTTATATCAAAACCGAATTTATACACGCTTTGCCATTCAAAGAATAGGCTATTATAGCTGCGTGATTTTCAAAAGTAAAGTATTATTATCCCAACAATAAAAGTATAATATGTAAAAGTTCCTGGAGCAAGAAACTTATCTGCCTTTTCAAACCACTTTCTAAAACAGATCCCGCCCACTGATAATCCGTCTAAATGAGGTCTAAAGTCAAATCTATCGGATTTGAGAAATACGGAAAAACCTTGTCAATTTATGGCATCAAAGTTATAATCAACCTTAAATTATTGTGAGTTTAATTGTTATTTTCAAGGAGCATCCATGTTAAAAATAATGCGTGATAAGGAATTAAAGAAAAAAGTTATATGGGTTGTAGCCATTGTCATTATCATTTCTTTCGGTTTTCTTGGAACAGCCTATTTGGTAACTGATTTAAATTCCGCAAATTATGCTGGCAAAATTTTTGGAAAAAAAATCGCTTATACAGATTTCGAAATCGCCTACGCACAAGTTCAGGCCCAAGCTATCATGCGATATGGAGACAGATTTCCTGAGGTCAAACAATTTCTCGATTTGGAAACAGAAACTTGGGATCGGCTTATCTTAAGCAACGAAGCGAAAAAAATGAAAATTAATATTGCGGATCAAGAAGTTATAAAGACCATTGAAGAATACCCCTTCTTTCAAAGAGATGGTCAGTTTGACACTCTACTCTATAATGATATTCTACGCTTCGTATTTCGAATGGATGCACGAAGCTTCGAGGAAAGCATTCGCGAAACCATTAAATTCACAAAACTCTTTGATCAAAAAACAAAAGACATTTCATTTTCTCAAGAAGAAATTTTTGAAGAATATCAAATGCAACATGAAAAAATTCAGGTAAGTTATACATTAATCACGCCAGATCAGTTCATAGCTGAGACACCATTTAACGAGGAAGAAGCAAAAGAATATTACAACACCAACAAACTTAAATTCCTTATTCCACCCACTGTAAATGTTCAATACATTAAACTAGCCTTTCCTAAAAAGCCAGCTGCAACAAGCTCAGAAGAAAATGCAGATGATGAAACAATCAACGATCAACTCGAAGAACAAAAAGACTTGATTCGCGATAAAGCAGAAACGATTTATCAGGAATTGTATGATAGTAACGACTTAACGGCCCTAGCCCAAAAACACAACATAAAATTAGAAACAAGCGACTATTTTAGCAAAGAGCAACCCAATCTTTCTATGGGATGGCCTTTTGAACTTATTAATGAAATTTTTGATTTAGACGTCGGTCAAATTAGTGAGCTATCCGAAAGTAATGAAGGAATTTTCATTGCCAAATTAATAGATAAAAAAGACACAACTATTCCTGACTATGCAGCGGCTCGCGAAAAAGTTAAAATCGCCTACCTTCAGATTAAGGCAAAGGATGTTGCTAGCACTAAATCTGAAGAATATTTAAAAGCGATCTCAGAGAACATCAATCAAACCAACGCACCAGACTTTGCCAAAGCTGTTCAAACACTCGGTTTAAACGTTGATCAAACACCTGAGTTTAATCGAGGCTTGTATTTGCCAAAGATAGGTATTTCAAAAGAATTTCAAGATGAGGCGTTTGGTCTTACGGAAGATAAAAAATTAAGTCAAGTTATTGAAACAGCGCAAGGATACGCCATTCTCTATTTGGACTCTCGCATAGCGGCAAGCCAGGAGGATTTTGAAAAAGAAAAAGAAGCTACAGGGGAAGCTGTTTTAAATAGAAAGAGAAATGAATCGATAACGGAGTATCTAACAAAACTACGACTTAAAGCCAATTTACAAAGCAACCTTATAAGTAACGAAACAACTAATTAATTATTCCTCGTCAGAAACACCAGCTAATATTTCCACATAATTTTCTGGAATCCCATGTTCGATAGCAACAATCACACCCGCTTTATTGACAAGGTAATAAGTGGGTAACCCAAAAATATTATAATCTTCAGCCACCTTTGCATCTTCATCTAATAACATTTCAAAATCAAGAGAAGCCTTCTTCATAAATTTTTTAACGACCTTCTCTTTTTCTTCCAAGTTAATAAACACAACACTTATACCTCGCTCTTCAAATTCTTTAATAGCTGTCTTCATCTCCTGTAAATGCTCTTTACAGGAAGCACACCATGTTGCCCAATAAAATATGATGGAATCGCGTCCTTCTCTGTAGTCTGAAAAATTAAGTTCCCGACCTTTCGTGGTTTTTAGTGTGAAATCAGGAGCCCGCTCTCCGATTAAAGGGTTTTCTAAAAAGAAAAATTGTCCCATGGCATGGGAATGTCCAATCGCGAGAGACGTTAAAAGCGCAAACACCACGCAAAACTTAATAACTACTTTCATCAACCTTCCTCCTTTATATGAAGCATCAACCGCTACTGGTCGATTCATCAATCCAATTTAAATAATCTTGATTCCCTTCAACAATCGGCAAAGCGATAATCTCAGGAACTTCATAACTGTGTATAGCTTTTATGACATCGCTAATTTTTTTAAATAAAACTTTGCGTGATTTGATGATCAATAATTTTTCTTGCGCACGCTCTATCTTTCCCTGCCACCAATAAATCGACTCAACATGATCAACCACATTAACACAGGCCACTAACTTTTGTTCAACTAACTGAGAAGAAATCCTCTTAGCCTCCTCTCCACTAGAAACGGTGACATAAATAACAATGTGCATGAAAACTAATCCTCTTTTATGACAATCCCTGAAAGCATACGACCACCTTTTTTTCCTTCACGCCGATAAGAATGATAATCCTTATCACAACAGGTGCAAACATCACAATTAAAAATGTTTTGCTCACTAACTCCTGCGGCCAACAACTGCTTTCTGTTAACAGCCTTCAAATCCAAATAAAACCTTTCATCTCTTACAACAATATCTTTAGAGAAATATTCATTAAACTCATTCCCTACTTCATAACAGCACAGCCCGATAGCTGGACCAAGAGCAACTTTTAAAGAGACAGGGTTTGAATGATAATGCTCGGTAAGAGCCTCAATCGTACGAATAACGATCTGTTTAAGGCTACCTTTCCAACCAGCGTGGATCACAGCTACACACGGCACGGTCGGATCATGTAAAAATACAGGCAAACAGTCAGCCGTACGAACGGCAATAGGAACCTTTGGTAATGATGTCACAAGAGCATCCGCGCTTACTATTGCTTGAGCTGCTAAAAAATCATTATCAACACAAACCACCTGATCACCATGTACTTGTTGAACAACAATAGGTGTTTGGTATTGATTATCTAAATAATGCTTTAGATATGTTTTCTGCTCTTGTGAAAAATGATCTATACGCCCCTCAACAGAAAAATCAACATCGCCCTTTGTTGTCCAAGTCATCACACTCTCATCAAACGCATTACGATACTTTTGATTCGTCATTAATAGGCTCAATTAATAAAGAGACATCCGCATCTTCTAAAAGATTTTCTTCGATAGACGCAGGCAACTCTTCTACGTTTTTTAATTTTCGCTCTATCGTACGAGATTTTTTGGAGGCCAATTCGATATTGTTGCTTGCTTGCTGCAGTTTTTCTTGTGTCTTATCTAATATATTTCCGAATTTGTGAAATTCTGTTTTAACAACTCCCAATAACTGCCAAACATCACTTGCTTGCCTTTCAACCGCAAGTGTTCGAAATCCCATTTGAAGACTATTCAGTAACGCAGCGATTGTCGTTGGCCCAGCGACCACAACTCTCAATTTATTCTGTAAGTGATCACAAAGACCAGCCCTTCGAATAACCTCAGCATACAATCCTTCAATAGGTAAAAATAGTATTCCAAAATCTGTGGTATGCGGCGGATCAATATATTTTTCTTTAATTTTCTTAGCCTCAAGCTTAATACGAGATTCAATGGCTTTTTCTAAATCTTCTATCAGCTCAAGAGCCCCTTCGTCTCGAGCATCCTGCAATCGTTCATAGTCCTCTAACGGAAACTTCGAATCAATGGGCAATAACACCTTCTCTTCTTTTCCAGGCAACTTAATGGCAAATTCTACCGGATCCCTACTCCCTTTTTTTGTAACAACATTACTTTCATATTGATCAAACGTTAAGACTTGCTCCAACAAATTTTTAAGCTGAACCTCACCCCACGTCCCTCGCGTTTTGACATTCGTAAGGACTTTTTTTAAATCCCCCACACCAGTAGCCAAACTTTGCATCTCCCCTAACCCTTGATGAACTTTCTCAAGTCGATCACTCACAACCTGAAAAGACTCACCCAATCTTTTCTCAAGAGTCGAATGAAGCTTTTCATCAACGGTCTCACGCATTTTTTCTAACTTTGCACTGTTATCATCTTGCAAAGACTTTAAGTTATCTGAAACAACCTGACTTACCTTCTCAATTTTTTGCTCATTCACTTGCGTCAAATGCGTCAATTGTTTAGAAAAAACGTCTAACTGATTTTTTTGCATATGAGCGATTTCATTAACACGTTTTAACAATGAATTACTAAAAGCGTCCATATTTTTTGAAGATTCTGTCCTGTTGCTAGCAATCTCTTCTCTTAATGTACGTTCTAACTTTTCCTGCTCACCCGTTTTAGTTATATCTCGCACCAACACAACCACGAGAAGACATAAAATGATGATCATGACGATCAATGTAATAATTGGCATAGGACCTATCTTTTGTTTTGTTCTTCTAATAATTTAATGATTTTATCTAAACGCGAGGTAACAATAATTGGAACGGCCAATACCCAAATCATAAGAAATACCTTAATGCCAAAACACACAAAACCCTGAACTGCCCCTGCTTGACCTGAAGTCCATGGACACATACCACCCTCCTTTATTTACAATTAATAGTTATTCCGTAGAGCTATTATATCTTTTGTCCAAAAAATGTCTAGCTTCACATCATTCCTCACTAGATCACTAAGAAGCGTGATGACAGGGCAGACAAATGACTTGTTTTGTTTCATGAGATAGTTTTTTAACATTTTTTTCATCCGGTAAAAAATCCCGATAACACTTTGAGCATCTCGATAAAACGGAATAATAATAAGATTTTAGCGGGCATTGTTCACAACGAGGCTTCGGCTTACAAAAATCTTTTCCCAGCTTAACGATTAAAGCGTGATATTCATTATATTGACTAATTTGTTTCGGATAATATTTGTGAAAAATTCCTTGAAGATCATGATAAGAAATATCTTCTTTGATCCAATTATGCCGCGTCATAAATCGTTTGGTGTAAGCATCGATCACAAACACCTTTTTACTTAATGCATAAAGCAACATGGAATCCGCTGTCTCAGGACCTATGCCATTGACTGTAAGAAGCTTGCTCCTTAAAAGGGTTACATTCTCTTTTCGCATCCGGGCAAGATCACCCTGATATTCTTTAAACAAAAAATTAACAAAATGTTTGAGTCTCTTGGCCTTAACGTTGAAATAACCGGAAGGTTTGATAGCTTCTGAGATTTGTTGGTGAGATAATTCTTTAATGCCTTGAGGAGTTAAAACGCGCAGATGTTTTAATTGACTAATGGCTTTTTCAACATTAGTCCAGTTCGTATTTTGTGTAAGAATTGCCCCAACCATGACTTCAAAAGCCGAATCAGCAGGCCACCAGTGCTGTGGGCCAAACGCCTTTTGCAGTCGCAGATAAATACCGCTAAGAACTTTTTGATTCACTCTTAACGTCTGCCAGGTTTAGAGCGTGCGATGTCATCAAAGCCCCAATCTTTTTCTTTCTTAGCAGGCTTTTGACCATCCCCCACTTTTCGCACATCTTCTTTTCTTCTAGGTTTTTTTCCTGATTTGCCCATAACACCCTCAATCTATTCTGTTTTCTTGGCATCAAACTCTTTTAAGACCAACTCTCCATTTTTATCAAAGTACAATGACAATTTATCCGTATCAAAAAATTCCGTAGGATGTCGATAAATCCAAAGCTGTAACATCTGATCATTCCGCTTTGCCTCTTGAATAAGAACAGGCGCCCCAAATTTGTCTTTAATCTTTTTCTGGTTGTTATAACGCTCTAACTGATTTGACTCATATTCCTCTTTAATCATTTTAAACTGACCAATCTGAAATTCAACAATATCATCCAGACCCTTTTGCTCTTCAGATAGCTTATTTAAAAAAAGAAGCTCATCCAAATGTCTGATGGAATAACACCCTGATAAAAGAAAAACAACAACGGCTAATGCGATTGGCCTATGCATAGATAAATTTTAACACATTTCTTAGAATTAAAAGAGTATTTTCAATCCTTTCATTTACTAATGCGTTCATTTTCCTCTCTTAGTTCTTTAATCGTGGTTTCAATAACTCTTGATCGAATTTGAATTTCTTTTAAACGCACCCCATATTCCTTAATCAGCTGAGCATCTCGCGTCTCATAAGACTGGGCCAGCTTTCGTGATTTCGCGTAACTTTCCAGCTCCAAGTCTTTTAACTCTTTGTCTAAAACTTTAATTTCTACCTTAATATCCTTCTTGCGTTTTATGGCCGTTTGATGCTGTAATTCAATACCACTTAATTTCGCGTTTTTACCTTTTTTTTCCTTTTGAGCCTTCTTCTTCTGTTTTTCTTCCCTTTTCGCTTCTTTTAACTTACCCTTAATAGATGGACTTCCACCCGCTCCCTTTTTATCCAAATAATAATCCAACCCTCCAGGATACATCTTTATATCTCCACCATCAATTTCAACAATAACATCAGCAATCTCTTTAATAAAATATAAATCGTGACTAATAAAACATACAGTCCCTTCATAATTCTGAAAAGCAGACGTCAGGGCCTTTACACCGTCTACATCTAAATGGGTTGTAGGTTCATCAAGTAACATAAAATTAGGAGGTTTGATTAATAGTTTAGCCAAAATTAAACGACTCTTCTCCCCACCTGATAAAATCTTAACATGCTTAAAAACATCATCACCATGAAAGCTAAACAATCCTAATAGATTTCGAATCTTTAAAGAAGGCACACCACTTGGACATGTACTGCCCACCTCATCGAAAGCTGTGCGATTAGGATTGAGAACATCCAGACGTGATTGAGAAAAATAACCAGCTTCAACGTTATGACCATATTTTATAGAACCCGTATCTGGTTCAAGCACACTGGCTAACATTTTTAATAACGTTGACTTCCCGGCCCCATTCGGGCCAACAAAGCACATCTTCTGACCTCGAATGACTTCAAAATCCAAATCTTTATAAACTGTTTTATCTGGATAAGACTTACTAACCTTGCTTGCAGTAGCCACAACATATCCACTTTGTTTAACATCTGAGAAATCAAAGACCCCCATACTTTTTTGTTCTGTCGGCAAATCAATCTTCTCTAACTTATCAATCATTCTTCTTTTATTACGAACGGCCGCCGCCTTATTAGGTTGCGCATGAAATCTTTGCGCGAATCGTTCTAACTGTTGCCGCTTCTTCTCTACAACCTTTTGTTTTTTCTCTAATGATTTTAGACTCGTATCCATTTGCTCCTCATACGCGGCATAATTTCCCTTCAACTTAAACATCTGCGAATGCTGCAACACAATTGTGTAATTGGTAACGTCATTTAAAAAAATTCTGTCATGTGAAATAAGAACAAAGGCGCCTGGATAGTTGGCTAAAAAATCTTTCAACCAGAGGGTGGCGGATAAATCAAGGTAGTTAGTAGGCTCATCTAATAATAGAAGATCATAAGGATATGTTAAAAGTTTAGCCAGAAGTGTGCGCATCTGCCAGCCTCCACTCAGCTGCATGATGGGCTTATGAAACTCTTCTTCTTTAAAACCTAAACCTGATAAAATTTTCTCAGCGCGATGTTCCATCTCATAAATACCCAACTGCTCTAATTCATGCATGACATCGCCATAACGAGGACTATCGGCTTTATTATCATCTTCCAGTTGATGTTTTTCATCAACTAATTTACGAATGCGATCATCGCCTGATGTGATTTCTTCCATGACCGTTCTTTTGGAATCAAATTTTGCCTCTTGGGGAAGGTAACCGATGTTAATATTTTTTTGGATCTGAATATTGCCTTCAATCGGCTCTGTTTCACCCAAAATAATCGAATACAAGGTCGATTTACCTGCTCCATTAGGGCCTGTTAAACCAATTTTTTCTTTTGGAAAAATACTTAACGAAACCCCTTTAAAAAGAGTTCGATCTGTAAAACCCATAGTTAAGTTATTAATTGTTATCATCGACTAAACCCCTCACAGCCTTCACTTCTTTAACAGATAATTTCCGCCACTTCCCTGTTTTTAGTACCCCAATAGATAACGGCCCATGCATTTTTCGTCTTAAGAGAACAACCTTATACCCTAACTTCGCAAACATCTTTCGAATCTGACGTTTCTGTCCTTCGTGAATCGTCATCGTCAACTGAGTACCCTCTTTAAATATCTTAATATTTTTTATTCTTGCAGGTGCAGTCCTTCGACCATTAAGAAAAATCCCTTTCTCTAATTTTTTATGATCTTTCCCCTCAAGACATCCCTTTAACATCACAAAATACATCTTATCAATAAGAAATTTTGGATGCGTTAGTTTATAAACAACATCACCATCATTCGTCATAAATAGCAACCCTTCCGTGTCTTTATCTAAACGCCCAACAGGTACGAGATGTGCAAATTGTTTTGGAATCAGCTGATAAACAATCTTTGATGCAAAACGATCACTTCTTGTCGTCATATAACCTTTTGGCTTATTTAAAACGATGTACTCATAACTTTTATCTACAATAAGTTTATTCTCAACGCATATCTTATCCACCTTCGCATCAATCGGAGTCGATGGTTCTTTAACCACGCGACCATTAACTGTAACCGCACCATTACTAACTAACTCAAAAGCCTTTCGTCGTGAACAGACACCATTATGTGATAAAAATACTTGTAATCTCATATTACAAACTCCTTTGTCGCAATGCTTCGTACAATAAAACAGCACTCGTTGTTGAAACGTTTAATGAATCAATTTTACCCCGCATAGGAATACCAACAGACAAATCTGCTTTCGCCTTCCAAAATTCGCTTAAGCCCTTATGCTCACTTCCTAGAATAATAGCTATTCCCTTCTTAAAAGGTGCTTGAGAATATAATGTCACCGCTTGTGGCGCTGTTGCACAACTTGTAATGTTGTGATCTTGAAAATAGCCATACGCCTCTTCATTCGTACAAACAACTGTGTTAACAGAAAAAACTGTTCCCAAACTTGCTCGAATCACATTAGGGTTATAAAGATCTGTTAAAGATTCACAAGCAAACACTGCATCAACACCAGCTCCATCACACGTTCTTAAAATGGCTCCTAGATTTCCTGGTTTCTCAAGATGTTCGATAACAACACAAAGTGGATTTTTGGGCAATGTTAAATTAGTAATAGAAGATTGCTTTGGCTGACAAACAGCAAGAAGCCCTTCTTGACGATCTCCGTAACTAATTTTATCAAATACTTTTTTTGGAACTTCGAAAACGGATACTTTCTGCTTTTTTATAATACGATAACTTTTTTCATCTAACAAAGGCGAACAAATAAATATTTCCTTTATCTCTTGCTTTGAACTAACGGCTAGCATTAATTCGCGCAATCCGTCAATTAGAGTATAACCTGTTTTATCGCGTGTCTTACGATCACGCAATTTAACCAATTGTTTAATCCGAGGATTTTGTAAACTTGTAATATTTTCTGTCATTGTAAACGACTACCTTTGTTATCGTAATTGATGTTGATCTAAAAATATCTCAATTGCGGAGTTGTATTTTTCTTCGTCATGAATATGACCATCATTATGCCCCCCACTAATTGTAAGCATCTCTTTTGGATCTTTGGCTGCTTCAAACAATTTTTGGCCCAAAGAATAAGGAATCGTCATATCATCAACACTATGAATAAAAAGCTTCGGTATTGATATTTTTTTTATCTTTGAAATATTATCCAGCTTTATGGTCACCAAAAATGATGGAATAAAAGGATAAATCCTTTTCGCCATATCAACGGCATTAGAAAAAGATGAATCTACAATTAACGCTGTTATCTCTTCACGAGATGCCAAATTAATGGCAGCTACGCCACCTAACGAAGCGCCATAAACAATAAGGGAATCAAGCATATCTTTTTTACTATTTTTCAAATAATCAAAAGCAGCCTTTGCATCTAAGTACATTCCTGATTCTGTTGGCTTACCGTTACTTTGTCCAAAACCTCTATAATCGATAATCAACACATTTAAACGCATCCGATGAAAAAGTTGAATCTTTCCTAATCTATCAGAAATATTACCCGCATTGCCATGAAAAAAAAGTAATGTACTGCGGCTATCTTCTGCAGGAACAAACCAACCATGTAACTTACAGCCATCTTCAGTAGTTATAAAGACATCTTCGTAGGAGACACCAATATCATTTGGAGTTGATGATAATAATTTGGCTGGATAAAAAAGAGTTTTATTTTCTAGGTAACGCACATAAAGAACAAAAAGGACTATAAATAAAATAAATACTAAAATAATCTTCATATATTCTTCTAGAAGTTATTCAAAATTAACTTCAGGCCCATTAAACTAAACTAAAATTAATTATTGAAAAACTTCTAATCATTTGTATTTTAGAGAACATCTCTTTTGGGAGCTAAACTTAACATCAATTTAATAGCCTTTATAATATCTTCCACGCGACAAGGTTTACCAATGTAATGATCTGCCTCAAGCGCGAAGCCTTTTTTTAAATCTTCTAAATCCCGATGAGCTGATACTAAAATAACCGGTTGCCATTTCAAAGACGAAGGATTTTTACGAAGATCCCTTAAAACCTCTAACCCACCTTTGTGAGGCATTGTAATGTCTAAAACGATAACATCCGGATTTTCTTTTTGAATCTTCTCCCAGGCCTCCTGACCATCCTTCGCATCAAAAACCTCGTAACCTTCCAAAGCCACTTTACGTACCATGACATCGAGAATTTCAGGCTCATCATCTGCTATAAGAACTTTAGCTTTGCTCATAAGGTTACCTCGCTGAAGAATAATCTTTTAAGTTATAAGAAATAGTCGTAGAGGGCATTTTTATCTTATCTATCACAACGTTGGCTGTCTTAAAAAAATCAAGAGCTAGCGTATCATGATAATCTGAAAAAACAACAACCCGTTTTATACCCGCCGCAATTAAAGATTTGGCACACGTTGAACACGGCATATTTGTCACATAAGCGGTAGCTCCTTTAACGGCATGCCCTCTTTTGGCAGCCTGAACAACAGCATTCATCTCTGCATGAACCGTCCTCACACAATGATTATCAACAATCAAACACCCCTCATCCTCACAATGCACATCTCCAGGAATAGAACCATTATATCCAGAGGCAATAACCTCCTTATCCTTGACCAAAACACACCCACAATGCATACGTGGACACGTTGCCCTCTCTGAGGCCAACATGGCCAACTTTAAAAAATATTCATCCCATTGAGGTCTTTCACTCATAATTGTAACTCCTTACGCTCTTTATATTTTTCACATTATAACATCATTTGTCTTCATTTAAAGGGCTTTAAAAAGCTATCCGCCTTCTTGCTCAATTCGGCTTAAAACTCTCGTCAAACCCTCTTGGAAGGCCTCTTGAGGTCCCAATAAACTAACAATGAGATGATTTCCTTGATCAAAATCAAAGAAATACCCTGGATGAACATAGACATGATAATTATTAAGCAACTTTAACACCCATTCATCCTCATTACGTGAAGTGGATAACTTTAATGTAATATACCAGCCTCCTTCAACATCCAACAATTGTATACGTTTCAATAACTTAACTTGCTGCTGAGCAAAATGATAATTGTTTAATATGCGCGACTTTATTTGGCTTTGAATATTATCTTTGAGCGTAAACCATTGTCTTAAAGAAAGTTGAGCTGGTGTATTTACAGAAAGATACGTATCGGCGATAATCTCCAAACGCTTTTTAGCTTCCTCAACCAGGTTAACAGGGCCATTGATCACAATCCAAGATAATTTCATTTGGGGCAAACCCAAAGATTTCGATAACCCACCTAACGTAAAGGTTAAAACTTTATTATTTGTCACCATGCTTATTGGTTTAAGCTTCTCATTAAACGGAAAATCATGAAAAACTTCGTCACAAATAATAGGCACCTCGTATTCATCACAAAGATCATTAATTCGAGCTAACTCTAAAAACTTTATATAAGAGCCTGTTGGGTTATTCGGATTAACCAAAATAAAGGCACGTGTCGATTTATCAAAATTATTTAAAAAATCTTCACCCAGCCCCCATGCCCCATCATAGTTAAGGGTGTAATACCCCATTCGTAAATCATGCAGATCTACTAAAAATTCAAACAACGGATAACTTGGTTGTGGGAAAAGAACGCGGTCATTGGGATTTGCTAACAAACGAAATAAATAAGAATACGCCTCTGATGTGCTTGACGTTAGAATAATCTGATTCTTATCGACCTTTAAACCTTTTTTACGATAATAATCACAAACCGCATTACGCGCATCATCCAATCCAAATGATTCTGGATAATATTCCATTGCCCTTTCATCACTTAAAGCTGACAATATTTCTTTGGAAGGATAATCAAAACCACACCGGGTTGGATTTGATAAGGTAAGATCAATATAGGGGATTTTATTTTTCTTAAGATAGCTAAGCCGTTCACTAATCTGATTAATTTCTAACGGCCAATTTGTTCGTTTTGCAAAAATATTTTTAGACGACATAACTTATACTAAAATTCACGTTTAATCTTATCAAGCTGCTGCTCTGCTTCTCTTAATTTCCGTTGAAGACTCTTTTCCGTTTCTTTTAACTCTCGTTCAAGCTTGAGATATTCCGTTTTGGCAACCCATTGCGTATCTTGTTTTTTCTTTGATAACTCGGCAACATCCTTCTTAAGATGGGAAATCTCCTGCTTTTGAGCTGCTGTATGCGTTTTAAATTGTGATACTTCTGCCTCGGCTGCTCTTCGTTTGGCATTATAGGCTTCACATTTCTTATTAACTTCCTCGAGCTCCTTCCTAAGTCGAATGTTAGCAGAATGTTCCTTACCCAAATTATCTTGAATCACCCGTAATTCGTTTTTCAAAACCTGCAATTCTTTCGTTTGCCGCTCTACAGAACCCAACTCTTTTTGCTGCCATCCTCTCTCTTGTTTCAACTTGTCTTTCACCTTATCCACTTTTGCTTTTTCAATTAACAACGCTTTATTGCGAGCCTTTGCTTCTCGTTCAAGTGTAACGATTGTCTGACTTTTTGAATGAATATGTTGCTCCAACCTTAAAGCTGTCTCTTTCCAATCCTTACTTTTCTCCGGCGGTTTATTTGCAACCCTTCGTCTTTTCTTTTTAAGACGAGACTCCGTTGGAATTAAAAATATAACCACAATTAGGATTAAGAAAAAAATAATTCCAATAAATAATACTATTTCGACTGTCGTCATTCTAAGCCCTTGATTTTGTGTTCTCTTAATTTCAGTGTTTCTTTAAGTAGCTCTAAATTCTCTAATGTTGGCGCATAATCAGAATCCATTTTAAGAATACTATCAAAAACATTAAATGCCTTTTGAAATGCCCCACTTTTCATAAAACAAACCCCCATATTATTTCTAATCATCAAGTTTCCTTGATCAAACTGCAATGTCTTCTCAAAATAAAATTCAGCATTCTTACTATCATAAATGCCACAATAACTCATCGCAATACCATTATACAGATTCATATCCCCTTCTTGCATCTTTAAAAGACTTAAATAATGATCTATGGAACCTTGGTAATCTGTTTTAGCAAACAAACATTGGGCCAATTCCCTATGTATTTCCTTAATGAAGCCTAGATAGACTTCTTTAGCACCCTGATGGTAAGAAATTTCAACATATCGCGTCATAATTTCCAACGCGCGTTCATATTCTTTTTGCGCTTCAATTAGCCTACCTGCCCTAAAATATGCTTTAGCCAAAAGAAGATGACCCCGTCCAAAATCTTTCTCAAAAGCGATGGTTCTTTCAAACAGTGGGATTTCTCCCCTCCAATAGGTGACCTGCTTATGAGTGATACCAATAAAAACCAAGACAAGAAACAGGGATATTTGAAACAGTATATGCCTATTGCAATTAAATTTTTTTGCCAAGAAATCAAATGCCACCAAAACGCTGATTATAACCCCCAACAAAGGTAAATACAAAAAATGCTCGGCTGTTAAAATGAAAGAATATTCATTAACTAACGGAACAATGTTTAAAACCGGAGCCAACGTTATAAAAAAGAACCCAAGACCAAAAGCAACGTATCGACGATGAAAAGACTTTAATTTTAAAACAAGAAAAAGAAGAATTCCTATTAATAAACTTAAAAAAACTGTTGGCAATACCCAAGGCAGCAAGATATCGGTGTTGCGATAATAATGCAAATCAACGGGATAAAACATTATCTTAATATACATTAACAGGGTTTGAGGGATGGCTAATATCCGCAACCAAAGCTCTCCCTTAAAATCAAACACACTCGCCATCGACAATCCTAAGATGTGCTCCCTAGCAAGAAAATAACCAAGCAACAAAACAAAAAATGGCAAACACTGAAACACCTTCTTTAAATAACTTTTAGAATATTTTGATATCCATAAATCATAAAGAACAATCAAAAATGGCAAGACGATTGCTTGCTCTTTAGCTAGCAGGGAGAGCAAAAACGCAAATAAAGAAGCCACATATAAACCAACCCTTCTCTTTTCTTCAAACTGAATATAAAAATAAAAACTTCCCAATAACAAAAAAACAAAAATAAGATTGGATATACCTGATATACAAGCAACAGCCTCACTTTGAACAGGATGCGTCAGAAAAAAGACAGAGACGGCTAAAGCAAACATCTTCCCAGAAAACCCAAGCCCTTCTTGATCTTGGCGAACGTCCTTTTCTTCCCGATCCTTAACCAAACACATCGCAATAAGAAAAACTAAAAAACTATTTAAAACATGAAGAATGATGTTTAAAAAATGATACCCTCCCGCATGAAATCGAAACACCTTGTATTGGAGACGATAAAGAATTTCCAAAAAAGGCCTGTAATAATCATTAACGATCGAATGGTCTTGCGTTAAAGGGGAGGTTCTATCAAATATTTGTTTTAGATCGATACGATCAATATTAGGATTTTGAACGATAAAAACAACATCATCGTGGACGAAGGGAAAGGTAAGGGTATTGAAATAACATAACAATCCTATGGCGCACAACAACAACAAAACTTGAGATTGTTTAATGTTATAAAGTGTATTATGAATTTTTTTGAGGATGGACATCGAAGGCTTTAATTATCACTTCCTAACTCCGTTTTTAACTCTGCACATCTCTTTTTCAAATCATCAAAGCTTTTATCAACATCTATCAATAAATCTTGCGCCCCAGAAAGGTCACTATTGCCACCCATATCTTCTAGCCGAAGAAACAACATACGCAAAGACTTAGCAGAAATATTACCCGATGCACCTTTTATAGAATGAGAAATATTTTTTACTTCCTCAAAATCATTAGATGAAATAGCGGTGTCTAACAATTTGCGCTTTTGTTGAAAATCATCCATGAATATATCTAAAAGTTCTAGCAATAATTCTTTATCATCCTGAACTCTTTCCAAAAATTCTTCTAAATCTATAACGTGTTCACTCATGTTATTTTTCCTTTCTAACTGTATTAATGATTTCATCAAATAATTTTTTTCGATCTATCGGTTTTGATACATAACCATCCATTCCAGAATCCAAACACTTTTTACGGTCTTCCTGCATAGCACGAGCCGTTAAAGCAATGATAGGAATATGCTTACCTGTATTTGTTTCATTTTTTCGAATAATTTGTGTGGCTTCTAACCCATCAAGAATGGGCATATGTGCATCCATAAGCACAACATCAAATTCATTGGCAATAATCAAATCAAGAACTTCTTTTCCGTTATCCGCACACGTCACCGTCCATCCTTGTTTTTCTAACATGCGCGCTGCAATTTTTTGATTTACAATATTATCTTCTGCTAACAAAATTTTTAAATCTTTTACCTCAGGAGCATCACTCTTTTCTTTTTCAACCTCTTGAGAAGCGATCCCTAACGCTGAAACCCTCTCCTCCGACAATGCTTTGTACGCAGCCGTAAATTTAAACGTACTCCCCTTTCCTTCTTTACTCTCGACCCCAATATCTCCCCCCATCATCTCAACTAATCGCTTTGAGATAGCAAGTCCAAGACCTGTGCCTCCAAATCTTCTTGTTGTCGAGTCATCCGCTTGAGTAAACACCTCAAAAATTTTATCTTGTCGATCCAACGGAATACCGATCCCTTGATCCTTAACAGCAAAACTAATCAATACATCCTCACCCTTTTTTGAAGCTAAACTAATATCTAAGGTGATGTTACCTTTATGCGTAAATTTAATGGCATTATTAATCAAATTAACCAAAACCTGTCTTAATCGAACAGGGTCCCCTAAAATCATCTCTGGGACATCATCTGCAAAGTTTAAAACAATCTCCAATTTTTTTGCCCGTGAGATAACGGACAACCCCTTACAAACACTTCTAGCAACGTTATGTAAGTGAAACTCTATTTTTTCTAAAGAAATTTTTCCCGCCTCAACCCTAGATAAATCAAGAATATCATTTAAAAGACCCAACAGATTATCAGCAGCATCTTTAACAACTGATAAATTTTCTTTTTGTTCATCAGAGAGCTCTGTATCCAATGTCAGATCAACCATTCCCAAAATGGTGTTCATGGGTGTACGCACTTCATGTGACATATTAGCTAGAAAAAGAGTTTTAGCGCTATTGGCTTCCTCGGCGGACAGTTTTGCCTGAATAAGCATTTCCTGAAAACGTTTTTGTTCAGTGATATCTTGCATAATACCAACCGATCCAATCAATTTCCCTTTATCATCTCTAAGGACATTAATGGATAAATCGATATCAATGATATGACCATCTCTCTTAACAACCTTTGTTTCTAAATGATGCTTGGAACCAATTTTTCGAATTTTCTCAGAACGAATTTTTTTCCATTCATCTTCAGGATATAACGAGCTAACATCTTTAAGATAAAGATCGTTCTTTTTCATGCCCAGCATATGTTCTGTATATTTATTCCAAGAAACGATACGCTCTTGGTCATCTGTTAAGGTGATCGCTGCTGCAGAATTATCAAGAATAACACGAATCTTATTTTCCGATTCTCTTACCTTTTTATCTGCAATCTTTTGGTTCGTAATATCTCTCATAATCCCAATAGAACCTACCACTTTTCCCTCAAGATTTTTTAAAACCGTAACCGAGATATTAACATCTATAATTTTACCATCCGGTTTTATAATCTGCGTTTCAATATCAGAGAGCATCCCCTTTCTTCTAATTCTAAAAGAACGCAACCGGCGCCACTCTTTAGGTGGGTATAAATCTTTGATGGGTTTATTAAACAAAGCTTCTCGCTCCATACCCAACATCCTTTCAGCAAAAGGATTCCAAGCGACAATTTTTTCGTTTTTATCCGTTACAGTAATTGCGGTGGCCGAATTATTAAAGACAGTTTGAAACATCTCTTTTGATTCGATCAAATCCTTCTCAATCTGTTTACGTTGAGAGAAATCTCTCACCGTAACATCCATGTACGCTTCCTTACGTCCAACTCCTTGAACATATTGAGCCGACAATAAACACCATATCGTTTTTTTATTTTTTTTCTTAAAACACACTTCCATATCGTGAACATAACCATCAGCCGCAACATTTTTTATAAGTAAGTTGTAGCTTTTTTTCTCTACAAAAAAAGATGACGCTTTAACTTTCATCATCTCTGTTTTCGAATATCCCAATAATTTCAAAATATTCTCGTTTACAAAAGTAAGTTTGGAATTTCTACCCACATGGGCACGAAAGAAACCAACGGGGAGTTGATTTAAACACTGCTCAAAATCTATTTTATTCTGAACCATTATTTTTCTATTCCTTTAGGAAATTTAATATTCTTTGTAATAGCAAAAACGTTAAAAATGGCAATGATGACTGTTAGAGAAACCATACAAACAGTAAGGATGGATTTCCAGTTTTCTGTAAAATTGTCATCTGGCATAATTTCATTACCAATGGTGGCAATAATGATTAGCGCAAAGACAACACTAGCACCAGCAATGACAAAAATAAACAATGAAAAAAGGGCGGAAATCAATACAACATAGCCGTTGTAAAGCGCACGATTTCCCTTGGCCATTTTACTAGCAGCAATACCAATTCGTTTCATTGTATTAGCTCCATTCTAACATTAAATTACTAATCGCAAATGGAAAATCAAAGATTATTGGATGTTATCAAAATTTCATTCCCCAAACTTTACCTTAATATTGACAATCTCCTGCTTGGCCGCTGTAATCCTATCTTTCAAATACGGATGACTTCTCAAAATAAGAGGCGTTTTAGAAGCCCCCTTTGAGGCTTGTTCCAAAACTTTCAATACACCAATCATGCCATCAATATCGTAACCAGCTAAATACATATATTTTATAGCTAAACGATCTGCTTCATATTCATCTTTGCGGCCATAGGCTGAAAAAGCCAAGTTCATGATAACACCTGAACTTAAATTAGCAATTTGCTGAGCGCCGCCACCAATACGGTTTAAAACAAGATTTCCTAAAAAGTTATATCCCAATGCCGCCTGATATTTTTTAATAGTATGTTTAGCCGCACAATGACCAATTTCATGAGCCAAGACTCCAGCAATCTGATCATCCGTACTTAAATGCTCTAAAAGACCTGCATGAAAATAGATATGTCCACCTGGGGTGGTAAAAGCATTAAACTCTTTTTTATCAATAACATAAAAATGATATTGATAATCTTGCCGATCAGAAACACGGACAAGCCTTTTACCGATACGATTAACCTTCTCATTTAGCGTTTCATCGGAAGAAAGAGTAAATTCTTTAAGAATACCATTGTGGGCTTTTTGGCCAAGAGCAACTTCTTCAGAGGTAGAAATCGCAATAATCTCTCGCCGTCCCGTAGCCGCATTGTACGAACAGCCAAAAAGAAACAATAAACTTATAACACAACAAAATGAAAAAAATCTGCGCATTTTCATCAATCACCGTTCAAACTTAACAACATTCTCCCACCAGTCTCCACTATGCCAATTTTCTAACTGTTTCCACCAACGCTTAGCGGTTTTTGTTTTTAAGTGACCTGGTGCTACTTTCAAAAATTTTTTAGCTTGGGCGTGACCGTTATCAGTGTATTCTTTCGCTTGAATTAAACATTCAAAAATATCCGCATCGCGCGCGACAAGACTTTCTTTGGTGACCTGCTCATCATAATCTTTTCTCGTCCCTTCCAACTCTTCTCTTACTTCACTTTTTAAACCCTTAGTTTGATCTTTAAAAACCTTCTTTTCTGCTTCTCGAAAATCAATATAATAATGTCCCATCTTATGCAAATCATTAATACGCGCTTCATGAATATCATTAAACAATGTCATGGTCATAACCTTAAAAGGATCGACCTTTTCTTCATGCGCCATATAATATCCAATGACAGCACAACGATAACAATGCTCGGCAACACTTTCAGGATCCTTGATACCAGCAACCCACCAACCGCTACGTTTTACTCTTTTAAGAAGACCCGCTTCTGCAAAAAAGTTAATTGCGTTTAGATCAGCTGTCTCTTGGTTTTTTTCTGATAAGTTTTTGTCTTGTGACTTCATAACAAAGAATTGTTGTTGCATGAGCAACGTTAAATGAAAGCCGATCAATGTACATCGGTATTTGAACTTCTAAATCCAAATTTTTGCGAATCACATCCCGAATTCCTTTTTGTTCCGACCCAACAACAATACCCAAAGGAAACGGGAGTTGCGTCTTCTCTAGTGTTTGTTTGGCATTGACAACCGTACCAACAATATGAAACCCTTCACCTTTAGCCTCTCTAATCGCCTGATTTAAATTCGACACCTTAGCAATAGCAACATGACTTTCCCCTCCTGAAGCTACTCGTAAAGCAGCCTCAGTCACGGAAACAGATTTATGGGAAGGTAACACTATTGAAAAATGTCCTAAGCACCCTGCACTACGAATAATAGCCCCTAAATTCTGCGGATCATTAATCTCATCTAGAAAAAGAATACACCGTTTTTTCTTAAGAGCTTGTTCTAACAAATCATCAAATGGCATATATTCAAAATCGTCTACAACAACCACAATTCCTTGCGTATTAAGCGACCGTCCAATCTTTTGCATCTTGGATCGCGTTGTCGCTATAACAGGGATATTCCATTGTTTCGCTTTTTGCCTGATCACCGTTAAACCTTGAACACCTTGCTCCACATGAATCTTTTTAATGCTTTTCGGATTCGACCGTAGCCTTTCTAACACTGGATTTTTCCCATACAACTTCATAAGCACTCCAAACACACACAATCTATTGTGTATTAATAATCGAACTTCTCTCTTGAACTTCTTGTGAATATTTTTGATCTAACTGATCCATTTGCTCAACATAATCAACGTAAGCAATTTCTTTCTTTAAATACTGGCTTTCCAAATCCCCTCTCTTTTCTTGATAACTAGTAAAATGAGGATCCTGGATGATGGATCGAGGATCTTTCAAATATGATTGAATAGATTTTCCTTCATAACTACAACCAATCGAAATGCAACACACCAAAAAGAAAGCGAGTATTTTAGCCATTATTCGTTCCTTTATTTAAAGAGGTTTATCTTTTTATTTTCTTATACCCAATCCTAAATAAATCAGCGGGCGCAATATACTCCACCAACCGATTAAAGGACGCATTTTTGTATAACCCAACTTCTTAGCTGGATATATCTTTGTTACAGAAGCTTCTTGAAATTTATGACCTAATTTAATAACTTTATATAACAAATAAGGTTCCAGCTCATATTGATCTAACCAAGATTGATCAATGTTAATGCGTTCATCATTAAAAAGAGATAAACGAAAAGCCCTAAAACCATTTGTCGAATCTGTAACACGACGTCCAGAAATTAAAGAAAGTAACATCGGATGTAATCTCGTTGCAATCTTTCGATAAAAAGGCATATCCCCACCAATGCCATTTTTTCCTAAATAACGAGATCCTTGGACAAGATCGCACCCGTCTTTAATGATCGGATCTGTTAATCTTGCAATTTCCTCTGGGTTATCTTTATCATTACCGGCCATAATCACCAATACATCGTAATCATGTTTTTGAGCATACCGTATAGCTGTACGAATGGCCGAACCAACGCCTTGACGTGTTTGATGTCTAAGGGTCATAACCCCTTGATCTTTATACCCGGCAATCATCTCTGTTTGCCCATCTGTTGAGGCATCATCCACGATCAAATAATCAAACGTACCGTTAAACTCACTTTTCAAAAATCGTTTTATAACATTTTGTAACTTAATTTTTTCGTTGAACGCGACCGGGGAGACGAGAACTTTGCTCATTTTTGATCATCCATCACAAGCGCTTTATCTTTCAATAAATATTTTTTCCCACAACTACAAGATAATTCCTTATCTAACTTTTTACCGCACACACAAGCATAACCCATTTGACGCGCAGGATTACCACCTACAATCGTGTAATCATCAACATCTTTTGTTACAACACTTCCCGCCCCAACAACAGCGTAACGCCCAACACTTAACCCGCAAAGTATAACAACATTACTTCCTAACGTCGCACCTTCTTTAACCGTAGTCTTCTCTAACGTCCACTCACCCCCGTTATTACTCCGAGGATACCGATCGTTAATAAAGGCAATATTGGATCCGATAAATACATCATCTTCAATCGTGACACCATCAAAAATAGAAACATGATGTTTGACCGTGACATGATTACCAACAATCGCGCCACTCTCTACAAAACTTCCATCACAAATATTACAATCTTTGCCAATCGTAGCGCCCTGCTGAATATTAGTGTTCGCCCATAAACGTGTCCCCTCGCCTATTTCGGCTTCTGGGTGAACAATCGCTTTTTCGTGTTTAAAATAACTCATAGCTTTATCTCTCTATATAATGGCAACACAAGTTCCCTTTAAATCCATGGATTCTTGAATACCACACAACGTTTTAACAACCTCCAATCCTTTTTGCGCATCGGCTAGATCAGGATTTTTTACCTTCTCCACACACTCCATAAAATACTGACCCTGCGCCTTTAAAGGTTCACTTGCTGAGATATTGGGTAACGTGATACTTCCTTCTTTAGAAAGCAACTGAAACTCCCCGTACGTCGCATAATAGGTTGAGGTTTTCTCAACATGTTTATCATAAAGCTTAATCGGACCTAAACCATCTAAATCATCCCACGTCACCATCTTTTTCTCTCCAACAATTGTCATCTGCCTCACCTTCTTTGGATCCAACCAACTCACATGAACGTTTGCAATAATGCCTTGTTCGTATTCCATAGTAGCAAATGATAAATCTTCAAGCGAACTGCCTAATGATTTCTGACCGCGTCCCGAGACATTAATAGGAGAACCTTCAAATAAATAATTTAAGATAGAAATATCGTGTGGGGCTAAATCCCATAACGCATTAACATCATAACGAAATGGTCCTAAATTGGTTCGCGTACAATAAGCATAATAAATTTGTCCCATCTCTCCGGCTTTAATGTAATCTTTAAGCCATTGGATGCTGGAATTAAAAAGAAAAACGTGGCCCACCATAAGCACCAACTTCTTTTTTTCAGCTAACTCCTTGAGTTCCTGACATTCTTTTGTATGTAAAGCAAGAGGTTTTTCTACAAGAACATGCTTGCCATGCTCTAAAGCCTCTTTGGTGAGATTAAAATGGGTATTGGTAGGTGATGCGATACACACAGCCCTTATCTCATCATTGGTCAAAATATCTTTATAATTTGTTGTTGTTTGGAGATTAGGGTATAAATCTTTAACATTTGCCAACCGATTTTCATCCAAATCAGCACACATCACAGCTTGAGAGTTAGCCAATTGAGAAAAAATACGTATATGATTCGGCCCCCAATACCCACATCCAATAATACCTACTTTAATCATAGAATCAGAATACCTTTAAGAAATTTCATTAATAATGAAAAAATATTATATCTAGTATTTTGTTTTATTGATTGTAAAGCCTAATGGAGGAAAAATGTAGAAAAAATTGCCTAAATTTAAGGAAGGAAAAATTGAGTAAAAATGGAATATCTGTAAAACGAAACTCTACACACCAAAAGTATTGCTGGCTAGATTACTCTTATCGCAGCGCCTTTTTTGCTTTTCAATAAAATAATGCCCATTTTCAAAGTGTAAATGTACATAACCCTCGCGAATTAGCCAACCTATCCCCATAGTGATGACATCCTGAGGGGCATCGACATAAAGGAAAAGTTGTTGAATATCTAAAGGCGTGTCTATCTCATCAAGAGCTGTCAATATTTCACCTGAAACGATTCCGATCTCTGTAATCATTTTTATCACCCCTTTCTTCTAGACCATACTGGCTTCTCTGCATTTTTCTACATATTTATTAACGACAGGTACGAGACGATCAAAAAGCTCACTTTTCCCAACAAAATCAACAACGTTCAACTCTTTGGCCAACTGCTTAAACTGTTCTACCTCAAGCATGGTTAATACAATAAGAAAACAATTCGGATGATCTTCTTTCAACATTTTAATGACTTCAAACCCATTAGCATGCGGCAAGTTTAGATCAACAATAGCAATATCAGGCTTAACTAAAGAAGCTTTCGTTACACCCATTTCCCCTGTACAAGCTTCAAAAATCTCAATATCTAGTATTTGTTCATTTAAGTAGCCCTTCACCGCATTCCTAAAATCATCATTGTCTTCGATTAATAAAATCTTTGTTTTCATAAAATCATCCTTTTTAAATCATTCCTCTATTAAGTTAACCTTACACTAATATTTTAAGACAAATAGGACTTATCCGAAATAAGGAGGTTCCACAAACAATCTAAGTATTATTACGAAGTTTAACTAAAGGAGGGTTTTAGAAAGGGCATATTTGACTAAACCTGCTGTGTTAAAAATGCCAAGCTTTTTGGAAAGATTACCACGGTGGGCCTCAACTGTGCGTGAACTAATTTTTAGCCTGCTTGCTATCAACTTGTTCGGATAACCCTTTGCAACATATTTAAGAACCTCTCGCTCTCTTTTCGTAAGAATTTCTAATGAAGGGGCGTCAAGATCGTTATCTGCACAAACATGCCTTTCGACAAATAACTGTGATAAGGCCGATGATATGTATCGTTTCCCTTTTCTCACTCGCTCAATGGCCATTTGCAACTCATCATAGGCATCATCTTTTAAAATGTAACCCGCCGCACCATGACTAAGGGCATTCTTTAAATGCACATTGTCTTTTAGCATCGAAAGAACTAAGATTTTAATATCTGGAAATTGTTCTGAAATTTTTTTTATAGCACTTAACCCATCCATATTGGGCATTGATATGTCAGAAATAATCACATCGCTCTTTTTATGCTTCACAAGCTCTAAAAGCTTTTCTCCATCATTTGCTTCTCCAACAACAGAATAGTTCTCGTTGGACTCAATTAAATTTTTTAAACCTTCTCTAAATATTTGATGATCATCTGCGATGATAATACGTAACCGATCCATTACATTCAACCTTTCTTATCAACTGGGATACGAAACAAAAGTTTTGTTCCTTGATTAGATTTTGATTTAATGAACATTTCTCCTTTAAGCATGCTAACACGTTCTTTTATCGTCGTAAGCCCCAAGCCACCAACTACACTATTTTCAAAAGAACTACTCTCTATCTCCATGCCAACTCCATTGTCTTTAATGCTAAGATTTAACATCTGATCACAATAGTTAATATCAATGTTAAGAGTACTCGCTTGAGAATGTTTAGTAATGTTATTTAAGGCTTCTTGAACAATTCTGTAAATATTTATCACCTCACCTTTAAAATTAAAATCTTCTAGATCAATACAATGAAAATGAACTTCAATTGAAGAATACGTCTTAAAATCGTTAATAAGAGTTTTTAAAGCTGTCGTTAATCCAACAACCTCTAATGTAGAAGGCCTTAAGCCAGAAGCTAAATGGCGAGTTTTATCAATAATCTTATTTAGATATTGCAATATCTTCTCGTATGACGCTATTTCCGGTCTCAGTTGATCATTATGAATCGTCGACTGAATCGACATCTTTAGCATAGCCAAGGATTGCCCTAAGTCATCATGAATTTCTCGCGAGATCCCTTCTCTTTCTTTTTCCTGCGCATGAATAATGCGTTGTGGCAACTGCTTAACAGCCGCCTCCATCTCTTTACGTTTTGTTATTTCATGACGAATAGCCACATACTGATAGGGCTTACCTTCAAAATCTAGAAAAGGAACAATGGTCGTGCTAACCCAATAATAAGTCCCCCTTCTCGTTCTATTCTTAATTTCTCCACTCCAAACCTCTCCCTTTTTAATTGTATCCCACAAATTTTTAAAAAACTCTTTAGGGTGATGGTTCGAATTAATAATGCGATGATCTTCTCCTATGAGTTCATCACGACTATACTGAGATATTTTGCAGAACTTATCATTAACATAAGTGATCTTGCCCTTTTGGTCGGTCATCGCAACAATGGTCGAAGCATCAAGAGCAAACTTAATATCAGAAAGCTCCTTCTGATATTTTTCTAAAGGATCGTTTATCGTAATTTCTTGTTTCATAATTTATGCTCGTTTAAGAATGGATTGCCATCTCTCAATATTGTAACTTTTTGTACAAATAGCATCAACATCTATTGAAGCATCCAGAATTTCTTTGGCATACGCCTCTATTTGATCATCTCGGCCTTGCAACTCTGGAGAAACTAAACATATTTTTAAACCCGCTTGTTTAATAGCTAAACTTTTATCTCGATCCAAAGGCATTTTTGTAAAACAATCGACCCAAACCCAATTGACTTGTTTTTTCATAGCTAAAACAGTATCAATCCCTTCAAATTCCGAAAAACGCACAGCGACATTGTGCTCGCCCGATTGGCTTAATGTATAAACCATAGGAAAAGATGAATCGAGGAAGAAATAATCTTTAATAGCATATTTTTCAAGCAAATCCAAAACACGATGTTCAATGCGTTCGCTTTTAATATTAAGTATCATAAGCCCGTGTTGATATTCTCCTAGATACTCTTCAAAATTTTCTCCATCTTTAAAAGGGTCATGTTGAACAATGAGTTGCTCACCATGATCACGCAAATCTAATTCAACACCAAATTCTTGAGGTAATTTTTTTAACTCTTCTTTAGAGTTGATACGATGTGCGATGTAAATCATACTTTTAATCTCTTTTTTAAAGAGACACTAAAATCGAGTGTTCTTTTAATAAACTTACCTTTTGATTTTAATCCTGTATTCCAACTGGATTGACCGTAAATCCGTTTGGGAAAAACAACTTCAAATCGAACAACTTCTATATCTTGCCGCCTAGCCATATATAAAGCATACAAATCTAACGAGAAATCATGTGGAGGATTTTTCCACGTTGAATAAAATGACCGAGAAAAAATATTTGGTTGCGCATTAATATCCCATAATCGTTTCCCCAAATACATTGACTCAAAACAACTCATCCCCCAGGTAAACACTTGATCAAACAATTGTCGATTTCGGCGGTCTCCCTTAATAAAAATGTTTAATGGACTCCCTTTTTCTTCAATGATAGCCAACGCTCTCATCACATCATTAGGATCTGTTTGCATATCTGCGTGCGTCCAACCGATATAATCACCAACAGCTTCATTAAGCCCGGCAATAATACCAAAACCATAACCTTGATTGACTTCAACTCTAACCGATCTTGCAAAAGGATACTGAGGTAATAATTCCTTTAAAACATTCTCACTATCATCCGTTGATCCATTATTGACCAAAATAACTTCAATATCAGCTCGACCTAAAACTTTAAGAAAGCGATTAAGAATAAGAGGAATATTTTTTTCTTCATTGTAACAAGGAACAACAATAGAAAGTTTTTTCTTAGCCATTAATTGTGCTCCTGTTTAAAAGAAGAATATTTTTTTTCATAATCCTTCAATTTACTTAACTCCATTCTCCGATCTTTCTCTAAACAATACGGATGTTGATCACTTTTATGAAAATAACTTTGCCAGTATTCGTATGTTTTTAAATCATTCGGCGTTCCCCAACAGATATAATGATCCACCTCAAAGACTTTTGCCTTTAAACCCATGGCCACAATTTCGTTAATGCAGCTATCGACATAAAATTCATTATTAACACGAACATCACTCTTATAAAGTCGTTCTAATGCATCAATAAAAAATCTGGCTTTACGAAAATAAAAAGCCCCGATGATGGCATGATCATTAAACGGATCATCTGAAATTGGAACTTTAACTGAGACGCCTAAAACATTTTCTTTCTCATCCGTTTTAATCCAACCATACATTTGAGGATTTTGAGCGCTTGAAGGATGATGCCGGAAACTCCAAACGAGACAACCTATTGAGGTATCATCCAATAAGGATTGCAACTTTTTTTCAGACCATATCATTCCATTATCTGAGGCGGCAATAAACAACGGTTTATCATAATCCTCTTCTCTTATTCCTTTCTCACACGTGCACGCCTGACCTTCTGTAACTTCATTAAGGGAAACAATATTGGCTTGGGGATAGGCTTCTAGAAGAGCAACTTTGATAGGATATTCTTTTAGATGATCTTCTAAACAAATAAAAGTTTGCGCCCCCGATTGAGGCAAATAAGAGGCCGCCTGAACAATCATTGGTTTTCCACTGACATCTATAAGAGGTTTTGGTGTTTGATAGCCTTCATCAACAAATCGTTGTCCACGTCCAGCTAAAGGTATTAGATTAATCGTCTCTTCATTATTGATAATGCTTTTTGTCTCATCAACCATTTTAGAAAAATATTTTGACCATTGTTGATACTCTTGTAAATGTCCAGGCTCCCCCCATTGCAACATATGTTGTATTTCATAAACAGAAGACTTAAGACCATCTCTCAGCATTAACGTATAGACCAAACTTATATAATATTCTCCTTTAAGGTTTATATCCTCATCCATCAATTGCTGAAAATATTTTTTTACGAGTCCGCCGTTTTTAAAATAATACGTTCCATCAGAAGCATATTCTTGCATACGATTATCCGTAAACGGCTCTTTCTCTTGAATTTCTAAAAGCCATTGTTGATCGTCGCGCATAAAGGCATAATTGGTAGAACCTAACATATGAGGATGAAACCCCTTATACGCTGCTATCGCACCATCAGCCTGCCGCGCTCTTGTATGAGAAAGAAAGCCATCATAATCCCAATACTTTGAAAAATCACAATAGTTAACGATTGTCTCCTCCCTTTCATCAATTGCGTCAAACACTTCTGCCACCGCATAGACAGGACCTTTCTTATGAGGTTCGATCCCTATAATTTTTCCAAAAGGAGCAAGACCTTTTAAAATTTCTTCCATTGGCGTTTCTTGTAAATGCGTTTTATTGCAGACAAAAGTAAAATTATTTTCACCCGGAAACATGTTGATAACATGTGCAATGATAGGCAAACCGTCCACTTCGATTAACGGTTTAACATCTTTATAGCCAGCGTCAATGAAACGCTTGCCTACGCCGGACATAGGGATTATAATTTGCATGGTTACTCTTTGAACAGTAAAACCGCACGGATCCCCGCTTTCGCGAGGATGACAGTATAGTTGTCGTCCCCGCGAAAACAGAGATCGCATACTACTGTCGTCCCCGCGAAAGCGGGGAACTCATTAAAGAAAAATTTAAATCCTCAACCTCCACAACCAGAGCTCTCTCCCTACGCTCCCCCCCCTCCTTATTCACCCAAATCGCTTTCATACCCAACTCAACCGCTCCCATCACATCCTTCTCATAGTTATCCCCGATCATACAAACCTCTTCTTTCATACATCCTAACTTCTTTAACCCACATTCAAACATCCCGCGATCAGGTTTCTCAACGCCCACTTCTTCACTTGTTACAAGGGCGTGAATATAAGAACTTAATCCAAGCTTATGCAACTTCTTATGCTGAATATCAGCTGTTAAATCCGTTAAGATACAAATCCTTTTATCCTGATTTTTCTCTAAAAAAGACATCACCTCATCAAACAAAACAATATGTTCAATAAACACATCCCAATACAAATCATACGCTTCTAAGGCATAAGGCATGATGGGTTTATTTATATTTTCTAATAACTTTTGAAAATACAGTAAACGATTATGACTTGATGCTTTACCCTTTAACTGCTGATGAATCATCCCACGAGCAACACCATATTCTTTTTCTATATCCTCTTTAACAACTCCAGTCTTTTGAGATAAAAACTGAACAACTTCTCGTAAAGCTGGTTGATGTGCTTTGTTGTAATCGTATAACGTATTATCCAAATCCAACAATAAACCAGTTATAGGACTCCAAGGGATCTCTCTCATTTTAATTTCTCACTTAACATTAACAACACCATAAACTGAACAAGACCTCGGTAACCATCCAACCAAATAGGATCATCACCCAACAATTCTTCTAAATTGACTATATATTCTTGGGCCATCTTTGCGATATATTCTTTTTCAAGCCATCCATCCACAATAAGACTTTGATTTTTTAAATCTTGAGAATAGTCCCAAGTTACATCAAGCTTTGTTTCTAATCGATGAACAATCGCTTGAAGAGAAACGTTTGAATCAAGAATAACCTTACACTTCATATGATACCTGGCATTACGCTCTTCATATTTAATAGGATCATCCGTAAAGTACTGAACAACAATATCTGCAAAATCATATTGAGGGTGAATATATTTTTTAACATCTAAAGCACGCTGGTCCATCTGCTTTAAGATATCTTTGACTTTACGTCCACGATCACGTGTGTCCCGTTGAACCTTCCAATATCGACGCAACCCTTCATCTGTATCAACAAATACTTTTAAATCAATAATCTTACGCATTTTAGGAAGATAAAAAGCATGTAGTCCGCTTAAAACAATATAGTCATCTGCCCTTACTTTTCTTGAACTTGTAAACCTACCCGTACTATGATCATAATCACAACGAAAAGCAGCATTACGATTATGAAGATTAAGAATATCATTATATTGCCGATGAAGATAATTGGCTTTCGGATTTAAATGCGTTAACTCCTCCCAATGCTCATCATCGCGTTCCCACTTATGATCAGCGTCCCCTTCTAACTCTAAAACACGATGGCCAAAAAGCTTTCTTATATCAGATAGGATCGTCGTTTTACCGGCGGCACTATCACCAGAAATCCCAATAACGCCTGGTGTATTTTTCTTATAATAAAAGTTACTTCTGATTCCAAACTTATAAAAAGCATACATACTCGCTATTAATACAGCTTCGAGCAATGTAAAACTAACATTACGATATTTCTCAATATCGATCTTAAAATGAATAGGTGTTTTCAAGAAAATAAGATCATGATACTCGGGTAAATAAAAAAGCAACATATAAACTAAATACATCACGTTTAGTGCCACATATAAGCGAATAATATGTTGAGCTTTTTCATGAAATTTTATAAAAAAGATACTAAGAAAAGGAAACAACCACACATACCATCCCGGCGAGGGTTGGGCCAATGATACAAACGTTGAAAAAATAAGGGCCAAAAATGTGTAGAGCAGATCTTTATTCATCTTACGAAAAGCACTGACGCGCGCATAAAAAATGGCCACCAACAAAACGGTAAAGTATACTTTCAGGTTGCCTACAGCGATGTAAGAATCATAAATCAACGTTTGCTTGGAATTATTAAGCACCAACTGCTGATAACCTTCTGTCCAAAAAGGAAAAACAATAATCAAAAACACTGACGGTGCTATGAATAAAAAAGTCATAACACCTCTTAATTTGTGTGTTTTTAGTAAATAAATAAGCAGGAGCGGGAAAGCTGCAACAACATGTAATTTGGCACACACGGCCAAACCGAATACAAGCGCTGAGGTGATACAGTTTCGTTTAGTTAATAAATAAACCGATAAAAAAAGTAATGCCGTTGGTATAAGATCCAACTGAGAATGCATATAACAGGCATAAATAATGATAGGTGTTGCAAAATAATAAATCATCACCTTCATTTTGTCTTCAAACATACGACACAATAAATAAAAAATGGTGAGATCAGCAAACAGCGTTGGTAATTTAAAGAAAAACTGGCCTAATAAAGAATGGGTAGCTCCTAATAAATAAAAAGGCGCATAACAAATAGATAAAAAGTAAAGCATAACAGGTGAATATGGGAATTGATCATATCTCCCTTGCGCATAGAAATAATCCCAAGGATTACCAGAGACTTCGATAAAATATTGTACAAAAGGAATAAAAAGGCGATTCTGATAATCTGAAGAAAATAGAATCATCACCAACACTTTAATGGCCAGTATCACTAAAAAAGCAACCTGCGCCTTCTTTGTTTGCAATCCAAACCCTTTATACAAAAGTCTATCCAATCCTATTTGGTTTAACATTTAATTTCTCTCTAATATATAGATATACAAATTATTCGTTCCATTATGTGTTCTATTATCAAATTCGAGTTCGACATCTGAATCAATAACCTTTTTATAAATCACCCGATAAGATCTAAAAGTATATCTTAACAACGACAATTCTTTCTTATTACGCTTAACACGTCTAGGATTAGTGTAATAAATATAATGATTTACAGCTGATCTCGCCCTTTCGTAAGATTTGGGACTAAATTTATCTCGATGACTAATCCAAGCAATCCTTTTATATGTCGATGGCCCCTTCGAGATATTGGCATCTTCACGAAATCCTGTTTCATAAAATTGAAAATGATCTCGAATACTCTTCATCATCTCAACTTGTTGAGTCCAAACAGCCAGAATAATGGTATCAACATTGTATGTTTTAACTATTTTTAAAATCTCTTGCTCATTTAACCGATCTTTTCGTTCGATAAGAAATGTTTGATAATGACATCCAAACAAAATTAACAACCCTACAATTATTACTGCTTGTCCCCAATCCTTAAAATGACTTCTCCCGATCCGCTTTCCAATCTCCTTAAGCACCAAGTAAAGCCCTTCGGTCAGTGTAATAACAATTAACGGCATAAAAATAAAATTATGTCGCGTTGGTGAAAAAGTAAGACGCTGCGTACATACTAAAAGAATCCATACAATTATCGTTACAACAAAGAAAATTCCTAAATAGCGTTTATGCAAATTTTTGTGAGTTAATAATCTAAAAAACCCAATTACAAAGAAAATAAGAAATACTATACTTAAAGGTAGGAAAATGGAGTGTGTGTTTGGGAAAAACCCTGTGTTTAATTGAAAAATATAGAAGAAATTTTTAAAGAAAAAAGAAACGGCATAACCTATATCGTGAAAGAAGCCCGCCTCTGGGAGATGAAAAACAAATTCTTTATCAATTCCACTATTCCAACCATATAACCCATAATGTCCAGAGGCTATTAATTTCCGAAGAAAAAGAAACCACAAAGGAAACACAGACACAATGACAACGATCCCACCTAAACAATATTGTAAAACAACTTTGCCCTTATTTTCCGTGAACTGGCAAGCATATAAAAATGTACACAAATAAAACACAGGAACAAAATAAAGAAAAATATAATGCATCCAACATAACGCCCCTAAACACAAACTGTTAAAAAGAACTTTTTTAAGAGTAAAGTTCATTTTCTTTAAATAATCCATATAAAGGATCAGCAATACGACGAATGCGGTCACAGCCAATGCATAATTATACATAAGTTTCGAGAATATGATGTTTTCCCAGGTACAGCAAAAAAAGAACAACGGAACAAGAGTCTTATAAGAAAAATCACCTTCATAAAGGCGATAAAACTGAATCATAAAAAATATCCCTAAGATCCCAAAAAAACAGGAAGGCAAACGACCCCAAAATAAAAGCTGACGATAGGTGTGATCAATAGAGACTAAAAAAGGGGTAATAAAATATTGAAAAGGGGCGAATGTCCAACGGGAAGGAACGGCTAGAAAAGGAGATTTATCAGCGAGCTTGTGATCGAGTATCGTTTTGGCAACACCAATATCATCTATATGGCTAAAATGACCACTCAAATCATATACTCTAGCAAAAATACCAGTAACGATAATGAGGCCAATACATAAAAACCAAATATTACGTTTCATACACTTTTGGATACTTTTTTAAAAAATCTCATTAAAAAAAGGGAGAAACACTTAAGTTAGGTCATTATTCTAGCCCCTAAACATATGGGATACAAGGAAAAATACGTACTCTTAAGAAACGAACACCATTAAGGGCTCTTTTAAATGACCTCTAATCAATTCTTTGCTTTTGGCCTAAAAAATGATATGCTTATGGAATTATGAAAAAGCGATCTAAGACTATTACGCCCCCGATCCCCAAAAAAAAGGCCATTTTAACGGCTATTTGCTTAGGAATCATTGTATTTGTCCTTTTTTCCTCAAATCTAGGAAACGAATTCACCAATTGGGATGATGATGTTTATGTGACAGATAATGTAGATGTCCATCATCTTAGTTTCCAGAGCATCAAAAATATCTTTAAATCAACTGTCACAAAGACTTACGCTCCTTTAAGCGTCTTATCATTTGCCATAGAATGGCATTTCGTTGAAGATAAGCCTTTTCTCTATATATTAAATAACATCCTTTTACACGTTGCCGTCTGCGGCCTCATTTATCTTTTGGCCCTGCAGATGGGGCTCAGCATACGGGCTGCTTTTCTGGCAGCCCTTCTCTTTGGTATTCATCCGATGCATGTCGAATCGGTTGCTTGGATTACGGAGAGAAAAGATGTCCTTTATGCCTTTTTCTATATGTTAGCCTTATGCAGTTATTGGCATTATCTTGACAACAAAAAAATTAAATTTTTCATCTTATCAATGTTAGCAGGATTATTAAGCATCTTGGCAAAATCCATGGCCTTAAGTTTACCCTTTATTCTCCTGGTCCTCGACTGGTACCATGGCCGAAAGATCACATTTAATGTTCTAAAAGAAAAAATTCCTCATTTTTTCTATATCGTTCCTGTCGCGGCAGTTACCTATTTAATTAACGCGAGGGTCCCAGCCAAAGACTTTATCCAAGCAATCATGATCTGGACCTGGTCATTTACATTTTACATTCAAAAGTTCTTCCTGCCCATTCACTTAAGCCCAATTTATGAATTACCCAAACCCATTGGATTTGATCACCTTCATTACAACATTGCTGTCATTGTCTTTGCCCTTATTATCTATTTGCTAATTCGCTTTCGAAAAAACCGTTTAGTCCTATTTGCTCTTCTCTACTATTACTTTTCCATCTTTTTCCTATTACGCATGGCCGAAGAAGTTCATGTTAGTGTTGTGGCTGATCGCTTTATGTACCTACCCAGCTTAGGGCTCTGTCTTTTATTAGGTTCTCTAGCCGATCAATTATTAACCCAAACAAAAAAACGCAAACAAAAACATTTTCTTATCGCTTCAACTTGTATCGTCATCATCTTAGGATTACTGGGCACACGAACACACTTTCAAAACAAAGTCTGGAAAGATGCTGGTAAGGTTTGGGATAAAGCCATGGAATATTCTTCCAACACGCCTCTCATCCTTAATAACAGAGGCGTTATCTATCTTCGCAAAAAGCAATACGATTTAGCGATCGCCGATTTTACTAAAGCCGTCAAGCTTCGTCCTAAATATGTAAATGCTCATTACAACCTTGGGCTTGTATATCAAAACTCAGAAAAATATGATCTCGCCGTTGTTAATTACAACTTAGCTCTTAAATATGATCCCGAATACACCAAAGCTCTTATTAATAAGTGTCTTTTATATATCAAATCAAATCGATACGATGAGGCTTTAGTATCAGGGCTTAAAGCCATAGAAACGAATAAAGACTCAGGAAAAGGGCATTATTTTCTTTCGAAAATTTATAGACACAAAAAGGATTACCCAAAAGCATTAACACACATCCTACGTGCCAAAGAATTAGAATATGAATTTGATCATAACCTGATCGCAGAGATTCAAGAAAAGTTGAAATAATTACCACACAATTCCTTAACAATTGTAAAATAAGTCCATGCGTCAGGCCCTCAAATATCTCTTCTCCCTCAATGGAGCAATCGCCTCTCTTTGCCTGTGTTTAATCATTTACAATATTTTTCATGCAGGCGTCTATTGCATTAAGAAATACCATGAAAATTTAAACCTACCCGTTTATCTTGAACCAGGCACACAATTTGAAACATTTAAACCTTTTCTTAAAAACGAAAAAAGGGCCGGCTATCTAACCAGCAAAGCTATTACACGAGAAGATAATGACGGCATCCTTCTTCAGGCCCAATATTTTTTAGCGCCAACTATTCTTGAGTTGCAAGATGACTCGCATCTCTTTAGTATCATTGACTCTGAGGATCCACCTTATATTGTTAAAACAATTAAAACGCTCAATGCCATGCGCACAACCAACAACGAATATGGACAAGCTTTACTCTTAAGACGAAAATAACAATGTTTATCATCGCACACTTAATTTCTTTTCTCCTCGGGTACTTTAGCCTTTCGCTTATTTTCAAAGAAACCCGATACTATCAAAGCCTCCTACACTTAAGCTTATCTATCATCACAGGCCTATGTCTCTCGGCTTATCTGACATTCTTTGTCTTTCTTCTCTTTAACAAATTTTATGCTTGGCTGATTGTAGGTCTTAATCTTCTAAGCCTCTTAGGCGTCATCCTACTTAACTTAAAAACAAACAAAAACATCAGAACCTTACTCAACCCCTTTCGCATACACAAACTTTCTTTCTTTTCTTATAGTGTCATTTGTGCCTTCACACTTCTTATTGCTCTTTATTACTATGTGGCATCCGTCCACCCTCATGGAGAATGGGATGCTTGGGCGATGTGGAATATGAAAATGAAATTTTTACTTCTAAGTAGTGCACCCTTAGACGACATTCTAACAAACCTTTCTTGGCACACACACCCCGACTATCCCTTGTTATTGCCGCTTATCAATGTATGGCTTAATAGCTTCTCTCATACCCACATGCTTTATGTCCCGTTTATCACGTGCATACTGCTGACCGTCTCTTGTGCGATGTTTATGTACACAGGATTATCATTGTTTATCAAAAAAGGCTATGCTCTACTTGCGACCCTTATCTTAGGCTTTCATCCTTATTTTGCATTTAGCGCCACACAACAATATGCGGATATCCTTATTGCTTTGTTTGTCTTGATAAGCCTTATTTGTTTTTATCTCCTCGATAAAGAGTCAAACCCTGCTATCTCTATTCTAGCTGGTTTAAATTTAGGATTCTTAACCTTTGCAAAAAATGAAGGCATTGTTTTTGCTGCATTACTATCCGTTATCTTTCTCATTCGACTCTGGCAACAACGCAACAAACAAAAAAGCAACCTGCCCTGCTATGTGCTTTTTCTGATAACACTTCTTATAGCCTGTTTACCAACCATTATCTTTAAGTTATTTCTAGCACCTCCTAATAGCGATATCTTACCAAACATCTCTCAAACCGGATTACAAATGATCAACGTCAATCGTCTAGCCGTTATTTTTGATTATTTAGGTAAAGAAATTATTCACAAAAAATGGTGTTACATATGGATGTTAATCCTTATCATGGTGATTACCAAATTATTTAAATTTTTAAAAAAAGAAACCTTATGGGTTACTCTTTTTTTCTTGAGCTACTTCATCATCATAATCTTTATATATTTAGTCAGCACACAGACCCGACTTAACTGGTGGATCCCTTATTCTTTGCCTAGAATTTATTTTTATCTGTTACCGGCCATCCTATTTCATGTTTTTTATGTATATTGGCCCCAAAATAAAAAAATAGAAAACACATGAATTTCTCACGCGTAAAACCTAGAACTGTCCCTCAATTTTTATTTTGTTTAGCACTTATCGTCTTAACGATAACAAATAGCGTCGTACTCAAAGAGGAAATTCGCCGCATTTACAATTATAAAAAAATTCTGGATTTTAATGTGGTGGGTTATCAATTTGCAGGGATTGAGGCATTTTTAAAAGATGTCGAATATATGGGATATTACACAGACAAAGACATGGATGATCCAAAGAACGCAAAACTTTTTGCACACGCACAATTCGCCTTAGCTCCCATTGTGTTAGATTTTAACAACTTAAATCATAAATATATCATTTTTGCCTGCTCATCCGATGGGGTTGCCCATTTAGAGATGAACAAAATTAAAGCAATAGCACTTGGCCGCAATCAATTTGGAATCGTCATCGCTCAAAGACAATGAAAACACTACTTATCTATCTTCCCTTTGTTATCTCTCTTCTAATAGGCTATCTTTTTATTCATATCCTATTTCTTAAGCACTCTCTAGAACGAATGCTTAAATTGATGCTTGCCGGTGGCCTTGGATTAGGACTCAGTGCTTATATTAATTTCTTTTCGTTAATCTTTCTCAATCGTTTTCAACCAACAGCCCTTCTTATTATTCATGGAATTGTTTTTCTAGCTCTATCTATTCTCCTTTTATTCCTTATTAAAAAAAATAATCTTCCATTAATAACGTTTCAGCCCAAAGATGCCTTTAATGTTATCCCATTAATACTCATTATAGGAGCCTCTGTTCCACTTTGGTATCAAGCCCATTTTTACGCTTATGGGGGTTGGGATGCGTGGCAGGTTTGGAATTTAAAGGCTAAATTTATTTTCTTAGGAGCAGAAAATTGGAAAAACATGTTTGATCCTATTCTATGGCGATCAAGCCCTCACTACCCACTCCTCTTTCCCCTCGTCAATGTTTGGGGTTGGGTGTTCCAGAGTGAAGCCATCTATAAAGTTCCCGTCTTCTCTTCTTACGCTTATACCATTTTAGGCTTAGGCCTCTTGTATTACAGCCTAAAACACCTCACACAATCTGTTTATGCTATCTTGATTGCCTTTATTTTTTTGAGCTTGCCCCTTTTAAATAAATTGTCTTACAGTCAATATAGTGACAACATTGTCGGATTTTATTTATTAGCGAGTTTCTTTTCTTTAATTATGGCTAAAACCGAAAATAACAAAAGCTTTGCCCTACTCGGTGGTATTTTTCTTGGTTTATTAAGTTTCTCAAAAAGCGAAGGTTATCTTGCATCCCTTGTCATATTATTTCTAACTCCAGTCTTTTTCTTCTGGAAAAACAAAGAGGCTAACAAAAAAAGATTACTTATTCCCTTCTTTTTAGGGGCCTTTTTTGCTTTTTTACCTACCATTATTTTTGAAATCTTTTACTCGCCTAACAATCAAACCTTCGTTAATGGCCTTACATCTCCAACAAAACCAATTACCCTAAACCGCATTAAAACAGTCTTCGGATTTTATTTCTTTGAGATGTGCGCCCCCTTATGGAACGCTTTTTATAAAATGGTAGGAAAAACCATGGGAGAGTTTACTTATTTGGAACCAAAATGGAATGGGTTATGGGTGATTGTCTTTATTGGACTTATTATGAGTCGATTAAAATGTTTGTCTTCTAAAATAATCATTATCCCTATCTTTCTTTTGTGTTATACAGGGATTGTCACATTTTATTATTTTTTAAATACTTACTTTGAAATTGGTTGGTGGCTACAAAACACCTTACACAGGATTCTTTTTGCTGTCTTACCAACAATATTATTTTGGGTATATTATTCTTTGTGGGAGTCACAGAAAATTTCGGTAGGAAAAAAGACGGTATCTTAATCCTTCCTCGCTTATAAGGCGAGGAAGGAAAAATGATTTATTTAGGACGCTCTATTTTTAAAACTTTATAATTAAGTGTTCCGGCTGGAACATCTATGGCGAGTTCTTCGTCTTCGGCGTGGCCCATTAAGGCTTTTCCGATGGGGGAGATAATCGATATTTTGTTTTCATCATAATCAGCCTCCTCAGGTGAGACTAACATATAAGTAAACTCTTCATCCATATCCAAATCCATCAACGTAACGATGGCTCCGATATAAATTTTATCTCCAGGAATATCTTCATCTTCAATGATTCGAACTTTGGCTAATTTGGATTCAATATCTGTGCCGCGCGCGACATTGTAACCTTGAGCTTCTTTTGCTGCAGCATATTCAGCATTCTCTTTTAGATCACCCTGTAGACGAGCGTCTTCAATAGCTGCAGAGATTTTAATTCTTTCCGATTTTAAAGCTTCAAGTTCTGCAAATAACTTATTGTAACCCGCTCTTGTAAGATAAACAACATCATCAGACATAATACAAACTCCTTAAAATTAAATCTTTAATACTTTACTTAAAACTTATCCTATACTTTCTACAGCCTTCATCATAATAGGAACAACTTCTTTTGCCTCATCTTTAGTTAAACGACCTAATTTGGCAAAGCGCCACTCTTCATTAGCATTTTGATTTTCACGCGAAATCTGAATTTTCATCTCTCCCCCATTATATGAAAAAACTCCAACAGAAATTCGTGAGCCCTCAAATTCTTTTGTTTCTTTAAATGATTCTACATCTAGCGATTTATCGTAAGGCATTTCTTATCCTCCTTAAAACCAGTTAATATTGTCATTCCTACAACCTGAAGGAATAAATCCACTTATAAGATTATCCGCAATTGGACAATCTCTTACATACCAGGAAATCCCGGCATAACATCTCTCATCTTCATCGCTGCCATATTTTGTGATTTCTTAACAGCAGCATTCATACTTCTTAATAAATGAGATTCTAACTTCTTTTTATCAATTGATTCAACCAAACCTTCTTCAATCTCAACGGCCTGAAAAACTTGGGAACCATTAATTGTAATCTTTATTCCTCGGACTTCTTCAACGTCCACACTAACGCCATCAAGTTCGCGCTTAATTTTGTCCGCTTGTTTCTTCATATCCATTAGTTGTTTCATTTTGTCTAACATTTCAAATCTCCAATCTTTAAAAAACGATAATTAATTTGCGTCAATCATATACGCAAACTTAAAAATTTTCAAGCACAAATTTATTGAAACATAGCAGCGATTTGATACAAGGATTGTATCAAAAATTGCTGAACAAAAACCAACGCCAGAATACCTATAATAGCAGAGATATCCACCCTTCCCAATGGAGGAATAAAACGTCTGAATAAATTAAGATACGGATCAGCCGCTTTATACAACATCTGTACAATAGGATTATAAGGATCCGGATTGACCCAACTGAGTAAAACACGAATAATAAGGATGTAATAATAAAGCGTAATAAGGGTATTTAACACATAAGCAAGGGCTTGAATAAAATTTCCTAGGACAAACATTTACTATTCCTTTCTTTAATTATGATTCTTCAGTAGAAAAAGATTTTTCCTGATCGTAATTAATCGCACGAATGGGATACGGAATGGTAATCCCTTCTTCATTAAACCTTTTATGTAACAGTTTAATAAACTCATGCTTAATGAGATAGTTATCTACAAATTCTTTCGCACGCAATATAACAGAGAAATTTATGCTTGAGTTATCAAAAGTATGATAACGAATAAACGGATCAAACTCATCAACACCCCCATCAAGTTTAGTAAGAACCTCTTTACCCACCTCACATGTTACCTTTTCAACATGTTCTAAATCCGAGCCATAATGAACACCAACCTGCACTAATACAGCAAGCTCTCTCTCTGGATAATAATAATTAACGATCCTTGAATTCACTAAAGAACTATTAGGCATAATAACCATGTTATTGCCCAAAAACCTTACCCACGTCGATCGCCAACCAATCTTATGAACGTAACCTTCTTCTCCTGTTTCCAACTTTACAAAATGTCCTACTTGAATCGGTTTATCGATAATCAATTGAATCCCAGAGAAAAAGTTCTCCAATGTCGGCTGAAGAGCTAGCGCTACTGCCAACGATCCAATTCCTAAAGAAGCAATAATCGGTGTGATAGAAACACCAAAACTATCCAACAAAATAAGCATACCCAAACCAATAACAATAACACGCACAAGCCCTTTAGCTATCCCCCCTGATGTCCGCAAGACAGGAACTTTACTTGAATACTCTAAGATAAGACCATTAATAAATCTTTCCACAAACACAACAACAGCGATAATCGTTGTTGCTTTAAAGGCGATGAGAAAATATTGGGTTAATTCGACATTTGTAGCCAGAGGCAGCATTCTTTCAACAATTGCACCACCACTTGTAAAAATTAATAAATTAAGAGGGAAATCAGCAGCCTTTATAAAAATATCATCGGCCTTTGTCTTTGTCTTTTCTGTTAATTTACGGACAGCTTTAAATACAAGCCTCTTAATGATTGTAAATATCGTAATCCATAAAAAGAAAGCGACAGGCACAACAATCCAGGCGGGCATTGTTATTCCAAAAATAATAATTTCAGACATATTGGCATCCTTTAACTAATTTAAAAAACCTTAAATAGATCGTCATCGATTAATTTACCCTCGACACGATTGATAAGCCGTTTTGTTTTTTTAGTAACATATTTCATTTCTATCAAAACTTCATTAATTCCTCTGGACGTTGCTGTTAATGACTCGCCACCTTCAGCCACGATTTCTGAGATGTGTTTATAATCAATGGTACTTAAATCTTCCGAGGCCTTTGTAAAAGCTTGGGCCGCTTGTGCAAAGACTGCAGCTAAATCGTCAACACTAATAGAATCAGCGCCTTTTATAGGTTGTGTTAAATCTAAGGGGGGCCCTTCACTGGACTCTGTTATTTCGATTAACTTTTCTCCTAAAATTCCTTCCGATTGAATAACAAAGTTGGAAGGCTTCTGCAGTTGTTTTCTATATTTATTAAAAATGTTTAAAACAACCTCCACACGCCGACCATCAACTTCTTGTTCCAAAAAACCTACACTTGCAACATTTCCCACATTAACCCCAGCAATCCGAATAGGAGCGCCTTTTTGTAGACCATTAACATCTAAATAATGTACGATGATCTGAAATTTAGGTTGAGTTAATCCTTTATCCTTACCCAGAATATAGATGACTTGAAACAAAAGAAAAACACCAACCATGACAAATAGACCTGCAAAAAAATATCTTTTTAGCTCTCTCTGTTCCATAATTTCCCAACCTCATACGGTTAACGAATAAAATCTTTTACAAAAAGATCTTCACTGCTTTCTAAATCTTGTTGTGTTCCGATGGCAACAAATTTACCCTCACGTAGAAGCGCTAAACGGTCGGAAACGCGAAAGGCGTTTTCTATATCGTGAGATGTTATAACCGTTGTACAGTTTATTTTCTTTGATACATCTCTAATCAAATCCGAAATATCACGGCTTCGAATAGGATCCAACCCTGAGGTTGGTTCGTCACATAATAAAACTTTACAATCAAGAATAATGGAACGTGCTAACCCTACCCGTTTTTTCATACCACCACTTAATTCTGTTGGGTACTTCGCCTCCACTCCCTCTAGATCAACAACCTTTAAAACGTTAAGAACTTTTTCTTTAATGTCCCCACGGGATAACTTCGTATGTTCCTTTAAAGGAAAAGCGATGTTCTCAAAAACATTCATAAAATCGTAAAGAGCGCCTTCTTGAAATAAATACCCGATTTTCTTACGAAGATCTAACTTCTTTCTCTCCGGTAATTTCGTCATATTAACACCATCTATCTCAACTTTTCCGCCATCAGGTTTGAGTAAACCCATAATCGTCTTAAGCAAAACACTTTTTCCGGTACCACTTTCTCCTAAAATAGCTAATATTTCACCCGATGGAATCTTTAAATTAATCTCATCAAGAATGACCTGACCACTAAACGACTTTTTAATATTCTCGACATTTATCATTCACGCATCTTCTCATAAAATCGGAACTTATTTCTTCCAAACTTTGTGTATAGTCGTCGATAAGGACGCACATCTAATTTATCAACAAATATCTGCACCCCTCGGAATTCACCAACAACATACACCTCAGCATCAATTAACACCTCAATATCATCCGCAGGATACCAATACCCCTCTTCAAATTCAATCGGCTCTCCATTTCGAATCCAATCGGCTTCTGCTGCTTGAAACCCATAACTTTGAAGGTTTCCGATATTACCCGACCTTCTCGTACAGCCGCTATGGAATACCACAACAACAAGTAAAAGACTCATTAAAATTATTTTTCGCAATGTCTTTGTCTCCTAGGCAAATTATAAAAAAATGATTTCACCCTATTCCCACAACGTTAATATGACCTTCGTTAAAATAGTATTAAAAACAATGACCAAAATATACGAATAGGCAACCGCATTTGTTGTATACTTACCAACGCCCAATGACCCGCCTTTGGTCGAGTATCCTTGATAACAGCATACCCAACCAACAATACCAGAGAAAAATATTATCTTAGCAAATCCGCTAAAAAAATCGACAAAACGAATCGATTTTAACGTTTGATTGATATAAAAACTGCTTGGAATATTCGCTTCATGAACTCCGATATAATACCCGCCAGCAATACCTACAATTTCAGAAAAAACCGTTAACAAAGGCAAAACTAAAATACAAGCTAACATCCGTGGGGCGACAAGAAATTCGATTGGGTCAACGCCCAACGTCCGTGTTGCTAACATCTGATCGTTAACATTCATCGTACCCAGTTCAGCTGCGATACGAGCACCCGCTTTTCCAGAGAAGATCAAGGCTGTAAAAACAGGACTCAGCTCTCGAACCAAAGAAAGAGCAACCAATTGGGCAATATATTCCTTGGCCCCAAATCGAACCATCATCACATAACCTTGTAAGGCCAATACGATGCCTGATGCCAAAGAAGTTAAAGCAATAATAACTACAGATTGCAAACCTTGTTCATAAATTTGCTTAAGTAACTCTCCAAATCGAATCCGTCCACTGATAATACACCATAATACTTCACCTAAAAAACAAAAGGCTCGCCCCAAACTGAATATAAAATTTATACAAGGCTTGATTATAACGTTCATTAATGCTTCTATTATAAGTCAAAGTTAAAAAATTGTTAATCTAAGAGATTGTCCACGAATAAATTTTTTATCATATGTTATATTGTAAGTTATTTTTTTACAACATACAATTCTGAAGTAAGCTATTCTCGGACTGGATCCTATTTACCCTTATTTTTTTTATTCAACCAAATCTTTGTCAGTTCGCTGTTTATTTCAGATTCTACTGTCTTTGAAATGTTTTTGGGCTTAGATTGATCTATCGAAGAAGACTTTTGTCTACTTTGGGATTTCAATGATGTTGTCTTTGCAAAGAACTCTTTGACGGCTAACACTTTAGCACCTGAAGCCCGAACAGCATATTGAATAGCACGATCATCAGTGACCACAATAATATTTTTCTTATGATCGGCCTCTTCAACAAGACGTTTAATAAGATCGTCTGCCGTTTGTCCATCTGATGAAAACATCACTTTCATCTGCTGATTTGACAAAGATCCACCCCACATCCCTGACTGACCATCAAAAACGACTGTCACCGTATTACGCAGACTCCCTTGAGGCCGCTGCCTTTCAATCCACGATATGAGAAATTCACGCTGTTCCTGAAGAGACAGATTCTCCGGCATCTCGATCTGATGACTGATGTTGTACCCGTCCAGAAGGTATTGTAACGACATAAAACAATCCTCCTAATAAACCCATAACAATCATAAATAAATAATTAAGCAGTGTCATGCTTACCGCGATCCCTTCTCCAACCCCAATTTGAGCAAACAAAATAGCAGCAACAACCTCTCTGACACCTAATCCCCCAATCGATGGAAAAGCAGAGCCGACACAAATAATAGGAATAAAAATTAAAAAATAAACAGGATTTACACTTTGATGTAACCCTAAAGCAAGCAAATAATAACAAAGTGCCAAATTGATTTGTCCAAAAGCGGATAAACCAATAGCCTTCCACCCCTCCATTGGTTTATCTTTGAGCAACATAATATCATAATGCATATTCATAAGACTTTTTTGGAGCTTAGGAAACTTGCCAAAAACTTTACAAAAAAACGAATAGATCTTTTCATTAAATAAAATAGAAATAATACAGAAGGACCCAACACCCATCAATACAATAGGAATCGCCAACATTTTATTTTCGATAAGATTAAAACCAAATATAAACGAGAAAACAGCGACAATCACAAGCCCAGCAAACCCACTTAAACGATCAAGCAAAACAGAGGCAATCACACGCGGCTTTTGATCGCTGGTCTTACACATGCCTAAAATTTTTATCACATCTCCCCCAATGGCACTTGGCAAAACGAGATTCCCAAACAGACCAATAAAAAAATAGCGGGTAACATTCATCACTGTTGTCACTAAATCCAACGCCTTAATAAAAATCCACCACCGATAAATCAGAAAAGAATGGCCAAAAGAAAAAATCAAGAAGGCATAAACAATATAAGAAATTTTTGCTGTTTTTAAAACTTCTTTCGTCTGTTCGACATCAATTTTTGTATAAATAAACCACAATAATAATGCGCTAACGCCAAAGCGCATAATAAAGGAGCCGATATCTTTTAATTTATTATTCTCTGCCATGTTTATCCTAAACTCTCCACACACTCACGATACCCTTCTTCAGCGATAAACGAACTTCTTACCAAGGGACCGCTCATAACATGTTTAAATCCTAATTTCATGCCAAGTGTTTTTAATGATTTAAATTGATCCGGTGTATAAAATGTTTCAACAGGAAGATGTCTCTTTAATTGGGTTGGAGCCAGGTATTGACCAATTGTTAAAATATCGCATTCAACAGCCAAAAGATCCTTCATTGTCGATATAAGTTCCTCTTCCGTTTCTCCTAATCCAACCATAATACTTGATTTTGTAAAGATATCACGATCTAGCTTCTTAAAGTTCCTTAAAACATCCAACGAACGCTCATAACTCGCCTGTGGACGGATCCGGTTTGATAAACGTTTAACACTCTCAACATTGTGGCTAACAACCTCAGGTTTTGCATCAACAACAACCTTTAAACTATCCCACTTATTTGAAAAATCTGGAATAAGCACTTCAATTTTAATATTTGGCATCGCTTGACGAACCGCTTGAATCGTCTCATAAAAATGTTGGGCCCCTTCATCTGGCAAATCATCGCGTGCAACAGATGTTATAACAACATACCGCAACTGCAAAGCCTTGACTGCATCAGCAATGTGTTTTGGTTCCTTTTCATCGACCTTCATAGGATGACCCGCCTTAACCGCACAAAACCGACACGCCCGTGTACAAATTTCACCGAGAATCATAAATGTAGCAACTCCCTGCCCCCAGCATTTACCCATATTAGGACATCGCGCACTCTCACAAACAGTATGTAAGCCTGTTGAACGAAACATCTTTTGCATGGAACGAATTTTTTCTATATTGGGAATGTCCTGACGGAACCAGGAGGGAAGTTTTTGTGGTGTTGTAGTAGTCATAAGAATTGTGTTATCCTCGCGCGGGGATGCCAATATGGCCTTTACTTTTTTTCTTTCTCAATCTCTTCAAGCTTCTTCTTCCACTTCGCCAACTCTTCTTCCGTCGCATAATCAACAATCATCTTACCATCCAAATGGTCATTTTCATGCTGAATCACACGCGCCTGCAACTCATCAAAATCTCGTTCAAACAACTTATTATCTTCATCTCTATACTGCACGCGAATCTTCTCAGGGCGCTCAACTTTTACTAATGCTTCGGGAATACTTAAACATCCCTCTTCTAAAACACTAGCTCCTTCGGCGTTAATAATTTTAGGATTGATGAACACCATAGGCCCATCACCGATGTCTATTACAAATATACGTTTATTAATACCAACTTGAGGAGCAGCAAGACCAATGCCCTTGTCTTCATGCATCGTCTGAACCATCGCTTGTATAAGCATTCTTTCAGGGACACCAATTTCCTCTACAAGAACCGACTTCTGCCTAAGACAAGGATCACCGTATTGACGTACCTTTAGGAGAGACCCCATAATTAAACCTTAATTTCATTCTTATCGTTTAAATGCGCAACTTTTGTCTTTATAGTCTTGGCTTCTTGATGGTCTACCATTGCATAACTTAAGATCATAATCTTATCACCAATCAAACCTAATCTTGCCGCTGGACCATTTAAACAGACTTCACCAGATCCTGCCTTGCCTTCAATCGCATAAGTATCAAACCGTTGCCCATTGTTCATATTAAGAATCTGAACCTTCTCTCCTGGAACAATATCAACAACGTTTAATAAATCAATATCAACCGTAATGCTTCCTTCATAATGCAGATGGGAATCGGTAATTGTAGCGTGTGCTAATTTGGATTTACAAAATTCTATAAACATAATTGACCTTTATGCTACGTGAGGGTTGATTTTATCTAATAGCTGGTCTTTGGACATTGCACCAACAATAGCTTCGACAGGCTCACCATTTTTAAATATCAAAAGAGTAGGAATAGACATAACATTGAATTTAACCGCTAATTCCTGCGAATCGTCGATATTTAATTTGGACACCTTTAACTTTCCTTCTAACTCACCTGAAATTTCATCCACAATAGGGGCAATCATTTTGCATGGCCCACACCATTCTGCCCAAAAGTCGACTAATACAGGCAAATCTGACTTTAATACTTCACTCTCAAAATTGTCATTTGTTATTTCCAAAACAGCCATACAAAACCTCCACTTGTATTGATGACTCAAGCATTAATACGATTAACACTCAAGTTCTGATTATATAACAACTTACATTCTTTTTCACCAAATGAAGTCCTTTATTGGAGCCTATTATATATGGGGGCTCCCTTTGTGGCAAGAATATTTTTGAGTCCTTTAAATCACCAAAGGGCCGATTGTCCTCCCAAATACTGAAATAAAACAACGTTTGTAAGCCCCACCGTTAACGCTATTAAAAATATAATAAAACTAGTATTAATTATATAATAAATTGGCTTGTTAATATCCTTAAGCACACCAATCCCCTTAATCGTTAAAAAGAAAACTATTGGAGAAAAAAACAAAGACGTTCTTGGTACAGTAAAGGGATATTTTTTTAACGCACCTAACATAAACAATTCCAGAAAGATAGCAAAGGCAAGGACATTTAAGGTGTTAAGATAATAGCGTTGCTTTTTAAAATTTTTAAAAAAAGCATAAAACATATAAAACAAACCAAATGTCATAAAACTACGAACAAACTTCTTTAAAACCTTTGGATGTTCCGCCAAATAACGCGAAAACAAGTTATTTACTCCCTCCCCTAAGGTCTTAAAAAACTCACCGAACGAAGCAAAAGAAATAAAATAATCGCCAAATCCATCTGTAACAGTCTTAATTGGTCTTAAACGCATATCAAAAAAATAAGATATGAGAATAACAATCGCCATAGACGTTCCATATAGTAGAACGTATTTAAAATGTTTTTTATTCTCATTTTTGGCATACAAACACAAATTGTATAAAGGAAGAAAAGATAACATTAAGGCTGGATAAGAAAACAACCCTAAAAAAGGCAGGGCCATAAGTGTTAACCCAAATTTTTTCTTATCCTCAGAAGCCTGCCACTGTTGCTGTTTAAAAAGAAACAACAAAAATAAGGCCCCTGCCATTAGATCCATCGAATATTGTTTTAATTCCGCCGAATAATACACCAACGGAATGGATGCGCACCAACATAACACAAAAATAAAACGTTCTAATTCACTCTTAAAAACAATCTTTGCAATTTTAAGCCACAAAAAGAAGGCTATAAACATACATATCAAGGAAGGTAAACGTAGACTAAGAGGATGAAAATTAAAAATGGTGGAAAAACTTTGAATAAAAAATAAATAAGTTCGAGGAAACACCTGATCAGCCAACATCGTCCTTGTAAATATTTCTTTCTGAGAGAATTGTTGAATGCTTAAAAAAACACAGCTCTCATCATTCCATAATGGTCTTTGAAATGAAAAGTGAGTCAAACAAAGAAAAAAATACAATCCGATCAAAAAAAGTGTTGCCAGATGTAGGATGCTCGGTTTTGATTTATTCATACTTATCCCTTTAATACAATTTTAACGCAAAGTTTTGATCTGAATATGCTGTTGATCCCGACAGACGTTTAAGCCCTTCTGATTTTTGAATAATTTTCTGCGCCATCTGGGCTTTTCCCGCGGCCTGAATACTTAACGCTAAATGGTACACCACCTCATGATTTTTTTCATCTCTTTTCATACTTTCTTTGAAAAAATACACAGCTTTAGGATAATCCTTTAATTCATGCGATGCCAAACCCGCATAAAAATAAAACTCTCCTCGCTGGTCTAACTGATTCTCAATCGCTCTTATTGCCAATTGAAGCCCCTCTTTGTAATCCTTCAATCCATAAGCGCTTTGAACCATCATCAAATAACTATCTTTATGCCCTAGCCTATATTCTGAAATGAGTTTTGGCCGAATATCCTCGGAATCCATTGATAATAAAGGCACATACAAGCGCTGTGAGGTTCCTATATACGTAAACGTTGCCTCCGGAGGCAAAACAACCCCTTGGCTTAGAATATCAAAGGCCTCTTTGTATCGACCATCCTGATAATATACCACGCCCAAATTATGATAATACCAAAAAAATGTCGCATTCTCTTTAATAGCCCTCTTATAAGCTTCCACACATTTTTTCTTTTCACCTTTTTGACACAAACTATAGGCCAACAGCCCATAACCATCCGCGCGATGGCCAACAAATTGTAAGACCTTTTCATAATAATGAACAAACCCATCAATACTATCTGCATCAGGCTCAACTTGCTCCTTTGAAAGCTTAACGAGATAATTAAAACTCTCCGGCCGAATACGATTTAAGGCCAATAGATTAGCCGTACGCTGTGAGGCTTTTGCATCCAAACAGATGTGGATAATGCCATAGCCGATGAGATACAGGATGATAATGCGGGTTGAGATGAGTTTTAGGTAATGAATAAATGATTTCATGTTTTATACAACTAAATTTGTCATTCCCGTGAAAGCGTGAACCTATTGATACTAAATGTGTCATCCCCGCGAAAGCGGGGAACCGTGCGCGATAACAACTATTACTTGATCCCCGCTTTCGCGGGGACGACACTATTACTTTTCGTCTTATACTTGCAACAATAAAATAAAATTAGCAAATAGCCAAACACCGCATAAAACAAGGCCATTAAAGAGAAGTTCAAAGCGTATTGCCATAAATGTCCAAATCGAAAAACTACAACATGTTCCCCCTTTGGAATCCACAATCCCTTAAAAGCAAGGTTCGCCCTAACAATATCAACTTTGGTTCCATCAATATACGCCTGCCAACCACTATGAAAAGAATCGTTAAAGACTAAAAACTGATCGCGATCCAAATGTGTTTCTAATTTCAAATCATTAATATCGTAATGTTTCACTTTCACTTTAGAAGAAGTTTTTGTTACAAACTGAGCTTGTGGATTTTTAGTCTTTGATCCCCCTTCTCGTAAAAATTGCGGATCCTTTGATGCAATAAGAGCAACATTTTTATTCTGAACAAACACATCTCCAACAAAGTCGATATCTACATCATTGTCATCCACCCACTGAACGTTATCATAAAGAATCAGTTTATTTGCACTGTAATCACTAAAAACCTCATTATTTAACTCCCGTCGAAGAGAATGCAACCAACTGACACCCATATAAACACTAAAAGGCGCCTCTTCTTTATAACTTTTTAAATCTCGATATTTCTCACTTAAACCCAAACCTTCTCGTGTTTCTTTATCAGGCAATGAAAGAGTTAGTTTTGGTTCCACTTGCCGATACCCTGAATCAAAAATTTCCGTATTAAGATGTAAATAACGATAAACTTCTAACGGCTGAATAACGATTAATCCTAAAAGGATACAGGATAAGACCCATCCCTTTTCTTTTAGAATCCCTAATCCATAAAGAACAAAAAAGAGCAAAGATCCAAATACAACGAGATAGGTTGAAAGAATTGCATCTTTTTGTAAAAGAAGTACGACGAGCAACCCAATTAAGGGAACTACCACAATAGCCATATTCTTGATGTCTTTTCTTTCTTTTAAGGAAAAATAGATGCTTAATTGTTCTGCAACAAACAAAATAAAAATGGGTAAAATAATCATCCACAAAAAGAAATGAAGATTGCGAAAGTATTCAAAATAAAAAATATGATCATACAAAAAATCATAAATAGGCGCATAGTGTGAAAACATAAGCAGGAGAAGCAATCCCCACGTAAAAAGAAACACCAATCTTTTTCTAAGCCCCAACAATAACCCAATAGCCAAAATCACAAAGCTAAAGGCAGGAACATAAAGAATGGCGAATTTAAACCTTCTTAAATTGGAGTAAGCGGCTGAATAAGCCAAATCCTCCTCGAGACCCCAACGAGTAATATTCACATAATCAACAGCCATCATATTCTCTGAAGTCGATTCTCCATGACGCAACGGAATGACCAGCTCCCCACTTCTCCCCTCGATAAAAAACAAAATTCCAGGTATTAACGATGCTAGCAAAAATGCAGTACAAAGCACCGCTAAGACTTTATTGTCTTTTATAAAGGTTAAAAACTGTTTTAAATAAAACAGGGATGTTTTGAAATAGACAATAAAAAAGCAAAAAACAAAGGTCATGACAATCGTAAAAAAATAAAAAGGTACGTACGTTGTCAGAAGAATCATCATGCTAAATGTAGCTCCAAGAAAATTTTTACGCTTTGGTGATTGGCTAAAGGCAACAATAAAATAAAACAACCAACTCAAAGGCACGCATGTCAGGAGGATATAAGAATCAAAAATACGGGTTGAAAGGGAAGAAAAGTACAACAATAAAAAGGCAACAAAAGCAACGTTGGCATTTTTAAAAATACGGTTACAAAGAAGGTAGAAGGCAAAACATCCTAAAAAATAATACAGTGAAAAATATATCAAATAAGACGTTAAATAAGAAAAACCAACCGTCTTTAATAATAAGATAAGACTAAAAGTAGGATTATAACAGCCAATGCGTCGCCAGAAGAAATCCACAGGCGTTCCCTCCAGCCGAGCTGGTTCCCACAGAGGAAAAACACCACGAGAGACATTATTTAAGAAATATTGAAAATGTTCGAAATAGGCCAACGCATCGGAGGTGAGTGTTAAATCGCCAAATATAAATCCTTTGAAACAAAACATCCAAAGACAAAAAGATAAAGCAAATAATACGATAGACTTTTTTTTAGTAAATATTATGTGATGGTTTGGGGACAGAGGCATGGAACACAATTTCTGTTTATCATTATTTATAAAACTTAAATCACGATACCATCGAATAATTGTATTGGAAAGAGATTTATAGGGTGAATAAATTTGGGCTTATTCATCAAAACAGGGACTATCAGACTTGTTTTTTGCCCCAAATTGATCACTCGCCATCTGCCAATTTTCTTCAAATCCCCATTCTTTAAGAAGCCGATTCGTTTGACGTTCTGTATCGCATGTGACTGGAGCCCCATTTAAATGATCCAAATAATCATGAATGATTTCATGCAAAATAACCCCTTCAATAGCCTTCGCATCTCCATTATTAAGCTCATCGCCAAGCTTAATCACATAAAATCCATCTTGAAATGCGGGCGGATCATCTGCTCTTAATCGCATCTGTGTTGCATTAGCATATCGTGCGATACCGGAGGTGATCACATCTAAAAAGACAAGAGGTTTCTTACGATCCGTAACTTTAAAAAAGGCTTCTTCTGGCAGGTGATTCATCGCATTAACTAATGCTTTAGAAATATTAGGATAGCTACGCATCAATCCACCAGAGGCAAACTCACTTAAATACTCATCAACAATTTCACTACGCGCATTCAGCCCCCAATTAAAAACTTGCCCTTCCTTAATATAAAAAGTAATAAAATCTTTCTGTTGGGGACCATATAGGTAAGTAATCCATTCATCAGAACCTTGGACGCGGCGTGTCCGTGCCTGATCACGCGGAAAAGTCGTAAACAAATCTTCTTCGCGAATTCCCATAGCTACGCTCGGAATATCGAAACTTAAATCTTCTTTAATATTTTCTGAGTCCAAAACATCCTGAATAAACTCACGCGACATTTCATTTTGCTTTTCTGTCTGAATATGCGCAATATCTGGAATGATTTCTAATTGATGATCAATGTCAAACAAACTAGCTGCTTGAGAAAACTCGACTGCCATGTCTTTACGCACAAATTTAACATTATCATTCTCACCAACTGTCATTAAAAACTTAGTTGGAATTTTGCCTAATGGCGGATCATACCCCCCTGCTGCATGTGCCGTCACACCCTTCACTTTTAAAGGATTCATAAACGCAAATCGCATCGAAAACTGAGAACCCGCGGATACACCATACAAAAATAGCTCATCGATGTTTATTCGATGTTCTTGACTTAATTTTTGAAGAATATCTAATACCGCTCTTCCCGACCAAGCACGTGGATACTGATAACTCTTCTTGTGCTTCCAATCCTCTTCATCAAACAAAAACCCAACCCCTAAAATAGCCAAGCCACGCTCATCAGCCATTTGTTTCCAAGCGGGCCCAAAACACTCTTTCGTGTCCGAATGCACATATTTCCCATCAATAATCGGCAGGCCTCCCACACAAATTAAGACAGGCAAATTCTTATCTTTAAACATTTGGGGATAATAAAGCTGATAGTGGACCTGCTGTGTCTGGCCCGGCACCTTAAGATCATAAATCTTAAACCCCTCATCGGCCGCTATGCATGATGCAAAACAAAAAAGCACCCCAAAACTCAATATTATTTTCTTCAGCACTCCTAAACTCCTCCTACCTTCCTAGAATAACCCTTAAGATCATGATTACTTTTTATATTACAATATGTCAATAAATAACAAAGAAGAAAACCTCTTATTTTGACTCATCTTAATCCCAATCCAACTCAACGGTATAAACCCCAGAATAAACTACCGAGTATTACACAAATATGGAATTTCGTTTAAGCCCCGAAATTCCTAAATAAAAAAAACCTTTGTTGTATTAACAAAGGTTTTTAAAAAAAATACACTTGGTGACTAAGGTTCTAATGTATCTTTTAACATCCTCAAGGATTCTGTAAAGGCCTTTTCTTCTTCGATATCATCAAACCCCATCTCCTGGATGTGACTTTTATTGATCGAATAGACGAGCATAGCACTAAAAGAAATAGCTTCGTAAATAAAACTTTGGTTAATAACCGTTATTTGAGAAGGAATACATCTGCTAATCCTTGTCCCTTTTATGGCTTTTGGAATACTGACTTCAAAACTAAACTTATTCTTGCTAAGATTTTTCTTGAACAGTCCGGCCATGATATTAACAACCTCACACATTCCATCCGTTACAGATGCGGAAGCTTCATCCACATCTTTATCTAGCATGATCGAAACAATCTTTTTAGCCTCGGCTAAGGATATATATAGCTCCAGATCACCTTTGATTATGCCAACTAGGCTAATCGAGGTCATAATACTATCTTCGCTCGTGATTTCGATATTACCTTCGGTGGGCAAAGGAATGTAATTAGTCATACTCTGAAACGTTTGAATTACCGCATCTATTAGAGCATCATTTAAAAGTCTTTTAAGATTCATAGTGGAATAATAATATTAAATTTGATAAAAAAGTCAGCTTTTCCTAATATTTTACTATGAAATATGTAAAATTTCATTTTTTTCTACTTTTTTTTGTCAACAAAAGGAAAAGACAGAACCTCAACAAGAGAAGTTCTGTCTTTAAAACAGATTGGGAATTGTCTCGCAAAAACATCGAGACAATTCCTTGTTTTTTCCTTCGGTGTGCTTCCTGAGAGATAGGTAACACAATATACCGGAGACATAGGTAACACTTTATACAATAATGGCATATAAGGAGGTACTACATATGCCATGGAAAGAGAGTGTTATTATGGATGAAAAAATGAAATTTATAGGAAGATTAATACAAGGTGACAAAATGTCTGAACTTTGCCGTGAATTTGATATCTCACGAAAGACAGGTTATAAATTTTGGAATCGCTACAAGGATATCGGTCTTCACGGCCTTACAAATCGAGCCAGGAAGCCGCATCGTTACGCAAATAAATTACCAATTCAAATCGAAAATGAAATCTTAAGAATAAAACAAGACAAACCTTCCTGGGGTGCTCCTAAAATACAAGAACAATTAAAACGAAAGTATCCAGAAGTAAAGACTCCTGCTAAAAACACTATTCATTGTGTTCTTGATCGAAATGGTTTAGTCAAACGAAGAAAAAGAAGACGATTTAAACCTCAGGGGACTCCTTTTTCAAAACATCAAAATCCTAATGACTTATGGTGCGCTGATTACAAAGGTGAATTTATGCTTGGCAATAAAACTTATTGTTATCCCTTAACGATTACAGACTTCTGTAGTCGCTATTTACTCGCTTGTGAAGGACAGGAAAGCACCAAAGAAATCCATGCCTTCAGCACCTTAAAACAAACTTTTCAGAAATATGGCTTACCAAAAACTATTCGTACAGATAATGGCCTCCCATTCTCTTCTGCCAATGCACTGTTTGGATTAAGCAAACTTTCTGTTTGGTGGCTACGTCTTGGTATTGCTATTGAAAGAATTAAGCCAGGTAATCCGCAGCAAAATGGAAGACATGAACGTATGCATTTAACACTCAAACAAGAGGCAACAAAACCTCCAGGAATAAACTTATTGCAACAACAAGAAAAATTCGATAACTTTATTCAAGAGTTTAATACAGATAGACCTCATCAAGCCATTGATATGAAATACCCTAGCGAATTATATAAGACTTCAACTCGCATTTACAAAGGAATTGAAGAACTTAACTACCCTTTTCATGATAGAACTGTTACGGTAACAAATTGCGGTAGAATTTGTATTAGAAGAAACAAAATTAATTTAAGCCGTGCTCTTGCTGGACAGGTCGTTGGTGTTAAAGAAATCAACGATGATGTGTGGCTTGTTACTTTTATGAATTATGACTTAGGATTTTTTGATTTAGAAACCAAAAAAGTCGAACCGTTAGAGTACCCGTTTGCACCGGAGATAGTGTAACCTATGTCTCCGGTACAAACTGTTACCCATGTGTCCGGTATGGACCTGAAACAGAATGGGGTGGCTGGCTGAAGCAGGTTAGAACCTGTTTGCTTGCCACTCACTAATAATTATCAATAACTATGGTAAAGGAATATCCTTAAAAGAAAAAGAAATTTGAATTTCATTTACTTTTTTTGGATATTTTATTATAACGTAAGCATCAGGAGGAAATGCCTCAACAAACTTCTGCTGATATTCAATTTTCCTATTAACTCCTGAACTCCCCCCACCTTTACGCTTTAATTTTGTGCCGTCTTTCGAATAATACTCTATATCAAGATACGGCTTATCTTGACCCTCCTCCCACTCTAAAATGTATTCAACATTATCATCATAAACTTTAAATGTAATTTCTGCTTCTTCATTAATCGCAATGCCTTTTCCTACATTACCTATTAAAGGATTCAATTCTTTCTCACTTGTCTGTTCTGCATTGTGGACAGTTAAATAACCTTCTAACAATTTTAATATTTTCGCATCCTTAGAAGGCAATTGAAGCCCAGTAATGGTTGCTTCTCCATGCATTGTTATAGGATGTTGAGTAAAAGTATAATAATTTGAATCATGTGATATTGAAGATTTATTGCTCACAAGATTCTTACCTATTTCATCTTCTGCGATTGTTATTTTCCCACCTTTTATAACACTGCTTGATAATCGTTCTCTGGGGATAAGATTATATTTTTCTGGACCAAAAATTTCTAACTTAAAGCGCAACTCTTCAGTAGATTTTTGACTGGTCTCATTGCTCAAATAATTAATGCTTTTTTGACCAGCGTAATATATTTCTGCCGATTTTAGTTTACAAACCAACCTATCCCCTTCATATATTTCAGGCTTCTTATTGACTTGCTCATTAACATAAAATATCTGAGCATTCTTTATTCGCTCCTCCATATTTGAAATATCCTGCCCAAATGAAGAAGAGTAAAAACAAAAAATTAAAATTAAAATTAAAATAATTTTTGTAGTTAGGGGAATAAAAACTGTCTGAATGCTTTTTAGATTATTAGATTTATTCGTCATCTGGCCTCCAAACAAAAAAGTTTCATAACATCCAAATAATACACGAAATTGACGCAATAAAAAATTAATTTGAACGCTAAATTATTCTTTTAATATATCAAATATTTCACTTGGTATTTCATCAAAACTATAATTTTTATATGTAATCATTGTTGTATACTCTATTGGAAAATCATTATCCTGCCACTTTTCTTCTTGTTTGAGTGGTACACCTTTCTCATTCCAAATCCAAACTTTAATTCTTTTCTCCTTTATACTGATATCTTGACCTTCCACATTCATCTTCTTAGGACTTTGAATAATTTCTAGTATCGTAGTAATCTTACCATCTATCTCCTCTGTTCCTAATATTTTAAAAGACTCCTCTCTTTTTAGCGTTGCAAAGAAGAATCGAAATAAGAAATTCTTTAAATCCTGTCCTGCTCCCCCGTCTCTTTTTTTTGTTTCATCTGAAAATGAATTATAGAAATAACTTGCTTCCGGTGTTGAAATATTTATTCTTTTCTTTGCATTAGCGGATTCTGAATGAATATCTGTACGCCAGTAGCCTTCCTTAAACCACACTTTTTCATCAGAAATTGCATCGCCACCCGGTAACGGCGTGTCCGATGAAGTTCTTGATGTCATCTCGTAATATAAAGAGTTAATTGCTGATAGTTTTTCAATTATTTCAGATCTGGAAACTTCTTTAGGTGAAGAATTTATTGATTCTGCAAAAACATTTGAAGAAAGGGATAATAACACAAAGAGGAATAATAATTTATTCATTGTATTTCCTTTAGTTAGGAATAAAGGTCGCTTCGTTGACGAGCTTAATGTCAGAAAACTTGTTGAATACTTTAATCCAAAATTAATTTTCAGTTGAATTACCTTTTTTATCTATGTACCATCTTCTTCTAAATTTTAAATCATCCCCTCTATCTAATGTGTAATCAATTAGTGTATTGTTCTCATCAAATATATACACAGGAGGACCTGAACCCATATAAATTCCCATTGGTTCTTCAGCAACTCCAAAAATGATATTCTCTTTCTTAGTAATAGTTAATTTGTCTCCAATTTTCTTTTCCACTTCATCAATCGTCGCATTTTCATGAGGAGGGACATACTTTACTCGACTCATTCCCTTCTTATAATTTTCATTGAATTCATTTGCTTTGTAAACACAAACACCAATCACAACAATAAGAACAATCCATACTAGAGGCTTTTTCATCTCGGCATTCCTTCTTAAAATCTTTCCACCTATCTCGTCAGGAGCATATAGTTAACCTCATGCATACCAACATGTTAGACAAAATAAGGGTGGCTGGCTGAAACAGGTTAGAACCTGTTTGCTTCATTAATGAACACTAAACAAACTTATTAAAATTCACTCGATTTTTTGCAATTTCCCTGGTTGCATTCAAGCCAAGCCTTCCCACACTCACTCCCAAAGTCTCCTGAAGAAATTATATAAGTGACAAAATTTAAAATCAAAGCAAGGATTACAAGACCTTTAATAGGACTACTACGAGAATAAGGGTAAATAATTTTATAATGAATGATTATCAAAAGAAACATCATTACAATCCATATACCTGTAACATATACTAACAATCGTTGACAATAAAAAGGTTCCAAAACCGCTTCTGTTAATTTAAAGGAAATTATAAATGCCATAATAATAAAAACATATATAGCAAGTCCATATTGAAGGAAAGATGTAATAATATTTTTAAATTTCATGAAATCAGAAATAGAAGATAATTTCGTTTAAAAATAATGAGTGCCAGGCATTCTTTTCCGATCCGCCTCGCAGCCTTGCCTTAATCCGTGCCTGTCACTGTTTATTTTAAAGAAATCACCTTGTCAAGACCAAACTTACATGACATCTTAGTTTGGTCGGATTTATATTATAAAAATAACACGCTGCAATTTATTACACTGCAACGGGTTATAACAAATGTGGTCGGTGGTTAAGCCAAGTTAGAACTTCTTCCCTCGCCCATTGCATAGGTTAATATTAACATATTTTTATTTAACCGCCATTAGATCTTCAATGGTATAAACTATTGATGATTTCCTTATTTCTAAAAATGTTATTTTTACACCACCAATAACATATTCGTTTTCAGCATTCCCATCAATTTCAACAATTGTACTACTATTATCAGAAGAACTAATGTTAACATTTTGAGTTACATCAACTAATTTCGGATTTACATATCTAGTCATTGTTGATTCAGTCGATTGGACAGCAACATCACTAACACTTAAGGTTAATCCCTTAGTATCGGTGATTTCTACTAATTTCACCTCTACATAACCTTTATCAACCTTTCCACCATAAATATCTCTACCACCATAGGCGTTTGGTAAATCTCCAATCCGATTCATTCTCACAAGAGCAGAACCTACAGATGCTGTAAGGCTTTGTTCTAATGGTTGCTGAAAATTCCTATGATTTCTAATAGCAGAACAACCACTTACTATCACAACCGTAATTAACAAATAAACAATCTTGTGTATTTCCTTTATTCTCATAAATACCCCTCTTAATAAATAGTTGTGTTATGATTTTGTTAAATAGTTGAAAATAGGCTTTTCCAAATAAATTAATTATTCTTTGTTAGTTTCTTTACAAGACTCCTCAAATATACATCTTCTTGTTGTGCAATATGTAATAGACTATCCACAAATGTAAAAAGATTACTTGAAGCCTCACTCATTTTCTGGACACTTTTTTTATCTAAATGAACATTCATTATCGTCCCTGACACCTTATGCCCAAACAAATAAACCTGACCTATTGGATTTTCTTTGAAAACCCCCTTTTTTTGATAGGCAACCTGTAATTTATCAAAATTTTTTAAAGCACTCACAGTTTCCTTCGAATACTCATAATGAAAAGCATCATCTCTAACTTCCTTTAACACATCTTTGACAAGCCCTTCATAATTAGCCAAATTATCTTCTAGAATTTTCCAACTTTCTAAAAGTGTTTTATCATTATGTCTTTGAAGAAAATTTTGAACCAATTCTCCTTTTTTCCCAACTACTGTAGCCAGCTCTCTAAGATGTGATATTGCTAATTTAAAAAAATAGTTCGCCTTATGTGGGAATTCATTTTTTTCAGTAAAAATCAAATCTAAACAAATTTTTAAATCATTAGCACAAATAACCAACGACAATACAACTGAAGCTAACTCATCATCAAAATATTTTACAAAATTATCAAAATCGTGGATTATGCATTCCTCATGTAATTTTCCCCAAGGAGTTTTTTCATCCATTATTCACCCATGTTTGTGTCCATTTTATCGGGGGAACTCCACCCTTACTCTTACTCCCTTTTACGTTCATTCTTGCTCTTTAGCATCTTGCCTATCGCCGTCATAAACTTTTTGCTCAACCTGAATAGTAGGCATATTTTTCATATATTCACCCATTAATTGAGTAGAATTTTCCATGATGTCTGAATAATCTAGCTGATCCCCCCAAGATGAAACAAGTTCGTTTTTGAAAGTTACAGTTATGCGGTTTCCTGCTCCTGCCATGTTAGGATCATCAAGAATAATAGTGCCGTAAAACATTTTTGACCAATATGACCATTTTTCAACAACACCATCGCTTTTTTCCTTAACTGAAGTTGTCTTTGGAGTTCCTAAAATCTCAATTACTTCATCTTTTGTCATTCCAATCCTAAGCATTGCAGACTTTTTCCCAATGCTAGTTGTCGCGCATCCGATGATTAATAGGCACGTGAATACGAGTATTAGGTTTTTCATACTTATCTCCTTATTTGTATTCCTCTAAACGAAATGAAACTTTATATATCTTGGCGAAGACTTTGCTTGAAAACAAAGTGCCAGATCCCTTCATCCCGTCAAAAACAATTTTAGCATTAGAGAGTGTATAATAATTAAAAAAATAAATCACTGATAAAACTTCTCGAATCGTTTCATATCTCCTTTTTTTTCTCCATGAAAAAACTCTAACTCTTCATTTATCAAATCGATATCACTATCAATTTCAACATTTCTAACATCAGACACTAATTTATTCATTAACACTGTCAGCACCCTGTCATTCAAAAAGGCACGCCTTACAAAATGCTCATAAAGATTTTCCTTATTCTCACCCTCAACCTTTCTTATAGCTTCTTCTAACTCTTTCTTGGAAAAATAACTGCTACCCTTGGGACGACCATTAGGATTCCCACTAACACCACTTTTAAACGGCATAATAACCCCCTCACTGTAAATAACAATAAAAAACAATACCAACCTCTTTACGAAGTTATTATAACAACTCATCTAATGAATTTAAATATTTTTTCCTCCGGGGCTCTTAATAATTAGTTTTGGCACCTTTAGGATGATTCCCTACATCAAGTAAGCCCTAAATACAAAATAGGTTAGATAGCGATAACAGTTGATTTAATAATCATCTTTATTGGCAGGGGGTTGGGAAGAGAACCCTTGAGAGTCAAAATTTGATGGGGGGGTTGTTCCGTTTTGCTTGTACATTTCTTCAAGGATGTTTTTCAATGTTGCGTTGATTGAAAACAATAGCACAAAGAGAGTGATAATTGCTACTAAGCAGATTATAGAAATAATAGTGTCCATGATTAACCTAGTCTTGCCAAGAGGTTAGGATGCCGTTTTCAAAGTAAAGATAGCGATAATTAGAGATTTCTGATACTGCTTTTTTCTGTTATACATATTAGTAACAATCTCTTCATCTTTTTCTTCTAAAGAAACCTGCTCCACTTAAACCAATTCCCAATAGTATAATTGATGTAGGCTCTGGTATTACACCTGAAAGTTCAATTTCATCAATGCTTAATCCGTTCAAACTCATATCATAGAATTCTGGATTACTTAAAGGTGAATCTATTGATCTAACCAATATTTCATCAAAACCTCCATGAGAAAAGCCCAGATAACTATGACCATTTGGACGATTGACATTTCCTTGACTAACAATAGATCCATCATTCAATAGGATGAAAAGATATTTATTTCCTCCAGTCCCACTTGATACATCAAAACCAACATTGAAAAAATCTAAATCTCCCAATCTAGTAATTCGCGTATATCCATCATCTCCTCCATTAGGATACCAATCTCTTGTTCCTTCTGATGGAAAATGTGTAGTCCAGATTCCAAAACTTTCATTTCCCGCTACAAATTGATCAAAAATCTGGGTCACTACAATTCCATCTTCTTCGTAAGTTGCTTCAGAAGGATCATTTAATATAAACACACCATTTGCTAAAATTTGACCAGTTCCCGGGGTTGATAAGCCTTCAAAACCATTAAAATTAGTTCTATCAGAATTTACAATAAAATCGCTTGTATGCACAAATATTACAGCACATGCATTGCTAACTATAAAAAGCAACATTCCTATGACCATTAATCCTATTTTCTTCATACTTCTCCCCTTTAATATTAAAGTACAAGTATGCTCTATGATTAATAATTAGTCAATGGATCTGGGTAGGTAAGGGTAGGGGTGTCTAGGACAATAAGAAATATATTGATTTTTCAGCATCAACACTAAAATAATAGTTAGCAAAGCTATTCCTATCGCAACATTTAAATTATCAGCGTCGACCATATAAGTCAAAATAGCTATAACAGCACCAATTACTGAATATAATTTCTGGTTCAAGTTAAATTTATCAAAACCTATTTTCATTTTAGAAATTTAATCTCCAGTTTCACTAACACAATACTCTACATCATTTTAATAATATTTTCTTACTTTGTAATTTAATTTTACAAAAACCTTATAAAACATTATAATCGAATGAAGAGCATTTTCCAAATATAAAATTATAAGAACTTACAAAAATAATCATGAAAGATAATAATTATAATAAAATCACAGGAAAACAATTAATCTCCACTGGGGTTTTAGATGAATTTTTTCAGGATATTAAAAAAAATTCAAAGAGAGAAAATTGGATTTTCTTGAGAAATGACTATTCCAAAAGGATAGCTGAAAGCATGAATTATATTAACAAGAAGAATGAATTGCCCGATCCAGCACGTGCTTATCTATCAAAGCTTGAGCAAGATTGTAACCTGTTAGCCAAAATTAAAACTCACAAGAATATATTTGAACCTATGCACAGATTTCTCAGAATTGAGTTAAAAGTTGGCAAAGAGTATCGCAAGCGTTTCCGGTCTAAAGAAAAAAAAGAATTTAATATAGCCTTATTCTTAATGAGCATGAAAACCCTATTAATGAGATTAGGGGATAAAAAACGCTGCGAAATTATGGCGGACCTCTTCCTGCTTATCAAAAATACTCCAGATAAAACATGTATGAAAGATTGGAAAAAACGACATCCAAACTACTATCTAAAAACTGTTGATAATATAAAAAAAAGATTACAAAGGTTACCATATTATTTTAAATCAGAACTTCAAAGCAAAAAATTTAAACGATATGAAAGAAATCGCATTATATCTTATAAAAGTTCATTAAAAAACAATCTAAAGATTGGGTCAAAAACAAAATCTCTCTTTAAAACAAAATCAGGATTAAAAAGACACATTCGTAACCTATATCTTTCAGGGCTTATAAAAAAATCAATTCAACAAAATGAAAAATTTTCTGACGGCTTATATTTTAATGAATTGCATGCTATTCTTAAATTTCTCAAAATAAAAAATCATTCTACAATCTTTAAAGAACTTATCGATGATAGTGATTTTTTAAGAGCTTTTGCAATTCCTAAATCTATGAAATAAATAAAGTTACAATCCTCACCCCCTACACAAGGGGACATTTGTTCCTAAAAACTCACCCCCCTTCCTGTCCCTTATATAAAAATGAGAACATAGTATATTAGACATTATAAAGGTTTAATCACTCATGGATAACCTATGCTATCTCAAAAGGCCATTAAAAAATTTCAAGAAATTTACTTCAATGAATACAAAATTCATCTTACTCAAGATGAAGCTGAAAAAAATGGAATCCAACTACTAAATCTTTATAGATCAATTACCTCGGGAAGTGACCACCCAACTCATGAAAATACTTGAAACTCAAAAATTCTTTAATGCATTATTCCTTCCTTTTTTCGACTACCAGTCAGGCTATTTAGAAATTCGAACAATCAAAAATAGTAAGGCAGAACAACATTTCGCAAAGTCTATTACTGAAGCTATTGAATTAACGCCAACATTAACAGGTGACATCTATTTTGGTGTAGCTCCACGATCAAAACAATCAGGAAAAAAAGAATCAATAGAATTTATTACAAGCCTCTGGACAGATGTTGACTATGGAAAAATTGGACACAAAAAATACTGTTTCTTTAAAACCCAAAGCGAGGCTATAACATTTATCAAAAGCTACAAACTACCCCCTTCCATTATCGTTGATTCCGGGTATGGTTTGCATTGTTATTGGTTATTAACGGGCTTATTCCCTGTAGACAATTTTGAAAATATAGAAAACATACTGAAACTATTAGTCACCGACCTTCATGGAGATAATGGAACTCATAATATTGACCGAATACTACGAATACCATCAACAACTAACTGTAAAGTACTACATGACCATAAAGAAGTAAAAATCATCTATTTTGACGATTCATTACGTTATAAAATTAGCGACTTTCAAAAAAACCTAAAAATTAATAAAGAACTCTCAATCCAAGACAATATTAATCTAAATACCCTTAATCTCTCTAATGAAACCAGACAACTTATTGAAAAAGGCAAAAAACCACAAGATAGTTTTGAGTCGAGAAGCGAAGCTGACTTTAAAGTTATCATCAACCTACTCAAATCAGGAGCAACTGATAACGAAATATATAAAATTTTTACACATTACCCTATTGGAGAAAAATATAGGTTACAAGGAAATCCATATCTTAAGCACTCACTCCAAAAAGCAAAAGATTCCCTTCTTAAAGATTTTATCAAATCTAAAGAAAGCGCATCTAACATAGAGTTTATTGACGGAGGAAGCATAAATTCCGTAAAAATTGCTGACTTAATACTCGGGCAAAATAAAATCATATTCTCTGCAGAAAATTTTTATCAATATTCAGAGGGAGTTTACACAAAAACACATGAAGAACAAATACATCAATTAACCTTAGAAATCCTTAAAACAAAAACGAGCCAACGCAAAAGCCATGAAATAATACATTTTTTAAAAATAAAATCTTTTATTGTCCCTAATATTCTTAATTGTTCTCCATATCTCAATTTAAAGAATGGACTATTTAATCTTGATAACTTTGCTTTAACAGAACACAACCAAGACAATTACTCAACGATTCAACTAAATATTGAGTTCAATAAACATACCCATTGCCCCTTATGGGAACAGACTATTAACGAAATATTTGAGCAGAACATTGAGAAAATTCAGGCACTTCAAGAATTTATGGGATTGTGTCTTACAAAAGAAACAAAATATGAAAAAGCCCTTTTTCTTATTGGTGATGGCGCTAATGGCAAAAGTGTTATTCTTTACATCCTTGGCTTAATTCTAGGTAAAGATAATTATTCAGCTATTTCTTTAGAAAAATTTAATGATTCGCATTATTTAGCCAATCTTTTTGGAAAATTAGCTAATATCAGTACCGAAACAAACGTCAAATCAGAAGTATACGACAGTATGTTTAAAGCTGTAATAAGTGGCGATGAAATACAGGCAGACCACAAATTTAAACAACCCTTTAAATTTAACCCATTTTCCAAATTAGTTTTTTCGTTAAACAATATGCCTCGTGTTGATGATAAGACTCCCGCATTTTTTCGAAGACTACTTATATTAAGGTTTAATCGGGAATTTCCCGAATGCGAACAAAACAAAAACCTAAAATATGAGCTGGAAACCGAATTAAATGGAATTTTTAATTGGTGTTTACTAGGACTCAATCGACTTCGAAAACGAAATTATTTTGAAGTAGACAAATCTATCCGCGAAGAACTGATTGATTATCAAAAAGAAAATAACAATGTTCTTCTTTTTGTCGATGAGGCGTGTAGATTGGGGAAGGGATTAACAAGCAAAAAAGGTGATCTCCACCAAACCTATCAAAATTGGTGCAAAGATAATTGTTTCAGACCACTGTCTAAGATTAAATTTGGCAAACAGCTCATAAAACATTTTTCTATTGGCGAAGACAAAGACGCGCAGTCACATTATTGGGTAGGAATTAAAAGCTCTTACTTTTTCAAAAAAAATCAATGACAAGAATGACAATAACACTATACTTTAATTATTATTCACGATTAATGGTTTAAATAAGAAAAACTTGTCATTCTTGTCATTCAAATTATAAACAATGAAAAAAATAATTGTTCGACTAAATAAAACACAAATTTTAAATCATATTTACCAAATTTTAAAAGAAAAGAATATGCTTTGATTTACTATCTTACTAATTTATAATGTTTTATAAGGTTAAGGAGAGGGGCATTATGAGCAATTACATAACAATTAAAGAAGCCGCAAAACTTTTAAAAGTAACCGGACAGACTTTACGAAATTGGGATAAAGCGGACAAGCTAAAACCACACAGACATCCAATAAATAACTATCGTCTTTATAAAGAATCCGACTTAAAAAAGCTGTTACAAAAAATTGAGCAATGATTTCGACACCAATTAAATATTTTCTTTATGCACGAAAATCTTCTGAGAGTGAAGACAAACAAGTAGCCTCCATTCCCTCCCAAATTAGTGAACTTAAAAACCTTGCTAAAGATAAAAATCTGAAAATTACTGATATTTATACCGAAGAAAAATCAGCTAAAGCACCTGGTCGTCCAATAATCAATGAAATGCTTGATGCTATTCAAAACGGACAGGCGAATGGTATTATTTGCTGGAAACTTGACCGCCTAGCTCGAAATCCCATTGACGGAGGCAAAATTAACTGGATGCTCCAACAAGGCATCATCCAACACATACAGACCTTCCAACGTGGTTATTTGCCCTCTGACAACGTTTTAATGATGAACTTGGAATTTGGTATGGCGAATCAATTTGTAATTGATTTAAGCGTAAATACAAAACGAGGTATGCGGAAAAAAGTTGAAGATGGCTGGTATCCACATAAACCACCTATTGGATATTTGAATAACAAACACAAACTTCCCGACCTTCCCCCTATACACAAAGATCCTGACAAATTTGCACTCGTTAGAAAATTGTGGGATACATTAATCCAGAAAAAATGTTCGATTAAATCTATCCACACTTTTTCTAAGAAAATTGGGTTAACATCGTCAAACAATAAACCTCTTAGTCTAAGTAAGATGCATGAGTTGTTTCGTAACCCATTTTATTATGGTCATTTTAAATGGAAAAGTAATCTTTATCCTGGTAACCATAAACCCATGATCAGTAAATCCCAATTTAATGAGATTCAGACAATTCTAGATAGACGATCCTTTACCTGCTCTAAAACACACAGCTTCGCTTATACAGGATTAATCCGTTGCGGTGAATGTGGCGCGGCTATTACAGCCGAAGAAAAAACCAAACATCAAAAAAATGGAAATACTCATCACTATACTTACTATCGTTGTACTAAACGAATTAAAAAATGTTCTCAAAAACCTGTTCGAATGGAAGATCTTGAAACACAGATCACAGATACCTTAATCAAGATTAACATCCCTCCCTCATTTCATCAATGGGCAATCAAACAACTCAAAGCCGAACAGGCTAACGAAACCGAAGATCAAAAGGAAATTGTCACCGCACACCGTAAAGCGTGGGATACTTGCAAACGAAAACTAGATGCATTACTCGATCTCCGATTAAGCGGGGAGGTCAGTTCGGAAGAATTCTCAAAACATAAAGAAAAGCTAATTCAAGAAAAGCACAAATACGAAGAATTAATAAATGATTCCAATAATCGTGCAGAAACGTGGCTGGATCGCGCTGAAACAATGCTGAATTTTGCTGAGACCGCTAAAGATAGGTTTGAACTCGGTACGATAGATGACAAACGAGATATTCTAGCTGCTTTAGGTTCGAACCTCTTTCTTTTAGATAGAAAGCTATCTATTCCCCTCGACAAACCACTTGAACTAGTTGGAGAAGTAGCCCCAGGAGTTCAGGCCCTTCATAAACGGTTAGAACCTCATCATCCTGTTGAAAACACTGAGGTTTACGAAAAATCCTACGCAAAAAATGAAAAATGGGGTGAGTGACGGGACTTGAACCCGCGACCGCCTGGACCACAACCAGGAGCTCTACCGGACTGAGCTACACCCACCATAAAAATATTTTAACTTTTTTTAGAACAAAAGAATGGCTCAATTTTATCACAAATTTCTAATTCAGCAATAAAATCCTTACTGAGGCACTTTTTGCTTATCAACACCCTTATCTGTCAAATTACCTGAAAAAGAGATGTTCTTAATCTGGAAATCATCCATAAGTGTTTCAAATGAAAATTGGGTATCAATGGCAACATTCATCGAAGAAAGGGCGCCTAAAACAATTTGATCCACAGATGCTCCTTGTGATGGCTTACTTTTTTGATTGAATAAATTTAAATCATGAATACTTAAAACACCGCTGACTTGCATGTGATTATTCTCTGAAATCATCTGAGCTGATGCCCCCTCACTCCCATCGAGATTAAATAATGTTAGCGCGGCATCCATATCCTTTTTCTCGTAATCCATCCAACCCAAAATTTTTAAACGATTATCATTGAGCGGTTTACCTTTAGCCTTTACATTTGCCAAAAAATCAAAATTCAATTTATCTTGCTTCATAGGAAGCTTTATATTCGTCAAAGTTACTGCCGTATGATCAAACGTTAATTCACGCATATCAAAAGCGGGGTTAACAGAGTTGACGTATAAATCTTTAAATTGAAATTCCCCCTCCTCGATGACAACTTTATCAATAAATATTTGCGCTTCTGTACTGTCTTTTGAAGTCTCTTCTAGATCCGTAACATACGGAGAATTGCCGGGTTGACCTTCTGATTGCGAAGGACTTATTAACTGCTTATCTAGGCCATCGATTAAAAACTTACCATTTTCTAATCTTAAAAAAGTTAGCTTTGGCTCAATAATCTTTAATTCCGTTATCCTATATTCTTTCTGCCACAACGTACTCAATCTGGCAAAAATTCTAATACGACGCGCAATGATGAGACCATCCACGGACGTATCATACAATTGAAATCCGGCTGGATAAACATAGCGGACTTCCCTAATCTTGACATCACGATTTAAGGCATTGCTAAAATTCTGAGCAAGAAGCTCTCGCCCTTTTGTTTGAAGAAAAACACACGTTAAAGTGAGGATTGTAATGGTTATAACGACAAACCAAAGAAAAATTCTTCTAATAATTTTCATATTAACTCTATTAAAAGTGAGCCCGTCACAATTTGAACGAATTCGTACAACTAAACAGGTAAACGCTCTATAACATAGAGTATGAGCGAAATTAATTCATGATTATAACATTATTTTTTAAAAAATAAAGATGAATAAATATAAGAAGAATTCCGCGTATTAATAAGACCCCTGCTTTGTTTCTTGATGCACGCTAATCATTTCATTTTTCTTCATCGTTCCACTTTGTATAACTTTAGCATACATACCATGACAACCATCTGCATCCTCTTTGAGCATAGGATTGATTTGATCCATGACATAACACGTCGGCCGGACGCGCGTAATCTCAAGTTTAACACCACCGGCGAACTCCAATATCGTTCCAATAGGCAAAGAATTAACGTTTAAACAACAAACCGTAAGATTTTCACCTGCACTACCAGGTCCCAAGGGATATCCTTTTTTCACAAGCTCTTCAAGTTGTTCCATATCCTGAATACAAACAGCTTGTGTCAGACGATAATGTTTTTCGTGATTATGACCATCCCCCTCTAAACCTTGAACATTAATAAACACCGCATCCACGGGCAACTTAGGAACGCCACCTTTTGAAATATTGATCGAAAGAACGTGGGGTTGATTGTTTTCTGTATGATCATCCATATCAGTTCATTCCTTAATTAGTAACAAAAAAAATTTCATCCCACCATCAGAACTACTCTAATCTTTTTATGATAATCGCAGATTGACGGCTAGGACATATATTCTCACATAAACCGCATCCTGTACATATCTCTTCATTAACAACGGGATGCCGGTTGTCATCCAAATAAATCGCCTCTTGGGGAAAAGGACACTCTTTAACACAATAATCACAATCAGCCCCATCAGCCCAAGCGTGACACAGTTTTTGATTAATAACCGCTGTTCCCATCTTGACTTCTTTAGCCGATGAAGGCATCACTAACGCTGCTGGTTCACACGCCTTGACACATGGAAAACCTTCACACAAAACACATGCTGATTTACGTAAATTGAGCATGGGTGTTAAATGATTGACCGAGTCTTCACCAACAAATTGTATAATAGCTTCTTCTGGACAAACTTTCGCGCATTCGTTGCATCGTGTGCATTTATCAAGAAATTGCTCCTCCAACAAGGCTCCTGGAGGACGAATAAGTTCTGGCTTGTGTGCTTTCGCTTTTTCAGGCCCCCACGCTGCATTCGTGACTTCCCGGACAGAATTAAACGCTTCTGTGAAACCTTGTTTAAAAAAATCTCTTCTTGATATCGGTTTATCGCTCATGGATCTCTAATTAGATTCCCGATGTCTCGGGAATGACAGGTTTACAGGTTTTTTTTGGAACAACAGTTTTCTTACATCAAACTGCTTCTCATATTCATATCTAAATGCATGATCCATAACGACAGAAAGGAATAGGCAATCATTCCTAAGAGCATAGGAAAAAGGGACACCCTGGCTTTCTTTGGATCGCTGTATAATTTGCGTGACACATAATGAGCAATCACAATACCAAAGATATGCCCTAAGAGGACAAGCCCTACTTGAATAATCCAGATCGCATTCGTTGATAACACCGATCCAACCTGCCAAGTGGCTGTTCCAAATAAATTCTTCCCTTCGCCTAGCGGATCAGACAATAATGGAATAACCATTGGTCCTTCCATAAAAATATGCATGACATTATGCGCCAAATGATAGAACAAAGCAACCGGAAGGATAGAGAAGGCATAATAAACAAATATTCTCTTTATAGGAACGTCCTTTTCCTTGACGACATAAAAAGTCAGTAACGCGATCAAATAATAAAAAGCTAACAAAAGTCCATTAAAAGAAACCATCCCTATCGTAAACGCACTTAATCGGCCAACGTGAAATGTAGATTGTATAGAACCAATAATGGAAGGCCCTGATAAAGAATCCCACATCGGTGTCATGGTTAAACCGTGAAAACTCGTTAAGACAAGAAGAACTAATGCCAGCCACGCTTCATCTGGTAAAACGCGTTTAAAACGGCCAAGGTCAGTTCCAAACGGCCTAATATTAATACCAATATTATCATGCGGACAGCTTTTAATACACTCCGTACATAGGATGCAATAACTGTTCGCTGTCACCTGCGGCATCGTCAACGATGTCGGACAAACATTGCCTTTATCATTTCCTGAATAGCAATCCTTGGTATCACATGTGGCACATACCGATAACTTATTAGCACGTATTTCAACCGGAGCAAACATTGAATACAAACCCTGAATGCGTCCCACCAGGCAGGCGTGTTTACAGAATGATCTTTTTTCAAAAATCAAAGCAGAAAAAACAGCCAAGAAGACCATCATAATAGCCATAATCGCTGTTCCCCTCGGGGAGGAGGTCACTTTATACCCGAGTTCAAACCATGTTAAAACAACAAAGAATCCGATCGCTAAATAAATATTGTTAAATTTCTCAGGCCATTTTAATCCAAGAGTAAAGGGGCGCCGGCTCACACCAAACGGTTTGCCATGTTGAAATAATGTCGCCACAAAATCCCACGGACAAACAAAACACCATGCTTTTCCAAAAAACAAAATAAGAAATATCAAACCTGTCCACCAAATCGTCCAAGTTAGAATAGGAGCTATATTGATGATGCCATGACCAAAAATTCCTGCATAAATAATAAAACAAAAAATCAAAAACATCGGAAACTGAAATAAAAATTTAAAATAAGGTTTTTTTACTAACGTATCCAGAAACTTTATACTCAACAGATTAAACGTCCAATATTTTTTCTTCTCCTTGGTTTTTTGATTGAGAAGTTCAACCGCTATAAAAGACACAACTAATATAAGACCAATTCCCAAAAAAAATAACCATGCAGGGATCCCGGACATAATCATCTCTGAGTCCTGAATCATGGACCCATCCGTCCCCAAGGAACTGCTCATACTTCCTTTCATGCTTCCCTTCACTTTGACACTCTCCTCTTAAACACAACTAACAACACAAGAATCAAAAGGACAGAACCTGGCAAGATAAGCCACAAGAAGTTAAAACCAACCTCCCCCATCTGCATTTTAAACTCTTCGACAATCTCTTCATTATCAACGACAAATTTAATCCGAACAAAATAATAACCATCGTCTTCATACACCCATTGAACACGAAACGTATTTGTAGGATCTAATAACGTGTCAAAGGCGTGTGTATCTTCCGGCTTTTCCCACTGCGCAAAAACATGAAAAGAAACTGACCCCTGATACGGTTTGCCTGTTTTTGTATTTTTGATATAGACCGCTAGATCACACACTTTAGTCTCAAAAATTCTAATATAAGAATAGTTAATCTCCCAATCACCTACACTACGTATTTCTTCATATGTCGGTGTCTGCGGATAATTATCGGCATAACCATAATGAGGAAGCCCACGAATGTGATGCGCATCAACATTCGTCCCCAAAAACAATACCGTTAATGAAATAAAAAATCCTATAATCAAACGTAATGTCTGCAACTTTTTCTTATTATTCTTTGTCTTATTATTAACGGCAACCCCCCTGTCTTGACCGGCGATAAACGAAAGTGTTTGGACCGGACATTTTGAAATGCAAATGGAACAATGGTCACACTCAGGCGACAAATGACTTTTAGATGGCATAAGCCCATAAGGACAAAGCTTATCGCAAATACCACAGTTCGTACAATTTTTTAAATCATTTTTGATGCGTATCAATCGAAACCGACTTAACAACGTATACACCGCCCCGCCCGGACAAAAAGAACGACACCAAATCCGAGGTGCAAAAATGAGCTCAACAGCGAGATATGCAAAAATAAACAACATGCCCGCACTAAAACTAGCCCGTGTCACCCAAAAATATATTTCACCGGAGACCAATTTCGGCGGATAAATAACAAAAAAGAAATGCGCACCCAGAAGAACCCCTGAAATCAATCCACCGGCAAGAATAACATACTTAATCCAGTAAGGAATCGCCCATTGAAACAGCGGAACCCCCCTTTTGATTAAAAACCCTCGAAGCTTATCATTCATCTCAAAAAGCAATCCCATAGGACATATCCAGCTGCAGAAAACTTTTCCTAACAATAATGTCAAGACGATAGGAATCAAAGCGGCAAAAAACAACAAACCATAAACTTTTTTCGTTCGTGCAAGGTTTCCCAAAAAGGCCAATGGATCAACGATTTTGACACCACCAATCTGGGCCGCCCAAACATCGCCCTGAACATACTTCATTACCTCAGAACGATTCTCCCACTTCCCTGCAACCTTATCAATGCCAGTTAAAATTACAGATTCCCCAATAACATGCTGCCAACCATATTTCACTTTTTGATTTTCGTAATGATTTAAATAGGTGACAACAATGATAGCGAGGAAGATTGTAATCTGTGTTGCTAATCGAAGTTTTGTAATCATATTCGTATTATCCCCATCCCCTATGTCATCCCCGCGAAAGCGGGGATCAATTAATAATTATCACGATAAAGAAATCCCCCGCTGGAGTTTACCCCGTAGGATTCCCGCTTTCGCGGGGATGACATAGAGGGCGGGGATGACAAACTTTCTCGAGGGTGACAAGCTTCCGCGAGAATGACAAGTTTTCCCGAAGATGACAACATGATATTTACCCTCTAATCGGCACAACACGAATCGCTTGCGGATAATGAATACAGGATTGCTCACACAATCCGCAACCGACACAATGATCTGTTACAATTGGACGCTCCCACGTTTCTGTCTTTAAAGCCACTTCCGTAAACGGACAAGCACGAATACAAACGCCACACGAATACCCGTTATAAGAATTACAAATATTCGTATCAACAACAGCCATCCCCATCTTAACGTTTTCTAAAATGGTCTCGCCTTCATCATCTTCAATCGGTTGAAGAGAACCCGATGGGCAGACTTGTGTGCATTTCATACAAAGAATACAAGCTTTCTCACGCGGTTCAATATAAGGGGTATCATGCAGGACAGGATTAAGAGGGTCATTGATATATTTGATACAGTCACTTGGGCAGGCTTGGGCGCAACGATGACAATTGATACAGGTGGAGAGAAAATCTTTTTCAGCTAAAGCCCCGGGGGGTCTTAAATAAAGTTTCTCATTCGTAACCGCATTGACAGCAGCTTCTGCTTCTTTAGAAAAAAAACCAACAAAGAGTTTTCTTTTTAAAATCGCCCCTGATACAAATAAGGCGGAGAAAAAAACACTTAATCGCTTTAAAAAATTTCTTCTATCCATGGGCACGCTCTTTGAGATAACAAAATAACATTTTCTAAACGCGATAAGATTTTCTTTGCAACCTTATCGCGTATATTTACACAATTTTCTCAATACGGGCCGCAAGTTTTTTAAAATCCGCTTGGCCAGACACAGGGTCATAGGCCCGATGAGAAGTCGCATTGACTAACCATTTATTCTCCTTTGGATCCGCGGAATCCGCAACAGATAAATTCCAAGGCGAAAATATATATCCCTTCATAACTTCATTTCTTGCCGGTTTAACTTTACTACGATAACCACCAACACTGACACGACCTTGGTAATGTCCGCGACGCGTAATAATTCTTACTTGATCTCCATCACGCAGACCATTTTCAGCGGCATCACTAGGATGCATCTCGACATATTGTTCAGGGACCAATCGTCTCGTGGTTGCTCCACGAATTGTTTTTGCTGTATGAAAATGTTCATAAACAATTCCTAATCCCAACCAAAATGGATATTTGTCTTTTGGTATGTCCTTCCAATTTTTACCCAACTCTTCTATATCCGGCATCTCTGGCGTTAACGCCATGTCGCGCGCCTTTATAAGAACTTCCGGATGATCAATCGTATAATACCCAGGCACCGTACCAAACTTTTCTAACTCCGCTGTTACCTCTTTTCTTTTAGAATAATCCTGTCGGCAGCTCTTCATATGCAGCTTGCCATCCGTATGTCTAAACATGCCATAAGTTTTATCTTTCCACCCTTCCTGTCCCATATAACGACGCTTAACACCACCCTGTTTTGCTATGTCATAAGTAGGCGCAGGCCATTGCATGCCACGCAAACGTCGCAACTGATCGTAAAGGCCAATGCCATCGCGTTCTCTAACCTCGAGCATTCCGGTTAAATCCGAATCCGTACCCTTTGAACCTCTGACAATCTCTTCAAAGACTTCTTCAGAGTCATACAATTCAGGTCCATCCGGATGATATTTCTTTTTCTTGTAGGGAAAAATTTTACTACCATCAAGGCCTATCAAATCAGCCAGCATTTTTCCTTTATCAATCGCTAGATCAAGATCGGGCACACAATTTTCCAAACCTGGGGCCCCTTTCCCAATACCATCAACGACATTAAAACGTCTCTCAGAACTGATATACGTCCCTCCTTGCCATTCACCCCACGTTAATGCCGGGAAGATAACATCCCCGTAAAGATTGTTCGGTGCATGGCGATAAATATCCTGAACGACAAGAAACAATTTAGAAAGGGCTGGACGAATCAGCGTGTTAAGATCTGGCTGATGGATATGGGTTGTATACATATAAAACATTCCCTTAACATCCCCTTTCATAGCCGCCTCAAATAATCCAATCATCATTCCTGGATTTTCTGAGTGAGCTGCATTATCCATTTGTTTTTTGGGGACGTTCCATATTTTTCTAATCCATTCTCGATGCTTTTCATCTTTGATACCAACATTAAAGGGAAGTCTTCCCGTCAAGCCCCCCATAAGTCGTTCCCCCATAGCATTGGGTTGGCCCGTCATAGAAAAAGGTCCGCAACCCGGCTTAGCTATATCTCCGGTAAGCGCATGGAGATTAATGACGCTAATCACATTATGTTGCCCATGAAGATGTTGATTATATCCAATCCCCCAAAATGAAATAACACCTCCTGCTCCATTTTTCTTTCTTTTTCGCGTAGCATCAGCCCACTGACCCGCAACCGTTCGAATAAGTTGGGGATCAACCATCGAACGATCTTGAACATCTTCAGGTTTATATTCTTCTTTACACATCTTGATATATTCTTCCCAACCCACAACATGCTCTTTAAGAAATGGATAATCAATCACATCGTCATGCTCCGTTAAAAGAACATGCCCGATGGCATTAAGGATAGAGATGTCTCCGTTAATACTTTGAAAGTGATAACTATTACGCGGATTAATCCCTTCAAGCGCTTGGACCGTTCCTGTCCTTCTTGGGTCTGAAACAACGGTTGGAATATCTTTTGATTTTTTATGATCCGCAATCCGCCAAAAAACGATCGGATGCGATCCGCGGGCATTATGCCCCCAAAATAATATCATGTCAGCCAATTCAATATCATCATAAGAAAGTGGCGGTGTATCACTTCCCAATGTCGCAAAGTATCCGGTAACCGCCGAGGTCATACACATCCGCGCATTCGCTTCAATTCGATTAGATCCAAGAACACCTTTCACAAGTTTGTTTTCTATCCACTGTGCTTCAACTGTTAATTGTCCAGAACCGTAAAGGCCGATGGAATTTCCTCCATGTGCTTTATAAATTTCTGCCATTTTGTGACCAACCAATTCTTCGGCTTCCTTAAACGGCACTTTATGAAAATCTTTATCATCAAAACTCCCCTTTGATTTAGAGACATAACCTTTAAGCGGATCACTCATATCTTTTCGAATCAACACATGTTCAAGTCGATCAATGTAAGTCGGTTCATCCGCATTTAATCCTTTAATACATTGAACGCCTTTATTTGTTGGGTGTTGTTTATCTGGAACAACGCCGATAATCTTGGCAGACTTCGCATCAAATTTAATAATAGATCCACAACCAACGCCACAATAAGGACATTGCGCGGGCATCTCAATAACCTTATCGACCAAACCTAATTCTTCTGCCAGAACTTTCGTTGGACTAAACAATGTATCCGACATCCCAAGGGCGGCTGTTCCCGCCACCACTCCCTTTAAAAAATTTCTACGCGTTATATTCTGTTTTTTATTTTTCATAACGATCTCCTTGCGTTAATAAAATCTTAGTTAAAAATATTTGGCCATATAAATCCTTAATTGGGTAAGTTAAAGGCTCAGATCTGTTGTCATGCTCAAACATCCTTCGCTCGACAGCTCTTCTGTTTAAGGGGAAAGACATATGATCACCGAGTGAGTTCGTCGCGAAGCGACGTTGTCTGAGCGAATGATCATATGTCTTTCCCCTTAAATTAATGTAAGCTATCGGCTACGGAACTGCGCGTGACAACAGATCTGAGCCTTTAACTTACCCACCCAAATAGCTAAATTTTTATTCCCTATTCCGGGATAATGATCTTAGATAACTTATGATATCGTTGACCTCTTGCGAATCAAGCTCGACGACACCACCGCCGCCTTTCATCATGGGACGCATTTGAGTACCATGACGCCCCAATGACATGGTCGCCTGCAAATAACTATCTGAAACAGATTCCAGAAAAAGTTTATTAGTAAGGGAAGGCGCTAGTCCGCCTTGGCCTTCTGCTCCATGACATTGCGCACAATTTCTAGCAAAAAGTTCGCCACCACGCTGGGAATATCCCCTCACTTGCTTTGTATGGCTTTCAGCTTCAGCCACGTTTGATCTTAAGAAACTGATAATATCCGATGCTTCTGTGTCCGATAAATTGCTAAACCCATCCCCATGTTGAGGAAACGATCTCATCTCAGAACCAGGGCGTCCAATGCGCATCATGGCATAAATAAATCCATCAGAAACGGTATCTAAAAAGTCTTTCTTACCAATCGCTGGACCAACGCCCCCTTCACCAAAATCACCGTGACATTGCGCACAACTTCGTTTAAATAATTCTTTGCCACTTTCATTATCACCATAAATCGTTGACGTTCCCGTTAACTTAACAGGATTTTTCTCAAACGATCGAATATAGGCAACCATAGAATTAATTTCTTCATCTGTTAATTCAACAACACCTGCCAAACCTGTTAGAGCAGGCGGCATTTTCGTATGTCCCCGTCCGTACATAATTGAATGTTTAATATACTGATCATTCGCCTGAGATAAAAATCCTTTTGATAGAATCGCTGGAGCCACAACGCTTCCACGTCCCACTTGATGACATTTCTGACAAGATTCTTTAAAAAGTATCTCCCCTTCTACTTCAGAAGCGATGATACGTTCATCAGATAACACAACAGACTCTTTGGTTTGCCATGACTTAATGTAAGCAATTAAATCAGCCACATTTTCTTCTGCTAAATGATTCCAACTCGGCATCGCTGTATCCTCACGGCCATGCGTTAAAATCGTAAGAATAAAATTGGCATCCGTAATACTTTGAAATTCTTGATTGTTTAAACTCGGAGCAAGACCGCCTTCTCCTAAATTGCCATGACAACTCGCACAGCTCCCTCTATATATCTTCTCTCCATTTTCTATAATAGGAAACTGGTTCACCAAAGACATGACTCTTTCTCTATTAAGAGGCTCTGGTTTTAACGATTCGAGAAAGGCCATGACATCAGCAATTTTATATTTATCTAAAAAGTGCCAAGAAGGCATGGCTGTTCCACGACGTCCATGAACAATGGTTTTATACCAAAATTCTTCTGTGGCTAACCCAAGGAGCGTTGTATTATTTAACGTTGGACCAATAAGATCTTTGTCATGACTCCCGCCTGAACCATGACAGCTCGCACAATTGGTAGCAAAGAAGACCTCTCCGTATTTTGCATTGCCCTTAACAGTACGGACCTCCTCAAGGGAAGGAGGTGTCATCCTAAAAGATTGAATATATTCAACAATATCATTAATTTCTTCATCCGTTAGCCCTCCCGTTGTTTTAAAGGCAGGCATATCCCCACCTCGTGCATAACTGATGAAATGATTTAATAACTTGTCATCCGCAATAGACAAAAACTCTGTATTTCCAATGGCAGGCCCTATTTTCCCCAACTCTTCTAAATGCGTTCCTTCTCCTTGAGCGCCATGGCAAGCGGAGCAATACATGCCATACATCTGGGCCCCTCTTTCCAAACTTGAAGATAAAATTTTCTCTGTACTTTCAGCAATAAGATCTTGCGGAATAGAATCCTCTGTTAAACTTTTTAAAAAAACCGTTAATTTCTTTGCTTCTTCTTTTGTAAAATTGTAGTCAACCATGGCAGAATTTTTGGGTTGCGCATGAGGATCTTTAACAGCTTCATAAATAAAAGCAAGATTAACATTCTCATCAAATTCATGCAAAAGATGTTCACGACTTTCGGCTAAAGGCATCTTGACGTGAAAGCTCGCATTTCCTAAATCGGACAACTCAGGACCCCTAGTCCCTCCTTTACCATTGACTTGATGACATCCCAAACATCCCTTCGCCTCAAACAATTCTTTTCCAGAATTGTATTCTGGCGTTTCTTCTAAAGTTCCTTGATGACAACGATAACAATTGGCTTGAACAAAGGGTTGTAAAAGCGCCGGCTTCTCCCAGTAATCTTCATGCCCATGAGCCAAGGCCTTCTTAAATGTAATGGCCCGCCCTTGTCCGTCGTGACACATCGTACAACCAACCTTATCCACATCATGATGTTCTAAGAACTTTTCAGGATGAGGTTTAAGCGGATTAGACATATGCGACATTCTGGAATCTTCCATGGCGACATGGCAGATCACACATCTATCGACTCGGTTTAATTCAGGTAAAACAATCTGACGCATTCTAATTTTATATTGATCGGCTAATTGCTTCTCTTGTTCTGTTTGCGCAACTTTCGAAAGTTCCTGTTTGTATGTCTTTTGATACCTTTGCCAATCCATGCTTAAGTTTTCGCGATAAGCTTCAGCGAGAAGGACGATAATGATGGCGAGGCTTGATATTAAAATTGTTTTATTCATAATATGAGTATCTCTACCCTGCTTCGCTCCAATAGTTTCCTGTTGGAGCTTCGCAGGGTTAATTCACACTTCTCATTTAGGTCACTTCGCTCCCTAAATGAAGTGTTCATTAATGCATCGGCCAATGAGCCTTGGACCAATAAAAATCCCAATTTGGTCCTCGATGAACTGTTGCAAAATAAGTTAAAATAATAAATGAAACTAAGAAACACGTAAATAAAGATATGGCTGCCATTCGCGTTGATTTATATTTGGCCATACAATATATGGACCAAGCAATAAATAAAACAACTAAAACAGTTCCTGGATTAACAAAAGTAATAACAAGCTGCGGAATTTGAGGAAACCAATTTCTTAACCAACCACAATTGACCGTAAAGATAAGCATACCTAGCGTAATTACTGCAGCCCAACCAAACGAAAGCCAGGTTACCTTTCGACTTTCTTTGTCTTTGAGCCATCGCCCTATTTCTTGTGGCTCTCGATCTAAATAAGGAATCAAGGCTAGGCCTAATAAAACAAGTGTTGGAATACCAATACCTCCCATAAACGCAGAATAAGAAACCAATTCCTGTAAACCCAAAAAATACCACGGGGCTTTAGCAGGATTTTCGGGTACTGACGGATTAGCCATCTCTTTTAAAGGTGCTTCGACAAAAAACGCATACACGCACGTAACGGCAAACGTCAACATAAAGACGGCAATGATCCGTGTGAACATATGCGGCCAACTCGAAACGGTTTGTTCTGGACCACGCGAAACGGCGTTAGATTTCCCCTTCACTAAACACATCAATCCATAAGTTTTTTGGGGCGCATATTCAAATACTTTATCCGAAAGCTCATCTTTGGGTGTTCCCTTTAAATCACTTTCTTTTAATTTATCTGGTCGCGCTAACCCTCCATCCTTTCTTACCCGCCACATATGCGCGAGAAGAAAGAGTGTTAAAGCCACAGGTAAAATAATACAGTGCAGCCAATAAAACCTTGTTAACGCATCCTGGCCAACATCCTTTGAACCTAATAGAAAAATTTTCATAAATGCGCCCAGATCCACATATCGCGTAATGTTTAGCGCATCTGTCAGCTCATTAAAGGAAGCGGCAATATTGGTTGCGATCATGACAGCCCAGTAAGCCAATTGATCCCAGGGAAGCAGATATCCTGTAAAACTCATCATTAGTGTTAACGCTAAAAGAATAATTCCGATAAGCCAATTAAATTGCCTCGTACGTTTATAGGCCGCTGTATAAAAAACACGAGCCATATGCAAAAAAACCGCAACAATCATGACATTTGTCGCAGCTCTATGCACATTACGAATAAAATTTCCTCCTGGAACAATATATTGGATATCTTTGATGGAATCATAGGCCAATTCGACAGATGGTTTATAATAAACCATGAGAAGAATTCCGGTAATAATCAGAATAACAAACGAACCGGCGGCCATAATTCCTAGGCCAAAGGTAAAAGTCTTTTTTAAAGAATAGCGGTGAACGCGCGTTGAAAAAACATGCAAGAAAGAATTACCAAAGACGACCTGACTACGCGAACGATCAGACGTCGGCTTATCGTGTCTAAAGAATGACTCTTGGAATGTTTTTGGAAGATTTTTTAGATTCTCAATAAAATTTTTAATAGCCATAGAGATCTCCGCTAAAAGTTCAAAATATTAAACGACAAAGGTTGTTCCCTCTGGTACAAATTTATTGTTATCAACAACTAACTTTCCATTAGGAAGACGACTAACTTCTAACCAATTCAAGCCCTTAGGAGCAGGACCAGCCACAACATTACCGTTACTGTCAAACTTTGAACCATGGCAAGGGCAGGAAAAACCACCTTGCTCAGTTTTTCCAACAATACAACCTAAATGGGTGCACACAAGAGACACGGCACTAATTCCTTTTTCATCTCTTTTCACAAGAACTTTCTTATCGGGATAAAGTTTTTCTGATCCAACAGGGATTTCTTCTGGTTTACCAATCTTAAAAGCACTAGAAATATCTGGTAATAATGCAGGCATAGGAAACTTTGCTAATCCGGCTATCGTCACAACCCACGCTGTTATGCAACTCCAAAAGGCAGCAATCCCTAGGAAATCTCGACGACTTATTTTCTTATCTGAATCACTCACAGAACAATGATTACAGGTTTTATCATTTTGAACATCCATTGAAACACTCCTTGAAGGTAAATTTTTCCATAGTAATAGCATCGACAGGACAACGAATGGCACATAACGAACAGCGAATACATTTTTCTTCATCTTTAATGATAGCGGTTAACTCATCCGCTTCTTTCTGCTCTTTAACAAAGTCTGTTAACTCATCAAAATTTTTATCTCCAGCCAAATCAGAGACGGGAACAAGTTTTAAACAGAGCTCCGGACAAACATCAACACAACCTCCACAGAGAATACATTTGTTCCCATCAAAAATAGTATTCACACTACAATCAAAACATCTTGAGCCTTCAATTTGTGCCTGACCGCAACTAAAACCCTTCTCAACAACAACATCATGTTCTGTAATTCTATCTTTTACATCTACGGATTCAAAGACAGCCCGACGAATTTTTTCATAACCATGTTCTCTGTTGTAATTTTTGATGGGGGTATGCGTTACAGTAAGTTTTGATTGAAGATTTGCCCCTGTTACACTTTGATAAATGGAACGAGCCACTTTTTTGCCGCTGGCTATGGCATCAATCATAAGACGTGGTCCATGAGCAAGATCACCGGCTAAATAAACGTTCTGTGCCGTTGTCATCAATGTATTAGGATCACACGTAACAATACCTCTCTCATTAATTTCTATACCTTCCTTCTTAGGATCAACAAATGTTATATCTGAAAACTGCCCTACAGCAAATAACACACAATCGGCCTCAATCGTAATGGCATCCGATGGGTCATACTGGGGATTAAACCTTTTATTTTCATCCAAGATCGACTTGACCTTGAAGAAAACAACACCTTTAACTTTACCATTCTCCGTTAGGATCTCTTGCGGCCCATAACCATTAATTCGTTTAACACCCTCCTCTTCACCTTCTAAAATTTCAATCTCATCAGCTAGCATTTGATCTTCTGGCTCTAAACAACTTAACGTCACTTCAATGTCTGCTCCTTCATGCAAGGCCGCTTCTGCAATATCTACTTGTTGCTGACGTAAAGCTGACCGCGCCACATCATAAGCAACATTCCCCCCACCGATGACAACAACCCTTTGCCCTATTTCTCTTGGTAAATTAAGAGCAACCTCTCTTAAAAATTCAACACCCCCATAGACACCTTTGGCATCCTTTCCAGGGATAGGAATCTGCCGAGACTTTTTGCATCCCACCGCAATAATAACCACATCATACTTGTCCCGCATTTGGGTGAGAGTGATATCTTTTCCAACCGTACAGTTGGTAACAATATTAACCCCCAAATATTTAATCGTTTCTATTTCTTCATCAATTAATTTGCGTGGGAGACGATAGGCGGGTATTCCTAAATATAGCATGCCAGCTGGAACAGATTCCATTTCATAAATAGTTACAGAAAATCCCATTAAAGCTAGATCATGAGCGGCAGCCAGTCCAGCTGGTCCTGAACCAATAATACCCACACTCTTCTCTTTAACTTTTTGAAATTTCCCCTCCTCAACATTAAGGAGGAACGCTCCAAAATCTTCAATATCCGTGCAATCCCTTTGATCTAATTGTTGACGAATTTTTTGAATAATCTCAAGCGGCTTCTCTGTTGCCTCAGCATTTTCATAAGCCGCACGTTTTAATCCACGGATAGATATACTTTTATCAATACTCCCTCGTCGACAAGCCGCCTCACAAGGAGCACCGCAAACGCGACCACAAATGGAGGCTAAGGGGTTGGGAGCACGAGCAATAAGGTAGGCTTTCTCAAAATTTCCTTCAGCAATAGCACGCACATATCCACGAGCATCCGTATGCACAGGACAGGCATACTGACATTTAATTTGTTCCTTCCAATAATTATCATCTGGGATTTTTACTTTAAGAGGCATAAAATTTGAGTTTATCAACTTTGATCATTTTATTTTTATGACTTATACCAACAGCTTCTTTACTATCTAAAAAATATCACGGCTTAGCACTCAAACGCTCCACATAAATGATATAATAGCATGTCTTTATGTCTTTATATAACAAAATAAAAAATAATTATAATTTTACTTAACTAAATCTGAAAGGGATGTCTTTTTTAAAAACTTATAATAGCCCTCACGGACATTTTTCCATCTGTGATGTACAGCACACGGCGAGGAATCAGAGCACTTCTTTAAGCCTAAAGCACATTCTGACCATAAACTCACATTATCAAAAGGTTCTACGATATCATACAATGAAATTTTTTTGGGATCGCGAGCCAAGCGGAAGCCTCCCCCTAACCCTTTTTGTGAAATAACAATTTTTTTAAAAGCTAAATTTTGAAGCATTTTTCCCAAATAATTTTGAGGTGCTTTTATTTTCTTAGCAATACTTTTAGTACCCTCACATTCACCTATCGGAAGTCTCGCCAACTCGACCAAAGCATTTATAACTAATGTACTCGTTTTACTCAGCATAAAATTAATTTCCTATTTACACATGTGATTATATGTATTAACAAAAACAAATTCAATAAAAATTTGTATTTTTGCATCACCTTAAAAAGTGAATATGCTATCCATCATAACGATGTGTGTTTATTTTTACAGATCAAATTTATTTGATACCAACTATATAGGGAAAGGTTCAAAACGATGAAAAAAAATGTTTGTGGAATTTTTGTTAAAAGCGACCCCGGGACGATTCGAACGTCCGGCCCACAGCTTAGAAGGCTGTTGCTCTATCCAGCTGAGCTACGGGGTCGAAATGGTAAATCATTGATGCTTTATCTAAATATATTTTAAAAAATGTACCTACAATGAAGATATAGTTATACCAAAATTTATATAAAAAGTAAAGATATTGTCCAGACTCCTTGATGGGCAAAAGAATAGACACTGAGCCTCAAGATTAGTCCGTCGAATTCTTTAAGCTGTTATTTTTCAACAAGTTATATATTAAAATTTGCGACTTTTTGAAGGAATCAAAAAGCATTTGTGAAGAAAAGAATAAAAATCGGGGAGCCGAGGCTCGAACTCGGGACCCCATGCTCCCAAAGCATGTGCGCTAGCCAACTGCGCTACTCCCCGTTAAAGATTTGCCAAACATAAAAGGTGTCTGTCAAAAATTCGGATTAGTATAGCATGAAATGTTTTTAATGCAAACGATAAACAAGGCACCCCCAAATAACAGGAATTAAAAGAATTACTTAGTTCATTGAAGATACCGGCACTCTCCCTTATAATAGCTTTCATTATGAAAAAATTCTTCTTTATATTCTTGGCATTACTCATGTTAGGCTTGATCGGATTTTTTTATCTAAAAAATATCTTTCTACCGGTCAAGTTTAAAGAAATTGTTATAAACAAAACGCAAGAGTTTCTTAAACGAGACGTCGCGATTTCTGCCATTGATTACTCCCCCCTTAAAGGTATCATTCTAAAAAATGTCGTCATCACAGAAAAAGATGCACCAAAGAAGCCATTTATCAAAATTTCAGAAGTATCATTTAACATCGTCATCGCTTCATTTTTTAAAAACAAACAAATCATCATCCCCCATGTCACCATTGAGGAGGCCGCACTCCATATACAACGTGAGGAAAAAGAATTATGGAACTTTAGTGACTTGCTAAAACCCTCCAAATCCGATGAAGAAAAAAGTAAATACACAGTTCTTATGCGGACGCTTAAGATTGATAATGCAACGATTCACTACATCGATAATACTTTAGAAAAGCCCTTCTTTGAGACCCTTAAAAATTTCGATGCTGAGCTAACCTTAGGGTTAGATAAAAGCGTTTTATTTGATATCAGTACGAAATCCGCACATCTAAACACCTCCCTTTCGATGAATGGAAAATATTTCCTAGCGACAAAAAGCATAAAGACGAACCTTTCATTTTCAAATATCGAGGTTGCAAAATACCTCCCTCTCTTTAACTTCAAACCAAACGTTAACCTCACACAAACAAAAATTTCAGCACCGAACCTAGACATCAATTATGAAAAAGACAAATTGCAATTAAAAGGAAATTTAACCGTTAAGAATGCCGATATCATTTTTAATGATAATAAAAAGTTTGCGGGAAATGTTAATGCAACAGACTTAAGCTTTAGTTGGACACCTCAGAATTTTTCTGTTGGTGGTCAACTTCTCATTTCATCGGCTCTTTTAAAATTATCCGAAGAAAACTTTATTGAAGGTAGTGCAGAAACATTTATCAATACTCTTACTTGGAAGCCTGATCATCTAAACATTAAGGGATCACTCAATTTGCAAAAAGGACATCTCAAATGGGGATCCTTAGGGGAATACTACGGAACAGTCGTTTCAGACAATCTTGTTTTAAACACATCACCTGGTTCTTTTGATTCTAGCGGTGATATTGTCATCAAGCAGGCGCAACTTCAACTCGGCTCCAACAATAGTCTAACGGGTGATATCAGTTTAAATGATACCAAGCTAACTCGCACAGATAAAATGCTCTCCCTTCAAAGTCAACTTGCCATTAATCAAAGTCACATTCTTTATGGTAAAATGATCGATCTTAAAGGAAACATCCATAGCGACCAACTTAAGCTTAACTATCAAAACAACGATTTATCCCTTAACTCCTCACTGACCATAAAAGAAACAAAGCTAAATATTGGTCCCACCTTAAGCTTTGAAGGTAATCCTGAACTAAACATAAACTATGCTTTTAAACCTAATGAATCATCACCCCATTTTATTGACGGTGACATTAAAGTTGCTGACGCCTCTTTGCTAGGATTTGAAAAAACAGGTCCCATCACAAACATCGCAGGTTTTGCAACATACGATCAAAATACTTTTTCTAGTGAACACCTTACCTTTCATACACAAGAGACATCTTTTCAACTATCTGGAAGTTTATCCAATTTTAACAATCCTCAATTAGATATTACGTTAAACTCTGATCAAATTAATTTAGCATCCGCTGCCAAATTTTATCCCCCTTTAAAAGAAAAATGGGTTATTGATGTCGAAGGACACTCATCTGCTAATCTTTCTTTTAAGGGTCTTGCCAAAAAACCGCGTGATGCGGACATTCAGCTTGATGCCCATTTAAAAGAAGTTACTGTCGTTTCAAAAAAATTGTCAGATCCTATAACGCAACTCAATGGAAACATCAAATATGCTGGAAATACAATTACTTGGGATCAACTAAGCGGTCAATACAAAGACCATTCTTATCTAGTAAAAGGATACCTCTCAAACTTCTCAAGACCCTTTATTGCCACAGATCTCTCAACGGATAATTTATCTGCATCCACTCAGATACGACTAGGACGAAACGGATTTAAGATTGAAAAGTTAAGCGGTGCGTATTTCAAAAATCCATTTGATTTAAGAGGTGATGTCCAGTTTGTCAAAGATGAACAACCCCTTATAACTCTTTCTGGTGTTCTAGGATTAACCTTATCAAGTTTAACGGACATCCACGCTGGCTTAGATGAAAAACTAAAACCTTTAAAACTTATCGGTGATTTAACTTTAAAAGGAAATTTAAGTGGCCAATTAAACAAATGGAAAGATTGGGACTTAAACTTTAATGCCCAGACCGATCAATTATCTCTTAAAGATTATCCCTTCACTAATTTCAATGTCGAATATGCCCAAAACAATAACCAGATTAAAGCTTTGAATGTCTCCTCCACCCTCTACGGAGGTCAACTCTTGCTTAACTCGAAAGTTGACCTTACTAAAGACTCCCTCCCCATATCAATAGACACCAGCATTGATAATTTAAGTCTTGCCGAATATAGAAACGACAAACTTAAAAAGAATAAATTTCTTTCCGGTGACCTCACACTATTGGTAAAAGCTAACGGATCTCTTATTGATAAAAAAAAGTGGGATGGCAACGGTTCTCTAGTTATAAAAAATGGAATTATCTGGCAGAAAAACATGACTGAAGGCGTTTGGGGTACCTTACTTGTTATTCCTGAACTTTCAAACGTAATTTTTACAGATGCAGAATCGCGGTTTAGAATTGAACGCAGTCGATTTCATTTAGAAAACACTGTGCTTTATGGTGAGAATCTCGACCTACTAGCCTCCGGTTGGATTGATCTTTCAAAACGAATGAACTTAAAATTTAATCCACGCATCAGCCAACTAACAATCGCTGGTTCGGAATCTTTTAAAAAAGGACCTACCTCTCTTCTGACACATGCCGTAACATATTATTGCTCAGGCACGCTCGATCACCCTAAATGTGAAGTGGAAAAGTCTCCTTTGAAAATATTGGAAAATACATTGAAACAAGGGGTAGGGACGATACTAGGTGAAATTTTTTAAGATTTCTCGGACCTTCTTAAATGCTCTCGCGCGATGACTAATTTTTGCTTTTATTTGTGGATCCAATTCACCAAATGTTTTATTGTAACGTGGAATAAAAAAAAGTGGATCATAGCCAAACCCATTCTTACCTCGCGATCTCTCCAAAATTAATCCACCGCACCTGCCATTAACAACATCAATAATTTTCTGACCATCAACCATAGCAACGAAACAGCGATAACGCGCATCTCGTTTCAAAAGAGGAACGTTTTTTAAACTTCGTAGTAGTTTTAGATTATTTTTCTTATCAGTGGCATTCTCACCGGAGAATCTCGCTGAATATATTCCAGGTTTATTGCTCAACGCTTTAACCTCTAAGCCAGAATCTTCACCCAAAGTCAGTTTTTTTGTATAAAGGGCGATGGTCGCTGCTTTTTTTATCGCATTTTGAGCAAATGTTTTACCATCTTCAATCACTTCAGGGGCATCAGGATAATCAGCTAAAGAAGTAATCTTAAAATCATAATCTTTAAGCAACTCTTTGATTTCACGAAGTTTACCTTTATTTGTTGTAGCAATAACCAATTCTTTCATTTATTATAATTCCAATTTTAAATTATTCTTTTGAATAGTAACTAACTCCCCAATACCTTTAGCCGCTAACTTAACTAAACCATCCATTTCTTTTTTGGAAAACGGCTTTCCCTCAGCTGTTCCTTGAACTTCAACAAAATCTCCAGATCCTACCATCACAATATTCATATCCATATCCGCATTTGAATCTTCTTCATAATTTAAATCCAACAACATCTTTCCTTGATAAACGCCAACGCTAATGGCCGCGACGTAATCATTTAATGGGATCACACTAATTAAGCCATCTTTCTTTGCTTTTTTTAAGGCTAAACCTAAAGCAATAAAACCACCTGTAATCGCAGCTGTTCGTGTTCCGCCATCCGCTTGAATCACATCACAATCAATCTTAACCGTCTTCTCCCCCATTTTCTCAGTATCAACCACAGCTCTTAATGATCGGCCTATCAATCGTTGTATCTCCATTGTCCGACCTGAGGATGCCGCCTTTGATCGACGCATACGTGTATTTGTCGATCGGGGAAGCATACCATATTCTGCCGTTACCCAACCTGTTCCTGAATTTTTCAAAAATGGTGGCACACCATCTTCAACAGAGGCTGTACAAGCCACACGCGTTGCACCAAATTCAATCAAACAAGATCCTTCAGCATGTGTGATAAAATTTTTCGTCACCTTAATTTTTCTTAAATCATCAGCATCTCTTCCATCAATACGCTTCATACCTTTTCTCCCTTTATTTTTAATTCTTTGAAATTTTCAATTAAATTAATGTTAAACAAATATCCACAAAATTGTAATCATACAAATTTAAGAGAAATAATTTATGATCAGTCGCTCAAACAACTTCGCTTACGCTCGTAACTCGCTTTGTGATCACAAATCTTTTCTCTTAAACAGAAGCTTTCTATTTTTTTCCTTTTTTATATTCGGCATCCACTCGCGTCGCGATGCCTCCACGAGGATTCATAATCACATCAATCTTCGCCCACTTGGGTTTACATGATTTGACAATATCATCTAGCACTTTGTTAGCTAGATGTTCATGAAAAATTCCGACATCACGATAAAATAAAAAATACATCTTTAATGATTTTAATTCCAGACACGATTTTTGTGGGATGTAATCAATGATGATCGTTGCGAAATCTGGTAATCCTGTTTTAGGACAGATACAGGTAAATTCTGGAATGTCTAAATGAATTTTATATTCGCGATCTGCATATTTATTCTCCCACACCTCAATTTCTGGAGTCTTTAAGGATCTTATCTTTTGTTGTAAATCTTCATAACTTCCTTTTACTTTTTTCATAACCACCTCTCATCACAACTTATCTTAGTTTCATCATTTTATGCATCTGTGGAATAATACGCACATCAGCAAGTTGTTCAACACACAATTTGTGGAATTCTTGACATTTCTTGACGACACCATTTTGCATATCAAAAAAGTTAGGTTGCAAGATAAAAAGAATGTTTGGATCTATCTTCGTTACAATCTCAATAGACTTCTCCACATCTTCTTGTTTTGTATCACTAGATATAACCGTCTTAATAAATAAATCTTTTTTCTTGGCGATCTTTATAAACTCTTCGTGCTCCTGCCAATACGACTGACATTGTGTTGAACTCGGTAACTTAAGATCCATGGCAATGACATCAACCTCATCAATAATTTTATCAAGAGCCTCAGGCAACGTTCCGTTTGTTTCCAGATAAGACAGCATTTTTACGCTTCTCATCTTTTTTAACAATTCTTTAATCACATCAACCTGCATTAAAGGTTCGCCGCCTGTCAAACTAACCGAATGACAGTCCTTCCATAACGTCTCTATTTGATAAAATAATTCTTCAATACTCCATTGATCAAACTTCTGCGTTGTATCTCCTATAGAATGCGGCGTATCACACCAAACACAGTGCATATTACATTCAAAGAATCGAACAAATACTTGTTTGATTCCAGCATACTTACCCTCTCCTTGAATGGATGCAAATGTTTCAACAGTCTTTGCTTTCATAAAGCTATCGCAGGATCAACTAACCCTGCCTCCAAAAATCCTTTTTTACGTAACATACAACTATCACAAACACCACAAGCCTTCTTTGCTCCGTTATAACATGACCATGTTAAATGATAAGGCACTTTAAGTTTTAATCCCATGCGAATAATTTGGGCTTTCGATTTATGCAGAAGCGGCGTCTGAATTTTAATCATCTTTCCTTCAACACCACTCTTTAACCCTTTTTTAATAACATCTTGATACGCTTTAAAAAAATCTGGACGACAATCAGGATAACCAGAATAATCTATGGCATTAGCACCAATAAAAACAGCACCAGCCTTAATAGCCTCGGCGTAGGAAACAGCATAACTTAAAAAAATGATATTTCGAGCCGGAACATAGGTGGTAGGAATTTTTCTAGAATTTACAGCACTATGTCTTGGAATTTTCATGCTCTTATCAATCAAAGACGAGCCCAACCACGGAAAACTCATTTTAACAACCTTGTAGCCAACCTTAGCATGTCGCGCCACGCGTTTAGCCTTATCAATTTCAATGTTATGCCTTTGTCCATAATCAAAAATAATGCAGTAGGGTTTAAACTTCTTTGACTTGGCATAATACAACATAGTTGTTGAGTCCAGACCGCCAGATAATAAAATAATGGCTTTATTCATAATAAGTCACTGAGGCTGTATCTGATTCCCACACTTGGACATGCTTTAATTTTAAAGGATTTATTTCTTTAGAAAAGTTCTGGTAAATGTAACGGGCAATATTTTCCGTTGACGGATTAATTTCTTTAAAATATGGCAAATCATTTAGATTAACATGATCCAAACTATCCAAAAAAGAATTAAACTTGCACTTTAATTCTTTAAAGTCGACAACCAATCCTATGTCATTTAATTCTTTAGAAAGAATTGTAAGTTCTATTTTCCATGTGTGCCCATGCAAATCTTTGCAAGGTCCATCATATCCACGAAGGAAATGAGCTGATGCAATGTGCCCCTTTATCGATAACTCAAACATCTCCGGCCTCCACTTTTACTTTAATAGAAAAACCTAAGAACTTTTTTGCAATGCGTTCAAACTCCATGGGTCTATCGCTTACAATAAAATCTCTCTTAACTTTTCTTTTCGATGAATTGATCATTTCTAATTGCGTTAATTTATATTTCACGCGAGCAGCAATCTCACGAGCAGAATCAACCAGCGTCACCTTAGGTCCCATCGCTTTTTTTAAAACCCCTTTTAGCAATGGATAGTGCGTGCACCCTAAAATAAGCGTATCAATCTTTGACTTCTTTAAAGGACTTACATATTTTTTTACAATATCAAGTGTGACTTGATTACTTAACCACCCTTCTTCAACTAAAGGTACAAACAAAGGACAAGCCTGAGTAAACACCTTAGCAGAAGGACTAAGTTCTTTAATAATCTTTGTATACTGCTGACTATGTGTAGTTGCTGACGTTGCAATAACACCAATACGATTTGTTTTGGAGCTAGCAACAGCCTTTTGGGCTCCAGGAAATATAACACCAACAACCGGAATATCAAAATTTTTCTTTAAAGTCCTTATCGCATAGCTGGATGATGAGTTACAAGCAACGACAATCATTTTAACTTGACGCTTTAAAAGAGTACGACTATTCTCCAATGAAAACCGTATAATTGTGTCTTCAGATTTTGTTCCATAGGGAACACGTGCCGTATCTCCAAAATAAACAATATTTTCTTGCGGCAATTGTTTAATAAGCTCTTTAACAACTGTTAAGCCGCCTAATCCCGAATCAAAAACACCAATGGGTTTATTAGTCATAGTTCAAAAATGATTTCTAGCAAGAATAACCAAGTTACAAGGTATCCCGCCGTTAGCGGGACCCCGCCAAAGGCGGGGCAAGTTACAAAAAATAACCAAGAAACAATGTTTCAATAACCAAGTATTGACTGGTTATTAAGACATTGATGTATTGGATATTATTTGCCCAGCGTCAAGAGACACGGGTCCCGGCCATTGGCCGGGATATCTTGTATCTTGTAACTTGGTTATTCTTGCCATTTTTTAATAAATTTAATCATCCAAATAATTTAAAACACTCCGCGCAATTCCAAATGCAATTTTTTGTCGATGCACCTTCGAATTTAAAAGAGCACCTTCTTTGGGATGTGATAAAAAGCCCACTTCAATTAATACCGCAGGAATCAACGTATTTTTAAGCACAAAAAAACCCGATCGCTTAAGCCCGCGGTTTTTCGTACGAGCAAACTGAGCCGTTGTTTTAGAGGCCTGCTCTCCCAAACTCTCTGAGGCTCCCTGTTTATACGTATACAACATATCATTTAACATCTCGTTTAATTCTTGATGATTCTTCTTCATCTGAAGGTCTTTAAACATTATCTCCCCGTTAAGTTGTCTTTGCTCTTGTTGCTTTTCAACACTTTCCAACTCTCTTAAGGCAAAAACCTCAACACCAGAGGCACTTTTAGCCGGTGAGGTGTTAGCATGAATGCTAATAAATAAATCTACCCCTAAACGACTCGCCAACTCAGTCCGTTCTTGTAATGTCAAAAAACGATCATCTTCCCTCGTCATAATTACTTTAATATCTTTGTTCGCTAAAATCCGTCGCAACCGTAAAGCGATATCTAAGACAACTTCCTTTTCATCAAGTCCGTGTGATCCCAAAGCGCCCGGATCTTTTCCGCCATGCCCAGCATCAATCATAATGGCACGAACTTTCGATGTTACAAAATTCGTTGTCTTCTCAACTTGGGCATTTTTCTTTAAAAATCGAACAACCTTTCTTTCAAAATCAATGGGCACGAGAATAGCACTATTAGACATTCGGATGGGATGGCTTAATTGGATACGTTGATCATTAATGACAACGACATCACTATCAATTAAGGCCCTCGCTTCAATATCATAAAAACTAAGTGTCACAACGTAGGCGGAACTATCCCAATGCCACTTCACATTATTTTTAAGACACACATCTTTAAGTAATAGTTCTTGATGGGTATCAATAGAAGTCAATGGCGGCATACTGCTACAACCACTAAAACACAATAAAACAACACCCAAAGACCAAAAGCACCGCGATATTGTTGAAAAATTCATAGAAACTATAATCGAATTATTGTTCTAACGTTTTAAATGTCAAAAACACGACCAACTCTGTCTTTAACACCCTCTCTCCCTGATTTCTAAAAGCAAATCCCAATAACGGAAGGTCTCCTAACAGCGGAACTTTTCTTGTTGCCTCAACCACCCGCTCTTTAAACATACCACCAACCACGAGTGTTTCCCCATCTCCAACAGAAGACTCCACATGTTCATCAATTTCAAAATAAGCATTTCTTGAATTTTCATTTTTATTCACACCCTCACGCACCATTACAGGTTTAAGGGCTACCGTATATATGTCATCTTCACTTGTTTGTGTAGCAATATGAAAAACAGCTTCTTTTTTCTTAGCAAATTTTTGAATTTCTTCAGGATTTTCAGTAACTGGCGTTTCAACAGAATGAATCGTAATACTTGCATTATTGTTATCCATGGTTATAACTTTAAAGTTTGAAATCGTCGCAATCTCTCCAACAGCTTCAAGAGCATCAAGAAGAACCTTGTAATCTTCTTCATTTACTGTGCCTAAACTCAAATCCGAATACGTTCGTTGCCCATTATCCGGATTTATTTGACCCAAATAATATTTTTGATATTGCGAAACAATGGCCTCCCAATCGACCCCTTTTAGGTATTCATCATCTAAAGCAATTTGTAAAATCTTTACCTCAATGAGTATTTGTGACTTTACTTGATCCAATCCTTGTATAACCTTCTCCAACTCTTTTAATTTCTCGACTGTATCTGTAACTTCTATTTCTTGAGAATCTCCTTCAAAATCCAAACGTCCTACACTTTGCGTTAAACTTTCTTGTAAAGACGAAGCTATCTCTGATGCTTTATGATTTTTTAGTATAAAACGTTTCGTTTCTTTCGCGACATCAAAATCTCTAATAAATTTCGTCATGTCAGAAACTTTTCCTGGAGAATCTTCCAAAATAAAAGAATGCGACTCTTTATCAAAATGAATATATCCCGACTCACTTTTCATACCATTTAAAATTTCTTCTAAAGATAGGATATCAGCATGTTCGATAACAACCTCTTTGATTTGCTTTTGCTGTCCAAAACCATAACTGTATTTCTCACGAAACTTATCTGGGGGCATTACATAATAAACCCCATCTTCTTCTTTAAACGCCAAACCATTGGTCTCAAGCACGACCGCTAACGCATCACTTGCCTTTAGATCTTTAAGATAAATAGTGACCCGCCCTTGAACACTTTCATCCACACGAATGTCCAAATTTCCTTTCTGAGAAATACTTTCAATAACCTCTCGAATACTTTGATCTTTGACATCTAAGACATCGATATGTGATTGCTCTAATGGTGACTTTATTTCTGTCTCTTCTTGTAAGCCTAGTCTATATTTTTGGATATTATCTAAAGATTCTTCAACGATACGATCAAATTTTATGTCATTACCATTTGAAATCTTTTGTTCTTGGGCAGAAGATAGGGTGGGATGAAAAAGGAAAAGCGTCATTCCCAAAAAAATAACAAAATTGTACTCTTTTTTAACCATCATTTTAGAAGTCATGTTAAACATCAATTATTCGAAGGACTTTCAAGTTTCTCTTGGATTTCTTTAAGTGAAAATTTTTGCTTTTGCAAACGCCGTATTTCTTTAAGCCTCTCATTGGTCGTATCATCAAAATACCTAAAATTTGTCTCAGGACTGCGCCCTATCTCTTTTAGTAACCCTAAGCGCAGGTAATACTTAAGAGCGTATGTCGAGTAGCCACTAATTTTGGCCAAATCTTTAATAAGGTATATATTTCGCATATTTAGGGTAATTTCAGATTTTATACTATCTAAGTGGATAGTAGCGACATATTCTGATATATTTACTCTTTTCTGTCAAGCCAAATTCCCTGATTGACGCCCCTAAAAATCTTTGTTATATTGACCTTCCGCTTATAACAAACGACAAAATTATGATATTAATCTTTTGGATGATTATTAGATTTTTTCTCCTTACCACAACTATTCTTTTAGCTTGTTATCTATTACTCAAATTAAAAAAAGACAAGTCACTTGAAACCCTAAATGATGGTATTAAGGAAGGATTACGGGGTTGTGGTTTTGCGATTAAAAAATCACGATATCCGCTTGAATTATATAAATGGAAAACCAAAAACGACAAACATGTCTGCGTGGATTGCCAAGAACGCGCAACTTGGCCTGCGATGGATATCGCGGATTGGATGAAACAAGGATTACCTAACACCAAAGAAGCATCGACCTGCTGTAATTATCCTTCTCATAAAGAAAAACGTTGCCGCTGTGAACTGATTCTTGTCGACCAAGAAATCGACTCTCCTTCTAAACCTCACAAGTATCTCAAGTAATAATATATTACTCTAATATTTCTTCCTTCAGATTCAAAAAACGTTTTGTGCCTGGATCTAAATCTAAAGCCCTATCAATCATTTCCAAAGCTTTGATTACATTCCCTTCGTCTTTGTAAATCTTTGCTAATTCAACATAAATTTCTGAGAAATCTGGTGTTTGATCAATGGCTTTATAAAGCATAGTCATTTTTTCTTTACGATTCATTTGGCTTTCTTTAATTTTATATTCGATAAACGCTGAATGCGTGACTGACATTACAATAACAGGAATAATAATGACCCCTGCATTATAAACGTAATGCATAATTGCACTTGCGATGGTAGTCTTAGACCAAGCGCGTAGGCCTGTCAAAGCAAAACCTATGAATGTCACCATAGCAATGGCCAGCCAGTCGCCCCAATATTGACCGACATGTAAAATTGCAAAAGATAACGAAATAACGACAAGTGCAAACCATTGCCCTTTATGCAGATACAAAACTTTATAAAAATACCCTCGAAATAAAATCTCCTCTGTCAAAGGGGCTACAGCCACCGCTAAACACAAAAAAATCATTAAAAACCAAACCGAATCAATACTCTTCATCACTTCACTAAATGGTGTTTCAGGCTGAACATCTCTATTTAAGATGATATATGAGGAACATGCCGCAAATGACAACCCCAAAACAACAGCAATAAGAATAATTTTAGTCTTTGATTGTTGCGCCCATTTTAGTCCAACATTATAAAGAAATCCTTTATCGGAGAATCTAGTCGTTGCTTTATAAACGAAAAAAAGAATGACAGACCAAGAAACAAATGTCGAAATAATCAGATCTCCCATTAAAGTAATATCCTTTTTGATAAAAAGGCTTATCCCCTTAACAACAATGGCAGAACAGATAATCCAAAATGTTGATTGAAAGATGACACCAATGGCATCTGAGGCAAACACGATCGAAGGAACATCGTTCTCATCAGGCTTAAGCTCCGGCTTGCTTAAGTAAGCCTGTCGCCTTAATAAGTAGATGGGTAACAAAAAACATATGCAGAAAAAAAGAACATAACGTAATTTTTCTTCAGAAAAAATTAATATGCCAATAATCAAGATTGAAAAAAGAATGGCAAACTTCGTTGGAAAAAAGTTAGTTTTTCGAAAAGATTCCTCGTGACGTCTCCGAAGTAATGATAAATCTAATCCAACAAAAATGACAAAAGCAGCTGATAAAAAGTAAATCATTAATTCTGTTCTTTCATGGTTTTATGAGACAACCTTCTTCATCTTTGCGATAAAAAAAGCATCCATGTATTGACTGGGTCGAATGCGAACACACATTTGAAGCTGTTGGCTAAAAACTTTTTTATTCCATCCCTTTAGCACGGGACACGTCATAATATCATGAATATCAATAGTTTGCATCTCTATCTTTTGACCACTTTTATTTAAAAACCAATCAACAACACCCTCATTTTCTTCTGGAGAAAATGTGCACGTAGAATAAACAAGAGTGCCTCCTGGTTTAAGTAATTCAAATGACTTAAAAAGTAAACCGCGTTGTTTACGAACCATTTCTTTCACTTTTCTTAAACTCCAATATTTATAAGTTTTCTCATCGTCTAAATTAAAGCGCCCCTCAGAACTACACGGGGCATCAACTAGAATTCGATCAAATAATCGATCAGCCGCCCTAAACCTTCGTGCATCTTTTAATACACATTGCACATTTTCAACACCCAACAGATCAATAACCGATTTTAATCTATAATACCTTTTTTTCACACATTCTATGGCAACGATTCGCCCCTGATTCGCCATCATAGCTGCCATTTGCGTGGTTTTACCCCCAGGAGCTGCACACATATCCAAAATTTCTTCTCCTGGCTGAGGATCAACAACAAAGGGAACAAATTGGCTAGAAGCATTTTGTTTATAAAGCTCCCCTTTTTTAAAGAAATCCATATCCAGAAAAGAGGCTTTATCATCCACATCAATAATAAACCCCGTCTTACACCAGTCGATTTCCTTATATCTGATGCCACAAGTATCCAATCGCTTCTTTAACTCATCTGTACTGATTTTTAGCGAATTACACCTAACTGTCAGCTTAGAGGAAGAAAAAAAATCAGAGACTTCTCCCTCAATTTGACAATCCATCAAGATTTTTTTTAATCGTTCAACAAATCGACTTGGTAGTTTTTGAATACTCATTTTCGTAAATATAACATTTTTAGATAGATATGGTAAATATTACATTTAAATAGATTACAGATCAACAGAATATTTCATTGAAATTGATATTAATATAACATATACTTGTAGTATCTTACCATTTTATAATTTAAGGATTTTGCATGGTGCGTATTCGTAAAAAGCTCAATAAAAAAGCACAACACCTTACGGAGTATTTGCTCATTGTCACACTTGTGATGTCAGGCATCATAGTTATGGGCCCTTATGTCATTCGTTCGTGGAATGCAAATCTTAAAGATTGGGATAGCTCCATAGACGATTCTATGAGCGATACTCTAAAAGAAGCCCCATCAGGTATTCCACTCCCTGGATGTGGAAGTTGTACTTTTGAAAATTTATGTGCTCCTGGCGTATGCTGTGGTGACGGTACAACATGCGAACTTAACGAACAAGTTTTTGCACGACAATGTTACACATTAAATGGAAGCCCCGTCTTATGCGGTCCCCCGGCTTTCCAATGCACCCATAATGCAGGTTGCTGTTCACCTTGGCAACCCACCGGTATTTGCGGCGGACTCGCAACGCCAGCTTGCGGAAATAAAGAAGAACAAGAAATAAGATTTTGTGGGGATACAGCTGAATATCGCTGCACAAGCAATCCCGGTCTATGCGATAATAAATGCATAAACCCATTCTTTAATGGTGCCTTTTGCACAGGTATTGGCGACGTCGCTGACGAAGTGCAGCTTATCGCCGATACAAACTATACAGCCGTTACAGCATGTACCACCGCTAAATGTGAAATTCAATGTAGTACAAGTGGCGCACCTGGACAAGCTAAATTCAGACCTAATATTTCAGGCAATCGATGTGAACCAGCTCCAAATTGTCGTCATGGCGGTGTTTATGCTTTAACCAACGAAGGTCGTTGTTCTGAGCCAAATCCCAACACAAACGGATGTAGCTGTCCCGCAGGTGGATTATCATCAGGTGGATATCAACCCATCGTAAGTGGTATGGTCCTTAGAGGAAAATATTGGGATGAAAGATTTTTTATCTGTTTAGATTGTGACAGTTAAATTTAGGAAAATACCATTATGAAAAAAATCATGGCACTATTATTTTTTATGCTACTCATAGCACCCTCCATAAGCACCTGTGCTATTCCTTGCAGAGCTGGAGGTATGTTAACCATCCACCAAGGAACTAATGCATGCCTAATCCCAAATTTTTTAACAGGGTCCTGTACTTGTCCGTTTGGCTATACCGCGTACTCCACGGGTGAACAAGATTTAAAAAATGATACTCTAAAAGGATCAGAAGGATTTCTTTGTTTGGATTGTCGTACCTCTTATTCTGGAGATAATCTACCTTAAAAGAAGGATTTGCATATGAAAAAAATCATTTTTCTTATAACATTACTTGTCATTTTCAACCCCTCTATATGCTCCTCTCAATTTCCGTGTAAAACAGGTGGCATGTATGCTGTAGGTCCAGGAAGTACTGCACCTTGTGTAAGCCCCAATTCATACACCCTTACTTGCAGTTGCCCCTCAGGATTTCAAAGCAACCATACTGGAGAAACAATTGGAGGTGGAAAAAATCCCTCTTGGAGCTCGCAAGTCTACATCTGCCTTAATTGTTCTTAAAATAAAATTTTTCAGAACTCGAGCGATCCACCCTATTGGCATTCCAACTCTTAACATCTATCCTAATGAATAACAAATTATTAAATATTATTATCTTCTTCTTGGCCTTTTGTAGCATTGTTTATGAGCTTATCTTTGCACAAGCGCTTTCAGCATTTCTTGAAAATACGGTCCTAAGATACAGCGTGACCATTGGTCTTTACATGTTTGCTCTTGGTTGGGGAGCTTTGATGGCTGAAGGACGCATGCTCAAAACCCCCTCCCTCAATTTGCTTCGTGTAGAAATCTTACTAACACTTATTGGTGGATTTTCAGTTATGACACTGCATACTCTTGATATGATAGGCTTATCACGGATGTTTTTTATTCTCATAGCACACGCACTCATTATTATCATTGGCCTGCTCTCTGGCATGGAAATCCCGTTGCTCATGGCTTTATCTCATGACAAATCATCAAAGTCTGAGAATCGTGTCTTAGCTATTAACTATTTAGGCGCCTTTGCTGGAACAGTCGTATTTGCTTATTTCTTTTTCCCAAAGATAGGACTCATGCCAACAGCATTAACTATCGGACTCATCAATGCTGTCTGCGGCATGCTTCTATGGAATACTTCAAAAAACTTAGATACCCCATCATCAAATAAATTTATATTAAGTTACACGATCCAATCGCTGGCTCTGATACTCATTGCTGTTTGTTACTTAAACGCAGCAGAAATTGACCTTTACTTTCTTAACCAATATGTTTTATTTTAAAGAGTAGGATAACTTTTTCTTATGGAACCCATCAAAAATACATTTGGACAACATTTTCTTGTCGAATTTCTGCAATGCAATGCCGAGACTCTCAAAAATGTTGAAACAGTAAAGCTAAATTTATTAAAATCTGCACAGGAAAGTAACGCCACGATCGTAAGCCATCACTTTCATCAGTTTCAACCCGATGGTGTTAGCGGTGTGATATTAATTGAAGAGTCTCATTTTTCTATTCATACTTGGCCCGAACACCAATATGCCGCTTTTGATGTCTTTACCTGTGGTCCTATGGATCCTAACATCGCTATCGATGTCCTCAAGCAAGCTTTTGAAGCCAAAACAGTAAACATCAAAACAATTGCTAGAGGTTTTTAGTTGATTGCAAATAAGCTTAAACGCCCCAAACTTATTTATCCCATCACATTTATTCTCGCCGCTTGCAGCATTCTCTATGAATTATTAATTGCTCAAACGGTATCTAGTCTAGCTACCAATATTGAATATTGGTATGTGTTAACCATTGGATTGTATCTAGGTGCTATGGGTTTAGGAGCCCTTTATTGCAGCAACAAACCTCACACGCAAAATCCATGGAAGGCTTTATTTTATGTTGAACTTCTTCTTAGTTTTGTGGGAGGACTTTCCGTATTTTTTATGCATGTCGTTAAAATGACGGGATATCTTGTGAATCTTCACGGACATTATCTAAGTGCTGATATCATTTACTGTTTAAGTTTTATTATCCTCACCGTAAGCATTGGTTTTCTTTCTGGTATCGAGCTTCCTCTTTTAATAAATATTGCTCACATATCCTCTCAAAAGAAAAAAATAACCAATCGCGTGCTAGCAGCCGATTATTTTGGATCTCTTATTGGAGCCCTTATTTTTCCTTTATATCTACTGCCTCGTTGGGATATCATACCTATTGGTTTTTCGATAGCATTGATCAACCTTGCAATCGCTTTTTTTCTTTATCAACAATTTGTCAAGACATCACAAAAGAAGCATCAAATACTCACGCTCGGGATTGGAACTTTACTTATTCTAGGCTTAACATTCTCTCAAGCAATAGAACAATATTTCCTTCATAAACGTTATCATTTCAGTGATTATTTCTTTCAAGCACAACGCTCCAAAAACATATTTACGTATTTCGGATTTGACTCATCCCTTGCCCCTATCGAACGCTATCATACGCCTTATCAAAAAATTGATATCGTCAAACATAACACTCAAACTGAAGAGACTGCTCAATATCTTTCTAAAGTTTATAGTCAGAAATATAAACTTGATCCTCAAACTCCTTGGGACTACACCCTCCATTTAGACGGGGCGTACCAATTAGGAAGCAACTCAGAAGAAATCTATCATGAGTATTTTGCCCACGTTCCCATTATTTTAAATCAACATAAACCAAAAAATATTCTGGTGATAGGCGGCGGTGATGGGTGTCTTATTCGAGAACTTTTAAAACATTCTTTTGTCACAAACATCGTTCATGTTGAGCTTGATAAAAAGATGATCGAGCTTTCTAAAACACATCCTGTTTTAAGTTACTTAAATAAAGGAGCCCTTAATCATCCGAAGGTCACATCCATTATTGCTGATGGTTACCACTTTATCCGAACAGATACAGAAAACTACGATGCTATTTATCTCGACTTTCCAGATCCAAAAAATTACAATTTAAGCAAATTATATAGCAAAGAATTCTACCAAATCGCACAAAGGCGTTTAAAGCAAGATGGGTTTATCGCCCTCGATATGCCCGGCACACGCCCCTTAAATGAAGAAAATTTAGAAAATAGTCAAATGCCCGAGCTGTGGCCAATATATTACAACACCACTTTACAAGCAAACTTTAAGACCATCCTTCCCTTTTTTGCAATCCTTGAAGAAGATAATGCCGAGGCTTTTGAGGTCATCAATATGTCCCTTGAAGATTTAGGAAAGGCTTGGTTAAAAAAAACGGGGGTAGGAACTGAGAGAGGTTCTATCGATTTTAGTTCTGATCCTTATATAGCAAAACAAATGATCAAGATTTATACAACGAGTCGTATATCAGCCTTCTTATTTCTTAAAAAAGAACCTCTTGATAACAAACGCCGTTATGATAATTTAAATATCCCTCTCTACGTTTTAAATGAAAAAAGATTTCATCTTGCTTTTCCTGCAGAGAAACGACTACCAAGACACAACGATAGTCACCGTGTAAACTCTATCATGAGGCCAACCCTACCGCTATCTGACTCATTTTTTCCTAAAATCTATTAACGGCTAAGAATTGTCCACATCATCTTTTAGTTTAAGATACGCATTTGGTTCTTCATGATTGATGATTCTATTGATATTGTCCTTGCAAATAATAACAAGGAAAATATAGGTAGGCAAGTACACGAAGGTGCTAAATATTTCTAAAAAATTTTCTTTATAACTTCCAGGATCCCTATAAACATCGAAAAGAACCAATATATCATCGATAGAAGCAATAACGATAAAAATGACAAAAGCAATAACCCAAAATAAAGAAAATTCTTTTCTATGCTTATAAGCATACTGATACATGCAAAAAAGTATCAAGGAAAAACTGATGAGAGAAGCGATTGCAAACATATCAAAATTAGTCATAGAAACAATAACTTGATTAATAGCTATAACCCAAAAATAAATCCTCCAATAAAAACCCTTATCTTTCGTTACATTTATACTGTCAACAGTGACCTTTATTAAAAACACTAAAAGTGGAACGCCAAAAAGAAAATCAAGCACATCCATAAATTTTTCTTGAAAGGATGCTAGCTCTTTTTTGGTCTCAACTAAATTAGTAAGATCTAATGAAAGCGTAAGAATAATTGCTGCAACAAAAAATACAACCCAACTCATTGAAAAAACTTTTTTTCCATTATAAGCATATTGATAAAGAGCTGCTATGATACCAGCAAAAAAGACCATCTCAACTATACCGGTGACATAAAAATCCGTAACACTCACAAATATAAAAGCTGCTGAAATAGCCCAAATATAAATTTTCCAAAATATCATACACTCTCCTTAACTCTATTAGAAAACATTATAACAATTCAAAAATTACTTATCTACAAAATATCAAAAGTTCTAAAATTGATATAAACATTTTTTATGACAAATGTTATAGTGATATAGCTTTATACACGTATAAATCCTTAGCCTTTAGAAAAAAGAGGGGAATCTTGAACAAAAATTGGATATTGGGCAAAAAAACAAATGATTTACTATGGATTAACCTTCCAGGATTAATAGGCCTATTAATTTCCTTTAACTTACCCGAAAAATCCGCTATTTTTCTCATATACTATTATTTTGTCTTAATGATCCCCGACACAGGCCATGTCTATTTCGCCTTTTGGAGAACAATATTTCGTAAAGAAGAACGAGAATCTAGCCCTCGCTATTGGATCGTTCCCCTTGCTGCGATATTTGTAGTATTTCTTTGGGTTTATTTAAAAATCCCCTACCTTTGGTCTGCCGTTGTTTATTTTGGCTTTTATCACCACTTTCGTCAACTCTATGGGTTTATCTGTTGGTATGAAAAACTAAACAAGCGATTTTGCAAAATTTCTAACAGGTTTATGTATGCTTTAACGATATTTCCTTTTGTTATTTTTCATTTCCGAGAAAGTGTTGAAGTTGAATTATACTCCGATCATGACTTTATCTTCTTTCCTTCTCCTCAATTGTTCCAATCAGGACTAGTTGTTTATGTTCTTCTTGTAGGATGCTGGATCATCTTTGAAATAGGCTTGCTTAAGAAAGGCATCCGCGAATTAAACCGTTTTCTCGCCATTCTGACACCATCCATTGTATCTGCCATTTGCTTTCTAAAAGGAAACTCAACGGCTGAAATCATGTTTCCTATTCTTATGCTTCATGGATTTCAGTATTGGGCCGCTACCGGAATTAGCTTAAAGCGACTTAATAGTAAAAAATATTTAAATTTAAAAAAAGTTTTCTTAACTCTTGGATTAAGTAGCATAGGATTAGTCGTCATAGAATTTATTATTTTAGAACCGCTCGTTACGTTAGACTATAGTTATATACTAACTACAAGCTCAATCAAAAAAGCTTTTCTTACAGCCATTTTTTTAACCCCAGTGTTATGCCACTTCATTTGGGATGCCTATATTTGGCGTCATGACCACAAAGACGCTCCTATCATTTTTAATCCCGACATCACTTAAGATATTCTCTTGAAAACTCATAAAGCAAAGAAGAAACTTGATCATTAAACGTCACAATGTTTAATCCATAGAAAACATCTTCCCCAGCCCCCCATCGTGAAACAATCGGTCCATCATTTAATTGTTGAATATTTTTTTTGAGATAATCGATAAGAATTTGCCTCGATGCATTTGACAAGTATGGTTGAAATTCAGAATCGTAAAACAATAATAATGCAACACCAGACACCTTTGGTTCGAAATATTTAAAATAATCACTAAAATTATAATTCTCGATGATGTGGTTAATGAGTCGCGTGTTTTCTTCAATAACTTTATTAAGGAAAGGATTCGTGGGTTCAATAGAGGTTAGCGCGTTTGCTATGACAACAATATCAATATCTTCGCTCCACCCCCTTGTCCCCCAAACCCTAAGAATATAATCTTCATCACAGGATAATTCATGACAGATTCCAAGATACTCATCGGGTAAATCTAAATCCGATGTAAAACGTTCAACAATGGGTGCCGGTAAATTGACGCCCTTATGTTTGTAAATCCAGGCGGTATCATCCAAATCAGGCGCGAGATACACTGGCGGCATATCTTTGATATATTCCTTTCCCTTCTTCATATATTTATCTGGCCACCAGCCGTAGATGCCTTTCGTATTTTCAAAACTTAGAAGGATATCTTCAAATTTAGTTGTCTGGGGCGTTCCCATTTTTTTAAGTAAGATATTTTTTAATAATAACCACCCGTTAATTTCATAGAACTTTTCGTTTAATTGTCTTTGATTTCTAGAAAATTTAATATAATTATCAGGAAATTCAGTTTCTAACTGCGGATTGCTCATTTCTATATATATCTTAGGGTTCTGATGCACATCGCGATAAAAGAAAAAGAAGGAACACAACGTTAATAAAATACCCAACAAATACACACCTTTGATTGTTTCAAAGATATAAAATATCAGCGCAATCATAAAAGCCAAAATGATAACAAACGTACTTTTTAACAAAAGACCCAAAAGAGCAAATGTTATAAACACCAGCGCACAAACAATCCATTTCCCCTTTGTTTTGCCAAAGACCGTAAAACAATTGGAAATACCATGAGCCTTATCAGATTTAATGTCCTTGATATCTTTGACAGTAGAAATGACGCACCCCAGCAAGAACATGACCACAGATAACATCAGCCCATGTTTAGAAAAGATAATGAGCTCAGCGGGATAGCCATACGAAGCGCAATACAATCCAGCATGCATCGATAACATCAACGAGAGACCAATGATGATATTACCCATAAAATTTTTCCGCAAACGAAACGGTGGGACAGAATAACATATAGCAAAAATTAATGTGATAAGAGTAAGTATGAAGACTTGCCAAGTGATAACAGCCGCGAAAGATATCGCCCAAAAAGAAAAAAGAACGGAAATAAACCTGTACTCAACGATAGAACACACCCCTGTCACTAAAGGTCTTTGGCTGTTCGTGATTCGATCGATTTCAATATCATAAATATCATTTAATAGGACGGACACTTGCCAGACAAAAAATATGGCAACTGATCCCAAAGACAGATTCCAAATATAAAATTCTTTAGTTGTCGCAAAACTAATGGCCCCTCCTACTAATACTGCACAGATAAAGACAAGTGATCTGACTATCCTAATATTTCCGATTAACGCTTTAAACTTATCTTTGTGTACAAAAGCATAAAAGATGCTCACTAAAAAAATGAATGGAAAGAAATAATAGGCAGGCAAAAAATGATCATAATAATAATCATCTCGACCTCCTTGAAAAAATATTTCTGGGGTCGAAATAAAGACAAGGAGCATATCAAGCAACACCGTAACTCCTAAAGCTTTCCATATATTTTTTGATTTCTTAAAACTGTAAAAAAAGATACACAGTAACGCTATCAAGATTTCTACAGATATACCCAACGTAGCATCACCTTTTATAAAAGATAAATTGGAAAAATTACTCATCATGTGTTCGACAGATGCATAATCGTAACCTTCGCGTCTTCCAACCAAAAAATAATCAATTAAAGGCGGTAAAAGGATAACGGAGAACATACGCACGGCAAAATTGGCGACCTCGCGGATTTCTATCTTTAGACATCTACCAAGAACAAAGACCATCGTTAAGAAAACGATCAAAAAGTAGTACATATTTTCCAGATAGAATCGTGCAATATCCTGAAACGGATCAATCTCTTTAGGATAGACAAAAAGATTAAGTTCAAGAAAGACTCTTCCTGTAATAATTCCAATAACGATATAAAAAATGGTCGCAAATTTAAACATGATCTTTATATCTCTTTAATTTTGAAAATTTTGTAAACTTTATTTTCGAAAACTTGACTTGCCATATCTTCGCGTGATTGAAGACCTTGAATAAAGGATTGATCAACGGCCTTAGTTAAAATAACATAATCAATATAAAATTCGTTAATCCTGTCAAAAAAATCCACAGACTGATTGGAGACCTTAATCGGTGTTGTACCCACGCGATTCGTCATCAAAGTAATAACTTTTGTTTGCCATATCATAAAATGTTGATCTTCATCCAAATGCGTTTTAACCCATTCAAACATCTCTACATTGTCTTTTCTTAAGAGCACATCATCATTAGATTGATAATTAACACCTATATTTATTAAATTAAAAAATATCGAGATCACTATTCCAACAAGAGGGACATTTCTCACCCATTGCGGTAAACGCGGCAACGATACCGCTTTAGCGATAAGAATTATAATAGGAACAAGCACCGGCAGCACATACCGCGTATATCCCAAAATCTGATAATGTGTTCCCGCCCACAGAGTAATCATGAGTAAATAAATACAAAGAAAGCTTGCTAAAAAACTTAAATCACGCCCCCTTACTCCTTTAAAAAATTTACAAATAATCACGATAACAATCAATAAAGACAGGAGGTAGCTCCCAGATTTAAACATTAAAAATATTTTCTGTGTTATCAACATTCCGTTTGGAATAAAGAATACAAATATATTATTAAAAACCAAATCAAAATTTTCTATGATACCAATTAAAAACCTATCGGGATGTGCGAATAACAATTCGAAATAGCCAAAATGAACACCAATCAAATAACCTTGTAACAAAAAGGTTGCCGCCATTCCCGCCAAAAACCATACACATAATAGCCAACGCCTATTTATAGGTCCTAAATAAAATATAGTAGCAACAAAAAGAGCGGCTCCCGCTGATCTAATGAATAAAGCTACTGCCATTGTAACAACGGTTAGTAACACATAGATTACGCGTGGCTGATTGACACGTTCAATATATCGAATAAACAAAAAAATAGACGCTGTTAAAAAAAACAAAAAAGGAAGATCTGAGAGAACATTTTGTTTGAATATAAAAAATTCATAAGAAACGGACAAAAGGATACAGACATACGAAGCTAATCTTTGCGAAACGTTGTCTTTAATAAGAGGATAGGCCAATAAAATGGTGCCATACCAAAAAACAATATTAAGACATTTTAAAATAATAAAGTTGACACCAAATAGTTTGATCCAAGGAGCCAAAATCAGAGGAAACCCGGGAGGATATACAATATGGAGATCCAGCATGATATCACTGGTATACCCCTTTGATTCTACAATATTAAGCGCGTGCAGAATAAACTGGCTAAAGTCCCCCCCCCAATTATGCCCATCATAAATGGTAAAAATATTTATTAGAATACTTACAAAAAATACGACAACAAATGCCGGATTATAATAAGACCAAATCTTTCTCATAAAATCTCCACTCAAAAATTATTTTTTCTTATCAGACTTTTTTGTGAAATTGGATAAAAATATAAAAACTCTTCAACTTGAACGTCTAATACCGTATCACCTTTAATAAATTTTTGACTCGCCTTTTTTAGTTTAAGACATTTATTATACGCCTTTTGAAGCGCCATCACTTTTATTTTTGCACTCCACTCGCCTTCTTTTGGAAGAAAAGGATCAATATACGGAGCATAACTTAATGCTTTCGCGGGAGAAACATTAACAGCTTGTTCAAAAATATTAATGGCTTGGTCGTACTCACCTAATTTAAAATAAATAACACCTAAATTATAATAAAATCCAAAAAAACTTTGATCCAAAGAGATTGCTTTTTCATAATAATTTGCTGCCCTTTTATATTGACCTGCATGAAAATAACTAAAGCCAAGCATGCCTTCAATTAAAGCCGAAGGCGTCATAATTTTTTTCAAATTTTTATAATAACGTATCACCTTCCCTTGCCTCTCCTCAAGAAATAGGGCCTCTTGATCCTGAGCATAAGAGATCAGATAGCCTGGAACAACATTTAAATAGTCCAAGGTTTTAAAAACAACCCTTTTGTGTGAAATCATCAACGTAAGGGATATAAACGCGATGATATAGAGCACATAGCATCTTTGCGTTAAAAAAATTAAATTTGAGAAAATGTTATTTTTTTTCATGCCTAATTTTTGTTTCATGCCAAAACAAATATAAAATAATGCTAAAAATTGTTAAGAAAGTAAAAAATGTTCCAACAAATAAGTAATACCGGTCATGTGATCGAAAATGCATATAAACACTATTCTCCCCCGCCTCCAACCAAATGCCTTTAAAGGCGATGTTAGAACGAGATATCTCTCTCGGCGTACCATTAACAATGGCCCTCCATCCGCTATGATAACTGTCGTTGTAGATAAGAAACTTTCTTGAATTAAAGTTTGAAACAAATTTTATATAATTAATATCAAACTCTTTAACAGAAAAACTTTCGGAAGTATCTTTAATAAATTGTCCTCCCGTAAACTTTAAATCCCCCTCTTTCGGAGCCTCTTCATAAATGACAAATTTATGACGAACGTACTCTTGAAGTTTGCGATCATTATGTTGCGTTTGCAATACATGAGTCCCTTCAAGACCAAAATCAAATGTCCCCCAATCCACAAATCCATGCGTGTCACGTACATCACCAAAACCTTTTGTATCTCTTTCTACGAGACCTGTCCCCCTTCTAGGACGCACATACTCAAAATTCGGTTTGGATTCCTCAAAAGTGTAAGGATTTTTAGCATAAGAAAACACATGTCCCTTATACTTTTCTGCTATTCGGCTAAACACTTCTATCGGTTGTAAAATAATAACGGCAAGTAAGAACAAAATGCCAAAACTAGATTTACAAAATTTCTTAAATGTTATCAACATCACAAAAAATACAAAACTTAATATGAGAGTTAGAAAAGAGCTAATAACAACGCTATCTTTACTTAATAGAAATAATATAAATAGCATGTGCCCAACAAAAATAGCAAAAATCAACAGACCCTTATTACTTTTCTTGTTCTCTAAGGTTAAAAAAACTTGATGGGCTTGTTGGGAGACAAAAAGAATAAAAAAAGGATAAGCAAACCAAAGTAAAAAATGAAGATTACGGAAATATTTAAAGAAGAAAATATGATCGAACAAGAATTCATGAATACCTGTGACATCTGCTAAGCTGATCAAAATAATCAACACACCGCAAACCAAAAATAACACCAACCGACGTGTCACGCGAACAAACGCCCCCAACCCAAAAAGAATAAAAGCAAAGATCGGCATATAAAATTGATTAATATCAATTGTCTGTAAATAGGAAAATAACCCGTCCCAAGAATTAGGTCCTATCAATCCACTTAAATTAATAAGCTTAATGTTTAATGATAAAGGATCTGCCTGCGCGCTACGCCACGCTACGTAATACTCCCCTGCTTTTGATTCAAGAAACCAAAAATATCCCGGTACAAGAGAAATCGTGAAACAAACACACCCAAAAATAAAAACGATTAGATGAGAGGAGATAAACTTAAAGTAACTTCTTGCAATACCACCGATCAAACGATAATAGATAATAGAAAAACAAATAAAAAAAACTAAGAATACTGTTAAAAAATGAAAAGGAATGTAGGTTGTCACGATGATCATCAAGGAGAAGACTACACCTAAAAAGTAATGAACCTTTTGTTCTTGTGTAAAACTGACTAGAAAATAAAAAAACCAAATGGAAGGAATCAAGATAAGAACGATCAAAAGATCATTAAAAAGCAATCCGCTGACATTTGAGAACATAAATAAAAGCATCGCCACATAAGAAATAATCTTTCGTTTAAATAGACGTTGACTCAGCAGGTAAAACCCAAGGACGCCAACAAAAAAATAACTGATCAGATAAAGTGAATACGCATTATTAAAGGAGACCCCCATCACTCTTAAAACCGCAATCAGGTATAAAAAGGGATTAAACTCTCCAATCATCCGCATGCCAAAGTCATCTGCTCGACCCCACACATTAAAAGGATTCCACAAAGGGAACACACCACGCAATAAATGATTAAAATAATGATTCGTGTAAATAAAACAAATATGGGCATCGACAATTAATTTAAGATGCCCTAAAAAGAAATTCTTGAAAAGAAATAACCACAAGAAAACCGGCGGGAGAAAAGGCCAAAGGGATGTTAATTGTTTTTGGATACGAGACCAACAGCTTTGAATCATAAGACCCTTGGCCTTAGTTGCTTAACATTGATGGGAGCCTCAAGCAATCGAGGGTTCATTTGCATCTGTTGACTTACACGCAGAAGGGCTGCAGCATCCCTGTAATGATCTTTAATTTTTAATTGCTTTAAATGGCCCCCTAAATCCGCCTTGGCAAATATCTGCTGATAAGCCTTGGATCGGATAATACTTTGCAACGTCTTCTCAGGCCTCAGCTCAACCGACTGCTTTAAAACAGCCACCGCACGATCGTACTCTTTAAGTTGAAAATAACTTAATCCCAAATTGTAATACACGTAAAAAGAATCCTGACTCAACAGAGATGCTTTTAAAAAGTACTCCTTCGCCTGTGAATAATCCTTCATCTGATAATAACAAAACCCCAAAATTTGGTAGCCCTCTCCCATCTGAGGAAAGGCTTTAATGACATTTTGATAATAACGAACATAGGGTTTAAGATTATTTTCTTCGAAATCATTGGAATTAAAAATGGATGCCACAAGAAGAGAGAAATCAGGGATTTGATGATTAAGCGTTGTAACACGGGCCTTATGCTCAACCCTTTCACGCTGATTAATTATTTGAGATACGAGGGGGACCTTATTAAGGGTGTTGACCGATTTCTCATCCGCCAGCTCAACCCAACAGATAAACGCAAACGTAACAATTATCAACACAAGACTAAAACGCGCACCAACAGGAAAGACCATAATCCAAATATTCTCCTAAAAAAACTCTTTTTAGTTTTAAGTGCTACCTTCACCAAATACAATATGTTATTATAACCATCGCGCATGGTCACTTCCAGCAAAACAATTTCTTCTTATCTTTCTAAGCTCCCCTGGATCAGCTTCGCTTTTATCCTTACTGGCTTGTATTGGGCATATCTGTTTTGTACAACACAAATGATCATTGCCGCAGATTCGATTGGTTATGAAGAATTAGGGCAACTGCTTCAAAAAGGAAATTTCCTTGATTATTTTAAAACCGGCCCCAACCGTGAACCGCTCTATCCTTTAATCATTTCTTTATCCATGTCACTCGGCGATCTATTCTCAGTTCCCTACCAAACCATTCAAAAATTCATTCAACTCCTAGCCCTTTTTAGTTCACAATGGCTTTTATTTATTCTTCTTACACATCTGCGTATTCACCGTTATATCATTGCAGGCATTATCCTCTATTTTGGTTTCTCACCTGTCATTGTTAATTCTGCTTTTAGTCTTTATTCAGAGAACATCACCTTTCCTATCCTTCTCGCCCTTATCCTTCTAAGTGCAAAAACATTTGAAGGCCTTAAGTCCAATTCCTCTTCTAAAACTTTTCTTTATGCCATATTAACTTCCCTCGGCTACCTTCTTATCATTTTCACAAAAGGCGTCTATGAAATCATCTTTTACCTTTATTTGATTCCTTTCATCAGCTTACTTATCTTTAGCTTTTTGAAAAAAAATAAATGTGCGACACGTAATACCATCATCACGCTTTTAACTCTAATCGTGTGCGTGCAAGGTGTGGTTGTTTCCTACAAACTGATGAACAAAAAATATTCTCAAGTTTACAGCCTTACAGATCGCGGCCCTTGGGCACTTTATGCTTCTTGTGCACGCAGGGCATTACCCCTTTCTACAAACAAATTTCTAGCCCTTGTGGCCTTAAATTTTAATGGCCCCCATTTTTGCTTTGATCACTTTGGAGAAGAAACCTGCAGTTTTTGGGGACATTCTCATTTGGATGAACTAGGCAGTCAAAAACGTATTGAAATAAGCCGTAACTTTCCCAAAGATCAAGTGGATAAAGAACTTATTGCTCAAGCCAAAAAGAAGGTCCTCGCTCACCCCTTCCAATTCTCTTTATTAATGCTCGTTGATTCCATGAACATGTTTACTTGGGAACCGATCCGCATTGGATTTGCTGTGTACCCTGATTGGCTTGAGAATATCTTGGACAATACATTATTTCGATATTCACGCAGGCTTCTCATCACTTGGTTATCGATCGGAGCATTCCTAACCATAACGCTTTTTATGCTAAAAAGAATACCAACCCTTCTCACATCTGAATCTAGCAATACCCTAAGGTATACGATCCTCCTCTTTACTTGGCTTATTGTCTTCTCCCATGTCAGTATTCACGCCCTTTTTATGACCATTGCCCGCTTTGCCCTACCCCTTGGACCGCTGTATCTCATCCTCATTGGCGCCTCGCTTCACATCCTTCTATTTGGAAAAAAAGAGCCTCTTTAGGCCTCCCTTACAAATCCGCCTTAAAAGGCTATCGTAAACTATTGATATAAATGAACTTATAGTAATTCAATTATTTCAAATAATTGGCGATGTGAAGAAAATATTTTATACTTTAACTAAGAAAAGCTTTTAGTCCTTGGGGGGACTGAAGGTTACACAAAACGAGCGGAATAAAACAAATTTGCGGGGGGCTGCTAAATTAGCAGTCCCTTTTTTTGTTTCTCCGCATAAAAGATGAATAAAGCTAAAGAAAAAATATAGATTATGGGTAGGAAATTACTACTAACTTTTAGCAAAATTCGAGTCCTTTGGATTGGTCTCATCCTATGGAGCACTATCTTTGCCTACCAAATTTATGCTTTTGGGTATAATAATGTTGAAATTAAACACACAACGGTTGAGATTCCAACATTTCCCAAAGAAGAAGTAACTCCTCCCTATTTGGATGACATTCCTGGATTTTTAAGTTCAAATAACATTGAAAATATTGAGAATTATGTTGCATGGGCCGCCAGTAATCTTAAATATGTCCCTGATCATGATAGAGATAAATGGGCATACCCGTTACGAACGATTGAAAAAAAGTATGGAGATTGTGAAGATTTGGCCTTTTTACACGCAGCTGTTTTGGATCACTTTAAATACAAACCACGTGTTTTAGCTTTTGGGAAGGGGAAACAAGCACATGTGTTTACAGTTTACAGCAAAGATGGACAATTTTATCTATTCGATAATGTAAAACATTACAAAACAAATGTCACAAACATCCAAGATTTTGCTAAATTTCTGGCCATCAAATATAAAACAGAATACTTCCTCGAACTACATCTGGTTCCTAAAAAAATCAGTGTCCTCTTTGTAACAAAACCAAGAAAATCGTAATCTAATCTTTTACAGACCTAAACCAGACATCTTTACTTTTCTTATCAGCTCATTAAGGGAAGGATCATATACAGAGACAACACCTGTCGATTGATCAAAGAATCCGACAGACCCTCCTCGCATCGCAAAAGGGATCATCGTTTTATAATTACCTTTTGCATTCTCATCTGCCGAGGAGACTCGCCATTGGGAACCAAACAATATGCCCACAGTCATTAAAAATATTATGATATTACAAATGATTAACTTTTTCATTATGACATCCCCTTTATTTAAGGTTAAAAAAAACGAATAAAAAGCAGTCCAACAATAAGACAAGCAACGCCCAACAATCTCATCATATTAACAGGATGTTCTTGAAAACCAACCCACCCATAATGGTCTAAAATTAAAGATGTAACAAGTTGTCCCACGATTAAACAACTGACTAAAAGCGTAGCTCCTAATCTAGGTGCTAATATAATGGCCGTACACACCATCACAGCCCCCAAAAATCCCCCCAAAAAAAGAACAGGTGAGATTTTAGCCATCTTTTGATAACTAGGCATCAATCCTCCACCCGTCACGACTGAGAAAACCATCATTATCAAAAGCCCACCCAAAAATGAAATAACAGCAGCTTCAAAAGGGTGATTAAGCTCTTTAGCTAATTGCGAATTAATACCCGCCTGAAATGGTAATACCAAACCAGCAAGTATAGCGACTACAATTATAGACCAACGAATCATATTAAATATTTATAATAAAAAACAAACTATCTTCTAGCTTTGTTAGGTTTCCTATTTTGATTTGGCGATCGACGCGCAGCTTCACTGTTACTGACTCGATTTCGATTATACTGGTCATTTAATGAAAAACGTTTCGTTGTTTCTCTGTTAGATTTTTTTTTGTTATTCGGTGATGATTTAGCTTTTCGCTGATTGTCTCGTTTGCCCTTTCCAATAGAATCATTATACTCACGTTCTGGGGCCGCATCAGTTGAACGATTTTCTAATCGATTTCTTCGACGAAGCAAATCATATGACTTATAAAGGTGATAATGCGTCCTTTGCTTGTCTCTCAAATACCTTTTGGCGTCAAGATTGTCATTGATCTTAAGAACACTTTTTGTAATCTTTACATTATCTTTCTCTTTTACAGCTTCTTGAAATTCTTTAAAAATTTTCTCCGAATCTTCTGCCGCGCTTCCCTCCAAACTATATAACATCCCTGTTAAAAAAATGGCAAATAAAATCAATTTTAAAAATATATTATTTTTCAAAATGAAAACACCTCCTTAAAGAAATCAATAACAACCCATATCATTAGTGGAAATATAATAATGATTAGCCATAACCCAAAGACTCGGTCTGTGGCATCGCGATAGTGTTGGTTCATAGTAAGTTCTAATGGAGCAAAGGCACCTTTTTTTCCAGCAATTTTCTCCTCATGAGATGCTTTCTGCAAGTCCAATCCTTCGTTCGTTATCTGTGTGGCATTCACATTTTCAACTACTAAAGGATGTGACATCTCCGTTCCCAATGACGGAAGTGACTGATGTCGTTCATTCATATTATAAATGGGCAGAGAAGCAAATGTAATGTTTGATTTCTCTAAATGAAAATCAACAAGCGTAACAAGTTCTTCAATCGCACTAATAAGAACAACATCCTCACCATTAGCTTTCATCTGTGCTAAAATTTCATGAACCAGCGTTGGGAATTTTGGCTTTATAAATTTATCAATAACCTCTCCATCCTTGACCAACTTGAAAAATGTTACCTCTCCGTTAACAGTTTCTACCACTTCCTTTTGCAGAACAAATCGCTGTTCTATACCTGAACGTGTGACTTCGCGTACAAGTGAAGAAACGCCCCGCGCGCGCTCTTCGTCCAATAAAGGTAATAATTGATAGAATGCTCCCAAGCCCCAAGGATTTTGTTGTTCCATCGCCTGATAAAAGCCAACCAGATCAGCAAAAGGAGGTCCGGATGTTGTACTAAGCTCCACATGAGGCAATTCGTTAATTAGCTTTTCTAAAACAGGTGAAATCAACGCCTCCATCTGTTGTAATCCAGGATATTGATCAATAACACCCTTCCACTTCTCAGCAAGAATAACAAATTGGCTTAAATCGTTTTCAAATAATGATTGTTGTTGAAAATTTTTGGCAGCTTCTGTTAAATCGGTTAACAACTCGGGTAGGCGAGGCGCTGTTTGGTCGTGCCATTGCAAAATCTCTTCACCGTTTTCAATACTCGCAGCATCCTGAGTTAACTCATCCAAAAACACAGGAACAGCATCTTGATAATTAACGGTATTTGAAAAATCAAATGGTGAGTCTGCTGGCTGAGCCAAAAGATGGCTAGGAAAAATTAAAGAAAAGAATACTATAATGAATGGGTAATTTTTTTTCATTGAAACATCCGTCTTTCAACACCATCAATTTCTGACATCTTGATAATCATCAGCTAACTTATTTAAATCATCGTTTAAAGCCAAGGCCATATTAATACGCATATTCTGAAAAAACGTTTTTCGAATGCCTTGAACCTTCCAGCGCCGCGTTGAACAATACACGGGAGCCGATAAAACCCCAACCTTCCCCTCTCTACGAAGCTTTCTGGTAAACAAAACATCTTCACAAATCTCTGTGTTTGGAAAACCACCTAATTGCGTAAATATATCTTTTCTAACAAAGATGCATTGATCGCCATAAAAAACACGTGATAACTTAGCCCTGACATTTCCTGTAAAAGCAATCCACTTATAAATTAAATCCGGGCTATCATAAACTTGTTCAAGACATCCGCCAATATAACCTTTCTCCAATATAGCCTCTTCAATCTGACCAAGAACTTCTAAAGGAAAATAAGAATCAGCGTGTAAAAATAATATTGTCTCAGAAGTAGCTTGCCGAGCGCCCTCATTCATTTGCAAGGCTCGCCCCTTTTGAGAGCAAACAACTTTCCCAAATTTTTTAACTAAACTTACCGTCTGATCTTTACTGCCGCCATCAACAAAAATAATTTCCGTAGACTGAGCTAGCTGGTCAAAGAAATGACTATTATTGACCAATGCCTTTTCTTCATTATAGACAGGAATAACAACACTTAGCATGAATTATTTCCAATTATTTCGTGATGAAACAATTATATGATGAACCGAATTTACTTACCGAGTTTCTCGGTAATTTGATATAAAACACCAGAAGCAATTTTGGGCTTTGGTAACATATACTTTCTAGCAGAAACGGTTACCTCTGTTTTATTTTCTTCAAGCGAAACAACCTTAATGGTGACATCAGCACCATCAACCTTGGCTTTAATCTCCCCTTTAGAGGAATCCTGACTCTTTGTTTTTCCTTCAATAACTTCTAAAGCGACACTAAACGCTTTATCATAAGAGACATTATAAGTCTCAACGCTATCATCCTTACCCACTAACACAGCCCCAGCAATCCCAGCTGGACCAAGAAGAGCGGCCGCCGCATAAACTTTAACCCCTTGAATAGCCGTTGCCCCCATCGCCTGTACCATAACAATAGAAGCCAACTCCTGCGCACTCGAGATATTCTTAAATGTTTTATCTATACCCACATCCGTGACTTCAATCTTAGGATCCCCTTTTGTAAAATCTTTATAAACAACTTGTCCCACAACTAACTTCATTTCATCAATCTGCATCTTTAACGGTTTACTTTTTTTCTTAGACTTCTTTTTTTCTTTTTTATCTTCCTTTGGCGCCTCATCATCCTTCTGAGCAACCTTTAAAGCATTTACGTTTAATAACCCTTCCTTATTCTTAACAACAGACATCTCTTTAAGATTAACAACTAATAAAGGGAGATGAATCTTACCCCCTAACAAATCAGGTAAACTATAATCAACACTTACCTCGGGGATATCAATTAAAATCTCTTTTGGAAATCCTTTTGGATTATAAATTTTAAAACCTTTAATTCTCACACTCTGTTTAAAAATGCCCATCTTAAAACTATCTAGGGTAACCTTAGCCCCCATAACTTGTGATGCGCCTATCGTAACAGCATTCTTAATTAAGACATTCCTAAATAAAATTAACCCAACAATAACAGCCAAACAAATAAAGCCAATTTTCTTTAATTTTTTCATATAAATAACTTTCCTTTAATATTAAAAAAAGCCTATAACGTAATCTTTAACGTCTGGAAAAAACCACGCCACAGCCATGACAAGTAAAATAAAACCAGCGATTTTAAAAACAACTTTTAGAGCCTTAACAATTAACCACAGGGCTAGAACAATAACAATAATAGCGGGAATGTGTTCCATAGTTTTGTTTAAATATTATGATAGTGATTTTAATGATATGTTTGATGGAGCTTGACGTATGACATCATGAAAGGCGCCAAGACTTTTTTTCAACTTTTTAACATCTTCTGTCTCAGCAATAGGAATATTATCAATTCCATATTGATCCAGTTTATTAACGATATGAAATAATGTGAAATCTTCTATATCACTGGCAGGCTGATAGGCACTTACCTTCGAGTCATTAATCTTAACCTCCGAAAGCACCCCAGATTCCGTTAAATCATATAACACTTCACGTGCCAGCCTAATAGGCATTTCTAATTCATGCGCAATATCATCGGCCGTAAGAGGCTCCTGGGCATGATGAAATTTTTTCACACAAAGATGAACAATGCTTAACGCAAGTAATCGTTTAAAGCTATGGCTAACTTTTAAACAATCCGGTTCATATTCATAGGTCTCCACGTTCTGCTCGGCAAACGAAACCTCGGCTCCGAAAAGGACGATAAGCCAACTGACCTGAAGCCACATCAAAAATAACGGTAGGGCCGCAAAACTCCCATAGATAGCACCATACTTCGATACCCCTACCTGAAAATTAATGTAAGCCCACTGCACCCCTTGATAAATCGTTCCAGCAATAATACCAGCTACAAAAGCTGATCGAAATTTGACAGCCGTGTTAGGCATAAACATATAAACAAAAGTAAACACGCCCCAAAGAACAGCATAAGGCAATATTTTTAAAGAAAAAACGATGGCATCAGCCACAGGCCCAAGAAAAGATAACTTGTCCATAATCATGGTCACTTGGCTCGCAATAATCACAGTAATACTACTCGACATAATTAACAAAATAGGACAAATAAGCATAATCGATAAGTAATCGCTAAATTTCCGTCCAAAACTACGTGATTTTTTAATGCCCCAAATATCATTAAAAGAGCTTTCTATGTTTCCCAGCATTTTAATAATCGTCCAAAACAAAACAGCAATACCAACACCCGCAATAAGACCACCCTGCGTATTTTCTAAAAAGGAATGCGAGAACTCAATAATACGCGTCGCCACCTCTTCTTGACCCTGCAAACTTTCTAAAATCCGCTCTTCAAGCAACTTATCCATATTAAACCCTTTAGCAATACCAAAGGCCATGGCGACAACAGGGACAACAGAAAGCAGAGAATAAAATGTTAAGGCAGACGCCCGCAACTGACATTGATCCTCACCAAAGCCGCGTATCGCTAAAAGAATTGTTCTTAATTGTCTGATCCAGAAAGATTTACGTCCTGAGAGTTTGCTGGCTCTGATGCGCCAAATATCTGTTGTTAAAAAATCGATAAATTTAGCAACAGGACTAGGTGAGTTATTTTTCATATTATGGGGAATATTGTGATGATTAATTTATAAGCATTGTAACTTCAAAGCATGCATTTGACAATAAAAAAGGATCGCTTCCCATACCAGGGAAGCGACCCTTTTTTTAATAACTAACTACGCATTTTCTAAAACAGCATTGGCTGCTTGATGCATATGAACATCTTGTTGAGGATA
>JAJDCB010000029.1 GCA_029261065.1 Candidatus Omnitrophota bacterium | reverse complement strand
ACAACCCAGGAAACATCGCTTAGCCCGCCCCCAACAATTCTTGATAACCTTGACGATACCGTTCAGACATTTTTGCAAGAGAAAATTGATTTGCAACCTTGACATAAGCAGCATTAACACGAATTTCTGTTTTTTCTTGATCCTTTAGAGCATCATCAATTTTAGTAGATAAATCCTCAACATCATCTGATGTGACAAGCAATCCATCCACATTATCATTAATAATCTCAGGAATACCTCCAACATTTGTTGCAACAACCGGCACCTGAGAGGCCATGGCCTCCAAAAGAGTTAAAGGAACGCCTTCTGTTAAAGAACTTAAAACAAAAACATCCATTGCCTGATAAATACTTGCAACATCATCTAGGAGTCCTGTCCAAATCACTTTTTTACTTATGCCAGCTGTCTCGCAATAATCAACTAAAGTATTTTTCTCAGGCCCATCACCTACAAGTAAAACTCGAATGCGTTCATCAACCTCGATAAGAGCCGTAACAGCTTTTAAAAGAAGCATTTGATTCTTTTCTTTACTTAACCGTCCAACGCAACCTACAACACGGTGATGATCTTCAATTAAATATCTTTTTCTTTGCTGTGCACGAAGCTCATCATCCTTTTGAAATCGTTCAATATTAAGTCCATTGGGTATAATTCGTTTACGCCCCTTAATAACCCCTCCTAAAACTTTATCAGCCACAACCACGACACAATCGATAAAATAACGAAGAATAAATCTATCAAGTTTTTCATACAACGAAACTTTATGCGTAACATCCGTATATCCATGTGCCGTTGCCATAATAGGAATACGTAATTGTTTTACTGCTAATAGCCCTATCAAACTTGATTTGTAACAATGGGTATGAAGAACATCAATGTCTTTGGCTTTTAAAAATTTTTTAAGCGCATCTATGGTTCTAAAATCAAATTTAGAACGACTCTCTACAGAATACGTCATTAAACCTCTTGATTGAGAAATATCAATCAATTCCGTATGAGGATTATGTTTGTTATGAATGGTTCCAACATAAACCTCATCGCCAGCATTATAAAAACTTTCTGCAAGCGAAATGACAACGTTTTCTGCGCCAAAAAATCCGCTACTACTAATTAAGTGGGCAATTTTCATCTTCTAATACCTTTAATATATATTCAATATTCCCAGGATTCATATCCTGGTGTATAGGTAAACATAGTAACTCATCAGAATAAGCCCATGCCACAGGACATTGCTCTTTGGGTAATAAATTGTGTAATTTCTTTCCAAAGATAAATGTCTCGATGCCATGATCAGATAAATACTGTTGCATAAGATCTCTTTGATTAACCCGAATCGGAAAAAATAAAGGACAAACGCCTACGGGCAGATTATTAAAAAGTAATTTTATATTCTTAATATGTTTGGTGCCCTCTAACAAATGTTGATAATTTCTACGACGATTAACAACTATCCCATGGGCATCAATAGAATCGATCAGTTTTTCTGTGATTCCCGAAGGACCAAGTGAGACATATTGAGCATCAAATTCGTTTGTATTTGCCGTAATGACCTTTGAGCCCCCTCTTTTTAAAATTTTAAGAATAAATCGAGAAGGCTTTAAAATTAACGTATTAAAAACAGAAAACAAGAATCCTTTGAACATATGAATATGTTCACTATATAAGAGAAGATACGCACGTAGAGTTGTAAGCAAAGCCGGTTTCTTTTGCGTAATGAAACAATCTTCCTTTCGATCGTTAAAGACAATGGCTCCCCCATCAGCGGTAGGTAAACTTTTTTGAAAGCTAAATACACTAATATCACCCCACGCGCCTAAAGATTTAGATTTATAAAAACTAAAAAGGCCATGCGCACAATCCTCAATCACTTTTAACCCATGTGTTTGACAAAGCTTATTTAAAGAAACCATTTCTTGAGGAAATCCGTAGTAATGTATGACAAAAACAGCTTTTGTATGTTCATCAATGTTTGATTTGATACTCTCGATATCAACTTCCAACTCATGGGTTACATCATAAAATTTAACATTTATGCCTGCCTTTAGAATGGCATTAATTTCAATACCACAATGATACGCAGGAACTAATACCGTATCTTTAGGCTTTAACCCGAGAGCTTTTACACCATAAAAAATGGCATACGCGCCCCTATAAAAAAAACGAGTATTCTCATAACCGAAATAATCTGAAAATACTTGAGCCTTTTTTCTTTTTATTAACTTTGAAAAAGAAAATGTTGGAAATGCACTTATATACATTTTTTTATCCTACGAGAAGTAATCACTTAATTAGCCTTTTAAATTTTTTAGATGAACTAAAGTTAATTTTCGGATAACTTCTAAAAAGCTAAAAGCCTATCATAAAACTCCTCATATTTATTTATCATCTCTTTTAGAGAAAAAACTTCCCCTACTCGATCCCGTCCTTTAGCCCCAAAAGATTCACGTAGAGCTTGATCGGACAATAATTTATTTATTGCCTCTGCTAATGACTGACTATTTTTAGGTTCAATTAAATAACCTGTTTGCCCATCTATTACATTCTCAGGATTTCCACCAACCCGTGTTGCAATAACAGGCTTTGCTGCTGCCATATACTCTAAGATCGCATTAGACATCCCTTCACTAAGAGATGGTAAGACACAAATATCAGCCAAACATAATAATGACGAAACATCATCTCTCTTCCCTAAAAACAATATATTCTTATCAATAAGGAAATCTTTGGCCTTCATCTGGAGTTCACCTTCAAATTCGTCTTCTCCAATAAGCAACAATTTGACGTTAGCAAACTTTGAGACAACATCTCTCATCGCCTCTAATAAATATATATGTCCCTTAACACGTTTAAAATTGGCAACATGAACAATTACTAAATCATCTTTGCTAATTTGCAATGAATCTCTTAATTCATTTAAATCTGCAACGTTATCAAGCGCATCGTTACTTACACCATTAAAAATAACCTGAATCTTTTCTTCTTTAACACCTTCCGTCTCTATGAGAACCTTCTTTACAGCCGTTGAAACAACGATCATTTGTTTCACTAAACGATTCACACATTTATAGGCCATAACATGCCAAGACTTTCTCCAAAATCCCATGTCGCGTCGATTGGAAACAATCAACTTAACACCAGCCAACCATCCATAAAAGGTCCCCCAAATATCCGAACTAAAATGATACGTTTGAATCACATCCACCTGATTTGATTTTAAAAAACGCATAAACTTAAAACCTTGTATCAACCCTGAAAGGCCATAAATTCGCTTAACACGAAATACAACCAAACTCGCTCCCATTTCTTTAACAATATTCTCTGGCGTAGAGCCTTCACAATCTAGAGTTCCAAGAATGACATCATACTTACTTTTATCTAATCCTTTAGCCAAATCAAAAACTTTTCGCTCAGCCCCACCTGCTTCAGGATCAATCAAACAATCTGTAAGCAATAAAATCTTTCCTTTTCTCATCTTGAAAAACCGCCCCCTAAACCATGATCTAGCCCACGTCGAATGTTTGTTTTAACGCGTTTCTTTTCATTACCCGTTGCCTTCTCCTTTGATGAATTTCTATTCTGCTGAGAATTAATGTTTAGACGTTGCGCTATTCCTGCAAAAACCCACAAATAAGCACTCAATTGCATATGCGTCCAACGTTCACCAAATATATTATTAACCAACAAGACAAGGATACATGCCGTAAAACCAACCCCGTAACTTCTTGCAATATCATCTTCTCCGTACAGTGATAGACGTATACCGATTCTTAAAAAAGCGAGAATGATAATCAAAAAAATAATCAACCCTACAATGCCTTGCTCCGAAAGAATTTTTAAATAAATATTGTGTGTGTCACCTAATCCATAGCCCATATGCTTAAAAACATTCAAACCAATTCCAAAGATAGGAGACTCTTGCCATAATTCGATACTTTGCTTCCAGATTTCAATACGACCACCAGCTGAGGCCTCTAACTCACCGGACTCTGTTGTTGTCATCTCTATACGTTCAATAACTTTCTCTGGTAAAACAAACTGCCATGCTAAGGCCGCACAAATTAAAGGAATCAATAGTATCTTCTTTTTAATACTAAACAAAAATAAACATCCAACAGCAAACCCAAGGTAAGCCGCTCTCGAATATAAAAAGATAACGCAAAAAACATTGATTAGAGATAAACCAAACAAAAAAATCTTTTGCATTTTATTCTTAACTGCAAAAAATAACGCCATTAATATCATAGTATATTGATTATAAAAAGCTGCCACCTCATTAGGCCCTAAATAGACAAATGTTCCCGTAATCTTTCTTCTTGAAACTAATTCTGAAAACCATGTGATTTGACGAACTGTATAATAATTCATAAGCATCATAGTCAGACACATCACAGCAATGACACGAAACATCCATTTTCTATCTTTAATATTATTAAGGGTGAGAAAATATATGACAGGTAACAGGGTGTAGTTTTTCCAAAAATGAAGCCTAGGATCACTTAAAATAAAATGGGCAACATAACCGATCGTATTATATCCTATCCAAAATGAAAAAAAGGTATAAACGATCGATATAAAACAAATAAGGTTTAACGGGGAGGGCTGCATGATCTTATCATTCTTAGACATAGCACTAACAATCCAACCAATGATCATAGAAAAAAACAGGATATCAAGAAAATCATTTCCCAGCGGAAGACCTTGTAATTTTTCAATGACATTTCTTAGAGGCAATAAAGGTAGGATAAAAACTAGGGCAAGATTAACGCGCCCCGTTAAAGAAAGAACAACGACAACCATTCCAAAGACATAGAATAAATAAGGCACAAATTGTTTAATAGTCCCTAGCATCTCTTATCTCACCACCTTAGCCGGAATTCCAACAACAGTCACATCATCAGGAACATCCGTTAAAACAACCGCATTGGCCCCAATCTTAACGTTATTTCCAATCTGGATATCACCCAATAACTTAGCCCCGACTCCAATATAAACATTATCACCCACTTGCGGAACGCCTTTAGAGCCGATTCCTTTTGTGCCAATGATCACTCCTGTACCCAAAGAACAATTGTTTCCTAACGTTACATCACTATGAATGATGATAGGACCAAAATGTCCTAAATAAATTCCCCCTCCTACTTTAGCGCTTAGTGGTAAAGAGACTCCTGTAACAATTTCTGAAATCTTAAATAAGAAAAAGCTAACAATCTTCATGATGAGAGATAATACCGGAATCCTTACTTTTCTAATCCAACAGCCAAAACGATATAATGCCGTTGCCCAAATGCCTTGTTCAAATAACAAATAGATCCATTGCGATTTGGGTGTATCGGCTGTATAGCGTTTAATATCTTCTTTAAATAATTTACACATATTAATGATCCAAACTTAAATACATCTCTTCCATTTTTTTAGTATTTTTTACAATATCAAAAAGCTGACTAACACGCAGCTTACCAGCCTTACCAAATGTCTTTGCCAATTCTGGATCATTGGCCAAAGTTAATACCGCATTTGCCATGGCATCTGGATTAGCAGGTTCAACAAGAAAACCGGTTTCCTGATCTGCTACCATCTCAGAAGACCCTGCAATTCGCGTTGCTATCGCCGGCTTTTCTAAGGCCATCGTTTCACTTATAATCAAAGGCGCCCCTTCAGGAAACGTTGAAGTGGATTGCACAACAGCATCAAGCGCACAAATAATATCGTTTTTATCTTCTCGCCAACCAGTAAAAATAACACAATCCAACACATCTAATTCTTGAGCCAACATTTTTAAACTTTCTAAAAACTTCTTCCCCCCATCAGGATCATCACCAACAATAAGAAACTTAACTTTTTCATTTTTCTTCTTGGCAATAGCAGCTGCACGAATAAAATCATCTTGCCCCTTGCCTTCTACCACACGTCCGATAACGCCAACACTAAAATGTCCGTTTAGGCCAAATTCTTCCCGAATAAGATTAGTTTTTTTCGAATACTCATAATTATTTAAATCAATCCCATCGCTTACTAATACAACTCTGTCTTTGGCAAAATGGGTTTCCATAATCTTTCGTGCATCTTCATTAAGAATGACAATTTTATCAATAAATTTACCAAAAAAACGTTCCTTCCATGTTAAGGCTCTTGTTCCTCGCATATGGCAGACACATGGCACACGTGCTATTTTGCAAGCTAAAATGACATGGATGTTATTTTTTATATTGGTATTAATATGAACCAAATCAATATCATTTTTTTTAATAATACTTACAACAATCCACATATTGACAAAAACATCTAACATCAAATTTAATAACGCAATAAAATACGACAAAATATTATTTCGCATTGCATCTGAAATATTGATTAATCCTGCTTTTTCAACTCTCACACCAAGGTCTTTCATCTTATTAAAATTCTGTCCATCCTTTGCAATAATAACACTCGCATCAAAACAACCTTTATCAAGATACTTTAAATTACTATATAAAGCTTCTGACGAACCTCCAAAACCAGAACTTAATTCGACATATAAAATTTTTTTCATCTTCCTACGCCTTTACCAATTCCTGATAAATTTTTGAACACTCTTTGGCTTGTTTATCTACACTAAAGGTATCCATTACAAACTTTTGACCACTTTCCGCCATGCGCTTTGCTAAAGATGGTCGTTTTAAAAAATACAACACCTTCTCAGCTAATTCATTTTCATTTTTTGGTTCAACCAAGTAGCCTGTTTTCTCATCAGAGATAACCTCAGACTGAGCCCCTACCTTTGTACCAATAACTGGCTTTCCTAAAGCCAACGACTCAATTAAAGAACGCCCTAAACCTTCATTAATAGAAGCTAAAACGCTGACATCTAAAGTATTAAGTAAATCATACAAATTGTCTTCTTCATTTGAGATGATAACATCATCATTTAATTGGCATTCATCAATAAGCTGCATTAAGTTCGCTTTATACTCCTCCATCGCTTTGCCTATAATCATAAATTTTGTATTTGGCGCACTTTTTTTAACGATCTGAGCCATTTTTACGAAATAATCCAACCCCTTATGAGGAGCAATATTTCCCATTTGCCCAATCACCTTCGTATCTTCTTTAATCTTATATTTTTTTCGATATTCCTCTAATTGTGTTGCCCGAGAATCAACTTTCGCATCCACAATACCATCATAAAGCGTTCTAATCTTTTTTCGATTAAAACCCAAAATATTTATAACAAACTGCCGAATATATTCTGATGATGCCAATACCATATTAGCTTTTGCAATATTTGCATTATCTTTTAAATCTGATTTCTTAGGTAAACTATGCAAATGGATAATACAAGGCACGTGAGATTGCCTGGCCCCTTTTATGGAATAAGATGCAAGTTTTAAATCAATACAATGAAGAATCGTAACTTGATTTTTCTGAATAATAGATTTAAGCTCACCCCCTTCTGAAAGAAATCCAAATACTCCCTTTTTCTCTATCTTGGAGCTATCAATCACTTGATAATCAACATGACTTCTGTCCAGCAAATCTGTAAATTTACTTTCCTGCGTTACGACCACGAGACTATCAATATCAATCTTTTTTAACGCAGCAATCCTTGTTAAAACGGATACTTCTGTGGCAGCTACTCGTTTTGTATCGATTACAAACAATACCTTTTGCTTTTTCATTTTTTTAACTCCTTATACACATTAAGCGTTTTTTGAGCAGTATCTAACCATTTAAATTGAGAGCTTCGTTTAAACCCTTTCTCCCTTAACTCATTTATAGTATTAGACTCAGTAATTAATCGCAATATCTGTTTAGCCATTTCATCAACATTCTTACCATCAAACATTAAAGCAGCATCACCAACAACTTCTGGTATAGACGTTGCATTAGATGCAGCAACGACTGCACCACAAGCCATTGCTTCGATCGGTGGAAAGCCAAAACCTTCGAATAAAGAAGGATAAACAAAAACAACGGCTTTATTGTAAAGAGCTATCAAATCATCATCTTCAACATAACCTAAAATTTTGACATCCAGGGCAACACTCTGCTCTTTAATTTCTTGGGTGTGCTTCTCTAATATTTTCTTTGATCGAATACCAGTAATAACCAGTTGATGCTCTATCTGATATTGTTTTTTTAATTTAGCAAAAGCTTCTATAAGTCGACTAATATTTTTTGCCGGTGTTTCGCCACCTGTAAATAAGATGTATTCTTTCTCAACACCTAATCGTTGTAAGACCTTAAGAATCGCATCATCATCCTCTAATACTTTAAAACGATTGCTTAAGCCTTGATAAATAACAGTAATCTTCTCTGGTTGAATCTTTAACACCTCAACGATGCATTTTTTTGTATATTCCGAAGGACAAATAATCTTATCAGCCGCCCTTAGAGCTTTTGGTTGTAACCATTTTGTGTAAATCTCTTCCTTAAAATTATAACCTTTCATCTCAAAAGGTTTTGTATCATGTACCGTAACGACTGTAGGGCACATTTTTTTTAAACTCGTCATGTTTGCAGGACTATGAAAAATATCTATTTTATTCTTTGCTATCTCACGAGGCAAACAAATTTGATCCCAAAAATAATACGAATCCCCTTTTGATATTTCAGAGCCTTCTTCTCTAAATAATTGCCCATCCGGCTTTCTTTTAACTAACTCTTGTCTTTCATCATAAAATAAATAATATGTATTTTCTTTATCCCATCGGGAGAACTCATCTAATAAATTTTTTAAATAAACACCAATACCCTTTAAATTGGGGCGATACAAAGGTCTAACATCCACGCCAATTTTCATAAACTGGCCACCTTCAAATTAGATTTTTGTGATCTATTAAACCTGGAAAAAATAAATTTCAATAACAAAACTCCTAGTAAGACAAAAGGTTTCGTAAACTTTAATGTCTTAGTTAAGAAATTATCAGAATCATCAGTAAAAATAAGCCCCACTAATGGATGCCCAAATACGATTTGAGACATCAAACACAAAGCCTTTGCATAATCTCTCTTATTATAATAACTTTTTGCTAATAAATATCTATTCGTTAACAATCGCGTTTTTACAATATTTCTCGGGATGTCATCATAATTATCTAAAATCTTTTGATAAAGCCTCGCTGTTGAATCATAAACAACCATTTCGCGGCCTTCACTTTTTTTCCCTTCGTGATATAGTCCAAACGTTTGATCTGTTAAACCATATACCTCATAAAACCTTGCAATACGTAGCCAAAGATCAAAATCTTCTAAGACACGTAATGATACATCAAAAAGACCAACCTTCTCCAAGCATTCCTTTCTTACTACTACTGTAGAAGTTGGAAAATCGGCACCAATAGTAATCATCTCTTGAAAATTTTTTCCACAAGCAACTCTTGGCTTAATATCGCTTGGCTCCCCTTTTGAATCAATAATTCTAAGCTGCCCATAACAAAGACCCACATCTCTGTGTGTATCAAAGATTTTAACCTGCTCTAAAAGCTTATCCTTCCATTGCCATTCATCATCTGAATCTAAAAAGGCAATCAACTCACCATTAGCAGCCTGAATACCCCGATTGCGCGCACCTGAAATCCCTTTATTCTCTTGATACACATATCTTACACGATCCAAAACAGGTGCTAAAATTTTCTTTGTTTCATCTGTTGAACCATCATCTACAATAATAATTTCATAATCTTGAAAAGATTGCGTTAAAACGCCTTTCACAGCCCTTAACAAGACATCTTCTCTATTAAATGTTGGTATAATAACGCTGAGCTTAACCATTTATACTTCCCCTAACTAAACTTATTATAACCATAACGTATGGTTTTAAAAAACGATACGGCAGAGAAAACTTCATCTTTTTTGTTTCTTCTGGCCAAAATAAATTCCCAATAAGAGGCCAATATAATACGGACTTAAAATAATAATTTGCAGTCTTAAAATAACTTTTGTTTTCAAAACAATATTGAGCCTCTCTATAATACAGTTTAGATTGTCTTATTAAACGTTTGTACCAAGGAAAACATTTTTTAAATTCTTTTCGCAACTCATCTTTCTTTAAAATCAAAATATTATCTTTTAACCTCAACTCCCAGTTAAGCGACATATTCGTATCATGTTTACGGTATTTAGCTAAAGTTTCTTCCATAAATGAATAGGGGTAACGGTTCATTAGCCTTAAAAACAAATCATAATCTTGACAACTATGTAAATCAGGATCAAAACCATTTACGGCCTCATAACTGGAACGTCTTATCATAACGGTAACTATCCATACATAACAGATATCAAAAAGATCTCTTAAACCTTCCCTGCCAGCCCGTTCCCATGTTTTAACTGTTCTATCCTCTTTATCAATTACATATGTTTCACTAAATACAAAAGCTAATCCTGGATCATTATCAAGAGCAGCAACTTGTTTTGTTGTTTTATTAGCCAACCACATATCATCAGAATCAAGAAAGGCAAGATAATCTCCATTCGATTCATTAAAGCCTCTAATGCGCGCCGAAGAAAGGCCACTATTAGGCTGATAAACGTATTTAATCCGGCCTTCAAACTGCTTTAAAGCTTCTTTTGTGTTGTCTGTTGAACCATCATCAATGACAATAACTTCTAGATCAGAATAATCTTGGGCCAACGCACTAGCAACAGCTTTGACAACCAATTTTTCTCTGTTATAAGTTGGAATTATTGCGCTAACTTTAACCATAATCAAAACACCCCATATATCATTATAAAATTTGACTCTTTGCAGAATCAAGTGGGTAAGTTAAAGGCTAAAATTTTTATCAAAATCTAATCAATACGATCGTACAATTTATAGTGATCGAAAACATTCTTAAGTTGAGAATCATTACCCTCACATTCGATATTTGATTTCCACAAAGAAAAAACTTGTGATCTAGGAATTAATGGAAATTCCGTTGTTTTATTGTTTACCATGACAGTTTTTGTATTATTAATTAACGCCATGGCTTTAAACCATACATCATCTGCCAAAGGACACAATTCTAAAAAGTTGTCTTTATTAAACACCTCTATATTAAAAGAATGCGGAGGATACAAAACACCACCCACTCCTGTTGGAAATAAGTTAGAATGTGGATTTTCCATGTTAATATTTTCCCATAATGAATACTTCTTTAAATTGCTTTCATTTTCTTTTGCCATAAATTTACACCGATAGGCAACAATACATTCTGGATGTTTTTTATGCGATCGTATTAACCCTTCTATAAAATGCCTCGGATAAATAGTATCGTCATCGCAAGTGACAATATTATAATCCTCATATTCTTTTAATGCATATATAAGTTTTTTATAAGACTTAACATTACCTTCAATAAACTTAATGGTTAATCCTCTTGCCTCTAATCTTATTAAAGATTTTGGCAAATTCCTTTCATCGAACTCATCCTCGGACAACCACAATATGATGTGGTCGGGTTTTACATATTGGTTCAACAATGTTTCAATGGCCAAATGAACAAACTTGACCCTAGCTGGAAATGTCGTCAAACTCACCACTATATTATTTTTTTGATCTTTAAGGTTAATCCCATTGCTTGAAGAATAAAAACTTCTTAATTTATAATAAATAACGACCATGTTAAATCTAACTTCTTCATAAATTATTTTTATCCTTTTTAAAAATGACATCAAAAACCACCCTAAGAATTTTTAAACTTGGCAATACAATCTTCATATACTAACAATGTCTTATCCACAGTCTTTTCCATACTAAATTTATCAGCTATCGCATTGATTCCCTCAAGTGAGAACTGAGTACGTAAATTCTCATCTTCCCACAAACGAACAATGGAATCGGCCAAGCCCCTTGGGTCTGAAGGGTTGACTAATAATCCGTTCACTCCATCTTTAACCATCTCTGGAAAACCTCCAACATTCGTTGTAATAATGGGACAACCGCATGATAACGCCTCTAGAGCTACCGTAGCCAAAGGCTCGTAAATAGAAGGGAACACAGCTATTCGACAACTTTGATAACACTTAATGAGATCCTCTAAGGATAATTCCCCAAGAAACTTAATATTTCGTTTGGGCAACATTTTAGAAAAGTAAGACTCCCATGTTTCATTTGAAATTTTTCTACCAGCATCTCGACCCGCAAAAGTAAATTTAATATCAGGATTTTGTTTGAGCACCTCAGGTATTGTTTGAGCTAATACCTCCATTCCTTTATTTACCTCTAAACGACCAGCAAATAAAACAAAATCTACTCTCTTTAAACCATTAGGTTTAAGAACATCCATATTTATTCCTGTTGGCAGAGTATCAACTTGTTTATCACCAAGCTCCCACACTGTTTTAGCCAAATTAGCAAAATTATCTGAAACAGCACAAGCCCGCTGAGCTCCAAGAATTAAGTCTCTTTCCATCGTCCATCCTAATTTTTTTCTTAAATTCTTTTTTAGTCTCTTATTTTCATAATCTACTTTTAAACCATGATATCCATGCAAACGCACGTTTACTGGAAAAGCTTTTTTTCTAACGACTGTAAGACCTTCAGCACCCCAGTCAGGTGATTCCACAATATCTATAGGTTGTATATGATGCAGCTCCATTATTTTCTTATAAACAGCTTGAGCATACCTTTCTCGAATAAATGGAACGATCTTTTCAAGAAGCCAGGATCCTTTAAACGGTTCTGGATTAAAATCAATTTTATGCACTGTCACATTCTCGCCAAAACCATCAAGAAAATAATTCTCTTCATCTTGACGTGTAATTATTTGCACATGATGTCCTCGCTTAGAAAAAGCTTGTGCCATGCGATAAGTGTAGGATTCTATCCCACCTCTATAAATGTGAAATGTTCTAGATAATAAACAAATATTCATAACTTAACCTCAATTATTATTTAAATAAATTTCGATAAACATCTTCCAGTTGATTTTTTACATTTAACCAACTAAAATTTTTTGATCGTTTACGGGCCGCTAAACTCATAGCTTGAAGTTCCTTGGGTCTTTCAAACAAATCAAGAACACGTTTAGCCATAGTATGCGCATCTTTTGGATCAGTAAGGGCTGCACAATGTTCATCCACATAATCCATAACCCCACCCACTCTTGTTGTCAAAATGGGCAATCCACAAGCCATGGCTTCTAAAACAGAATTATTGGCCGTACAATCGGTTAATGGCAATACGAGTAAAGAGGCTTTCTGATAAAGTTCTAATAGTTTTGACTCTTCAGTAGATGAATAAAATGTGACATTGTTAAAATTTTCAAAATGTGATTTTTTATCTTCAAAGCTAACAACATCAAAATGAACATCTAAAGAATTCTTGTTAACAATCTCAATAACCCTAACTAACGTCTCAAAATCCCTTAGCCATTGTCCAACAAACAAACATCTCTTTTCCTTAAAACGATTTTCATCTTCTAGAGGTTTAAAAAACTCTAAATCTATACCATGAGGAACAACATAGACATTATCTTTACCCGTAATCTTTTGAAGATGTTCCTTTAAGTTCGAACCAACTACAATGACAGCATCTAGAGCTTGAATATGATTTTTACGCTTTATAAATTCATCAAACAACTTTGGTGGCTGATGAAAAGTGGCAACCAACTTCTTATTTGAAAGTCGAGGTGTCATACCTGAAAAACAATAAGAATCATCACCATAAAGAAAATGGTATACCTCTTTTGATAAACCTAGTCCCTTACTCATTACTATTGTTTCATTTAATAATCGCTCAACGTTATACCATTTCACCTGCGATTTCTTTAAAAATATATCTTTAACCTTGTAGGGAATTTTTCGATATATTTTCTCAACAAAACCATCTCTTTTAAAATCATTATCCACATAATCCAAAATTCGATTGTAACCCGAATGATTTGAATGATGCTTGATATGATGATGAATATATTTAACTTTATGCATAAGACTTACTTTCTTAATTCATTCTCCACTCAACATCCTTCCAAAACACGGAGGATGTTTGTTTGTGAACACTGTCTGTTTCAATTTTAAAAACATCTTCTTTCCTAATGACATACGGATGGACCAAATCTCTATCAAGAATAGATAGCTGAAGAATATAAATTCCAGGTGACAACTTAAGCTCACCTAATTGGGCAATATATTTACCCTTTCCTTCAATACTTTCAACAGACACCCCTCTGCGTTTTGTATCAGATTCAAAACATACAACGCCATCTGAGCGAAAAAGGACTAAAGAGAATACTGGTTTTTCAATTTTCTTATCGGCATTATATTCCACATTTATTGTTAAATTTGAGCCAAAAGGAAAGTCATCTTTTGATTCACCTTTTCCATCAATTATATCAACTTTATTAATGGTAATTAAAGGCTTATTGTCTGTTGGTGCAACCTTAAAGGTCGATTTTTTTAGTTTATTCTTAAGCTCTTCTTCTTGTTGATTAAAAACAATCTTTTCATAAAACGGAATTACTTCCTCTGGACTTCCTTCCTTGAGCACTTGCCCCTTATCAATTAAAATAACACGTTCGCATAAACTTTGAATCAGCGGTAAGCTATGAGAAACAATCGCAATTGTGACGCCACTTTTTAACATCTCACGCATTTTTTGTGCGCATTTCGCCTGAAAGGAGATGTCACCAACGGCTAAAACTTCATCAACAAGCAATACATCAGGATTAACATGAGCCGCAACGGAAAAACCTAAACGGGAATACATCCCCGAAGAATAACGTTTAACAGGTGTGTCGATAAATTCTCTTATGCCTGAGAACTCAACAATATCTTCAAACTTGGCATCTAATTCCTTTTTCTTCATACCCAAAATAGTTCCATTGAGATAAACATTTTCCCGACCCGTTAATTCTGGGTGAAATCCCGCTGTTACCTCAATAAGGGCAGAAAGCCGACCGTGTATTTTCATGTCACCTTTATTAGGAATAAGGATCCCTGAGAGCATCTTTAAGATTGTACTTTTACCAGCACCATTTGGACCAATAATCCCAACAACCTCTCCCTTTTTGACCTGAAAATCGACATCGCGCACAGCCCAGAATTCACGATCAGTTAAATCCTCAGTAGATTTTTTTGGTTTAATAATATTTTTAAAAAAGTTCGGCACGGCATCTCGAAGAGAATCAAATTTCTCCCCTTTTTTAAACTTCTTCCATGCATGATTAAATTCTATTGCATATTTCATATAATCGACTCCATTCTTTCTTATTTACAAAATAGTTGTATTTAAATATTCTCAGCGAATACAGATTCTTTCTTTTTAAAAATAATAAACCCAAAAATAAATATGGCTATCGAACAAACAGAAGAATATAAAAGCCACAACATATCTGGAGCTTGCTTAAGGACAACAACTTGACTAATTGATTCTAATATACTTCCAATGGGATTGAGTAACATAAATATACCGTATTGCCCTAATTCATCCGAGCTATAAAATACAGGAGTAAAAAAGATACCAAACGTTAAAATGATCTCAACAATATATTTTACATCCCTAAAAAACAAGTTAGCCGCGGCCAACAAAAACCCTAATCCCGCTGTTAAACAAAACAGCATAAGAAAGATAAAAGGCAACCACAAGAGCTGTATACTCACACCAACCTGTGCCATCGTTAAAAGGACACAAAGAACTAAAATAGCTACTAGAAAATCAAACGTACAAGCCAAGATCGCTCCTAAGGGAAGAACCTCTCTTGGAAAATATATTTTGGTAACAAGATTACTGTTAGACACCAAACTTGAAACTGAAAAACGAATAGCACTTGAGAAAAATGTCCATGGCAATATCTTAACCGACATAGAAACAATTCCTAAAAGTTCTAAATCACCTCCCGAGATAACGGCCATTGCCTTTTTTACGATAATACCTGCTAACACAGCAACCATAGGCATAAAAATGGCCCACATAAACCCCATCGCCGCCTGCTTATATCTCACGCGTATATCACGCACCACAAGCATTGCTAATAAATCTCGATATTTAAATAATGGCATTAACATATACGTTCTTCCTTTCTTCGTTTAATAAATCTTTTTATTGTATTCAAAATTAAAAAAAACTGTCCTCCCAATGTCTTAGGAAAAACAGTTATGTCTAACATCTCTATTTGTTCTTCTGACCAACGCTTTTTATAACTAGCGTTATAGCCAAAATCAAATTTTTTCAAGCCCTTATCAAATGTATTCTTAAGAATATGATTATGCATAATTAGTCCTGGAGAAAATTTCTGAAACTCTTTATCATACGCGGTATCAAATGCATAGTAGCAACCTTCATTTTCCACACCTACTAAATAGGAAATTGGTTTTCCATCAACTTCAAGAATAGAAAAATCAAGCCTACCTTCGCCTTTCCACTGCTTAATAATCTCATCATAAAAAACGCGCCCTTCTGGTGTCGTTACGATATTCACGTTATCTCTTGATTGCCAAGAATTTTGAGCAACTTCTCTTATTTTATCTACAGAAGTTCCATTTTTTGATAACCCTCTTGAGAAAACAATCTCACCCTGCTTTTCTAATCGTTTAATTTTCCTATTGGAATCCATCCTAAAATTAGATGATTGACTTTGAAAGTATTCACGCCAAGCCCCTTTTACAGGAATATAAGCATGCAATTTTTCATCTTTAGTAAAAGAAATTCTATTTTTCTTTAGCTGCTTTTCCAAAACATTAACATTTTCACCCTCGCAATCCATTTGAGCTAATATACATATATATTTTTCAGATTTAATGTGCTCAGCTAAACTTTCCATGCATTCTTTAGCTTTATCAGCAATAACAAAGTCCATCCTAGTCCAATGATTCGAAATAAATCCAAGTGCTTCTGTTGGAAAAGAGCATAATTTTGTTTTATATCTCATCAATGGCGCAAAACCTAAAGTTCGACCATTTTCGCTAAATTTAACAATGTACATTTTTTTCTCTGCCCCATAACCTTTCCACCATGAACATAACCATTCATGTCTTATAAAAGGATTTGAGATGTGATTGTTGTCTAAAATATCATTCCATTCTTTACGTAAACTAAAAAACTCATCCCAACCTTGAATCACATGCAAATGTAGATTTCCAAATTGATTTATTTTGTTCGTTTGCTTTTGGTTAAAGACCCCAATAAATTTTTTAAATACCTTTATAAACACAATAAATCCAAATTTAGTCTCTTTTAAAAATGGCATTGGATCATCCCAATTAAATAAGGACCAAACTCTCCTCCCTGTACAAAAACTTTTAAACCATGTTTTAAAACTCATCGACCCTTCCCTAAAATAACCATAAAAGGAAGCCCGATCTTCTTTAGAGGCAATCCATTTAATGCCTTCTTTAAACTTTGAACTCAAAGGCACTTCTTCTCCGATTAAATCACGATAAGCAACCCATGGATAATTTTGACCACAGGCCGTCGCTAAACTATTTTGAGCCCATAATCGAGCATTGAGCTCAATCATCTTTAATTTTTCATCCCTCTTATCTCGCTTAAACTCAATGGAACCGATGCCTCGATAGCCCATATCACGCATAAACTGCAATCCTTTCTCAGCAACCTCAGGTTCAAATACACTTACGACACAGGAACCGATTCCAAAATGACACGGAAATTGTCTTACTTTTTGAAGAGTAAAAGTTAAAAGAGCCTTTCCATCTTTATTAATGTAGGCACAAAATTTATAATGCCGCGTATCATCTCCAACAATTATCTCTTGTATAACCGTATGTAAATTTGTTTTAAATAATTTTAGATATTCATCTGTTAACTCTTTTGCGTTTTTAATAACAATTACCTTTTGATCTCCAAAAACGGCTCTCCATGGCATAGGATTTAAACCCTTAATAATCACAGGAAATTGTATTTTTTTTGAAATGGCATCTATCTCTTCAATGGACTTTGGACTAAAAGTTTTAGCTGTTGCGACATTATGTTCTTGTGCTAATTGATATTGACCATTTTTATCTAACAATTTCTTCATCACCTCATCCTCAGAGTTAATAAATCGAAAATATTCTTTGAGTTGATCACGATAACGATGAAGAAACTCATTATGAGCATCAGTGCATGGAAATAGGACAGGACAGTTACCTTCTGATTTTGAAAACTCTATCAAAAACGTTAATAATGCCTTAGCTTGATGTTTAACATCAGGACATTCTTTAACGACAGCTAAAGAAGTGGCCATGGCTGGTTGATTTCTATCTTCATCAAAGGCATAGACTTTAACCCCTTCCTTCGATAAACTGCGCACCACTCCAAGACCATTCACACCCATTCCTAAAACAACAGCACTAACATTATTTTTTTGACTTTTTATATTCATTGTAAAAACCTAAAACTCAAATTTTAGAAAATACACGAACAACATTAAACGCGTACAAACTCATAGGAACTTCAGATCCTACTCTTTTAAGATTGAAATTATCAACTTTTTTTATATTAACTCCAAAATCACAACTACTCACACTTTGAAAACCTATTTCCTTGCAATAATCTCTTAATTCTTCCGAAAAATCCTGAGGCCGGCCATTTGGAAAGGCAAAATGTTTAACTTCTTTTTTAAGATGTTTTTCAATTTCCAACTTCGAATCAAATATTTCTTGCTGAGCTTCAGATAAAGATACACTTGTTAAAATGGGATGGTTAACAGTATGCGCTCCAAACTCAACAAGCGATTCATTCATCAGCTTTATCTCATCCCAACTTAACATTAAAGGCTTATTCTCATTAGGCGAACCTAACTGTTTTTCAATGTCCTTAAGGCTTTCATCTCGCTGTTCTATCTTGACATCTTTTAAAGCACCCACTATTTGCTTATAGGCCTCTCGTTTCTCATCTACTGACTGCAACGTAAATCTCTGATTATTAAACAAATTATTAAGATTAAGCTCTCCCCCTTTGGCTTGCCCAATCATTTGATCTAATCGATTAACCCACAATCGCTTATTCGTATTAATAACCCCAGTTGAGAGAAAGATCGTTACAGAAATATTGTGTTTTTCTAAAACAGGAAAAAGCAAATCAAAGTTATCTTTAAAGCCGTCATCAACCGTAATGACAATGGTCGGTTTTAAAAACACTTTTTCTTCTTTTAATGTATCTACAACTTCACTTAAAGACACAATATCAAAATATTTTTTAAGAAAGATGACTTCTTTTTCAAAGTCATCTATCAAATGTGTGACTGTTGGATGTGTCTCCATCACGTTCTCTAAACTCTTTACAAAGCTATGATAGTTTATGATAAGAGCAGGAAACCGATTTCTTTTTAACAGGACACCTTTTATATATAAATGCATGGCTCCTGAATAAAAAAGCACATAACAAACACACAATTTGATAAATGATTTCATGCCTTGCATTTTTGTTTTATGAATCAATAGCTTTTTATTTTCCAAATGCTTCTTTAAAATAAGCTACTGTCTTCTCTAAGCCTTCCTCAAAATTAAACAAAACCTTAAACCCAAGCTTTTCTTGAATCTTGGAAATATCAGCATGCGTTTTAAAAACATCACCTGCACGAACCGGCAACAAATTTGGCTCTATATTTTTTCCAATAATTTTATTTAAAGATGCGATGAGTTCTAAAATTGATGTGTCTTTTCCATTTGCCACATTAAACACTTCATGTTTAATGCCGGGAGTTGTTGCTGCGAGAACATTAGCTGACACAACATTCTCAATAAAAGTAAAATCCCGTGATTGTTCACCATTTCCAAATACGGGTGGTTTTTCATCGTTTAAAATACTGTGTGTAAACTTTGGCACAACAACGGCATATTCATCATCTAATGCTTGTTTAGGACCAAAAACGTTAAAATATCTTAAACAGACTGTTTCCACATTAAAATGCTCTGAAAAAATACGGCAATAGTACTCGCCTGCTAATTTACTTAACGCATAAGGAGAAATCAAAAGAGGATAATGAGATTCGACTTGTGGAAACTTATCTGTATCTCCATAAACAGAACTTGAAGAGGCAAACACAAGACGTTTCACCTTCTTCTTAGAGGCTGCTTTTAACATCGTTAAAACACCATTGATGTTCACATCATTATAATCTTCTGGATTAACCATTGATTGAGGTACTGAACGTAACGCAGCTTGAAGAGAAATATAATCAATACCTTCACACGCTTTCTCACAAGCATCTATATCCCGAATGTCACCTCGAATAAGCTCAAATTTATCTTTTCCTAGACCTTTAGCAAAATCAAGATTCTCTTCTTTACCTGAAAAGAAATTATCTAAGACTCTAACATAATGTCCTTCCTTTATAAGATACTCTGCAATATTTGACCCAATAAATCCTGCTCCACCTGCAATTAAAAACTTCTTCATTTTTCCTCTTCCTTTCTTTTACTTGTATTTACAAAAATCCCAGAGTTTTTGTCCCCAACATTAAGGCTCTAGTAAAATCTCTTAGTTGAGCAAAATGTCAGTTCCTATAAACTCTGGGAGCTTTTTGATCATAATATCTAAAATTATGACCAGCAATTCCAATATTATAGGTACCTGTATATATATTCAGGTAAATGATACTCAATGTTTGTTAATACATGTCCCAATACTTTTGAATGCGCTTGAAACAAAAGCTCTTCAGCTCGTTTAACAATACCGCGTTGAGTACGTCCCGCTTGAATGACCATAATGACACCATCAACCATCGCTCCAACAATGCCTGAGTCAGTTACAGAAATAATGGGTGGTGTATCTATAAGTATATGATCATAGTTTGATTCCATCTCTGTGATAAATTCTTTCATTTCATTTGAAGAAAGTAACTCTGATGGATTTTCAGGAACTGATCCCGAATCCATAAATGTTAAGTTTGGTTGATCTGCTATATGAAATAATGTTTCACTCGCTTTACGCTGTCCACTTAAGACTTCAGATAAACCTTCTTTATTATCTACACCTAAGTACCTTGACACCTTTCCCTTTCTCATATCCGCATCTACCAAAAGGACACGAGGTTTATGAACCGCTTGAGCAAGTGAGAAAGCCAAATTTAACGATGTCACCGTTTTTCCTTCAGAGTGAATCGAACTTGTGATAACAAGAGTTCTAGGAGGTCTACCCTTATTCATCGAAAGAATGTTTGTTCTTAATATTTTATATTGCTCTGATATTAGCGCTTTAGGATCAAAATAAGAAACAATATTAGGATCAATTTCGGATTCACCAATCTTTTTAACAATGAGTTGATCTCTTTCTTTTATTTTTGTAATTTTTTCAATTCGCCCTAGCCTATCTTCTGTTGCCTTTTTTAGTGCCTTAGTTATTTTACCCATTATTCTAACTCCTCCTTAGACTCACTCAATCGAGTTAACCTTTTATGCAATTGCTCAAGGCTTCCCTGTTGCTCATCATATGTTTGACTTAATGCTTTAAGTTCTTGATTTACAGATGTTAGCTTAGTAACCAGCAATTGATTGGATAATTTCAAATTCATGGCTGTATCTTTAGTCAATCGTTGGTCCTTTGATAAATTTTTCAAATTATTTTCAATTATCTTTTCTTTTTCATTCAAAGCTGATATTCGTAAATTTGTACTTCTTTGACTAGTCTTTTTCTCATTTTCAAACCCCAAAAGATTCGATTCCATTTTTAATATTTGTGATTTTTGATAAGCAATGTTTTCATGCATCTGTGATGCTGAAATCTGATTTGAAGATAATTGTTCTAAAATGCGATAATTAGATTTAAATGTCAGCAAAACAATGAGCGCAATAAAAATATTAAAAACAAAAGAAATATGATTTATAGAATACCCTTTAGATTGCAACGATGCCTGAGCGATAGTCACGGCACCCTCATTTAAAACAAGAGCATCTTTCTTCTCTATCTGCGTCTCTTTGTTTGTCTTTAGTAATAACTTCAACATCTTACTCATTTTTTATACCTTCTTTCCCTATTATTTAAGCAACTTGTAACCCATGAAACCACATCAACTCTTTAATTTGAGCGGCCAAACGTCTTGCTTGACTATGGGTTTCAATATAATTGTCAAGCCTCATGTATCCCCATTTATTAGCAATATACATTTTTGCTAAGGCATTATGAATAGCATCTACAGAGTCCATTAAGTAATCCTGATAAATCTCAATGTCATCGGCCTTTGATGCTTTAGCAATCTTTTCAGAAATTGTAAATGACGCCTCCCGAACTTGAATATCAATATCAAAAGGAACGTTTTTTGGAAATTGTTTAGTCAATTCACAAGCTTTATTAAAAAACATCAAGGACGTTCTCCATAACTCAAATACGTCATCTCTTAACTCATCTGTCCAAAACATCTGATTATCAATAGGAAAATTTTTCATCATTATTCACCTTCTTCGTTTATACGGAAATTTCGTTTGTGTTCTCTAATTCTCTACCACCTATTTGTTTCATAGGCGATTCATTAATAACTTCTTCCATTATTTTCTCATCAATCAACTTAACCTCAGCGATATACCCTGTTAAAAATGCGCTGTCGCATATTTGATTTATCAAACGAGGAATCCCTTTTGAAAATTGATAAATCATTTCAATAGCCGTATCCGTAAAAAAAACTTTATTGCTGCCACTGGCTACTTTAAGACGATGCAAAATGTAATTTTTAGCATCTTTGAAATCCAAAGGCGTTAACTGGAAATAAACAGCTATACGTTGACGCAACTGTTCTAACCTTGGAAGAGCCAACTTTTTCTTTAGCTCAGGTTGTCCTATAAAAAGAATTTGTATCAGCTTTTCATTCTCCGTTTCTAAATTGGATAACATTCGCACCTCTTCTAATACGGATGGCGTCAAATTTTGAGCTTCATCAATGATAAGAACCACGTTGTTATTTCTACGAAGTTGTTCAATAAGATAAGTATTTAGCTGAGAATGCAATTTCGATTTAGAGCCAGGAACAAAATCAACTTCCAAATCTTCCAAAATTGCCATCAACAAATCTTTTCCGCTCATATGCGTATTTGTGATAAGCGCTGTTTGTGTATTCTTATCAAGTTGATTTATCAACGCACGACATACTGTCGTTTTTCCAGAACCAATGTGACCTGTTATAACTACAAAACCTTTTCTCTGGTTAATAGCATATAATAAGGTACTTAACGCCTCTGTATGTTTTTCGCTTGAAAAGAAAAACTTTGAGTTTGGTGTTAAGTTAAATGGAGGCTCTTTAAATCCGTAAAAGTTTTGATACATATAATCACCTGTTCCTGATAATAATAACGACTTAATCTTTTATTGCATAAAATTTGATATAGCCTTGGTTAAAACAACTACAACAACACCTACAACTGCTGTTAACCCATAAAACCAACCAGCTTTCTCACGTGCTTCCTTTAGACTTGTGTCTGTATTAATTTTTGAAATAGCACCTAACAGTGGAGCACCTAAATATTCATTGGCTTCTTCTACATCTAGAAATGACTTATCTAAAAATTCAGTAGCAAAAACTAATCCAAATCCTAATAAGCCTCCAAGAAATAATCCTGAAAGAGCTACTAATATTTTGTTTGGCTTAACAGGATGTAGTGGAATTCGGGGTGGGTCAAGGACAGTGTATTTTGTTCCTTCTTTTGAAGCCTGCAAACGTTGCGTAATCTTTGCTGTCTCCAATCGCTGTAAAAGCATGTTATAAATCTGATTATTAACATTCGCATCACGAGCCATAACATTATCTAATTTATTGATTAACATAAACTTATAATATTCTTTTTCCGAATCTTCTTGGCTCCCTAAAGAAGAATTGCTTTCTATATTTTCTAAAGCATTTTTGATTTCACTTATAATAGGATTGGACTTTTGAGACTCTGCTGCAATCGTTTCTGTATAATCAAGATTTTGCTCTCTTAATTCTTTTTCTTTAGCCGTTATTTGCTCTCGAAGTTGCCTTACACGAGGATGACTGTCTGTTGAATCAACCAGAAGAACCTTTAACTGATCTTTTAATCCAGCAATTTCTCCGGATTTAACTTTACCTCGATACACCTTTAATTGCTCTTCTATAAATGTAATAGCGTCACTAGTTTCTTCATCTTGAATCTCACGATTTCGTTCTACGAAAATATCTGTAATATTTTGAACAACAGCCTGTGTGAGCTCTGGATCTTCTCCCATATAGGCTAAATCGATAATATTACGCCCACGAAGTTTAATGTCGATATTACTTCTAATCCCTAAAACTAAATTTTCCAAATCACGCGCCGTTTCAACTTCTCGATCCATATCTAATCTCTTAACAAGCTTTAACAAACTATTCCAACCCAACATAGACTCACGAATTGTAGAAAGCCTTTGGCCAACAGTTGTAGATACAGCCAACCTGTCAAAAAGAGGATTATCACTTTTTCCTTCTTCTACCAAAATAACAGTGGAAGAACGATATTTCTTTTGTAACGTCATTCCTGTACACACACCTAGAACCAATCCAACAAACATAGGAATAACAACGAGTTCTTTGCGCCTAAAAAAGACTTTTAAATAAGTCATTGGTGTTGCTGTATTCTCAACTGAAGATTGCATAATCTTTCCTTTCTAAAAATAATATTTAAACTTCAAAAACACGACCATTAAAAACCAGTCGTAAGCGTTCGTCCAGTCCCAGCAGCCGTTCCAATAGGAGCAGCAACAGGTGATATCGTTCTCATGACTTTAGTCATAACCGTTGGTGGTAAATATAAAGTATCACCTGGCTTCATAACTAAGTTTTCTCTTAAGTCACCCTTTACAAGCAATTTATGTACATTAACAGGCTTAACTTCCATTTTTCCAGAATCGGAAGGTGTCACAACCGAACTTTTCTTCATCTTGGCAGATAATAAAGGAAGGCCTGCTTGCATAAGAGCTTCTTTGACGGTAATCGTATCTCCACGCATAAAAACCTTACCTGGACGTCCAACCTCACCAATCACATAAACAACTTTACTGTTATACCCTACAATCTTTACTGTCACCTCTGGCGAAATAATATAAGAAGATAATTTCTCAGCTATAATTTCTTTTGATTTTGATTTTGTTAATCCAGACAAAGATACATCTCCAACAAAATCATATTGTATTTTTCCTTCAGAATTTAAAACATACTGACCACTCACTTCGGGATGTCTTAATACAGCTATTTCAATCACATCATTAGTTCCCAACGTGTAGTTGCTCATCGCGCTAAAATCTATGCCAACTTCACCTGTATTAGGTGAGCTATAGATTTCATTTGCTAAAATCCGTTCAATTTCTTGTTGTGTGATTTGCTCATCCAACGCAGCTTGATCTTCCGTTGGTTTCAAATTAGAAAAATTTTGAGCATTCGTCACATGTGTTGAAAGGGCTACAAACATACCCGCTAAAACAAGAACTCTTACATTTTTAATACTATTTATAAGTATTTTCATGATACATCCTCCAAAAAAAATTTTTCTCCCAAATTAAATTTCAAACACTGTTTCATGAAACAATTTAATTCCATGTAGATCTTCTTCGTCATAAACTCGCCAGCCTCTCCAATCCCGCTTAGCCTTTTTGACCTTTCCGACCTTCTCCCAGCGTACAATCGTTTTAGGACTAATCCCAACGATTTCTGCTACTTCGGTAATCGTCATTCGCTTTTTCACCTTAATTCCTCCTATGTTTACTCTTTGAAATATTTACTCCTAACTGATGTCCATCCTTTGCTACTCTGTATTGTTACGATGAACACTGGCTATGAGCCTGTAGGACAATCTATACCCTTACATGAAGCAAATACCATGCCAGATTCGATGAGATATATTTTCATTTTTTATAAGATTATAAAGCTTTTATTTGCAACGACTTATAAGATTAAGCGTTATGGAGACAAAAAAGCATAGACTTTCAGGCTTTGTAACAATGTTTAAAAGATTGAACATCTCTGTCCTAGACACACCCGGACATTCATGGAAACGCGTATTATAGCAATGATTTACTGCTTTGTCCAATTTTATCACCATCCCAAATTGCGTTTTTACACTTAAATTCAGAAGTATATAGAGAAGTATCCTGCGTAGCCTCCTATTTCTGCGTTGTCCTAGTCTTTCTAAGCATGTCACAGTAACGCTATATGACATTAAAACATAATAATTCACAAATTAAACATAACTTATTTTATTTGAATAATTTACGAACTAAGAATTATTTGTTACATTTTATATCATATGGTATACTTCTTGCATATGAGAATTAAATTATCGCCCTCACAAATACAAAAGCAAACGCTTGCCCCTATTATGCAGCAATCTATAGAGATATTGTTGCTACCCATTACGGAGTTAAACTCTGCCATAGAGCAAGAATTACAAGAAAACCCCCTTCTTGAAGTTGACGATGAAAAAACGTTATCTGAAAAAGAATCTCTTGATGCCCTCATAGAACAAAGAATATCTCAGATCAAAGAGTCCCCTTTTGAAAATTTTTATGATGGCACCATTGATGATGAAATCATGGAACAAAAGCCAATTACACGCAGCGCCCCCCTAGAAGACTATTTGCTCGAGCAGTTACGATTTGAATGTGATGATCCCATTGAATTAGAAATAGGAGAATTTATAATCGGAAACCTCAACGAAGAAGGATACTTATTATTGAGTTGTGAAGAGATTAATGAAACCCTGCACATCAATAACATAACACTAGTTGAGAAAATTCTTAGTAAAGTTCAAAATTTCGATCCACCAGGCATTGCCTCGCGCAATCTTCAAGAGTGTTTGCTTAACCAAGTTCTCTATCGATATAATGGTAATAGCATCTTGCTAAGCAAACTTATTACCGAATTTTTAACTGAAATTAGCAAAAAAAAATACGCTGATATTGCCAGAAAAACAAAACTCTCCATCGAAAAAGTCAAACAACTCACAGAGATTATTGCTTCCCTCGAACCTAAACCTGCGAGGAATTTTCGTCCCATCACGGAAAATATTTACATTAAACCAGACATCATTATTACAAAAAATGAAGACAACAAAAACTTTACTGTCACTATTAACAAAAAACATGTTCCTCAACTACGTATCAACAAAATTTATCAAAGAATGCTTCACAATCCCAATAGCACTCAAGAAGAACAAGAATTTATTAGAGAAAAAATTAAAAATGCAATATTGTTTATACGCAGCATTGAACAACGTCATCAAACTATCGAGAACATTGCAAACTACATCTTAGAGCACCAAAGAGACTTCTTTTTTCAAGGATCAACTGCCATCAAACCCATGGTTCTTCGAGATGTGGCCCAATCCATCGATCGCAATGAATCAACCGTCAGCCGTGCAATAAACAATAAATATATCGATACCCCACACGGACTACTCCCCATAAAATTTTTCTTCTCACAAGGTCTCTCAAAATGCGCTAATAGCGATATTTCTTCAAGAAGCATGAAAGAAGAATTAAAGGATTTAATCATGAATGAAAATAAATCCAAACCTCTTTCTGACCAAGAAATTCAAAATTATTTTGAATCGAAGGACATGAAAATTGCCCGGCGTACCATTAGCAAATATCGTCAAAACCTAAATATCCTCCCCTCCCATTTACGCAAAGAATAAGTTTGAACTTTACCTCATGTGGTTATAAGATAAGTCATAATTTCAATTTATTTTTAACACCCCCCTTAAATTCATGTCACATCATTTTTCAATAATCATCCCAGCGAAAAACGAAGCCAATAACATTTCAACAACCATTAAAAACATAATTAATGAACTTCACAATAATCAAACGTCATTTGAAATTCTTGTTATTGATGATGGTTCAACAGATTTAACATCTTCCGCTGTTAAACAACTATCCCAAAAAGACACCCGCATCCACTTAATTGTAAATCCCCCACCTTTCGGTTTTGGTCATGCTATTAAAACAGGCCTTAAACATTTCAATGGTGATTATTGTATCATTGCAATGGCCGATGCCTCTGATGACCCTAAAGACATCATTCACTATATTCAAAAGGCAGAAGAAGGATATGATTGTTGCTTTGGGATGCGCTGGAGCAAAGAAACATCCCCTAAGGGTTACCCTGTACTAAAATTTCTATTAAATCGCTTCGTTAATGAATGGCTTGCTCTGATTTTTCGATTGCCTTATCGGGACTTATCAAACGCTTTTAAATGCTATTCTCGGGAAGTGATTACAGACATACAGCCACTTGAGGCTGAAAAATTTAATATTACCGTTGAGATGCCACTGAAATCTATATTACGCGGATATCGCTATTGTGTTATTCCAACCCAGTGGTATGCTCGAAAATTTGGTCAAACACGTTTTAAATTTAAAGAATTAGGTAGCCACTATGCTAAAAGCATCTACTCCCTTTGGAGAAATAGACATCATTTGAAAAATTCACAAGAACCAAAAATCATTGCTAAGTCTGCATAATAGTGAATATGAAAATCGCTTTTAAAATATTTATCATCATCTTTCTCACACTCCTCACCTATTCAAAAGCCCCATTTAACGATTATGTTTGGGATGACGATGTTTATCTAACAGATGCCCATCTAACAACTGTTGATGGCCTTAAAAACATATGGCTACAGCCAACAATAACAGAACACCCCTATTACCCCTTAACACACAGTTCTTTTTGGCTGGAAAATTATTTTTTTGATCACACCCCCTTTTATTCGCACCTTATAAATATTTTGATTCATAGTATCAGTGCTATTTTGCTGTACTTGATTCTCCTGCACTTAAATATACACGGAGCCTGGGTCTGCGCTGCTTTATTTACCGTCCACCCTGTATATGTAGAATCTGTTGCTTGGGTTGCAGAAAGAAAAAATGTTTTATCAGCTGTCTTTTTATTAGCCTCTCTCCTAAGCTATCTTAAAGCTTACGCCACTAACTTCTGTAATCTTCAAAAGAAAAAATACTATTTTCTATCTCTTCTCTTATTTATCCTATGTTTATTTAGCAAAACCGCTTTTTGCACCTTTCCAATTGCTTTGCTTGGAATTTTGTGGTGGAAAAAAGAAAAAATTAAATTTAAAGATTGTTTACTACTAGCTCCCTATTTCCTCATTTCTTTAGTATTAGGGTTATTTACGATCTGGATGGAAAAAAATCATGTGGGTGCTCAAGGAGCAGATTGGGATTTATCGTGGATCCAACGTTGTTTGATAGCGAGCAAAGCGCTTTGGTTTTATGGTGGAAAGATTCTTTTCCCTTATCCGATCAGCTTTGTTTACACTAAATGGAATGTTGATGTTGCGGATTTCCGTGGATATCTTTTTATATTGGCTACAGCTGCTGTTATCTCGTGGTTTTTCTGGAAGAGAAACAAACTAGGCAAGGGTCCAATTGTTGCTATTTTATTCTTTATCGTTTTATTGTTACCAGCACTCGGATTTATCAATTTTTATTTAATGCGCTATACCTTTGTTGCCGACCATCTTCAATATGTAGCCAGTATTGGCGTATTAGTAGGATTGATAAGTTTTATCTATCAATACATAACTAAACGATTTAACTTAGAGGCAAGAATCGTTGTTTTTTCATTCCTCATTACAAGTTTTTCTTTTTTATCTTGGCAACAAACATTAGTCTATAAAAATAATCTTGTTTTATTTACAGATGTCCTAAAAAAGAATCCTGAATGTTGGATGGCTTATAACAATCGGGGAATTGAATATAAAAAACGCAAACAACTTAAAGAAGCGATTGGAGACTACGATAACGCTATAAGACTAAAACTGGATCATGCACGAGCTTACAATAATCGAGCTAACGCGTTTGCAGCCTTAAAACAGTACAAAAAGGCCGTTACGGATTATAGTTTAGCTATCAAACTAGACCCTGATTATGAAAGTGCTTATATGAATCGTGCGAATACCTTTGCTCTTCTAAATAACTTTGAACAAGCGCTTAAAGATTATCAATCATCTCTAAAACTTAACTCTAAAGATGCGACCATCTACTATAATAGGGCCAAGATTTATCATCACCTCAATAAACACGCCGAAGCCCTAAAGGATGCCAATATGGCGGCTTCTCTTGGTCATAACAAGGCCAAACAATGGCTCCATCAAAATAATCAACTCTAAATACCTACTTTATAAACATCTAAATCTAGTGGTAATTCTATGATAAATTCCGCACCCGCATTTGGGGCGCTTTTAACTTTTATACGGCCTTCATGGTTTTCTATAATGGACTGTGTAATAGATAACCCCAATCCTGTCCCCTCATCCTTTTTAGTATAAAAAGGTTCGAAAATATGTGTTAAACGATTTTGAGCAATCCCAATACCAGAATCACGAATAGATATACAAAAATGTAAACGATTGACGTTGGTTTCAACCCAAAGATACCCCCCCTCAGGCATCGCATCTATCGCATTAAGTAAAACATTTAATAACGCCTGACGAATTTGATTGGGATCTACTTGAATAGACAAATCTTCATGAGAGTAAATTGTCTTAAGATGGATATTTCGATCATAAAACTTACTTTTTAACATCAACAACGTATCAGCGATGAGTTTATTGACATCGCATTGCTTCTCACAAAGAGGCGCTGGTTTTCCATATTCAAGAAGTTGATGAACTAAATCATTAATCCGATGAACCTCTTTATGAACAATTTTTGAAAACTTATTCAAAAACTGCTCATCATGTAATTTATGCGGCAAATATTCAGAAAAAGTATATATGGCTGTTAGTGGATTTTTGATTTCATGAGCAACCCCGCTTGCGATGTTAGCCAAAGACTTGTATTTCTCAGCCCGTGCTATCTCTTCACGCAGACGCACATTTTGTTCAGCAATTTCTACTTGTGATCCCTTAAAAAACAAGCGATCAATCCAATATTGAACCTTATTCTTAATAGGCGTAAACATTAAAGCAATAATTGTAGCTGCAATCGTTGAACCAATAAAGTTCTCATAGCCCACAATGCCTTGAAACACCCTCTCAAATGTCATAACACAAATTAAAAACGTTACGGAAATAATTGTTACTGAAAACGAATAAATAAGACTACGTCGAATAATAAAACGCATATCAATAATTTTATATTTAAGAATCGCATACACAACACCCACTAACCACGTAATCGTTAATGGTGGTCCCAACCACACCATTTCAAAACGTCCTAATGCTGGCATAATCACGTTGGTGGTTCCGGCAAGAATAACACCTGAGAGAGATGCAAAAATAATATAACGCAGTCGGCTGGTTAAAACACCAGAAGAAGTATTCATTAAAGGAAACAATCTTAAATAGGCGAGAAAAAAAGTAACAATAAATTGAATATTAAATAAAAAACCCGCGGGCCCATATATAAAATTTTTAACACCATCAATGACAACAATATCTTTGACCATCCAAGGTGTAAAAAAGAACAGCCCAAACAATATAATATTTGGAACAAATATCATAAATCGTTTAAAGCGAGAAATGGCGACAGAACCAAAAGGAAAAATAAAAGAAAATTGATAAAATGAGGAGGGAATCATACTACCTGTAACATATAAGACATTCGTCCAAAACATCTCAGAGGAAGGCGTTTCACTAAAATAAAACATCGCGATGGCCAACGACCACAAAGCCATATTTAAGATCAGCACATTAAACGTTCTAGATGTAGCACTATGCGCCCCTTTTGTAAAAACAGCAAAAAAGAGCACAAAGAACAAAAAAGCCATTACAAATGATATAGAAATTTGATAAATCATAGTATCTTCCTAAGGTTAGACTATTATACCCTAATCTTGGAAAGATGCTAAACTTTTGATATGAGGCAACTTTTGAGCTTAATTCTTGATTGAGGAAGGAGAAAATTGTTAAATATGCTTACTGATTAAGCATCTTCGCGATTATAATCGTCCTGAATGCGAATAATGTCATCTTCGGATAATTCATCACCGCAAGCGACTTCAATAAATACAAGTTTTGAATCTCCTGTATTGGCAATCCGGTGTACAGCGCCTAAGGGGACATCTATGATGGATCCCGCTTTGACTGGGATTTCTTGATCATCTAAGGTGACAACACCAACGCCTGTGACAATATTCCACTTTTCTGATCGATGAGCATGTTTTTGTAGGCTTAACCGGCATCCAGGCTTAACTTCCACACGTTTAACCCAAACACCTTCTTCTTGTAAAAATTTTATGTAATACCCCCAAGGGCGTTCTGACGTATTAATTTGAATATCCATTCCCTAATTCCTTTCTTTCTTAAATCTGATATTTTTGGATAAGTATATCACAAAATAACAAAAGCACCAGAAACCCAAATGTTCTAACCATACCTATTGCGTATACAGCTTTAAATAAGATTCAGACATATGACCTAAATTAAAAGTTTCTTGACCTCTTTCTCGAGCGGCCTCGCCCATTTGAGCTGGCAATGTTTTAATCGCATTCAAACGCATAATGGATGTATCAATTTTCTCAGGATATCCACAAGGAACCAAATAGCCTGTTTTATTATGCTCAACATATTCATCATGCCCAAAAATATTAGTCGCAATCACAGCCGTTCCTGCCCTCATCGACTGCAACAACATCTCAGGTCTTGGCCCATCAATAGCGGAAACAACTAGTAAATCGATGGATTGTAAAAATTGATTAAGATCTGATTTTCCATCTAAAAATACAACACGATCTAAAACATCAAATTCTTTGGCCTTTGTCTTTAAATGATCTTTTAAAGAACCCTTTGTTGCAAAAACCAATTGAGAATCTAAATTCTTTTTGCGTAATTTACGAAAAGCCTTTAACAAGGTTGTTTGATCCTCATTAAATTCTAACGGCCCAGCACTGCCAATAATAAAACTCTCAGGATTTACCCCCCACTGTGCTCGTTCCTGATTTTTATCAAACACGCCATTTGTCTCTATCTCTATTCCTCGATAAATAACAGAAATACGATGAGCAGCCATACGATTTCTTCTTAACATTCTCGTCTTAATGTAGCGTGTGGCAAAAACAACGTTTTTATTTAAATTCCAAATAAAAGAAGAAACCTTCTTTGGATAAACCTGATGAACCGTACTTATCGCCAAAGAAGCGGCCAGACGTGCGGCTAATGTTCCTATAATTAAAGAAGATCGATCATGGCTGTGCACACAATCGATCTTCTCTTTTTTAATTTTCCGAGACAAATCCCAAATCGCTTTTAAACCATTTGCTTTTTTCAAACACATTTGTTCAACAACAACATCACTGGCAAACAGTTTTTGCGATAAATCGTCAATAAACGCGGATAGATGTTCACTTTTTTGAGAATACAGATGTAAAATTTTCATAATAGATATTTAATGGCCTCATTCATAACTCTAGAAGAGTAATTAAGAATCACTTTAATACTATACAACTAAATTTCGCTCAATAAACGAGTCTTAATTAGTCTCCTAGTATACGAATCCTCAGAAGAATTGACAACCTTTTTAGCATATTTCCTAAAAGAAGAAATCGTATCGATATCCTCTTTTTTGGATAATAAAGCCACCTTCATATTATTGCTCTTTGCCCGTTTTAACGTTTGATCAAGAACCTTTTCCGTGCTCCAAACTATATCATTAAATAAGCTGGGACAGGGTTTATTTAGACCTATTAGGTAATACCCACCATCAATGCTTGGGCCTAAGACACAATCATGCGTTTTTAGTTTGGCAAAAGCCGCTTCAATATCTTTCGCTGTGATCGTCAAACAGTCCGTTCCGATAATAATGGTCGAATGGGCCCCTTCCCGGGCAGCACAAAGAAAGGCTCTTAACATCCTCTCTCCTAAGTCTTTACCAAATTGACGTTTTAATATAAATGACTTTTGATAAGATCTTAAAAATGGAATGGAGCGGCTTAATCCCACATAAAAAATATAGCGCCTCTGAGAGGAGACTTTTTTGGCAACAATTAGAACATCTTTAATAAAATTTTTATACAAACTTAAAACAACTGGCTTTGATAAATCTTTGGCTAATCGCGTTTTAACTTTCCCCTCTCGCGGTTCCCTTGCAAAAATAATGAGAGAATGAACCTTCTTCACGCTGCGAGCTTTCCCTTTCTTAAAATCCGTTGTTTCAAATGAATCAATTGTTTGGCAAGAATTGGAAAGTGCTCAATGAACCATTGTTTCAATCGTCTAACATACCACTGATATCGATAAACCATATTCTCTGTAACCGAAACGATTTTCTTTTGCGAAGATTGAGCCAAAGCTTTCTTTCTTAATCCTGAAAAATTTCCAATACCAACATGAGGTTTGTCAAAACAGGGCTGCTTTAAGATATCTAAAAATGCATTATGATCGGGATGAATGGGTTGATCAACAGCTAGTTGATCAAACTCATAGGGTGTAAAAAGATTCCAATTTCTTACCCTCGTAAACAAAACCAAATCAAAACCAAACTCTTCACAAATTTCAATAAAGCGAGGCATCTCACGAAAATTAGCATCTTGAACAACAAAACTAATCATAACGTATTTCAACGGCCCTTCTTTTCTTAACTGTGCCACAAACTTAAGATTTTCCATCAAGATACCAAAGTCGCCTCCTCGACGAACAATGCCATACGTCTGTGCCGTTACCGCATCCATAGAGATATGTGTTGATGTGATACGTTGATTAATGCCACTCATGGTCTCCCAATTCTTTTTCGTCCATAAAACAGCATTGGTATGCAGATGCACCTCTAATTTTGGATATTGTTCTGATGATAACTGTGATAAAAGTTCTCGATAAACTTGACTGGCGAAAGGATCACCTGTTCCGGTGATATAAAGATATTTCAAGTCTTGACCAATTTCCGATAAAACGAAATCACTAAAGGCTATTTCTTTTTGAACATATTGCTGGGCTAACGCAAAAATCTTGCTGCGACAAGAAGGACATGACAAATTACACGTCCTATCATGACCACAATTCCAAATCAATGGGGGAGATTCTAAATGAGTGATTTTCTGCTCAATAATATGACGCAAGGCTGGATCTTTTATACCATCCTTATCTTTGAAAGGCGAACCACTCTCCTCCCAATGAGGCATATCTGGCTGCTTCATAAACGGACAAAACTGAGAATCACAGTATCGAAAGGAACCATCTAAAATGGATGCTCGGATATCCTGAAAATGAGGGTCATTCCATATCTCATTGACACTCTTACCCTCAATACTTACCCCCTTTATGTCCTTCATCCAACCCGGACAACACAGATAAGCGTCTTTATTCTGGATCTCAATCCATTCAAATGGTCTAGTGCAGAATTTCCCCATAGGGTACTAAGTATAACACAAAGACCCCAAAATATAAAAATGCTTCTTATTCTTAAGATAAAAGGTCAATAATTATGTTTCATATTAAGAATTTTTCCCTATAATGAGTATCAAACTCACATTTTTGAGACAAAACGAAAGAATACATGGATTTTTCAATTGTTATTCCAGCTTATAATGAAGCTCACAAAATAAAAGATGATGTAAATGCAGCCAACCATTTTCTCACCAAACAGGGGCTAAAAGGTGAAATCATCGTTGTTGATGATGGCAGTCAGGATGATACTGCGAAAAAGGCTCGCGAAGTTGAAACCTCAAACCAAGTCAAAATTCAAGTCATTCGCTACGAAAACAATAAAGGCAAAGGTTTTGCTGTGAAAACAGGCATGCTAGCAGCTGTAGGTAATATCATTATGTTTGCTGATAGTGGTCTGTGTATTCCCTACGATTATGCGCTTAAAGGATTAAGTCTCATTAATAATAAGGAATGTGATATTGCCATAGGAACCCGCCGACACAAAAATAGTGTTATCAAACACCAACAATCTCCGTCTAGACAATTCCTTTCAAAAGCCTTTCGAACCTTTATTAATCTTTACATCGGCCTACCGCAATCTTTTACAGACACTCAATGTGGATTTAAAATCTATACGAAAAAAACGGCTCATCAATTATTTTCTCTCTGTCAAAGTCATGAATTTATGTTTGATATTGAAATCTTACTTTTAGCCTTTAAACATGGATATCGCGTTTTAGAGTTTCCTGTCACTTGGAAAAGCGATCCTGACAGTCGCGTTTTACCGCATCACAATGCCCTTGGCGTTCTTCGAGAAATTATTTCAATAAAACGCAACATGAAGAAAAACATTTAACAGTCCATGAATCAACCAAAACTTTTCATTACACTCATATTGCTTGCCTGCATCGCACGCCTCATATCTTTAGGCACCTATCCCTTAATGGATAAAACTGAGGCTCGTTATGCCGAAATAGGCCGAGAAATGGTTGCCACCCAAAACTGGGTCACCCCTCAGCTAGAACAAGGATTACCCTTTTGGGGGAAACCCCCACTTTCTTTTTGGTTAACAGCGATCAGCTTTCAACTTTTAGGTGAAGGTGAATTCTCAGCCCGTCTTCCTTCCTTTCTTCTAGCCATCCTGATGCTATATTTTACATATCTACTTGGTAAACACTTAATCAACCCTAAATATGGGCTAATGGCTGGTTGTATTCTGGCAACAACAGGTATGTTTTTTGTTAATGCCGGTAGTGTTATGACAGATCCGGCCCTTTCAACAGCCATTACACTAAGTATGATCTCTTTAATTTTTTGTTTACAATCGCCACACCCTTCGAAATATTGGGGTTATCTTTTTTTTATCGGACTGGCTTTAAGTTTATTAGCCAAAGGTCCCGTTGGCGCTGTTTTAATTTTTATCCCGATTGTTTTATGGCTTATCATATATCGCCAATGGAAACGACTCTGGCTTTCCCTACCTTGGATTACAGGCCTTCTCTTAACAGCCTTAATCGCAATTCCTTGGTACGTCTTAGCTGAGATGAAAACTCCCGGATTTCTTAATTATTTTATTGTGGGCGAACATTTCAAACGTTTTACGGTAAGCGGTTGGGAAGGGGATTTATATGGTAAAGGACATTCACAACCTAAAGGAATGATTTGGTTATTTGCCATTCCCGTCACCATGCCCTGGACCATTATTATGGTTGGCGCTTTGATGTATTTAAAGAAAGCAAAAGTAAAATTTAAAGCCATTTTTGAAAATGAAATCTGGATTTTAATACTCTTATGGTTACTTTCCCCTCTTATTTTATTTACTATTGCTAGTAACATCTTAATGACTTATCTGATACCCGCTTTACCGGCCTTTGCATTAATTACGGCACGTCTCATCTTATTATTAGAAAAACAGCAATCAAAGCCATTATCTTGGCCCGCTAAACCAAACACATTTCTCATAACATCACTCCTTGCTCCACTAGCCTTAATTATTGCGGCCATAACCATTTTACCCTCAGTAGGCCGTCAATCTTCTCAAGTCGATATCGTTAATAAATATAAAGAACTGCGACCCGATGTAGCTAGTCAACTTGTGTATGTGGATCACATGCCTTACTCAGCAGATTTTTATGCTCAAGGTAGTGCCGTAGACACCCCTATCATTGAGCATAAATATTATTTTCCTTATCTTAAAGACAACAAAAAAGATTTCTTTGCGATCAACGATGACAACATCTATGATTTACCTAGAGAATTATTTCTACAAACTAAAAAGGTAGCGACATTTTACAATTATAGTTTATACCAAGAACAATAAATTATTCTTATTCGCTTTATTGGAGATCTCAGACATTTTACAAGGGTGGGGTATTTGATAATTAAAAGTGGTGTTTCATTTAACTCGTAGCATTACTCTAATATATAAAACTGATTCTTACCTTTTTCCTTTGCCTCATAAAGTGATTTATCCGCTTTAAGCATCAACTCATTGGACGTCATTCCCTCTTGATAACGAGCAGCTCCTAAACTTACAGTAACCTGACGTTTAAAAGGGTGAGCCGAAACTTCACGAATAACTTTAGTGGCAGATTCTTTTAGACCTTCGATGTTAGTATCAGGTAAGACTATGACAAACTCATCACCAGCATAACGACATACAATATCTGTGTCACGTAAATTTTTTCTTAAGATTTCGCCAATACCTCTTAGAAGAGTATCGCCTTCTAAATGACCAAAACTATCGTTATAAGATTTAAAATTATCAAGATCGAGCATCATCACACACAAATTGCCCTTGGTCCGTCCTAGACGCTTAATTTCATGTTCCAAACTATCAGAAAACTTTCTGTAATTGTATATTCGCGTTAAAGGATCTGTTACCGTTTGTAAATTTAGATCTGTGATGACCTTTAAATTATCAATGGCAACAGCTGTTTCGCGGGCTAAAGAGGCAAGAATTTTGAGATCGATCTCATCAAATGATGCACCGATCGAGACATCCGAAATCTTATCAGCTACATCAATCACCCCTAATAACTCATCACCTACTAAAATGGGGACAATCATAAAAGATTGATTGGTGTAACCTTCACGATTGGCGCGTTTAAAACGTTCGTCGTATTCAATATTTTTAACTAAGATAGGAATTAAATCTTTAGCGACAACACCGGCTATCGGATCGCCCACACTAATTTCTGTTTTCTCAATAATTTCCTTATCAAGACCAAATGCCCCTGCAATCTTAAGGGTTCCGCTGTTCTCATCAACCAATAGGATCGAACAAACCCTCGCCTCTAAAATAACGGCTATACGATCTACAACAAAATCAATCAACTCCTGAAACTCTCTTATTGTTGTAACCTTATCACCAAGGTTTAATATTTCCTCTAATTTTTGTTTTTCTTTTGTTAAAGATTTCTCTATCTTCTTTGTCTCTGTCCTGTCATACACGATCCCCTCAACCCCTTTAACCTTTCCAGCACCCTCTCGAATAAAATGACTAGTGACAGACAACACAATTTCATAACCATCAGCCTTTTTGTTAGCTATTTCATAATCATTAATAAATCCCAGCTCCTCCATGGCATCATAAAATTCAAAACCAGCCTCAGGACTACCATATAAGACTTCGATCAGACTTCGTTCCAATATTTCCTTTTGCGAACTATAGCCCAACATACGGACCAAGGCATCATTGACATAAAATATTAAACCACGCTCATCAGCAATATAAACCCCGCTATGCGCGCGATCCATCAAACGTTTATACATTTTAGAATCTTCAGGCCGTACATATTTACCCGTTGATTCTTTTGCTAAAACTTCTGAAAATTTTTTCTTTTTATTAAAACTACCCATAGGATCAAAATTTGAAAAAGATTGGTCGGTTTTCTGGAAGGATTATAACATTTGAGACTCTTAGACGCCATGCCAAACTCATGCATTTTCTCTTCCTAAGCTTAAACGAATTATTCCGCAATTGATGTAGAATCGATGAGAAAAGGGGCAATATCCTTAAGTGTCACCATTTGTCCATAATAGAGATGAGGAATATTTCTAAATTCTAAAATGGGATAATCATCGGTATGTATCGGCATCCCTTCTGAAATTTTACTCACCCCCTCTTCATCCATAATCAAAAATTCAAGAAATTGCTCAGGAGTTGTAACATTGATTTCCTTTAGATCAGCAGCAATTTTAGGATCACGGAAAAGAGAGGCTAAACGTTTTTCATCAACTTCTAATGGCTCAGGGGTGCCAATGAGGATCACATAATAACTGTCAAAATACCAAACAGAACTATGTGGAAAGACTGTTTGAAAGGTCTTAAGTAATATTTGAAAATCATAAACATTACTCCAAAGCATCGGCATCCATACGGCAGCCACACCATCACTAGTCAAATGATCTTTTATTAATTGAAAGTATTCTCTAGTATATAAACTCCCATTTTGTTTATACTGCAAATTTGTGACATCCGTTGAAACGACATCATAACGTTGCTCCGTTAAATGAAGATAATTACGAACATCATTCATGATAACACGGTAGTTAGGCTCCTCTAAAATATTATAATTTTGATCAGAAAATAGATGAGCGGAACGGACAACCTCTGGTTCGATCTCTGCACAATCCACTTCAATGCCGTAACGTGTCATCGACCAAGATGTACCTCCACTACCAAAACCCACACTTAAAGCACGTTCTGGTTGGGGATGAATGGCTAACGGAACATGCGCGAGCATCTTGGCATCGACCTTTGGCCCAAACCTTGTTGAAGCAACTCTCTGTCCGTCTATTAACAACCGTCGAAATGTTTCTTTTCTCGTTTCAAATTGATCCACACTAACATTTCCAACACCACCCGATTTATAGCGATGCAAACTTCGTTTAGCGTTAGGGAATTCCGGATGAGGATCTTTAAATAACCAGTGATCCCCGCTCTTAGTCAAACGACCTCCTCCCCTAATAATGGGATGAGCTAAAAAACCGTAACTTAATGCGATGATGATCAAAAAAATCAGAACTGTTGATAAAGACCCTTTTACTTTTCGAAAATCAGAATCAATACTCATCATTGTGGCAAAAGATAATATAAAACTCATTAAACACAAAAGAGCTAAACTCATCATAATGTCAAAAATCGGCACAATACCTAACCCCACCAAAATCGCACCGCAAGCCGCGCCAAAGGTGCCAAGAGAATAAATCCAACCACTTCGATTGGGTGTTTGACTTACATCAGAAATCGTTAAGGCACAAATGGATGGATAGGCGAGCCCCATAAAAACAGGTGGAATCAACATAATGATGAAGGCAAAAAAACCTTCCTCTAGGACTATACGTAAATAAGGTGTTAACTGCCACGCATCAAACCATTGATCTAAAAAGCGTAAATGGTTAATATCAGAAAAATAATAATAGAGAGGAATCAAACATAACGTCATCAGACCAGCACCAACATTGGAATAGAAAAAAATCCACCCTGCTGATAAACGTTTTGAAAGCGCTGGATAAAGAAGAAGGCTTCCGGAAGAAAAACCCAAAAGGTAAACCGCGAGACCTACGGTAAAGGTGATCATAGAGTTTGTGGTCAACATCCCCATCAAACGAAACCAAACAATTTCGTAACCAAGGGCTAAAAAGCCAGAAATAAAATAAAAAAACATTAACTGCGATGTAAGAGAAGATTTAAGCTTAGGCTGTGTTTTCTGCTCAGAAATCTTATCCTCGCTAGCAATAGCCAGAACGCGTTCTTGGCCTGCCACGGAATAAATCCATAACCCAAATCCAACAATTAAGTTCATGCTTCCAGCGACCATCAAAGAATGGTTGATGCCCAACGTTGGTATCAATACGATCCCTGTTAAGAGGCAGCCCCCCACTGAGCCAATCGTATTGACTCCATAAGCCAAAGCAATTCCAGGTCCAATGGATCGAAATTGTGTTAAAATTTTGTTCATGACTGGGATGGTAGCCCCCATCCCAAATGTCGCGGGAAGAACAGCCAAAATTGCCAACGCAAAACGACCAAAAAAGAATGACAAACTCCCCATCGAAGCACTTTTAAACATAATCAATTGTAGGGCATCAGCCCCTTTAAGAAGATGCGGAACCGAAATACCCCAAAGGCAAATCCAAATCTCAATGGCCGCGTAAAAAAGATAAACACGTTTAATCTTCCGTAAAAGTTTTCCTCCCACCCAACTGCCTAAGGCAAAACCACAGAAAATAGCCGTCAGAATAGCCGTAGTTGCCGGAGCACTCGACCCAAATATAAGAACCATTAAGCGTTGCCAGACGATCTCAAACATCAACGCACTAGCCCCAGATAGAAAGAAAAAAACAAAAAGAAACTTAGGTATCCGTTTATGCATAGCGCATATTATAGCACAATAATAAATCGATTCTACTTAGGATGTGGAAAATGAGTTAACCAAGATCCAGGGCTGTCCCGCAAATGCGACAATAATATGCGTCGTGACCATAAGCGGAAATCTTACAATGAGGGCAATATTTTTTGGAACCCTCCTCTAATGTCGCACGCGTAAGAGCAACAGAGAAGATACCGGTGGGAACAACGATAATAGCATAACCCAAAATCATAATTATCGAGGCTATACATTGACCAAGAACCGTTTTTGGGGCAATATCACCATAACCGACCGTGGTCATCGTTACAATCGCCCAATAAATGCTACGAGGAATACTCGTAAAACCACTAGACTCACCTTCAACGAGATACATCACGGTTCCGGCAATGAGAGTTAAGGTAAGGATTGAAAACAAAAAAACCATAATCTTGTCGTAACTACTCTTTAGGGCTTTGATTAAGATATTAAATTCTTTTAAATAACGCCCCAATTTAAGCACACGAAAAACACGCAACAAACGAAGCGCTCGAATCACCAATAGTGATTGCGCTCCTATCATAATTAAACTGAGAAATGTTGGGATAATGGCGAAAAAATCGATGACGCCTAAAAAACTCTTCATGTATTGAAATGGCTTTTTAACACATAGACATCGCACCAAATACTCAATTGAAAACAGAATGGTTAATATCCATTCTATGGCACGTAAAGTAGCCCCATACTGGGCGCCAATAGACTGCACGCTTTCTAAAAGTACAGCTATCACACTTATCAAAATCGCCCACAACAAAACGACATCAAAATTTTTTCCTGCTGGTGTTTCAGCTTCAAATATGACTTTGTAAAGACTCGCCCGCCAAGGGGTATCATGGGCTCTAACCGGTTCTGATGTTCTATTCATAATTTATTCTACTCTCGATCTGGATCCAAAAAAGCTTCCATATCTCTTCGATCTTTCTTAGTAGGGCGACCAGCACCTTTTTCTCTACGCGGAACCCACCCCTTTTTAATCATGACAATTTTTTCGAGTTCTTCTTTAGTAGTCTTATCTTTTCTGCAAGTTTCAGCAATCGGTGCGCCAACCCTCTTATCAATGCATTTTAAGACCTCAAAAGTAAATAAAATCCCGTCGCGTCTCACTGACAGAATATCTCCTACTCTAACATCTCGCGATGGCTTAACTGGCTGATCATTGATAAACACTTTTCCCTTCTTGCACAAATCCAAAGCAATTCTACGCGTCTTACAAATGCGCACAGACCACAACCATTTGTCAACTCGCACAGAATTTATTTTATTCTCGCTCTCAGCAGACATAATCAAAGAAAAAATGGAACATATCTAAAGGTGATATAATATTTAACTCGCAGGAGGTGGTTGTGTTGGTGGTGGCGGTGTATCGTCTTTCGGAGTCTCTTCAGCCAGTTCTGCTAAAGCCGCTCCTTCCGATAATTTCATTAAACTTTCCATCTCATTAAGCTCAGCATTCCCCGCATTAGCTATAGCCTCTTGTGCTTTTTTAGCTTCTTCATCAGGAACTATTTTAAAAGCAAAATATGTTTTTATTGCAACACCTTCTAAATCATTAACAAAATCTTTCTCAATAAGCTCTGTATTCTTAGACTTTTCTATACAAATTTGATTCCCCATCAAGGTTGTTGGAATACTTAAATTTATAAGAAAACGTGTGACTTCCAATTTATTCTTTGTTGAGCCTGCAACCATATTGACAATCTCTGCAAGCCCATCTTTCAAATCTTCAGAATCCGCCGTAACCTCCGTACCAAGCATTTTAGAAATAACCTTAGCTACTGACTCTTTTGAACAACAGACACTCACATTCCCAGAAATGCCTCCTGTTATCCCAATAGAACTAACCAGAGACATATCTCCAGATGGAAGGCAATCATCTTCCGTTTCTTTCACTGGTATTTGAACCGTTGTTTGAAAAATTTCTAGTATAGCATTCGTAAATGCTAATGATAAAATTTGTGTTACGTCTTCTAGTTTCATTGTTTTATCCAATCATGATAGATTAATCTAAGATTTATCTCTTATTAATAATATAAAATGATATCAGCAAAAGGCAAGAAATAATCAATTTTTTGTGCTTTACTCTTTATTTTGAAGGCCTTAGAATGCCAAACCACAGTTTCAAATACGCCCAAGAATATTGAAATAACGTGATATAAAAACCACTTTCATGCCATTTACGGCTAGAGACATAAATCGCGTCATCTAATATGGCAACTTCTCCTTTATCTCGCAAACGTTTAGAAAAGACAATGTCATCCATCACTGGCAATTGATCATAGCCATTTAAACCTTCAAAAACGTCACGCCTGATAAACAAGCCTAAATCGCCATCAAGGACTTTTAAAGTTTTCGCTCTTGTATTGACTGCCCATTCATATAACCGAAAAATCAATCTCGTATCTAAAATTTTCATTTGAAAACATCCAGCCACACTCTTCTTTTCTAATAGAGAAACAATTTTTTTAAGACTTTTTGTATTTATAAAAGAATCAACATGTAAAAATAGGAGGAATTCGGATTGGGTATGTTTGGCACCAAAGTTTTTCTGAAAGGCTCGTCCCTTCTTTGATTCAATAACCTCTCCATACTGGGCTGCCACTGCTATAGAACGATCAGAACTACCGCCATCAACAAAGACAACATTGGAAAATTTCTGTAGTTTGGAATAGTAGTCTTTTTTTTCGGTAAGAATTTTTTCTTCGTTGAGAATGGGGATGATGATATCAATGGGCATGTGATATATGATCTAAAGCTAACAACACCCTCCAGCTGGTTTATCAGAATCACTTTCAATAGGAGATTCACCACACCCTTCAAATAACCCGTAATGTGTAGAAAGATCTCCTTCAATATCAAAATGTTTATTAAGACGCGTATCTTCTAGCATACTGGCTGTGTTCGAACAGACAAGCATCGGCTTTCCCTCTTCAAAGAGGTGATGATTATCTAACATAAACTGATGCTTGCTTTCTTTAATTGTTCCCTTGTATGTTGCGACCTGACCAAAATCTTCACAGGCATCTTCAAGATTTTTTAATTTAAAAAGGCGATATGTAATAGAATTAAAATGTGCAAATCCAATTTTATCAATAGTTTCTTGATCATGTAAATCAATTTTAGAGCAGGCAAAGACGCGCGGATCATTAAAGCCTGTATTCTTAGCCAACCGTTCAAAATCTTTCCAATACAAAGCCCCTCCCAAACACTCTCCCAAAAGAACTTGATCTTCACGCGCCCACTGAGGCAAACGACGATCGGCATAGACATCAGAAAAAAAGAACTCGCCCCCCTCTTTTAAAACACGAAAAACTTCTTTTAAAACAGAAGGTTTATCCGGTGATAAGTTCACAACACAATTAGAAATAACAATATCAAAATAATTATCTGGCAGCTCAATTTCTTGAAGATTTTCAATATACCCATGAAAAAATTTAACATTCGGTTTCTTATATCCAAACTTCTCCATCTGAATGGACGTATATCGATGGGCAACCTCAAGCTGCTCCTTTGTCATATCAACCCCAACAACCTCACCTTTTTCACCTACAAAATAACTTAGGACAAAACAATCACGCCCCGTCCCACAACCTAAATCAAGAACTTTCATACCATCCAGCACTAATGGAAAAGGCGATCCACACCCATAAAATTTTGTTTGAATTTCATCTTCTATAAGCTTTAAAGGCTCTCTGACATATACCGGCAATTTATCTAACGTGCAACACGCACTTGTTTTTAAATCATTTTTTGTCTTTAATACCTTCCCGTAATATTCTGATACTTTTTGATGTGTAAACGTTTCCATATCCCTCTCCTTCATCTTATCCGTACTATTTTTTATTTAAACCCCAATCATACTTTGACGCCTTTAATGTTACCTCATGGCTCTCTAAATAGTTCACATCTTCCTCGTTAAGATATCTCTTAATATAACTTAAGATGTCCTCTTCCACAACCAAGAAATCATCCTTAAACCAATCGAGAATAGCCGAGAAATGAAGGATATTTGTAGTTTTATCTAACCGAATTTTTTCTTTATCATTGATAAAACGTTTGGCTTCAAACTCTAACTGTTCATCCAAGGTTTCAGGGTAGAAGGGTTTATTGGGTAATTTAGGACATCCAATAGAGGCGCAATTGATGGCAAAATGAATACGAGGATCAATGGGATCCCATTTTCTTAAAATCTCATGCTCAATCTCGCCTAATGTCAAATCTTGGTTAGCCACCTTCATCTTAATACTCCATGGCCTACCCCAATTAATCGTTCGAATCCCACCAAATTTTAGAGGATAATTATCAACAATAAGATTTAAGGTTAAAGCATTATAGGCGTTAATCCAAAACGTCTTTTTTTCATTTGAGCTTAATGAGTCTATATTTGCCGTTTTCACTTGAGCAACGAATTGATCGAGCTTCCCACGATTCGCCTTAAGACCATCATAATTCACCAGCCCTTCATCATTAACGTATGTCCTTAAGACATTATTCCAAATATTATAGTCAACGAGTATTTTTGATGAGCTAACAACCTTTTCCTGAGAAGACACTTTAGTCGGCTGATTACAAGATATCAAAAAAAGACCCAATGAACAAATAACAACGACATGCCAATTTTTCATTACTTTCTCCTGAGCTAAATATTGTTATGATTTTCCGTTTTCTAAAAATACTGTCATTTAGTCGTCAAAATATCATTAACCTTACATTTTTTTGTCACTAACTCAAATAATACATATAAGAAAAAAGGTATGTATATGACCCAACTGATTATTGGAATATCTAACCATCTATCATTAATAACACCCAAATCACTATGAAAATTCAAATAACTCAAAATTAATAAACCAGACAACCAAATCCAAGATCTATAAGGAAAAAGGCACAACAATGGAATCGCCCAGCAAAAATACCATGGATCTCCTACTGGGTTAAAAATAAACAGTAAAGCTATAGCAAGGAAGCACTTATGTAAAAAGTCTAAATCGTTTCGATGCGCGATAGCAGCCATTGTTAAGACAATCAAGCCATATATCCCCGCTACAATTAATTTAACGTTTAATAGCTCATTTGTTAGTTGCGGCATGAACTTATCTAACAATAGATAAACGCCCGCGAAAACACTAGAGTTATAATTCCATTCTTGATTATAAACATGTAACCCTTTAAAAACGCCATGAAGACCTGTATCATTCCAAAGCACATAGGGCACATAAAACACCACACAAATAAGAGCAAAACAAAAAAGATAAATAAACTTCATTTTTCGAAAGTACAAGGGCAACAATAACCCTGAGAAAAACTTTGATAACGCAGCCATGGCCAAAAACACAGAGCCTCCTAACTGTTTGCCTTTTACTAATAAAAACAAACTTAAAGTGGTAAAAAATATCGGGATAGAATCATAATGTCCGGAGATAGCAAATTCCTTTAAAACTAATGGCGACCAACCATAAATAATAACCATGCAGGGATTTAATTTAAGATGCGACAATAAAGCGATGATAAGAAATATCACACCTATATCAAAAAGCATAAAAATTATCTTCATAAAAACAAAGTGATCTTCCCATAAGAATGTGATGCCTGCAAAGATTCCTTGGGCTACAGGTGGATAAATGGTTGGTACTTCTTGATGCCCGATACGCTCATAAAAAAGGTAATTCTGATCGCGTAATTCAATAAGATGATCCAGTTTTTTAAAATCATCTTCTCTAAATTCTTTTATTTCTTGAACCTCCTCGCTGTCAAAATCTAAGAAATCTTCATTAAGCTGAGCTTCATAGATTGATAAATCAGCCGGAGCATATTTAAAAGGGTTTATACCGTGATTGGCTGATTTTCCATCCCACAGATACCGGTAAAAATCATTTTCATGGATAGGTTCTGCAGGAAGTAAGACACAGCGAAAGAGTATGGAAAACAATACAATCCAACCCAAAACAAAATCTTGTCTTTTATTCTTCTCAAGACGTCGCACTAAATAAAGCATAATTAAAAAGCATATCATAAAAAAACCGATATAAATAACGGTAGGCATATCATTGTTGTTGACCTGATAATAAAAACCATGAGTCATTTGCATAATTTCTTTGGTCAACATCTGAAAGGAAATAGCATCTAACCACTGACAAAAAAACACAGGCAATCCCTTAGACATCATCATCACAAAAACCCAAATTAGGGTTGAGAGGGTTCCCAGTAAGACAATCTTTTTATTCAAGTGGTCTGTCATTTTAGATTACTTTTTTACGAAAAATTTATACTTAAAAATAGTACGCAATATCTTCTCACCTGCTAAAAGCGTTCCTTTAAATGTACCTGAAATCTTAGATTTACCTATACGTCTACGATAATCGACAGGGACTTCTTTAATTTTTAAACCACATTCAATCGCTTTAATCTGCATTTCGATTGTCCAGCCAAAATCCTGATCGATCATATTTAAACGCTTAAGGGCTTGATAATTAATGGCTCTAAATGGTCCGAGATCTGTGTACGTGTAGCCCCAAAACAATTTCATTAAGAAACACGCAAGCTTATTGCCATAAAAAGCCTGAGGAGCCATTGCTCCCCGCTCTCTTTCTCCTAAAGCACGTGATCCAATAACAAAATCAATACCGTCTCGACCCATAGGATCAATGAGTTTTTGCATTTGCTCAGGATGATCACTATGATCACCATCTAAAAAAACAACAATGTCTGTTTTAGGGTTTAAGGCAGCAATTCCAGCAAGACACGCTTGTCCATAACCCTTTTTAAGCTCCTCAACGACAATACATCCCATGTTACGAGCCACTTCAGGAGTATTATCTGTACTGGCATTGTTAACGACAATAATATCTTTAACAATATTTTTGGGAATGTCATTGATGACTTTGGGTAAGGAGACTTCTTCGTTGAAGGCAGGAATTATAACTGAAATATAAGAATTTTCAGAAAGCTCATTCATATTTGAGAATCACAACGCTCTAGAGGTTAACTAGAACTGGATCTTTTTTATTAAAATCAATTTCTAGCTAACCTTCAAAAACGACTAGTATCTGTTTATAACTTTTTTATAACTGCGTTAAGGACTTCAAGCGATTTTTCTTCATTCCCTAAAACACCCACGCGAATAGTAATTTTAGAACTTTTTTCTGTAAGGGCGATAATTTTGATTTTAACTTCTTTTCCATCATCATATTCCCCTTTAATTTCAGATTCATGCGTGGTTAATTCATCTGAAATGACAAAAATATCAAGACCTTTTAAAGCCGACAAGGTTGCCGCGTTTACTTTTTTGACAGGTCGATCAAAATTTTTCTCAATGCGTCCCTTTACATAAGCAACACTACCAGCTCCCGCTGCGGCTCCCAGAACAACCGCATAACAACCAGAATTGGTAAATACGGCTAATGACAATATTAACGCCATCAAACAACTTTTTAACTTCCTCATCATGTTCTCCCCTTTCCTAATGAATATACTTCTTACGGATTAAAAAATAACTGCAATTGATCAAATAATAATTTCAAATCTTTCTCTCGATGCGCCCCGCTGACAAAAAAAGCTTCAAGATCAGCTGGAGGCCAATAGATTCCCGCTTTTAACAAATGATGAAATAACGCGCTGTAGCGCTCCCCACCTGAAGCCTGCCCTGCATCTTTATAGTTAAGAACAGGCTCCTTTCTAAAACGAAGGCTCATCATAGATTTATAACTCGAAAGATGCACGCCACAATTTTTATCGTTAAAAAAGGCATTTATCTTATTACTAAAATCTTCGCATCTTTTATTTAAACTGCAATAAAAATCTTGATTTAAAAGCTTAAGCGTTGCATATCCAGCCCTCATCACGGCTGGATTACCAGAAAACGTTCCAGCCTGATAAACCCCGCCAAGCGGCGCTAAACACTTCATAATATCTTCACGTCCCCCATACGCCCCCATGGGAAAACCACCCCCAATAATCTTACCCAAACATGTCATATCAGGAATAATATTATATTCTGATTGAACACAACCCACAGCGGTACGAAAACCCGTCATGATTTCATCAAAAATAAGAACAATATTAAACTTCTTTGTTAAATCGCGAAGCGTTTGTAAAAACTCTTGGCTCGCGGGAATAACACCCATATTACCCGCAACAGGTTCTAAAATGACACAAGCAATACGATTCTTATGTTGAGTTAATGTTTTCGTTAAGGTTTCGATATTGTTATAGGGAAGGCTTATTGTATTTTCAATATGCGAGGCAGGAATGCCATCAGAAGAAGATTCCTTAAGTTGAGCAACACCACTACCGGCTGTCGTTAACAAATCATCAAAATGACCGTGATAACAACCATCAAATTTGACTAGACAATCACGTTGTGTATAGCCGCGCGCTAAACGAATAGCACTCATAGTGGCTTCTGTTCCAGAATTGACAAAACGAATTAAATCGATGGAAGGCACGCGTTCTACAATTAAAGATGCAATATCAATTTCAGCACGCGTCGTTGTCCCAAAACTTATTCCACGCTCCAGTGTTTTTTTGGCAGCTAAAACAACATTTCGATGAGCATGTCCTAGAATCAATGATCCCCAGGAAAGACAATAATCCGTATACCCTTGACCATCTTCATCAAACATCTTCTCTCGTTGGCCATACTTCATGACCAACGCTTGACCACCAACACCGTTAAAGGAGCGGACGGGGCTGTTAACGCCGCCGACTAGAACTTTTTTTGCTTTATCGAAATGTATTTGCGATTTGGAAGTTTTCATTAAAGTAATCATGTCATCCCCAGGAATGACAGCTAAGGGGTCAGCCACCCCAACGCCTCACTGGCATGATAAGAAATAATCATATTGGCCCCAGCCCTTTTCATCGCCAATAAACTTTCTAATACAACAGATTCTTCATCAACCCATTTCTTGATTGCCGCCGCCTTAACCATGGCATATTCCCCACTCACATTGTAAGCCACAAGAGGTGCTGCCAATTCTTGTTTTAAACGTGCAACAATATCCAAATAAGCCAAAGCTGGTTTCACCATAATAAAATCAGCACCCTCTTTAAGGTCTTGCTTGGCTTCTCTGAGGGCTTCATCACTATTAGCTGGATCCATTTGATAGGTTTTACGATCACCAAATTGAGGAGCAGAATCAGCAGCTTCTCTAAAAGGGCCATAAAAAGCAGAATTGTATTTAACGGCATATGACATAATAGGAACATTTTCATAAGAATTGCTATCAAGAGACTCACGTATCGCTTTAACACGAAAATCCATCATATCTGAGGGAGCAACAATATCAGCACCTGCTGTTGCATGCGATAAAGCTGCTTTGGCTAAAATTGAAACAGTCTTATCATTATCAACGCTTTTATTTTTCACAATGCCACAATGCCCATGACTTGTATAGGCGCACAAACACACATCCGTAATGACACAGAATTCGGGAAACTCCTTCTTTAAAGCTTTTACCGCTTTTTGAATGATACCATTACTCGCATAACTCCCCATCGCTGTTTCATTTTTTTTCTTAGGAAGACCAAAAAATAATCCCGCTTGTGCACCTTGTTTTATATAGGCTTCAACCTCTTTAAGCAGAAGATCAACACTATAACGAGCTATACCAGGCATGGATTCAATCTCTTCTCTTTTATTATTTCCTTCAATCACAAAAAATGGTTGAATGAGATCGTGCTTTGTAAGTGTCGTTTCTTGCACCAAATTACGAATGGCTGCACTTTGTCTTAATCGGCGAAATCGCTTCAATTTAATAACTCACTTTCATAACCCTGCTCTTTTAATGACTTAGCTGTGTGTGGACCTTTGCTGTAAATTTTCCAAGTTTTAGGGATTGTACCATAATCTTCTAAGAAATTCTTTACTTGTGAAGGACTAGTCATAAAAATCGCATCCATCGTCATTTGAGGCAAATCTTTCTTCTCTGGCTTTAAATTTTCATATATCGTCATTTCATCAACTAAAGCACCACTTTTCGTTAACTTTTCTTTTAGATATGGATTTGATAAAGAGGAACGCGGAAACAAAATTTCTACTCCCTTAAGATCAATAGCCTCATCGAGGCTCTCAAATAAACCTTCACTTGTTTCAACAGAAGGTAAAATACCAGCATCAAGATTAAATTCTTTTAAACTTCTCTGCGTTACTTGACCAATAACGCAAATCGTCATTTTCTTTATCTGATCAACCCCCACATTCTGTTCTTTTAGCCATTTGAAAAAATAACGAACGGCAAATCGACTCGTCAGTATTAAAACATGATATTGATCCATTTTATTCTTGATCCTTGCTGCTTCTTTCTGATCTAAAACATGTTCTTTTATTTCAATCATAGGCCAATGAATGATTTGTCCTTTTGAGCGATATTTGTCTGGATTCGTCCCTGTAAAAAGGATTTTTTGTTTCTGTTGATAATATGTTTTCCAATGCCCCACACTTTTTCCAACAATAATAAGAGCAGGTGGCATAACGGGATGAGAGTCTAATGTATTTTTAATCTCTTTTAGTGTTCCAATGAGAATATCTTCATCGATACATGTCCCTTTGGAAATGATAACGATTGATGTCTCCTCTTTCCAATTCGCCTTAAGAAGTGATTTTAAGATGATATCTAGTTTTGTTAATCCCATTAAAAAGACTATCGTATCCACACAAGGAATCTCTAATAAAGAATTCGCATCCTGGGCTTCATCTTTTTTATGCCCACTAATGAAAGCCACGGAATTCGATTCGTCACGTGATGTCAGAGGCAACGTTAAACTTGCAGGAATACCTGTAGCTGAACTAATCCCAGGTATCACCTCGATTGGAATGTGATAAGATCTTAAATAGTCAAACTCCTCAGCGCCTCGTCCAAAAATAAAAGGATCGCCTCCTTTAAGCCTGACGATATTTTTTCCTAAAAAAGCGGCATCTCTTAGAAGGCGTGAAAGTTCAGCCTGCGGCATGGAGTGCTTGCCTTTTCTTTTTCCCACATAAGTTTTATTAGCTTGCGGACAGTAATCTAATAGAGATGGATGAATCAGATAATCATAAAAAACACAATCAGAACGCCCCAATGCTTTAATAGCCTTAACCGTAATCAATTCAGGATCCCCTGGACCTGCGCCAAGGAGGGTGACGGTTCCATAATCTTCGCGAACATCGATTGTGGAAAATATTTTTTCTAATTCAAGATCGTCAGCTCGTCCGACAACAGCCAACTGACCTTGTAGAGCTGTGGTCTCCCATGGCATGATTTCGCTAATACGATCCTCTAATCCTAATCGCTTTAAAGCAATGGTTGCCACAATAATCCCATCAACCTCTCCCTGCTCAAGCAACTCTAACCGCTCTTGAATGGTTCCACGAATGTTCACAATTTCAATTCTAGGATTTAAATTTTTTAAAGCTTCTTGTCTTAGATGACTACTTGTTCCAATCTTAGCCCCTTGAGCTAAATCTTTAATTTTTGTTTTCCCAACATAACAATCGCTATTATCTTTACTTTCGGTAAGTGCAAATATCTTTAATCCCTGAGTAAGGCATTCTGCTAGATCTTTGGCACTATGGATGGCCAAATTAATTTTTTTATCGAGGAGAGCTTGATCAATGGTATTGGTAAAAAAATCATCAGGTAGTTGATCAACAAGGGGTGTTACTTTATCTTGGTCACCTGCTGTTTGAAAAGTGATGGACTGCCAATCAAGAGAAAATCCTTCATTGTCTATAAGATTTTTAATCTCTTGAATCTGCACAAGGGCAAGCGGACTGCCTCTGGTACCGACCTTGATTTGTTTGAGAGGTTTATTCATGATCACAATTGACGTGCGCACAGCAGATGGGAAGGGCAATATCACTCGCGCAACAAGGAATCATAACAGCAAAGATAGTGACAAGAAAAACGCCACCTACCGCATGAGTCCAATCTTGAAGACCGTAACTTAACAAATATAAAATGGATGCCGCACTACTAATAAAAACATGCGCCGAATGGGAATATTCCGTCGATTTCTCAAAACTTTTGGTCACAGCAAGTCCCGCGATCACACCGACTACGGCAAATGGTAACACAAGCCCTGGCTCCTCTAGAATACAAACATGCAAATGCATCTCTTGACCAAGAATGAGCCCACCAGCAAATGGAAAAAAAACATCGCTAATACCGCATATCGTAATGGATCCCAAAAATCCAATAATGATCGCTTTAATCATATTCTTCTCATGCTTCCAAAACATCGCTGTGGTGGCAACGGCACTAAATAAAACGTGAGCAGGATGAAACACATGAAAGAGTTCCTCAGAGGCATGCGGAAGCATATCTTCAGCCTTCATCAGCGTTGCAAAAAACGTCAACACCCCCATAGCAATGATCCCAACCGTTACCCCAAAAATCGAATAAGGCAAATGATGGGCTAATTCGACTAGGACATATTTAAATTTATTGTCTTTTTTATTCATCTGTATTTCTTTTTAAAATTCGTAATTTATGGAAGGTTAATTATACCATCATTTTATAAAAAAATTAAAAAAAGGTGATGATCGTTTTAACCTTAAAAATAACGTTAAAATCGACCATCACCTCTAATTCTATAACAAAATCTGGAAATTCTTAGTTGTTTAAAGCACCATCAATAGCTTTACTAGCATCTTTTCCCGCTTTATCAGCACTTTTCTCTAAATCACTCTTTTTTTCACATCCACTTGCTAAAGCAACTAGCACAATTAGGCCTACAAATAACGATAATAATTTCTTTGCTTTCATGACGCCCCCTCATAAATGATTGATATTGAATTGATTGAGTCATTTTACCTTGGAAAACTATATTGTCAATTAGAAAATAAGCTAACCAATTTCAACTTCTTCTAAATATTTTGGAATATGAAAATCTGTGCTAATCTCCTCTTTTACGGCATTTACAAACCCTTCCGCGGCTTCTTTTTCAGAATGAATGATAAATACTTTCTTGGCTGGTGGCTTGAAAGATTTGAGCCACTGGGCAAGTTCATTTTTATCGGCATGAGCAGATAAACCATTAATTTTTTCAATTTTAGATAAAACATCCACCCTTTTACCCAAAATCCGTACCTTTTCAGGGCGTTCCAGAATCTGACGTCCTAATGTTCCTTGAGCCTGATAACCAACAAATAAAACCGTACTCTCGGGCCTTGAAATATTATTAAGCAAATGATGTTTAACCCGGCCGCCTGTACACATTCCAGATCCAGCCAAAATAACAGCGGTTCCCTTAATATGATTAATGGCCTTTGACTCATCTGAGGTCTTTGTAAATTTTAATAAAGGAAAATCAAATAAAGATTCATATTGGTCTAGGAACTCTTGCGCTTCTTCATCAAAATATTGAGAATAACGACGAAAGACCTCTGTTATCTTCATTGCCATCGGGCTATCAACAAAAGTCATTAATTGAGGAATACGTTTTTCTTTAACAAGGATGTTTAAATCATACAAAAGCTCCTGCGCTCGTCCAATAGAAAATGTTGGGACAACCACATTGCCACCTGATTTATCAGTAGCGTTGATGACTTGCTCCAATTTATCAATAGAAGCGATGGCATCTTCATGAACACGATTACCATAAGTGGCTTCCATAAACACATAATCTGCTTGTTTAAAAAGATGAGGGTCATTAAGAATCGGACGATCCCAACGGCCTATGTCTCCAGAAAAAATACAAATAATTTCTTTGCCCCCCTCTTTAATCTTTAATTCAATCGATGCGGCACCTAAAATATGACCAGAATCATAATAAGTGGCTTTAATATCTTTAGTCACATCAAAGGTCACTTCATAATCATGGGTTCTAAAATGAGAAAACACGCGAAATGTATCAACTTCTGTAAATAAAGGAACCTCAGGATGACGTCCCTTACGTTTTTCTTTTTTATGCCGTTTCTTTTTGTAAGCGGCATCTGATTCTTGAATGTGTGCGGTATCAATCAAACTAATTTTGGCTATATCAGCGGTGGGAGGCGTACAAATAATTTTTCCTTGAAACCCATCTTTGACAAAACGTGGTAAATACCCACAATGATCAATGTGAGCATGTGTTAAGAGGAGATGAGAAATACTTTTTGGATCGACAGGAAATTTTTCCCAGTTACGATCACGTAAATCTCGTTCTTGAAAAAGTCCGCAATCTATAAGAATACGAGAAAATTCTGTTTCCAAAAGAAACCTTGAACCCGTGACATTCTGACTGGCTCCTAAAAATGTAACTTTCATAATGACTCTCCTAACTTTCCTAACGGGTAATACAAGAATCCAATAACGCCATTACATCCTCTTCCGTTTTATGTCCAAACCACAGTTCATCAATACTTAGATCTTCACGAAAAAGAAACCAGGAGGGTGTACCTCGCATATCGTTAACGGTAAAACTATAAGAGGCTAATTTTCTCCCTTTTAAATGCTTATCAATTTCTGTAACAATCTTTTTTTGCTCTTCCTCTGTTCGAGCTTGAAAATCTGGCACAAGTTCGGAAACAATCAAGGCATCCTCTTGATCAAAAATTTCGCTTCCTTTTCCTAATAAATCAAAAGCAACAGGAAAATCCATTTGAAGGGGAAACTTTTCATGCCCCATTTGACTCAACGCCTTCTTCGTTTCCCCTACAACCTCACCTTCATTAAGTAACAAACGCGTATTATCAACAGTATTAAATTCAAAATCCTCAAACGCTGTTGATAACCCCAAAACCTGAAGCCCCTTCTCTGCATATTTCTCATTCACACGATTAACTAGCGGCAAAGAATACAAAAAGCATCCCGGACAATTGACTTGAAAGACGATCATCAAATTTATACGCTTGAGTTCATAATCACCTTGGAGAACTTCTGACGTTTTGAAATGAAATTTTTTCAAAATAAACACCTAAATATTAAACTCATTTGGTTTCATACTAATGCATGATTTTTATCATATCATTTAATTTCTATGCACGTCAAGTTTGATAGAAGTATGAGGGAACAAACGAGACTTTGAAGAAAATTATTCTTATTTCTTCACTAAAGCTTTAATATCGGGAATTAAAGCGCGGGTCGCCTCCTCACCTTTGCGGATGAGATCATCAACACGATAGAGTTCGAACCAGTCGATGCCTACAAGATCGGGATGGATTAAGACATCGGCTTGTTGGGCGCTCTGTTCGGCGATGACGTATTCGGAAGCTTGAAGGGTTCGTACTAAAATGTCAGAAATATTTGGTTTGAAAGGTTTGGCTAACGTTCTCATAATACGATGAGATATATAACTTAATGGTGCCTTTAGAAATGAACGCGACAACTTCTCTTCTTCTCGACGTTGATGGAGGTCATGACCTTGAGAAACTTCATCTGGAGATTGAAGAACATTGATAGCAATAATTTTTTTAATGCCACGACCAGCAAGAACATTCGTCGGTAAAGGATTGAGCACGCCCCCATCAATAATCACACGATCTTGAGTCAAGACAGGCTTAAGGACACCTGGAATGGCAATACTTTCACGAACAGCATCCACCAAGGAACCTCGCTCAAGGATCAACTCTTCTCTTCGTATTAAATCATATGAAACAACTTTAAAAGGAATATCGCAACTATAAAATGTTTTAGTTCCTAAATGTTTAGCTAACCATCGCTTAATCGCATTACCTTTAATTAGTCCTGAGATGGGAAATAATGGCGGGTCGAACAATTTTAACATATTACCTTTCTTCTCAAATTCACGAGCAATCTCCTCTAATTCTTTCGCATTTTTTCCCGTCGCCCATAACGCTCCAATTAAAGCCCCCATACTACTACCCACAACCATATCAACAGGGATGTTCTCTTCTTCTAAAACTCGAATAACTCCCACATGAGCAATGCCTAAAGCCGCGCCACCGCCTAAGACAACACCCACCATAACGCCGCCAACTTGACGGGCAATACGTCTAAGGACTTTATTATATTCGCTATTTTCATCACTTCGATAAACCGTAACACTAGAGGAATGAATATCTTCCTTGAGCTGATCAGCATGAATATGCGGAATAACATGATCGACTTTAAAATCGATAACTTTACTAATATCCTCAAAGGACAAATAAACCTGATCATGAATCCCTCGGATAATTACACGAAGCCTATCTTCATTAAACCTTTCTTTAAATGTCAATTCTAAACGATCAATGACCGAACGCATTTGCTCTAAATCTTTTTTCCGATCTAAAGATAACAGATGAACATAATCCGACTGTGTCAGCGTTTGCAAAACAAAATCATCCATATCATTCGGCAAATCAACAATAACATAATGATAATCTCCAACCAAAGTACTTACCAAAGGACTAATTTGTTTCTTTAAATCGCTGTCTGAGGCATCAAACATCACATTAAGCAAATCTATGGCTAACTCTTCTTTAATAATGCTATCAAAAATTTTATCATGATCGCCAACAATGTCTTTTAACTCAATAGGTGGCTTCTTCCATTTAGGAACAGGCTTATCCTTAGTAGACTCTGATTTATCGTCCAAATTCTGAGCCGTATGGATATTAAGAAGCATAACTTTTTTATTGGTTTCAATTTGTAAACTTAATGCAAAATTCATCGCATAAGTGGAACTTCCCGTTCCTATGACAGGGCTGTAGATCGAGATAATCGTACTTTCGAAAATAGATTTCTGACCCTCCCGATGACTTCGAACACGCTGTGATAAACTTTGACTAAATTCTAATCCAAGGGTAGGAATCGATTTGAGGATAGAATGGAAATCTGCTTTAGCAATTTTTAAAATAATGGAGTCATTAATCGCCTCAAATGTTAAGGAGTGTGTTTCTCCCGTAAATACAGAAATAATTCCAAAATGCATGCCCCGATGAATAAATTCTACATTCTCTTTGATTCTTTCATTGTTTAACGTGAACGCTTGTAAACGGCCCGTTATCAAACAATAAAAATAATCCGCGGGATCCCCCACACGACGAACAGTCTCTCCCTTTTTATACTCAACAATGACAGACTTACGCGCAATCTTTTGCTGTTCAAACCAATTGAGTTTAGCAAAAATTGGAATTTGTTTGATAAGATTTAAACTATGTAGAAAAGAGGTTATTCCAGACATGGTCACTAAAGCCTTATAACTCACCGCCGCTAAAAAGGCAGAGATAACACCTCAACGTCAAAAAGACGCCGGGTGAAAATTATGTCATTATTTCTGTTTCCATCCACTTCAATTTTCCAGACAAAACTTGTTTTGAAACGGCAATACTTTCTTTATCAAAATTATTAGAATTTTCATCAAAGGCTGCATCAATGCGTTTTCTTGCTGCTTTACAAAAAAGATCAGCAAGTTCAAGAGCGCCTTCTTTATCCTTATCCTCTTTCATAAGCATATCGGCATACGAGCAGGTTGTCGCCATCGCAAATAACTCAGTTCCAATATCAACAATACGATTTAGGATCGCTTGATGAGATTCGAGTTTCTTTTGATAACGTGTCATATTGTGGAAAATTTCTCGACCTAAACGTTTACTGACATCCTGCACATAGACCATATGTTCTGTTAAGGTTTCATCGATCTCATCGACTTGCGTTAAATTAGGTAACCATAACTTAAAATAACCTAAGCCCATTCCAAAGACAATTCCCAATTTCTTAAAGATATTTGTTTTCGGACTCATTAAAGGAATAACTTTACTTAAATAAGGATCCAACGCTTCTCGCGCAATAAACAGATGCATAATTTCTGTTGTTCCTTCAATAATTAAATTGATACGAACATCCCTTAAAACGCGCTCTACCGGCCAACTTTCCATGCCGCGCGATTTTAAAGAATCATGCGTTTCATAACCTTGGCCCCCTCTGATTTGAAGGGTTTCATCAACAATGATCCATGCATGAAAGGTGCAAAAATATTTTGCAATCGCAGCTTCAATACGAATATCTTTGGATTTATCATCAGCCATCGCAGCGGTGATCCATGTCATCGCATCCATAGCAAAGGTATGACTCGCCATATAACCTAACTTCAAAGCAACACTTTCATGTTCACCAATATTCGCCCCCCATTGCTTTCTTTGCGATGACCACTCACGCGATACATACAAACACCATTTACTAATCCCAACGGATGCCGCAGGCAATGTTAATCGCCCTGTGTTTAGTGTTGTTAAAGCTAACTTTAAACCTTCTCCCTCACCTAAAATTATATTTTCACGTGGAACTTTTAAATCTTTAAAACGTAACAAACCATTTTGAATACCATTTAACCCCATAAATCTACAACGTTGAACCACTTCAAAACCTGGAGAGTTGGTGTCAACTATAAACGCCGTAATTTGCTTAATCTCTTTGCCCTTTTTAATCTTCGGAGGTGTTACCGCCATAACAACAATAACATCAGCCGCTGGACCATTAGTACACCACAATTTTTCTCCATTGATAAGAAAAAACTTTCCATCCTCAATAGGAGTTGCGGTTGTTAACATCTGTCTTGGATCAGAACCTGCCGTAGGTTCTGTGAGAGCAAAAGCAGAAACAGCACCCTTAGCAAACATAGGAAAATATTTTTTCTTTTGTTCATCTGTCCCAAACAATTTTAAAGGTTGAGGAACTCCAATACTTTGATGAGCACTCATTAACACGGCCGTTGAACCACAATAACTAGATACCAAATGCATGATACGATTATAATTTGTCTGCCCCTGACCTAAACCTCCGTATTCTTTTGGAATCTTAATAGCAAAACCACCCAACTCTCCAAGCCCCTTCATCACATGTTCTGGAATAATCCCTGTCTTATCCACCTCATTAGGATCTAAATTTTGGCGCAAGAAATCTTCAAATTTTTTTAATAATTCATCACCCTCTTTTTTCTCAGCCTCCGATTGTCTGGGAAATGGATGTATTAAAGACCAATCCGGATTTCCATGAAATAACTGTAAAGCAAAGCTAGGATGGGTCCATTCGGCTTGGCGTTGTTCTTCTGCAAATTCTAACGATGCTAATTTTTCTTTACTGATATTTTTGTCATACATGCTCATAAGTCTTTCTCCTTGTGAGAGATATTAATAATGATAGTATTTTATTACAGAATATATACTTTTAGAATCAACAAATGGATTATTTTATAACTTTAGGAAGGGGCAAATGAAGGATAATCTGACGAGGAACATTTCACTCAGGAAAAAATTTTTTAATAAGCTCATCCACATCCTTTAATTGAACGTTTTTAAACCAAATGTCATCGGGATAGACCATAATAGAGGTACCACTATCACATTGCCCAAGGCATGTGGCTTGCGCAACACGTATCCTAGGATGCAATCCTTTCTCCTTAGCCACGCGCCTTAATTCTTTGAATATCGCAGCGCCTTGGTGGTCACCACAGCTCGGTTTCTCACCTTTTAAATCATGCGTGCAAACAAAAATTTGTTTATCATAAGGAATTTTTTCCTCTTTCATATAAACCTACTCTAAGATAACCAACGTTTCTAGATGTTTCGTTCGCGGAAAAAAATCAAAAGGAATAATCTTCTTCATTGCCCAACCCGCCTCACCCAACTCTTTTAAATCACGAACCAATGACTCAGGATTGCATGATAGATATAGCAAATGTTTAAACGCTTTTTTTTCTGTTAAAACACTCTTTGCCTCTTTTGATAAGCCAGCACGTGGAGGATCAATCATCGCAACTAATGAATTATGAGAGCATTTGTCTAATTGCCGGCTTAATACATCCTCCACCCGACCTTCAATAATCGTCAAATTATTAAGTTGATGGTAAGTTTTATTATAATTAGCCAGAGTTACCGATTGCGAACTATCTTCTATGAGGACAACATGTTGAAAAAAATCATATAATCCAACGGAAAACAAACCTACTCCACCATAAAGATCAAAAAATATCGACTCCTTTGATATAAAGGGAAGCGTTTTTAAGTATTCAAATAATTTAGGAAGAATGGAAAGGTTGGCTTGAAAAAAAGTATCTAAAGAATAAAAGATTTTCCGATTATTAATTTTTATATAAAAATATTCATCTTCGGATAGCTGACAAGAGCGCCGCCCCACACCACCCCAACGAACCTTTAATTCTTCGCCAGTCCTTACGACTAAATTAGCTCTTCGATATTTAAGACCCAATTTCTTAATTGCCTCAACCTTTAATTCAGGAATAAATTCACTGATAGGTTTCATTGCAATAGGACAGGCGTCTACAGGGATAATTCCTCGTCCAGACAAAGGTGTAAAACCTATCAATACACGATCATCCTTTGTTTTAATAAGCTTTAAATCTAAACGATTACGATACCAATAATGATCAACCGATCCAACGATAGGTTCAAATAATTTTTCATCACAAGCGAAATCAGATTTAAATAGCTCTTTAAGTTGAGTTTCTTTAATTTTCAACTCTTCTTCGTACAAAACATCCTGATACTTACACCCCCCACACTCACCAAACACTGGGCACAAAGGTATCTCGGATGGTTTATCTATATTTTGAGTAAAACTAACCATTTATTTTAAAATTTTAAACGACTTTCGCATGGAATTAAATGTTCTCTCGAAAAGAGGAAAATCTTCTTCGATAGTAACACATGTGAATTGATAACCTAGCCCATCATAAACGGTCCAGTTAAGAATATACTGATATTGTTGGGCCCCTTCTTCAGGTGACCGGCCTGCATATATATAACGATGACCACGGCGCCCTCCAAAGCGGATACTTTTAGATTCTTTTACTTCAATATAATGCTTAAACACAGAATTCATTTGATTTTTAATCAGCTCGGTATATTCATCTAAGTTCGTCGTTCTTGGTGGTATAGGTTCTACAACAACATTACAATTTTCTAAAACAGTATCAATTTCACTATCATAAGGTGAAATAAAAGTAACAACTGTATTTTGAATATATTCTTGAATATCCCAATCTGTTGGATATTTAATACTTACACCAACATCCTCATTAACAAAAACGGAATAATCCTCATCATCTTTTGTGATATGCATATAAATCGTCAAGGCAGAAACAAGCACAGCCAAAGAAGTCACAAGATAATAAAGCAGAGTTAAACGTTTATGTTTTGATATTCCCATTTAGAAAGATTCCTTATTCATAATTTTTTGATTACAATATTCTAATACAATTCATCATTTTTGCAAATTTTTGTAATATTTAATCTTTTGCAAAAAAAGTCTTATTTTGATTTTTTAAATTAAGAAGATATTGGCAAGGAGCAAAACGTTCAGCCTCTAATTCTTTTTGAAGTTTCTCTAATTGATCTACAACATGCGCAATTCCTAAGGAATCGGCATATTTAAGTAAGCCACCCTTAAAAGGAGGAAAGCCTGTCCCAAAAATCATACCTACATCGATAGCACCAGGATCTTCGACAATCTTTTCTTCAAGACACTTAGCTGCCTCATTAATCATAGTTAGTACCAAACGATCCAAACACTCCTGCTTATCCAATCTTGTGAACTGTGAATCCATTAAATCCCAAACCTCTGTATTAACCTGTCGATCTTTTATGGTGTGATCATAAAACCCCTTACCAGATTTTTTTCCCAATTTACCAGTCTCCAAAATCTTCTCAAATATTGAAGCTGCTTTAAAACGCTTACCAAAACTTTCTTCCAAAATATGCATAACCTTAAGCCCTACATCTAAACCAACCTCATCTGAAAGAAGAAAAGGCCCCATGGGCATACCAAAATCTGTCATAACAAGGTCCACCTCTTCTAACTCTCCTGTCTCCTCTAAAATGTGTCCAGCTTCGCAGATATAACCTAACAAAATACGATTAACAATAAATCCAGGGGAATCTTTAACAACAATAGGCGTTTTACCCAACCGTTTCACTAAAGCTAAACTAGTCACCAAAGTTTCATTGGATGTTTGAGCTGTTGTAATAATTTCAACTAACGGCATACGATGCACGGGATTAAAAAAATGAAATCCAATGACCTTGGAGGGGTCTTTAACTTCTAAAGACATTTCGGTAACACTTAATGCGGAGGTATTACTCGCAAGTATCGTATGCTCTGAACACTTCTCACTTAACTCCTTAAAAACACTTTTTTTAATATCCATATTCTCCACAACAGCTTCAATCACATAATCAGCATTTGCAAACCCAGAGTAATCAAGAGAGCCTGTTATATGGGCCATTCGTTCGGCAGCAACCGCCTTAGTCAATTTTCTTTTTTTCACAGCTTGAGTATAAACTTTTCCAGCGGCCTGAAAACCTTTTGCAATCGCATCAAGACTAATATCTTTCATACGTGTCCATATTCCTTTTGAACTTAATAACTGCGCTATTCCGCCCCCCATAACACCGGCCCCAAGAACGCCACATTTCGTAATGTTAGCTGGTTTGATAGACTCTGTTCCCTTAATGGAAAGTTTACGATATTTTTCGGATAAATAAAAAATGTAAACCAAATTTTTTGAAATGTCCGTAACAGCCAACTCGCCAAACCCACGAGCCTCTAAGGCAAGTCCACGTTTACGATCCATATAAAAATTAGAGGCAACAACATCAACAGCTTTTAAGGGGGCTGGATAAAAGCCTTTCGTTAGCTTTAAGACATTTTTTCGGGATTGATCAAAAACGATCCTATTACCTATGGGGTTATGATCTAAAAACCCGGGAAACCCTTTTTTCTTTTTGCGTCGTTCATATTTTGATTTTTTTAACTTCCCCTCTGTGATATCTTTTACAAACTCTTCAATATGCTGATCCAATCCTTTTTGGGTAACAATTTTATCAAATAATCCAATCTTTAACGCTTTAGCACCGTCAATGGGACGACCAGCTAAAATCATCTTTAGCGCTTCTTGCAATCCAACAATGCGCGGTAATCGATACGTCCCACCAAAACCAGGAATAAAACCAAGGTTAACTTCCGGCAAACCAATACGCACTTTTGGATTAAATGTGGCCAAGCGATAATCACACGCTAAGGCTAACTCACAGCCGCCCCCTAAAGCAACACCGTCGATCACTGCAATCGTTGGAAAATGTAATTCTTCAATTTTGTTTAAGACATCTTGTCCGGCCTTGGCTTTCTTTGCACCATCATCCGGCTCCACAATCTTTTCAATTTCTTTAATATCTGCCCCAGCAATAAAAACATCTTTTTTCATACTCACAATTAACAACGCCGTAAGATCTTCTCTATCCTTTAACTGATCAAGTGCAGCTGATAACTGTTTAATCACATCTGAACTAAGTATATTCACCTTTGAATCGTCATGATCAAAAACAATAACACCAACATTATTTTTCTCGTTATACGTTAAACCCATAATCGAATCCTTTTTATACTTTTAATAGTTTAACAAAGATACAAGAAACAAGTTACAAGATATCCCGCCGTTGGCGGGACCTCGGCATCTCTAGATGCCGGGCAAAAAATAATCAAAACCCAATAATTAAATAACCAAACATTTTATTTTTGTTTATTGGTTATTGTCTCTTTTTTGCCCCGCTAAAAGCGGGATCCCACCCATAGGTGGGATTTCTTGTATCTTGTACCTTGGTTATTCTTACCCTAACGCTCAAGAATGACAGCAGCCCCTTGACCGCCACCAATACACAACGATACTAAACCGGTGTTAAGATTTTTACGTTCTAAATGTTTCAACATTGTTAAAATCAATCGCGCTCCTGTTGTTCCAACGGGATGTCCTAATGCAATCGCGCCACCATTGACATTTAAAATAGATGGATCAATGACACCTGTGTATCCCTCGCAACCAAAATCTTTTGTAAATTGATCAGATTCAAGGGCGCGCAGACAAGCGAGAACTTGAGCGGCAAAGGCTTCGTTGATTTCGACAGCTTCAATATCCGATAATTTCATATTAGCTTTTTTTAGAACTTTTGGAATGGCATGGGCTGGACCTATGCCCATACGATTGGGTTCTACCCCTGAGAAGGCAAACTCCTTAATCGTTCCAAGAATTTCCAAATTAAGATCGCGCGCCTTGGATTCTGTCATGATTAATAACATCGCTGCACCATCTGTAATTTGACTTGAATTTCCGGCTGTCACCGACCCACTGCGTCTATCAAAAAAGGGGCGCAACTTTTGTAACGCTTCCATTGATTGTCCTTCACGTGGTCCATTATCAAACTCAACACCTTTTTTAAATTTGGGAGCAGGAATCACAGGGACAATTTCTTCTTTTAAAACTTCACGTCCCTCAATCGCTCTTTGATGACTTAAAAGGGCAAAATCATCCTGTTCTTCTCTTGTAATTCCAAATTCTTTAGCTAAGACCTCTGCCGTCTGGCCCATATTTAATCCACAGACAGGATCAGTTAACCCAAGTTTCAAACCAATTTCTAATGAAGCCATCGGATTTAAATATCTCTTAAAAAAAGGCACCATAATTTTAAGACGCTGCCCCATTGTCTTGGCCCGTTGAAGGAGAGCCAATTGATCTTGCAGAGATTTCTTTAAATAAAAAGGAATGTTCGACATCGACTCTGTTCCACCGACATAATAACAAGTCCCCTCATTCGCTCTAATTTTTATCGCAGCTTGAACGGCAGCTTCAATACCCGAGGCACAATTACGATGAACAGTAAAAGCAGGAATTTCGTTTGGTATCCCTGCTAAAAGGGCCACAACGCGAGCCAAATTAGCAGCATCAGCTGGCTGTCCTACACAGCCGATGATTACTTCATCTAATTCAGACAATTCAAAAGGGGTTCGTTCAATCAACTCTCTTAAGGCAATGCGTCCTAACTCTTGGGCCGAAAGATTATTAAAATCTGTTCCCATCTTACAAAACGGCGTGCGAATTCCATTAACGACAACTATTTTTTCCATAGTGTGATCCTCTTCTAAGCCTTTGGCCTATTATCGATAATCCTTTTTTCTTTATTTGCGGTTTCAATCTCCAAACGAGCCACCATCTCTTTCATTGATACAAAAATAATTTCATTAGGAGACACCTCCGTTGCTAATGACATAACTTTAACAATTTCGTTTCTTAACTCCTCTTCCACACAATTATCCTTCGCACACACATACATAACTAACTCATCCATATCAAAAGCATCATTATTTTTTTTACGCAATTCAATTTGCCATTCTTCAATTAAATCAAGTTCAGAAAAAATCGCTGCAAAATTTCCAAGATTGACTAAAGACCCTTTAACCTTTGAAAGATTTAAACCTTTCACATCGGAAAGCCGTGTAATGTCACTTGAGATACGAAGAGTAATACGTTTGCAATGCGGACATTCACCAAAAACAATGCCGCCCTTTACAAAATCACCCGTGCGATAACGTATAACACTGCTCGCGCGCGAATCAAGGGAGGTATATACCAACTCACCATCTTCACCTTCTCCTTTAACTTCCCCTGTCTTTGGATCAATAACCTCAAAAATTTCTTTATCTGAATAAAGATGGTATCCACTTGAGATGTCTAACGCTGTCGGGCATTCGCCCCATGCTGCTCGCGACTCTGTAAATCCGTAAGTTCCAAATACAGACACATCACGCGCTCCCATAGACTCTAATAATTGCGCAAGCTTTATCTTAAATGCTGTTGTTACCTTTGAAGCCCCTAATACAATCTTTTTCATATAATCCATGTTAATGCCACGCTCTTTCGCTGTTCGCAGCACATGATAGACATAACTTGGAACACCCAAAATAAGTGTCGGTCGCATCTTTTCAATGGCCGCAATATTACCATCTGTCCCCATAACCTTCCCCCCACCTGTACTGAGTATCAAATTACAAGAAGCAAACCCACCTAAAACAACTTGCCAAAAAGCCAAATGTGGCGCATAGGGAAACATGTTAACGAATTTTTGATTTTGATCCACATCAAACAGACCCAACAAACGAGCACCGGAGGTTTCTAAATTTTTAATATCATAGTTGCTGTAAAAAAATGGCACGGGCTTATTCGTTGTCCCTGTTGTAAATGTCATAAAGACAGGGCGAAATTCTTTTGAAAGATTATGCTGCAAGTATTTCTCACCACGAAATATTTTCTGGAAAGCCATTTGGGATATCTTCGGAAGCGGCCAAGCTTTTTTTATCTTATCGGCATCCGGTTGCAAGACAAAGTCTTTTGGATCCGATTCCACAAAATCTGCTTTTGATGTAAAGGGAATATGCTTTAAATCTGAGATGGTTTTAATTTTCTTAGGATTAATTTTATGCTTATCAAAAAGTGCTCTGTAATGCGGGCTAAAAGGATAGATATATTGATTTAAAAAGGTGTGTAATTTTTTACTTTGAGAAGCTCGACATTCTTCTTGAGACAAACCTGAAATACTTTTCCACGGATCCATGAGTTCCTTCGCTCAACTTCTTATTGCTTTTGTTTTGAGCTTGTCATTCCCGAGGCATCGGGAATCTATGAGATTCCGGCTCTTTAAGCCGGAATGACAAATGCACTACTATTAAGTATACCTGAAAGGCATCAGCAGACAATTAAAATTACAATAATTTATGGATATCTAAGAAGGGTTATTGGAAGGGTTTTCTTTCTGAAAATACTTCTTATAAATAATACATGTCACACATATCCCTTGAAAAGCGGAAAGCAAAAAGAGTAAACCCAATACTAAAGTCACCCATCGCCCCCAACTAAAAAAAGCGGCAAATATCATGATAAAAGCAAAGACACATCGTGTGAAAACTTCTTCTGGAGCCATTTGGCCATGCCGGCGAATCAAATCATCCCCCTTTTATATTCATCAAAGCTCAACAACAAGCCCACCTTCTTCTTCCACGAATGAATCCAAATAGGGTAAACGAGCCGCTGCTTGGCGATCCAATAAATAATGACACATACCATCAACAGGATTAATACATCCAGCAGGAAACCTTAATTTTTGGATAAAAATTTTCTCAGCCATCTCCGCTTTATCTTGACCACAAATTAAAAAAAATATATTTTTGGCATGATTAAGGACAGGTAAACTTAAACTAATTCTTTCATAAGTAAGCGCGTGCTGCTTAACAGCTAGTGTCCATGACGTATCTTCACTTATCGCTGAGTCCCCAGGAAATAAAGAAGCTGTATGCCCATCACTCCCCATTCCTAATAGCATAAAATCAAAAGAAGGAAATTCTTGATTTTCTGTTTGAAACATTCCCTTTAAAAACGTTTGATAATTGTCAGCCGCTTGTTGCGCGTCTTTCTGATCCTGAGATATGGAATAACTATTTTCCTCTGGTATAGATACATAATTAAGAAGCTTTTCTTTTATCATTCGATAGTTATTGTTTGGATCATCTTCTTGACAATACCGTTCATCTGTTAAACACACGTGCGTCCGATGCCATTGATCATAAGCACGAAAAGCTGAAAGACGACTGTAAAACTCCTGTGGTGTCTTCCCACCTGCTAAGGCCACTCGAAAATGATCTTGATTTTCTAACGTTTTTTCCGCGATCAAAGACCATTGCTTTAACAAATAGTTTGAAATGTCGTAAGGTGTTTCAAAGATAAGAACTTTTTGTTTTAGATTCATAATCATCACTTCATAAATATTAAAAATTAAATTTCACTACAACTCGCCCCTTGCGCAAAACAAGAATAACATCTGTGATGTTTCATCATCACACGATATTTCATAGAGTCTTTTAATGTTGAGCCTAAATCATAATTTTCATCATCATCCACCAATGTACAAGCATAGACACGCATTTTACCATTTTTTTTGACAATCATCTTACTAAAATTACACATAAAATTATCTCGAGATTCTTGACTGTGATATGTTGTCATACAATTTTCTGTAATATGAGGAACATGGGGAATGGAACCCGGCGTTAAAAAGTCAGGAAAGCTGACAATACGCGTATTATCAGCCACACCCACACGCTTAAAATGATTATGATAGGCAGCTTCAACTTCATCAACCTGCTCTTCTTTCTCACGTTGTCTTGCAATGGAGACATTAAAGCCTAAGGCATTTAATTTGCCAAGCGTTTGTAAAGCCACCTCAAAATTACCTTCTCCTCGGCCTTGATCGTGTTTTTTGGAATCATGATAATCGAAACTCACTCTAAAATTAAGATCATGCTTTTTATCAAGAAGAGGTTTAATATCATCCAATCTCTTCTGCAGCGGGGCTGTGGCATTGGTAAGAACTAAACAAGGACGAAAATCCAAACAATAGTCTAGTATCTTAACCATATCCTTAATTACAAACGGCTCGCCACCTGTAAAAGAAAATCGTTCCACTCCCACCTCAAGAGCTTCTTCAACCAAAGGTTTTACATCATCTAATGTAATCTTATTCAGACGATCATCTCCAGGCTTTGATCCCTCTAGACAAAAGGGACAACTTAAATTACAAATCGTTCCTGTATGAAACCAGAGTTCTTTTAATGTTTGGGGTTCAATGTATCCACGTTTATCTTGGGTAGGGGTATTGAGCCAATTGGCATCTTGTATGTGGTGGGAAGATGAATTTATCATAAGCTTATCCAAAGTATCTCTATAAATGAGCTCATGATAGAGACACTTTTATACTAATTGAGCGGCCTTCTTCTCAATAGAATCCAACAAGGATTCAAAAGCTTGGTTAAAGGCCACACAACCATCATTCAATAATTTTGAACAAACCTCATCACAGTCAATACCGTTTTTCTTAAGAGCCTCTATCGTCTCAAAAGCTTTATCAGCATCCCAAGTAAAGGCATCTTTTACCTCACCATGGTCAAGAAAGGCAATAAGAGTTTTTTCTGGAATGGTATTCACAGTAGGTTGTGCAATTAATTCTGTTACATATTTTACATCACTATAAGCAGGGTTCTTTGTACTTGTTGATCCCCAAAGGACACGTTGAACTTGCGCGCCTTTTGCGGCCAACTCTTTAAATCGATCAGAGTTAAACAACTCCTTGTATTTTTCAAAAATAATGCGCGAGTTAGAAACGGCCGTCTTTCCCTTTAAACAAGAAAGCTCTGTCTTTTTTGTCTCTTCCGTTGTTTTTGCAATTTTATCATCTAATAGCTTATCAACAGTAGAGTCAACTCGACTTACAAAGACACTAGCCACGGATCGGATATCATTTAAATCAAAATCGGTTTGAGACAAACGTTCTAAACCTTTTAAGTAAGCTTCAACCGTTTTAATATATTGTTCTAAAGAAAAAATTAATGTGACATTAACGTTAATGCCACTGGCAATCAACTCTTCAATAACCTCAAAGCCCTCTTCTGTGGAAGGCACTTTAATCATGACATTTTTTCGATCAACTTTCTCAAATAAACGTTTGCCTTCAGCAATCTGCTCATCCACTTTATTAGCTAATAAAGGATTTATCTCTAAACTCACATAACCATCTAATTTATTTGTCACCTCGTACACACCTTTAAATTGATCTGCCGCTCTTTGAATATCCTCTATGCTTAACGCATCATAGATCTCAAAAGAACTTTTACCACTTTGTTTTAATTGAACAATTTCATGATCATATTCAGAAGAGTCACCAATCGCATTTTGAAAAATAGAAGGATTCGATGTCATGCCACGCAATCCTTGATCCATCAAATTTTTAAATTTATCAGATTCCAATAACGAACGACTAATATAATCCAACCAGGCACTTTGCCCAAATTCTGCTAATTGTTCAATGGTACTCTTTGACATCTAGCTTCCCCTTTACAATAATTTAACACTTTTATTTTAGAATTTATTCGAGAGGTAAAATGACACTTAAACGGATTGTAATGTTTTACGTTTGATAGCTTTCTTAATGGATTCAACGATATCAACATCTTTTAGATGATAAGCTTTAAGTAATTCCTCAGGGGAACCAGACCTTCCAAAACTATCATCAACAGCAACCATCTCCATTGGAACGGGACATTGTTTAACAACCACCTCAGCAACTGCACTGCCTAATCCACCATGCTTTTGATGTTCTTCAGCTGTAATGATGGCGCCTGTTTCCTTGGCACATGAAATAATCATCTCTTCATCAATAGGTTTGATCGTATGCATATTCACGACCCTTACCTCAACACCCTCTTGAGCCAAAATATCAGCGGCCTTTAACCCTTCACTCACATGCACCCCACAAGCAATAATCGTTGCATCTTTTCCTTCTCTCATAATATTCGCTTTTCCTATCACAAAAGGATCCTCTGGTTTTGTGAGTACAGGAAAAGCACAACGACTTGTGCGCATATACATAGGACCTATCTCTTTTGCAAATACCTGTGTTGCTTTTCGAGCTTCCAATTCATCAACCGGACAAACAACTTTTAAATTAGGCAACACTCTCATTAAAGCAAAATCCTCTAAACATTGCGCTGTCGCACCGTCAGGTCCTACAGTAACACCAGCATGCGAACAAATAATTTTGACATTACAATCATTGTAACAAACATCGATACGAATCATATCATAAGCACGATTTGTCATAAATACGGCGAAAGAATTAACAAAGGGAACAAAACCTTGAAGACTTAAACCAGCCGCTGTTCCAACCATATCTTGTTCAGCGATTCCAACCGAAAAGAAACGTTGAGGAAATTCGTTTTTAAAATATTCTGCTCTTGTGGCATCTTCTAAATCAGCTGAAACAACTAAGACCTTTTCATTCGCCTTTCCTATTTCAACCAACTCTTTACCAAATCCATCACGCGTAGGAACCATTTTTTCTGACATATTTAAGCACTCCAAAGGTAAATGTATTAATTATTCCAGTTCTTTTAAGGCTTCTGCTAATTGCTCATCATTAGGAGCTTTTCCATGCCAACCACGCTCTCCTTCCATAAAAGAAATACCTTTTCCTTTTATGGTATGAGCAATAATGACACAAGGTTTATCTTTTATCGTATCTATCTGATCTAAGGCGGCTATCAATTGATCAAAATTATGACCAATCACCTCAATGGCATGCCACCCGAAACTACGCCATTTCTCAGCTAAAGGTTCTAAATTTTTGATTTCATTTGTAGGACCATTCTCTTGAACTTTATTATAATCAACAATAGCGCAAACATTATCCAACTTAAAATGAGCAGCACTCATCGCAGCTTCCCAAACTGAACCCTCTTGGATCTCACCATCCCCCATAACACAATAGCTACGAAAACTCTTCTTTTGGAGTTTTGCTCCAAGCGCGATACCATTTACCACTGACAATCCATGCCCCAAGGAGCCTGTATTAAATTCAACCCCAGGAACTTTGCGATGCACGTGTCCTTGCAGAATACTATCAAACTTTCTAAATCCTTTTAACTCTTCCTTGGGAAAGTAACCATAATTCGCCAAAGTCACATAAGTCACAGGCGTCACATGGCCTTTTGAGATGATTAATCGATCACGATCCTCCCATTGCGGGTCATCGGGTTTATGATTCATTTTATAATCATATAATGCGATTAATATCTCAACAGCAGATAAAGATCCACCTGGATGACCAGATCCGGCGGCATTCGTAACTTGAAGAATTTCTTTACGAAATAAAACAGCCTTTTTCTTTAAAGCTTCTTTTTCAAATGTTTGAATTGTCATTTTTCGTCTTTCAAGTGTGAATATCCTTACAGCCAAGCTATGAGGAGATCCAAGGAATTCACTTAATTAATTGCTTTACAGCGTTAAAAAACTTTGATATAAAGGTGCTCTTTGAAAAATTAAATTTTTCATCTGGGCCATTAGCTCATCTGGTAGAGCAACTGACTCTTAATCAGTGGGTAGCAAGTTCGAGTCTTGCATGGCCCATTTTTATTACCCGCCAAAATAGAATCTCAAGCATGATCATTTATTACCTCAGCATCCTGAGATGACGAGTCTCCCACCGCTACAAAAACATCACACGTCGAGATATCCATATTTATAATCCCTTCTTCTTTCATACGCATCACATCATTATTCCCAGGTTCTTGCCAAACTGGGTTTGACATACAGTTCTCATGATCTTTTTGAGATTGCCATTGGAAATATACAATGAGTTGAGTATCGTCATGAGTTTTATGTGATGAAAGTGATAGGAATCCTGGGAGTTTTTGCATAACAGGAATTGTCTTTGTGTGCGCTTTGAGTAATTCAGCCATATGCTGCGGCCCTACGCTCATGCGGACAATCACTGTAAAAACATCATTATCTTTTGAAATTATGGTCATCCAAAGAAATGGTAAAGAAAAAAATCAAAGTTGAAGAAATTCTACGAAAGCTGGGTTCATTTATAACAGAGTTTTTATAGGCTGTCCAGAAATATTCGATAATTCGAGCCTATTTTTTCGAAACTAATCAAATGACAATTTTAGGCAATTTTATCCAAAATTTTTCCTGCCCACTGCCTTCCCCCAATCCCAAAAGCTACGATAAACGTAAGGCATAGAGTAATAAAAGTAACTCCAATTATGATCAAAATAGCCTCACCAGGAATTGCAAACTGACTTAAGGCCAGCATTGTTGTAAATCCGATAATCCCATACCGCATAATCCCAGCATAAACATTGGGCTTGCTCAATTTTAAGGCCTTGGCTGTTGTTAGGACAATTTTTGATAAAATCGTGCTTAAAAATAATCCTAGTATAAAAATAACAAACGCAAGCGTAATAGAAATACTATAAGAGAAAAAGAAATTTAAATGGTAAGAAGCGGTGTCCAACCTTAATTTATCGAGACACAAAACGCCTGCGATAAAAATGATAATCCAAAACATAAGGTTACTTAACCACTGTGTAGCCGTAACCGATATACCAGCATCATCAAACATCGCTTTGATGCCAACTTTATCAGCAATTTTGTCAAATTGAATTGCTGTTAAAAACTTCTTAACGATTATCATCGCTATTTTTGCAAATATCCATCCAAAGACTAAAGTATAAACAGCGGCAATCAAATCTGGTATATAAGCAACTACGGATCCAAGCATTTGTTTTGTTGGTTGAATGACAGCAACATTCCAGTCCAAAACAACATCTTCTAGTGGAGGTTTCTTTGAATACGAGGAATAACTATAAGCGTCATTTACTTGAGGAATTGTATTGTGATTATTAAATCGAAACATCTGTCACCCTCCCTTTTAAGGTAGCAAGAAAATCTGTCAAAGCGATAATGTAGGCACTAAGAAAAAACGTCACTCCAACAATTTTAAAAGTTTCTTCAATCAGTTTATAAATCACGGCCCCTCGATATTCCAGTTGATCGAAAACAACCGTTCCGCATAAACCACACGCTCCCAGCACACATAAAATGATAAAATTTTTATTAAATAATATTTGTTTACGAAAATAGATACAGACACCTAAGGCAATTAAACCAAAAAAAGCTAACGTCAGACCATCAAAATGTGTTCCTCGTGCATTTCCCCCAACCATCTCCACAAGACCAGCAGCAATCCCTTCATGAGCCATAAAATATTCATCCATACATAGATAGAAAAAACCAAGAGATGAAAGTCCCCAAAAGTTAAAGAACTTTTTGCCTTCCTCATATTTATAGTGAACGTATGATCTATAAGCAGCACTCAAAGAAGTTGAACCCAAAAATAATGCTGAGAAAAAAGTTACGGCTTGTTTTTCTTCAAATAAAAAAAAGGCATCCCCTTTATTAATACCGGCTAAGGTGCACGAATAAACGAGAATGCCATTAAAAACTAAATTGATAAATATCGCAATTTTTATCTTATTCATAATGAAAAAAGGGGGACTTAAAGAGTCTAAGCCACCCCTTACTTTAAAATAATTATTACATTGAGTCTTTCAACTCATTCCTCTCTTTAAAAATGCTTATAAAAAATTTGCCTGCAAAGCTGGTTGTATTTTATTAAAATCTAGAAAAATTACCAGCTTTATTATTTGCCCAATTTCGTCAGTACCATAAACTAAACAATGACGTTTAAGATTGCACAATTTGATCGGCCATCTTTAAAATATCAAAACGGGTGATGATCCCTAAAACTTTATTCTCCTCACTAACAACAGGGATACAACCTAATTTTTTTGCGACCATTAAATGAATAGCATCAGCAATAGAACTGCTTTCTTTAAGAGTTAAAACACTTTGAATCATGATCTTGCTTAAAATAAAATTATCCAAAGTTTCTTTTTCGTAAAAAACGCCACTTTTTTCAATCAATTTGTCACTTGAATAAGAAACTTTCCCATCTATTGATTTTCTTGGAGAAACCGTTCTAAATAAATCTCTTTTGGTGATCAGGCCAACCAATCTATGCGCTGAATCGACAACGGGTAAATGCCGTATGCGTTTTTCAATAAACATCTCCTCTACAAGACTCAAATTTTCCTCTTTATTAATTGTTGCGCATGGCGCTGTCATAACATCTTTGACTTTGACATCTTTTAACAAATGTCGAATATCAAAATTATCTATAGGAAGCATGATTTATCCTTTCGGGATTTTTCCATATTAACAAATAATATTATTTAAGCGTTAGTATCTTTTGTTTTTGTCTGATCTCGCCAATTGTCTTTACGTTTAGAGCTGTCAAAGTCGTTACTTTCACCAACCACATCTGAGGCTTTAGTTGATTCCTCTTTTGAATCTGGCGCTAAACGGGGTTTATTGGAACTTATTTCGATATCGTCACTTATCTCTCGAGCTTGTTTTTTAAAAATTTGCATGGCCTGCCCTAAACCTTTAGCCACCTCTGGTAAAGCCTTAGCTCCAAAAAGAAGAAAAATAACAAAAAATATTACGAGCAACTCTGGAAAACCTAAACCAAACATATTAGACCCCCTCTATTATTTATACGGAATTTGATCAGCTAGATGACAAATGTGCTCATAGTATTCATCTTGCTTCATCCCTAAGGCTGCTGAAGCAAAAAGTTCGGCATCATTTGAAGAGGCAAAATCACCATAATTGACTGTCACCAAATGATACAAAACCAATGCAGGCACATCCCCTAATCGTTTCTTAAAATGATCATGCACATAAATAACATAGCCATCACTGCTATCTTTAGATATCTTTTCAGCTAGAGCAAAGAAACCTTTTTCTATTTTAGCAGAACAAAATTCTATACGCGTTGGAAATCGAACAAAATTGTCATCAGTCATAATTTTCAATAAAATGCCATAATCAATAAAAGTCCCATACTTCTCTCTTAACATGTACCCTTTTTCAAGGACATGCACGCCCATCGCTTTTTTGGCATCATCAATCGTTAATTCTTGACTCATATCACTAATCGTTTTTAAGGGTATGTTTGAAATTCTTGATCCACATTAGGCACATGACACTGTAAACATCTACTACGCTCTGGGTGCGAAGTCCTTAAACGCATATTCGGATTCTTAGGCCCATGACAGGATAAACAATTTTCTCTAAGATAAATACGATGAGGTACCGTTGGCGGAGACACTAGAAAACCTCGCATCCCTCTTTTAGGCTCTTCTAACCCTTCCCAATCTGTTAACACCTCTTTCTCTCGCCCTGGTGTTTTTGAAGGCACATGACATTGTAAACAATTTGAAAACTGAGGATGAGGCGTTTGCATCGCAACACGTCCGTCTTCTAATTTTGTCACCTGAAGATGACACCGCAAACAGTCATTCGAACCGCGTGATTCTACTTCATGAGGAACAACGGGAGGAGCAAAATAAAAAGCGCGCAATGACTCACGCGTATATTTTTCTTCCTGTTTTAAAGCTGATTCGTTTTTAAAACGATACCCTTGCTCTTTAGCCAACAATACATTTTGCACAAAAAAGCCCATGCTAATGAGAACATACACAAAAATAAATGTCATTATTATTTTCTTTTTATTCATTTTAAATAAAAGGCTATACCTTCTCCAATCTTACAGCACATTTCTTATAATCAGGCTCTTTTGATTGCGGACAGTATGCATCTAAGGTGACAAGATTGATTAGTTTACTTTCATCAAAAAAAGGAACGAAAACAGCCCCTTTTTGTGGAGTTGATCGCCCATTAATTGAGACCGGAAGTTCAATTGAACCTCGTCGAGATACTATTTTTACGAGATCATTATTAAAGACATCTAAAGCTTCGGCATCATCTGGATTTAATTCAACATAGGCACGAGGATTAGCATGATATAACTCTTTAATGCGCCTCGTCATGGTCCCCGTGTGCCAATGCTCTACGACACGACCTGTACACAGCCAAAAAGGATATTCTTGATCAGGCACCTCAGGTGGGGGCTCATAAGGTCTAGCCCAAATGATCGCACGATTATCTCCTGCTTTGGCCATATAAAAAGAAATACCTTCACCCCTTTTGACATAAGGATCTTCACCTTCCACATATCGCCTTGGGGTCTCACGCCATACCCCCATTGAATCTTTAACAACCGGCCAACGCATGCCACGATGACTTACATACTCTTCATAAGGGGCTAAATCTTTATGTTTCTTTGTAGTAAACTTTCTATATTCCTCAAATAAGACACGGTCCACATTAAATAAATTGAAAACTTCCCATTTCCAAGCCTCAACTTCAGCGCCATTGTCATCCGTAATCTTTAAAAGAAACTCTCCATTCTTATCTTTCATCCCTTCAAAACCCTTTTCATATAATCTACGCGCAACGGCAATGGTTTGCCACACATCATCACGCGCCTCTCCTGGTGGTTCAACTAATTTAAACCATTGATGGGTTCGGCGTTCAGAATTTCCAAATAGTCCATTTTTTTCAACCCACATGGCTGAAGGTAAAACAACATCGGCATACACAGTTGTGGCTGTGGGATAAATTTCTGAGACAACAAAAAAACGATCATGCGCTTTTTTTAAAGTTTCATTGAGATTAGGCATGGACTGACCAGGATTTGTAACCTGTACCCACATTCCCGTAATATCGCCCGTAGCTAATGCCTTAAACATCGCAACGGTATGAAATCCAGGTTTAGGGTTTAAAGTCCCGGCTGGTAAATTCCAAATTTCTTCTGTTTCTCTTCGATGTTCTTCATTTTTAACAACTCGACCACCAGGAAGAGCATGCGCCAACGTTCCAACTTCTCGACAGGTACCACATGCACTAGGTTGACCTGTTAAAGAGAATGGTGTACTCCCTGGTTTTGCAATCTTTCCAGACAACAAATGAACATTATAGACAAGATTATTAATCGCGGTTCCACGCGTATGCTGATTCATTCCCATACACCATAAGGAAACAATCTTTTCTTTAGGATCTGAAAATAAATCCGCAAGCATATTTAGCTGTTCAACGGAAACACCAGATAACTTTGAAACGTGTTCGGGCGTGTACTCTTCTAGAAAAGCAACATATTGTTCAAATGTAATGTCTAATTTATCATTCGCTTTAAAACGCACCTTATCCTGCACAAACTTCTTATCATAAGTTCCTCGTTTAATAAGAAGATGACAAATACCGTTGGCTATCAACATATCTGTTTGCGGTTGAAACTCAATATAGTGATCGGCAGCTTCCGTCGTACGTGTCCGTCTTGTGGCCATATCGATCATTTTGATCTTATCCCCTTTGGCTTTACGATCAAAAAATCGAGAAAACAAAACAGGATGCATTTCAGCCCAATTATTACCCCAACAAATAACCGTATCACAGACGTCAAGATCATCGTAACAACCAGAAGGCTCATCAACACCAAAGGTCGTTATAAATCCGACAACCGCACTAGCCATACACAATCTAGCATTAGGATCGATTTGATTGCTTTTTAACCCGCCTTTTAAGAACTTCATCGACACATACCCTTCTGGAATCGTCCATTGCCCTGAGCCGTATACAGCAAAACGCGTTGGATCTTTGATAATGTTATCCGCAATAAGATCAATCGCTTCATCCCAACTGGCCGGTTCTAATTTTCCATTTTTTCTAATAAGAGGTGTCCTTAAGCGGTCTTTCCCATATAATGCACCACCGGCGTGATACCCTTTCGCACAAAGTAAACCTTTGTTAACCGGAGCTTCAGGATCACCTTGAGTTGCAACAACACGCCCCTTTTTTACTCCCACCAACAACCCGCATCCCGTTCCACAGAATCGGCAAGGTGCTTTATGCCATTTTAAACCTGATGAGTTCTTCTCCTCTGATGCTTGCACAAATGGTGTTACCCCAGCCCCTACACCCAATGCAGCTAGGGCTGAAATCTTAGCTGAAGTTTTTAAAAAGTCTCGTCGAGTAACTGTATTATTCATAGTTTTACCCCTTTTGATCTTCAAAATTATGATAAACTAAATCACATTGTAATACGCCTTTAACTTCTTTTAGCGTTTCAAATAATTCTTTATCCTCACGTTGTGTCTTTGTTTCTGTAATAACAACGATATTCTCATTAAAAACTTCTGTTGATTCAACAAACCCCATCTGGTTGATCACGTCTCTGACCATATCTGTTTTAGTTTGATCTGTTCTAATAATTAAACTTGATATTGGCATAATACTATTCAGACTTGATCGTTATTCTTTGAGTATATTTCAACGAAATTTGTAAATTCCCCTTTAAAATGGGAATCGAAATACGTAATAAAATGGTATATAACAAAAAGCCGGTCGCCCAAATGCCGATACATACTAAAATTTCATTCAAGGTCGGTGAATACTCAACAATTTCTCCTAATGGTGATGGTATAAATCCCGGAATAATTAGCCCCATCCCCTTTTCAATCCAAATACCTACGATCGCAAGGACACAGGCAATATTTAAATACTTTATTTTTCTTGACGCTGGATGCATAAGTAATATCATTGCGGTGAAATTCATGGCCAACGCTGACCAGATCCAAGGCACTAAATTATTATGTCCATGAAGCCCTAAAAACAAATATTTGGCTGATGCACCATGTAAAGATTCCGTATAAAACTCCTTAAAGACTTCGTTACCCAGAAGAAAAATATTTATAACCATAGCCACTTGAATAATGCGACGCAATAGAAATAGAGCATCATCGGAGATTTTATATCCTGTTAAACGTCGAATGACTTGTAGCGTTAGAACAATAAAAGCAGGGCCAGCTGCAAAAGCAGAGGCGATAAAACGAGGACCTAATATGGCTGAGTTCCAAAAAGGTCGACCGCCTAATCCGACTAATAAAAAAGCTGTTACGGTATGAATACTAACTGCCCATGCAATAGAAAGAAATATAAATGGCGTGTAGAGAATCTTTGCTGGCTTTCTTCCAAGATACTTCATGTAGAGAAGATAGCCGCAAATGTGCATATTAAGAAGAAGATAAACGTTTAACACAACAACATCCCAGCTTAACATCGAAACCGGCCAATGAAACTTTCCGATAAAAGGAATTAAATGCCAAAAGCGATCCGGACGCCCTAAATCAACAGTAACAAACAAAAGGCACATAATAATCGAAGCAATGGCAAACAGTTCGCCAAAAATGACAACATCACCTAGATTTTTGTTTTTATAAATATAAACAGGAATAACAAGCATCACAGCAGCGGCCGCCATGCCAACGAGATATGTAAAATTGGCAATATACAACCCCCAAGAAACATGGTCCGTCATACCTGTCACAGATAATCCATAGACCAATTGTTTACAATAGGCATTTAGTCCAATCAGACTAAGGGCTGTTAGAAATGTCATCCACGTATAAAAGTACCCAGAACCTTGAAAACTGATAACAAAGCAACGGTATAAAAAATACAAATAATCTCTAAGCCATTTAAACATGTCATATTCCCTTAATCAAAAAAATAAAAAAATCTGGGCAAAGTTCCCGCTTCTTCTTTTAAAACAAAGACGCGTTTATTTTTTAAAACAAATGAAATTTCACTCTCAGGATCTAAAATATTTCCAAAAATGCGTGCTCCCGTGGGACACGCTTCTAAACAGGCTGGTAATCGCCCTTCACGTGTTCGATGCAAACAAAAATGACATTTCTCCACAACCCCTTTTGGTCTTGGTCTGTTCGACAAATATCCCATATCTGGATTAACACGATCTTTTGGGATTTCGGGCTCAGCAAAATTAAAGCGGCGAGCCCAATATGGACAAGCAGCTTCACAATAACGACAACCAATACACCAATTATAATCAATAACCGTAATACCATCCTTTTCCTGCCACGTTGCTTCAACAGGACAAACTTTAACACAAGGAGGATTCTCACATTGCTGACATTGAACGGGTAAATAAAATGAATCGTCTTCCGGCACTTCATCAGGTTCGTATTGACGCGTCCCCTGCTCCATATCCATCGTACCCTTAGGCATTTTTAATACACTAATATATTGAATTTCGGGACTTCGCGATTGATTATTCTCATTTACACAAGCATGAACACAACGTCGAGATCCATTACAACGCGATAAATTAAGCGCATAAACATATTCAACACCATCCATAGGCTTTACATCTCGCAAATTTGCATCCACATCATAACGCTCTTCTATCTTCTTTGAGAGTCGAGCAATAACCTTGTCCATTTCCTCTTTTGATAACTCTTTATAATGATTTTGAACAAATTCTTCGGCACTAAGACCATTTTCCATTAATCTTAAAGGACTCATGGCCGCAATGAGAGATGCCGCACCCGATGCCACAACAGCTGAACGCTTTAGAAAATCTCGACGTGAAACTTTCTCATCTAGAATTCCAGGTTCTTGTTTTTCTGAATCACTCATGAGGTTCGTCCTTTTGAACAATTGAGTTTAAATAATTTAAAATCACTGGTGCTGGTGAAGGTTCCATGGATTTAAACTGCGGAGCATGCGGATCGTGACAGGCCACGCACGTTACTTTTTCTGCCGCGCCCTTTGTTTTATCCCAATAACCATTGATGCGACCATGAGCCCCTGACACCCAATCGTTATAAACAACGCCGTGACATTTGATACAGGATAATTCACTTCGGGTAAAATCAATATCATCACCATGACTATCAACCAAAAATTCTCGATTATCACGGCTGTGACAACTTAGACAATGGTTGTTAACACCATGCTCCAAATTAACGCTTTCATGCGCGGAAAAAAAAGACTTTTTAACATCACTTGGTGCAATCGATTGATGACAATCATTACAACGATACCACTCTCCTTCTTTTAGCAATTTAGGCTCTTTCAGGGGAGTGCGTACCGTCTCCGTTGAAAAGTATTTTTTTTCAACGCTACCATTATTTTTAACAATTCTTTTTCCACCCCATACATCGAAGAAAAAACTTAACGCTAGCAAACAAAAAACAAAAGAAATCCACCATAAATATTGTTTTGACTCATTCTGATTAGTTGCTTTCATTATTTTTTTCGCTTTTTTTGACTTTGACGTATTTGTGTCTTCATCAACTTATCTAAGGTTTGCGATTTTAACTCATCAACCATATCAAATTTCATTTTTTTCCAAATATTGTGAACCGGACAAGGATTATTAGCCCGACAGCTAGTGAGCCCTAAGATACATCGTTCAAATATTTCATCGCCATCCACAGCCTTAATAATATCGAACAAAGAAATATTGTGCGGATCATTAATAAGAACATATCCACCACCAGGACCCGAGATTGCAGAAAAAAATTTAGCTCGTACAAGAGATTGAAAAACTTTTCTGGTATAACTCTCTGGAATACGAGCTTTTTTGCAAAGCGTTTTAGCCGAAAAAGTTTCTTTGGCTTGACCCAACGGGATATGACTTAATGCGCGAATCGCATATTCACATCCTTTAGAATAAATTTTAAACATAAAATCATCTCAGATAAATGATTACTTTATTATGGATAATAATATCCATAATGAAAATAAAAGTCAATGCAAAAACACAAAAAAATACAGTAGATTTTAAGAAAACATAGCATTGGCTCGATTTAAATCATCAAAATCATCAACCTCAACCCATTGAGCAGAATCCACCATAGCTGCTTTAAATGTAAATGGATTTTGGGATAAATAATGTGCTAGAACCACATCATAACCATCTTCATAACCACGCGTCTTGATATGTTCATCTAAGGCGGGAATAAGCTCTTTAATTAAAAATTTTTCTTTTAAAAAATAAATATTAACCGTTTGAAACATCTGATGCATAGACATGCCAGGGTCCTGGTCTTTTTTAGGGACAATACGTAAAACATCTCTATTATCATTCACCTCAGCAAGTGTTCCTCTTAACAACAACTTCCAAGGACTCACAGCAGCCCCATTGACCTGACTTTGCTTTAAAAGTTCATCTATGACTTTTTGTGTGAAAAACACATCTCCCTCCATCAATAACGTATCTTGATCCAAAAGATGTCGCGTTAACCACAACGAACAGATATTATTCGTTTTATCAAACAAAGCATTCTCTATATATTCCACAGGAATATTACTAAAAGAATCCCCCACAGCCTCCCGTACAACCTTGGCATGGTGCCCAACAACCAAAACAAAACGTTTTATATCATATTTCGATAAGATACTTAAATTGTGAATCAATAATTGTGTATTATTAATTTTCACTAAACACTGCGGGGTATCTTCTGATATATGTTTTAATCGCTCAGCTTTTCCAGCTACCAAAATAACGGCCTGCATATTTACACCTCATATTTTATTTATCTCCTGATGATATCACAAATAGACTCTGAAAAAAAGTTAGAGAACAACTTTAATACTGCGTTAAAAATAATTCACTTTTTACTTAAAAACTCACTATTTTGCTTTAGGATATTTTTGGTACTCCTACTTCCCCATTAATGATAAGCAATCTTTAAACGTATTTTGCTTTTTATGCTGGAGTAGGTGTGCATCATTTATCTTCTACATTTTAAGATGAAAGGATACACCTATGACCGCTCGAAGAAAGAAAAAGTCTTTTTTAAAAAGCGTTACACAAAAATTTTTCATACTGATCATTGTTGCCTTAGGCGCATTTTTTCTTGGTGCGAATAAAGACTCCCTCAAAGATTTTTATGACGAATCTCAGCCTAAAATTAGCCAATCAATAGCATCTAAAACACCAAAATTAAAAAGTTTCACCAAAACCTCATTATCCAAAATAAAAAATGGGACAGAAGCTGGCCTTAATAGAATTAAAAACATTAAACGTGCCGATGTTTCTACGAATAGGCCTACGTCTTCATCAAAAGAACCCCAAATCTCCCAAGAAGTATCCATACCCACTAATCAAGGTGAACTAAAGATTAGCTCCTTTAACATTCGCTTATTTTCTAATAATTCTCGTGATGATTCAGAACTAAAACAAATAGTTGGAATTTTAAAAGAATATGATTTGATTGCTATTCAAGAACTTCGTGATGAAAGAGTCATGCAAAGGGCTGTTGCTCTTCTAGCCCAAATGGGTTATCACTATAACTATGACATAAGCCCACCTGTCGGACGAGGCGTCAAAGAACGTTATGCTTTTTTATATTTGGAAGATAAAGTAAAAGTTTTAAAAGATGGAAAAGTATTTCCCGACAAAGATGATGCTTTTATTCGCGAACCGTATTATGCCACGTTTAAATCCGGAAACTTCGACTTTACCCTTGTCACGATGCATGCCTTATTTGGAGACAGCAAAAAAGATCGTCGTCCTGAGATTGTAAAACTCGCTGATGTTTATCAATTCATTCAAGATGAAAATAACCAAGAAGACGATATTATCCTCTTGGGAGATTTTAACTTCCCCCCCACTGATGTAGGATTTAATCGCCTTAAATCTGTTCCTTCCATGACACCCATCATCGTTAGTTCCAAAACCACTGTTACAGACACCAGTTTGTATGATAATTTCTGGTTTCAAAAGATGCATGTAACAGAATACACAGGGCAATCTGGCATCAACAAATTTGATGAGATTTTATTTAATAATGATGATAAAAAAGCGAAGCTTGCCGTTTCAGACCACCGTCCAATTTGGGCAACTTTTGATGTGACAGGACGCGATGATGATTAGTGGGTTAAAAATCCCAATGGCCATTAGCCCATTGAATTAACGAGAGGGTCGTTAATTTCGTTCTTTCCCTTAAACTATTGATATACATAAATTCTTTTATGTCATGAGCGCCTCCCCCTTGAACGCCAAGGGTATCGATAGTTGGCAAACCAACAGCCGCCAATAGATTGCTCACACAAGGTCGATCACTCGACTCCCAATTAAATCCCAAACCTAAATCCTGTCCACATTGTTGAACATGCTTATATAAGTTAAGAGTCTTTCCTTCCACACTTTTTGGTGGAACCAAAAAACCACCATACAAATCCAACGATATATTCTTTTCTAAACGAATCTTTTGAACAATCTTTTGTATTTCTTCCTCAATAAAAAAACGATCCTCTTGATTCTTAACACGCACATCAAAACGCATAATGCCAACATGCGGTACAACGTCTATCGCAGAACCTCCATGCATCAAGCCTATATTCACGGTCAATCCAGAACGAATCCCATTTAAAGCGTGTAACAAAGAAACACAACTGGCTAAGGCATCCAAAGGATTACTCGCACAAGCCAAAGATCTTGTGGCATGTTTAATTTTTCCATGAGCGACCAACGTATAATATCCAGAACCTTTACGAGAACTCACCAAATTTCCATTCGGTAAACAGGGTTCAAATACAAACCCGATATCACATCGCTTTGCGATTTTCTCAATGATCTTTGCCGAACAACTCGATGAGATTCCCTCATCGGCATGAAGAATGACATTCCATCCAATATTCTCAGCAACCTCACATTTCTCAAAAGCCTCTAAAGCTTTCAATAATACAGCAATACCACCCTTAGCCTGAGACACACCCTGACCTGTTAAATAACGACCTTCAATTAAATAAGCTTCTTCCAAAGATTCTTGGGGAGGATAAATGGTATCGAGATGGATGACAAATAGGGCTTGGCGTTTAGCGGCAGGACGCTTTTGGATCAATAAAAGAGGCTCAATATCTAATTCACTTGCTTCTCCTTCGGCATTGATATAAGAAAAAGCAGGAAGATCTACACTGCAAACATCCTCTCCAAATACGTGAAAGGCCTCTTTGACTTTAGCTGATAAACTCTTTATTCCCAGGCGGTTAAAGGTATAACTGTTGATATTAGCCCATTCGATCACCTGATCTAACATCACAGAGTGTTGATCCTCAATCCAGTTAAAAACGTGGCTATACTTAGCTTCCATAGGCTTATAGTCCTTTCTTAAGAAGACGTTCATAATTATGACGCCTTTCTTAATTTGGCTAACCCTATTGATTGCCTCCTATAAGTCTAACACATTTAACGCTCTCTAAACCCTCATCTAAGCTAATCCTCGTAACTTAAAACAAACAGCAATTCACCCCTCTGGCTTCGTATCAATTGGGCTAATAATCGAATTCGACCTAAATCTACAGATACAACATGCTCTGCACCAACTTCTCTAAAAGTAATAGTAGTGGTATCAACATGAAGCTTCTTGGATGGAAAGCTAATTTTAGCTATCCGAATACGCATCCCAGCATTTGGGCCTTTAACTACTTTTGAGTTAGCAGCACTAATGCTAAATTCTTCTGGAAGAGTGTCCGTATCTGTTTCAATAAATCTATCATCCTCAATGATAAAAACCTGATAGCCATTTTTAAATCCTTGCCCCAACTGAGCCACAACATCTTCCGATATCTCGTAACTACGCGCCTCATCTGGCTTATATTTGTTAGAGAAATACATAAAGAAAAACACGGCAACAAGAAGCACAAATATAACAGCTAATTCGCCCGCATATTGCACATAAAAGGGTTGTTTATTCCAAACCGCTCGTTTCGGTTTAGCCTTATACTTCCTCTTATTCCGCCTTCGACGGACAATATTTTCTCGTCTTTCCTTTTTTTTAACCACGATATATTTTTGGGCTTGAAGCTCTGACGTCAATTAATAATGATTTAAAACTTATCTGGGAGAACAACCGAATCTTAATCACACTTATTCGCCATACTTAAAAACCCAATCAAAATTCCACGTCTGACCAGGCAAATACTTTCCTCTAAATACAACTCTTCCGGTATGTTTGTTGATAACAACAAGGTAACGAGAATGATACGTAGCATCACTCTCATTAAAGACAAGCGTTCCTATTTTGGGATCAAACTCGACAAACCAATGATTAGCACATGTGACAATATCTTCACATTTGACCGTATAAAAAAAATAACTTGAGACATTATATTTTGATTTAAGATAGGATTCCACCAAAGTGTGTTGAGCAATGATAACAGCTTCTCTACGATCAACACCATCTTTACTATTAATCTGTTGAAAATCACGACGAATGGAGCTAGCTAATGTACAGCCTACGACTAAAAAACATAGCCAGCAAATCATGATCGGATAGGCATAGCGTAGAAAATTCTTTTTCAAAATTAAAACCCTTCTAATTAAGACATACCTACGTTATGATTATTCCCACTTTAGATAATGGTCTTTAAAATCTAACCAAGCATCCGCAAAAGAATCACGGTCAAACTGATCAGCTTTCAAATAATCATTCGAATAACTCTCCCAAGATGCACAACCTGAAAGACTTAAAATAATTAGTATTAAAAAAAATGCCTTTTTCAAACTCTCTCCTCTTTCATTCAGAATATGAACATTTTAACATAAATAAAATAACTAATTAACACTAAACAAGATTATTTTTAAAAAGAATCACCAATCGCTGTAAGCTCGTTTATACCTTCGACCATAGGCGTAATGACTTTTTTCTTTAGAGAAGTAAAAATCGCGGTTACGTGCGGAGTCAGAGAAATAATAGGGATAATACCCGTATTTTTCTTTGAATTTTTGGCGGGATAATTTGGGTTGTACCTTTCTTTCATAATAACCTCTATGAGATGCAAGGCATTCATGAGAAGTTAATAAAAGAAAAGCACAACCTAAAAGACATGTCATTTTTAAATGGGACATAAGCACTAAAATCTATTACGCATTAACAATCGATAGGAAAGGTAACAACATCAACTAAGCCACCAATGGCTTTATTAACCATTTGACCTGAACCTTCTAATAAACCAGCTATAAGTCCAAAAAGCTTATTATCATTCTTATTCACTTGCTCAAGGGTATTGGTTCCAATTTCTAAAGGTGAGGTAAAAATAGCCTTTGCTCCACTTTTGACCTTATCCATGCCTCGATTCGCATGAGCTGTACTCGTAAAACATAAAACCATCAAACTGAACATTAAAACTTTATTGTTAATTTTCATGGAAACCTTTCTCCCTTCACAGTGACTTATCAACATATTTAAAGCTCATAGGGGCTATGAGCTTAACCAATCTCTACATTACTCCAAACCCCAAAAAACGGCAATAGTCCACAAACGGACAAACCCGGACAGTCAAATATAGATCAAATTTGACACCTTTTTTCGATCCAGCAAAAACCAACAAAAATCGCTTATACTTTAATTGTTTATATTCAGCAGATAAACATACAAGAGTGGTTCAATAATACACTTGGTGGAAAAAGCAGTTCAATCTCAAGTAAAATTATGAAAAAATGGAAATGACTTGTGGACGGGTAAAAAAAACAAGATGACCTATAAGAAGAGGACATAGCACAACAAAGCCATCTGTTAAAAGGACTGTTAATAAAAAAACGGGTATCATCTTTCCAATTCGATTAAGACGAAACAGCAGAAAAGATGAGATGAAAAACATCGCCGTTGTTACCATATTTAACGTTTGCATTAATTGCCAATGGGATGAGACATAATCTTGATTATAGAGCACGTTCTTAAACCCTACATAAACCGCCACAAGCCCCATAATTCCTAGTACGTTATAGGTAATAGCAAAACACCTAATACCAATAGCTTTTTTGTGTTTCAACAGATCTCCCCCCAAGGAGCATATTCGAAAATGATGATTTCTCGAAAATGTTCACACTAAATGACTTATTTTTAATATCTTTTTTTAAAATAACAACATTTGGAAAGCCCTACCGGAAAGTTATAAGTATACCATTATGTTGAAGAATATGCCAAAATCTGATTCTAGGCCAAAAAAAGCCCCTGATCTCTTAAACCAGGGGCCAAAATAACACAATTATTTACGATCCTTTTTTCTCACCATCACCACCATGATCATGCTTACCGTGTTCGTGAACTTCATGAGAACTCCCTTTCTTTTCTTTCTTGCCACTTCCCTTTTGGCTTCCCTTCTTCGCCTTCATCGCATCAAACTTCACTTGTTGTTCTTCATTTAATAACGCTCTAATCTTTCCAGAATATTCCTCATGAATAGCATATTTTTTCTCATGAGCTTCGGCCCGAACAGCTTCCTTTTTGGCCATTTTCTCACTCATTAATGCTTTAACTTCAGAGGCTTGTTCATCAGTTAGACCAAGAGCTTCTGTCATTTTACCCATTTTTTTCTCAACCATATCTCCAGATTTTGAACCCTTACCTGTCTCACAAACACCACAACCGGCATAAGATGTACCAGCCGCTAAAAACAATGCTGCAATTAAGAACATAAAAATTCTTTTCATAAAGCCTATCTCCTTCATAACGGTTAATTAAAAATTTAGTTATTATACCATAAGCATTTCAAATAAAAGAGTTTTGTTAACAATTCTATGTTAAGTCAAAAAGGAGAAAAAAAACATTCTTTCGTTTTACCTAAAATTTTAGCATGATATAATTATCTTATATTGTTATAACTCTATATTATTATGAAACTTATGAGCTTCACTTCCATTAGACAAAAACTAGTCTTTATCATCACGTTGACAACGGGCATCTCTCTTACCATCGTTTCAACAATATTTATTTCTTACGAACTCATTACCTACCAACAAACCCTGGCCAACAAACTTTCCATGCAAGCAAAGATGATTAGCAAAGATATAAAGCCAGCCCTCTTATCGGATAAAAAAGTACAAATTCAACTCATAATCAATTCCTTTCAAAACGATCCTCATATTACCTTTGTCGAACTCTACTCGCCTTTGGGCAAATCCATTGCCCACTATCAACGAGACAAAGATACTGGCTTAGGATTTCTATCAAGAGGGGTCTACAAAAAAGACAATCTCATTAGCATCTATCATGCCATAGAATATGATAACGCTGTTATTGGTGTCATTGGTATTCAAACAGATTTGGGAGAACTCAAGGATCGTTTATGGATATTTATTAGAATATTAATCATTGTCATGCTTTCAACCTTCTTAGTCACCTTATACATCTCCTCTCGTTTACAATCTCTCATTTCCGAGCCCATCAGTAGCCTTGTAAAAACCATGAATAGAATTTCTGTTAAAAAAGATGCTTCTATAAGAGCTATGAAACAAAGTGAAGACGAATTAGGCTATCTAACCGATGCGTTTAATCGGATGTTACATAGGTTAAAGATAACAGAGAAAAAACTTGTTTATCAAGCGACTCATGATCATTTAACAACATTACCCAATCGTTCAATGATTTATGATCGCATCGAAAGACTTATTCAAAGAGCGCGCCGTAAACCTAACTATCATTTTGCCGTATTTTTTGTCGACTTGGATCGATTTAAACTCATCAATGACAGCTATGGTCATCTTAAAGGAGATCAAGTTCTCATTGAATACTCAAAAAAATTAGTCGAGAAACTTAGAAAAGTCGATACTGTTGGTCGATTAGGTGGAGATGAATTCGTTCTTATTGCTGATGAGTTTAAAAATTTGCGCAACCTGCATTTGATTTCCGAAAGAATTCAAGACCTTCTCAAAGAACCTATAGTTATAGAAGATCAAGAAGTCACTATGAGCGCTAGTGTTGGTATCGTTATTAATAACTTAAAATATGAACGACCCGAAGAATATATTCGAGATGCGGATAACGCTATGTTCCACGCTAAATCCAGAGGCCGAGGGTTATATCAAATATTTGATGAAAATATGCATAAGGAAACAAAGTCTATTCTTAGTCTCGAAATGGCTCTTGGACACGCTATCAAAAATGATGAAATGATTTTACATTATCAACCTATCTTGGCTTTAAAAAACGAAGAAATTATAGGCCTTGAAGCTCTCGCTCGTTGGCAACATCCAGAAAAAGGACTTATCGGTCCAAATGACTTTATAAATAATGCAGAAGAAAGTGGTTTAATCGTTCCTTTAGGAAATTTAATACTTACTAAAGTATGCCACCAAGCAAAATTCCTTCAATCGAAGGGACACAAGTGCATCAAAATTGCCTTTAATGTTTCTGTGAAACAACTTGAACAAAATCACTTTTTTGAAGACATAAAACAAATCGTTAAGTCAACCGGCGTCGATCCAAAATGGATAGAGCTAGAAATTACAGAAAGCGTATTAATGAAAAATGTAAATGCGAACGTAGAATTATTAAAAAATCTTAATGCACTAGGATTTGACATATCTCTTGATGATTTTGGAACAGGCCACTCCTCTCTCGATTGTTTAAGATTTTTTCCAGTTAAAAACATAAAAATCGATCGCAGCTTTATCCATAAGATTACAGAAATTAAAGAAAATGCAGCTATCACCAAAGCGATTATTGATATGAGCCATAGCCTAAATTGTGAAGTTATTGCCGAAGGGGTTGAAACAAAAAAAGATCTTAATTATCTAAAAAAATTGGGTTGTGACAAAGCCCAAGGCCATTTATTTAGTCTAGCGCTTCCAGAAGAACGCATGAATTATTTATTGGATACCAAACTTCGAGGTAAATCAACTAAAAAAACATCAACTAAGAATTCACACTCATCCTAAGGACTAATCTTATGTCGCATAATATCTTGATTATTGATGATGATCGAACAAATGTACGACTTTTGGAAGATCGTCTTACGAAGGAAAGCTATACAACATATTGTACGTTTGATGGTAAGGAAGGGTTACTTACTCTTCGCGATAATAACATTGATTTAATTATTTTAGATGTAGAGATGCCGAATATGAATGGTTATACATTTTTAACGACTATCAAACGGGCCGATGAAAAATTTAAAACTATACCTGTTATTGTCCTAACCAGCCATGAAGAT
>JAJDCB010000028.1 GCA_029261065.1 Candidatus Omnitrophota bacterium | reverse complement strand
CACGAAGAACTACACCCATCTCCATTATTTGTATTGGTGTCATCACACTCCTCCGCTCCTACTACATTCCCATCACCACAGGTTTCGTTTTGACAATTGGTTGAACATCCATCTCCATTAGCATTATTCCCATCATCACATTCTTCCGTAGCTCCATTATTATCTACGGTATCGCCACAATACTCCAGCGCACACGAAGAACTACATCCATCTCCATTATTTGTATTGGTGTCGTCACACTCCTCCCCGCCTACTACATTCCCATCACCACAGGTTTCGTTTTGACAATTAGATGAACACCCATCTCCATTAACATTATTCCCATCATCACATTCTTCCGTAGCACCATTATTATCTACGGTATCGCCACAATACTCCAGCGCACACAAAGCGCTACATCCATCGCCACTGACAGGTGTACCATTTATATCATCACATTCTTCTCCTGAATCAACTACACCATTACCACAGGCTATAAATTTACAAGTAGAGGAGCAAGTACCTGCACTAGGAGGATCACAATCTTCACCCGTTTGGATATCACCATCCCCACAAAATTCAAAATTACAAAAAGCATTACAACCAGTGGCCACATCCGGAGGATCACATTGTTCTCCTGTATTGACAACACTATCTCCACACACGCCCCCCCGACACAGATTGGTACATCCATCATTATCGACATTATTACAATCATCACAATCTTCCCCGGCTTGCACGATACAATCCCCACAATTTAGAGGTTCATTCGTACAATCGCCGGCACAGCCATCTCCGGAAGCGTTATTCCCATCATCACATTCTTCACCTGCATCGAGATTATTATCCCCACAACTTGGACAGCAATCGGTAGGACATGTTTCACATGTTTCTGTGTCCGTATCACAAACTGTATCTCCACAACACAGACCACAATCATCCTGACAACTCAAACAACTTTCCCCATCTAACGTGTTACAATCTCCATCTCCACAATCATCACAATCTCCACAATCGGCACGACACGTTGAACAATTTTCGATAAAGACAGGACAAGCGCCATCGCCGCAACATCCTGTCGTGGGTGAAAAACAATCCTGTGGGCATGTATAACAAGTTTCCCCAATATCGCACGTTCCATTGCCACAGGGTGTTTGACAATTTCCACAGTCTGCTGGACAAACACTACAATTCTCAAGAACAGAACAGTCTCCATCACCACAACACAGTGAACAATCGTCAGAACAATTAAAACAGGTTTCTCCCGCGTCACAATTATTATTACCACAGTCAGAACAGTCTCCACAGTCCGATGAACAACTTATACAATCTTCAACTCCTATGGTACATGTTCCATCTCCACAACATACCCCACAATCAAACGAACACGTAAAGCAGTTCTCAATAATTTCACAAGTACCGTTACCACATCCAACAGCAGAACAAGCACCACACTCACTTGGACACGTTAAACACGTCTCCATAGGAGGAGAACAAATGTTATCTCCAGTACTCCCTAAATCCGTACAAGCAACTTCACACGCTCCACAATCTAGGGGACAACCTAAACAATCTTCTGAATCACTACAAAAGAAATCCCCACACACATCATCGCAATCGACTTGACATGTAAAAACATCTTCAAAAAAATCACAAATACCATTTCCACAACACCCACCACAATCAGGAGAACAATTTAAACAATTTTCACCTGCTGTTGCATCACATCCCGAACCATCACCACATCCTGGCTGGCAAGATCCACAATCCTGGGGACAACTAGCACAGTCTTCAGGGATTGGTACGCCAGCGACTATGGTAACGCCTAAACAGGTTCCATCAGGACAAATTGATGGACAAGAGCCACAATCTAAAGGACAAGTAGAACAGTTTTCACCATCAATAGCTAAACAAGGGCCATCTCCGCAAATACCACATCCCCCACAATCAGCAAAACACGTTGAACAATCCTCTCCTTGAGATGTATTACAAACATTATCCCCACAACACGCCCCGCAGTCGATTGGACAATTTGAACATGTTTCTCCACCCGTAGGAGAAGCATCACAAAAGTTATCCCCACAACAGCACTCTGGACAACTGCTACAGGTTTCTCCGGCACCCACATCACAAAAACTATCAGTCCCACAGCCACCTGGAGAACACGCCCCACAATCTGCTTCACAAGATGAACAATCTTCGCCAAAATCGCATGCTCCATTGGGACAGCAAGCTCCACAATCACCAGGACACCCATTACAATCCTCACCAGAATCACATTGCCCATCCCCACAAATATTAGCTGGACAAGCGCCACAATCTCCAGGACACGTCGCACACGTCTCTCCAGTATTACAAATATTATTTCCACATGTATTCACACAATCCGCTGGACACGTAAGAAATGTTTCGGATAAATTACAAATAGCATCCCCGCAACAAGGTCCAAATGGGGATCCTGGAACAGGACAATCTCCAGGACATGTCGCACAGGTTTCCCCAAAACCAGCCTGACAACCCAACTGTCCACAACAATTCCCACAATCTAAAGGACACGAGTTACAGTTCTCAGCTCCATCGCAAGCATTGTTTCCGCAAAAATTAACACCTGCTGGAAATTTACAACTTTGCGTACACGTCGTATCTGCTGGACCTGATGGCTCGCAATCCTCCCCTGCTTCAAGTAAAGCGTTACCACAAACACCCGTTCTTCTACAATTATGGCATCCATCTGTCGCATCAGTATTACTATCATCACAATCTTCGTCAGGATCAATGACACCGTCTCCACAAACGCACGTTCCTCCTCCAACACCAAAACACAGTGAATTGGAAAGACTATCAATGCCATCAACAGCTTGATTTAAAGAATCATTAATACTTTTGGTGAGAAATCCATTGGGGCCAAGGACAATGATGAGCAGTAAGACAATACTTGCAATCATAAGCAAGTATTCAACAGCATTTTGGCCTTTTTTATTAATCTTACTCATTTGTAGGGGGTATCAAAATTAAAATTTTTGGAACATAAACTAAACTTTAATATAAATATAACATATTATTACTAAAAAGACCAAGAAATGTCAAAAATTGTCAGAATTCATAAATTTATTGTTTTAAAGCACTTATCTCCGATTTTTGCCTTTTTTTTCACTTTTAATCCAACCAATTGGCCCTTTTTGGCTGACTTAACATCACGGCTTTCAATTTGAAGAGAATCAATACGCTGTTTAAAATCTGTTTGGGGACCTTTCAGATGAATTGTGTCTCCTAGCTTGAGCTTAGCTTTCTCCATTTTTAGTACAATCACCTGAATTTTTGGAAAAAAATGAGTCACTTCTCCCACGTGTTCCCCCTCAAACTCTGGAGTTTTAACTTTTTTTAGAGAAGTCTTCTTTTTAGGCTTTGAACTAACCTTGGTTTTTTTAGCTACCTTTTTAACAGACTTCTTTTTCTTAACAGTCGCCGTTTTCTTCTTTTTGGCAACACTCTTTTTAGTCTTTGTTGACTTGGATTTAGCTGCTGATTTTTTCTTAACAGCACGCTTTATCTTTTTTGCAGTTGTTTTTTTTGTTTTCTTTTTTGGAGTGACTTTCTTTTTACGAGAAGTCTTTTTGGGAAGATGAAAAAATTGAGATAAAGATTTTAGAAAATTGTCAAGCCGCGACATAAAAAAGTCTTCTTCTAAGAAAGGAGTTAAATTGTTAATTTTTCGGCGATATCTGAAATGATAGGCAGATTAACATACTGCCCTCTTAAAACAAAAATAATACCAATAAAAGAAAGAGATCCTAAGATAAACATTCCCCACTTCCATATCCAAACACCTAATAAAATATGCAAGACGAAAATAGCTACCTCGGCTACAAACAATACAAGACCCTGTTTACTGTGTCTTAGGACAAATTCATTGTCTTTTTTGAATACTAGAGGAATGATACAACAAATAGAAAGGTAGGATAATATGGCAAACGTTTTCCCTTCAAGAATCAGCTCATTCTCAGACGGCTTGCGTTTGCCCATCGGTGCTTACCTCAACAAGAGAGTTAATATCGCCAAATGAGTTTCTTTCTTTTCTCGGATTATTGGGATCTTCTCTCCAAACACCATCAACAATAAATTGATATTTGTAAACTCCACCCTTAAGAGGGATGGATGCTTCCCATCGGCCGTTGTTATTTTTGAGACGACAATTTTCATCTAACGACCAATCATTAAAACTTCCTGTAACATAAACGGATTTTGCACCAGCGGCATCAATCCAAAATTTTGTCTCCATTAAATCTTGAACTTCTTTTTTAACCACTGCCTTCATTTTATCGGACAGGGGTTTAAAATCTGGAGCTTCTTTTGCCTCCGGGGTTACTTTAACACGAGGTTTCTTAGTCTCGGCACTTTTTTCTTCAGCTTTGGCGGCGTCTTCCTTAGCTACTGCTTTAGCTTCTTTTTCTTGTGCCTTAACTTCTTGTCTTTGTTCTTTAGCGACCTTTTGCTCTTCTTGAGCTTCACGAATAGCGCGGACAACCTTTTCAATACGACTATCTTTTGGCTCATCTTCTTCTTGAGCGGTTTCTTGAGCCTCTTCAAGTCTTCTTTCTTCCTGAGCCTCAATCGAAATCATCTCTTTTGCTAAAGAATAATAATCCTTTGATCCTCGACAATATTTGTCATAACTTGACACAGGCTTTCCCATAACCGCGGACTCTTTAAGCTTAACATTAATATGGATAATCGTATCAAACAACAACCCTGTAAAACGTTCCTTAAATGTTGATAACATTGCAAAAGAATGACGTAAACGAGAATCAAACATCGTAACTAATATATTACTTTTAACTGTATGATTTAATCGATCTTTAACTAAATTAACGATGTCTGTCAAATGATCTACCCCTTGCATGGAAAAACGGCTTGTTTCAACTGGAATAATCAATTCATTACTAGCACGCAATGCATTGACCGTTAAAATTCCTAAACTAGGTGGACAATCAATCAAAACATAATCATATTGGCCTTCAACAGCTTTTAAAATTTCTGTTAACTTTAACTCTCGTCCAATCTCATCGGCCAATTCCTGCTCTAAAGTTCCGACAAGAATGTTCGATGGGACAATATCAAAAATCCCTTCAACACTTTTGATAATATTTTCAATCTTTAATTTACGAGGTGTGAGATTGGAGATGACATTATACAAACTGTCTTGGCTCTCAATGTCCAAACCTAAAGAAGCGTGCGCTTGTGGATCCAAATCCAGCAACATGACCCTCTTGCCGTTTAGGCCTAACGCCGCTGCTAAATTAATCGCTGTGGTCGTCTTACCGCAACCACCTTTTTGATTTGCGATTGAAATAATTTTCATAAGAGAAATACCCTCCTTTAGTCTTATCGGAATGCTTTATGATAAGCAAATGTGAAACATTCCTCACAAATGGTTAACTTGAAAAGCTAACATCTTCAATTAAAATAATTCCTTTTTTCTTATCCACATTCCACGTCTCAAGAACAAAGGATACATCAATAATGTTAGACCAATCTGTAATTTGTTGAAATTCACTTAAAGAGATATCGAAATCTTGCCATTTAAGGCCGACTCCCTGAATGTAATAAGAAGATGATTCATTTTTAAAATTTCTAACCACAATTTTGACGACACCTGGAGTCCCTTCTTCTTTACCACGAATAGAAAATTGAATGCTTTTGTATTTGCTGGCATCAATAGAAGGAACATTTAAAGCAAATGTCTTAACTGGGGCGTAGGGTTCGAATAAATTGTACTCTAGACGGATCTTACCTTGATGCAAGGCATAAATAATACGATTATCCAAAAAGTCAGAACGGTTCGTTAAAAAGGCCGTTAGACCATATGTCGCACTTGCAAAAACAATAAACGTAATAGCAATATTAATAACCAACCATGCATTAAACTGACGAGTTTTTCGCTCGTCGACTTCTTTACGTTTACCCAAATATACTTGAGCTAAGTGATCGTAGATATCATCGCGTGTCATAATTTTCCTAAATGAACTATTCTAAATTTTCTTGCGAGAAGTGTGTCTTTCAATAAAAAGCTATATTTCCGTAAAGTCATATCTCTTAAATACATCGGAAAGCTTTTTGATTGTTTTTATATTAACAAATTATTATTTAAAAAGAAACAGTATTTTAACTTTTTTACAACTATTTTCAATAACTCCTCGTCGAGAGCTCGGTTAAGAAAAAGGTTTTTACAAATAAAACGTTTTTTTGATCAAAATTATACTTTCTTATTTTGATTTTTACGTCAAGGCTTCTAAATAAAATGCTCGCTATTTTTGAATTAGTTCTTCAACATAAAAATTGTTCGTTATTTTTATGCATAAAATGTGCATAAAAAAACGTCTGTTATTTTTATGCATAAAATGTGCATAAAAAAAACGTCCTTACCGCATTAGCAGTAAGGACGTTTTATATGTAAAACAATTGTTAACTAGAAATTAGAATGCAACATTTCCATTAACAATAGCTTGTGATGCAGCCTGGTTGTTTCGGCCATTAAAAACTTGACCTGGATTGAAAATACCAAAGTTTACACCGATTTGAAAATCTTCAGTGTAATCATAAGTAGTTTCCCAATCAACTTCGTAACCATAGAAGTCCTCACCACCAACAACACTCAATGTTTGAGTACCGCCAGATACGTTAGGACTTTTGAATGTTTCTGTTGATCCAGCTGATCCAACACCACTTACACCAGGAACTTCATTATCTCTCCAAAGACCATGCCAACTTACCTTTGTTGTCACGTCTTCCATTGGATTTAATTGAAGAGAAATAGAATGAATGATCAAGTTAGAAAGATCAAAAATAGAGTTATAAATAGTTCCTCCACCTTGATTTTCATAAAGAGGATCCCATGCTGTGTACGTTTCATGAGAACATCCAGCCCCTTGACAATTCGCTCCTGCCGTATTGCTGTCACCTGAAGCATATGTAAAGATGTATTGCAATACTGGATCCATTTCACCTACTTCATCAGGCAAAATGCCATCTGGAACTTCATAGTTACTAATAAGCTGAGCTGCATACGCGTGACGTCTGCGTTGGTTATCAGCATCAGATGAATCAGCTTTTGTACCACCCTGATGAGCAAGCTCACCTTGGATGTTTAGACCTTCTATTGGTGTTGTGCTAAATCTAAACCCTGGAGTATAGATTGTATCCACTTTACCAATTGCTGGTCCAGTCGCATTACCTTCAGTAGCTCTGTTGTAGCTTGCAAAAAAGTAAGCTTCAACAACTGAATTCGCATCATCATTTGCTTCCCATGTGGCATTGATACCATAAAGATCATGGTCATCATTGTCTTCTGCAGCAGCTGCAGCAGTATTAGGTGTTATTTTTGAAAATAACAATTCTAATACTAATGGTTCATAATCAAATGTAATACGAACGGCATCTTGCGATGTCTGACCAGTAAGGTCATTGGCTAATCCAGCTAAATTGGAATCTCCTGGAGCAACATTGTTAGCACCAGTTGAATCAATTATTAAGGAATTACCATAACTGAAAGGATGACGACCAGCTGTTACTGTCATCGGGGTGTAAAGCATTTGACGAATAACGAAAAATGCTCGACTTAAGTTAAGATCTGTAGAAGTAGATGAATCTGCTTCTAAAGCTCTTTCGTTAAAGATACTAAAACCAGCTGAGATTTGATCTGTTAAATCAGCATCAACATCAACATGGGCTTGTGCAGCCAAAAGATGTTGTCTGGCTTCACCAGAAGATGCTCGACCAAAGTCAAAGTTGTTTCTCCAGATGAACATCTGGTTTATAGCACCACTTACTTTAATTGTCTGAACGTTAGCTGACGCTGGCACAGCCATAATAGCTACTGCAAATAGTGTCGCTAACAATGTTAATTTTCTCATTTGTGTCTCCTCCAAAAAGTTTTACAACTTTTATCTATATATATAACTAGGTACTAAATGGCCTAGATTATTTCGACCATAGAACCAGTTTCTTCGATGACTTCAGACCAATCTAGTTTTCATCCCCCCTTTCTTCGGTCAGATTAAAATCATCACTGGGTAAAAAATATTTGATTCGTGGACATTGTCACACAAGTACTTACACATGTCAATATATTTTGAATTTATTTTTAACAACATTTTTTGTTGCAACTTGTTTGTTTTCAATAAGATTTGATGTCTGCAAAAATTATCATTAAAAATATTTTTTCTTGATGTTCAGAAATTACAACATAAAAAAGAGAAAGTTCTTCAAATGCATCATTATAAAGTTTTGTCGTAAGTCCTTATATCTCTAGATCCCCGCTTCTGCGGGGATGAGATGTTCTCTTATTATACGGTGGATTCAAAATTATGCGCCTGGGGGGAGTCGAACCTCCGACGCCGGCCTTAGGAGGGCCGCGCTCTATCCATCTGAGCTACAGGCGCAAATTTACAAAAAAACCTGGCAGGAATAACCAAGATACAAGGCACAAGATACAAAAAATAATCAATAACCAATACTTAAAAACACCAAACATTTGGTTATTGAAATATTGGAAAATGGTTATTTTTTGCCCCGCCAAAGGCGAGGTTCCAGCCGCAGGCTGGAATTTCTTCTACCTTGTATCTTGGTTATTCCTGGAAAACCTTCAATTCCGATACGCTTCCAGCGCCTTCAAATACGCCACCGGTGCCTCATACCCAATAAATACAGCCTCATCTAAATACTCAATCGCTTTTTGGTAATCTTTCTGGATGAAGGATAAGTTAGACAAATTAATCCACGCGTCAACATTATTTTGATCCAACTCAACAGCCCTTTCAAAGGCTTTTTGAGCATTTGTTGAATCTTCCAGTTTAACATAAATTACACCTAAATCATTGTAAGCATTAGCGTTACGATAATTTAACTCAATAAGATGTAAATAAGCCTCTAAAGCTTTGTGTGTAAGGCCTTGCTGCGCATCTAAATATGCTAAGCGATATAAAGCCTTATGGTTATCCACATCCACATCAAGAGCTTGTTCGTAGCGATTTCGAGCCTCCTTGCCCTTTCCCTGCTTCTCTAATATTGTACCCATATCAGTGTACGTATCCACATGCCTACTAAGGACTTTCAAAGATTTTTGATACATCTGCATGGCTTGACTATATTGGCCTTGAAATTGGAATATATTCCCCAGAGAATACAACGCATGGCCATGATGAGGATTGATATCCAGAACTGTTCGATAAGCAGAAATAGCCCGCTCTAAATCTCCAATCTCGCTGTACAAAAACCCCAAATTGAAAAATGAAGTGGCTCGAGCAGGCTTAGTATTAATAAGCCTTGTAAATTCATTTAACGCCTCTTCACGCGCTTGCTTATATAAGATGTAAGCCTTCTCAATCTTGGGCGTCATTTCTAAGGCTTTATTATAAGCTAACACAACATAAACACGAACATCTTCATCATCTGGCAATCCTTGCACATATTTTGTATAAGATTCAATGGCTTTTTGCGCCTCTCCCACATCTCTATATAAATTACCCAAATTCATAAAAGAATCTTTATAGTAGGGATCTGTAGCAATCGCTTGATTAAATAATCTTACCGCCTCAGCATATAAACCAATCTCTTTGTAAAGATTCCCAAGATTGTAAAAGGCTCGCACATAATCCGGTTTAGAACGAACCGCACGCTCATATAAACCAATCACTTCATTGATTTGATTCATATCTTGAAGAATATTCTCATTAACCTTAACTTCAAATCCTTCAGCCTTAACCCGAAGAACATGACTATATTGATCTACAGCCTCTTTAAACGACTCTTGCCCCTGCAATTCAACACCCAAATTGTTTAAAGCAATATGTTCTTTAGGAAAATATTTTAATTCATGTTTCCAAAGAGCAATGGTATTGTCCCAAATCTGACATTGTTTATACGTGCGCACACCTAAAAAAGTAAAAACACTAACAATCAAAAATCCGACGACAAACAGACGAAACCTTTGTTGCGCGATGGCTGCTTTCTTTAAAAAAACTTCCATGAGAAAACCAAACAGCAAACAAAAGCCCAAACTCGGCAAATACATAAATCGATCCGCAACAACATTTGTATCTTTCGCAGCATCGAACCGTAATAAAAAGAAAATGGAGAACAAAAAATATCCAAGAGCAAAAATGTAAAGACGATATTTTCTTAATCGAAAAACACTAAAACCGATAAGTAAAAATGCGATGAGAGAAAAAAGATATTCAGGTTCAACAATACTAATGGGATAGCTAAGACGATATATAGGAACATTAAACAATGGGATAAAAAACTGTTTAAGATAAAAAATAAAAGTCCAAATCCAGATAAGCCCCGCAGAGCCGGTTTCATCTCCAGGAACGCGCACATGTTGAGAGTAAGTAATCCACGTTACAGCTCCAATCATTATCCCTAATGGTAATTTCTCTAAAAGAACCTTAATATCAATTTTTCTATCCTTATACCAATCGATCCACAAAAGGATCAACGGCAAACTAAGGGCCATGGGTTTAGCCAACATACTTAAAGCTCCAAATAAAAAAACAAATACGAGATACCCTACAGAGAGTTTAGCGTTTGACCGAAAAGCCTGTTCATTCTTTCTCATAAAAAGCAAATAACTAAATATGGCTAACATGTAAAAAAAAGCATACAAAACATCTTTGCGTTCCGTGATCCACGCTACTGACTCTACATGCATGGGATGAATCCCAAAAAGAGTTCCCGCACAAAAAGCAGCTAGAAGTCCCAATCCCAATAAACGCGCGGATCCATAAATTAATAACACTATTAATAAATGCAATAAAAGATTTGTTAGATGATAGACAAATGGATTGTACCCAAAAAAATGATATTCCAAAGCAAAGCTGAGCGTCGTTAAAGGAATATAAACATTTTGCACGCTTTGACTAAAAATTTCTCGTATATGCTCAGCATCGAGAGATCGAATAACAACATTTTCAAGCAAATGCCCCTCGTCATCCCAATGGACAAAATCAGCCTTTAATGTTGGATAAAAGGCCAAAAACGTGACCAACAACATAAGAAGTATGAGAAAATAATTTTTAGACAATATGTTTTTTATCATAAATAATGAGGGGACGAAGCATAAGCTCCGTCCCTTGCGAAAATATCTTTTTTCAACAACATTTAATATTTTAAAACAGAATAAACATCAAAATCTTTTAACTTATTTTTACCCTTAAGAAACTTTAATTCCACCAAAAAAGCTAATCCTGCAATAACAGCCTTTTGCTCTTTAACCAATTCCGTAACAGCTTTAATAGTGCCCCCTGTGGCCAATAAATCATCAACGATTAACACACGAGTTTTCGCTGGAATAGCATCTTCATGAATTTCTAAACTATCTTTTCCATATTCTAATTCGTATGTAACACTTCGTGTTTTATAAGGAAGCTTGCCCTTCTTACGTACCGGCACAAATCCTGTCCCTAACTTATAAGCAAGAGCCGCCCCAAAAATAAAACCACGAGCTTCAACACCAACAACTAATTCGATATTTTCTTTACGAAATTTTTTAGCTAATAAATCAACGGACTTCTTTAAGGCTTCTTTATTTTGCAACAGAGTCGTAATATCCTTAAAAACAATCCCCTCTTTCGGAAAATCTTGAACGTCTCGAATATGCTTCTTTAAGTCTGTTTTCTTAATAGAACTCGCCATAACAAAATCCTTTCTTTAACAATCCTTTTATTTAATCTTTGACATCGACTTACGTTTAATAAACTTTGTTGGCAAAACTATTTTGACCGGCAACTTAGCTTTACCACGACTAACCTTATACAAATTCTCCATCCCCACACGCCCCATTTCAAGCAAGGGCTGCGAAACAGTAGCCAATCCCGTTGGAGCTGTGGCATTAAGCGGGTTATCATCAAAACCAATAATCGAAAGCTCTTCAGGCACTTTTATCTTTAATTTTTTCGCCACATCCATTAACTCTAAGGCCATCACATCAGAAGCAGCAAAAATGGCTGTAGGTCGTCTTTTTAATTTTAATAACTTCTGAGCCGCTAATCGTGCTGGCGTCCTTAAAAAATCACCAAATGTAATGTAACTTCTTGGAATAGAAATATTATTCTCTAACAACGCCTCGCGATACCCTTCCAAGCGCATAAATCCAGCCTGAGTTGATACATCTCCAGCAATCGTAGCAATCTGTTTATGACCAAAGGACATCATTTGTTTGACAACTTCATACGCGGCCTTTTTGTTATCCACGCATACACAATTAATAGGCTCTTTAAGTAAATTATTTAGAATGACGCATGGAATACCGCGTCGGATAGCTCGTTTGACAACGGATAAATCATTGTCAATATCTGCAAAGATAATACCATCGATAGAATGCTTGTTAAAAAATGATGTAGTCAACCACGTACTGTGATCTCCTCGATCAGTAATATGAATAAGTAAATCAGCATTCAGACGACTTACAGAGAGGGTTACACCGCGAATGATTTCGCCCGCGTAATAGGAGTGGAAAATATCTTCAAAGCGAGGAATAATTAAAACAAAGGTTAGTTTACTGGTCTTTTTATTCACCTTCTTCTTTATCTTTTTGATCAATGACCTGTTTAATCTTTTTAATTGTTGCTGCTTCTATTTGACGAACACGTTCACGAGAAACGCCTAGTGTCTTTGCGATATCAGCTAATGTATGCGCTTCGCCATCAATGAGACCATAACGTAATTCTAAAATTTTTCGTTCGCGATCTGTAAGCATCTCTAAAAAACTAATCGCTCGTTCTTTATTAAAAAACACCTCTAATTGTTGATCCGGGGCAACCGCATTGGGATCTTCTATGATATCTTTCACCTGACCATCACCATCTTCTCCTATAGGAGCATCTAAACTAGACATCTTGGCAATGGCATTAACGAGACTTCTTATCTTATCAACAGAAACCTTTAACCTCTTAGCCACCTCCGGCACCGTAGGCGTTCGTTTTAATTGATGCGTTAATTTCTCAACCGTTTTTTTGTATTTAAGAATTTCTTCATTTAAATACACGGGCACACGAATCATTTTTCCTTGATCAATAATCGCTCTTGAAATGCCTTGTTTAATCCACCATGCCGAATATGTTGAGAAACGAAACCCCCTAGTAGGATCAAACTTCTCAACACTTTTCATCAATCCAATATTCCCCTCTTCAATCAAATCACTTAAAGGAACACCCAGATTAACGTAACGTTTGGCAATGCTAATGACTAAACGAAGATTCGAACGAATCATTTTATCCCGCGCTTCCATATCGCCTTGCAGGACTAACGTAGAAAGTTCGATCTCTTCTTGCGCCGTCAACAACGGGATTGGGCGGATATCTTTAAGATAGGATTTTATAGAATCTTCCATAGGAGCTATTTAATGTTAACGAAATAGTGTCATCCCCGCGAAAGCGGGGACCTCAAAAAAGTTATATTAACACTATTAATGGATCCCCGCTTTCGCAGGGATAACATGATTAGTTTTATTTTTTAAACGAACGACACGATTACTTTCGTTTTTTCTTCGTCACTTTCTTCTTCGCAACAACCTTCTTCTTACCCTTCTTCACACTCTTGCTGCCCTTATTCGCCAACGCGGACTGTGCTGCCGCTAACCTTGCAATAGGCACACGGTAAGGTGAGCAACTAACATAATCCATACCAACCTTTTGACAAAAGTCGATTGACTCAGGATCTCCTCCATGCTCCCCGCAAATACCAATCTTTAAATTGCTTCGCGTTGATCGGCCACGCTCAACTCCGTATTGTATCAACTGTCCGACACCTTGAACATCAATACTTGCAAAAGGATCACCCGGAAGAACACCACGTTCTAAATAATCAGGTAAAAAACCACCGATGTCGTCGCGAGAAAACCCAAAACTCATTTGAGTTAAATCGTTTGTTCCAAATGAGAAAAATTCTGCATCCTCTGCAATTTTATCGGCTGTAAGAGCAGCTCGCGGAATTTCAATCATCGTTCCAAACATATATGGAATCTTTTTTACATTGTACTTGGATTTTACCTCAGCGTAAACACGATTTACGATATTTTTTTGATCTTGTAATTCGGTATCCGCACACACAACTGGCACCATAATTTCAGGAAAGATCTTCTTCCCTTCCTTTAATAACTCTGCCGTTGATTCCAAAATAGCACGGACTTGCATCTCTGTAATTTCTGGATACGTCACCCCTAAACGAACACCACGATGACCCATCATCGGATTGGATTCTCCAAGAGCAGATGTTCTTTTATTTAATTGCTCAAGGGTAATCCCCAAACTATTAGCCAAATCCTTTAAAGCATCTTTCTTATGTGGAACAAACTCATGAAGTGGCGGATCCAACAATCGAATGGTTACAGGAAAACCATTCATGGCCGCCATTGTTCCCTTCATATCTTTCTTTACATGAGGATACAACTCATCTAATGCACGACGACGCTCTTCCACATCTTTAGACATAATCATCTTACGTAATATGAAAAGAGGCTCTTCAGAATGCTTTCCGTAAAACATATGCTCTGTACGAAACAGTCCAATACCTTCAGCTCCGAAAGTTCTTGCTTTTGCAGCATCTTCTGGAGTATCCGCATTAGTACGAACATTAAGCGTTCTAATGGAATCACAGATTTTTAGAAAATCGTTAAAGTATGTATTTTCATCTGAAGCATCAATCATCGGAAGACGCGTTTCATAGAACGTCCCCTTTGTTCCATTAAGTGTAATCCAATCTCCTTCTTTTAGATTTTCACCACCCACAGACATTGTGCGACTTTCATAATTGATATCCATACTGGAACATCCAACAATACAACATTTCCCCCAACCGCGCGCAACTAATGCAGCATGAGATGTCATTCCACCACGTGCCGTTAGAATGGCTTCTGAAGCACGCATCCCTTCAACGTCCTCTGGATTTGTTTCTGCGCGAACCAAAATAACTTGTTTGTTTTCTCCACGCCATTTTACAGCATCATCAGCTGAGAAAACGATCTGACCAGATGCCCCACCAGGACCTGCTGGCAAACCTTTTCCTAAAAATTTAGCTTGCTTTTCTTCAGCGGGATCAATAACAGGATGAAGAAGTTCATCCAATTGGGAAGGTGTTACGCGTGTAACAGCTGTTTCTTTATTAATTAATTTCTCACGAACCATATCAACCGCCATACGAACAGCCGCTGGCCCATTACGTTTTCCACTACGACATTGCAACATATATAGAGTACCTTCTTCAACAGTAAACTCAATATCTTGCATATCTTTGTAATGTTTTTCTAAACGTTTACGAATGCTTTCTAATTGTTTATAGATTTTTGGTTCGGATTGTTGCAATGTTATGTGATCGTCATTTTGATCACTCGTAGAATAACTATTAATAGGTGACGGTGTCCGTGTTCCAGCAACAACGTCTTCCCCTTGAGCATTCACCAAATATTCCCCATAAAAACTATTTTCCCCATTACCTGGATTACGTGTGAAGGCAACCCCTGTTGAAGAATTGTCACCCGTGTTTCCAAAAGCCATAGCTTGAACATTAACAGCTGTTCCCCACCCCCCTGGAATACTTTCAATCCTCCTGTAAGAAATCGCTCTTTTTCCCATCCATGACTGGAAAACAGCGGTAACTCCACCCCAAAGTTGTTTTTCAGCATCATCTGGAAATGACTTCCCCAAAACTTCTTTGATACGTGTTTTGTAAACGGCGATCAACTCTTTTAAATCTTCAACACTTAAATCCGCATCGCTTTGAGCTCCAACACTTTTCTTTTTCTCTGCAAGCAAATGATCTAATTGATGACGAATACCTTGATTTTCTTTTGGTTCAATACCAGCTGATTTTTCCATAACAACATCAGAGTACATCGTAATTAATCGACGGTACGCATCGTAGGCAAATCGCTCACTACCAAACTTTTCAGCCAAACCTGGAATTGTTTTTTCTGTTAAACCAACATTTAATACCGTTTCCATCATCCCTGGCATAGAAACACGCGCTCCCGAACGAACGGATACTAAAAGAGGATTTTTAGGATCGCCAAATTTTTTTCCCATTAATTTTTCTATTTTCTTAATCGCTGTGTTGACTTGTTCTTTTAGACCGGTAGGATACTTCTTTTTATTGTCGTAGTAATGTGTGCAGACTTCTGTCGTGACTGTAAATCCAGGAGGTACAGGCAAACGTAAATCTTTGTGACCCGCCATTTCCGCTAAATTAGCTCCTTTTCCCCCTAATAAATTTCTTAATTTTGCTGTTCCGTCGGCTTTTCCGCCGCCGAAAGAATAAACGTATTTCTTCGCCATGTGTGACACTCCTATTGTGTTTATTAATTATTACTTGGTTCTGATCAGCGGTCATCCGTAATAGAAATCGTGTCGTTCCCGCGAAAGCGGGAACCTCAAAAGAATAGAAATGAAAACTGGATCCCCACTGGAGTTTCCCCCATTGATTCCCGCTTCACGGGAATGACAGATTGGGCGGAGACGACATGATTATTTTTACTAACAACTACCTACAACTTACTCATCAAATATTCTTTTAAACCCTCAACCGAAATTCTCTCCTGTTTCATCGAATCTCGTTCTCGCACAGTCACTTGCCCGTCTTCTAAAGAATCAACATCAACAGTGACACAAAAACATGTCCCAACCTCATCTTGACGACGGTAAAGTTTTCCGATCGCTGCGGTATCATCATACACGCAAACGATGTCTTTTTGCAAATCCTTTTTGATACGCCGAGCAAGCTCGACTAAATCTACATTTTTCTTTAATAAGGGAAGAACGGCAACTTTAATGGGGGCCAATTTAGGACTTAGCCTTAAAGAGACCCTAGAGCGACCCTCAACTTCCTCTTCATGGTAAGCGTCCACCAAAAAAGCCAAAGTAGCTCGATCTACCCCTCCAGATGGCTCAATAACGAAAGGAAAATACTTTTCTCCAGCAACCTGATCATGATACTGCAACTTCTCTCCTGAAAATTGAGCATGTTGTTTTAAATCAAAATCTGTTCGATTTGCGATCCCTTCTAACTCAGACCATCCAAAAGGAAATTCATATTCGATGTCACTACAACCCTTGGCATAATGTGCAAGTTCATCATCAGGATGTTTACGCAATCGTAATCGATCCTTAGTCATCCCAAGATCCAAATACCATTGAAAGCGCTCATCAATCCATTGTTGATGACAAGCTTCGGCTTGATCAGGATGGGTGAAATATTCTATCTCCATTTGTTCAAATTCTCGAGTACGAAAGGTAAAATTTCCTGGTGTAATTTCGTTACGAAATGATTTTCCGATCTGGGCGATTCCCAGGGGAAGTTTTCGATGCGTAGAATCTAATACATTTTTAAAATTGACAAAAATACCTTGCGCGGTTTCAGGTCTTAAATAGGTGACGGCTTTCTCATCTTCCACGGGTCCAAGATGAGTTTTAAACATTAAATTAAACGCACGAGCTTCGGTAAAATCACATTTTTCGCGTGTTTTACAATCTCTTTCTTCTAACTGATCTGAACGAAATCTCTTTTTGCAATACCGGCAATCTACCTTATCATCATGAAAATTTTCTGTGTGTCCTGAAGCGTCCCAAACCTTTGGCGACATCAAAATACTGGCATCAAGCCCAACAACGTCTTCTCTAGTATGAACTACCGACTTCCACCAGGCTTCTTTAACATTCCGTTTTAACTCCACTCCTAACGGCCCGTAATCCCAAGCACTTGCAAGCCCACCATAAATTTCCGAAGACTGAAAGATGAAACCGCGACGTTTACACAATGAAACAATCTTTTCCATAACTTCTTTATTTTCCATAAGGTGGGTATTCTAACAAAATCGATGAAGAATGCAAATATTTAATGAAAGAAAGATTATAAAAGTGGTCATGCAGGCGATCACTGATTAGTGGTCTTGCAAGAAAATACTAATCGGTGGTCATAGGAGTGAACAACTATTGGTGCTCTTTAACAAAGGTAATATTTGGTGGTACCTTGACCACCACATCCCTTTACTTGCCCCGACCACCAAACCCGGCGAACGCCGTTCGACCACCGTTTTTCCTCATTTACTTCCCGAGCACTATTACCGACGCCCTACACACACACTTGTTAACACCAAACACACGCCCAACGTCGTAACCATAGCGAAAACCGTGTAGGAAATTTTCTTGGATTGCGAGCACTGTGGTGCGTACCACAATAGTGGGAGCATAAAAACACCCATCACAAAAAAGCTTACAATGAGTACGGGCGTTTGAAAATACCATACAACATTTTGTTTTTTATCCATGACATTCCTCTATGTGCATCAACAGTAATAAACCATGTTCTAGTTGCACATTTCTTTTATTTTTCACCCTCCAACTTCTCCAACTCAGCTGCATTCATCCCAAACGAATGCTCCTCATCGGGAAACTGACCATTACGCACTTCATCACAATAGACCTTAACACCGTCAAGAACACCCTTATTAAGGTCAAAAAAGGTTTTCACAAACTTAGGATGATGACGGCTTATTAAACCAAGAGCATCATGCGTGACTAAAACTTGACCATCACAATGAACGCCCGCTCCAATGCCAATGGTTGGAATAGAAAGTTTCTTGGTAATCAGTTGAGCTAACTCACTTGGCATGCACTCCAAAACAATACTAAAACATCCCGCTTCTTCTAAAGCTTGCGCATGTTTCAATATAAGCTGGGCATCAGCAGCCTCTTTTCCTTGAACTTTAAAACCGCCTAACTTCTCAGCAGTCTGGGGAGTCAAACCCACATGTCCCATAACGGCAATACCCGCCTTAACAATATTTTCTGCCACATCCAAACACTGATCAAACCATTCTAACTTAACCGCATCACATCCCGCCTCATCTATAAAACGTTTCGCATTCATAAGAGCATCTTCTGTATGCGTTTGATACGAATCAAAAGGCATATCTCCTACCAACAGTGCGCGCTTAACACCACGACGCACAGCTTTAGCATGATGCAACATCTCCGTCATCCCCACATCAGTCGTTGACTCCAACCCTAAAACCACATTGGCAACTGAGTCGCCTACTAACACAATATCTACACCAGCTTCATCTAACAACCGGCCCATAGGATAATCATAGGCGGTGAGCATCGTAATCTTCTCGCCGTTTTGTTTTTTTGTCTGGAAGTTTTGCATCATTTAATTAATCGATATAATAATCGTGTCGTCCCCGCGAAAGCGGGGATCCAGTAATAGTATTTTTATCTTGAGATTCCCGCTTGAGTTTACCCCGTAGGATTCCCGCTTTCGCGGGAATGACATAAGGGGCGGGGATGACATTGGGCGCGTGGATGACAACATTACTACCTCTTTAAATACCGATCCATACGCTCAGCCACCTGCTTGCCTCCCGCAATTGCTTCGACAATGGGACCAGCATTTGTTACGACATTACCGGAAGCAAACACCTTAGGAATACTTGTTTGAGAAGTCTTGGGGTCAACCTCGATTGTTCCATCTGAACTTAAATTTAATTGATTATTTGCATCCATAGACTTTAAGAAATTAGGAATGTGACCAACCGCGATTATGACGGTATCAGCCTCTAAAACAAATTCGGAATCAGGAACCCGCGCAAGTTCCCATTGATCTTTGGAAGATTCAGCAAAATCCATTCGCACACATTTTAATCCATCAACAAAATTATTTTGATCCGCTAAAATTTCGATCGGCTTAACCAAAGGTTCAAACTCAACCCCCTCTTCTTTTGCAAAATCTCTTTCATCTCGTCGTGTACGCATATCATCTTCGGTACGTCGAAAAATAAGGGTGACATCACGACCAAAGCGTTTAGCAGCACGCGCGCAATCAAGAGCCGTATTACCCGAACCAATAACGGCAATTCTTTGACCCAAAACAAAATTAGGTGTCGTACGACTAAACAGAGTTGATTTGATTAGATTCACACGCATCAAAAATTCCTCTCCGTAATAGACCCCACCCAAATTGGAACCCGGCAAATCAACAAACTTAGGAGTCCCTGCTCCCGTTGCTAACAATACCGCAACAAAACCTTGCTCGAATAAATCTTCTAACGATGCATTTTGACCAATGAAAAAATTGGTTTGAATATCAACGCCTAAATTTCTGATTTCATTTATTTCAAAATCTAAAATCTTTTTAGGAATACGAAACTCTGGAATCCCATAACGTAAGACACCGCCAGGGGCATCGAGCGATTCAAATATTGTAACCTGATATCCCTTTTGTGCCAGTTGGGCAGCTGCAGACATCCCCGAAGGACCTGAACCAACAACGGCGATCTTCTTACCCTTTCGATAAATTTTATCTTTACGTGATGAACGCGAGCGACCATTGTCTGAGCAATAACGTTCAAGAGCCCGAATCCCGATAGGAGAGCCTTCATCTGTAAGAATACATGATACTTCACAAGGGGCTGAACACACCCTTCCACAAATGGAAGGAAAGAGATTTTGCTCACGAATCACTTCATAAGCTCGCCCCACATCGCCTTCACGTAAATTACGAATAAAACCTGGAATATTTATTCCCAAAGGACAGCCCTGCATGCACACGGGATCCGTACACTGCGGGCAACGCCTGGCTTCCTCAGAGGCTAATTTCTTAGAATACCCGAAAGAAACCTCTTGAAAGTTTTTGTTTCGTTTGTCTTTGTCTTGGGTTGCAACCTGTGCTTGCGCCATTCTTCTGTTTCCTCAAAGGCATTAAGCCTAATTTTGTAATCTTTAAAATCAACTAGATGTCCATCAAACTCTGGACCATCAATACATCCTAATACATACTTTCCATCTACTTTAACACGACACGATCCGCACATCCCCATACAATCAACCATGATGGGATTTAAATGAACAATCGTTTTAATTTTTTTATCTCGTGACATCTGAGACACAGCCTCCATCATCTCAGCGGAACCAATACAATAGATCAGGTTTACTTCATTGCGTTCTAACACCTCCGTTAAAACATCTGTCACAACACCTTTTCGTTCATAACTCCCATCTTCCGTCGTACAAAATAATTTGTCACACGTCAATCTCATCTGCGCTTCAACCATCATCGAACGTCTTGTACGCGCTCCCACAATACCAACGACCTTATTCCCTACATTTTTTAAAGCTCGGCATATAGGTAGAATCTGAGCCGTCCCTATTCCAGATGTGATACAAACAATTCGCCCAACTTTTTCTATTGTAGAAGGTCGCCCTAGAGGACCTAAGATTGTTTGAATGTCATCATTAATAGAAAGTTCGCCCAACTTTTTTGTCGAGTCACCAGCTTCTTTAAAGATAATAGTAATAGTGCCTTTTTTAAGATCTTGATCGATAACTGTTAGAGGAATACGCTCATCCCCTTCGCCAATAACAATGCTAACAAACTGCCCTGGCTTAACTTTTTTGGCAATGGCAGGAGCCAAAATATCTAGGCGTTTCGTGTTGTTTGCTAGTGTGAGTTTATTGGTAACTTTAAAGTTCATGATGAATGAAATACAACATTGTCATTCCCGCGAAAGCGGGGATCCATTTATAATTATAAGCTTCAAGAGGTCCCCACTTTCGCGGGGATAACATGATTTCTTTAACTTTTCTTAAAAGATTTAAGCAACCCACCCACATCCTTCGTATTCACAACATCCTTCTTCGTCAACCACCCCCGCCGCGCAAGCGTCACTCCATAACGCATATGGTTTAGATGATTGATGTGATGGGAATCTGTGTTAATAACAAATTTAACACCCATCTCACGAGCAAAATAAATATTAGATGAATTAAGATCCAAGCGAATCGGAAATGAATTAATCTCTAAACAGACATTATTGTCAACGGCTGCCTGACAAACAGCTTTAAAATCAAAATCGTAAGGATCTCTTTTTCCTAAATGAACGCCAGTGGGATGCGCAATCATATTCACATGTTTGTTTTGACAAGCCTTAATCAGCCGTTGTGTCAGTTGTTTAGAGCTTTGTTCAAATCCTGTATGAATCGCTCCAATGACAATATCAAATTCGCTTAAGATTTTATCATTGTAATCCAAATTTCCTTCACTGTCTATTTCTACTTCACTACCAAATAAAATACGAAAATTTTTAAAGGTTTTATTAAGCGAATCAATCTCTTTTTTCTTTTTGATCAAATCAGCAGGCGAAACACCTCGAGCTATGCGCAGTTTATAAGAATGATCACTAATCGCTAAATAGCTGTATCCACGTTTCCTAGCGGCTTCAGCCATTTCTTTAATCGAATGCCGCCCATCAGACCATGTCGAATGAACATGAATCTCACCTTGAATATCCTTTTGTTCAATCAATGCAGGCAACTTAACTTTCTTTTTTTCATCAAAAAGAGTTTCCATCCCAATGTCTTCTCTTAATTCAGGTGGAATGTTAGCTAGCCCTAGAACCTTAAAACATTCTTTCTCAGTCTTACTCGCCAAACATTTTTCCTTTTTTAAAGAGGTATCAAAAATTCCATACTCACTGACTTTCATTTTTGATTTGATCGCTAATTGTCGCAATTTGATATTGAAATTTTTACTTCCTGTAAAATAAAGGAGTGCGGCTCCAAAATTGTTAGAATCAACCACACGTAAATCCACTTGGATATTTTTATTTGTCATAACAGAAGACTTCGTTTCTCCATGAGCATTAATCGAACGAACTTCTGGTAAGCTGACAAAGACATCCATTACTTTTTGAGCATCAGAAGAAGCCACCAAAATATCAATATCACCAATCGTCTCTCGTCCTCGACGAAGAGAACCGGCCACAGATATCTGTTTAACTTCTTTTAAAACCTTTAACTGTTCAAGAATCTCCTCAGCACACATTGTCGCAGCACCCAAATTCATCCGATTATTGCCCTCACGAACAATTCTGATACCCTTTAAAACATTTTCGATCGTCTTACTCTTAATACCTTCTAATGATAATAACTTGCCGTTCTTTGCCAATTTCTCAAGCATATCTATATCTTTAACTTTTAATTCATCAAAAAATAATTTCGCCTTTTTAGGTCCAACCGAAGGAATGGAAATAACATCTAAAACTGTCTCAGGAATTTCTTTAGTCAACTTATCATAAGCCGTTAATTTTCCTGTGTCCAAATACTCACCAATCTTCTCTTGCAACGTTTTACCCACACCAGGAATGTCACCTAATCGCTTTTCATCTCTAAAGATAGCAATATCTTCTGATAAACTGTTGATGTTATCAGCGGCTTTGAAGTACGCGCGAACTTTAAATACGTTTTCACCTTTTATTTGAAGGAGGGTGCCCATGCGGGTAAATAGGTTGGAAATGTCTTTGTTTTTCATTCGTGCTACCAACAAAAAAATACAATCAATAAAAACATTGTCATCCCCTCGAAAGCGGGGATCTCCAACAAGTCATACTATTACTGGCTCCCCGCTTTCGCGAGGATGACAATATTATTTCCCTAAATACCAAACACTCCCGGCGGAGGTTTAGGCAACTTTCCAACCAGCTTAATAATTTGCCCTAACAACGAAAATGTTCCCTCTACCAGGGCAACTGGAAGCTGAAGCAAAGTCGAACAGCCAGATGTGAGCGTTACAAGAAATAAAAGCAGTAACAGTAATAAAATAGGTGGATGTTTCTTTAAGATAAGTCTTCCGTCCATTCTGATTTAAGAAATTGTTTTTTAAATCCGCGAAACTGCACAATATCTTTAATCAATTCTTCTAAATTTTTCTTATCCAATTGAATAACCGCAACATACTGATGAAATGTCGTCTGACGAATAAAAACTTCTAATCCGCCAGACCCTTTTCTTATTTTCTCAACCCTATCTAGAGGAACGTAAGTCTGCGCGTAATCACCTTCTGGTCCTTTTAAATAAAGCTTAAGCTCACTTAAAACAACCTCGCCATCGACGCGCTTACTCTCTTCTAAATATGTTCCTTGACCGTAAGTAAAAAGCATAGTTTTTATTAATTTGATAAGCAGATTTAGTGGTAAAGTGGTAGAGTGGTAATGGATATTGAAAGGGAAGTTAGTGGTAGGTTTTTATCTATTTGCATATCTTTTTTTTCATCCATCAAACCTACCACTCTATCACTTTACCACTCTACCACTAACACCCTCTTTATCTTCCCCCAAAAAAACCTCTCCAGCCACAAACAAAGCATTTAATGCCGCTGGAAAACCAGCGTAAATCGACATCTGCATCATCACCTCAACAATCTCTTCCTTTGTGCATCCGCAGTTTAAGGCATTAAAAACATGCGCCTTTAATTGATCTTTGGCAAAACCTAACGTTGTTAAAGACGCTATAGTGATTAACTCACGCGTCTTCATATTCAATCCTGGACGAGAATAAATATCGCCATAAGGAAACTCAATAACAAGTTTAGCCATCTCTGGACTAATGTCTTTAAGTAAATCAAGAATCCGCTCACCAGCCTGACTATTGATTTTCTCTAATGTCTCCCAGCCTCTCTCATACCTAGACTCATTTGACATCGACTACTGTTCCTTTAATTTAAAAAATATTTTTGATTCAATATTACCTTCTTGCGAAAAAGAACGCGTACCTAAAGAATCAATAGCTTGCAAGCTTTCTAATAATGGATACATAAACATCTCTAACGCCATCTGTTTTTGATTAATGGCACGAGAATTCTTTTTGAATTCTTTTACAATGCCATCTATTTCGATTAATTGTTCACGAGCCCCCGTCAACTCCACATCTAGTGCAGTTATAGCTTTGTAAACATCAGCTAAATCGGCCTTAGCTTGTGTGGCATCTTGGTTTGTACCTTCTAAATCCTTAATTTGTTTATTTAGAGACAGAACTTTGTCATTTAGTTCTTTTTTGCCCGACATCATTTTGCGAACAGAATCTTGTGCATCTTTTAAGCGATTCTCACTTCCCTTTTGAAAGGCATTCTTCTTTAAGTTCTCTTTTTCTTGCCATTGTAAGGTGTAATCAACCACATCACGAACAACGCTTGTGACTTGATCCATATCAATAAACAATATATCTGTACTCTCCTCTTTCGAATTTAACTTCAGAGCACGAAAAGAATCTTGACGAGCTAATGAGGAGGAACCATTCTTAGCCGCATCAATTGATGATTTCATCAATTGACGATTCATGGCAATCATTAGAAAATCTTTGTAAAAACCAAAACTAGGCTCAACATCACTCCCTAAAGGCAATGATAAATAATTTATAGTCGTCTGATCGTAATCCTCGGTTTGTAAAACAAAAAAAGGCAATGTCTTTAACTTATCTAAAATCGCTTGTACTATTTCTTGATCCAGCACCTGGATAAAAAACAAAAATTTAGGAATAGGAAACATGCCCTCCATGTTAACATCTGTGACGTAACCTCCAATTTCATTCCCAAAAGCTGGAATCACTTGATCACGCATGCTTAATCCTAATGTCTGTTCAATAACTTTTACCTGTTGGGTAGGATCAACGCCGGAGGCCTTAGGACCTGCTTTTTTTAACGTATCAATCATCTCATCCCATTTTTTGCCAAGATCGAGACATCGATTCCAATAATAAACTAAACTCTCCTGTGGAGGAAACTCAAGCGTCTTATTTTCTCCCGATTGACAGGTTACATAATTAGAAGCGACACCTGGATGTAATTCTTCCTGATCAAAATGCATAACAGCATTCATCTCTGTTAACATGTCCCACACAACAGAAAACGCAAAATAGTTAAAACCTGAAAACTGTTGCAAGAATTCATCTAAGCGCTCTTGTGCCGCAGGAGAATCCATATCCGTTGCCATTAAGTATTTCTGAACACCTAGTTTTATAAGATCAAATGTCTCGTAAATATGCCAATAAAAGGCAAAATCAGAATCCTTCATATGAGATTGGGAAGCTTCTGTGTAATGAATATCTTGGCTTAAACTTAGGGCGTCTTCATCTAAAACATCAAGAACATTTTTTACGACACGCGTACTTAAACCCGCTAAAACTAAATCTTTTACGCGCACATAAACGACTTGCACCCCCATGGTGTTCACATTCACAACGCGCAATAGATGCTCACCATATTTTATTTTTTTAATACGCACATCTTTAGCCGGTTGCTGCAAGAGTCTAGCGATCAATTCGATAAACTGCGCATCAGGCTCAACACGTGTCACCAAAACTGCTCCTGCTAAAGGATCAGCAACCAATGGAGCCGAACTATTTGGATCTGCTTTTAAAGGATACAGTCCAATGGCGAATTCATGTCCCAACAACATATTGGCATACGTTTGAGAAGAAGGGTTTTCAACAAAATCTACAATAATGTCATAAAAAGACTTTAACCTATCATCCACAACTCTTTTCTTAGCTAAGGTATCGATATCTAACTGAGCAAAATCTTTCCAAAGGGGAGATTGACTTAACTGTCCTAATGTTTTTTTAAAATCATGAACTTCAAACGTAGCTACAGCGCCTTCAGGTAAAACAGTATTAAGCCGGTCATCCGTCTTTTGTAAAAATAAATAGCCCGCAAAACCCACTGAAGCCAAAATCAAAAAAGTTAAAACTATAATTAAAGTCTTTTTCATAAAATCTCCCTAAGCTTAACCACAATCCATATCATCCATATGGAAAAAATCTTTGGCATTTTTATTAAATAAATGGTGTGCTTGATCTGGGTCTAAGCCTTTAAGCTGGCATACCCCCTTTAATGTACGAATAACATCTTTTGGTTCGGCTTCAAACCCCTCTCCTGTCTTTCTATTTTTAAAATATACAGGCGAATCTGTTTCTAACAAAATTCTTTCAACAGGAGCCGCAGCCATGACTTCTTTAGTCGGCGCGGAATGCACAACACTCGGAGACGTGGACACATAATAGCCATGCTCAATGATCTTCTCTAAAATAGGAACCGATCCACTGTACCAATGAAACTCAGCCTGAGTGATACCTAACTCCAGAACAATATCCAAACATTCTTGCTCAGCTCCCCGCGAATGAATCACGGCGGGAAGATTCACATCACGCGCAACCTCTAAAAATCGTCGAAAGACTTTAACTTGGATCTCTTTTTTCTCGTCACTTTTACGAACATCCTTGTACCAAAAGTCCAATCCAATCTCACCAATCGCATGCAAGCTCTCAACATTATCATAAATTAATTTTACACAATCTTCTAAATCATCTAAATTCGCTTCAGAAGGATGCATCCCCATCCCTAAATAAATCTTTGGATCTGTCACACGCTTTTTTATTTCCAAACATCTCTTAGAAGACTCAAAATCCATACTAATCAAAACAATACCCACAACACCCGCTTCTCGAGCATTGTCCAAGGCTTGATCGAGATCCTTGATTTGATCTAAATGCGCATGCGTATCAATAATCTTCATACTTCCTTACCAAATACTTTCACCTTCTTTTTCCGAAGAAGTAAATAAATGACCGCACACAATATCGCCAACCCAAATAGAATCAATTTTATTGATAAGCCCACTGTAACAGGATCGCAATACATAGCGGAACTTCCATAAGACTCAGGGTTAAAGTCTTCACTCAAACAATTATTTTTCATTGAGGGCAAAAAATAAAAAATATGGTGATATGAAAAAAATGCTGCAATTACAGTAAAAATAATCACCAACCCAGCAATCAAATATCTTATAAACTTAAATAACAATTTTCGCATCCTTTCGCGTACTTTTTCGCGTTCCTTTCGCGTTTAACTCTCTAAAAAAAACGTAACCGGCCCATCGTTAACCAACGACACGTCCATCATAGCACCAAATCGTCCGGTTTCTACCTTTAAGCCCTTCTTTTTAAGTTGTTCAATGAAATATTCGTAAAGCTGATTCGCAGATTTGGGATCCGCAGCTTTATCAAAGGAAGGACGACGACCCTTAGAACAATCGCCGTAAAGAGTAAATTGAGAAACAATAAGAAATTCAGCCTTAGTATCAAGGGCGGAAAGATTCATTTTACCTTGATCATCATCAAAAATACGTAATAACACCATTTTTTCAATTAAGGTATCAGCAGCAGCCTCATCATCCCCCTGCCCAACTCCTAAAAACACCAACATCCCCGCAGCAATTACCCCTGTTACTTGAGAATCGACCTCAACTTTGGCTTGGGTAACTCGTTGAATGATTATGCGCATTATAAAACCTCTCAGTGTTTATTAAAATCCTCTCAACATTAAAATAAATTTTCTCTGATGTCAATCGCAATAAACAACACCTTACTCAATTAACCCTCTCCAATCTTTTAATAGCCTCTTTTACAAATATTACATTCTCTTTAACTTCATGATCAGCAGCTAAACACCTTTTATACATCGCCAAGGCCTCTTTGCTCTTTCCTTGCTTCTCATATATTTCGGCTTGATGATAAGTGGCATAAGCGTCATTTGGGTAAATATCCAAGACTTGATCAAAGTCAGCACTCGACTCTTCCCATTTTTCAAGATTAAAAAGTGCTGTTGCTCGCAGCGTATAATCTTTGCAATTAGATTTTATCGCAATAGCTTGATTAAGATCTTTGATAGCCTTTTCATACTCTTTTAAAATAGTACAATTCACAGCCCCTCTGTAACTGTAACCAACCTCTGATTCAGGTTCAAGCCGAATGATTTCTGTGTAATCTTTCACAGCTTGCTGATACTGCTTCACCTGCTCATAGCAATAACCTCGCGATAAAAACATATCCGCCGTTCCGCCTGTAATTTTTTCTATACGATTAAAATCAGCTATCGCATCATCAAACCTTTGCTGCTCAGCATAAATATGACCTCTAATGGAATAAGCGCGATAGTAACGATCATCTAACTCAATAACCTTGCCCAAATCAGCTATCGCCGCCTCATAATTTTGATCTAAATAAAAGGCATACCCTCTGGAATAATACAAAAAGACTGATTGAATATCAACCGAAGATTTAATAACCTCATTAAAAATGTCTATGGCCTTCTTCCAATTATTATCACATCCCAACAAATACCCTTCAAATAATCTCTGCGCCAATTCTTTGGAAATTTTCTTATCTTGAACTTGATCAATAACCGTGATGCAGTCACCAATCATATCATGAAAAATATTGATCTCAAAAAGCTTAACGAACCTAGATTTAGCCTTTTTGAAATGACCATCAATAGCAAGATTAAGAGCCTCTCGTTGTTGAATCTGATAATTCTCAGAGCCAGAAATCCCAAAAAAATACAATGTAGATGTTAATACCTTATTAAAGGCCTTCTTCACTTCAACTCCTAACTTAAAATTTCGCTAAAATAAGATTACAAACAGCTCGTCTTATTTTAATTGACATCTCCTGAAAGTAACGTATACTTTCAACAGCTGATTTCCCATCAGTTAGCCTCTTTCATCGTATGGTTGCGATTTTAGAGGCGTTTTTATGACCTTCCCTCTTTCTTCATAAAATTTTTGGCAACATTTTCATTACTCGCAAATAAAACACCCTTATGATTCATGTATGGAGCCTCTTTACGATTGAGTTCAAGAGGATGACCATAAATATCGCTGACCCACGCACCAAGAGTTTCAAAGAGGCATGCGCTTGCAGCATAATCCCATACACACCCGCCTCCATTTTGAGATTTCGGATTTTTGTAAAAACAGGAAGGCGCACTCTCTAAAACCCAACACGCATTCATCACCGCTCCCCCGCGATCAAGCTCCTGATAGGATTCATAGCTGCTTAAATCTGGATGCCATTGTTCTTCATTGCGACAAGCACCAATCCCTTTTATAGCATGGTACAACACCTTATGAAAAGGATCATAGATGACACCGATATAGGGAACACCGCCCTTTGAGACCAAACCAATCGACACCGCATAACCTTCTCGCGACTCAATAAATGGCAACGTCCCATCCACTGGATCAATACTCCAAAAAAAATCTTTTTTAAAACGACTACAATCATCCTCGCTTTCTTCGGCCAACAAACCAAGATCATATTTAGGACATGTTGGCTTAACATGCTCCAAAATAATCTCCTGACTCATGCGATCAACTTCTGTAACAACTTGCGAGGCCAAACTCGCCCCCGTCTCTTTTTTCTCAAAAGAAACTTCAGATCCCGCCCTCTCTTCAATAAGGCTGCCTGCCTGCTTCGCCGCTTTAATAGCCACTTTGCCAAGCACATCTAAATCATCTAAACTTAAATTCATAAATTCTCCAATACTTTGCGAGCCATCCGCTCGCTGTAATCGTTAATCTTCCAATGGCCCGGACTCCAACCTTTCATAAAACGATGAAAGTCTGTCCATGCGACTGCATACAAAGACCGCCAGTCACACTCGAGCGCTTGAACATCAATCGTTTTTAGTTTTGCCTCTAAAGCCTCTTTTAACATCTGAAAATAATAATCTAATAACTGCGCTTCATACCTTTCACAATCAACCTCATGCAAACAGCTGCCAATAAAATACGCAACATCTTTCATTCCACAACCACCGCCCACATACTGAAAATCAACAGCAGCCACGCGTTTGCCATCCTGAGAAAAACAAAAGTTGGCTAACTTGGCATCACCATGGACAAAAGTCTGAAAATGCGAATCTTTTAACTTTTGATCAATAATCCCCGCAGCATCTTTTAAAGCCTTATCCTCTAAAACCTTAAACTCATCAGGACGTGTATCCAAATGCCAATATGTCCCCACTTCCCACAAATCATCTGGTGACTTCCCCATAAATGTGGCGTGAAAGAAAGCTAACCACTTTAAACACACCTTCATTTCATGGATCGACACAGAAGTCTTTCGATCTTCATAACCAGTCCTATCTAAATCCTCCAAAACAATCAACATCTCATTATCATTAGATTCACAAACAAAACATTCAGGCACATGACAAGCCTCATCACAAGAACGACTCCAACGCTGATACCAAGCTGTTTCAACTCTATATGATTTTAATTTTCTCTGATGAGATAAATCCGTATTCCAACCGCGAGGATGAGAATCTTCACCTTCCAAACACACATGCTTAACCACAATTGAAGAAACGTCCGAACCTTTAAGCCCAAAACGCAAAATCGAACCATACCCACTCCATAACTCTTGAATCTTATCGATTTCAACAAGATCACTTGCCTTCATGACGTCTAAAATAATATCTTTAAAATAATTGTTCATATCCGCTAAATCGTTCTTAAAAACAAGAACCCTTTATCTCTTTATTCATCTTTGAAGGCATTATATAGATAAGGCTTTAAATTTAAAAGAACTATATACAATTGTGTCCTACAGACTCGCTTAACATCCTTGATTCCCCAATTTAAATATGATACAACAATGCACATATGAAACTTAAAAAATCCCTCGAAGACTATAATTTCCCACCTCAAGCGATTAACATTATAACATCATCTGGAATTGAAGATCTTTACCCCCCTCAGGCAGAAGCTATTGAAAAAGGATTACTTAAAGGCAACAGTGTTTTGATGTCTGTTCCAACGGCTGCTGGAAAAACACTGATGGCAGAATTATGTATGTTGCGCGCTATTCTTTTTAATAAAGGAAGATGTCTTTACATAGCCCCTTTAAAAGCACTGGCCGGTGAAAAATTTAAAGATTTTAAAGATAAATATGAAGCGTTAGGTATCAAAGTTGGATTAGCGATTGGGGATATGGATAGCCCTTCAAAAAATTTAAATCGTTACGATATTATTATTGCTACCGCTGAGAAAGTAGACTCGCTTCTACGTTCCAAAGCACAATGGCTTATTGATGGACTCTCCGTTGTCGTCTTGGATGAAATTCATTTTATCAATGATGAATTGCGCGGGCCCACCATGGAAATTTTGACAGCACGCATTAAGCAATTAAGTCCGAATGCGCAACTTTTGGCTCTTAGTGCGACGATACGTAACGCTCAAGAAATGGCGGACTGGCTTGATGCCGAATTGGTTAAAAGTGATTTCCGTCCTATCCCCTTAAAAGAAGGCGTGTATTTTAATGAAGAAATTGTCTTTAACGAGCATGGCACCAAGCTTATTAGAGAAGATGCTCCAGATGATGTCAGCAAACTATCTCTGGATACTCTAAAAGGTCAGGGACAAGTTTTGATCTTTGTCAATTCTAGACGTTCGGCGCAGGCAGTAAGTCGTCAAGTCAGTAAAAGTGTCGCGCAGACATTGACTGTAGAAGAAAAAGCTAATCTCACAAAACTCGCCAAAAAAATAGCCGGAACGGAGGCTAACTCTACAAAAATTTGTCAACAACTCGCCGATGTCGTAGCTTCAGGCGCCGCCTTTCATCATGCCGGATTAAAACCAACCCAACGAGAATTGATTGAAGAAAATTTTAAAAAGAATTTGATCAAAGTCATAGGCTGCACACCCACATTAGCGGCTGGCGTTAATCTTCCTGCCCGTCGAGCTATTATCCGTGATTGCAAACGCTTTGCAAATGGAGTCGGCCAAGTCTACATTCCAACAAGCGAATACAAACAATGCGCAGGACGTGCCGGACGCCCTCAATATGATGATTACGGTGAGGCTGTGCTCGTTGCTAAAACTAACTCTCAAAGCTCAACCCTTTTTGATAAATACATTAATGCCGAGCCTGAGCCTGTCATGTCTAAACTTGCCAATGAAGCATCATTACGTATTCACATCCTCTCATCCATCTCGGCGGGCTACGTTCATGATGTTAACAGCATGTTCGAATTTTTATCCCACACCTTTCTCCACCATCAAAGACTTGAAGCCAATCTCATGGATGTCGTAGGAGACATTTTTGATTTTTTGCATCGTGAGAAATTTGTCGAAAAAAGCGGTTATCGTTTTTTTCCCACACCCATCGGTCAATTAACGAGTCGACTGTATCTTGATCCCATCACAACCATGACAATTCGAGATGGGTTAAACCTTCTACCCAATGATAAACCAGCTAGCGCTTGTGGAATCCTTCACCTTGTTTGTTGCACACCCGATGGACCACGGATGAATATTGGGAAAAAAGACATGCAGGATTTAGAAGAGTTTGCTTCGCACTTTAACGAAGATTTTTTGTTAACACCTGAAAATTGCCATGCCATCGAAGATCTTTATGCGTATTTAGCAACCCTTAAAACAACATGGTTATTGATGCATTGGATCGAGGAAGAACGCGAGGATAAAATCTGTGATCAATTCTCAACGGGACCCGGAGATGTTTACCGTCATGTGGAGGCCACGCAATGGTTGCTACATGCCACCTGCCGCATCGCCCATCTGCTCCAAAAAAAGAAACTCACCTTCGAGCTTGAACGCCTGCGTAATCGCGTGCGTTATGGTATCAAAGAAGAGCTTCTCGAATTAACACAACTTAAAGGTGTTGGACGTGTTCGTGCGCGTGTCTTGTTTGCCAGCAACTTCACCAAATTTAAAGACCTTAAAGGCGTTCCCGCCGAACAAATCTCTCAAATCAAGCAAATTGGCAGTGCATTAGCTAAAGATATCGTTCAACAACTAGCAAAATTTTAATCATTCTAACTTTTCTTCAATTTTTTAGCACATAATTCACTTCGTGCTTAATAGAGTCATCTTGACTTTTGAGAACCTTCATTAGTTCAGGCCTAGCACTCTCTCCTACTCTAATAAGAGCTTTTTCAGCTCGACTACGAACCGTTAATTCTTTATCTCTTAAGGCATTGATAAGAGCGGGCACAGCATCTTTCGCCTCAGGACCAAGCTTTTCTAAATTAAAAGCCGCTTTCCAACGCACTCTAACATTTTCATGGTTTAAATTTTCTATAAGCTGCGGCAACTGATTCTTCTTTTTCCTAATATCCATAGATTTCGTGTATGGACTAATAAAAAATGATGTAAAAAGAAATGTTACACAAAGTATCAACATAAGGGAATATCGAATTAAAACAGTATTATTATTTTGACGTTTCAATACTTTATTTACAATTGCAATAATTACTAAAGCAATAAGTATTATTATCGAGATATAAAAAGCATTAGTAGCTGTTATTATTGAAGCTTCCGGTGAAAAGAAAGATACGGCAATAAAAAATATGTTGCCAAACAAGAAAAAACTAATAAACCATTTTTTATGCGATATTTGACTCATTTTCACTCCTTAATACTAAAGAAACTATCATTTAATCACAAACGGCACATCCACAATGGACATCTTCTTCCATTCTAAATAGGCTTTCTTATTAAAATTATGTTTGAGATTAAATTCAACGAAGGTTAAATATTCATCCATAGTGAGGATTTTTTTTGCTGCGGGTTCACCTTTAATAATGGGAAGTTTAAGTTTTTTCATACCAACGCCTCCAATATTTTGTCGTAAATTTCTTTGCTTGAATATTTTAAACATAATGCTTTAAATTCATTATCTTTAAAGGCAACTTTGTTTATTTTGACCAAATTAATGATGTCTGGCAAGTCTCTCGTTAATCGAACCTTCGGATTCGACTTAATAGCATGTAACTTTAACGCGATTAAATGTTCTAAGCACGGAACAAAAAATTCCTGTTTCACAATCTTCATTTTATGACTGCTTTCAAGAATTTCTCTTAAAGTTTCATCTTCAACAAGAACAAAATCCACATTCATCAATGAAATTTGAGAACTTTCAAGTTGTTCAAAATTTTCCTGATTAGAGATGTTTTTATACCCAGCCTCTTTTAAAGACTCAAAAACTTTATCAAAATCACCCTTCGTCATTAAAAAATCTACATCTGCCGTTTGTCTTGTCACTTTATGATAATTAACAGCAAAACCACCAATGAGGACACAAGAAACGCCTTCTTTTTTTGTTATATCTGATATCAAATGAAAAACAGATTGTTTATTCATAATCTCATACTCCTAAAGACCTCTACTAAATTAAATCAATTATACCATCAAATACTAACTTACCAAAATAGTGTTAAATTTCGATCAACTCAAAACTCTCCCCCACCTTCTTAAACAAAAACCGGTAATCCCCCCATTTTGTTTGATCAGCGACAGAGAAAAAAACACCGATAAGCTGGTTGTTTTTTATGATGTAATAATCAAGCATTTGGGCGCCCTTATCGACTTTGGAGAAGCCTTTGACTTCAATGGCTTTTATGCCGGCAAAAGTGGTATGACGCATGCGGAAACCATCTTTGTAGAGATTTTGTTTAGCTAAATATTCTTTTGTGATCTGACTAACAAAACGAAGATCCGATCTTATGCGTGAGAATGTTAACACGGCATATGGATCAATATCCATCACAAAGGCAACACCACCTTGTTGCTCCTGCATAGGCCAATATGGATTGCAAGAGAACTTCATACCAAATTTCTTAACCTGACAGGGAACAAACGTATTCTCCTCAACCAATCCCTGGGCTTTTTCTTCATTGGCTTGAACCATTGAAATATTGATAATCAAAACACTCAAAATCACACAGAAAAAACATCTTCTAAGTTTTCTGAAACGCATACACACTCCCTATGTTTAAAATCTGTGTTAATTCATCTAAGGCTTGTCGAGATTCTTTAAAAAGCTCATAATCTTTTAAATCATCCACATGCAGATGATCTCGGTAACGTTTATTAATCCAGCTTTCAATAAGACCGAACTTTTTCTTATCTAATAGAAAACCTTTATGCAAAAAACCGGATTCATTCTCTGTTAAAACGGCACGCAAACGCAAACACGCAGGTCCCCCTCCGTTGCGCATACTTTCATTCAAGGGCACATAATATATTTTTTTAATTGGATTATCAGCTTGCAAAATGTCATGTAATATATTTTTGATCTTTTTCTCCTGACAACGTTCGGGTGCTACAATCGCCATTTCCCCTTTCGCGTAAGTCACAATCTGACTATTAAAAATATAAGACGCCACCACCTCATCAAGCGATAAATCCGAACTCTTTATTTCGATAAGATGTAACGGCTGATCAGACACCAACTTATACTTCTTCTTTAACTCCTCTATAAAGGCTTTAGTATCAACAAACGCCAACTCATGATAAAACAAAACATTTTCATTGCTAACGGCAATAACATCATTGTGAAAAACGCCTTTATCAATGGCTTTAGGATTTTGTTGAACGGTTATCGTTAACTCAGCATCAAGAAGATGTGTTTTCGCTATAATGTCACTGGCTTCAAAACTTTGACGAGCGGGATACACAGAAGGTTGAGGAGCCTCTTCCTTGATAGACCGTCCATAAACAAAGATTTCAATCCCCTTATCGGCATGACTGGAAGCCAACCTCATATGATTAGCAGCGCCTTCATCAAAAAGACGACCATCATCCGGAAGGGCTGGATGAAAGGTAAAACAGCCTAATTCCGAAAAAATTGTTTGTAAAAAAATGGTGGTTTGTTTGGTTTCCATAGCACGGTGAGACTGTGATAAAAGATTGGCAGGTGTAAAGTTAAGGCGATGATTATGACAATCCATGGAAGGAGATATGGTAGCAGCATTCGCACTCCACATGGCTGAGGCGCTTGAGATAGATAACAACAAATTATAGTTATCACGACTGACTTTCTCTAATATCGATTTCTCACTACCTCTATAATCATGCGCCCAAAGGGCTTCCATAAGGGGTCGTTCATGCGGCGGGATAATCGCTTGTTTAATCCCCATATCATAAAGAAGGCGCATCTTTCTTAAGCCTTGCAATGCTGCCTCTCGAGGATTAGATGTCGCATGTTTATTACTCTGCGAGGCAACATTCCCTACACCAAGACCTGCAAAATTATGCGTTGGGCCTATAAGACCGTCAAAATTGTATTCATTCGTTGGCATACGCTACAATCATTATGAACAAAAAATACATTTCTATCCATTTTCCTTTCGATATAACGTAAGATCGATTAAAACAAAAAAACTACAAACCATACTCCCAAGAATTCCACCTCCAATAGCAGCTATAGCAACATCTGTAAGGGATGGATTAGAAAAATAAAGATATGTTCCAATAATAGCTACACTCACAGATAAAATCAACGGATTATATTGAGCTCTAATCCCCCAAAAGGTAAACTTATGTCCACTCCCAAGCCAAATAGAACACATCAAAAAGCAAAGAGATGGGACAGCTGTTACTATTCCCTTAGAAATTGCATTTGCAAGAGCTTCTTCATTCGAAGATCTAGCACCTGACGAGACGTCAAATAATGAAGAGACTGAAGAAAGTAAATATTGAAAACTCAACATCGAAGCAATAGCCCCTGTACAAATAAAAATAATTTTTAAAAATAATATTTTTTTTGTTAATTTCATAATATTACTTATAAATCAACTTTTTCATCCTACTGACATTATCTAACCCCATATAATTCTGATCACCAAAAACAAATCTAATCTTCTCTACTATTTTCCTTAATACCAAACGAGGATTTAAAAAACAATTTTTAGCAGTCAGTAAAAATTTTTGAAATGGCGAGGACACCTCAGCAAGAAGCTTAGTAAACTCTTCATACTCATAGAAATCAAACAACTTCTTCGCTTGAATCAATCGATAAACCTCTTTATTATTTTGTTTGATAAACTCAAGCACGGAATGAGCCATGGCAATGCGATCTTGGCAGCTTTTTAAAGTATCTGCTTTCTGCGGAGTCGCCTGTTTCTCATGCTTACGCCAAGTCGCCAAATATTCGGGAACATGAATCGCATCACAAGTTAATGATACTCGCATACACCATTCAACATCACCTATCGCTCCCCAATCATTTTTAAACACACCAACATTATCAAAAACACTTTTTCTAATAAGAAGTTGCGTTAAAGACGTATACACGGATCCCAACCCAAAATATAATAGACCATCTATAGGAGCTTCTCGAACATAGCTCGTATGAAATTTCTCACCATAAAACTGCTGAGTAGGAAAATAATCCCACACAATCGGACTTGGCTTTCCCTGCTCATCTATTATCGTTAGGCAACAATGTGCTAAACCACATTCTTTATGATCTTTAAGAGCTGCAACCATCTTCTCCAAACAATCAACACTCATCGTATCATCACTGGTAGCAATATAAATGTATTCTCCTGAAGATAAGGATAAGCATTTATTAATTGCCTTATAAATTCCTTCACGTGGGCTTTGTTGCATGTGAGTTACATAATTTTTAGTTTTAAATTCTTGAAAAAATTTCCAAGAGCCATCATCCGAATACCCATCAACAATAATAAGTTCCCAATTTTTGTAAGTTTGATTAACAATAGAATCCATTCTATCTTCTAGAAATGGACGTGCGTTTAGATTTGGTAATAGAATTGAAACCTTTGGTGAAGGGGATAAACTCATAACTCTTTATAAACCTCATAAGTTGATTCTGCCGTTTTCTCCCAAGAAAAACATGCCAAACGACGACCCCCATCTTTCTTAAGACGGCATTTTAGTTGATCATCATTTATGATATTTAACACAGCCTCACGCGTACTCTCCTCGTTATCAGCCTTAAAATAAATAGCAGCATCCTCCGCCACCTCATGAAAAACAGCTATATCATTAAGAAGAACAGGGCAACCACAAGCAAAAGCTTCAAGAATCGGAATTCCAAAACCTTCATAAAGTGAGGGAAAAATAAAAGCTTGTGCATGACTATACAATTGAACTAAACGGTTATCATCAATATCATAATACAAAACCTTATTTTCAACATCGAATGTTTTTAATTGTTTAACTTCATTGTCCTTTAAGGGCGCACCTCCCGCACATATAAGATAAAAGTCTTTATCTTTTTTCAACAAAGGCGCCAAGGAACGGATCAAGCAGTCAAAATTTTTATAGAAATCTCGCCTACCAACGTAAAGCACATATTTTTGTGGCAACTTCATTGTCACAGTCAACCCATCAGCGGGATTCATCGAATTACCATGATGCACCACCCTAATTTTATCAGCCTCGGTATTATACATTTTAATAATTGCTTGTTTGGTTGACTCCGAAACAGCAATAATCTTAGAACATCTCTCAATGAGTTCTTTCTTTTGTTGAATCAAAGGAACATTAAAGGTAGGAACACTCTCACATAACGCTTCATGAATCATGTCATGCACCGTTAAAACAAAAGGCTTTGATCCGATATGTTCTAAGAAATAAGTTTCATAATAGGTAGGATGAAAGATATCAAAATCCTGCAGCTTGATCCGCTCAGCCGAACTCACTTGATTATAAGATTTCCCATCAGTAAGCACCCCCCACTTTTCAAGCAAACAAAATAAACTCCATTTCCCTTTAAATTCAGAATTGGGAAAAAAATCTTTATACTCAACAGCCCTTAACACATTACCTTTAGGCAAATGAAGCTGTTTGATGTAACTATTCTTTGAATAAATACGTGGAAGATTAATGTCCAACTTATGATTCGACTCTAATAACCGCATCAACTCCACAAAATAGCGTGAGATGCCGCCAAAGGTCTGAAATTGAAATGTTTGATAATCGTAAAGGACTTTCATACCCTATTTATTCCTATTTAGAAAATATTTTTAACTCATCAACAATGCCTAACATTCTTTTAGTGCGATTAATCATTCGATTAACAAGGCCAGATGATGAAATTTTAATAAAATAATTTTTGTTGTGTTGATGAGCAAGTTTTGACTCTTCAATCACCTCTTCAAACTCGACTACCTCTCCTTTTGCCAGCTCAACATCATAAATCGTACTCGCCCCGCAATGCACTCCCGTTCCATCCATACCTATATTTCTAACAAGTGATTGCCGCGGTCTTAACACCAAACCATTTTCAATAAAAAAACTTGCACACCAACGGATCGCCCAGGAATCAACCTTAACTTGCTGCTGTTGTATCATTAATTTCCAAAACTCAGGATTACTCCCATCCATACAGAATCTAAACTTTCTTTTTTTATCGAATTTAGAGATCAAAACATCAATATTCGGCTCAAAATGTTGCCACGCCCGAGCCCACGTCGCCCACCCCCAAGAACTGCCATGCCTGTAAAAAAACGTTTCATTGAGACCCTTTGTTTCAATAGGATAATTGTAGCCACTGATTTGCATCACTCGCTCCTCAGTTTCATATTTATTTAAAGCATCATTCATATATTTCAAAAAATATTGTGAAGTTTCTAAATCATCTTCCAGTACAATCACTTTTCCAAATTTTTTCACCACTTGAGAAACACCGTTTATAACAGAATTAGCCAAGCCCTTATTCTTTTCGCTATCAATAATTGTGATACTTTTAAATCCTTTAATCCCCCGCACAAAATTTCTAACCTCTAAAACACGAGGCTGATCTACCTCATTCTTGGCACCATCACAAAAGATAAAAACTTCTGTGTCTTGGGCCAGCTCATTTTTTAAAATCGCTTCAAATGTCTTTTGCGTATGCGAAAGACGATTGTAAACCAAAAATACTATTGGAGCTAAACTCATACCATCATTCCCTTTTTAAATATTTAAGCAATTTTCCTTTTTGTAATAAATGGATATGCACTTACGTGCAATGCATCCCTAGAGCAAAGCCCCAGAAATCCATACCTACTTGATACCGGTTTCTTTGTAAATATTTTTTTAAAACGCTTCATATCTTAACCCTTATTTTAATAGATCCTTTTTATTCTACTTAAACATTTGCAATATCTGTACTATTTGTTTAGAAATTATTTCACAAAGGGTAGGTTCAAAAAATGTAAAAGAAGCAAATTATCGCACTATAAATCCTATTAGGACACGTAGTAACCCAATCAGCTCCTTTATCTAAATCTTTAACACCTTATCAATTTCGGCTTTGTTATAACCGCGAATAATTTTCTTACCATATCGTAAAATAGGAACGCCGCGTCCTTTAATCTTTTTGTACTCCTTACCAGCTTCTTTACTCTTTATAATGTCTAACTTCTTATACTTAACTTTGGCAGCCTTAAGATGCTCCTCAAGCTGTGTGCAGTAAGGACATGATTCTGTAACAAAAATCTCGACTTTTCTTGGACCAACAGCGTTCTTTCGTCTTGTTGATTTTTGAGGAGGAACATAGGCTGCAGACTTAATCACCCCTTTGAGTTGGCCTCTATACTGTTGGGGCACAGCATCAATATTATCAACAAACCAATCAGTCCCCTTGTCATCCTTATATCTATATATATCTGCGTTGCAAACACTTACAGATATAATAAAAAACAAACATGTGAAAAATAGACACCGTTTCATATAAAAAGCATAACATTTATCAATGATTAAACAAGGCTTGAGAAACTAACCACTTCTTTGATATAAACAAGACAAAACACTAACTTATTTAGGAAGGAAAAAAGCAAAAGTTTTACTAATGATATCCCGCAATTGCTAAGGGGAGTCCAAGGAGGTTACCGAAGAATTAATCACTCGCTATGAAACCAAGTTTCTGCACAAGCCCTTCTATTCTATAAACATCATCCGGGCCCATGTAGTTTTTATCGCCCATAAAAAATCTAATTTTTTCCACTATTTTTCTTATAAGCAACCGAGGATAAGAAAAGGCGTATTTTAAGATAATAGAACTCTTATTAAAAATTGATGAATTTTGAGCAAGAAGCTTTGTGAATAATTCATACAAGTAAAAATCTAATAAATTAGCTGATTTGATCATTTTGTATAAATCAACATTATTATCTCTACAATCTTCAAAAACTGATTGAACTATCGAGACTCGTAATTGGCAATTTTTTAAAGTGTCTACCTTTTTTGGTGTGGCTTGTTTGTCGTGCTTACGCCAAGTTGCTAAATATTCAGGCACATGAAGCGTATTATAATTTAATGCTACACGCATACACCATTCCACATCACCGATCGAACCCCAATCGCTCTTAAATTCACCCACTTTCTTAAAAACATCCCGTCTTATTAAAAGTTGTGTTAAAGAGGTATATATAGAACCCAACCCAAAATACAACAAACCATCCCATGGCGCTTGACGAACATGCATTTTTGAAATTGTTTCTTTATGAAACTTTTGGGGAAGAAAATTATCCCAAACAATACGACTTGGGCGCCCCTCTTCGTCAATAATCGTCAAACAGCAATGAGCAAGTCCACACTCTTGATGATCTTCAAGGGCGAGAACCATCTTCTCTAAACAATCTTCTCGCATCGTATCGTCACTTGTTGCAATATAGATATATTCTCCCGAAGCTGAAGCCAAACACGCATTAATCGTTTTATAAATGCCTTCCCTCGGTATTTGCTTCATTTGTATATCATACGATGATCCTTCAAAACTTTTAAAAAATTCCCATGCCCCATCATTCGAATGACAATCAACAATAATAAGTTCCCAGTTTTTATAAGTTTGATTAACAATAGAATCCATCCTTGATTGAAGAAAGGGGCGAGTATTGTAATTTGGTAAAAGGATAGAAACTTTAGGCGTGCTTAAATGACTCATGATTTTCTAAGTCTCGCAACAAACATACCATCATTATCAAAGGGTTGAAAAGAAATTCGGCACTGTCCATCACAAGGTTTTCCATTCAGAGGATTGGCAAAGCCTTCTAATTGAAAATCTTTTTCCTTCTTTAAGAAAGCTCTCACACAATTTTCATTTTCCTCAACACTAAGACTACACGTGGCATATACCAACACACCACCTTTTTTAACCTTTTTCGACGCCATCTCACAAATATCTAATTGCGCTTGAGTAGCTTTCATGCAAGCATCGACCTTCGTTGTCCATTTAAGATCAGGATTTCGACGCCAGATACCCGTACACGAACACGGGGCATCTACTAGGACTCCGTCAAACATATTCGTACTCGCACAGACATCCCCAATCGGGCTTACACTAATATTTTTAAATTTGCCACGCCGAGCACGTGGTTTAAGTTTATCTAGGAGATCTTCACGAATATCCGTTGCAACACACCTCCCCTTACCTTGCATCTCATCAGCTAACATCAAACTTTTTCCCCCCGCACCAGCACAAACATCCCACCAAACGTGATCCGTTTTTGCTTGGCACACCAAGCCAATACATTGGCTAGCCAAATCTTGAATCTCAAAATCACCTGATTGATAACCCAGAAATTCATTCGCTCTAAATTTCGTATCTTGAATTCGAATCGCATTTAAACAATGAGGATGTTCAAAAAAAACCACCTCTCTTTTTTCCAATTCTTTTTTCACACGTATATGCGATTTATTTTGAATACGAATCCATACAGGAGGACGTCTTTGCAAAGAGTCAATTAAAGCATTTACATCTGTTCCGTCTGGAAGAATTGGAACGAACCATTCTGGAATCAATTGTGCAGCATCTAATTTTCTTAATTTAAAAAAATGGCCCAACCCCTTTATCTTTCCTTGAATGTCGTTTGGAGTCGACGACATAAAAGATACATCGATACGGGTCTGATCTATAAGAGAAGAAAAAAATGGAAGATCATTATGACCTTCTAACCACAAAGCAGCCGCAAGCGCATGACAAAATTTTTGTGATTCAAACGGCTTTGCCGGCATCCCCTTGGGCAAACGGGAATCAAGCCACCCAAACCAACGAAACAAACTAAAACAACTTTCACTAATTGCATACCGATCGCGCGAACCACATTCCCCATGCTGACGGAAGTAGGACTTAAGCTCCTTATCCAATGGATACTTTTTTTCCAAAACGGCATAAAATATCTCCGCAACAGCCTGAGTATATGATATAGCCTGAGATTTATAACGTGCATTCGCATCTAAATTCATTTCACCATCCATTTTCTAAAAACACCAATTTAAGCCCAACACAGCCTTAGTTGCTTTTTCATTCGTCACTTCAATATCTAAAGATGTTCGATCTGCCAATGGATATTGTAACTTGGCACCCCACACTTCAGAAAATTCTCCGTCATAACTTTCAGTCTCAACTCCAAAGGTAATCAAACTTTTTAATGATCCCACATCAAATTTAAATCCTAAATGTGGTTTTAAACGAACAAAAGGATCAAGGGTGTGCAATGATCCTTCTAGAAAAGCATAAATATAAGTGTCTTTCCTTAATTGCCAAGCATACCCAGGTGCGTAACTCATAATACCATCATAACGATATTTTTCTCCACTTTCTACACGGTCCATACCAATTCGCATTTGCCACGACCACAAGCGTTCATCCGGCATCTTAAGCCCCCATGTACTTAGATGACTTATTTTGATTAAGTCGAACTCATCAATAAAAACGGTGCGTCCAGATTCAAGCAAACCAACAGATAAATCAAAAACTACAAGCTCATCGCCTAGAAGGCTATTGCGTCCAATTATTTCTTTTTTAAACGGCGACCAACTTAAACGCATAAATGCATCATCCTCGGTGTCAACACCAACAGCCATTTGTATCTCCATAGGACGAGATCCATCGGCGGGGGAACTTAGCTCTTCAACAGGAGGCACCATCCTTTTCTGAGCGGGCAACTTCAATCGCGCCCGTAAAACCTGATTCTTTTTTTCCTTCAAATGACGAGAAGCCTCCTCTCCTTGAGCTATCAAGCGATAATGCAAATAGGCCAACAAGCTATCGAGAATCAATATCTTCCTATCAACTTCCATATCTTTAAAATCTAAAGTGGCCACATTAAGACCTTCCTTGACGATCCTATTAAAAAGTTTTAATTCATCTTCTCCTAACAACTTTAACTGATTAAAAAGCTTCCTCTGACTGGAAGGCAGATATGTGACGGATTTAATAAGTCTTTTGGAAGGACCACTCTTATGTTGATCGATATCTTTAAGACGATGAAACATATCCTCAGGAAGATACCAAAATCGCTTTTGATCAAGAAACGTTTCCTCCGTCACCATCTCCAAGAGTTCAGCCAGTTTGTAAGCACAATTCTTTTCCAAAAAGTAATAATCAAACTTCTTACCTATTATTTCCCAAATATGCAAGATGAGAAGAGTGCGTTCATTGTCTGATAAATTCAATCTATAATCCCATATATCACGAAACTCTCGACGCGTATACACCATATCTTGCGTGTAAAAATATTTATCGGAAAACCCAGCCTGATAACCACCAAAAAGACCTCGGATCACATACCGAAGTGCATTTTCTTTAGGAGGAACCATCGCACCATAGCTAAGTGTCAAATCAAATAAACCTAATTGATCATCAGGTGAGTCTATATTAAATTTAAGAATGGAATGCCCAAATGTTGAGGCTGGATTTCCTAAAAAACCACTGACCAAAAGTAAGCTCACGGATTCCACATTATCAAATAACGCCCACTTCTCAAGAGACTCACAACGCTCATCTCTTAGACGATAACCTGGTAAAGACACCTGTTTTGAAAGCCAAAAATAACGCGCAGGATACTTACACCGTGGATGCTCATTGGCATCTAACTCCCATGGTGCAAAATAAGCATCAACAGTAGCCTTTAATTCTTTTGCTGGATCAACCCTACCTTCAGATACTAGAAAAAAATTGTCGTCTAATATATCACTTTGTAATAAACCTTTCTGAAAATGTAGAAGCTTAAGCCAAGTTCGATGGTGTTGAAGATTTTGGTGAGAAACCTGCTTGAAGATTTCTTGAGAGGGTGTTGCAGCGCTAGGAGTAGTTATCAATAAAACAAAGATTTGTAAAAGAAATAGAATATAAAAGGAAGAACGTTTTGATAACACTGAGGAGACAATAAATAAAAAATGGGGAATACTCCCGAATAAACCGTTCGTATTCCCCATTCTTCTTAAACCCCTTCTAATAATGCTTAAACTTCGATGAGCTTATAAACCAAACCATACAAAGCTTCAGACTTCTCTACCCTGCTTTGGTCCGTATATCCAGCATCAGCCACAATGCCAGCAAAGTTTACGCGAATAGCTGCAGCTAATTGATCTTTATTAACTTCATCAACGCCCGCTAATACCATTAATGTGTCAAGATAAGTTCCTTCTCCACTAGCTAAATCTTCTTCAATGGCCTCATAGGATTCATTAATAAAAGCTGCCATTCTTGCTTGACCACCTTTACACGAATCAGGCGTTGTGATGTTAGAGCTAATAGCTGTAGTTCCTGAATCCCAAACAATATTACTTACAGCTGCTGCATCTCCGTTATCCGTGAAAATCATACCTCCCAAACCACATTCTTTATAAATTTCACCGAAACTTCGAGCCAACGCAGGCTGTGCAAATACAGCCAAAGTTACCACAACCAATAGTACAGTTTTTACATTCTTTACCAAGGCGCCCTCCCTATGTTGATATTGTTTTCTTAAAAATAATTAACTTAGTGTACCAAGCATATATTTACTTGTCAATTTATAATCAATAGCATCAGTCTTAAGCGATCTCTTTTCTTATTACTAATATGATTAATGTTGATTCCTATTAATCTTACTTAAAAACCCACAATATTTTATTAATTTCTAAATTATCATTATCACCTCCTCGATGCGAATATACATAAAGTATTGATAATAAACAACTTATGTTAACAAAATATCTTAATAACTCTCTACAAGAAACCGCTTTCTTAAGATCCCCTCCTACACATTGTTATTAATATCTTAGATTCTATACTTTTACTAAGTAAATATAAAAAACAAGTAAGTCATGGATGTGGCTAACATGCTAAAAAGATTTGCTATAATCGTCGTTCTTACCTACTCTATTTTTCTTCCTAACCAGCAAGGCTGGGCCATGGAAGTCTTGAAAAAATCGGATACCGAACCTAAGGTTGAATCTGAGGCTCAAACTGATATTCTTACCGAAATACCCATCATTCCCGAAATACCTGAAGTTGAAACACCTGAGGTTGAAACGCCTGAATCTATAGAACCTATTACTTTCGAAGAACCCTCTCAAGAAGACACAAATGAGCCGGAATTACCCTTAAGCTTGGACCAAGAAAAACCCACTCCGATAACGAATATTCATGCTCGTTTTGTCAACATGACAGAAACAAGCATTGGGTGGGATGCCTCAAGTGATAATGTTGGTGTTACTGGATATGCGATTTTGCGAGATAGCATCCCCGTGGCACAAGTCACAGAACTTTTTTATGTAGACACAGATTTACGCTCTGACAAGATATTCTCTTATCATGTTGTTGCCTTAGACGAAGCTGGTAATCATTCTGACCTATCAAAAGAAATCATCCTTAACACGCTCAGTTCACTTGAATCCAACTCTAGCAACTATCCATCCGTAACGACAAACTTTAATCAATCGAATCCAGCTCAACCCAACAATGCTTATAGAGAAGAAGCTACACAATTTGCTGCCGTTGAAAATACGAGCACCCCACAAAATTTTCAGCAAACTCAAAAATCAATTCAGAATAATGATTCAACGAATAGCTCAGAGTCAAGCAATACTCCAAGCACCAGCACGACATCAGATACAGGCACCTCGCAAATCACTGGACCTGTTTATGCGGGCACTCCCGCACTTGTCCAACCAGAAAGCAATAACGATTCATCAGTACCTACAACACCAACAACAAGCCCTACTAGCCCTACAGAACCAACACCGCCGCCACCTACACCTCCCAGCAATCCCGTACCTGACGATGCTGATACTGAAGCTCCTACCACTCCACAAAATCTTACAGCCAATCTCATAAGTGGCTCCGAGATTGAATTATCTTGGGATCCAGCAAGTGATAACGTTAAAACTATGGGTTACAAAATTTTCCGTGATTCAAACCATATCGCATCGGCATTTATCGAAAAGTACAATGATAACGTATTAAGTGCTGATAGCTCCTACACTTATGCCGTCAGCGCTTACGATGATGAAAGCAATGAATCTGGCCTTTCTCAACCTGTACAAGTATCCACAACCCCTGAAGTTTGTGGCGATCGAATTTGTAGCACTCCAAATGAAACACCCTTCACTTGTAACCAAGATTGCCCATCCACCTGCGGTAACGGGACTGTTGAACCCAACGAACAATGTGATGATAACAATACAACCGGAGGAGACGGTTGTAGTGAACTATGTGTTAGTGAAAGCTGTGGGGATGGTATCGTTCAAGATGAACAGGGTGAAGAATGTGATGATGACGCGACAATCGATTGTAACATTAACGGCTATGCGGGCACCCAGACCTGCCAGGATACTTGTTCTTATAACTCTTGTACAACAAACGAATTTTGTGGCGATGGCGCTCTAAACGGCAATGAAATTTGTGATGATGGCCCCCAAAACGGAACACCTAACCAGTGTAATACCCTTTGTACGAGTAACACTTTACCCAGTTGCGGCAACACCGTTGTTGAGTCTGGTGAAGCCTGTGATGACGGAAATACTATTGCCGGCGATGGCTGTAGTGACCTTTGTGTTGTTGAATTTTGTGGGGATAACGTTATTCAAGAAAATTTAAATGAAAATTGTGATGATGGCAACACCATCACAGGCGATGGATGTGACGATCAATGTTTAAGTGAATTTTGTGGCGATGGCATCGTTCAAGTTGACCTTAACGAAGAATGTGAAGGCTCCTCTTCTCTTAATTGTACCGTTAATGGTTACCAAGGCATCCAAACTTGCCAATCCAATTGCGCGTATGATTCCTGTTCACCCACTGAGTCCTGCGGAGATGGCATACTAAACGGCAATGAAACCTGTGATGATGGCAGCAGCAACGGTTCTGCTAATCACTGTAATGCCTTATGTACCGGAACAACGTTAGGCACCTGCGGAAACGCGATCCTTGAATCTGGTGAAGCCTGTGATGATGGTAACAATATTTCTGACGATGGCTGTAGTGATCTTTGTGTTGCTGAATTTTGTGGCGATGGAAGCATTCAAGCCGTCTTAAACGAAACTTGCGATGATGGCAACATTAACGCGGGCGATGGTTGTAACGATCTTTGTATTATTGAATTTTGTGGCGATAACGTAACTCAAGCCGGCATAGGTGAAGCTTGTGATGATGGTAACAACAACTCAAATGATGGTTGTTCTTCTGAATGTCAAGCGGAGTTATGTGGGGATGGCATTCGACAATTAGAATTAGGAGAAATTTGTGATGATGGTAACAATGACTTTGATGATGGCTGCTCCCCTGAATGTAAACTTGAAATCTGCGGGGACAATGTTGTGCAACCAAGTCTTGGAGAAGAATGTGACGACCACAATATTTCTTCAAACGATGGCTGTACTTCCAAATGTAAAAATGAATTTTGTGGGGATGGCATTGTTCAATCTGGCATTGGAGAACAATGTGAAGGTAACGGCACAATCAACTGTGTGATTAACGGCTACAACGGCACACAGTCCTGTCAGGATAGCTGTTCATATGATTCTTGTACAGCTACTGAATTTTGCGGGGACAATATTTTAAACGGGAGTGAAACCTGTGATGATGGCGCCCAAAACGGGACAGCCACTCATTGTAACTCCCAATGTAACGGAGCCACTCCGGCTTCTTGTGGAAACAATGTTCTTGAAGATGGTGAGGATTGTGACGACGGTAATAATACAGATCAAGACGGCTGTTCAGCTCTCTGTGTTCTTGAATCTTGTGGCGATAACATTGTTCAATCTGGTTTAGGCGAAGAATGTGAAGGCGACTCTTCTCTTAATTGTATCCTTAACGGCTACCAAGGTCTTCAAACTTGCCAAAGCAACTGCTCATTTGATTCGTGTACGACTGCTGAGTTCTGTGGAGATGATATTCGAAACGGCGATGAAACGTGTGATGATGGTAACAATAACGGAACCTCCAATCATTGTAACGCTCAATGTAATGGCACAACATTACCTGTCTGCGGCAACACTATCATTGAAGCGGGTGAATCCTGTGATGACGGAAATAACATTGATGGCGATGGCTGTAACAATATTTGTGTCAATGAATTTTGTGGCGATGGAACAATTCAGCCAAATTTAGGTGAAAATTGCGATGACGGAAATTCCAATTCCGGTGATGGATGTAACGATCTATGTGTCGCTGAATTTTGTGGCGATAATATCATTCAAGCTGGATTAGGTGAAGTGTGTGATGATGGTAACAATGATTTCAATGATGGTTGTACACCAGATTGTGCCGCTGAACTTTGTGGGGATGGCATCCGACAACTCGAACTAGGCGAACTTTGTGATGATGGCAACAATGATGCTAATGATGGCTGCTCTCCTGAATGTAAACTTGAAATTTGCGGGGATAACGTTATTCAACCCGGTCTTGGTGAAGAATGTGATGATCATAACCTCTCCTCCAATGATGGTTGCTCGTCTACATGTCAAAATGAATTCTGCGGCGACGGCATCGTTCAAGATGGCCTTTCCGAACAATGCGAAGGAAACACAACGATTGGCTGTATCATAAATGGTTATAACGGAATTCAATCATGTCAAGATACCTGTTCTTTTGATACTTGCTCACCTACCGAATTTTGTGGCGATGGCACTTTAAATGGTAACGAAACCTGTGATGATGGCGCTAACAATGGAGGCGCTAATCATTGTAATGATACTTGTACTGCAATAACTGAAGCTGTTTGTGGTAACAATATTCTAGAAAACAATGAAGCTTGTGATGACGGTAACAACACGGATGAAGATGGCTGCTCTTCAACTTGTAACATCGAATCTTGTGGCGATGACATCGTTCAAAACGAACTTGGTGAACAGTGCGAAGGAAACGAAAGCATAAGCTGTAGTATTAATGGATATGTAGGAACACAATCCTGTCTTAATAACTGCACCTTTAATAACTGTATCGCTAGCGAATCTTGTGGTGATGGTATTTTAAACGGAAACGAATCGTGTGATGATGGCGCTAACAACAATACGCCAAATTCTTGTAACGCCGAATGTAGCGGAACCACTCCTGCCTCTTGTGGCAACAGTATTCTTGAAGATAATGAAACTTGTGATGATGGTAATAACGTGGATGAAGACGGTTGCTCTTCTGTCTGTGTTCTTGAATCTTGTGGCGATAACATTGTTCAACCTGGGTTAGGCGAGGCATGTGATGGCAACTCTTCTCTTAATTGTGTGATCGATAATTATAACGGAACACAATCCTGTAAAAATGATTGTTCCTATAATTCTTGCGCCCCTACAGAATTTTGTGGGGACAACATTGTAAACGGAGTTGAAGCATGTGATGACGGCACGAACAACGGAACCCCTAATCATTGTAACGCCGAATGTAGCGGAATCACTTTAGCATCTTGCGGCAACAATACCCTTGAAGGCGCTGAAGCTTGCGACGATGGTAACAATGTCGATCAAGACGGCTGCTCTTCCATTTGTACTATCGAATCCTGTGGTGACAACATTGTTCAATCTGGTTTAGGTGAAGAATGTGAAGGCAACTCTTCTCTTAATTGCGTCCTTAATGGTTATCAAGGCATCCAATCTTGCCAATCCGATTGCTCTTACAACTCTTGCACCCCTACCGAATCTTGTGGGGACGATATTGTCAATGGTAATGAATCTTGTGATGATGGCGCTAACAACGGCACGCCTAACAATTGTAATGCTCTCTGTTCTGGTACAACTCAAGGCTCTTGCGGCAACAACGTTCTTGAAACGGGTGAAGCTTGCGATGACGGTAATAATGCGGATGAAGATGGCTGCTCCTCGACTTGTGTTCTTGAATCTTGTGGTGACAACATCGTTCAATCTGGGTTAGGTGAAGAATGCGAAGGCAACTCTTCTCTTAATTGTGTCCTCAATGGTTATCAAGGTATTCAATCTTGCCAATTGGATTGCTCTTATAATTCTTGTATTCCTACCGAATCGTGTGGGGACGATATTGTTAATGGTAATGAATCTTGTGATGATGGCGCTAACAACGGCACGCCTAACAATTGTAATGCCCTTTGTACTGGTACAACTCAAGGGACTTGTGGCAACAACGTTCTTGAAACAGGTGAAGCTTGTGATGACGGTAATAACTCAAATGAAGACGGTTGCTCCGCGACTTGTGTTCTTGAATCTTGTGGGGACAACATTGTTCAATCTGGTTTAGGTGAAGAATGCGAAGGCAACTCTTCTCTTAATTGTGTCCTCAATGGTTATCAAGGTATTCAATCTTGCCAATTGGATTGCTCTTATAATTCTTGTACCCCTACAGAATCTTGTGGGGACGATATTGTTAATGGAAATGAATCTTGTGATGATGGCGCTAACAATGGTACGCCTAACAATTGTAATGCTCTCTGTAGCGGAATCACTCTAAGCTCTTGTGGCAACAATGTTCTTGAAAGTGGCGAAATTTGTGATGACGGTGTCAACAACGGCACACCTAACAATTGTAATGCCCTCTGTACTGGTATCACTCAAGGGTCTTGCGGCAACAACGTTCTTGAAACGGGTGAAGCTTGCGATGACGGTAATAACTTGGATGAAGACGGTTGCTCCGCAACTTGTGTTCTTGAAGCTTGCGGTGACAACATTGTTCAACCTGGTTTAGGCGAAGAATGTGAAGGCAACTCTTCTCTTAGTTGTAGCGTTAACGGCTATCAAGGTATTCAATCGTGCCAATCGGATTGCTCTTATAATTCGTGTACTCCTACAGAATTTTGTGGGGATGATCTTGTTAATGGGAATGAATCTTGTGATGACGGTAATACTATAGATGAAGATGGTTGCTCTTCTCTGTGCGTTTTAGAAACTTGTGGTGATAGCATCGTTCAAACTGGTTTAGGTGAAGAATGTGACGATGGCAACAATACTAATGGCGATGACTGTAATGATTCCTGTCAAAATGAATTTTGTGGAGATGGCATCCTTCATCCCCTTTTAAATGAAATCTGTGATTCTAATTCACAAAACTGTACGGACTTAAACGGTTATCCTGGTACAGAGGACTGCAACGAAACATGTACGGCTTATGATTCTTGTGTGACATCTTTATTCTGCGGAGATGGTATTTGTACAAATCTTCCAGAAGACACCCTTAACTGTGCCAGCGATTGTCCTTCCATTTGCGGTAACGGCATTCATGAACCTGAAGAAGAGTGCGAGGATGGGAATACGGATAATGGCGACGGCTGTAGCGCGACTTGTCAGATTGAACAAACCCTCAATCCTACTGTATCAATGGATCAATCAACATATGAATCTGGCGAGACAATCACCGTCATTATTGACGGCGGAGCAAGCGACCTTCAAGAATGGATCGCGGTTTACAATACATCAGATCCTGATTCGGATTGGTCCGTTGTTAATAAATGGCAATATTTAAATGGAACGACGACACAACCGTCTTCACCGGTGAACTATCCGGTTACTCTAACGTTTGCAGCTCCAACAACAGTAGGCAGTTATAACATAAGATATCTTGCGGATAACAGTATAAGTAGCCGTTTAGCGATGAGTAATAACTTTACGGTAACAGCACCTCTAGATACAACACTACCTTCTGTTTCAGTGATATCTCCTTCTAACGGTTCGATTATTTCTAATACAATAACTGTTTCAGCCTCGGCCTCTGATGATGTCGGTGTTGCCGGTGTTCAATTTATTTTAGATGGCTCCAATCTTGTTTCTGAAGATACTTCTTATCCTTACTCTATTTCTTTAGATACCACAGTTATTTCAGATGGCAATCATACCTTAAGTGCGCAAGCGCGTGATGCTGCGGGCAACACGACAACATCATCCGTAATCAATTTTACGGTTGATCATCAAGTCACACCACCAACGGGTGACGTCTTTTACATCTCCCCTACTGGTGATGATACATTTCCAGGAACGATTGGCTCTCCTTTTAAAACCTGGGCACATGCGTTAAAGCAATTGCAACCAGGTGATACTCTAATAGTCAAAGACGGTGACTACAATAATACGACCGGAAGCGGCTATCCAAATATTGTTTGTGGTAGTGGTTATACCAATGGAACAGCAGAATTACCTATTACCGTTAAAGCTGAGAATGAACGCAGGGCCTTTTTAAAAGGAACTGGACACGAAGAGACTCTCTCCATTGTGAATTGTGCGTATTGGACGTTTGAAGGTTTACGGGTTGAAAGTGATGATGCCCCTGGTTCACAACTTGGTGATCCTATTTACGCTGGTAACTCAAATAACTTAACGTTTCGACGAATGTTGGTGGGTCATAATAATCGGTATGTTAACTCCTCAGCATTATTATTATATAATACGGATTACAGTCTTGTTGAAGAAAATGAATTGTACGATTATCACCGTCACGGAATACTTAACGCCGCTGGAGGTGAGTATAATACATTTCGGCGCAATTACGTGAATTCTCGTCTTAATCCTGATATTCCTGACGGTTACGACTCATATTACCCTGATCGAGGGGCTGCTGGAATTGCGCTTTATCCTGGTAGTAATAATATTGTGGAAAACAATATAGCAGAGAAGGTCGGAGGCGGTTTCGACATTGAGGCAGATGGAGTTGGAGCGATGAATAATAAGCTCTTTGGGAACATCGCCCTTAATAATACACGTGGTGCAACATTTGTCGCACGAGGCAATACACTTAGGAATATGCCTCAAAATACTTTGGTGGAAAACTTTGTCGCCATTAATTCAATTTATAGTGGAATGGACTTCGTTGCAAACAAAAATACTCAATGTCATAACTGTATGGTACTCGATAATCAAGACGGTGGATTTGCGGCTACCACACAGTTTATAGGCGATGGACATCCGACTATCTTCTATGAGAACAGCTTAGCGGCGAATAATAATAGCTTTGGATTCTCTATGCTTACTCTATCCGATTTTGGTATTGACTCGAGCAACTCCTTTGGGCAGTCAAACAACTATAGTCCGGCGAATGATTCTCGTTATACAAAAACGTCAATTGATGATCCCGGACTTGGGACATGTAAGGTCTTTATTCCTGATGGTTCTCCGATGAAAGGAATCGGAAAAGATGGCAAAGATATCGGAGCGAATGTATTGTACCGCTATCAAGATGGAGTTCTAACTAATGAACCGCTTTGGAATACATCAACAGGACAATTTACCTGTGGGGCGATTATCCCTGGCGTTAACGACATTGCTGGCAATTCCTGTTTTGATGTTCACGAACGTTTGAATGTCAATACCAACGGCTGTTCATTTCCTGCTGAGTATGGTAGTGGCCAATCATCACCTGCTCCTAACGTTTCAACTATTTCAACGGATGTTTCCGATGTGGATACTTCAAGCTCTGGTATTCAATTTTATGAAGATACAACCGTCTCCTATTCTGCTACAGCTACTGATCCTGACAACGATCCTCTCTCTTGGGAATGGCTTTACACGTTAAACGGTGGGTCTGAAATTTCTTATCTTAACGGAACCGGTCCTGTTGCGAATGCTGACTTTGATTATCTTGCTGGATCAGCGGGCACAGCGTATCATTTGATTTTACGTGTCAGCGATGGAACGCATACAACTGAAAAAACTCTTGATGTTAATATCATTGCTGTTCCAATTCAAGGAAACCCTTCTGTTAGCACGAATAAATCTTCTTACGAAACTGGCGAAACAATCACCGTCACTGTTGATGGCGGACCTGGTGGGCTTCAAGAATGGGTTCCTCTATATATTGCCTCCAATCCAGATTCAACGTGGTCATTTGAAACGACATGGCAATATCTTAGTGGCACACAAACACTGCCAACCTCTTCTCCTACTTATCCGAAAACGTTGACTTTTACAGCACCGTCAACCGCTGGTACATATAACTTTCGATATTTCCAAGAAAATGGATTAACTAATCGTTTAGCTATAAGCAGCGATTTTACCGTCACGCTACCTGCACCTGTCTGCGGTAATGGTGCCTTAGAACCTGGTGAAGAATGTGATGACGGCAATACGGTCAACGATGATGAATGTAATAACAGCTGTCAGATTCAAATTATTTCCCAATCTATTTCTGCCAAAAAGACAGATACACCGATCACCCTTAATGGCGATATGTCTGAATACGCCTGGAGTCAAGCCAACTCTGTGGCCTTTAACAATCCTGGACGAAGCGACAACCAGGTAACCGTGTCTACTCTTTGGGATGATCAAAATCTTTATTTAGCTTATGACGTTACAGACTCGAATTTAGAAGCCCAAGACACCAGCCTTTGGGCCGATGATGGCGCTGAATTTTATATTGATGTGGATCACGATGAATCCTCATCAATGGATCCTAATGACATTCATGAAATCATCAATATTAATGATTTTAATATTGCCGGCATGTCTTCACAAACAATGACACATCCAAATGGATATATCATGGAGATAAAAATTCCTTGGTCTTCTCTTAATACATCTGCTGTCGCTAATAAAGTGATGGGATTACTCCTCGTGAATAATGATCGTGACAATAGCATTGGCACTCAATTTGATTGGATGGGTCTTATTGATTCAACAGGAGTGTTTAAAAACCCTTCACAATGGGGCGATCTTGTTTTAGATGCTCAACTCATTGTTGATCCAAATCCAACAACAGATACAACGCCACCAAGTGTTTCGATGACATCCCCATCCAATGGCGTAACGGTTTCCAATACAATTTCTGTTTCGGCTTCTGCGTCGGATGATGTTGGGGTGCTTGGCGTTCAATTTATTCTAAATGGAACTAACCTCGGGGGCGAAGACACATCGGAGCCTTACTCTATTTCTTTAGATACTACAACGATTGCCAATGGCAACCATACCTTAAGTGCACGTGCGCGTGATGCTGCGGGTAATACGACAACAGCCACAACTATAAATGTGACGGTAAATAATCAAGATGATCCACAACCAATAGCCAGTTGCGATTATTATGCTTCACCCAATGGTGAAGGCAATGGTTTGTCAACGTCATCACCATTTCAAGTGGCCGACTTCTGGCCGGTGGCTGTTCCAGGCGACACACTTTGTTTGGTTGATGGAACATATACCGAGAATATTACGCTTACTTGTGAGGCTGGAGGCAACGCCCCTAAGGGAACACAAGGTAATCCCATTACTATCAAAGCGCTTAATGAACGCCAAGCCCATCTTATTAATGACGGCGATTCAGTTTCTATCAGTCTGAATCAATGCGATTGGTATAACATTGAAGGCCTTCATATCAGTGGAACTCCTAACGCTAACCTTACTGAAGCAATAGGTATTCAAGTTTATCAGTCATCTCATGTTGAAGTTAAACGTACCTTGATCCATGACCTAAATAAATTGGTACCCAGCAACGCTATAATAGCTTATCAGTCTTTTGATATGTTAGTTGAAGAAAACGAAGCATACAATATTACAGGAAATGTTATCTATGCACTTGGCGGTAAAAGGGTCACATTCCGCCGAAATTTTTGCCGGGGTGGTGTTCCTGGAACTACATTGCAGCAGGAATGTTTTGTAGCGTATTATGCAGATGATATGCTTTTTGAAAACAATATTGCACAAGATACTCGAGATAGTTGTTTTAACAATTCTGGTCCTAACAATGAATTTATTGGAAATGTTGCGATGAATTGTGTAACAAACTATACAACAACAAAACATCCACAAGAATTTATGGCAACTGCTAATCCACGATACGAACACAATGTGTCTATCGGATATCTAGAAGGAAACGCACTGCGTGAAACGGGAGTTGGTTTCATATCTCAAAGCACATTTAATACCGTAGCTAAAAATTTCTCAATTTTTGGAGGAAAGACCTTTGGCGTTACTGCAAATAATAAATATGATCCGCGTCAGGGTCCAGGAAAATGCGGCCATTATTATCCTTCGAATGAAACTTGTAAAATTCAGCAGGATCCTGGTCTTACACTCCAAAATACTTTGGTGCAAGATGTCAGTTTAAGTTACTATATCGCCAATGGTAGTCAATTCAAAACCAGGATATTGGAAAATTCCGTTGGATGGAATGCTTCCGATAATGTATGGAGCACTGGTACTGAGACTCGTGATACAGCGACCACTCCACCATCATCAGTCAGTGCCACATCAGATATGGGAAGTTGTCGAGTCTTTGTTCCTGATTCAAGTTCCTTAAAAGGAGCTGGAAAAAATGGTGAGGACATTGGAGCTAATGTATTATACCGTTATAAAGATGGTGTACTAACAAACGAACCGCTTTGGAATACTTCAACAGGTGAATTCCCTTGTGGGGTTGTTGTTCCCGGCGTCAATGACAAACCCGGCATATCCTGTATGGATGTGCATGAACGTTTGAATGTGAATACGAATGGATGTTCATTTCCTGATGGATATGGTGATGGCTCAACATCTCCTTTTCCTATTGTCTCAAGTATTTCAACAGATGTTTCTGATGTAGATCTTTCCGCATCAGGCATTCAGTTTTATGAAGATTCAACTGTTTCTTATTCTGCAACAGCCACTGATCCTGACAACGACCCTCTCTCTTGGGAATGGCTTTACACTTTAAATGCTGGGTCTGAAATTTCTTATCTTAATGGAACAGGTCCTGTAGCCAATGCTGACTTTGATTATCTTGCTGGATCAGCAGGTACAGCGTATCGTTGGATTTTACGTGTCAGTGATGGAACACATACGACTGAAAAAACTCTTGATGTTAATATCATTGCTGTTCCACCAATAATTAATGCGAGTGTATCAGTAGATCAATCAACCTATGAAACCGGAGACACGATTACGGTTACTGTTGATGACGGATTAAGTGGCCTGCAAGAATGGATCACATTGGTAGTTGATACTGATCCAGACTCAGCCTGGGCGAATTTAAACTTATGGCAGTATTTAAATGAAACACAATCTCAACCTACATCACCTGTCAGCTATCCACATACATTAACATTTACAGCACCAACAATCGCTGGAACATATAATATTAGATATTTTGCGGATAATTCGATAAGTAGCCGCTTAAGCGTTAGTAGCAACTTCACAGTAACAGTTCCGATTGATACGACACCACCGAGTGTGTCATTAACTTCTCCATCTGACGGTTCAACGGCTTACAATACAATTTCTGTTTCCGCAACTGCGTCAGATGATGTTGGAGTGCTTGGCGTTCAATTTATTCTTGATGGAACTAACCTCGGCGGCGAAGACACTTCAGTGCCTTACTCTATTTCTTTAGATACAACAACTATTACCAATGGCAACCACACCTTAAGTGCGCGTGCACGTGATGCGGCGGGAAATACAACGACCTCCTCTTTGCATTCGATCAATGTTGACAATCAAAGCATTCCACAACCTTCTGATGCTGTTTACATTTCGCCAAACGGAAACGATCTTGATGATGGGTCCTATGACACCCCTTGGCAGACTTTTGCTTTTGCACTTCCAAAGCTTTCTCCCGGGGACACTTTAATACTCAAGGATGGAATTTATAAAAAATCTAACTCAGGCACGTTCGTCGCTAACTGCGCCGAATCCAATACGAAAAACGGAACAGATCTTCAACGCATCACCATAAAAGCTGAAAATGAACGCAAAGCGTTTTTAGAAGGAGATGGAAGCTACGATCCTTTTACCATCTCCAACTGTTCATACTGGACCATTGAAGGCTTGCGAATCAAAGGTGACGATTTCAACGGAAGTGTTTTCGGCGGCCCCATGAGTGTTGAAGGCTCACATCATCTTACAATCCGAAGAATGCTCCTAACGCATAATAACCGATATAAAAACTCCCATCTTTTAGAACTAAAAGAAGTTGATGATTCGCTCATTGAAGAAAACGAATTTTATTATTTTCACCGTCATGCCATGATGCCATTCAATTCGGGTAGTGGAAACACCAATAACAATACTTTTCGAAGAAATTACTGCAATTCCCGCGGATATGAAGAGCTTCCTGACGGGTTCGGGAACGATGTTATTGATGGACTCGAAGGTCGTGGCGACTCGTGTGTGGAAATGTATCCTGCAGCGAATACCTTATTAGAAAACAATATTTCGGAAGGCAATGTACAACTAGCGGGTGTTCAGTCTAAAGCTTCTTCCATTAATAATCAATTCTTTGGTAATATCTCACTCAACGAATTTTACGGTATAAGTTTCCGACAACGACTTGAAAACGTATATACCCCGCCGAAAGATAATACTGCTGAGAATTTGGTAGTAGTCAATCCAAAAAGCTATGGGATGTTCATCCGTGGTTCGCAAAACATCCAATGTAAGAATTGCTCTGTTTTTAATGGCGTCGATAGTTCGGGATTCTTGGCTGATCAAGAAACTAGTGATGAGCGATATATCAATACCGGACAAAATTCCGCATTTATTCTAAATTCTCTTTCCATTGGCGGGAATTATGGATTTAAGTTTGTCGATCAAAATATCTGGGGATTAGATTTTTCCAATTCTACGGGTGCTCTCATTAATTATTCTCCTAAGCCTCCTAATTCTAAAATAACTCATGAAAACACAGACGATCCATCACTTGGTTCCTGTAAGGTTTGGATTCCAAAAACCTCTCTGCTGAAAGGCTCTGGAGAAAACAACGAAGACATCGGAGCTAATATTCTTTATACCTACGAGAATGGTACTTTAACAAATAATCCAATGTGGCTTGCAAACGAAGATAATGGACGTTTTACCGGATGTGGAGCCATTATTCCTGGCATTAATGATGCATCAGAGGAGTCATGTATAAATGTTCATCATCGATTGAATGTCAATAGGAATGGTTGTGAATTTCCAGATGGATATGGTGATGGTTCAACATCTCCTGCTCCTAACGTTTCAACTATTTCAACAGATGTTTCTGATGTAGATACTTCCGCCTCAGGCATTCAATTTTATGAAGATTCAACAGTTTCTTATTCTGCAACAGCCACTGATCCTGACAACGATCCTCTCTCTTGGGAATGGCTCTACACGTTAAATGGTGGGTCTGAAATTTCTTATCTTAATGGAACAGGTCCTGTAGCCAATGCTGACTTTGATTATCTTGCTGGATCAGCAGGTACAGCGTATCGTTGGATTTTGCGTGTCAGTGATGGAACGCATACGACTGAAAAAACTTTTGATGTTAATATCATTGCTGTTCCAATTCAAGGAAACCCAACTGTTAGCACGAATAAATCTTCTTACGAAACTGGCGAAACAATCACCGTCACTGTTGATGGCGGACCTGGCGGACTTCAAGAATGGATTCCTCTGTATATTGCCTCCAATCCAGATTCAACCTGGTCATTTGAATCGACATGGCAATATCTCAGTGGCACAAAAACACTACCATCCTCTTCTCCTACTTATCCAATAACGTTGACTTTTACAGCACCGTCAACCGCTGGCACATATAACTTTCGATATTTCCAAGAAAATGGATTAACTAATCGTTTAGCAATAAGTAGCGACTTTACCGTCACGACACCACCTCAACCAACACCTGTTTGCGGAAATAATATTTTAGAATCTAGTGAACAATGCGATGATGGCAATACAACTTCAGGCGACGGATGTTCAAATAGTTGTCAAAACGAAACACCAACTCCTTCTGACGACACAGTCTATTATGTAGCAAAAAATGGAAGTGATAGCCATTCATGTTCACAAGCACACTCACAATCAACACCTAAACTCACAATCGCAGGCGGACTCGGGTGTATGGTTGGCGGTGATACGCTCTACGTCAAAGCTGGTACCTATAATGAATTTATTGATCACGACCAGATGGTGAGTGGAAGCGCGGGCAACCCAACGGTTATCTCTTCTTTTGAAAATGATGTGGTCACACTATTACCACTGACATCAGGCGGCGCTGGTGGCGATGTTGTGTGGTTTTATGGAAAGTCGTATATCACATTTAAAGGATTTGTCGTCGATGCCACAAATGTTACAAATATTGGTATACGCGTGAATAATGCTAGCACCTATATCACAATTGACGGCACTGAGGTCAAAAATGCTGGAAACGGTAATGGTATTGGAGTACTCCAAACACCTATTAGTAGTTATTGTACGTTCAAAAATTTAAAGATCCATAACAATGGCAACGATGGACCACTCAATCCAGCATTTCATGGACTGTATTTAACAGGACACCATCATGAGGTCTATAATTCTGAGATCTACAACAATAAAGGCATCGGGATTCAACAATATTCCGAAGGACAGTCTTACAATTCCAATAATTCGATTCATGACAACATCCTCTATGATAATGGCTCAAATGGTCTCTTGATTGGAAGTGGTCATAATAATGTTGCGTACAATAATGTTATTTATAACAACGGACGTGAAGACACCTTACCTGGGTATGGCATATATGTAGGGTTTTCAAGTCCGAATGACAGCTTGGTCTATAACAACACCATCTTCGGCAATAACCATGCATGTATTAGGGTCAGAGATTATGCAGATAATACAATCATTTCAAATAACATATGTTGGCAAAATGGGCTTGATGACGTTTCGGATGTCGGTCGTGGAACGGTTGTGACAAACCTCCTCAACACCGATCCACTTTTTGTTAGTGAGACCATACCAGATTTCCATGTAAAATCAGGCAGTCCTGCGATTGACACTGGGATCACGATTCCGATGGTAACAAAAGATTTTGATGGTCAAAACCGACCACAAGGCAACGCCTATGATATAGGTGCCTATGAATTTAGAGAAACACCTCCCTCTGGTTCAGGCAACACATATTATGTCTGTAACACTGCAGTTGAATGTAATGCAGGAGCTGGAAACGGTTGGGCAACAGGTAGTGACAGCCACTCAAAAACACAAGCGTTAAACAAGGCAACCCCCTGGAAAAGCATCGACCACGCCGAAGAAAATGTCATCCCAGGCGACACGGTGATTGTCGGGGACGGAATTTATATGACACGCTCAGCCGAATCGCCAGCCAGAGTTTTATACATAAATAAAAGTGGCACCGCCGAGAGTCCAATCACATTTAAATCAGAAAACAAATGGGGCGCCGTTATGAACGGTAACAATCAATCTATGGATAGTGGCATCTTCTTTAATTGCGCCCAAAATCCACCGGCCTCTCACATAAAGATCCAGGATTTTGAAATTACCGACTTTATATTCGGTGGGATTGCTGCGAGGGACGCTGATGGCGCGCCCTATACACGCTGTAAGGACATTGAAATATCAGGAGTCAAACTCCATAAGATCGGTAGCTCCTCCAATACCTACGGCGTTGTGGGAATGAGCTTGGAAGCAATGGATGATTCTGTGGTTAAAAATAACCTGGTTTTTAATCTCACAGCAGTAACTCCGACTCGTAACCAAACCCACGGTATTTATTTGTCCGATAACACAGACAATATCGTTGTTAAAAACAATATTGTTTACGGTATGGCGGAAGGCTGGCCGGTTCATATTTATGACGGCCACGGCACTGGCCCGGCAACCAACCACACTGTCATCAACAATACGCTGATAGATGAGAGCCCCCACAACGACGGTGGTCTGGTTCTTTACGGGCGCAACCATACTGTGCGCAACAACATCATGTATACGATTGTAGATGCACCAGGCCAGACCCATGCCATAAGAGACTCTGGATATACATATGATGCCATCATCGAAAACAACATCACCAATCAGTCAGGTCTTTGCAATAATGGCTGCGCCGGTCCAACATTATCCAACAATATTTTAAACGCAGACCTGACCAATGAGTTTGTAGATTTTGCGAATAAAGATTTTAGGTTAAAAGCTGGCGCCTTAAGTATTGATATCGGAACAGGCGCCGGTGCACCGGCTTTGGATTATGCAGGTAACACCCGCCCAGTAGGCGCTAACATCGATATCGGAGCTTATGAATTTGGCGGAACACCTCCTTCTTCACCTGTCTGTGGTAATGGATTGCCAGAATCCGGTGAACAATGTGATGATGGTAATACTGTTAACGGTGATGGATGCGATAACACTTGTAATCTAGAAACAATCACAACTCCTTTTCCTGGCGGTCTTATTCCTCAGGAACAAATGAGGATCGTTTCGGTTACTTCCGGTGATGAAGGTAAAGATAATGTTCTCGACGCAGACAGCAATACCTTTTGGTTGGGATCTGGAACTAACCCTCATGAGATGATCATCGACTTAGGTGGAAGCTATGACGTTAGGGGTTTTAAATATCTTCCCTATATGTGGACAAAATGTACGCAGTACGAAGTATTTTTATCTTCAACAAATGGAAACTGGGGAAGTCCAATAACAACAGGTACTTGGTCTGCCAGCAGCGCTGAAAAAGAAGTAACTTTTACAAGTACAACAGCCTCTTTCTTAAAAATTCGTTATCTTGATGGCTATTGTTATGCGGCCGAACACAATGTCATGGCTGAAATAAGCGCAAATAATCTGACTAACAACCCAAGCGTCTCACTTAATAAGTCTAGCTACGTAGCTGGAGAAACAATCAGCGTTACTCTTGACGGTGGCGCTAGTGGTTTAGAAGAATGGATCGCTTTACTCAACACATCAGATTCAGATTCCAATTGGTCAATCGTTAATACATGGCAATATATAGATGGAACTCAAACAACATTATCCAGCCCTGCAAATTATCCCGTTACGTTGACGTTTACAGCACCAACAACAGCTGGAAATTATAACATTAGATATTTCGGAGATGGTACTGCAAATAACCGTTTAGCGATGAGTAGTGATTTTACAGTCACGACAACTCCTCCACCCACACCTGTTTGCGGAAACAACATTTTAGAATCTGGAGAACAATGTGATGATGGGAATACAATCAATGGTGACCAATGCTCAAGCAGTTGTCAAAACGAAACACCACCTCCACCACTGAATGCCATGTACATTTCGCCTACAGGTTCTGATAGTAATAATGGATCTAATGACGCCCCTTGGCAGACCTTTGCTTTTGCACTTCCAAATCTTTCTCCCGGGGACACTTTAATCCTCAAGGATGGAACTTATACAAAATCTAACTCAGGCACATTCGTTGCCAACTGCGCATCCAATACGCAAAACGGAAACGCTCTTCAACGTATCACAATAAAAGCTCAAAATGAACGCAAAGCGTTTTTAAATGGGGATGGAAGCTACAATCCTTTTACCATCTCCAACTGTTCGTACTGGACTGTTGAAGGCTTGTTGATCAAAAGTGCCGATTTCAACGGAAGTTTAAATGGCGGTAATATGGATGTTAGGGACTCCAATAAT
>JAJDCB010000027.1 GCA_029261065.1 Candidatus Omnitrophota bacterium | reverse complement strand
TTGCCCTTGAGTTGTTCACCATACAGGCGGTGTAAAATTGCGTGGTCGTCCATACCATTGGCACCATTTTTCGGTCTTCCTCGCACTTTGATTAGGGTTCGGCCTAATCTTTGTTCAATTTCTCGAATATAATCATCTGATCCTAACACAAGCCCCTTCATCGTAGCTTTCCTTATTCGCGCATGCAGATCTTCATCTTCTCTTTCAAGAAGATAATCTTTCCATGAATCAACATCAATACATTCAAAGATATCGGCCAATGTAATTATTTTATATTGCCGCCCTAAATGGGCTCGCGCCGTTGAGAATCCATATTGCCATGGCTTGGCGACTATTCCCGCTCTCACCGGATTACATTCAACATATCTAACCGCCTGCTTTATATGATTTCCTTGGAGCAAACATGAATAAAAGCGTTCTTGCCACAAATGCCCACTCCTTTTATTCTTAGCATTATAATAAACCGAATATCTTTGATGAGCCCGACATATTGTTTGCGCCATCGATTCTTTATTTAACGGGCGAACTATAAAATGGATATGATTATTCATTAAACAATAAGCAAACACATCCAACCCGAACTGTTGGCTATATTTTTCAAAATACTTCAGATATTGTATCTTGTCATTATCCTCATCGTAAATATTCTGACGATAATTTCCTCTTTGAGTAATATGATACAACTCTCCTGCGACAATTATTCTTGCTTTTCTTGGCATGTTGTCCTTGTTGGGGGGAATTATAATTAGTGACAGGCACGATTTATTGGTTTTCTCGTTACCAATTTACACCCTATCACGGGGGATTTATTATAGTGGGGGAGTTTTTTAAGCGGGGGGGATTATTTGATTTGGTTTATTATAGCTATTTAAAAAATCTTGTCAAATTTTTGATTATTTGATGCCTGTCACTGTTTATTCTTTACCTTTACCTTTTTTTAAAAAGTTTCATTGGATATTTATCTCTTACTAAAACCAAACAAAGATTGAAGAAAACCATTAATACCACTGGACTACTGTTTAAGAAATCCAAATCCCCCATAACAACTAAATAAGCATACATAATCAAAAAAATTACAGAAAAAGACAACGAGAATCTTTGAAATTTTGAAAGTTTTCGATTTACAGGATCCACCATGAAATCAACAAAATCGTTCGATGTATCTATGTCTCCACTTTTACTAAACCTCATCGAGATCAAATATTCTGAAATTTCTTTCGAACTTGATAGTTTCTTAAGCTGTTGCATCTGTTCATAGCTTATTGGATCTTGTTGTAGATTCCTCTTCATCATCTCCGCTACTATTTCTTCACCCAGTGTCATTCTTCTTTCCTTTTAGATGCCTTACGATGATTATTCAACAGGGATAATTAGTGACAGGCACGATTTTTTGATCCATGCCTGTTATTCGTGCCTGTCACTGTTTATTCCTGCCCATGCCCGTTATTCGTGCCTGTCACTGTTTATCCCTAACACTCACCACAACCTCCGAACTATTCGCCCGAATCTCCGGGACGTACATCGCATGCGTTTGGTTGGGCATGCCGTGGAAGGTGCCGGGGATTTCGGCGCGGAGTTCGTAGCGGAGGCGGTGTTGGCCGGTTTTGAGTTTGTCGACGAAGAAGACGGCTTTTTGATCGCGGAGTTCTTGATAGACCCAGGTGCGATGATTGGTGTCGCGTCCCTTGTAATCGAGTTGCTCGGCGTAGGTGGAGCCGCTTTTAAGTTCTACGGCTTCGAGTCCTGCGGGTTTATAATCTTCGACGATTAAGTATTCGTAGTTATTTTTGGAATCCAATAAGATCTCAACACGAATACGATCGCCACTCTTAATCTCAGCACCTGATTTGATAAGCTTCCAATCTTCGGAATAGCCTTTAAGTAAGGTTGGTTTGGTGCTTTGTTTGTAATATTTTCTTGTGACATAAACTTCGTTGCCTTCAGCCGAGATGTTCTCTTCTAAGGTGAAATATTTGAGATACCCAGAAACATAAAGCGCACCTGCGCCTTGCAACTTCACTTCAACCTGATTGTTACCATTTTTGATACTCTCGGCATCCAGTTGGATGATGCGGTTAAATGAAAATAAGTTTTTGCGATCCACGTGACCCGTCTGAACTTGTTTTCCGTTCACCGTCACTTGATATTCAAAGTCCGGTGTTAATTCGTTAGTTGTTTTAAGGTAATCTGCTAATCCTAAGATGGCAATCGCGGTATCTCTTGTATTTTTCCAACGCGCGCCTCGTCGGTTTAACGCCATCCAACGGACGGCGGGAGCAATCAATTCGCTATCAGGCATGATGTTCGAGAGGGCTTTAATCACAAACGCTGTGGCCTCAACACCACCCTCACTCCAACGATAATGAACGCCCGACTCACCCCAATAAACGGTGTTATTGCTTTGTTGTTCATTCATGCCATTGGCCAAATTACGCGCCAAAACCAAAGCACGATCTTTATTCCCATGATAATGTTCTGCCAAAGCAAATAACGCTCGCGTGTAAGGATTAAGTTCCTCACGCATATCCCACAAACGTGTTGATTGCTTATCTTGAAACTCACCTCTTGATTTTGTTGCCGCCAAAGCATGAAGCATCCACGCTAACATGTCAGGATTATCTTCCTCCTCAACTAATTCTTTTTTTAGATAATCAATCCCTCGACTATAGGCATTACCCTTAATTTTCATACCCGCATCTTTCGCCAAACTTAAACCCCAAACTACATAAGCACTCATAAACCGATCACTTCTTCCCTCTTTCCACCACCCCCAACCTCCATCACTATGTTGAAAATCGTAAATACGATCTAAACCGGAGTTGGTCATTTTGTTTAATTCCGATAACGTAGCCTGCGAGCTACGTTTGGGATGGCCTTCGGGGTCTTCACGAGGAATAAGAACGTTATTGATGTACTGGCTGACTTCCCTTTGACTTAATCCTAATTCACGTAACGTCTTTCGAACAATGATCGCTGGTAAAAAACGACTCATTGTCTGCTCGACACAACCATAAGGGTATTGCGCTAAATAGGGAAGCGCATCTAACATGGCCCCGGCAAGCGACGGTGACAGATTAATTTGCAGAGACGTTGATTCTTTGATGCGTTCTCTTGGAACATCAAATTGAAATGATTCAAGACCTTGTGATTTTAATTCAAGCGATTGCGCTAAAAATTTTTCAATCCCGTGAGGAATAACCGGATATGATTTAACCATCGCATCAGAATCTTTTTCGGTTTGCGCCATGACGGTGATGTTGGCCATTCCTTGAGAGACGGCAATCGTTTTCCAATCCACACGTTGCTCACCTTGGGCGGCTACATTAATCCAAAGTGATGCTTTATCTTTTAAATCAAGCCCATCCGCTTTGATTGTCACTTTAATTTTTTTCTCTTCATCAGTGTAATTGTGCACATTGGCTGATATAACAACTTCATCCCGTTCTGTAAAAAACCGTGGGGCTTGTAAACGGACGATGATATCTTTTTTTGTTTTAACCTCATGGGTGACAGTACCGACTTGTGTGTGTTGGGTTATTGAGCGCGCGGTTGTTTTCCATGTTGTTAGTGAATCGGGGAATGTTACCTTAATGTGTGCGCGACCATTTTCATCTGTGATAAGAGTTGGTTGCCAGATAATCGTTGAGCGAAAATCTTGTCGGACTTTCGGGCTATCAAGATCAGCATCTTCCCCGCCTATTTCTGATTTTGATTTCGACAACTTATCTCCTGACCGTTTTTTCTGTTCAAGACGATTTCCGAACCTACCATCGCTCCTAAAGGATTCTTCTATCGAATCTGCCATGATAGGTGCGGATGCCAACATCTCTTGAGCGACCATTCCCTTGCCATACATTACTCGCGCCTGATATCCACCTACCCGCTTATTTCCTTCCTTTTCATCAAGATCATCTTCCCCATTATTATCACGCTTAAACAAATCAAACCTCTGATAACTCCGTTGATGAAACGAGGCTTGCGTTTGCACGGAATGCGCACGCTTCTTCCCGTAGAAAAATTCACGAATATCTTTCGCCAACTCTGATTGAATGTAATAGACACTAGCATCGACCAAACCTAAAGACATCTCGCCTTGCACGGGATCACCATTTTTATCTGTTAACTCGATCTCAAAATTTCCTTCTTCCCCGGGAGAATAAGTTTCTTTGTCAGAGATAATTTTGATATTTAAAAACTTTTCATCCGGTGGCACGATTAAACTTAAGTTATGAAGTTTTAGCTGATAATTTTCAGCCGATACCGCGTTAAGAAACATATTAGGCGTGTAATAATCTTTCACTTCAAATTCAACCAACTTAACATTGCCATCAAGGTGCAGCATTTTATAATCAAAAATTTCATCTGCTTCTTGAGAGAACAAAACCCAGGTATCAGGTTTGTTAGCCACAAGCATGACACGTGCGATTTCTCCGACAGCATAGGTTTCCTTTTCTGAGATTATTTGTAGCCCATTATATTGAAAACCAATATCTTTACTTGAAGTGGCGCACACAAATACATTGGTTTGCGATTTAACTTCTTGGCCCTTAGCATCAAAGCCTGTAAATTCAACAATGTAGTAACCATCTTGATCAGGTTCAAATGCAAAGACAACCTCCCCCAACTCATTTGTCTTTGCAAACTTGGTAAATAACTCCGTCTTATCGTATTGAGCGGGATGAGTCGTTTTTTCATTATGAATAACCGCCTGCTTCCACCAATGACGTGACACCGTCACCTTTCCATCGACTGCAATAGGTTCATTATTCGCGGTTAATGTCTTGATATCAACCTCAGCCCGATCGCCGGGGCGATAAAGATTTTGTTTAGGTTTAAGATACGCATAAAAACCTTGTTTTGTGACTTTTATTGTTGCATTCGCACGAATCTCACGACGAGATTGATCAACAACACGCGCCTCAATATGATAAATCAAATCCTGACTGCCATTTTCTGGAGATTGAAAATTAAAAAATGCCTTACCATGCTCGTCTGTCTTTATCGTTTCTTGTGTGATCAATTGTTTATTGTAATACTGCGATCGATGGCTTGGATTAAGCTGATCATAATACCAAGGGTATTTTTGCATCGGATAATAATAGTGATAATACGGACTTTGATAAACAAGATACTCAACTTCGGCGTTTGAAACCCCGCCTCCAAAATAATATTCGGCGTTTAATTCTATATCAATCGTATCACCTAGTTGGTAGGTTAACGTTTGACCTTCTTCCTTTTTAGGTGTGATGTCCACCAAAAATTCTGGCAACTTATATTCTTCTAAACGAAATAAAACCGCTTGGCCAAGATGAGTATTTCCCTCTTCTGTATAAAGTTCTAATCGATATTCCCCTAACGTCGCTTTCTCATCCAAGTTAAATTTATCATTAAAAGATCCAAATTCATTTAGCGAATAGACCTTCTCCATAACCTTATTGCCTCTTGCATCATACACGAGCGCCTTCACGCGCTTAAAACTTGGCGTTTCAAAACCCTTGTCTTGATAATTACGCAACACCCCTTTAAATGAAACCTCTTCAGTAGGCCGATATGCGGGACGATCGGTGTAAGCATAAAACCACCATTGATTGTTTTGTCCATAATGCGCATAATAATTCCCCTGAACAAAAGCCTGCATATCATCATTCTTTAACGTCACAAACAGTTGATGTTGTTTGCCGTAATTACGATTCTCCCCATTTTTAAAATTGATTTTTAACAAACCCTCCTCATCCGTCTGCCCTTGCTCTTGAACCCATTGCCAGTTGCCTGTATCATCGTGATAACGATATTGATATTTTACATCTGTGGATGGAAGCGGCGCGCCTGTTTTACTATCAAAGGCAAAAATTAAACCTGTGTTACCCGCCGTCTTTGAAACAACACCCAAATCCGTCACTAACACCAAATCAAACGCTTTTTGATCACCGGATTCAGCCAACAACAAATAAGCCCCTGGTTTTAATTTGCTCTTTTTGGGATCAACTTCGTTTTTATTTTTGACCAACCAATGCGCTAAACTTTTATTCTCACTGTAATGCTGATAGTTACCTTCATCCTTTAAGGCCACCTTCCAATTCATCACCTTCTTTAACGAACGATGTTTATTAGATTCGACCACCCTCTTTAAAATGTCTTGATAATTGTTAACGCCACGTTTTGAATCGGTGTTGGATTTGGTTTGATCAAAGACAAGGTGATCAAGCAGATTAATATCATAAAGACTAATATTGGCCTCTGAAATATTACGCCATGACATATTAAATTGGATGTCTGAGTCGGGGACAAAAGTATAGGAGGAGGATACGGATAATTGGGGAGCAATAATATATGCAAGACGCCGGGACGCATCATTCACCCACTTCGATTCGCCTTTACCGTAGCGCTTTAAGAAATCTTGATAAACCTTAACAGCCTTCTTTAGTTCATTATTCTGTTCAAAGTTTTGTCCTAAATAATAATACGCATCATCAAGCCACTCGCTTTCAGGGAAATCTTTGATAATTTTATTAAAATACTTCTTCGTCAATTTCCTTTTTTCAGGATGATTGTAATTGTGATAATAGGACATGGCTAAGGAATAATAAACGCGCGCGCGGTCCTCATCAGACTTAGCAACTTCCAAAATTTCTTCATATAAAATTTGTAACCCGTTTCGGTTGGGATCATCAGGAAGGATGTTACCGTGATACATCTTGGTGGGTTTAAGGTCTCGATAAACCCAACCCCAGTGTTGCGAGATAAATTCGCCTAACGTGAAACTAACCTTAATAAAACGTGAGCGCGCCAGTTCAATGTCGCTAGAACCCGCCCAATATCCACGGGCATGTTCTAAAGATTGCTTGATCTCATTTTGATGCGAGTAACGATCAACTTTAATAAAATGCTCCGCGAGCGACTCATGCCCTTCCGCCCACCACCGCTCATGATCCTCACCAGCCACAACCTCCTGTAACATCTTAACCGCATCTTCATAATTATTCGCGACTCCACTCCTCCAACTCGCATCCGCCCACTTAAATTGAAGTTCCTTTATTAGAGAAGGCGATAATTCAGAATCTTTCAGAACATTTTTATAAATGGCAGCGGCCTGCTGAAATGATTTCTCATCTCTTAATTGATCAGCCTGTTCTATCGATTGAGTTTGAATTTTGGTTTGGGCGAAAAGGGGCGAACTGCCGGCTAACATCAACATGACAGAAAAAGCGAATATAAAGTGTTTCATTTTATTAATCTCCAATTTTTAATAACCCTTTCCCTCGTGTATTCTATTTATCTTGCTCAGATTTAATGATATCTTTAATAACAAAATAAACTATCGTGATAGCAATCATAGTTGCAACAAAATAGAAATTATAATTAGATAGCTGGTCAGTAAAGGGCACCTTAATCGTATCTAAAACGAGCATTATTATGAGTACAACAAACCCTATCTTCAAATTTTTATGAACGTTTTCCAATTTCTTCAAATTTTCAGGTTTCATTTCTACCCCTCTTTCTATTTAACGCAACAGCATTCATTTTGTTACAAAACTTATTGATAAATCTCAACAAAGATCTCTTCAACCTCAATGGCATCCTCTAAATCATCATCACTTTTAAGGGCTGCAACAATAGTATCATTGAGAGATTGCTTCTCCTGATACAGGTAATTGCTCTCACGGGCTAAGCGCTCTATTTCTTCAACTCTTTTATTACCAATAGGATGCGTTGATACAAAATTAAAGAATCCGGGGATATTGTGTTTGTCTTTGACGCGATTAAAGAAATCGGTGGAGCCGGCCACATGGCCATATTTTTTGTGGAGGAGATCTAGGGCGAAGCGGTCGGAGGCGGATTCTTGTTCACGGGAGAATTTGAGGCTCACCATGTTAATGGCGCCTGAGGCGAATTCGGTTGCGGGATTGTTGTCTCCAAAGAAGATGACACTTAAAACCAAAAAGACAACCCCGCGGCCCATGCCTCTTAGGTGATCACGGTTGGCAAAATGTCCTAATTCGTGCGCGAGTACCATGGCCAATTCATTTTCAGACTCGACCTCATCAAGAAGCCCACGCAACACAACAATATTTCTTCCTGGCAAAGCAAAGGCATTGACCTGATCCTCATCCACAATGTTAATGTTGTACGCCTGCTCATTGGCCTCAGGCCACAGTGTTACTAACTCATCAAGTAATGTCTGCAAAGAATCCCGTGCACTTTTTAAGTTTTTGGGTGTCTCAAACTGATCCATTGGAAAAACGTTGGCTAGAGCATCATCCATCTTTGTTGGCATGTGCTTGACTAAAATTTCCAGAGTAAATCCAAGAACTAAATAAACCACCAACATAATGCCAATCAACCCCGATAACAACACAACAAACTCTTTGGGTTGAGAGATTTTTGACACGTTGACATTCGCGTGATCGTTCAGATTTTTTGGTGTGAATTTAGCCATAATTCGATATTTACTTTATTGAGGTCCCCGCTTTCGCGGGGATGACACGTTTACGCTTTCTATTAATAGTGACACGAAATAATAATATTGTCATCCCCGCGAAAGCGGGAATCCTACGGGGTAAACTCCAGCGGGGGATCAATTAATCGTAAAATAATGGATTCCCGTTTTCACGGGAATGACAGATCTACAATCTACTTCCTTAATTTCACCGCCGTCCCATAAACCATAACCTCAAAACATCCCAAACTCCCACGACCCGATGTAACCTGACCGATACCGGCTGTCTCAAAACGCAAATTCATAATCATGTCATAACCATTTAACTTAGCTGTTTCTTTCATGCGAAGAATGGCCTCTCTGCGTCCACGATCAAGCAACGTTTCATAAGCCTTAATACGCCCACCAAAGAAATTTCGCAGCCCGGCAAGAAATCGCTTGAAATAATCTAGAGAAATAACAACATTCGCGGAAACCATCTGCGCTTCCTCAACATCATCAAGATTGTGAAGTTCTTTTGATGTTACAGCTGGAATGTCGAGTAATTCCGCCTCTCTTTTTGCAATATCTTTATAATGTTTTCTCTCAACGCGTCCTCCAACAAAAAATCCAAGCGAGATTAAAAACAAAAATATAATAAAATCCATAATTGACTCCTTTATTAGCCTGCCATTAACTTACTCAACTCTAATTGCAGTTCCGTAAGCCATCAACTCAGCCGCCCCTTGGCTAATGGCAGACGTCGCAAATCGGACATTAATAATGGCGTTAGCGCCTAGTTGCTGAGCTTGCTGTTTAACGCGTTCTAAGGCCTCAGCGCGTGCATCCTCTAACAATTTGGTGTAGCCCTTTAACTCTCCTCCAACCATATTCTTAAGACCAGCCGCAAAATCTGATCCCATGTGACGCGCGCGAACGGTACTTCCTTGCACGATTCCAAAATGCTCAACTACCTTGCGCCCCGGGACGCTGTCAATATTGGTAATAATCATCCTAACTCCTTTTTGTTGTTAACCTGCTAATTTATGCAGCCCTTTGAGAGCTTGCTCGATATCTTCTTTCGTATTATAAATATGTGGTGTAAAACGAATATTCCCTTTCCACATCGCTGGATAAATCTGTTGTTCTTTAAGCTGCGCAAAAAGATCTTTGTTTCGCCCACGCTCTTTACTTGAGATAACAACAAGATTAGATCGCTCTAATCGCTTAAGAGGACTTATCACATCATAAACCTTTTGATCCAAATCTTGAAGGAAACAATCAATGAGATCTTGATTATGTTCTTCAATATTTTTTAAACCAATCTCTAATAAATAGTTTATGGAAGACGTCCAAGGAACGTAATTAAAGAAGTTTGCCGTTCCAAACTGATCGTAACGTCGAGCGGTTGAAATTTCTTTATATTCAAGTGGCCCTTCACTGTCCAACTCTTCTTGAGAAAGCATCGGAATCCAATTGGCATGATTGTAATCCATCTCTTGACGGAGTTTAGGGTTAATCCAACATAAACCCGTCCCGTAGGGACCTAACAACCATTTATAACCAGGGGCCATAATGGCACCGGGTTTCAAATCATTCACATCAATGGGCATATTACCAAGGGACTGCGCCAAATTAAGAACAAAAATGATATTGTTTTCTTTACAAATATTCGCACATGTTTTGGCATCCAATTTAAATCCTGTAAAGGAATGCACATGTGACAAACACACAAGCCGTGTCTTTGGCGTGATATTTTCTTTAAGTTCGTTAAATGTAATAAATTTATCTTTGGGAGCAATCTGTCGAATAACAACACCCTTTTTGGAAAGCGCCAACCAAGGCATGATGTTCGCGGGAAAGTCGTTTTGCATGAGAAGGATTTCATCCCCCGCCTCCCATTGAATACCGTGGGCCAGAAGATGAATACCGAAGGTGGCGCTATTTCCTAGAATGACATCTTGATAAGAAACATTAATTAAGGATCCAATGGCTTTTTTTAATTCTAAGGGGATGCGAACGAACTTGTCGTTATTTAACAAATGAGGTTCCACTTTCCAAGAAATAGCCTCTTTAAGTGATTCCACCGCAATGTTTGGTAATGGACCTTCGCTGGCCGCATTTAACCAAACCTTATCTGGAGACAATTTAAAGTCAGATGTGTAGTCGTTCATCAGCTCATTCTAGGGAAGAAAGTTGGAAATGACAATTATAATTTTGGATGGATTGTGTAATGGAATAGCGATAGCTTCTAGAATCCCGAAGCTGTTTCTGCTATTAATAGGTCCCCGCTTCCGCGGGGATGACAATATTAATATATAAAGTAATCGTGTCATCCCCGAACGCGTTTATCGGGGACCCGTGCCCCTATTTCTGAATACTTTGCTCTAAATCTTTAATGGCTTTGTGCGATTCACTTTTAGAGCATTCAAAAATCTCACAATAAACGCGAATAGCCGCATCTCGTTCTCCATGCTGCAAAAGTCGCCTAACATCAAACATCGTGGCTTTATCTTTCTTTGGAATCAAACCTTTGCGGCGGGCGTGATTAAGAGAAAAAATCCATTGCGATTTCGATAAAAGAAAAAAACAAAGCCCAATAATACCAAGGGTCATTAAAAATACTAATATCTTCATAAACGTTACTCTTTAAAAATTTCATTCACGGTAGTCACAAGATGACTCACATGAATAGATTTAACCAAAAGACCCCGAACCCCCTCAAATTTAAAGACATTCTCCTCCATCCGATTATCCGTTGTCAGCATAATAACAGGCACAACCCTATCGGGCACAAGGGTTTTTAACTGATTAACAAATTCCTCCCCCGTAAGCGTAGACATCTGAATATCTAAAATAATCAAATCCGGCACTTCACTTTTAACCTCTTCAATACCTACTTTCGCATCAGAAGCCACATAGACTTGATATCCTTGCTCTCTTAGCATAAACTTAACAATAGAGACATTGATCTTTTCGTTATCAACAATTAAGACTTTATGAGACATGAGTATTAACTTTCAATAATTTTTCCATTAAAACCTATTGCTTTTGCTCTTAAGTTATGTAGAATAACACAAAAAGGAGAACGAATGGCTTACAAAGACTTTATGAATAAAATTAGATACTGGGATCACATGAGTGCCAAGTGGCTTATGCGCCACTTTTATTTCACATTCTTCCAAATCATCCTAGTCATCGTCTTTTTATTCTGGTTTGCCAACACGCTTGGCGTCATAGATGTAAGCCATATTTCCGAACCAACCAACTCCGAACGCATATCCGTCATGCAAACAGTTAATACCTCTATCATCGCTTTACTTCTCTTATTAAACTCTTTTTGGCTGCTTTTCGTTTTTAACGCCATGCAAAGAATCATGACTCTTTTAAAAGATTTAAGTTATACGATGAGCAAAATTCGTTCCCGCCAAAACTAACTCTTAAAAATATTCTTGATAGAGCTCCCGAACACGATGGGACAAGTGCTGCATCCATCCATCATCCTCATTGTCAGTGGAAGAAAAGCTAAAAGAACTCTTATGCCCACTTTGGGCCAAACCAATGACGGGTGCAAATACAGCCGCATGACTTAAATTTTTGCTAAACTTTAAACGCACCTTTCCTAATTGAACGGCAAGCCCAGCCTCTCGGCCAACCCGCTCAATAAACCCTGTTAATAACGCCCCGCCCCCTATTAATTTCAATCCACATTGCAATTGGGCATCTTCATTAAAAGAGTCTAGTTCGTTCCTAATGGCTTCAACGAATCTTTTAACCTCAGGTTCTATGGCTTGAAAGATAGCATCTCTTTTAATAGGAATATATTCACTTTCCCTTTTAACAAGAATTTCCTCATTGGAATATTCTTCTTGATAGATCGTATCCGCATAAGACTTCTTTATTTCCTCAGCTAAATCAAAAGGAAGAGCTAAACGTTTGGCGATTTGATTTGTAAAATTGTTTCCACCAATATCAATTTTTCGAATCCCTTGTAAAATATTATCTTTAAAAACCAACAATGCCGAACGACGAGCACCAATATCCAATAACGCGCATCCTTGAGTTTTATCTTCTTGGCTAAAAATAGATTCACAAGAAGCCAAAGAACTAAAAAAGACATTACTAACATTAAATCCAGCTTCATGCACAGCTTTCGTTAAATTTTTAATTCGCATCTCTTCAGTTAAGACAACAATAGAATGAACACTTAACTTGCGTCCCAACAATCCTAAAGGATTTAGTGCTGAATTAATATCGTCCACTTTATAAGTTTGCGGAAGGTGATGTAAGATTTCCTCCTCCATCTTCGCACTTAACAACTTCGTTTGTTCGTTTATTTTATTAATATCCCGTTGAACAATAACCTTCTGTCCTCGATCAACAAGAGGAATAACAGAGTCTGTTTCTCGCGTTTGAACTAATTCACCACTGACACCTAAATTCACATTCTTAATCTTCACATTCGTCCTTTGAGAAAGCTCATGAACGGTACGAAATATACATTCCGACAACTCGCCTAAATTTGTCACCGAACAATCTTTATAACCAAACGTCTTATCTTCATAAACACCTAACAAATCCAAACGATGATTATCCCCACATTTAACAACAGCAGCCTTAATTTTCTGAGACCCAACATCAAGGCCACAATAAATTTTATCTTTGATCATTTTTTTAAACATGGATTACTTTCTTGTTGTGTCATCCTCGATCCCTATGTCATTCTCGCGAAAGCGGGAATCAAGTAATAGTTATTGCGCACAGATCCCCGCTGGAGTTTACCCCGTAGGATTCCCGATTTTGCGGGAATGACACAAGGGGCGGGGATGACAAAGTTGCCTACTTCTTCCCTATGATTGGTTCCTTAAAACGTAAATCTAAATACTTAATTTCTTCTAACTTTAATTGCCCTTGAGTAAGGACAACGCTTAACGTCTTCATTTTATAGCTTATTTTATCTAAGTCGATAATTACATTGAGATTATTGGAAAGCATCATTGTGATCTTAGAGAGATTATTCACATCAATGGATAAAATCTCATATTGCGAGGATAAAGAGACATTCTTTTGAAATATCTCTATCACATCAAGGGCCGAATGAATATCACGCTCTAGAAGTTGATCACCCAACCTTTTATGGTCTAACACCGTACGGATGCCGGTAATAAGAGGTAGCTTCTTGATCATCTTACTTGATGTTGAAACAATCAATCCCGTTTCATCAATGGTAAATATCGTGTTCTTAAATTTAATCTGAGCACTGGGCAGTCTCTTTTTAGCCTTTATTAAAATATGATTTGGAAATTTTCTTAAAACTCGTAAATCAGAGGCTTGTGGATATTTTCTCTGCAATCGTTTCTGTACCTCTTTAATATCCACCTCAAAAATACTTGTTCCCTTTAATCGTCCGATATCCGCGCGATCAATAAACTGTAAACTCGAATCATATTGCACGGACTTAATACGAAAATAATCCGCACCAACAACGAGATTCGATAACCCTTTATAAATCAGAAACGACACTCCCAATATCAAAAGAATAAACAAAGGATATTTAAGAATGTGAAACGGTATTTTGATTTTCTTTTTTCTTGCCATAAGCTAAATCCAGTAATTTAAAACACAACTCATTAAACTCAAAGCCAATAACCTTAGCCGATTTTGGTAACAAACTTGTTTGCGTAAAACCAGGGATGGTATTTACTTCTAAAACGTAGCCCCCCTCGTCATTTAAAATAAAATCAACTCTTGAGAACCCCTCACACCCTAAGGCTTGGTGCGCTTTTAAAGCTTGGGTCTTAAGGCTTTGCGCTAGTGACTCTGAAATTTCTGCTGGAACAATATATTCAGACATACCTACTTCATACTTCGCCTTAAAATCAAAAAAAGATTGTTTCGATATAATCTCTAAAACGGGTAACGTTTGCTCGCCAATAATACCAACCGTCATCTCACGCCCCGCAATAAACTTCTCAATAATTACACTTTGACTGTATCGAAAGGCTTCATCGATGGCCTCTTGTAATTTCTTAGCATCTTCTAGAAGAGTAATACCAATGCTCGACCCTTCAGTTGCAGGTTTTACAACAAACTTTTTATCTCCTAGAAGAGAAACAATCTCATCAATCCCATAGTCTTGATCTTTTCTTAAAGAAAAATAAGGGGGAACGCGAATCCCTTCGCTTTCTAAGAGTTGTTGCGTACCAATCTTATCTATAGCAAGCCGGCTTGCCTTCACCCCTGATCCTGTATAAACAATATCCAACTTCTCTAACAACTCTTGAATTTTTCCATCTTCTCCGAGCTGACCATGCAATGCGATAAAAGCAATATCAATTTTTTCATTATCAATTTGTTTTAATATCTCTGAATCTTCTCCTGCAACAATATCAATAGCAACAACATCACACTCACTTGCTCTTAATGATTCATAAACAGCACGCCCTGACTTTAATGAAATCTCTCGCTCTGATGAAGAGCCCCCCATCAACACACCAATCCGCCCATAACGATTTTCCAGCAACGAATTCACACCTTCTCTCCAATCATCTGCGTCTTAACAAATCGCGTTTGGCCAAGCACCTGCACCAATTCCTTTCCTACTCTCGTAATATCACCCGCCCCTAACATCATCACACAATCCCCTTCACAAATATTCTTTGCAACATGCGTAATAAGTTTATCTTTAGAAACATAATGGACAGGCTTTGATAATTTTTGATGTAAATCCTTAACTAACTGTTCAGAGCTCACCCCTTCAAGCGGTGATTCACTAGCGGCATAAATATCTGTCACAATAATATGATCGCTATCATCAAAACATTCTAGAAAATCATTCCACAACGCTTTCATTCTTGAATAACGATGGGGTTGAAAAACACTTACAATCCTTCTCGCCTTTAAGGCCTTCGCCGCTTGTAGCGTTGCTTTTAATTCTGTTGGATGATGGGCGTAATCATCGATAACGGTAACATCATCAAAGGACCCAATAACCTGAAATCGCCTTTGAACACCTTCAAAACCTTTTAAACTTTGCGCGATTGTTTCAAAATCAATATTCAAACAAAGACCAACAGCTACTGTTGCAAGGGCATTTAAAACATTGTGTCGTCCAGGAATGTTTAAGGTAACCGAACCGATAAAATTATCTTGGTATAAACAATCAAATCGTGATTCAAATTGATCATGTTCAATTTTTATTGCTTGTAACTGATTGGTTGGACTAAACCCATAACTTAGATAAGATGCTTGAGAGTCAGCTAAGAGATCAAATAAATGTTGATTGTCGCAACAAGCAATAATGGTTCCCTTAGGGTTAGTTTGATCAATAAACGTTTTATAAGCGTTACAAATGTTTTCAAAATTCCCGTAATAATCAAGATGCTCACAATCGATATTTGTAATAACGGAGATGTCGGGTGAGAAGTTTAGAAAAGAACCATCACTTTCATCGACCTCAGCTACAAAATATTCTCCTTCGCCTAACTTGGCATTAGAATCTAAGGCATGAACGATACCGCCAACAGCTGTCGTTGGCTCAAGCTTTGCCTCCATCAGAAGATGAGAAACCATAGAACTTGTTGTTGTTTTTCCATGGGCCCCAGCAACCGTTATCTGAAAGTAACCTTGCATCAACTGAGCGAGCAATTCGGCCCTTTGACAAATTTGGATGTGTGTATCTTGAGCGGCCACAAACTCTGGGTTATTTTTTTTTACGGCAGACGAATAAACAACACAATCAGCGCCATCAATTGAACTGGCCTCATGACCAATCGTGATCCTCGCCCCTTGACTTCTTAGTTGTTCGATCATCTGATTCTCTTTAATATCAGACCCCGAAACCTTAAGACCCTTAGACAACAACAAAGACGCTATCGCGCCCATGCCAATGCCTCCAATTCCAATAAAGTGATAATGATTTTTCATTGTGTTAAAAATTTATACCAATCTTCACTTAAATCTTCAATGGTGTGATATCTGACATAAACGGATTTAAGGGCCTCTTCAAAAGACGATCCCTTTTTCATCTTCCGACAAAGATTAACAAACCGATGCTTGCCATGTTTAGTAATCATAAAATTAACGGCACTCGCGGCTTCCGCATAAAATAAATTGATAAACGCCTTATCCGCTTTATGAAATAATTTGGCACGTGTTAACTCCTCAAGCGAAATAAAAACACCATTCTCAATGGCACGACGAACCGTATCATGAGCCCCCCAACGTTTGGCTTTCTCTTGATACATCGCAACCCCCTCTTCAAACCAGGCTGGAACGCGTGCATTAAACCCAACAAATTCTCTGAAAACGATATGACTTAATTCGTGCGGTAACGTCGAATCAAAAAAACCATGCGCCGCTGGGAAGGTACGAATCACACGATCTTCGGGAGATGCCACCCCATGCGACCATCGCATTTGCTTACCAGTCTCGACATAATCTTCCGGATTATCATAAATATAAATCTTAGCCCGTTCATCCCACGTCCAAGCATTATAACGCGTGAATCCGATGTTCTTACTAATCGTCGTATAATAGTATTCCGACATATCCTCGACTTCTTTAACAAAATCAATTGGAGCATTTTTATAATAAATTATGAAATGTTGTCGTTTATATTCTTTCCAATCCTTATCCTCTTCTGCAAAAACAGAAGACGATAAAGCACTTATCAGAATCAAAATTGAAAATATAATATTTTTCATGCTGTTAGTAATACAAGCTCATCGGCTATCTTCTTTGCAGCCTGAGATTGATACAAATCATTCGTGTTCTTTGAATGCTCTGTATTTAATGTTTTAATGTTATTCTTAATTTTATCCACCAACATCTTCGGCGTTAAATATTTTTCTTCAATGATTTCAGCCATGCCGCGCGCTTCCAACAAATGAGCATTTGCTTTTTGATGCGCATTGGCATGAGGGTACGGAATAAAAATAGCTCTTTTATGAAACTTGGCTAACTCCGTTACCGTCATAGCACCTGCTCGCGAAATAACGAGATCACTCACTTGATACGCCTCACCCATTTTATCTAAAAATGGGAATAAGGCACATGAAATATCAAAAGATTTATAAAGCTTCTCAATCCTCTTAAAATCATCAAATCCGCAACTATGAATCACCTGAAAAGGCATCTCATCTTTTAACAATTCTGCTGCCTTTAAAAAGCAATCATTGATAGCCTTACTCCCCTGGCTACCACCAAAAACCAAAATCGTTTTAACATCCGATTTTAAACCAAAACCATTGATAATCTCTTCCCTTGATTTCTTAGATTCTTGAGCGTAAGCAGGACACCCCGTAACAACAATGTTATCTTTCTTAAAACGATTTCGCGCTTCTTCAAAACTAATCGCGACCTTCTTAACCCATTTTCCTAATAAAGCATTCGCCTCACCTGGTTCAACATTTTGTTCATGAATCATCGAAGGCGTCCGTGTTAAAATGGCCGCCATCACGCCTGGAAACGCTCCGTAACCGCCAAATCCTAAAACCGCATCAGCCTTTGAATCTTTTATAATGCGTCGCGCAATCCAAATGGACTTAACCATCAAAGCTAAAGACTTTATTTTTTTACCAAACGATTTCCCAACAACCCCCCGCACAGGAAGTTCAAAACAAGCAAAATCCATATCTGTCATTTTTTCTAACGAACGACTTAATGCCCCTACAAACAAAACATCATGATGTTTCGCTCTTAACTCTTTAGCCACCTCCAGTGCTGGAAACAAATGCCCGCCAGATCCACCCGTCGCAATAACAACTTTCATAACTATTGGCTCCCACAAAGATCTTCAACACGTGAAATGTTTAGCAACAATCCCACACTAAGCATATGAAAAATGAGCGCTGAACCACCATAACTCACAAAAGGAAGCGGCAATCCCTTTGTTGGAAAGGCTCCTATACTGACACCAATGTTAACAACAGCCTGCAACCCTAACATCGAGACAATACCAACACATAAAAAATATCCAAATGGATCCGTGGTTCTTTTTGCAATACGCGCGCCTTGCCAAATAAAAGCCATAAATAACATCACAACGCTCAGCGTTCCAATTAACCCTAACTCCTCTCCTACAATAGAGAGAATAAAATCTGTGTGCGCCGCCGGCAGATAAAACAACTTCTGCATACTCTTTCCTAATCCGACGCCCCAAAACCCACCAGAACCCAACGCAATCTGAGACTGCGTTAATTGAAAGCCCGAACCCAAACTATCTTTCCAAGGATCCAAAAAAGAAACAATTCTCTTCATACGATACGGAGCTGAGGCCACCAAAAAAACTAACACCGGCATAGCCAAAACCCCTAAAATACTTAAATGCAACCACCGCGCACCTGCGATATAAATCATAATCAAAACAACACTACTAATAAGTAAAGTTGTTCCTAAATCCGGCTGCTTAACAATCAACAAACAACTCGCCCCCAAAACCAGCATCACAGGCAAAAACCCTTCCCGAAATTCTGTAATCTTATCTTTCTTTCTAGCTAAAAAATCCGCCACATAAATAAGCATGGCAAACTTGGTCAACTCAGACGGCTGAAAACTAAACGGCCCCACCTTAAACCACCGCCGCGCCCCAAAATGCGACTTACCAATCTCAGGAATAAGCACCAAAACCAAAAGCCCCAAAGAAATCAACAACATCGGCTTAGCCATTTTTCGCAAATCCCTATAATCAAAAACCATAATACCGGCCATTAAAACCGTACCCACACACAAAAACAACAAATGCCTCTTTAAAAAATACGCCTTATCATTTAAAACCTGAAGCGCATAAATCCCGCTTGAGCTATAAATCATAACGATGCCAATGCAAACTAGAAAGGCGACGATCGTGGCTATGGATATTCGAATGTTTCTCATAGGATTTTTCTTATTGCGTATCTTTAGACTAAGGTTGAAACGTTGCGGCGATTAGACCTTTGCGCCACGATTCGCCATCGTAGTCAAAAACCGAAAAAATGATGTCGTTTCTCACAAACAACTGAAATTAAACAACTTTAATTTAAAGTCAACCCTTCATTTTAAAAAATGTTATGAAAAACGTCACTATTTTTTTATCGAATTCATTATTCTGAATCTATAAATAGCAATCCCAATGACACCCGTTAAAACACAAAATAAATGTAATTGACCGTAGCTTAAGATATGCAACAGGTCATTAGATTTATTCCATGGATAAAATGGACAAAGATCCTGATGCATGATGCTGTCCAGAATTATATGACTATATGTTCCAACAAAAACGGTGATTATTAACGCAACAACAGAAATTTCTTTATTAATTGTTTTAAAACTTTTAAAAATCATATTCCAAATGCTAGTTAATCGATAACAAATTTGTCTACCAACCACGATGCATCCAACAGCAATAATAGTAGCTCCGAAATATGTGTGAAAAAATCTGTGAAGCGGATATTGATTCGTTAGAACGAAATATATCGACTCCAGATCAATGATAACATTTGTGAGCATAAATATTCGAAAACTAAAATATTTCGTAAAAGTAGCTTTCGCTAAAAATCCAGGGCCAAAATGAAATGGTGTAATAGGCATTAGAAAAAGTGCTATCGTTTCTCACAAACAACTGAAATTAAAAAACTTTAATTTAAATTCAACCCTTTATTTTAGAAAATGTCATGAAAAATGACACTATTTTTTACGTTTATTAGTTTGATTTCTTTATAGGTTTTAACTTATTTCTATCTCCAATATTAAATGGTGTACCATCTGATAATCTAAATCCAATCCAATTGCCAACAAATAGGAATTCATTTTCTTTACGAAAGTTTAGCTTAGGTAAATTTAATGGATTTGATGAAACATAACGCAATGTGAAGTTCTTTGTTTTTAACTTGCTGACATCATCAGCCCAGTTAAACAGAACCATATTATGAAAAGCACTATATGAAGCTGCTGGTTGATCGTATATATACCAAGATAATTCAATTGTTTCTGTTATTGGCATTTCGTCAAGTTTAATTATTACAAATGCGGACTTATCATTTCGTTTAACAATTTGTATTTTATCAAATTGAGAATGTTTTATTGATTCAACTTTTTGATTCTTAAAAATTGATGTAATAAATGCATCTAATTCTCTTGAATCAATCACGGATTTAATTTTTTTCTCAATTTTATTAATTCTCTCTTTTAATTCATTATCTTTCCCGTAGTAATTTTGTGTAACATGCACATCGCCTGTTTCACTGTTAATATCAAATTTTGTTGAATTAACATTTTTTACTTGTTCATTATTTGGAATTAATTTAAATAAAGATATTACTATTGATGAAATAATAATAACAACAATTATAATTTTCCGAAAAATTTTAGGTACCTTTGCCCAAACTTCATTTATAAGGTTGACTTGATCTTTTTTAAAATCATTTTTCATAAAAGTATAATGGGAAAATGGTATCGTTTCACAAACAACTGAAATTAAACAGCTTTAATTTAAATGCAACTCTTTGATTTAGAAAATATTAAGAGAAACGACACTATTTACTCACTGTTTTAGAATTTTTTATTAATCACTTCCAACAATGTTGAAGCTGATATTTTATCAATGATTGCTAAACTATGATATTGCTTAACAGCCTCATCTTCATTACCGAGATAAGCATAACTAACTCCCATAAGAAATACGGCATCTGGGATATTGGGTAATATTTCTAATGACTCTTTACAGGCTTTAACTGCTTCACCATATCTTTTTTTATTATAATAGGCAGATGCTAAGTCATAATACACGCCACTTAGGTCTCCATAAAATATTCTCGATTCTGATGCATATTTTATGGATTTTTTGAGACTTTCTATGGCACTATCATAATCATATGAATTTATAAAAACTTTACCTAAATAACTATGGGCATCATATGCTTTTTCATTAAGCTTAATTGCTTTTTCTAAATTTTCCTTTGAGAAAAACAAATGTTTTACTTTGCCACTCTTCTCATAAAGGACTAGATATTCGTGTCCAATATTTACATATACCCCATAATAATCTAAGCCATTTCTTAAAGCTTTTTTATAATATTTTATTGCTTGGGTTGATTGCCCCATATGGGAAAATATCCCAGCTAAACCGTTTAACGCCCCCCCATCCTTAGAATTTATTTTTAAAGCTTTTCTAAAATTTTGCTCACTCTCATCATACTGCTTTATCTGCTTATAAATATTTCCCATGAAAGTGTAATATATTGAATTATTAGAATCTATAGAAATGGCTTCATTTGCTACTTTCAACGATTCCGGTATTTTGCCATTTTTATACAAATCCATAGCGAACCCAAATTTTATATCTGACTCTTCAGAAGCAGAAAGTATTGATGTAGAAAAAAATAACACTAACAGCGTAATACTTAACTTTTTAATAATTGTATTCTTCATTTTAAAATTAGGAATTAGTACCTATGATTACTAATTATTATAAAAAAACTTCATTAAAGTCATACCCCAGTGCATCTCTGCCTATCCCAGTTTTGTAATTCACTATAATTTTGTACCGTAAGATATTTCACGCGAGTTACGTAGCGAAGCGGAGTTGTTTGAGCTTGAAATATCTTACGGTACAAAATTATAAAATCACAAGATTGGGATGCTTCCCTACATTACCCTATGTCAACTTCTCAACAATATCCTTAAATACCCGCCCCCGCTCTTCGAGAAAACGGGACAGTCCCCGAAAAGGGACAGATCACATTTATTTTAGTAAATTTAAAATTACTTTAATCAACATATCTTTCTCTACGGGCTTGCTTGCCGCAACCATCAGTGTTAATGCAACCAATGTATTATTATCTATCCGCTTCTCTCCATTTTTGCGAAGGATAATACCGTTTTTCTGCAAAAAGCAAACGAATAGTGCCGCTGCGATGCGTTTGTTACCATCTACAAAACTATGATTCTTGGTTACAAAATATAATAAATGCGCCGCTTTTTCTTCAACCGTTGGATAAACATCCTTTTTACCAAATGTTTGATATATTGCCCCAATGGAACTTTTGAAACTTTTGTCCTTCTCCTGTCCTACAAGATCAGAATCTTTAAACTTCTTTTTCATAGCCTCAATAACTTTTCTTGCTTCATCATAGGACAATTCAAACTTGGCTTTCTTTGTTCCCTTAGGAACTAATAGTTTCTTATGATCAAAATCATCCAAAATATCTAGTGCTTTGGTGTATTCTGTAATGATTTGAATTAGCCCTCTTGCATCATCTGAAATTGATGATAATTTTGTAACATTACCAAGCAAACTAATGGATTTCTGCAATTCTTGATATTTATGCTGTTCAATTTTAAGTCTTTTTTCGTTAATTGTGTATCCATCAACTAAATGTTTCCTGAGTACATTCGTAGCCCAAATTCGAAATTGTGTCCCTTGTTTAGATTTAATCCTGTACCCCACCGAAATAATGACATCAAGGTTATAAAATTCAATATTTCTTGTAACCTCTCGTTTTCCTTCTTTTTGAACTATCCGGGATTTCCGGATAGTTGTAGATTTCTGTAACTCTTTCTCCTGGTAAACGTTATATATATGTTCATTGACCGTTCTTAAATCTTTCTGAAATAACTCGGCCATTTGCTTTTGATTAAGCCATACCGTTTCCTGCTCAAACTTGACTTCAAATTTATTCTTATATAAAACAACTTGCCCTTTAGATGTCTCTATATTTTTCGTTTTATTTGTCATAATCTATTTCGCAATTTTATGTCAATTTCTCAACAATTTCCTTAAAAACCCGCCCCCGCTCCTCATAATCTTTGAACATGTCGAAACTGGCGCACATCGGAGATAGGATAACGCAGTCTCCCTCTTTGGCGGAATGTCTGGCTTTGGCAACGGCTTCGTTTAGGGCTGAAAACTCTTCGATGTCTATGATGTTTTTGTAGGCGTCTCGTATCTTTTCTTTGGCCTCACCATAGACATACATCTTAGAAACTTTTTGTTTAACAATCTCAGAGAGGGTTGAGAAATCTAAATTTTTATCGCGGCCGCCGCAGATCATGTGGATGGGTTGTTGAATATTGTTTAAGGCCCACTGACTGGCTTCTGTTGTTGTGGATTTGGAATCATTAACAAAGTCAATACCGTTAATCGTACGCACGCGTTCCATGCGATGTTCGACACCACTAAAACTCGCAAAGACATCCTCACATATCTGTTTTGAAATGCCTAAAATATTGGCCATTTGCGAAACAGCTGAAAAATTTTGATTGTGGGGAAATTCGTCATTTGGAAAATTATTAAAAAAAGAAATTTGCGCGGTACTGTCTTTTAGATGATTTTTTAAATGAGAATTTTGAGCATTCAAAACAGTAAAATCACCTTTATCTTGATTTTCAAAAATACGAAGCTTGGCATGCAGGTATTCGTTAAGATCCGAATGACGATCTAAATGATTTTGACTAAAATTTAAAAGGGCTGCCACATGCGGTTTAAAGCCTTTCCATTCCTTGTTTTTATATTGCGATACATCTAACATACTTTCCAATTGAAACGAACTGACTTCTAAAACAATATAATCGTATGCTTCTGTCACATAATTTGAAAAAGGCATTCCGACATTGCCACATAAAGCACTCTTAAAACCGGCTCGTTCCAAGACCAAATCCATCAACGTGACGACAGTCGTCTTTCCATTGCTTCCTGTGACAGCAATAACAGGCGCCTGACAAAATTGAAAAGCAAATTCTATCTCGCCTAAAACAAGAATACCAAGCGATCGAGCCAATTGAACAGGAGCACAGTCGTGACGAACCCCGGGGCTCAACACAATCACATCACTGCCTTCAATAAAATTGCGCGGATGTCCATCAAAGGCCACGGGAATGTTATTCTCTTTAATCCAACGCAACGTTTCAGGTGGACATTTATCAGAAGGGCTTAGATCAGATAATTTAGGAGAGCCCCCAAGCTTCAAAGCCAATTGTGCTGCAGCCAAACCACTGCGTTGAAGCCCTAAAATAGATATTGTCTTTCCTTTAATATCGAGCATCAACGAACCTTTAAAGAGGTTAAAGTTAATAACGCAAAAATAATCGCGATGATCCAAAATCGAATAATGATTTTTGATTCATGCCATCCGCACATTTGGAAATGATGATGAATAGGTGCGATCTTAAAAAGCTTTTTTCCCCGATATCGAACCGAATAAACTTGTAAGATAACAGAAACCGCCTCAATAACAAAAATCCCGCCTAACAAGGCTAGCAACAATTCTTTTTTTATAAATATCGACATCGCGCCCAACATCCCTCCAAGAGAAAGCGAACCAACATCTCCCATAAAGACGCTCGCTGGATGACAATTAAACCAAAGAAATCCGAGACTCGCCCCTAAAATAGCCGCACACACAATAGCCAATTCTCCGGAACCTGAAACAAACGGAATATAAAGATACTGACTCATTTCAAAATGACCGGTGATATAACTTAAAACCCCTAATGTGATGCTTACAATCAAAACACAACCAATAGCTAAACCATCAAGACCGTCCGTTAGATTAACGGCATTTGAAGAACCAATAATAATTAAGGCCACAAAGGGAATATAAAAAATTCCTATATCTAAGAGATACTCTTTAAAGAAAGGTAAATCGAGTTTGTTTGAAACAGAAGGATCATAATAAACATAAGACCCAATAAAAAATCCAAGCAAAATTTGCCAAATTAATTTTGTTCGCTTGGATATCCCCCTCTTGCCCCCTTTTCGGGTCAACTTCATGTAATCATCAACAAAACCTAAAACCGCCAACCAGACACCTGTCAAAAGCGTAAGCAAGATATATCTATTGGTCAAATCAGCCCAAAACAAAACAGTCATGACAATACTACCAATAACAAATACCCCACCCATCGTCGGCGTTCCTTCTTTAGAATGTTGAAACTGATCTAAATCCGGACAATCCGCTCTTTTTGCAACTTCTTGAACTTTCATCTGCCTTAACTTCTTAATCACCCACGGACCAAAAACAACACATATCAAAAAAGTTGTAACAACCGCCATCCCGGCACGGAAAGTAATATAACGAAAAATATTTAAACTGGAGAAAACATCACGCAACTCGGAGAGATAATATAGCATGGGTATAAATGAACTTTCTTGTTAACTTTTTTTATGTCTTTGAAATCTTCAGTGAGTACCCTAGAGGCTGAGAAATTCTGCCATGCTCAAACAACCTTCGCTCGATAGCTTTTTCTATTGGTGGACAAGACATATGATCATTGAGCGAGTTCCGCAGCAAGCAATTTTTAGAAAAATGCGTAGCGAGGACTGTCTGAAGCGAATGATCATATGTCTTGTCCATCAATCTATTGTAAGCTATCGGCTTCGGAACTGCGCGTGACAAAATTTCTCAGCCTCTAGGGTACTCACCTAAACTTCCAAAGAACTTCATTTTAATGAATTGACAACGCGTTCCATCCTCATCCCTCTTGAACCCTTTACCAACAAGGCATCACCCGCTTGACAAAACTTCTTTAAAAAACTTTGAACATCTTCTTGTGATGTATAGTGATGATTTTCAATTGTGGAATTAGAACGGCGTAAAGCAGAAGAAATATGTTTGGATGCCTGGCCTGTTGTTACGCAACAATCAATTGAGGAGCGCCCAATTAGCCGGCCCATCGATTGATGCAACTCTATTGATTTTGGCCCTAACTCTAACATATCTGAACAAACCAATATTTTGCGGCCCTTGTTTTCAAAGTCTGTTAAGGATTGAATAGCACTCACTAATGAAACAGGATTACAGTTATACGTATCATCAATCACCCACATCCCAGAGATACGTTTTAACTGCTGCCGACCTTGATCAAATGGCTTTTTCTTAAGCGCTTTATTAATATTATTATAACTAATATTAAATAACCGACCACAGGAAATTGCAGCTAATGCGTTCGCAATGTTGTGCTTTGCTAACGTATTTAGTTGGAAATGGTTACGCCCTACTGAAAAACTCAATTTCTGCTGATTTGACAAAATATTTTTTGCCTGAAGGTTTGATCGTGATTTTAAGCTATAGCTTAACTTTTTTAAGCCTTTTGCACGTAAAGACAATTTACTTAAATAAGGGTCATCTTTGTTAAAAATCACAGTTCCTTTACTCATCCCCTTAATTAATTGTGCCTTTTCACAAAAAACCCCATAAGCGTTTTTTAAACCTGCCAGATGAGACTCACCAATATTCGTAAAAACAGCAACCGTTGGCTGACAAATTTTTGCTAACCACGCAATATCCCCTTTTTGATTCGTCCCCAGCTCTAACACGATTACTTCATGAGATTTTTTTAACTTAAATAGTGTTAAAGGAACACCATACTGATTGTTTTCTGTTTTAACATTTTTTAAAACCTTATATTTCTGCGATAAGACCAAACCTATCATATCTTTTGTTGTGGTCTTCCCCGCACTTCCTGTAATGGCAATCACAGGAATAGAAAACTTTTGACGATAACATCTAGCCATTAATCCTAAAGCTTCTGTTGTATCTAAAACTTTTAGAAGAGGAACATCACACTTGGTTGCTACACGCTTTGAGACCACAACGGCTTTCGCTCCAGCCCGTATCGCTTGACTAATAAATTGATGCCCATCAAAGTTCGGCCCCTTAATGGCAACAAAGATATCATTTTTCTTAATGGTCCTTGTGTCGGTAGATACACCTTTTAAGACAAAGGTAGATGAATCACAATCGCACCCGCTTAAGATAAGCTTAGCGTCTGTTGAGGAGATAATTTCTTGTAATGTTAACATCTTAAGTATTGGCGGATGATGGCTCTTTCATCAAACTTAATGGTTCGGTCTTTAAATACTTGATAATTTTCATGCCCTTTTCCTGCAATAAGAACAATATCACCTGAGCGCGCGATAGATAATGCCTTTTTGATGGCCTCTTCTCGCTCGAGGACAACTTCATAATTATGATTATCAAAGCCTTCCACAATTTGCGTAATAATATCTTGAGGATTTTCTGATCTTGGATTATCCGTCGTAACAATAGAATAATCGGCTAAGTGACACGCGGCCATTCCCATCTCTTTTCTCTTTAACTTATCTCGATTTCCCCCGCAACCAAACACAATGATAATCTTAGAATCGCGCACCGCCCTTATAGCCTTTAAAACATTTTCTAAAGCATCTTGTGTATGAGCATAGTCAATAAAGATTGAAAAATCTTGCTGACAATCAACACTTTCAAGACGCCCTGGAACCATCTTAAGTCGACCAACAGCACTAACAATTTTTTCTAATCCAATATTGTCATTCAAACACACAGCCGTCGCGGCCAGAATATTATAAACGTTATAAATGCCAACCAAATTTGTTCGAATAATAGCCTCTCCCTGTTCACACGTCAGCTTAAAGCGCGTATCGGTAATACCAAGTTGAATGTCTCGGGCCATCACTTGTGCATTGTTCTCAATGCCGTAGGTTACAACCTTTGAAGAAGTCTTTGAAATTAATTTACGCCCATACCGATCGTCACAATTGATAACGGAGGTTGCATCACTTTCTAAATCTGTAAATAATTTTGATTTGGCGTTAAAATATTGTTCCATCGTTTTATGATAATCAAGATGGTCTCCGGTGAGATTTGTAAAAACAGCTGTATGAAAATCGATTAAATCTGTACGCCCTTGATCAAGAGCATGGGATGAGACCTCCATGATACAATATTCAACGCCCTCCTCCGCCATAGTAAGAAGCAAATCTTGACTATCAAGCAAGGCAGGCGTTGTATTAACTGAAGGCAACTTTTTCTCTCCAATACGATAATTCACCGTTCCAATCACACCACAATCAAAACTCGCTTCTCGTAAAATAGCCTCAATCAAATACGATATCGTCGTCTTACCATTCGTCCCTGTAATACCAATTGTCTTAACCTTTTTTGAGGGTTCTTGATAAAAGTTCGTCGCTATTTGTCTTAAAAACTGATCAGCATTTTTAACACGAAGAAAACAAACATCGTCGGCCTTATCCGCTTTAAGATCTTCTGATTCCGTCACAATCACTTTAGCTCCCTTCGCTATCGCCTCAGGCACAAAATCATCGCCATCATAAGCCGAACCTTTAAGGGCTACAAACAAACTGTTACGTTTTACTTTTCTTGAATCAGAATTTATCGATTCGATATCCCATGTTTTATAGACAGGATTAATATCTTGATCGTAGATGTTGTTTATTATTTCTTCTAGAGTCATTTTATTTCAATTCACAATAACTGTTGTCATTCCCGCTGGAGTTTACCCCATAGGATTCCCGCTTTCGCGGGAATGACATAAGGGGCGGGTTCTACACCCGTCCGCGTTAACGATTCGATGGCTACCCAGAAATTTCCAAATATTTAAGAGCATTCTCAACAATTTCTTTAAACACAGGAGCTGATACCGTTCCTCCAAAATAACTTGGATGCGGTTCATCAAAAATGACAACAGCAGCTATACGAGGATTATCCGCGGGTGCAAAGCCTACAAAAGAAGCGTAGTACTTTCCTTTTGCATAAGCACCATCAACAACTTTACGGGCCGTTCCTGTTTTACCCGCGACTTTAACACCATCAATCCTGGCTCTTTTGCCTGTTCCATCCTCCACAACTTTAGATAATATTTCATTAACACGATTGGCTGTATCAATACTTATTATACGGTCAACAACCTCAGGCTTAAAAGATTTAATAATATTATCTTGCTGATCTTTAATATACTTAACCACTTGCGGTTTCATATACACACCACCATTAGCAACGGCCGCAACAGCACAAACAAGTTGTATGGGAGTCACGGTGACTTCATAACCTATAGGAATCGCACCAATCGTTGTCTTAGACCATAACTTTGGGGCCTTAAGCCAACCAGAAACCTCGCCTTTCATAGAAATATTCGTTTTCTTACCTAATCGAAATCGTTGTCCATATTTATAGATAATATCCGGACCCAATTTCTGAGCAATCTTGACGGTTCCGATATTACTGGAAAGTTTAATGACCTCTTCAAACGTTAATGTCCCATGCGGCCGGTGATCTGTCAAGATATGATTAGCGACGCGGTATTTGCCATTTTCACAAAATATTTCATCACTTTCTTTAAAGGCCCCTTCTTCCAACGCCGCTGCTGCCGTTATCATCTTTAATACAGATCCCGGTTCATACACATAACTAACAGCCCTATTCGTTCGACTTTCTAAACTACTATTGGCGACATCATCTAAATTATACGTCGGGCGATTGGCCAAGGCAATAATTTCTCCTGTTTTTACATCCATCACAATCGCAGTCGCCCCTTTAGGATTATGCTTTTCAACACCACGGTCCAAGGCCCTTTCTGTAATATATTGAACCGTCTCATCTATGGTTAAAACAAGATTTTTACCATGCTTTGGGGCTACATAATAATTTTCCAACATTAACGATTGCTGTTTGGCATCCCGTATGATTTGACTCCACCCAGCTTCCCCTTTTAAATACTTTTCATAATACAACTCCATCCCCTCTAATCCCGTATTATCCGTACCCGCATAACCAATGACATGCGCAGCAAGAGCACCATTTGGATAAAAACGTTTACTTTCATTCATAAAACTAAGTCCAGCAATTTTAAGGGCCTTAATCTTATCAGCCATATCAACAGGCATCTTACGTTTGATCCAAATAAAATACTTCTTACGCGCTAATCGCTCCTTAACGAAACTAGGTTTTATATTGAGCAATTCCGGTAAATATTTTAACGCCTTAGCCTTATCCTTTGCTGTCATCATGCGAGGATTTGCAAATAGAGAATAGGCCGAGATATTTAACGCCATTGGTCTTAAATTACGATCATAGATCGTCCCACGGATGGGTTCAATCTCAATGGAATGGCGGTGTTGTTTTTCTGCTAGGCTAGCAAGGTGGGAAGATTTGAAGATTTGGATTAATACGAGCTTGATCGAAAAACCGCATAGAGCGACGATGAGGATTAAAAAAATTAAACTAAACCTAAGTCCGTATTTTCGAAATTGCACAATATTTTTATGATGTTTTAAAGCTTTACATGGGTAACCTAGAGGCTAAAAGAGGTTGTCACGCGCAGTTCCGCAGCCGATAGCTTACAATCAATTAAGAGGCAAAACCATATGATCATTCGCTCAAACAACGTCGCTTTGCGACAAACTCGCTCTTGTGATCATATGGTTTTGCCCCTTAATAAAAAAAAGCTATCGAGCGAAGGATGTTTGAGCATGACAACCTCTTTTAGCCTCTAGGTTACCCATTTAGATTTCCAAGAAATAATCTTTATAGTATGAAATTTAAAATACAAGAAAATAACACTTCGTTATCTATCACGTGTCACGGTAGTGGCTTCCGCCGAGGAACCAAAAGATAATAAACTCAAAAGAGGATTTTCTTTTGATTTTTGTTTGATAACCTCTTTTGGTTTCTCAATGATGGCTTCATCATCGGTGATAATAGAAACCACATTTTGTGGATCTGCAAACTGCATGTTAGAATCTTCAGCCAGCATCTTAATGCCTAAATGTTTCGCCGACTTAGCCATTAAAATCGAATAAGTCACGTTCCCGTTTTCTTCGATCAACTTATGAATTCGTTTTTCTTTAGACTTTCCGTGATAAGCCAATTCAATTATTTCCATTTGCAAATGAATATAGATGACAGCGACGAAAGTCAAGAATCCCATAATTTTAAAAAGTTGAGGTAATCTCATTAAATCCTTTCTGCCACACGAAGACGGGCACTGCGAGCACGAGAATTATGTTGAACATCTTCTTCACTGGGGCGAAGCGGCTTTTTAACAATCAGCCTAACGCGATTGGCCGCCTCTAGTGTTTTAAATCTTCCTTTAACAATTTTATCTTCTAACGAATGAAACGAAATAACAACCAAGCGTCCTCCTGGAGATAGCGCATCAATACACGCATCCAACGAGGCATCTAACGCTTCTAGTTCTCGATTCACCGCAATACGAAAAGCTTGAAATGTTCGAGTAGCAGGATGAATCCGCTCTCTTTTTTTACCCTGCGGCATCGCTTTAAGAACAACATGACTTAAGGCAGATGTGGTTTCAATAGGGTTCTTGGCGCGTTCCGTTACTAAAAAACGTGCGATACGATTATGCATACGTTCTTGGCCATATTCTTTTAAAATGTTCGAAATTTCTTTCTCTGATAACGAATTCACTAAATCATACGCGCACAGTTGACTATCTTGATCCATTCTCATATCAAGCGGACCGTCATTACGCAGACTAAATCCTCTTTGGGCATTATCCAATTGAAAACTCGATATCCCCAAATCCAATAGAATACGATCCACTTTTCGAATGCCTAACCTTTTTAAAATTTTATTCAAATTTTTAAAATTGTCTTGAACAAAAACACATTGATCTTTATAAATATGCAAATTCTCCTCAGCCTTTTTTAAAGACTGCGCATCTTGATCGATACCAATCAACTTGCCCTTTTCACCAATAATCGCCAATACCAACTTCGCATGCCCTCCCATTCCTAAAGTGCCATCCACATAAATATCATGATCCCCAGGGTTTAGCATTTGCAAAACTTCCTTGGGCATAACAGGAATATGTTTGCGTGGTTTGGATTCCCGCTCTTGGGATTCATCTTTTGACATAGTTCGTATCATCTCGATTTATTCATTCTTATTTAAAGGTTTAAAATATTTTCTGCAATCTGTTCAAAGGTGTCCCCAGAGTTTGTGTAAAACTCTTCCCAACTTTTTTTATCCCAAATCTCAATCCGATTGGAAACACCAATAATAATCGCATCGCGTTTAATCGTCGCATAATCTTTTAAATATTGAGGCACAATAAATCGGCCTTGCTTATCGGGTAAAATATCAACAGCACCTGAGAAAAACAGTCGGTTAAACGAACGCGTTTCTTGCTTGGTAAAGGACATATTTCGAAATTTTTGCTCTTGAGCGCGCCACTCTTCTTCGCTGAACATAAAGATGCATTTATCAAGACCACGCGTCAGATAAAATCGCTCTAATCCAGCATCTTTACAGACCTCCCTGAACTTGGCAGGCATAATAAGACGCCCTTTGCGATCAATGCTATGCTTGTATTCACCATAAAACATAAGGCCAAAACTCTTTTTTTTGCGAGAAATAATGAATTTTTTAAATGTGACAAGAATGATTCAATTAACCACTTCACTCCACTTCGAACCACCATGATTCACAGTATACATATATCCTGGGACCCTGTCAACCCTGCTTTTTAAAAAAATTGACGTATTTACCTGAACCACAACATTTTGTGTCATATCCCCCTTTAGACTACTAGATGTAGTCCCTTCCTGGCTTAATTCCACAATTCCTCCTATTTTTCCAAAAAAAAGACACCCTCACTAGGATGGTGTTAAAAAAATTCGTTATTGAGAAGCTATCTTAAAAAATCTAAATAAGCGACATTCTTCATGTCATTTGTGTCCTTTTAAAGTAAAAAATGGTAAAGTTATTAAAAGCTTAAATAGTTTTAACCTGCTATACTCTGGTTTATCCAGGAAAAACGACTGTCGTAGATTAAGTCGTTCTGTGAAAATAATAAATGAAAATGGAATGTCCAATTTGTAATAGTGATATGGCTAGCATTGAAGTAGCTCCTTGCTATGATTGCGGTCATTCAAAGGAAGAGATAACAGAACTGAAAAATGATGAACACGAATATTATTTATATGAAATATTCGGGGAAAAAATAATACTTTGCGACTTTTGTGACGCTGACTTCGATTCATATTATCCTGAATATTTTGGATTACTGAAAGATTTACCTCAAGAATACCCATTTGATCAAAATAGACTAAAGATTGAAGATGCAGAAGTTAAAACAGATTATTATTGTAAAAAATGTCAGCGTAGATTAGCTTTCTTAAATTTTTTAAAAACTGTGCGTGAAAAAAATAAGAACACATAACAACGAAATCGTACAAAGAGCCCTGTCACTCTTTTCTTTTAACCTGCTATACTCTGGTTTATCCAGAAAAAGCGACCGGCGTAGATTAAATTGTTATGCATCGAAAAGTAATGAAATAATTAAACGACAACACTCAAAGTGCCAGGAAAAGACAGTATCAGTGTTTATTCAAAAAAAAAAACGACCTCTTTTGAGATCGCCTTTTTTATATTCAAACATCTAAATTTATTAGACGTTAAACTTACGTTTAAGAGCTGCACCTACTAATCCTGCTCCAAAAAGCAACATGCTCATTGGTTCTGGAACGGCACTGACTGGATCATGTTGTTCTAAACGAACATTATCCAATAAAATCCCAAAATTATCTCCACCCGCATCATGATCAAATGCTAAAGTTGCTGTGTTTCCAGCAAGCACTGTGAAAGATCGTTGGACAGTAGAAAATGGATCAAAATCCGCTGCAGTAAATGACTCAGAAAAAACCATACCAAAACTTACATCAACTGAGTTATTAGCCGAACCAAATGTACTTTGACTTCCAGCAAGATCAAATGACAACCAATATTCACCAGGTGTTACTGTAATTTGCGTTGAAAGAATTCCTGCATTGCTTGTCGATCCATCTAAATCAACATAAAGTCCGTTACCTGGTAATGCATCAGCAAAACCATTTCCGATTATATCAACAGTACCGTTTGATACAGTCCAATTTGCAAAACCGACATAATTTACTGTACCAACTCCGCCATTTTCAGTATCAAAATTATCCATAAAGATAATTGTTGCATGAGCTTGAGTTGCCATTAAACCACAAATAGTAAATACCAAAACCCAAAGTTTAGTTATTTTTTTCATCTTGTGTTTCCTCCAAACACTATATTTAAGGCACCTACATCTAATTACCTGGCTATACCTTTATTTCAATTATATTGTTTAGTATGCCATATGATTAAGGAAAGTCAATGTGACACAACATGACAGAATATGACACCTCGAATTGACTCAAGATAAACCTAACTTTGCAAAAAGTTAGGAATTAATTAAGATCAAAAATGTAGATTCGTTGACTCATAATAAACCATACCGAAAATTAAGCTTAAACGGAGGGTTTTATAGAAAAGTGCCAGGTCCCTTCATCCCGCCAAAAGTAACGGGATGAAGATATTATGGAATACCGGCGTCCTTTCAAACGTAGATTGGTGATCTAGTCACCAGAGCTACAATCGACTATAATAAGTCAAAAACGAAAGGAGCACCGGTATGAAAAAACAAACACTTTATATTGGTAATGATGTACACAAGGATTTTATCAGAATAGCTGTCTTTCGTGAACAAGAAAATGAAACCCTCTTTGAAAAGACAATTAAAAATGATAAAAAACTAATACAAAAAATTTATGAAAGATTGTATCGTGAGTATAAAATTGAAGCATGTTATGAGGCTGGAGTAGGAGGATATGTTATGTACCGATGGTTAAAAGAAATTGGAATTGAGAGCGCAGTGATCGCACCAAGTTTAATTCCTAAGAGATCGGGTGATAAAATAAAAACAGATAGTCGTGATGCGAGAAATTTAGCCAAATTATATCGGGCCGGAGAATTAACCCAAGTGCATGTTCCAACCGAGCAAGAAGAAGCAGATCGATGTATTATTAGATTAAGAGAACAAATAAAGAAAAAGATACATCAGTCGAAGCAACATATATTAAAATTTTTACAGACAAAAGGAATAGTTTATCGTGAAGGAAAGAATTGGACAGAAAAACATTGGTGGTTTTTAAAAAAGATAATTCTAGCAACAGAAGAAGAGCTTTATGTGTATAAGCGCTATTTATCCATGTTAGAAGGTGAACTAATGGAGTTGCGTTGTATAGAAGAAAGGATAGAAAAGCTTGCACAGAGCGAACGCTATGTTAAGTCGGTAAATAGATTACGATGTTTAAAAGGGATAGATACATTAAGTGCAATAACAATAATATGTGAGGTTGTCGATTTTGATCGATTTGCTAAACCGAGTCATTTAATGGGCTATTTTGGATTAACACCATCACAATATTCATCTGGAAATACACATCGAATGGGAAAAATAACAGCAACAGGAAACAAAAGAGTACGACAGTTGTTAGTTGAATCTGCTTGGCATTATCGTCATAGACCAAATATATCAAAAGAATTACAAAAACGACAAAAAGATCAAAATAGCGAAGTTATAGAATATGCCTGGAAAGCACAGAAAAGATTAAATCAAAAATTTATAAATTTAGGAAATAGAAAGAACAAGAATGTGGCAGCTGTTGCTGTGGCAAGAGAATTGAGTGGATTTATATGGTCTTTAATGGTTAATAAGACTAAGTATGCATAGAGAGTAAAATAAATACTAATTTTGGAAAGTGAGTTGGCACGAAAGGTGATCCTTGAAGGTCCCTATGTGATAAAGAATAACTGAATTCACGCATGAAGATCAAGGCAGGCCGCGACGGAGTCAATATAATGTACAGGTATAATAACCTATGTACGAATACCAGGTTGATACATCGTCGAAGCAGCCAGCTCACTTCCAAATCAATTATATATACTTATGTATTAAAATAGCTCAATCAAACAATCTATATCGAAGGATTGACAGGGTATTCCATACCAGGGACCTGGCACTTTGTTCTTCTCACAATCTGGACAATCTTTGATATTAGTCAATTTTTGAAGTATTTGTTTATTCGAAACTGTTTTTAAGATATTCCAAACAGGCATACATCCACATTCAGGACATTTAATCGATACACATAGCCAACTAAATGCAAATATAGGAAAGGTAACTATCAAAATAAATGCAATTAATTGTGCCACTTCATTTTCATTTGGAATAATAAAAATCAAAGCAATTAAATCAAAAAACGTTAAATAAATAAAAAAATAAAATATTATTAATTTCCAAGCCTGCTTAGTATTTTTAATCCAAGACATTACAATTATTCCTCACATTGTATTGACTTAATATGTTTATCACAATCAACAAAGAATGTCTGAATAGCGGCAGCAACCACTGTAGAGCCAGTAACGTTAATTACTGATTCTGAATAGAAAATTATTTTAACTTATTTACTTTTCTTATTGTCGTAAATAAACACCCCAAGAATAAATAATACGGAAACCACTACAGCAGCAACACCCCCATTAAACCCAAACTTCTCTCCAGACGCCCAAAGTAATGCAGCGAAAATTAAAAAAACAAGTGTAAGAATACCCCTCTTGCCATCTTTCTTAACCATAGTATACCCAACATATGCCACCCAAATTATTCCTAAGATTATGAATATATTCATTGATTCTCCCAGTTTTGTGATTTATTTTTCACAAGCATTAGAATTAACTTTATCATCAAAGAATAATGTTTTTGCTATACCTTTAATAATCGGTGCAATCGAACCTCTTTTAAATGCATCAAATGCAGATCCTAAAGCTTGATTTCCTTTTTGTATTTGTGCTGCTGTTTTTTGTTTATTTCGAACTTTACCAGCTGCTATAGCTATTTGACGTGCTTTCAAATTTTTCTTTACTGTATTTACTTTCTTAAGTGCTTTTAAAGCTTTACCACCTTGCGTAAATAATCCAACACCAGTTGCCCCAGCTCCAGCACCGATTGATGCTGAAATACCTATATCACCAAAATTTAAATTTGAAAAAGCACTTCTACCTTCAATTAAATTACCAGCTGCTTGAAAACCTACTTCACTTATTATGCCACCAAGTCCACCCAATACAGCTCCAGCAATTGCAATTTCTCCAGATGGGTCAATGAAATTGGTAGGATTATTATGAACATAAGTATATAAATTTATATTATCTGTAATACCAATCGGGTCTCTCTGCAAAAACCTACCAATTGTTGCATCGTAATATCTCGCCCGATAATAATATAAACCACTCTCCACATCATATTCTCTAGCTGTATAAAGATACGGATTACTAATACTTTCTATAATTGAATTTATTTTACCATACGAATCATAATCATAGGAATTAACAATTGTTCCACTTACATTGGTAATCATTCTGATGGAACCTTGATGATCCGCGTGATAGAAATAACTCTGCCCTCCCCGATCTTGACTTAATGGTTGATCGGTTTGATCGCCGTGGCTGTATCTAGCTTGAAGGGAGTTTGTGCCATCGTATTCCAACAAGATGTCTTCGCCATCGTAGATGTATCGTGTGATCGCGCCATTGACGTTTTTCTCAATGCGTCGTCCCAGTCCATCGTATTTATATGTCGTTATTGTTGCGTTGGGGTGATTGATTTGGGTGAGTTGATTTTGGGCATCGTAGGTGTGCGTTGTTACTGCACCTCCAACCTTGGCAGTTTTAGTTAGCATGTTGCCGTTAGCATCGTAGGTATAAGTATAAGTATCATCTTCTACGAGACGATTGGCGGCATCAACTGTGTGTGCATTAGAAAGATGAGATGCGATGCGGTTGCCTACGGGGTCGTAGGTGTAGGTTTCTGGCGTGCCTGCTGTTCCTCCACTGAGCAAACGCTGCAAAGCATCATAGCCGTAATTTTTTGTTTGGGACTGTTCGGTGACACTTGTGATATTACCTAACGCGTTATAAACGTAATCTAAATTCGCTAACGTTGCCCCACCGTGCTTATGATTAAGGTTATTTAAACGTCCCTGAACGTCGTATTGGTAATTGACGAATGTATTATTTGGGTGCGCTATTTGTGTTAAACGGCCTGTTGGGTCGTAGCTGAGGTTGATAGTGCTATTTGCTGGTGTTATAAGTTGGGTTAGACGATTAATGATATCATAATCAAATTGCGTCGTCCCTCCTGCTGAATCAAGAAGCTGAGTACGATTTCCTAATAAATTGAATGTATTGGTTAAGGTACTCGCTGGTTGTACGCCAACATTAGTCGTTGATACCGTTAACGGATTATCTACATTATTGTAAGTAAAACTCATACTGCTATCATTATCAACTGTTGTAAGAACATTACCCACATCATCATATGTATTTATGATGGTGTTATCCGGGGTTACCGACTGTATTAATCGGGAGAGATCATCATATGTGTTTGTTGTGAGCTGTCCCTTTGGATCTACGTGCGTGATAAGATTATCTCTTTTATCATAGGTGA
>JAJDCB010000026.1 GCA_029261065.1 Candidatus Omnitrophota bacterium | reverse complement strand
TGAGTACTCAAAAAAAGAGCTGTGACGCTGTTTATTTGAGTACTCAAAAAAAGAGCTGTGACGCTGTTTATTTGAGTACTCAAAAAAAGAGCTGTGACGCTGTTTATTTGAGTACTCAAAAAAAGAGCTGTGATGCTATTTATTTGAGTACTCAAAAAAAGAGCTGTGATGCTATTTATTTGAGTACTCAAAAAAAGAGCTGTGATGCTATTTATTTGAGTATTTCCACTTTCCTACCCTTAACCTTAAGCCGTCCATCAACAAACAACGCGATGGCCTTTGGGAAAATTTTGTGCTCAACTTTGTGGATGTGTTCTGCGAGAGACTCGAGGGTTTCTTTTTCTGTGACTTTGAAAGCTTCCTGAATAATGATAGGACCTTGATCCATTTTGGCACTAACAAAATGAATCGTGACACCTGTTTGTTTAACACCATAAGTAAAGGCGTCTTTAATGCCGTTCATGCCCTTAAAAGAAGGTAGTAATGATGGGTGAACGTTTATAATTTGATTAGGGTATTGTTTGACGAACCACGCGGAAAGAAGTTTCATGTAACCAGCTAGAACGATAAAATCAATCCCTTCTTTTTTCAGATGGATGACAATATCCCGGTCATAACTTTGCGGGGTTCCATAATGTTTGCGATCTAAAAAGAGCGTCTTTATACCAGCTTCCTCAGCACGTTTAAGCCCTAAAGCCTTACGCCGGTTTGAGAAAACAAGAGCTAGTTCAGCCTTTATCTCACCTGCTTTGACCGCATCAATAATTGCTTGAAGATTGCTTCCGTTCCCGGAAACGAAGACGGCAAATTTCTGCATATTTTCCCTTAAAAATGATTATTAACTCCTTCAATTATGCCATGTAACCTGCTGCAATGCAAATAAGTGGCGATAAATTATGGAATTAGTGTCATTCCCGCTGGAGTTTACCCCGGCGAAAGCCGTTGCGGGAATGACACTATTATTATTACTTTTTTGCCTCAAAATACCCCTCCCCCTTCACCACAAAAAAACCTACAACCCCCGCCAAGGTCACAAGCACACCAACACCTGTCAGAATCCAAACCCGATCAATAAATTCCGATAACCAAGAGCTGATAAACATCGATGTCAGAAAGGCCACATGAATAACAATCTCAAGAGCGCTAAAGACTTGTCCTCGCATTTTTTCATCACTGACAATATGGGCTGTATTATTGGCAGCAATAAAAACAGGGCCAATCATTAACCCTTGAATAAATGAGCACAACATGGCTAAAGAAATGTGAGGATAGCGATAAATAATATTTGCAAATCCAACTAACATAACCCCACCTGTAATCAGACAAACAAAAATCGTTTTATACCACGCATATTTTTTCCCGTACTTACCATACAACAACGCGCCAAACAACAATCCTATCCCAAAAAAAACCGCCAAGATTCCTAAATCCTTGGTCACGGTGTGAAACATCTCTTGGATAAAAACAATGACAACAATATAAACCGCACCCGCGCTTGAAAGCAAGACAAACAACATCTTCATCACCATCTGAATCTCTTTGTGTTCAAAGATATATTTATACCCAACCTTTAAATCATGCCATACAGAATTATGAACTTTCTTGATCGTCTGGCCAGGATGAATGTCTTTTAGTTGTGGCAGGTGAACGTTCTTGGAGATGTCCATGGAAAATAAAACAGCTGCCGATAAAAAGAACGTCATCGCATCAATAATAAAACCGTTACGTGCTCCATAAATTTCGACAAGAAATCCGCCTAAAGCGGCTCCAAAAGCAACGGCTAACATTCCTGTTGTTGTAAATAAAGAATTAGCTTTAAGCAAATTATCTTCATCCACTAAATCAGGAATCATAGACATCTTGGCTGGCACATAAATGCGGCTGAAAGAAAAAATGATAAACACCAGAATATAGATGGGAATCATACTGTCCCATTCGATAAATAAAAATGGAATGAGTAACACAAGACACCCGCGAATAATATCGCAGACAAACAGGGTAAGACGTCGGTCCCATCGATCAACAAACACACCGACAAAGGGTTGAATAAGAAAAACAGGCAGTATGGTGCATGCCATCACCTTGGCTAGAGCCATGCTCGATCCTGGAAAACGTGTGGCAATCAAACCCACCAACGCCAACTGATGAATCCGATCCCCAAACTGCGAGATCAATTGGGCGAGCCAAAGGCGGAAGAAGTTTTTATGTTGGGGGTTTCTAAAAAAATAAAGCATGGTAAACTATTTTTCTATTAATGCATTACCTCATTGAACGCCTGTCGATCTAGAAGTTCAAATGTCTCATCTTCAAACTCGTGAGAGATTTTCTTAAATGTTTTAAGATCAATTTCTTCCCCCACATTCAATGACTTTGAGGCATTAGTTTGCATATAGACAATTCCCACAATGATGAGACAAATGAGAACAACTATTTCAATTAATCGAGCCTGACTTCTCATAACTTAACTGAAAAATTTTCTGCTATTAATCTCGTTTTCTACCAAATAACTTTCGCCTGTTTATATTGTTTAATCAATGGATCAATTGTCAGAATGGAAAGAGAATGTTCCAAAGACGTTGCTATAATAAATCGGTCGCAGGGATCTGAATGTATGGCCGGCAACGCCACAGAACGTAAGGCCGTCTGACTATCAATAGGAATCTCATCTATACCATGAAATTCTAAGACCTCTTCAAACCATTTCGAAGCTAAGAATGGAAGTTTTAGCTTTCCTTTTTTCTTTTTAATAGAAATTTCAAAAGCTGATATAGAGGAAACAAACAAACCTCCTGCATTAGCTTTAATAGCTTTCTTAGCCTTTGCTGAGAGCTTCTTCTGGTCAGAAGCTAGCCACAACAAACTACATGTGTCTAAAAGAATCATGTTATCAACTTCTTGTCATTAGGCCAATCTTCCTCCTCTAAGGGAAGTGACGGGTCTTCAAGGAAAACTACTTTTTTAAGTTTTGCACTTTGTGCCAAAGGATCTTTTTTAGATTTATTCCATGGAAGAACCTCAGCAATAGGAACCCCATTACGACAGATCACAAAAGCTTCTCTTTTATGTTCAACGCGTGCAAGTAATTTAGAAAGCTTTGTTTTTGCTTCATGCGTATTAACTCTTATCATAGCCCTTGCCCCCTCTATAAGTTAGTCCAACTTAGCTAAGTTAAGTATACCATACAATTTAAACCTGTCAAACAGCTCCTCAATTTATACCCCCTACTTCTCCGTCACCACAACCCCTGACAAATCAAATATCTTCTTCCAAGCAACTTTCGATTTTTCTTCTTGTCCCATCGCCTTGTAAGACCAACCAAGCATTGTTAGCATTTCAATATTTGAATCAAAAAGCTCGTGGTTCGTTTCAATCAAATAAATAACATTAACAAAACGTTTGTGGCGATACATCTCTTTAATAAAAAAGACTAAGACGGATTCGGTATCGTGGGCCTTAGAGAAGATTTCATCAATAATTTGCTGAAAGCCTAATTCGTTGCCATCTAAAAAGAAACTCATCGCTAGGTGTTTTAATAATAAGATGTTATCTGGGCTTGAGAATGAAGCGCTTTTATAATAGGGTACAGCTTCATGAAATCGACCATCTTCATACGCGACTTGCCCCAACAACCGCAGAGCATCCGTATTTTGTTCATCCAAAGTTAAACTTTTCTTAAGCCATTGTTTACCCTCTGACATTTTTCCTTGTTCTAAAAAATTTACGGCTAATTCATTTATAGCTTCTACGTTTCCTGGATTCGAAGTTAAGGACTTTTGAAAATAGGCATAAGCCTGATCATACTCCTTACGCTGTCTATAAACACTTCCCAAACGTTTATACCAAAGAGATTGATTCGTTGGTTGTTTAACGGATTCGACCATCTTTTGAATCGATTCGACATCATCTGAATATTTCATTAAAACTTGTTGATAGGCCACTGCATTTTTACCGGACTCCTTAGCGACAACACGTCTTAATAGAGCCTCTTCACTACTCCAATGAGCGTTACTGTTCATCGTAATCGCTGTAAAATAAGCGCAAACAAAAACTAAGGCAACTTTCTGTTTATTGGCGCTTAATGACACAATAAAACTTCCTAACAACATGGCAAAACCTACTAATGAAAAGTATAAAAAATGTTCAGCGAGATATGGACCTTGTTTGATAAATGTATCTCGCGTTACATAAAAAGAGACACTACCCGCAAGCAACCATAACAAAGAATAGACAAACACCCTCTGGAGTGGAACTTTAGATTTTCTTGAAAAAAACAGTGTTGCCCCAAAAAATAAAGCACCCGATAACAATGCAAGAATAACCGTATTTTCTAAAAAGTGAGACATGACCGACCCAAGAGACCATGGGATTAATAAGCGAAAATTATACTGTATGGTTAAAGCCAACCAATGCATAAATCCAGATAAAGACAACTGACTTAAACTCTGATCGCTAACAATAGGAATAAAATTCTGTCGAAATAAGACATAACCAAAAGACATTAGGAAAAACACCCCAAATAAAAGAGATGATTTTTTTACATCTCGGGTTAAAACATAAGAAGTAATGCCAACAAATAATGGCATGAGGACCGCGACTTCACGGGATAATAACGCGGCCAGAAATGAAAATAAACTAATAATAAGTAACACCATATTGTTCGTTCTTAAAAAATTCACCACAAAAATAAGGGAAAGGAGTGAGAAAAAACATTGCAACAAATCCGCCCGTCCAACAACATAACTAACGACCCATTCCCCTACGGGATGTATGCAAAAAAGAAAGCCGCAGATAATGGACAAAAATTGATTGCGCGTTAAAAAGCTCACTAATATGAAAACCAAAAAGGCATTTAACGCATGAATTAAAATATTAATCAAACGAAACCCTAAAGGCTTTGCTCCTAACAGATCATAATTAAGAGCAAGCGAACTCATCACCATTGGCCTGTAATAATTAAGTTGTGAAGAAAAAGAAGATTTATACGCATCAAACATCCCCTCCTTCCAAATGCGCCCTCTTAACTCCGGTTGCTCGATAACAGAGTTGTTGGCAACAACATAATTGGCATCAAGAATAAAATCGCCTTTAAGCGCTGGTGAATAAATGACAAAACTTAAAACAACAAGTAACAGCAACATCAGAGAAGGTACATTTTTCATGGATTCCTCTTTTCGCGATTTTTCGCTCGCTCTTGCTTTAATTTTTTTAGAGCTACTTCTCTATTACTTTTTAAAATATCTGTAAATGGACCGACATCTAAATCTCTTAACTTTCCATACTCTTTTAGAGCTGGAAAATATTGCCCCTGCTCATAAAGAACACGACCGTAACTAATACGTGCACCAACATTACCAGGCTCTCGTTTAAGCACTTGTTCATAATGAAATTGGGCACGATCATAGTCTTGTTTCAAAGCATACCCTAAAGCCAAGCCGTGCCGTAAACGAAGGTTATGCGGTTCATGTTTTAAAGCTTGCAAAAATATACCAAACTCTCGAGATGACTTAACGGCTTGTTGCATTGTTGTTGCAATGAGGACAACACCCCAAAGAGCTAAAAAAGCCAATACAGCAACCCTTACATCTCGCCCCTTATATTCAATCCTCTCTAATAACTCAAAGATCGCACAACCCAAAACGGCAAAAATTCCGATAGAAGGCAAATATAAAAAATGTTCTGAAACAGCGGCGTAGCCAAATTGTGATCGAATTGGAATCAATTGGGCAACGGGCAACAGAGTTATCATAATCCAAGAGATAAAAAAACACACCAAAGGCTCTATCTTTTTTCTCTTTTTAAAAATAATAACAAAAAGACCTATAAATAAACAATAAAGAAAAAGTAAATGAACATTAGCGAAAGACTTAAAAAGGGGAAGTGCGCGATCAAAATGAAGATCAAATGGAAAAAGGATAAGCCTCGCATAATCAAGTACTCCTCTTAAAAATGTTCCAACGCCTAATAAAAGAGCTGGAATAGAATCCCACATCTGGATACTTTTCATATCGCCAAACTGACGTATTAGGATATAAATTAATAACACAATCCAAAAGGGGAGCATTTGGTAACGTAGATTCTTTTTAAAATCTCCGAATGATTGACGTGCAATAACAAAATAATGGTAACTTAAAAAAATCAGCACCAAGGTTACCCCGCTCTCTTTACTTAAGAGACTTAAAAAAAACGAAACCACAGAAATAACAAGATAAATCTTTTTTTCCTTTTGATTTTGATGTAACACAAAAAATAAAAAAGCCATCAAATACCACAGTGTGCATAACAAAATGGAACGCCCAGCCACATTACAGATGGCCTCCCAATGAACGGGATGCACCGCGAATAAAAGTGAAACCGTGTAACTTAATTGATCGCGCTTAAATAATGTCTGAATGAGAAAAAATACAAGCACACAACTTGTAAGATGAAGCAAAATATTGGTGAGATTATAATAAAATGGATTTAATCCTGCAAAAGAATGATTAACCATGAAACTCAACGTCGTTAACGGTCTGTAGTATTGACCTGCGCCAAAAAACGATTGAAAAAAAACTTTAGGGATATTATTTAAATCTTTAATTGTCTCATTGCCGACAATAGAGACCTGATCGTCCATCGGATCAAATGGTTTATGTAAATTAAAAGAATACACAAGAGCTCCCAAAGAAACAATAATAAGAACCAGGATAATTCTTGTGACTTTAACCGATGACATCAAAGATTTCCTTTCAAATTTTTAAGCTTTCCTTCTATCTCTTCTTTAAGCGCAGAATCTTCTGTAATGTTTAAGACTTTGACAAAAAAGCTTATGGCCAAACCATTTTTTCCAAGAATTTGATGATTCACGGCCAAATTAAAAAGGGCTTGCTCATAGTCTGGTTTTAATTCGACAGCTCGTTGATACTGTTCCAGACTTTCATCCCATCGATTTAATTTCGAATACATAATCCCTAAACTGTAAAACAATTGCGGACTATTTGGCTTATCATTAATTTGTCTTTGATACTGTCGTACCAAAACTTCAAGTGTGAGTCTCATGTTCTCTTCTAACAATTGTTTAGACCTTCCAGGATCCCGAACCTGTTCATAAACATTTAACGCCTCAAGACACTTGTTTTGATCACACATCGCCTTTCCTAAACTAATACGCGCCCTTTCATTCCATGGCTCGATTTTTAAAACTTTAAAAAATTCACCTTCCGCTTCTTTAAACTTACCCTTTTTGGCAAGAGACAATGCATAAGAAAATCGCACACGCGTATTTTCTTCATTATATTTTAATGTCTTTGCAAACATCACACTCTCATCTAGCGCGTGTAAATTATGTGTGACGGCAAGCATAATAAAAAAGATAAAAATGCCTCCTGTCATAAGACGTAACACCTGTGAGGACACCTTCCCTTTTTCAGCAAGTCTCCTAAAAAAAGGCACCAACACCGAAACACTCAAACCAATAAGACCAAGTGAAGGCAGATAAAGAAAGTGTTCTGAAACAGCAGCATGCCCTTGCGCAACAACGATTGGGATTATTTGAGAAACGGGGAGAAATGTGATAGGAACCCATAACAAAAGAAATTTCTGATGAGCATTTAAATATTTTTTTCTTTGTAACAAAAGAACAAGAATTATTAACAACGCAACCAATGTAATTGTCAGCTGCGGCTCAAGGATATTTTCGAAATAGGGACGCGATCGATCAAATCGAAGATTGACTGGAAAAAACATCAATTGAAAATACGTAAGACATCCTCTTAAAAATGTGGCCACACCTAAAAACATACCCTCAAAAGAATCCCACATCGTAACATTAACAATTCCCAATACTCGACGAAGAATTAAATAGAACCCCGTCAAAACGAAAAAGGGAGCTGTTCGTGATAAACATTTTTTGAAACTTTCTTGCCCACAATAAAAACTATAACAGAACAAAACCAACGGTAAGGTGACAGCAGATTCCTTACTCAACAAGGCAAGCAAAAAGCTAAACAATGAAAAAAAGAATAACCAAGGACGAGATTTCTCTTTTGAGGCGTGAATAAATAATAAAAAAGATAATAAATATAAAAAGGCGCACAGTAAAATAGCCCGCCCTGAAATATTGGATAACACCTCCCAATGAACCGGATGAATTGTAAAAAGTGTTGTGGCGATGATTGTTTTGGTGCGATCTTGAAAGAGAGAATGAAATATAAAAAAGACAATGACTGTTGTTCCCAAATGAAACAACAAATTCTTTAAATAGAAATAAAAAGCATTAAGACCAAAGAAGTAACGGTCTTTCATAAAGGTAAGAGTTACGAGCGGCCGGTAATAGGAGGATCCGCCAAAAAACGAACTGGTTAGAATATCTTTGATATTTGAAGCGCTTGAAATTTGTTCACTTTTAACCACAGAAAACTCATCATCCATGGACTTCCAAGACCCCTTTAACACGACTCCATGAGCCATTAGGCCCAAAAAAAGAATACAAACTAAAATCCCAATATTTTTCCTAATACCATCCAAAAGTAAGCTCCATTTATACTATTCTATGACATTTAGTATATACCAAAACAAGATACATTATGACAAAATTGCGTTATTCTCTTTTGATCGATCGCACGAATGTGTTCGATGGTGACATCAATGGGGTCTTTCCAGAAGGAAGCAAAATTAATTTTGATGGTTGGATTCATTTAAGAATCTTTTAAAATTTAAAATGTACAAATAAACGACCAAAATTTTTACTGTCTTTATCAAGTCGATGATACAGCTTCTTAATGTCCTTTTGCTCTAAAAAGCGCAACACACGCTTTTTAAGTGCGCCTGAACCCTTACCTGGAATAATTTCGATTAATTTGATGCGCTTCTCAAGCGCCTCTTCAATAATATCCCGCAACGCTTCATCAATCGCGCTGCCTTTATTGAATATATCGTGAAGATCTAATTTTAGTTTGGCCATTGGATTGATTTAGGTAGGCTTAATGGAGCTCGTATACGTTTCAAAACTTACTTTTGTCTTAGAATGAAAAAGTATGTTCTGCGAAGCCCAAACAAGAAAATATTTGGGCGAAAAAGAAGCTTGTTCTGCGTAGCTCAAACACGAAAGTATTTGAGCGAAGAAAAATGCCGAGAGAGGGAATCGAACCCCCGACACAAGGCTTTTCAGGCCTCTGCTCTACCGACTGAGCTATCTCGGCAACTAGTGTTTTGTTTCATAAGGTCATGATCGCTTTTTATGAAACAAATGTTGTAGTAAATCTTTGAATGACAAAAGCGTGGCCATTATATTTGACCGGGTGGTGATTGTCAATAGCGCAATTTACAAGTAATAGAAACAATGTTATTCCCGCGAAAGCGGGAACCTCGAAGGAGTAAGACTAAAACTAGATCCCCGCTTCCGCGGGAATGACGTTATTACAACTATTCATTAAGATGCGTCATAATCTTCACAAACACATCTTGCGAAACTTTAATCTTGGGTAGAAACGCCTTGCGAGATTTAACGTTTACCTTCGATGTTGACTGATTAAGAGATGTAATCGTAATAGTAACGGTCGCACCACTTACCTTAGCCAACAATACTCCCGTGCTTTCGTTCTGGTCTAAAATAATACCCATAATAGAAAGTATCTCGATCGTACTGTCCCAAACGGCGAGTTGATCATTTTCTGTCAAACCCTCGACCGTATCAGGACTCACAACGTAGCCACCCAAAGCCCCAACGCCACCTACCACCAAATAAATACACCCGGAAAAACACAGAGTAAGCGGAATAATCAGAGCCCCTAACAAAAACTGTTTATTTCTTTTTAAAAATTTCAAAACTTTTCTCCTTAGCTAAGAAGTTATCCAAATAACTTCTATTCGGTCTTTAATTCTTTTTTCCAAGGTTGTAAAAATATCAAAAGAGATGCAATAAGTGCAAAGATAAGCCAGTCACGGCCAATCATTAATGTCGCCACGCGTGAATACCCTTCGTAAGGCGCTGCAATCTCGGCTTTCAAATCATTTAACAATAAAATAATAAGGACAGCTGGAATAATAAAACGAATACAAGAATCCCAAATAGGACTTAACTTTGTATTTCCAGCCGAATCAATATGCTTTCGTAACTTCTGTGATTGAAAAACCCAACCCACAGCCACACATTCTAGAAGAGCAATAATGACTAACCCATAATGCGTGACAAACTGATCAACGATATCAACCCAGTACAAACCTGCCTTGGATGAAAAAATCATACTCCCTAAAAATCCCGTCAAGCATACAACACTCACAACAGATGATCGTTTAAAATGAAATTTATCGACGATGGCCGAACTAAAAGCTTCAATGAGCGATATCGCACTTGATAAACCGGCAATAACGAGTGACGAGAAAAAGACAACACCAAATACTTTAGAAAACGTAGGAATCAAACTGATGGCCTGTGGATACGTGACAAAGGCCAAACCAATACTTTTTGTAACGACCTCATCAATCGGTTGCTGTGTGGCATGCGCCATGTAACCAAGGGTTCCAAAAACAGAAAATCCTGCAAAAATAGAAAAGGCAGAGTTGCTAAAACAAATGATACACGCATCTTTAACAATATCAACCTTCTTAGGCAAATAAGAGGCGTAGACAATCATAATGCCAAAGGCTAAAGACAACGTAAAAAAGATTTGAGAAAAAGCATCGATCCAAATTTGAAGATTACCTAATTTTGAAAAATCAGGAGTTAAATAAACGGCAATCCCTTGTGCCGCGCCTTCTAAACTCACACTCCAACCAACAAGAACAATCATTAAAATCAACAGCAACGGCATAAAAATTTTATTAGCTCGCTCAACACCTTTTTGAACACCAAAAAAAACAATCCCCCAACTCATCGCCCAAACGGATAACAAGGCTGTCAGAATCGGTGTCCGCATATCACCAATGTCCAAAGGCCCTTGGCTTAACTGCAGAAATTCATTATAAAAGAACGCATTGGGATCATTACCCCACGAGAGATTAAAAGAAAAGAACATGTAGCTCACACACCAAGCAATCACAACAGAGTAATACAACATAATCCCGTACATCGCACAAATAACCGCCCACCACCCAAGCCATTCCCATTTAGGGTGAACCTTGGCAAAACTCATCGGGGCGGACCCTCGCATCTTGTGCCCTACACCTAACTCTAAAATCATTAAGGGAATACCAACAACTAAAAGAGCAATGGTGTAAGGAATTAAGAAAGCCCCTCCACCATTCTTGTAACACAAATAAGAAAAGCGCCAAATGTTACCGAGGCCCACAGCCGAACCAATCGCCGCTAAAATAAAACCTGTTCGCGACTTCCATTGAGGTCGGGGGTGATGAGGTTCGCTGTAATTGGTTTCAGACATAGTTAAAAATTTAAATTAATTATCTGAGTATGAATAACCAAGGTACAAGTTACCCCGCCTTTGGCGGGGCCTCGGCATCTAAACGATGCCTCCGGCAAGACACAAAAAAGAAACAATACCCAATGATTAAAATATCAAACATTTGTAATTTTAATTATTGGAAATTGGTTATTTTTTGCCCTGGTTTTTTTGACTCCAAGGTCACGGCCAAAGGCCGTGATTTCTTGTATCTTGTAACTTGATCATTCTTACCTTACGGCATCAACGTATTTTTCAAAACAAACGCGGCAAACACAATTGAAACCATGGACATTAACTTAATAAGAATGTTGATACTTGGTCCGGATGTATCTTTAAAAGGATCGCCTACTGTATCACCAACAACACTTGCCTTATGCGCAACAGATCCTTTACCGCCGTGCTGACCTTCTTCAATATATTTTTTAGCATTATCCCAAGCGCCACCAGAATTCGCCATCATGATCGCTAACACAAAGCCTGATGCCGTCGCTCCGATGAGAAGCCCTCCGACAGCATTAATTCCAAAGAGAAGTCCAATCACAACAGGTGTTGCAATGGCAACAATCGCAGGAATTCGCATTTCTTTTAACGCAGCTGTTGTCACAATATCCACACATCGCGCGTGATCCGGCTTAGCCTTCCCTTCCATCAACCCTTTAATCTCTTTAAACTGACGACGCACCTCAACAACAACCAAACTTCCCGCGCGACCAACAGCACTCATCGTTAACGATGAAAACAAATACGGCATCATTGTCCCAATAAAAAACCCAACAAGAACAACAGGGTTCATTAAATCCAAATCCATCGCACCGCCTTCTAACACAATCTTTTCTTTATAAGCTGAAATAAGCGCTAATGCGGTTAAAGCTGCTGAACCAATCGCAAATCCTTTTCCCGTCGCTGCCGTCGTATTTCCCAAAGAATCAAGAGCATCCGTTCGCTCTCGCACCTTTGGATCAAGACCTGCCATCTGAGCGTTACCCCCAGCATTATCCGCAACCGGCCCATAAGCATCCGTCGCCAGTGTAATCCCTAATGTACTTAACATACCCACCGCTGCAATACCAATCCCATAAAGACCAAGACTAAAATTCTGAAATCCTCCTGATAAACCAAAACTAGCAAGGATCGCTCCACTAATAATAAAAACAGGAATAGCTGTTGAAAACATTCCTACCGAGATGCCTTCGATGATCAACGTCGCCGAACCTGTTGTTGCCGTACTCGCTAAATGTTGTGTAGGTTTATAATGGGCGGAGGTAAAATATTCTGTCGAAAGACCAATTAATAGGCCCGCGACAAGCCCTGTCAGCACTGACCAGGCAATACCAATATATTCAATTCCCAATATCGTCTTGATTACAAAATACGTAGAAAGGGCCACAAGAAAAGCAGCGGCAAAGATTCCTTTTCTTAACGCCATCAACAAAGATTTTTGGGTCGCATTTTCATCTGTCTTAACAAACGCAACACCAACCATTGATGCAATAATACCAATACCCGCCATAATCATTGGAACTGTAATACCGTTAATACCAAGACCAGCCGCTACCCCAAGAGCGCCTGTCGCAACAATGGAACCGACATATGATTCGTAAAGATCAGCACCCATGCCCGCCACATCACCAACGTTGTCACCCACGTTATCAGCAATAACAGCAGGATTGCGTGGATCATCCTCAGGAATACCAGCTTCAATCTTACCCACTAAATCAGCACCCACATCGGCAGCTTTTGTAAAAATACCACCACCCACACGAGCAAACAAAGCCTGAAAACTTGCCCCCATCCCAAAGGTTAACATCGTCGAAGTAATTGTTGTTGTTTTATCAATAACGGAGGGAATAAAATGGTTGGAATAATACCAGTCAAGACTGTAGAACCAAAGAGATAAATCGAGCAGGCCTAATCCCACGACGATAAATCCCATGACGGCCCCTGAAGAAAAAGCCAAACGTAAACCTTCATTTAAACTCGTTTGACATGCATGTGCTGTTCTTGCACTAGATGCGGTTGCAATTTTCATCCCACAAAAACCTGCAAGACCAGAAAAAAAGCCACCGGTTAAAAACGCAAAAGGAACAAAGATAACCAAGTAGCCATTAAGAGATAAAAGAAAAAGGAGAATAAAAATGATAAAGAAAAAAACACCAGAAACTCTATATTGTCGTCGAAGATAAGCGCTAGCCCCTTCTCGCACAGCGTTCGCAATTTCTTTCATGGCCTCCGTTCCCTCATCAGCCTGAAAAATTTTCATAGTCATCACAAACGCAAAACCTAAAGCAAGTACCGCACACACAGGAACTAAGGCAAAAAAATTCGTCATTTACTTTTCTCCCCTTCTAAATCTAAAATCTTTATACTAATCATGATGATAACTAAAATTAGTAATATTAATACTTAACCTTTATTCGGTTTTGTTCCGTGATTGGCTTTTTTAGAGCGCCAATTCAATTTCCCTCTTCTTTTTTTCTTACTCATAATATTATCCTCATTTTGGCGTGAATTGTTATGAAAATTTCATTTTTTTACACCTGTTGAAAAAAGCGTAACCCGTTTATTTCCATACTCATGAAAGTAGATAGTATACAAGCATTTGTTAAATAATCAACCAAAAATCGTGCTTCACAAGGTTTTTGGTTTGGGGGCGGATTCGTGGGCAAATGGGCTATTTCATGCTCAGACAACTCACCCACTTTTCTTTGACGGGTTCGTAACTCGCCTGAAATAGCCCATTTGCCCACTTTTCAGGAAGTCCCAAAACAAAAATAGATATTCTATCTAAATGTCACCAAGAGAAAGACTTAAGTCTTCAATGATTACAGGCAATTCGGATAAATGGCCCATAATTTTATGAGGATTATGACTTTCTAGTTCGTCTTTGGTGCAAGAGCCTGTTGTAACCGTAATGGCCTTCATTCCTACGGCATTGGCGGTTTCTATGTCAATGGTCATATCTCCTACATAAACGGCTTGGTGGGATTCCAATGAAAACTTCTTTAGGATGTACTCTAACATATCTCCTGCAGGCTTGGCCTTTGGAACCTTATCCGCACAAATAACCGTTTTAAAATAATTACGCGCATCTAATTGTTTAAGAATAATCTCTGTAAAACGAGTGGGTCGATTGCTTGCAATGGCCATGCTGTAACCTTGTTCAGTTAATTCATTCAACAGCTTCCGCGCTCCGGGCAAATACTTTGTGCCACTTTTTAAAGAACGTTTATGATGCTCGCGATATATGGATAAAACGCGTTCAACAAGATCAGACTTGACCAACTTCTGCACCAATTTCTTCTCCCCCCAACCCACACTGCGTTTGATCGCTTCATCATCCATCGAAGGCAACCCAACTTCATTAAGAGAAAAGTTAAGACTTTGAGCAACGGCTTGGTAAGCATCAACTAATGTTCCATCAAGATCGAAAATGATAATTTTTATATTTGAATTAAGCATCAGAAAAAAACCTTTTTAAATTGTTATTTGATTAATAATAGCTTTAGCCACATCTATCGGAGAAGTTTCACGCAAAGTTTCCAATTGAGCCGAACTCGCACTTTTAGAAAGGTCTGTTAAAACCATCCTTGGAGAAACAAAATTGATGTTGATATTTTTTCCCTTAAACTCTGAAGCCAAACTGCGCGTTAAGCCGACCAAACCACTTTTAGAAGTAACATATTTGGTAAACTGAGCTGGTGGCTCCTCGGTGTAATGAGTAGAAACATTAATAATATGGCCTCCCCCTTCTTTTAACATCAGAGGAATAACTTCCCGAGAACACAAGTAAGCCCCTTTAATCGTCACATCCATATCTTTTTGGTAATCCTCCCAAGTCGTTTCTAAAAAAGGGACGGCTCGCGCATCTCGAACGGCGTTATTCACAAGAATATCAATAGTCCCCCATTGATCAACAATAGTTTGAATCATGACCTTTACATCTTCTTCTAATGAAACATCCCCCCCAACCGCAATCGCTTGCTCGCCCCCTTGGTGAATCTCATTTACAATATCTTTCGCATCTTCTTGCCCTTTAAAATAATTAACAACAACTCGTGCCCCGTGTGCTGCAAAAAACTTAGCCGTCGTCTCCCCAATTCCACGACTGGCACCTGTGACTAAAACAACTTTTCCTTTAAGATTAAAATTGGTGAGCTGTGTTTTTACCTCTTTAAAGGAAGGCATACGAATGGGAGGAAGATTAACCTTCGTATTAATAACGGCTTCCCCCAAAATGTGATCATCATGACTAACGTCTTGAAAGGATGTCTTTAAACTAATGACACGCGTTGAATAAGATTTGAATGTAACGGAACCATTTAAACGATAGGTCTGATTGTACTGCAGTGATTGATCAAAAAGATTAAGAACATCTAAAAAGGTCGCATCTCGTCCAGGAATACACATACCAACAAAACTGGATGTTAAAAGGGCTGCACAAAAATTAGCGGCATGACATCTACTTTCATAACTATCATTAAAATCGCTTCTCTGCCCATCCCTTAAAAGCTTAATTAACGATTGGATGGCGATTGTACTTGGACAAAATATAAAGCTTTCAGAATCTTGTTTTTCAATATCTTCAAAACTATGCACAGACGGACTAAGATCTTTAAGTAAAAACATTTCATTCTTAGCAGAAGATTTATCTTCATGAAACGAATCTCTAAAAACATATTTAAGTGAAAATAACCCGCTCGTCACAATGGTTTTATTTTTCACCTTCTCAATCGCATATTCAAAATCACATTTTTGGGATTTCTCATCCTTAGCTGTCAGCTTGGCTGTAAGTGTTAATTGATCGCCATCAACACATATATTTTTAAAAGACGCACTCAATTTCTGAAACGTGATGTGATGATTAGGCAAAAAGAAATCATCGAGCAGTAAAAGATAACTGACAGGTAACATCCCATGAGCCACACGTTCTCTAAATTGTGACCTTCGAGCGAACGGGGTGTCCATATGTAATAAACTCTTGTCACCCGTTAGTTCACCAAACTGATCAATCATGGCATCAGTAATACAAAAATCCAGACTGCTCGTTTGACCAACAGCAAGATTATCGAACTCTGTATTTTTTATATTCTGCGTCTCTGACATAGCATTTAAGCTTTCATGGTATCTAACGTTTTATCGATGACTTCAATGGCATCTGGATTTTCCACATGATAAACCATCTCTCGTCGGTATAAATCTTCGCCTCTATTCTCTAAAATAGAACGTTTAAGAAAATCGAGACATGGTTTATTCTTGGCTGTGGGAATATATTGAGCTGTTATGGTTTTTATACCCTGCATTTGCGCCCATTGGCATACTTTTGCAAGCATAAGATCCTCAATGAAGCGTCCAAAAACACGGCAACTTAAAATAAAATCGACAACAATACCTTCATGATTATTTTGCGCAACGCTTACAATGCCAGTTAAACCGTTATCTCCAAATTTATCCCTCACCCGAAATGTCCAAAGGGTGTGTTGCTCAAGACTCATCCACGATCGAAACTCATCTTCCGTAAGTCGACGCGTAGAAAGATTCATTTGATTTGTTTTATTGAGCAGCTGCACCGTTCTTTGGATATTAGCTTCTCTGATGACATCAATCTCAACAACACATTGCAATGTTTTAATCCATTCTTCAGGAGTGGGTATTTGTCTCTTAAGAGAAGTTCTCTTCTTCTCCTGCTGATAATATTCATTACGCTTGCTATCTTCTTCTGTTAACACACTTTGATCAAAACAAGACATCGAAAGAAGGGTCTCTTTAAAAAGAGAATGATCTTTAGGCCAGTCAGGCACGAGCAATTCCGGTAAAACCTCTTTAACCCGGGCACGTTCAACGGGATTATCATCAATAAAAACAACTGATTGTAATCCTAAATTGAGCTCTTCAACTAAATCTAAAATATTTTGAACCTTGTCGTCCCAATTAATGCGCCAAGCAGCAAAGTTTTCCCGCTTTAGAAACATTTCAGGATTTTGATCAATAGCATCAAGGGCGATCGATTCTTCATTCTTACTAACGATACCGAGAAGAATGCCTCGGTTGGTTAAAGATTTCAAAGCCTTTTGAAAATCAAGATAAGCCTCCCCGATCGCATCATGTCCCCCTAAACGTAAATGTTCCCAACCCACATCTCCAACAATGCCTCCCCAAAGGGTGTCATCAAGATCGACAATAACCAATTTCTTTGTCTGCCCAGCTAAGGCGCACAATGCTGCTTTAATATCCACAGCCACTTTTTGCAAAACAGTCAGATCAAAAGGTGTCTTAGAAAGATACCACATCTTAGAATTAAAAGCCTTTGGCCCGACGGATTCAATCCATTTTTGAGAATCTAAAATGAAAATATTGTCTTCATTCATAAAACGAGATGCTAAGCGCGCATTCATTTGTGAAAGAACATACGCGATGCCTGTTTGTTTATGATCAAGAAGGGCAAAACCACGAAAACATGAAGGAACGCTCCATGTAGGGATAAAGATATGCGAAGCCTTTGTTTTATTCTCTAAAATAATATCAGCATACTCATCGACTTGATTAAGGATGGTATCGAGAGAAGGGTGTTTGAAATTAAGACAATCATGAAACGATTCAATGACAGCCTGCGGCTGCGTCCAAATCAATAACGCATCATATTTTGATTGCCAAATAGGATCGGAAGGATTTAATAGGGTTTGAATGGGTTGGCCAAAAGTGGAGCATGAAGCTTGCAATGAAGGAACTTCCGCGTTGTTATCCAGATAACCTTTAAGAATTTCGCAATTAAAATCTGAAATCAAAAGAATTTTTTGAGGATCCATATATTATTCCTCTAATAAAACTTTCACGTGATCAATTAAATTTTTGACATTAGAAAATGGACCGGTGCTTGTTGCCATTGGTTGTTCGTTCATCAGATTGATGCTTTGATTAAACATCTCATCAACCTTTCGTTCAATAGCAACAACTAAAATCGTTAAACCCAAAGAGTCCACATAACCATCAATATCAAATAAAACAGTATCTAAGGCTTTTTTAATGTGCTTCTCAGCTGGTAAGGTTTCATTAACCGAATCAATAGCTGCATAAATGGCTTCGGTTACTTGTTCTTCGTTGATCATTGGGAAAAATATTAAATTGTTTAATGGAACGTCAATATATCATAAATCGCAAAATATGTGAAGATACATTCTCTCTTCGCCGACTCTTCCGTTAAGTGTAAAGCGATATGATCACCGAGCGAGTTACGACCGAAGGGAGTTTGTCTGAGCGAATGATCATATCGCTTTACACTTAATTTGCGTGATTCGCCTAGATTCGCCTAATAAACAATATCTTTAATAACTCCTGCTAAATTCTCTGCAATAAGAGCATAGCCTTCTTCTGAACAATGTCCAAAGTCTCCAAATGATCGATCGATAAAGATCTCATCGTAGGATTTGCTGGATAGTGCAGATTCAAATGTTTGATCGTTATCAACGAAATGAATGTCTGCGAATGTACTTGATGAACGAAGCATGTTTTTTAGAGGTTCGATATCTCTTCTTGGATATTGCATGGCAACAATGTAGATATTGTTTTCGGTTAAACGATCTATGACATACAAATAATTGTCTTGTGTGACGGGATTGATGGAGCTTGAACTTAATTTTTTGGCTTCTTGAAAATATTGATCAGCTTCTTTGTTTTGATTTTGGGCGGCGTGACAAGCTCCCGTTAGATTGTAAAAACGTTCTGCCTTGGGGCGTTCTTGAATCATCGTTTTAAACATCGTGATTGTATGTTGGGCTGCTTGTGAATCTTTACATAAAATTTTTACTCTTTCACTGGCGAAAAAATCCCATGCGTCATCTTGAAAAAATGGTTTCAGTTGCCTAACGGCTTGTTCAAACTTCTTTTGTCCAAAAAGACTGTTGTAATATTCTCGATTCGAGCGTTTGGTGAAGGTATCATCAAAATTTGTTTGTGACAGCACTTTAAAGATCTTCTCTGCTGGCGCATATTGTCCCTGTTGATTCAATTTGATACCTTGCATCATAAAGGAAGAAAACTTAGGCGGAACAGGTCCTGTTTTAGGTTGATCTTGAGCTTCTTTCGTATCATTCTTCTCCATGCTGAGCGCTTCATCACTCTCATCTGAAAAATGATTTATGATATCTTTCCAAAGGCTTTTGGTTAAACGCATAACTTTAAATTTATTAAGTGTCGCACTTAAAGTTTGCGGTTCATCCCTTTGATCAAAGGCCACCAAATCAACATCGTCATTCATACCAAACATCGTGACAGCGAGATGCGGCTGGTATTCGTTAATCCATTCATCAATTTTCTCTCGAATGATATTAGAGTTCTGAGCAGGATAAGATTCATTAATGACTTTAAAAATTACGTCTGATTGAGATTTATTGAGCAGTCTCTCTAATTGAAGCGGATAAGAATCCACTCCTCCAGCGTGGCTTAAGGAATCGCCCAACACTAAAATACGATATTCATAGTCCTTACCCAAACTCCTTTTATTGTGCTGGTCTTGATAAGCTTTCGTAATCACACCCCCACAAATAAGAAAAACTTCTAAAAAGATGATAAAAAGAAAAATACGAAAGAGTTTTATAAAAATAGAATTATGTTTTGAATGTGTCATCGTCTAAAATTGAAAGTAAATAAACTCCTCTGTTTGCATAATCCCCCAGCCAAGAAGCAAATAACTCATAAAGGCGTATGCGAATGTTTTAACAAGCCAATGTTGATTATAGAGAAACATCAAATTCTTGGTTTTAAGTTGTCCAAACTGAACGACTAAAAGTGGTGTGATAATCAAAAGAAATAATACAAAACTATTTATTACCGTTTGATCACACTGTAAGTTTGTTATAAGCGATCCCAGCATACGCGCAGCCTGTCCCATTGTCTGCACACGAAAAATGAGCATTCCCACGGCAATCAAATGAAAAGCAAAGACGACACGCGCCACATGCCACACACCTTTCATCAATTGAGATTTCGGATTAACCCAGGTCTGACAATACAGACGGATCATCACATAGATGGCCAGCAAGATCCCATGATAAACACCAAACACAACAAAATTCCATGACGCCCCATGCCAAAGACCAATAAGAGTCATTGAAATCAATAACGTGATGTAGACTCTTATATTACCTTTAAACTTCTTTAAAGCTTGAAAAAGAGGAAAGTAAAGATAGTCTCGTATCCAAAGACTTAAAGAGATGTGCCAACGATTCCAAAAGTCTTGCATGTTGGTGACAAAAAAGGGCAAGTTAAAATTAGTCATGATATCAAAGCCCATACATCGCCCCAATCCTTTGGCGATATTCGAATACGCATCGAAGTCACAAAAAATTTGAAAAGAAAACGCATACATTCCAACAAGAACAGACAACCCTTCATAAGAGCCCTCTGCTGCAAAAATTGGATCTACAATCTTGGCCAAATTCCCTGCAATAAAAATCTTCTCAAATAGTCCCCAAAAAATTAAAAAACATCCCTCATAAAAATGCGTCATTGATGTTGTGCGGGGTTTAATCACCTGAGGTAATAAATGCTTAGCGCGCTCAATAGGTCCCGCCACTAATTGAGTAAACAACGCAACATAAAGGGCGAAATCAATAAAGTTGCGCGTAGGCTTGATCTCTCCCCTATAAATATCAATGGTGTAACTCAGGGATTGAAACGTATAAAAAGAAATACCGACAGGAAGGATAATATTGAGTAAGGTGATATTGGTATCAACGTTAATCAACGCCAAAAAATCAATTACATTTGCAGTGAAAAAATTGAAGTATTTAAAGAAACCAAGGAGAGTAAGATTAACTCCTAAACTGATCCAAAGAAAAATCTTTCGCTTATCTTTGGGCCGTGAAGCCATTCTTAGGCCGCAGACATAATCTAGAAGAGTTGAGACAAAAATAAGAGAAAGAAATCGCCAGTCCCAACAACCATAAAAGACATAACTCGCAACCAAAAGCATTCGGTTTTGCCATTGATGGTTACAAACAAGATAGAGACTGTAAACAATAGTAAAGAATATGAGGAATTCTAGGGAGTTAAAAAGCATTGATTATTTAGGTTCCTTGGAAATTTAAGTGGGTAGCTTCAGAGGCTAAATAATGTTGTCACGCGCAGTTCCGAAGCCGCTAGCTTACAATCAATTAAGGGTCAAGGCCATATGATCATTCGCTCAGACAACGTCGCTTTGCGACGAACTCGCTCTTGTGATCATATGGCCTTGACCCTTAATTTTAGAAAAAGCTAGGGAAATAAGCAAAACAACTTTTATTATTGCTTATTTCCTATCGAGCGAAGGTTGTTTGAGCACTCAAAAAAATAGCTAAACGCTATTTATTTGAGCATGACAATATTATTTGGCCTCTGAAGTTACCCACTTAATACTTCAAAAAGCCATTGGTTACTCTTTAAACATGCAACGGATTAACAACGCCCCCTGAAAGAATAAATTTAAAAGCTTCCTCAATCGTCATATCCGTAAAAATAACCTCATTACGTGGCACCAATATCACAAATCCTGTTAACGGTCCCGGAGCACTTGGAATAAAGACATTGATAATATCTTTCTTCACCTTATCTTTTAAAAGTTGCGACGATTCATTCGTCAAAAATCCAATGGCGAAAATACCTTTGCGAGGATATTCAATAAGGACAACCTGTTTAAATTTTGATAAACGATCTCGAGAAAAAAGAAACAACGCCATCTCTTTAAGGGCAGGGTACACTTGACGAAAAAATGGAAACTTGATAACCAAATTCTCGAAATAAGAATAGATTCTCTGTCCCAAAAAATTCGTCACAAGAAAACCAACAATAATAATTATTATAACCGTAACAATAATACTTATACCCGGAACATAAAAATCAAACCTCTTCTCAAATACAGGTTGAAGGTACTTTCCTAACACACCGTCGGATACAGTAACCGCCCAAATAAATAAAAAAATCGTCAAGGTGATCGGCAAAAAGACGACCAATCCTGATAAAAAATATTTTCGAATTCGATTCATAGCTTCTGTAATTTGTTTCATCTATAGTCTCCTATATAAAAAGCCCTCGATACATAAGTTTAACGCAACTGATATAAAACATACGTTGCCCCTAAAAATAAAACAATAAGCATCCAAGAATCTATGCCTAATCGGGCGAACGTCTTTTTATTTTTAATCTTGATACCGCCTAAAACAATAATGGTAAAAATAATACTAAAAAAAGCAGTTAAGGCATGCGTTGATGAGACCACACGCAATATCGGTTGTTCTGTATAAAACAAACTACTAAAGAACAGAATAAAAACATTGGTCATGTTACTCCCAAACACATTACCAATAGCCAAATCAAGCGAACCCAATCTTACCGCCGAGACCGTTACCACCATCTCAGGTAAAGAAGTCACACAAGCTAATAAAAAGCTACCGACAAACGTAGCCCCTAAACCGGATTGCTCTGCAATAGTATCTGCCGAACGCGCCAAGACCATCGCTCCCAAAATAACAACAATAGAACTAATCGTAAGACTAACCCAAATCCGTTTTAACGAAATACTTTTATCAACAGGAACTAACGCTTCTTGACTTAACTCTGGATCATCCGCATTAAGCTTGGATAACCGCCACATGCCACCAAAATAAATAGCAACAATTAAAATACTACCAACACTCAATGGTCCCCATGCAGGCAAAGCTACAAATATCTCTGTGATCACAACAAGTGTTAAGATGATAGCAAACGAAGCTGATGCAAAATGAGAACGATGGGGTTTAATCGCATTGGTAACGGCACCTTCTCGATAAATCATGTCCATCATGACCAGCATCATTGGATTAAAATTATTACTTCCTACTAAGTTTCCAATGGCTAAATCATATGTTTGTAACGAAACAATAGAAACCAAACTCGCAATCGCCTCGGGCAAAGAAGTAACAAACCCCAACAAAACAATGCCAATCCACGCCTTACCTAACTGCAATCGCTCGCTTAATAAATCTGCGTTCTTAGTCAAGACAACACCTGCTATGATGATGACAATTGCGCTAATGATGAATTCGAGCCAGTACATGATTGTCCTTTAAAGGTATTTATTGACGCAAGAATAACCAAGGTACAAGAGACAAGATATCCCGCCTCTGGCGGGACCAAGGCAAAAAATAACCAATACCCAATAATAAAATGACCAAACGCTTAACTTTTTTAACCATTGATAATTCTTTTGGTGTATTAAACAATAAATTCTAACTTAATCCAATTATTTACTAAGTGTATACAAAACCAACAACCCTGCCACTGCCAAAACAATACCTGAAGCTCCTCGGACTAAAGCTATCATATCTTTCCACCAGACCAAACATAAGGTGATGCCTAGGACAAGAAGAAAAATACCGATGAGGACAGACAAAAATTTTTTGTAACTGGATTCGGAATTTTGAGACATTTTGACTTCTCCAATAAAAGGTAAAAACTACAAAAACGATTAAAAATCAACTACTTAGAAACCTAACGTTTGGTGTTTTAGTCATTGGTTATTGTTTCTTTTTTGTAACTTGCCGCGGTCCCGCAAAAGGCGGGATATCTTGTACCTTAGTTATTCTACCGCTAAAAATTATCACTCTTCCCCAGGCGGCTTACTCTTCCATCTCCGATGCATCCAACCCCACTCTTCCGGATACTTCCGCACATAACGCTCTATCAACTTTGTAATCTTGGCTGTATTAATTTGAATCATTTCCTTTTCATCTTCATGTGACTCCAAAGGTATTTCAGGTTCAATGATAACTTTATGAGTATTATTATCTAGCCGAACAATAAACATTGGAATCACCGGTGCACCCGTTCGCTTTGAGAAAACAACAGGACCTGTTGCTGTGGCTGCTTTTTGACCAAAGAAATCAACAAAAACACCGCCCCCACTTCCAAAGTTTTGATCAAGAGGAATAAAGAGCAGTTCATTATTACGTAAAACGCGAATCGAGGTATCGACACATTTTTTGCGTGGATGACTATAAACTGTGTTTAAACCTAGACGCGAACGCAGTTTAAAAAAGTATTTCTCAATAGTCTCATCTCGTGTGGGACGAATGATGGCGTTGGTTTTATATCCTTCTTGCGCGAACTTTAGCAACATTAACGGAAAGCTTCCAAAATGAGCACTTACAGCAACAACTCCCTTTCCCTTCTTAAACGCCTGCTCTAAATGCTCCATACCTTCTATGACAACATTTTCTTTTATAAGGGATGGATGATCCATCAAATAAACCAACTCAATCATCCCGCGCCCTAAATTCGCAAAACATTTTTTTACAATAGATCGAATTTCCTGATCGCTCTTTTCATCTCCAAAAGCAATCTGTAAACTGTCGTAAGCTATTTTTTTCTGACGAATAGTTAACGTATAACCAATCGTAACAAAAAAATTTGCCATCCCCTTAACAAAAGAGTACGGCATTCTTTTAAACATCCAAGATGTAAAATAAAGGCAATAACGAGCGAAAGCTCTTTTAAATCGTTTAACGCGCTCTTGAAATTTCATGGATCAAATCTTATAAGATACACTGATGGCGGGCATCGTTAACTTTGTAAATGTAATATATTACTGATTGTCGAAATTAACTCTTTGGTATCGACTGGCTTTGTCAAATGTGTCACTGCCCCAACTTCTAACTCTGCCTTAATATCATCTGGAGAATTTTTAGCTGTTAAAAAAACGACTGGGATATCTACAGTCTCAGATCCTTCTTTAAGTTTTTCGCAAACTTCTCGACCCTTAAGGCCTGGCATAATAACATCCAACAAAATGAGTTCGGGTTTTTGTTTCTTAGCAATTGCAAGGCCTTCCTCTCCTGAACTCGCTGTTAAAACCGAGTAACCATGTGATAACAATGATTGACGCAATGTCGTTAGATACGTTAGATCGTCATCAATAACTAATATACTTCGCCATTCCGGACGATCTTTTGACTCTGCATCTAAAATATTTCTTACTGTAGAACTTAAAATGGTCGCATTAACAGGTTTCGTCAAATGTGTTATCGCACCAGCATCTAGTTCTGCTTCAATATCAGATTCAGAACTTTTCGATGTCAAAAATACAACCGGAATATGTGTCGTTGTTTTATCTTCTTTTATTTTACGACACACATCTCTTCCCTTTATGCCTGGAAGAATAACATCTAAAATGATTAAATCCGGTTTATGTTTTTTAGCAGCTTGCAAACCATCTTCTCCTGTCATGGCTGTTAAGACCGAGTAACCTTTGGAGATAAGAATGGGGCGAATAGTTTTAAGCAATGTTTCATCGTCATCGATGACTAATATGCTACGCCATTTGCCGTCGATGATCATATTAAAACGAGACTTCACTTTATCTTGAATAAAATAAAGAAATATAACAACATTCATGATGATGTAACTTAACGGAAGGATGTCCGCAGGATTTATATACGGAATAGCCAAATAAATGCCCATCATAAGATTGGCAGATACAATAACAATGCGCCCCCATTCTTTTAATTGAGCAACAGCTATGGAACCTACAAAAAGAATAGCGAAGAATGTAGCTATCACCGAAAGGGACACCAACTTCATCGCCTGAACGTCTGGAGCATTAAGTGTAACAAATTGATAAAAATTATAATATGCCAAAAAGGAAATGGCATAGAGAAGGGCTAACACATAACCAATAATTTTAATTTCTGATTGTCTCCAGTTCATTGATTATTTCGCTTTTGATAAAGATGGTTTACTTTTAATTAATAACAAACCTAAACACACACCAACAGCTGATGCAATCGTTAACACCATGATAAATCCATCACCTGTTGTATTTTCTGTAGCTATATACTCATTAATTAATACAGGGACAGTAAAAAGCAACACGCGAATACAAATAATCATAAAAACACCAAGTATAATTAACTTAATAATACTACTATTCTTAGACATTATCTAAATTCTCCTTATTTTTTAATATAAAAAAAGACGTCATTAGTATACATCCAAAACACAAATATGTAAAAACTTCTCCGAATTTTGTGAAAAAGGATATTTTTTCCTGAAAGGCAACCGTTCCCATGACATAACCATCAACGTTGGTCTGATTACCTTCGGCATCTTCCACACAATTTTTGACTACTCCCCTAGAGTTAATAAAACAACTCACTCCGGTATTAGCGGCCCTAATAATGGATCGTCTATTTTCCACAGCTCTTAACACTGATGCTGATAAATGCATATAAAGGGCGCGTGAATCTTTAAACCACGCATCATTCGTCATATTGATCAACAGCGGGGCCCCTTTTTGGACAAACTGTCTGACTAAACGTGCAATAGAATCTTCAAAACAGATTAAAACAGAAAACTTAAGGTTTTTCTTCTTCTCCAACCCCTCACCCTGTAAATTAAAAACTTTTAACTCTTTACCAACATTAAAATCTTCAATAGGAATCCACCGAGACAAAGCAGGAATCAAAGAACGAAACGGAATATATTCACCAAAAGGAACAAGATGACGTTTGCTGTAAATTTGCGGGATAGGTTTTGACGGTTGTAGCAGAAGTGCAGAATTATAATACTTTTGACTAAAGATGGTTACAGAACCAAACAAAATGGGAATCTTATTCTCATCAACAATTTTCCTAATTTGCGTGTAATATTTTGTATCTTCCCATAAAAACCCTGGATAAGATGTTTCCGGCCATATAATCAAGTCCGGTTGATCGTTAACTGCCTTTTGCGTTAACGCCACATACTTTGAAAAAATAATTGGCCATTGCGACTCATTCCATTTATCATCTTGATCAATATTAGCCTGTATGACGGCAACAGATATTTCATCTGATTTATCCCTCGAGACTATGGCAAAAACGCCGTAAACCAAAACGACACTCATCAACAAACCAGCGGCTATCAAAACGGATTTCTTTTTATAAACAATCCATTCTTTAATCGCGTAATTTACAAACACAATACAAAAAGAAATACCCGATACGCCTGTCACATCTGCAATTTGAATCAAGGACAACGCCTTAAATTGCGAATAACCCAAACTTCCCCAATCAAATCCTGTTAAAAAATGAGCACGAATAAATTCCAAAGCAACCCACGCACTAGGAATCGCCACATATTTCAAAGGAGTTTGAGCTTTATTGACAAAACTATAAAAAAAACCAAACGCACCATAATACAATGCTAAATACAAAATCATACATGGCAAACCCAAAAAGGCTATCATAGGATCAACATAGACAAACCAATAAAGGAGAGAAGAAAAAAAGATAACTCCAGTCAAATAAGCCCAACCAAATGCTTTCTTACCCGTTTTACTCTCTAATAGAATCATCAACGGAACAAGTCCGACCCAAGCAAAAAGAAAGAAATTCGTTTTGGGGAATGCTAAGAGAAGAAAAATGGCGCTTAATGCGCAAAACGCGATATTTTTTAGTTTTGATTGCATGTACTAGTATTTCGTAACAACATTGTCATCCCAGCCCCGCATGTGACTGCATTAAACTCTTACTCTTACCTTCTTTATTTCTTTACGAATTTTAAAATTAATGCCGCTGCTATCACCGATATTGATATTGGAATGATAACTTTCCACCAAAGTTTTCCCCATACACTGTCTTTATTTTCATCTTCACTTTCACTCTGATTGTTAAAAATGACTTCACTATTCTCTATACTTCCAATCATTGGACTTTTACTCCCATAAGTCATATTAGAAACGACTAAACCACCTTCAACGCCTAACTTATTATCCGTAATATTTTTCGTATCAGCACCGATTCTTTTTGAACTTTTCATATGAGCGTATTTTTTAGCCTTCTGCGCTTCATCTTCTAGTTCATCTAAAGCCTGTTGAGCTGCATCAGCCGGCTTCCAAAACCAATCTTCTGGATCCCAGCACTGTGAGAAATAAAAATTACTAACAACCTTTTCATAATAGTTAATAGCTCTTTTATTGTTGCCCGCCTTCCTTTCCGCTTCTCCCTTTATAAAATAAACGGTGCCTACATCATTCAACGCCCAGTGGGAATGAATAATTGCATTTGACTCCCAGGGATACCCGCTCAATGCGTCTTGCATTTCTTTGGCTTTATCGGCATATAAACTAATCACCTTATCTGCATAGTCATTGACCGACTCAAAGTCTCCAGCATTTAAAGCCTTCCATGCTTGCGTTGTCAAAAATTCCGAAGAATAATTCCCGAAATCTATATTCTTACCCGACCTAATAATATGTATTCTGTCCTTCGCGCCTTCAGCCGGCTTCCAAAACCAGCCTTCTGGATTCCAACACTGGGAGTAAGAATAACTGTTAATTATTTTTTTATAATAATAGATAGCCCCATCTTTATCATCTTTTTTCTCTTGCGCTTGCGCTTTAATAAAATAAACAGTTCCGACATCATTGAGCGCTGAAAAAAGATGAATGTCCTCATTTGACCCCAAAGGATAGTCTTCCAAAAAATTTTGCATCTCCTTAGCTTTCTCAGCATATAAGCTAATCACCTTATCTGCGTAGTCATCGACCGAGTCAAGATCGCCAGTATTTAAGGCATTCCATGCTTGCGTCGTCAAGAACTCCGAAGAATAATTCCCAAAATCTATATTCTTACCCGACTCAATAACGTCTAACCTATCCTGTGCGGCTTCAGCCGGCTTCCAAAACCAGCCCCTTGGATCCCATGTCTGGCCAAAACTATAATCGTTTATTATTTTAATGTAGACTTCTGTGGCTTCCTCCATCATGTTCACTTCACGAAAAGCCTCCGCCTGAATGTATAATGAAGTGGCTACATCGTTGATAGCCCAATATTGATGAACGTCATCATTAGAACCCGTTGGATAACTTTCTAACTCAGCCTGCATTCTCTTAGCACGACCGGCATACAAATTTATACATTCATTTGTATAAACTAACACAGCTTCAACGTCTCTTTCTTTGAGAGCGGCCCAGGCTTTAGCTGTGAGTTCTTCTGAAGAGTTATTTTCCAAATCATACTCATTTGCCTTTGTTGTATGAGTCAAGCCCAGACAGAAGACAATGAGTACAAGAATCAAAAAAAACGCTCTAGTGACTTTCTTTTCTATTCGCATAATCAATATGATGGAGTCCGTCTTTAATAAATATAATAAATATTATATATTAATAATAATATCAAAAGAAAAGGGTTAAGTCAAAGTGAGAGCATTTCAAAAAAAATGGTGTCAGAAGACGGCAAACTAAAGCAAATAAATAAGTTGCAAATAAACAAACCTTTTTTAATTGCAGCCCATTACTCTCTAATAACTTAGCGTCTTCTGACACCATTAAATTTAGATATCATCTTAGAATATGTAGAAGTCGTTGCTTAGTGGACCAACACACATATCACATGTATTGAGCAAAGCTTACGCACCACAGCATTTTTTATGCTTCTTCCCACTTCCACAAGGACATGGATCATTGCGGCCTACTTTAGGACCGCTTTTGACAACGGGGGGTTGTTTTGGATTTGAAGATTGTTGCGATGCCGGTCCCGGGCCTAGCATGCCAGCTTGTTCTGCGCCAGAAAGACCTGAAGCGTCATCATGAATATATTTTTGAGGCAAAGAACTAAAGACACCTTTGGGACGTTTACGCTCTTTTGGTTGACCAGAAGGATCATCGTCAGATCGACGCGCTTGCATCTTAAAAAGTGTCTCCACAGCGTCTCGATTAATGGATTCATACATCATCTGAAACATCTCGAAACCTTCTTTTTTATATTCAATAACAGGATCGCGCTGAGCAAAGGAACGTAAACCAACACCTTCCTTTAATTGATCCATGGCATACAAATGATCTTTCCATTTGGTATCGATCGTGTGCAAGAATAACATTCTTTCAATGTATCGCATTTGGTCGCTTCCCACTTCTTGTTCCTTAACGTCATAGGCAGCCTTCATACCATTTTCTATCAATTCTCGCACTTCATCTTGAGTCTTTTTATTAATGCCATCCTTTTTAGCGCCCAAGGAAAAATTAAAAGTTGCAGATAAATACAAATCAAGCGCTTGCACATCCCACGAAATTTCTTCCTTATCTGTGACCATATACTGACCAACCATCTGATCAGCGACATCTTCAATCGCTTCCATAATAAGATCTTTAATATCTTCACTATCTAGCACATTGCGACGTTGGCTATAAATAACTTCTCGCTGACGATTCATAACATTGTCGTATTCGATCAAATGTTTTCTAATTTCGAAGTTATGTCCCTCAACTCTCTTCTGTGCATTTTCTAAGGCTTTGCTTAACCAAGGATGTTCAATCGCTTGACCTTCCTCTAACCCTAACTTATCCATAATACCCATAATCCGATCCGAACCAAAAATACGCATCAAGTCATCTTCCATAGATACAAAAAATCGAGACGAACCAGGGTCGCCCTGACGACCTTGACGACCACGCAACTGATTATCTATTCGTCGAGATTCGTGACGTTCTGTTCCTAAAACATGCAAGCCCCCAAGTTCAATAACTTTTTTATGTTCTTCTTTAACTGTTGTACGAAATTCTTCAAGAAACTTCTTTGTTAAAGCATTCTTCTCATCTTCATCTTCAACATCTTTGGCCTTTTCACTGACAAGTTGCAGAGCAAGCTGTTCTGCGTTTCCGCCTAAATTAATATCTGTTCCTCGTCCAGCCATGTTGGTTGCAATCGTAACACCTTTATAGCGTCCAGCTTGAGCAATAATATTGGCCTCCATCTCATGAAACTTAGCATTTAAAACCTGATGCGGGACGCCTTTCGCTTTAAGCATCCTGGCTAACATCTCTGACTTTTCAATAGAAATGGTACCAACTAAAACAGGCTGCCCTCTTTTATTAAACTCTTCAATCTCATCGACAACAGCATTGTATTTTTCATTTAAACTACGATAAATACTGTCAGCATGATTTTGTCGTTGAATGGGTCGATTGGTGGGCACAACAACAACTTCTAGATCATAAATTTGTTTAAACTCCGAGGCCTCTGTGTCAGCAGTACCCGTCATACCAGAAAGTTTTTCATATAAACGAAAATAATTTTGAAAGGTGATTGTGGCAAGTGTTTGGTTTTCACGTTCAATCTTAATCCCTTCGGCTGCTTCAACAGCTTGGTGTAAACCATCAGACCATCGACGACCTGGCATGAGGCGCCCGGTAAATTCATCAACAATAATAACCTGACCATCTTTGACAACGTAATCAACATCTCTGTTAAAAAACTCTTTAGCCTTAAGCGATTGTAAAATGTGATGACGATATTCAACCGTTTCCATTTCGTGAAGATTATCCACGCCAAAAGCTTTGGCCGCCGTCTCTTCTCCTTGTTCTGTTAGAGAGATAGATTTGGCTTTTTCATCAGCCATGTAATCAAACCCAATGGTTAAATCTTCTTCGCGATGTTTAGCATCAATTTCATCTTTTTCCGTTACTCGTCGACCCTTTAACGTTTGAGAGACCTTGTGAGCATCAAAATATTTATCCGTAGATTGTTCAGAAGGTCCTGAAATAATTAATGGAGTGCGGGCCTCATCGATAAGAATACTATCAACCTCATCAACAATACAAAAATGATGAACACGCTGAGCCATATCTTCTTTATAATTAACCATGTTGTCTCGTAAATAATCAAAACCAAATTCGTTGTTTGTTCCATAGGTAATATCGCAACCATACGCTTGTTGTCGATGTTCAGGAGCCATATCATGTTGGATCACGCCAACTGTTAATCCTAAAAACTGATAAAGCGGGCCCATCCATTCACTGTCACGCTTGGCAAGATAATCGTTAACAGTGACGACATGAACACCCTCTCCTGTTAACGCATTAAGATACGCGGGTAACGTAGCCACTAACGTTTTACCTTCTCCGGTTGTCATCTCTGCAATATCACCGCCGTGTAAAACCATTCCACCAATCATCTGCACATCAAAATGTCGCATAATTAACACGCGCTTCCCCGTTTCCCGTACAACAGCAAAAGCTTCAGGAAGGATACCATCTAAAATTTTCTTTTTTTGCTTCTTGATAGCTTCTTGTTTAGCATCTAACTTTAAACTTAAATCTTCTTTAACATCCGCAGCCTTTGCTTGTCGATATTGTTCAAACATCTCATCGTATTCTTTAAGGACATCTTTCATGCCTTCTGTATAATTTTTTTTGTATTCTTGTGTTTTTGCTTGAAGTTCGCTGTCGGAAAGATTACTGATTGTATCTTCGAAGGATTTGATTTTTGAAACGATGGGGGCCATCTTCTTTAATAGTTGCACAGAGGTGAGCGTCAATTCATCATGCATATGAATCTCGACTGGAGGATCCAGTTTCTCGATCATGCGTCGGGTGCTGTTGATGGCTGTTTTGCGTAATAAAAAATCAATCATGATATCACCTTATTGTTGCTTCAAAAAACTGTCATTCCCGCGGAAGCGGGAACCTATTAATACTATTATGAGATGTTCACCCCATGGATTCCCGCTTCCGCGGGAATGACAGATGAGCCGGGGACGATACTATTACTTTTCCAACTTAGCTCAACCAATTGTCACCGGTCTAAAATTGTTATCTAAGCGAACTTGAACCCCGACCTGAAGGAGGGGTGAGTGTGAGTGAAGATATCAATTTTTGACAACGATGGCGAATCATAGCACAAAAGGTTTAATCGCCCCAATGTTTCAACCTTAAATTCGCCACTACCCCTTCTCATCCGGCTTCATCCGTAGATAAGCCTCTATAAATAAAGTAAGCTCCCCATCCATCACAGCAGGAACATTACCTGTTTCTACATTTGTTCTATGATCTTTGACCATTGAATAGGGATGCATGACGTAAGAACGAATTTGGCTTCCCCACTCAATCTTTTGTTTTTGGCCGTACTCCTGAGCCAACTTTTCGTTTTGCTCTTGCATTTTTAGATCATACAAACGCGCCCGAACAATACGCATGGCGGTTTGTTTGTTCTGCAATTGCGATCGTTCATTCTGACATTGAGCAACGATACCAGTCGGTATATGCGTAATTCTTACAGCTGAATCTGTTGTGTTAACGCTTTGCCCACCTGGACCTGATGAGCGAAAAATATCAATGCGTAAATCTTCTTGATTAATGTCCACATCAACATCTTCTTCAATTTCTGGAATCACATCAATGGAAACAAAAGATGTGTGCCGACGTTTATTCGAATCAAAAGGAGAAATGCGCACCAATCGGTGAACGCCTTTTTCACTCTTGAGCTTACCATACGCCATCTCACCTTCCATGCTAAGCGTCACATTCTTAATGCCTGCCTCCTCCCCTGGAAGAATATCAATAGTTTTAAGTGTATAGTTTTGCTTCTCAGCAAATCGCGTATACATCCTTAATAACATATTCGCCCAATCACAGGACTCTGTTCCACCGGCACCAGCATTTATACTAAAGATCACATTACTTCTATCAAAAGGGCCTCCCAAAATACTTTGTATTTCGGTGGCATTAACATCTTTTTCTAATGCTTTAAGTTCCAGACTAATTTGATCAAGCATCTCTTGATCATCAACAGAAATTTCAAGCAACTCTTTTAAATCTTCACACTTCTTTAAACTCTGATCAAACGGCTCAACACAACCCTTTAAATATTTCAATTCCTTCATCAACTTATTAGAACCGGCCTGATCATCCCAAAAATGGGGCTGATTCATCTTCTCTTGTATAACCTTAATTGACTCTTCCTTAGCGGATAAGTCAAAGAAACCCCCTTAGGTGCTTCAATTTTCCCTCAATATCACCTAATATTTTTTTTATATCATCAACCATAATAAAATCCTCAACTATGTGAGGAAAACAATTATAAACACCTATTTAGAATTTTGGAAGTCATTATATCATAAGGTAAAAGGATTACAACTAAAGGTGTGTTTTAAGATAAAAGGCGGCTATCTCTATTCCTCCTTTATTCTATCTACTAAAATATTCCGGATTTTCCATTGTACCAAACAGAATAATAAGAGCAATTAAACCTTAATAGAAACTATCTGCTTTTAAAAAGCTCAATTTGACAATTTAGGAGCATCTTTCTTCGCTTTTTCTTGTTTCGGAATAACAAGCCAAAGAACGACATATAACAAAGCACCCAAGCCGCCAACAAAAACCAATACCAAAGAACCCACACGAAATATCGTAGGATCCAGATCAAAAAAGTCACCTAACCCTCCACAAACTCCGGCAACCTTTTTATTTGATGTCGAAAGATATAATCTTTTGCCACTCTTATTACCAGAAACATTTGAATCCTTTAGAGGAACAACGATCCACATAATCAGGTATGTTAAAAACCCTATACCTCCAAAAGGCACACACACAAGAAAAAGAACGCGTAAAATAACAGGATCAAGATCAAAATGTTCTCCCAATCCCGTACATACACCCGCAATTTTTTGTCCCTTATTTGTACGATATAACTTTTTCATAATCACTCCTTATTTAAAAGATACTTTGAGTTCTCTCCCAAGCGCTTGTGCAATCTTTTGTAATGTCACAATATTATAATTCTCATAATCACCACTCTCGTATCGTGCGATGGCTGATCTAGATGTTTGCGCTTTTTGGGCTAACTCTAACTGGGTTAATTTATTTTTATGACGCAGCTTAGCAATAGATTCACCAATATTAAGCTTAAAAGATTCGGCTTTATATGTTTTACGGAATTTAGGGTTCTTCATTTCTTTTTCAAATATTGATTTCACCACAATAAAAACCTCCCTTCAGATATATAATTCTTGAATCTTAATTGCCTTTCGAAGCGCCATTTTATCAACTTTCTGCCCCGATTTTCGATAAGCAGAAGTAATAATAATTAAGCGACCTTCTTGAAAAAAGCATAAATTTTGTTTTTCTTGTTCTCAATGCGGAATTTCGTAGTATCGTAAATCTGCCCATGATCTACTATCCTCTGAACCAGATAAAGCAAATTTGCCCTTGTTGGCATGTCACATTTCTCATAATACTCAAAAACTTCAGATAAAGTGGAACTGTTAGCATGAAAATAAACCGAATAATGCTTTCCATCATAAACTAAAAAAATTCTCATACGTTTTCATCTTTGTAACATCCTTTTAAGTGTATCATATTTGAGACACGTTGCAAGTTTAAAAATTTTTTCGTTAATATCTTTAAAAATGTTTAGGGCAGGATGTTAAGCGCATGAAATTTAAAAAGGAATAAAACTCATGGGACGGGGAAATATCTTAAAAAACTTTTTAGGCTTTAACTATATTAGTTAAAAACAAAATAATCAATAGGACAAACCAGGACCTAAAAAACTAATCAAAACTACTCTTAATCCCCTTAATCGAAAGATCAAACTCATCTTTACTGTCCGCAAAACGGCGGGCCTCATCGACATCGACGACCTCATCTTTAACAAGTTGCACTAAAGATTTTCTAAAGGATTGCATACCAAAAAGGTCTCCTTGGTCGATGAAATTTTGAATTTCTTGAATACGGCCTTCACGAATAAGACGAGATACGGTGGGGGTAACAACCATGGTTTCAAAGGCGGGAATTCGTCCGGAGCCATCCTTACGGGGTAACAACCTTAAAGAAATTGTTCCTTTAAGAATAAGGGACAATTGCATGCGGACTTCTTCATGGAGATGAGGTGGGAAAAAATTTATGATTCTTATCAATGTTTGAACGGCGTTAACCGTATGAAATGTTGTCATAACAAAGGCCCCTAATTCCGTTGCTGTCACAGCAGCCTTCATCGTTTCGACATCACGGATATTACCAATATAAATAATGTCCGGACTTTGTTGTGTTATGGATCTTAATGCATCTTGATAACTTAAAACATCTAATCCCAACTCTCTTTGATTTATAATACTTTTTTGATCCTGAAACATATATTCGATAGGATCTTCAATAGTTAGGATATGTTTTTCGTGAATACTGTTAATATATTCAATCATACTGGCAATGGCTGTTGACTTTCCGTTACCAGCAGGACCACACACTAAAAATAAACCCTTAGCCTCTTCACTAAATAATTTGCAAAATTTAACAGGCAGATTAAGCTCATTAAAACTCTTTATATTCGAATGTACATGGCGGGCAACAATGGCAGGGGTTCCTCGTTGGATAAATATATTAATTCGGAAACGACCTATTTCAGGTTCCTCGTGAATAAAATCAATATCTAACTTTTCTTGAAATTTTTTGCGACGCTGTTCACTGGCCAGCAGAAAAGTAGATAATGCCTGCATATCGGAACGCGAAATCAATTCATCACTGATCACCTGAACACGTCCGTTAATGCGCGCACGAGGAAAAGCCTTCGTTCTCAGATACATATCCGAAGCCTCCTTTTCAATCATTAAGCGAAAAAGATGACTAATATTCATAACACGGCTCCCATTTATTAATAATTGCTAAATATATGCTGCGGCTATAATTACATTGTACACATTATGACTAAAAAAATCAGGAAAAAGTGAAATAATCCATTTGTAGGATCACTTTTCTTCAAATGGAATTAGACGATGATCCTCTTAAATTTTCATTTCAAAAATGCCTTAGAACGCAAAAGTCGATGATATGTTATGGCAAAACGGTGCGCTTCATCACGGATTCTTCGCAAAAGATTAAGCCCCAAAGACTCATGAGAAAGTCGAACTGAACTTCTTTTATACGGAAAAAAAACCTCTTCTTCTCTTTTAGCTAACGAAATAATAGGAATGACAACATCGATTTTTTTTAACTCCTCACAAGCACTTGATAATTGCCCCTTTCCTCCATCAATGATAATTAAATCAGGATAAGCGGCCCCCTCCTTTTTAAGTCTCGTGTATCTGCGGCGAACGACTTCTCCAATCATTTTAAAATCATCTATTCCCTCAACATCCTTAATACGAAAGCGCCGATAATTTCGCTTATCTGGTTTGCCATGAAAAAAAGAAACCATAGAGCCCACGGCTTGATTTCCCATAATATTAGAAATATCAAAGGCCTCCATACGTTCAGGCAATCGCTCTAAACCCAAAGCTCGCTGCAACTGTTCAGCTTCTTTAAAATAATTGATATTCGTCGTTCCCGAATACAACGCCCCAATCGCTCTTAACTGATCGCGCACTTTGGCAGCTTGTTCATATTCTTGACGTTGAGAGTGGGTATCCATTTCTTTTTTGAGATTCTTATACAACTGATCACGCTTGCCTTCAAGAATGAAACGCACATGTTTAACATTTTTTAAGTACTCTGTTTTTGAAATCTTTCCTATGCAGGGAGCTTCGCATAAACCAATATGAAAATCGAGGCATTCTTTTTTAGGAAAAGGATCACAGGTGCGAAAATGAAAGATTTTTCTTAATAAACTTAACGCCTCACGGACTAAACCAACACTAACATACGGACCATAATACGTGGAACTCTTTTTCTTCTCATTGGGCCGTTCGACAGAAATACGAGGAAACTTCTCGCCCGTCACCTCAATGTAGGGATAACTCTTATCATCACGCAGTTCAATGTTGTACTTTGTTTTATATTTCTTAATTAAACTCGCTTCTAATAAAAGAGCGCCCGCCTCACTTGCGGTCTCGATGTAATCAATGTCTGCAATTTCAGCGACCAACAAATCGGTCTTAGTCATCGTCTGCTTTTTTCTAAAATAAGACTGCACACGTTTACGCAACGACACGGCCTTACCAACGTAGATGACCTTCCCCTTCTTATCTTTCATCAAGTAAACGCCGCTGGTTAGGGGGAGGGATTTTAGTTTGAGTTTGATGTCCATAAGCTTAGTGGCAGATACGTGTCATTCCCGAGTTGCACAAAAACGTAATCACGGGAAAGACACGTACCTGTCATTCCCGAGTTGCACAAAAGCGTAATCACGGGAAAAACACGTACCTGTCATTCCCGAGGAATCGGGAATCTATTTATAGTTATAACTATTTTGTGATTCCACTAGAGTTTATCCCATAGTATTCCCGCTTTCGCGGGAATGACATAAGGGGCGGGGACGACATTACCATTATTGTAAAAAAACATACCGCTACCTACTAGAATACACCCCAGACATCCACTTCCAAATCTTCTCCGCCTGCACAACCTTCAACCTTAAACACACAATTTCATAAACCACAAAACCAGCCCCTCCGATGGCAAAGAGTTTGATGGTTTCAAATCTTAGTGGGATGAAAGTCCAGCAGGTATAAACAAACAATCCTGTTAGAGCCGCGGCCAATGTGACGCGAAAGAAATATCCTAATAGATCCGAATCAAAGCCTCCAAGTTTTTTATCCATCACATAGAATAGAATCAAAAAATCGACAGTTCCCGCAATGGAACTGGCTAAGGCAATGCCTCCAACTTGTAAGGGTCTCATCAAAACAAAATTTAAAACAGCATTAATCACCAAACATAACGCCGCAACCTTAACCGGTGTCTTTGTGTCTTGAAGAGCATGAAATGCCGTTACCAAAATTTTGATACCCCCAAAACTAAACAATCCAGCCGCATAAAAGGTGAGTGCAAATGACGTGATGTTCGTAGAATACTCGCCAAACTCACCACGTTGAAACAAAACGCGGATGATGGGTGTTGCTAATAAAAGTAAGACCACAATCGTTGGACACATGACAAAGAAAATATTTTCTAATGAGAACACAACCGTCTTTTTAATTGAGGCTGTATCTTTTTTATGCGCTAACCCCGCAAGTGAAGGCAAAACCGCTGAAGCCAACGCCACACTAAAAATTCCCATAGGAAACTGAATAATACGATTGGAATAATAAATCGCTGAAATGCCTCCGGCACCCACAATCGAAGAAAGTGAGGCGCAAAAGGTATCAACTAAAACCGTCATTTGATAAACACCACTTCCCAGCATTCGGGGGATCAATAACCGGCCAATTTTTCTAGCGCCTGGATGAATAAACGTTTTGGGAAAAGTAAACTTAAACCCTGTCTTTAATAATGGCGGTATTTGGACAAGCAATTGCAAAGCCCCCCCCACCAAAACTCCGATTGCCAGGCCAAAAACGGGTTCATCCATGGTCCTTGAGGCAATAAGGGCGCTGATGATCATTGAAATATTGAGCAAACAGGGACTAAAGGCGGGGACCATAAAGGATCGAAATGTGAATAAAATACCAACGGAATAAGCGGTTAAACCAATAAAAACGAGATAGGGAAAAAGAAGTTTGGTCAGATCGATCGTAAGTGCCAGTTTTTCAGGTTCTACGATAAACCCTGGAGCTATAAGTCTAACAATGACAGGGGTTAACAATATACCTAATATCGTTAACGCACTGAGAATAATCATACCCAAACAGAAAATAATACTCACAAAATTCCAAAATTTCTCTTTGCGTAGCTTTTCCTTATACTCAGCAAAAACAGGGACAACTGCGGCATTTGTCGCCCCCTCTCCCACCAAATCTCGAAACAAATTAGGAATCTTAAACGCCACAAAAAAGGCATCCGCCCTGATACCCGTTCCCAAGAGCTTCGCAATAATAACATCTCGAAAAAAGCCCAAAATGCGCGAACTTAAGGTGCCCACAGATAACATGGATGTAGACTTAATGATGGAACGGTGCGAGTCTGGACCCTTGTGGGAGCCCTCATCTGACGTGTCATTCTCGTTGGATTTATTAATTGACATATTTTGGGGTTTTTGGTATATTACACACTTCTAATTCGATAAAAACTACGCGAAGGAGCATTAAATTGCCACAAAGAAAATCAGGAGTCACAGCTTTACGCCAGAATCGCAAAAGACATATGCACAATCTTGATATCAAAACAGATCTTAAAAAGACTATCAAGAAGTATTTAGCTAGCGTTGAGATTAAAAACAAAGAAGAAGCGACATCTAATTTAAAAGTTGTCTTTAAAAAATTGGATAAAGCAACAAAACGTAATATTCTTCAACTTAATACGGCTTCTCGCCGCAAATCTCGTTATACCCGCTTATTAGCAACGCTTAATTAATCCTAATTTGCATTTAAATAACCTGCCAGCTTAACAACGCATACTTCCATAGCATGCTCGCTTTTTAAGCGACTCCGTTTAATATTTAAATCTGCCTGTTCCAAGGCCTTAAGCCCCAATTGAAAACGTTGGGGCGTTAGTTTTGTTTTGGAACGTCCCCAAAACCAAACTAACCCACCCATAATCTGTAAAGGATGATCCCCACCTGACATTAATTCAGATAATATATTTAAAGCATCTGCCGAGCTATTTCTAGATAAAGCATTGGTCATATCAAAGACGTTCTTCTTTTTTGCTGTCTGAAAAGGAACATGTTTGCCCACCTTAGCTATTATTTTTAAGAAATTATTACTTAAGGCACTTTGATTCGTATCCAAAATGACGTCTATTTTGGTTTCTTTTTTCTCAGAAAATTCAAGAATCAAATCTTTATTGGCATTTGATAGTTTTTCACAAAAACGTAAAACAATGAGTCTTTTTTTGGCAACTGTTGGGAGGGTAATGAGATTTTTCTTTAAATCGGTTGGACTTAATTTAGCGGCGTGCAGGGACTGATAATCAAACGTCTTTTCATCTTCCGTAGGTAGAATAGATGTTTTTAATTGCGCAATCTTTTCATCTTTGGCAACCTGATCTTCTCCCGTAAAAAGGTAAATCATATTTTTTTATCTCACTAACAAGCGACCATTAAAAAAAACAACTTGTCTCAAAATGTGAGACAAGCCATTAATACTATATCAATTACCAATTTTCAATCGTTCGTTCTACAATACGTCTTGCTAAATCCTCAATAGCGCCATCAACAGCAGATTCTTCGGTCGTGACAGTGGAACCCCGGATAAAAAATGTATCTTCTCCAACAAAACTTGTTTCTTCCCACAACAATTGATTCGTTGCTCTATCCCACAACTCCAACTTTACCGTTATCAAAACCCGATATTCTTCCACATCATCATTGTCCGTAAAACGCAGAGCATCACGATTGTACTGAATCAATTCTCCTTTTAATAGAAAATCAGCGGTTTGTTCTTGAGCAATTTTTAAATTTCCATCAAATAAAAACCGATCAATCACAGCATTTCTCACATCAACCTCAAGCAAAGGCAAATAAACGGTACGACGACTATCTGAGCCATAATCAACATTATTTTTGATGGGTTCAATAAAAATGGTTTTCTTGCCCCCCCCAAAAGATGCTCCTGTTGTATAACCACAGCCACTCATTCCAATAGAAATGACTAGTATTGAAAAGAATACAACACAAAATTTACTTCTCATGAGTAGCTTCTTTATCTTCACTTACTATTCTCCAATTCATTCATCTCTCGAATTTTTTGTAAAGCCCCTGATGCATAAGGCGTGTTGGCATAATCTTCAACGATTATTTGATAATAAACTTTTGCCGCTGTATAATTTTTTTGTTTTTCATAAAACTGAGCAACGACCAAATTATTAGCCGCTTCTTTTTCTTTTAACTTAAAAACCTCTCCCTTAGCATCCTCAGATAATTCGGCATCTGGATATCTTTCCAAAAAGTCCTTAAACTCATCAACTGCGGCCTTAGTGATCTTTTGATCATATTGAGCGCCTGCCGATCTTTTTGAATCCGTTACCGCAATCTGATAATTAGCGGCCTTTGCCCACTCACTATCAGGATAATCGTTAACAACCTTTTCAAACTCATCACGCGCCTCTTGAAGCAATCCTTTTTCCTGAAGATATAACCCAATTTTATATTGAGAAGGTGCTGCCAACTCGCCATATGGCGCATTCTTAATAACTTTTTTAAAAACTTCAATAATATTGTAATCAGCCCCTGATAAAGATTCTATAAACTTATTACGATCTTCTCGCCCGTCTAACAGCTGATTTCCGATCTCATATTGTTTTTTAACAATCTGAGCCGAACGTTCGCTAAAGGGGTATTTATCTATGACAAGTTGATACTGCTTAAAGGCCTCAAAGGTTTTCCCCTGCTCATCAAAAATCTCCCCAATATGAAATTGAGCCTCTGGCGCCTGTCTAGCCTTAGGATAATGCTTAATCAACTTCTTAAAAGCGCGGCGTGCCATTTTATATTTTTTATCTTTTAGATATTGTTTCCCAATTTCTAATTGCTCTTGAGGGGTCCCTTTGACAGAGTATTTTGGATTCTCCCACTTCTTACTGTCGGATGTCCAAACCCAAAATGCCTGGGAAGGCTGTATGGATAATAGTAATAATACTATTATTAGATAAGATATGTATAGTGTCTTTTTAAACATTAGCCCAAATTTATCATAGTCGTTTCTATTTGTCAATCATTGCCAGAGGCTTATGAAAAAGGCCTAAAATGAACATTTTCATCATAGCAGTAATGCAAATTATTAGTAATATAAATATTACTAAATGGCTGGGACATCATTCTTTGCAATCAATATACTCTCTAGAGCTTGGTTCGCCTTCTTGGCAATCCATATTGCTTAAATAGCCTTCGAATGAACGATCACTTTTTTTACTTTCCTGGAAATAATAAGACATAATAAATAGCGCAGCGACAATAAACGGAATAACGAGGGTATACTCACTTTTTGTTTTTTTCTTCAACCTTTGGGTGGACGGTCTGGGAGAATTAACGGCCTCCTCCTCAATCTGCTTTAACTCTTCAATAGATACATTGTCATCGAGCACCTTAATTAACTCTAAAGCCTTTTGCGCATCCTTTCTTTGAATCATAACCCGATTATTCCCCACACCCAATGTCAAATGATGACGAAAACCTCCGGCATCATCTGATTGAAGAATAGCGATGACACCTCCCTCCTTTAATAACCCAACGGCCATCTCGGCTTCGTGTTTGTGGTAAAAGGCTTTTAGTAAGATTAGATCGTTCATAAAATTGTTATAATATTAACCATGCAATGCTGAGAATACAGCCTGAGGTTCTTTTTGGGCAACGGTCAATAAAGATCTTGCCGCTCCCACGGGTTTCGATCGATCTTGTTCCCAGTTTCTAATTGTGTTTGCGCTAACGCCCAAAAAATCTGCAAATTCCGATTGTGACATTTTTAGTTTTGATCTAATAGCTTTAACATCAGGATCAAAATTAAACACGCGACTGGGTTTCAATTTGTTTTGCCGATAGAGCTTTAACTCCTTAATTCCTTGCCGTAAATTTTTAAAATCTTCCTTTTTCACCAGATGTCCTCCATTAAAATTTTGTATTGTTCCTTCATTAAATCATCTTTTGTTTAATAAGATAGCACTGTAATTTATTATATTCATCATCGCTTAAATAAGTTGTGACTAATCTTGTAAAATTAGGCAACTCAACGATCTGACTATATTGCCCATCCTCTATACCCATGATAAGTATACCCTAATTAACTATACTTACCAAATTTATTTTTCCCTTAAAAATTTACGAAAACTTTTCATAATTCCGTGTGTCATCATATATATGGCATCTTTGATAAATCAAAAAAAGAATCACAATCAATACTGAATAATAAGCAATTACACCCCAATAACTTACAAAATAAACATTAAAAAATGCTCCGGGAACTTTGGCAGCAAGGAAGATGATGGCGACCATAAGGTTGAGGGTGATTTTAAGGCACATCGCGAAAAATACGGTACAGATGGGGAGAAAAAAGGAGGTTAAAAGGAGTCCAAATCCCAAGGCTAGCAGGACTGGAATAAATGGAATGATGATAATATTAATGAAAACGGTAATGGGCGTTATGATTTGAAAATAATATCCAATGAGGGCTATGATTCCGATCCAAACAGATAGCGAAACCGAAAAAGACTGCAAAATCCACTGCCCCTTTTTTGAAACATTTCCCTTACATAAAAAGACGAGAACCTTCATCACCAAAGGATTAATACATACAATGGACAACACACAACAAAACGATAACTGATAGCCAACATCAAACAAATAAAATGGATTAATCAACAAAAGACAAAAGGCCGCGCAACTAAGGGTGTTTAATAAATTTGTGTGGCGTTCCATTAAAAGACTAATTAATACAATGACAGTCATAACAGTTGCCCGAACCACAGAAGGGCGGGCGCCTGTCATTAGACAATAAGCTATGAGTAAAATGGCGCCTAAACAAAGTTGTATTTTTCGAGAAACAGGAAAAGGTTTAAGAAGCATAATAAAAAATGCCGCAACAAACCCAACATGCAAACCACTGATCGCTAAAATATGAATCGTTCCTGTCTTTTCAAACAACTCTTTAATATGACGAGGAATGTCCGACCGCTTTCCAAGCAACAGTGCTTGCATAATCGCCGATTCATTTTTTGTTAAGGCATGATCAAAACGTTGTTCTAGTGAACCTCTAAAATTCAGTAGGGTTGTTAAAACATTAAAATGGCTTTCCTGAGACTTAACCTCGATCAACGCATTTTTCTTAGCCGTTAAAACCCATCTAATCCCTCGACGTTTGAGATAATCCAAATACGAAAACGATTTGTCTTTAGAAAATTCAAATGGGCGGTGAAGTTTTCCTTCAATAACAATTGTGTCTCCATAATTCGCTTGAAGCTTTTGAAAGACATTAACTAATACCTTCCCCTTTTTCTTCTTCCATCCCCATTGTGTTTGCATCTTTTTTACATTTAACGTAAAACTTGTTTTTTGGCCGTTAAAAAAGTTAACAACTTTCAAATCATGACCAACGACTCCCTCTAATTGAACTTGCTCTCCGTAATAATACTTCGCGACCTTGGATATATCTTCTTTGGCTAATTGTTGATAACCATTCGTATATATGGTTCCCATACACACATACAACATAAGAATGATCCACGTGGAGAGCCTTGCGCGAGAAAAACAAACAACGCATAATCCAGTAAGAATCATCGCAACTATAATGTTAATTGACATAGATACCGGAAACATTCGACTTAAATAGATGCCGCTTGCAAAACAAACAACAAGGCCCAAAAATGGACGATGAATTTTCTTTGGTATCTTTTTGTTGGGTGTACGATTAGTTAACTTTGAGATACTTAGAGAACTTTTCATAATTCTTTTCCTTTATACCCTTAATTAATTTCAATTCTTCTAAAGAGGCAAAGAGTCCATGTTCTTCTCGATAAGATAAAATCTCCCCCGCGGTATATTCACCAATATAGGGGATATCAACAAACTCTTGATGGCTTGCTTTATTGATATCTAGCTTGGGATAGGCTCGATCGCTGTCGACAAAGTTGACGTAATCTTGCACTTCAGGATATTTTTTGAAGGTATAGTGAAGCATGCTACCCGTCAATAAAACGGCAACAAACAGCAATAGAACCAGACGTTCTTCTTTGGTCCAATTAAACATAAGACTAATCGCTTTCTATGAGGGGGGAAGTATTCTCTTAATTGAGGGAAGGTTATCGAGGGGGAAGGTGATAACCCGCTGAAACGTTAGGAAATATTATACTACAAAATTCGCCAATTTGCCCGGCACATAAATAAACTTCTTTATAGCGTCAGATGAGACAAATTGTTGAACCTTTTCATCTTCAAGAGCTAGACGTTGAACGTCCTCTTTACTACTATCTGCTGGAATCGAAATCCGAGAACGAAGTTTTCCGTTAACTTGAACAATTAACTCAATCACATCTTGTTTTAATGCCGCTTCATCATAACTCGGCCAACCTTCCAGAATAATACTGTATTGTGTGGCACCACATTTCTGCCATAACTCTTCACACATATGAGGAGCTAGTGGAGCTAATAATTGAATAATAGATCGCGTAACATTATTTAATACAATCTGTTTTGTTAAAGCCCCTTCTGGAACTTTGTATTTATCAATCTTGTTCATTAAAATCATTAACGAACTAATCGCTGTATTAAATTTATACGAAGAAAGATCTTCTGTCACTTTTTTGATTGTAAAGTTTCGTTCCCGCTCTATCTCTTTATCTTGATCATCCATGTCACTAACATTTAACTCATCTTCAACTATGGAGAAGCGATGCTCGACTAACTTCCAAATTCGACTTAAAAATCGCCACGATCCTTCGATAGCATCGTCATTCCATTCCAGCTGATCTTCGGGAGGTGCGGCGAATAAAATAAACATGCGCAAAGAATCTGTTCCAAATTTCTTTAAAATTTCATCGGGATCAACAATGTTCCCCTTTGATTTAGACATAACCTCACCGGACAAAAGAACCATACCCTGCGTTAATAAACGTTTAAAAGGTTCGCTCTCATCAACCAAACCTATGTCTCTAAAAAACTTAAGAAAAAAACGAGAATACAATAAATGCAAGATAGCATGTTCAATACCGCCGATGTATTGATCAACGGGCATCCAGTAATTGGCTAATGATTTATCAAAGATACACTTATCATTTAAATCGGTGTAACGAATGTAATACCAACTGCTGTCAAAAAAAGTATCCATCGTGTCTGTTTCACGACGATATGTTTTGCCAGACTTTGGATCTGTATAATTTATAAATGTCTGTGACGTTTCAAGAGGATTTCCCTTACCAAACTCAACATCCTTAGGCAACTTAACGGGCAACTCCTCTTCTGGAATCAGTTGAGGATTTCCGTCATCATCATAATAAATAGGAATTGGAGTTCCCCAGTAACGTTGACGAGAAATAAGCCAATCTTTTAATCGATAGGTAGTCGTTCTTGATCCAAAACCTTTCTCCTCCATCCATTGCGCCATCTTTAATTTCGCATCATCACTGGATACACCATCAAACTCTTTGGAGTTTGTCATAATACCAACTTCAACAAATGCTTCACTCATCGTATCAGCGTTAAGCGCATCTTGGTCTTTTGGATTAATAACAACGGAGACAGGTAATTGATATTTTTTTGCAAACTCAAAATCTCTTTGATCATGTGCGGGTACCGCCATCACAGCTCCTGTTCCGTAATCCATCAATGCGTAATTAGCAACCCACAACGGAACCTTCTTGCCATTGGCTGGATTAACCGCAAAGACACCCAGCGCTGTTCCATTTTTTTCTTTGCCTTCAGCCATACGCTCAATCAAAGTTTCTTTGGCAACATCGGCGATAAAGTCTTTAACAGGTGATTCGTATTCTGTGCTCTTGCTCCACTCAATACATTTAGGATGTTCGGCCGCTAAAACAACATATTTAATGCCAAATACGGTATCCGGACGCGTCGTAAAAGTTTTGATCTCATCAATCTTTTTCCCAGTACCATCAACAACATCAAACGTAATCATACACCCCTCACTCTTCCCAATCCAATTTCGTTGCATGGACTTAACACGCTCGGGCCAATCATCCAATTTATCCAAGTCACTTAACAATTCTTCAGCATAATCGGTAATCTTAATAAACCATTGCTCAATCTCTCGTTTCTCAACAACAGCGCCACTACGCCATCCTTTACCATCAATGACTTGTTCATTAGCTAAAACCGTATTATCAATAGGATCCCAATTGACCACAGATTTCTTTTTATAAACAAGCCCCTGTTTATACATTTGAAGAAAGATCCATTGATTCCATTTGTAATAATCTTCACTATGACTGTAAAGAAAACGAGACCAGTCGTAACTTAGACCGATCTGTTTCATTTGCGCGACCATGTCATTCATGCGCGCTTCGGTCCATTCTTTAGGATTTGTTTTATTTTTGATGGCGGCATTTTCAGCAGGAAGCCCAAAGCTGTCAAAGCCCATGGGGTAGAGGACATTAAACCCTTGCATACGACGAAAGCGGGCTAACACATCACCAATCGTGTAATTACGCACATGGCCCATATGCAGCTTTCCAGAAGGATAGGGATACATCTCTAGGACATAATACTTTGGTTTGGCGGTATCGTTTTGGGCTTGGAATAATTTATTATCCTCCCAAATCTTTTGCCATTTCTTCTCTATTTTTAATATTTCTTCTGTGATGTAGGACATAATATTATCTCTAAGGGCGTCAATATACTACATATTGCGGGGAAAATCCAGCATTAGAATACCATCAACAAAACAAAGGCCAATAAAACGCAAAGAACAAGTAACGGCCAAAACCATGTCCTTTTGGAGTAGCGCATATTGCTAATAAGGCCTTTACCAGCCCTTTTTAGACTGCCGCCACAAAAATGGCATAGTAAAGCGTCTTCGTCATAGATTGGATTTTTGCAGTTGGGACAGATGTATTCGCTCATAAAGAGCTATTATCACACTACCCAAATGCGTAGTCAAAAGAATTCTCGATTTCTGAAACCTTAATGAGCGCTTTCCTTTTCAATTGCATTTGCAAATTAATTGGTTTAATATGGGTTCATTAACCAAAAGATTAACGGCAGTTAATTTATTCCACTATGAAAATTTCACTAAACGGCACAGAGAAACAATATTTAAAGCAAACCTCGCTAACAGAGATTGTGCAACAATACAGTAAAACGCCTTCCTCTATTATTCTCGAACTTAACGGCACTGTCATTCAGGCAGAAAGATGGAAAGAAACTTCCATTAACGAAGGCGATAGTATTGAATTATTACAATTTGTAGGAGGCGGTTAAATTGACTACACGTACTACAGAGACAAAAATTGCTGATGCTATTGAAGATACACCATTCTTTATTGGTGGAAAAAAATTAACAAGTCGATTTCTATTAGGAACGGGAAAGTTTAGAAACAAGGCTGATCTTGCTCAAAGCATTACGGAATCTCAAACAGAAATCGTAACTGTTGCCCTTCGCCGAATTGATCTTGAACATCATGAAGAAAATATCCTTGAGCACATCCCTAAATCCGTCACATTATTAACAAATACATCTGGCGCGCGGGATGCTCAAGAAGCAATCCGTATTGCTCGATTGGCAAAAGAATCAGGTTATGGCAATTGGATAAAGATTGAAGTTATTAACGATACCAAATATTTACTTCCTGATAATTCCGAAACAATTAAAGCTACAGAAACGTTAGTTAAAGAAGGTTTTGTTGTCCTGCCTTATGTCAGTCCTGATTTATATGTTGCACGTGAATTGGTCAAGGTTGGTGCTGCGAGTGTCATGCCTTTAGGGTCGCTTATCGGAAGTAATCAGGGATTAAAAACAAAAGAACTTATCAGAGTCTTGATCAATGAGATAGACATTCCTATTATTGTTGATGCCGGGATTGGATGTCCTTCCCAAGCGGCCGAAGCGATGGAAATGGGAGCAGATGCTGTGTTGGTTAACACGGCAGTTGCTACTGCAGAAAAGCCAGCAAAACTGGCCAAAGCTTTTGCAATGGCTGTTCAAGCTGGTCGATTAGGATATTTAAGCAACCTTCCTCCTGTGAAAGATACCGCGAATGCATCGTCACCTCTAACTGGTTTTCTCTATGAGAATTGACACAAAGACATACACAACCAAAACATGTCATTCCCGCGAAAGCGGGAACCTATACATAAAAAAATTCTAACAATAACTTCACGGGTCCCCGATGTCTCGGGAATGACAAACATATGATTTCTTTTAACCACATACAAAAAATCCTTACCGACAACAATCCAACAAATATCGAAGCCCTTGCTCAAGAGGCCTCATCCTTAACCCGTCAATACTTCGGCCACACCATTTCTCTTTACGCTCCTATTTACTTATCAAACTTCTGCTCCAGTCATTGCACCTATTGCGGATTTCACAGTCATCATCGCATCAAACGTTTTAAATTAACGGATAAAGAAATGAACCAAGAGATGAAGCATGTTGCCGATCAAGGCATAGAAAATATTTTACTGCTCACCGGTGAGTCTTATAAAGTAACACCTCTTTCTTATTTAATGGATACCGTCACCGTCGCCAAACAATACTTCCCCAATATAAGCTTAGAAGTTCATCCTATGGAAGAAGATGAATATAAAACGTTATTCTTACATGGTGTTGATGGGATTACTGTATATCAAGAAACTTATGATCGAGAGCGCTACAAAAAAGTTCACCTCTCTGGTATTAAAGCAGACTATGACTTTCGAGCGGGTACAGCCCAGAGAGCAGCTGCGGCGGGCATAAGAAGTATTTCATTAGGAATATTATTAGGCCTGAGTTCAAACACCTCCCAAGACCTTTTTGATTTATACGAACATTTAAGCTTTATGGAAAAAAATTATCCTGGTGTTGAGTACAGTCTTTCCTTTCCAAGGATTCAGAAAATTAAAGGAGAGGATTTTGGGAAGGTGTATATCGATGATAAAACGTTTATTAAAATTATTTGTCTAACACGAACCCTTTTCCCACGCGTTGGCATCAACCTTTCTACACGTGAGAAACCAGAATTACGCGACCATGCCCTTAAACTTGGCATCACGCGAATGTCCGCTGGATCAAACACCTCTGTTGGAGGCTACACATTAAAAGAACCCCAACAACAAGACCCTCAATTTGACATTGAAGATACCCGCAGTGTGAAGGCCATCACAACCCTCTTAAAAGAAAAAAACCTCGATCCTGTTTTTACCGATTGGCGAAGGATCCAGGCGTAACCAGCTATTTTCTTTTGACTCTTTGGAGAATCACGTGGGTAAGTTAAGGCTAAAACATGTTGTCATGCTCAAACAGCCTTCGCTCGACAAGAAATAAGCAAACGAACTGTATTGCTTATTTCTCAGCTTTTCTGTTGATGGTCAAGTCATATGATCATAAGAGCGAGTTCCGCAGCAAGCAATTTTTAGAAAAATGCGCTGCGAGGACTGTCCGAGCGAATGATCATATGACTTGACCATCAATTATTGGTAAGCTGTCGGCTTCGGAACTGCGCGTGACAACATGTTTTAGCCTTAACTTACCCACTTAATACTTTAAAGAGCCTTTCTTTTAAACTCGTCCCGCATAAGACGCGTCTTTTCTTTTTTGAGATTGTACTGTAAATGCAATAATTGTTAACACAAATACGCTCAAAAAATAAATCACACTGTAAATAATAATAAAGGGATTGTCGACTAAGAAATCTCTTACGAAGTTGATATCTTTTAAAATCTCTCCTCCTACACCTGCTAATACAAACTGCAGCCAATAAATGCGAAAGGGAGTAAAGATCGCAGAAATTGTGAAATATTTTAAGAAGGATGCTGAGGATAAGCCGAAGCCTAAATCAAGCAAACGAAATGGAAACAGCGGATTAATCTTTAATGCCAAGATCCACCAAAAGGATGTATCTTTTTTCACATGATCAATATCTTTTGAACGCACCTTAAAACGTTGTTGAACAAACTCTCGACCTAATAAACGACTTAAATGAAAAAGAATAAATGCATTAAGTAACTCAGCCAACCAAATAATAATCGTACTTGTCAGGGGTCCATAAAGGACAGCTGCCATAATACGAAAAACATCTTTGGCGACAAACCAAACGACTAAAGTAATCGCACTATAAAGACCTATAAAAATAAGACCCGAAATAAAAACAGGATACTGCTTGAACATCTCTCGATAATGTTCAAAATCAATATCCAGTTCTCGCCCAAGCCACCAGCAGCCTGTGAGGATGGCGATGAGGCTGAGGAATTTAAAAGAATTTAGTATGGTTTCTTTTTTCATTATTATTTGATTCCCGCTTTCGCGGGAATGACATAAGGGGTGGGAATGACATGCTTAGTATTAATAGAAACCTTGTAATCCCCGTGAAAACGGGGATCCATACTAACTTCTATATTCTTCAAACAACTCCGTACTCAAATATCTCTCACCCGTACTTGGAATAATCACGACAATAACTTTCCCCTTATTCTCTTCTCTTTTTGCAACCTCAACAGCAGCCCAAACAGCCGCGCCAGAGGAGATACCGGATAAAATTCCTTCTTCCTTTATTAGGCGTCTTGCAAACTCAAAAGAATGTTCGTTATCTACCTGAATAATTTCATCAATAATATCTTTGTTTAATATTACAGGAACGAACCCAGCGCCAATACCTTGAATTTTATGCGGACCAGCCTCACCACCGGAAATAACAGGAGATCCTTTTGGCTCAACAGCTATAGATTTAAACGAAGATTTTTTCTTTTTAATCACCTCAGAAACACCTGTAATCGTTCCACCTGTACCAACGCCAGAAATAAGAATATCTACTTCTCCATCTGTGTCGTTCCAAATTTCTTGGGCGGTTGTATTTCGGTGAATTTCAGGGTTGGCGGGATTTTCGAATTGTTGGGGGATAAAATAATGACTATCTGAGGCGGCGAGTTCTTTTGCTTTTTTAATTGCTCCCTGCATACCTTCATAAGCGGGCGTTAATATCAGACTTGCACCCAATGACTTTAACAAAGCACGTCTCTCTAAACTCATTGTCTCAGGCATCGTTAATGTACACTTATAACCTTTAACCGCACACACAAAAGCCAACGCGATGCCCGTATTTCCTGAGGTAGGTTCAAGGATAATTGTTTTTCCTTTTTTCAACTTACCTTGGGCTTCAGCGGCCTCAATCATAGCAAACCCAATGCGATCTTTGACAGATCCAAGAGGATTAAAAAATTCTAACTTTAATAAAATTTCGGCATGACACCCTTCGCTTAATTTATTAAGCCGCACCAGCGGGGTGTTTCCGATAAGTTCTGTTATATCTTTGGCAACCTTCATAATATTACTTTCTCCATTATGAGATCCCCACATACGTGGGGACGACACGCTTAATATAAATATTAATATTGTCATCCCCGCAAAAGCGAGGACCTAGAGTTTGTTAAAAATTTCTTTAAATAAACCATCAAAATGGAAATCGCGGCCGGTGTGACGCCTGAAATTCTATTGGCTTGGCCGAGATTAAGTGGAGTAAAACGTTTTAACTTTTGACGAATTTCAATAGAAAGACTTGGCACTTCATCATAATTGATATTAGCAGGAATTTTAATATTCTCAATATGTCTAAACCGCGCAACATCTTTTTTTTGTCTAGCAATAAACCCTTCATATTTGATTTCATATTCAACCTGATCAATCATAACCTTGGGATACTTCTTTAAATCTCCATCAAAAGGAGCAATGAGTTGATAATCAACCTCCGGCCTCTTTAATAAATCACTTAACAATGTCGGTTGTTTAAGGGGCGCACTATTTCTCTTCCTTAGTTCACTATCAATCGCTTCTCCCGGATATACTCTTGTCTCACGTAAATGTTGAATCTCTTCTGAGATAACTTCATATTTTTTTTGTACTCTTGCAAACTCTTCATCAGATAACAAACCAAATTGGTGCCCATAATGACTCAATCTATTATCTGCATTATCTTCACGAACAATTAAACGATACTCAACACGTGAGGTAAACATCCGGTAAGGTTCTTCCGTTCCCTTTGTCGTTAAGTCGTCAATAAGAACACCAATGTAAGATTCATTACGTCCTAAAACAAATGGCTCTTTGTTTTGAACTTGCAATGCTGCATTAATACCTGCCATCAACCCTTGTGCGCCAGCTTCTTCGTATCCAGTCGTTCCATTAATTTGTCCAGCTAAAAATAAACCTTTTACCTTTTTAGTCTCTAGATAAGGTGTTAATTCCGTCGGTGGAATAACACCGTGTTCAATCGAATATCCCGGACGAACAATCACTACATTTTCTAATCCTTTAACGGAACGAACGAACTGCTCCTGAACGTCTAAAGGCAAACCTGTTGAAATGCCATTAGGGTAATATTCATCCGTATCAAGACCTTCTGGTTCTAAAAAAATGTTGTGCTGCAACTTATCACCAAATTTCTTTAACTTATCTTCAATGGACGGACAATAGCGAACACCTGTCGCACTCATCTGGCCGGAATACATCGGAGACAAATCCATATTGTCTTGAATAATTTGATGTGTCTTTTCATTTGTATGCGTAATGTGACAGGGCAATAATTTTTGATCACTTGGAATCTCTGTTGTACGAAAAGAAAATGGTATGGGAAGATTATCAGAATATTGAGGGATACATTTTGAGAAGTCGATGGTCTTCCCATCAAGTCTTGGAGGCGTTCCTGTTTTAAAGAGCAACACTTCAAAACCTAAAGCTTCAATACTATCAGCAAGCGAAATGGAGTTTGGCTCACCAATTCTTCCACCCTGCGTGATTTCTCGCCCTATATGAATGCGCCCTCTTAAAAAAGTACCTGTGGTGATTACAACGTTTTGACAATCTATTGTTAAACCTTTTTCGGTTTTAACACCTAGTACCTGTCCGCCCTTAACCAACAAATCACTGACCTTATCTTCTAATACGGTAAGATTCTCTTGCTTGGAAACAACACCCTGAATATAAAGCTTATATTGTTTTCGATCAGACTGACATCGGGAGGAACGAACGGCTTGTCCTTTGGAGGTGTTCAATTGGCGAAATTGAATAGCGCTACGATCAGCCGCAAGCCCCATCTCACCTCCAAGAGCATCAATTTCCTTAACCAACTGCCCCTTCCCAACACCGCCAATAGCTGGATTACAGCTCATTTGGCCAATGGTATCGGCATAAAAGGTCACCATAAGGGTCTTAACCCCCATACGTGCGGCTGCTAAGGCGGCTTCAACACCTGCATGGCCGCCACCAATAATAATAGTATTATATCTCTGATTCATAAACGTCTATCCATATTTTTATGTGATGCACTAAAATATAGCATATTGAAGGGTTTGTCAAGTAATGAGGATTACGATGAAGTATTGAAAGATGTTAGCTAGCTTAAGGTTAAGAGAAATTACTTCTTTGGGCAGGGAGCGCAGGATTCTCGGATAACGAGCTCGGGTTTTAAAATTAACTTTTTCCTAACATGCTTTTGCTCTTGGATGATCTTATGAAGCATTCTTACGGATTCTTCTGCCATCTTAAAAAGAGGCTGTTTTATGGTTGTTAGGGCTACGGGGCCATACAGGCAGGCTGGATTATCGTCAAAGCCAATAATCGAAAGTTCTTCAGGAATCTTAACTCCTTTCTCTAAAAAAAAGGCCATCAACTCTAAAGCCATTTCATCACTAGCCGCAAAAATGGCAGTTGGTCTTTTTTTAGCTTTTAAAAACTGTTCGGCCGCCACACGCGCACATCGCCTTGAATAATCACCTTCGAAAATATACTCCTCATTGAGAGGATTATTTTGTTTTTCTAAATATTTCCTAAACCCGTCAAATCGTTGAATACCGGCTTGGGTATTAAAAGATCCCGAAACGATAGCGATATCGCGATGTCCAAGACTATACAAATAATCAGCTGCTAACTCACCACCAAAATGATTATGAATAGAGACATAACTCACATCTAAATCATCTACTTTATTATTAATAATCACACAAGGTGTTCCCGTTGCAACGGCGGATTCGACTTGTTTACGGTTTTCAATAATATCAGCAAAAATAACCCCACCAACATTGTTGTTATTGATCGGATTAAATCCATTGGTGATATGAAAAACCATATCCATTCTTAATGTTTCACATGAATGTCCAATCCCACGTACAAGCTCTATGGCATAAAAAGAATGAAAGATTCCTGGATACCCAGGCATAACAAGACCAATCGCATTGTTAACACCTCGGGCGAGACGTTGGGCACTGACGTTTGGTTTAAACTTTAAGGCAGCAACAGCCTCTTCAACTTTAGCTCGATTTTTATTGGAAACGGTAGGTACGTTATTGATAACACGAGAGACTGTTGTAATGGAGACTTTGGCTCGACGGGCTACATCATCAATACTAATTTTTTTTTGACTCATAATAAAAACTACTAAATAGATTGTTAACGAACAACATCTCCTGCCTCAAGACGAGACCATTTGTCTTTAATATCAGCAGCTGAGATATCTTTACGAACTTGGATAACTTCAAGGCGGGCAACGTATTTTGAGTCTCGATAAACGCTTAATGTATCGCCTATACGTACTCCGGTATTCTCTCCAGCATCAAGAATAACAAAATTATTATCATGATTAACACTTACCACTTGAGCGTCAATACCTGGAATTGTTGCTCCAGGATTAAAGCTAACAGCGGGACCATTAGAATTAACAACAATAGGAGGCAATTCAACTTCGCTTGATGGAACAGACAAACGCGTTGATTTAAATGTATTATCAATACTGTCTTTAATGTCCCAAATTTCATCAATTTTGCTCTGAATAACTTCTTCTGACCCAGCTAATTTCTTATTAATATTATTCTTATCTTGTGTCAGCTTAACAACTGTTTTCTCGAGTGCACTCTTTTTTGTAATTAAAGTTTTAAGCTGGTTTCTTAACTCTTTATTCCCATCATTAATCTTTGAAACACGATCTGTTAAAAACTTTTTATCATTCTTAGCACGGGCAAGTTCTAATGAAAGATTATTAATCATCTCTTCCTTGTATTGAATTTCGCGGCCGATATCTTCTTTATTTAACGTTAAATTTTCAATATCCATTTGAAAATCAGAATTTGTTTGCTTCAAATCAACAATTTCAACAGCAGCTTCTGATAGGTCTCTTTTTAATTGATCTACTTTAACTTCTAAATTCGCTTTTGCTCTTAAAAGTTTAGCCCAATGCTCGTAATCCCCTTTTCTCTCCTCAATTTGAGAATAATCGACAGGTTCTGGAGCGGATTCCAGGACGGTAACTTGACTACCCTCTGAGTTGGGCAATTGTATTTGGGCTGAATTTGAGAATTGACTCCCGGAGGATTGTGCGGCGGCTAGCTTGTGGTTTTCTATTTCCGTGGCCATTTCTTGCATGCGGGCCATCAGATCATCACGCTCTTTTTTGATATTTTCTATTCTATTTTTAAACTTATCGCGATCAGCACTGATGCTATCAATTTCTTCGTTAAGACCCGTCGTTTGTTTGTGTAATTCACTAATGTTCGTTTCTAAAGCTACTTTCTCTTCTCTAACTTTTTTTAACTTTTGTTCAATAGCCTTTGCATCTCTCACCGCTGCAAGTTCTCGTTTATGAACCTGCTCAACTTCTTTTTCTAAAGACAAATTCTTTTCTTTTAGATCTGTATTTAATTTGTACAACCACCCTGCAAGACCAAGACATGCAATAACTAACAAGATGACGACTACAGTTATTTTAATAGCCGCACCCTTAGACATGCACACTCCAAGTTATCATTTTATGTGCCCTTTTATTACTATCTATATGATTTAGTTGAATCAATTTTTTATGCTTGTAATAGTAAGGTAACAATAGTTCTCGTCGGTATATAAAAATGTATACACCTTCTCACTAAGAAGATGCGACGCGCCTTTTTGGTATATTATTAATTAATATGAATATAACAAACTATTATATTTAATACAAGAATAATTCATTATTTTTACGACCAATATTTTCCTAACATCTTGTTATAAAAACACTTCTTGCTGTCATCTTTATTTAGAAATAAAAAAAGCGCTTCGATAAACAAAGCGCTTTTTAAAACATAAAATTTTCTAAGTTAAATTTTAAACTTACAACAGGGTTATAAATTACTCAAATCTAAGATTATCCAAGTAAAACTCACAACTCCCTTCGTTCACATCGGCCTCCGTTGCCCACGCAAATCCCCCGCTAATATAAGATAAATCTTTACCCCTTAAGTCAATGGTGTATTGCTTCCATTGATCCGTTAAAATAATAGGCCCAAGAACGACCTTATCCGTATCAGGATAATCACCTTCAATGCCTCCAACCGTAAATTCTTGTATCTGTTCGTTACCCGAACGTCCCTTAGCCCAAAAGGTTAACTTGTTGGCACCGGTTAAATTAAAACCACCTTTTCTGCGACCCCAATTATTGGGAGGATTAAGCCAATAAATCCCCACCCATTTTTGATCCAGCTGGGAACATTCAACATCATAGACTATTTGGACACATGTCTCTCCGGAATAGCAATTTTCACGCCAGACATCATTAAATGTAACGCATTTGCCATTAGGCATAAATCCTGAAGGGACATAATGATTTAGCCTAGAGCCTTTGTCAGCATAAATATAGAACGGTTTAAATCCATTAGAATTGGCCATCTCTTCGATGTCAATATCTAAGGCGGCAGGTAATGTTTCGGAAGATGTTTTAACTGTTTGCTGATTCGTTTCAGGTGGTGTAGCTTTTTGTTTCGCTTTTTGTGAATTTCCACATCCAGCGGTAAAACTTAACACACATACAAAAAAAATCCAACGTAATTTCATGTTGCTTAGCCTTTCTATTCTCGGCAGGTCATTCTGTTTTTAATCTTTTGCTTGAAAATGGTAGATTACAAATTGTGATTTAAAAGGATTTTCAGGGTATTTGTTAGAATCAACAAATACCCTGAAAAATAGTGGAATGAGAAATATTAAACTTCTCCAATTTCATCCAATGCTTGTTGAGCCGCCTCAGCTGGTTTCCAGAACCAACCTTTATTGTTAACACCTGGATCCCAACATTGAGCATAATAATAACTATCAACGAGAGCTTTATAAGCTTGCGCAGATTCTTTGTTCTTTCCTGCTTGCCTAAACGCTTCACCTCTGATGAAAAGCGCTGTACCAACATCATTTAAAGCCCACAAAGAAAATATTTTTTCTTTTGATTCCCAAGCATATTCTGTCAAAGAATTTTGCATTTCTTGCGCCTGGTTCGCATAAAGTTCCATAACTTTATCCGTATAGATAACAACACCTTCTAGATCTTGGCTACCTAAGGCCTTCCATGCTTGATCTGTCAAATACGCTGAAGAATAATCGCCAAAATCTAAATTCGTTCCGGATTCTAGCATTGCCAATTTTTCTTTAGCAGCTTCAGCTGGTTTCCAAAACCAACCATTATCATCCCAAGATTGTCCATACGTGTATTCGTTTAAGAGTTTCTTGTAAACTTCTTTGGCTTCGTCAACCATATTAGCTTTTCTAAAGGCTTCCCCTTGGATAAACAAACTTGTAGAAACATCGTTTAATGCCCATAAAGCATAGACGTCTTCTTTAGGACCACTAACAAATTCATCAATACTTTCTTGCATTTGTTGTGCTTGCGCCCCATAAAGTTCCATAACCTTATTTGTATATGCTAATACGGCCTCAATATCGTCTTCTGCCAAAGCTTCCCATGCTTTTGCTGTCAACGTTTCCGAACGAAAATCTCCGAAATTGTATGCTTCAACTTGATTTGGACTAACAAATCCAGCCCCTGAAATAAGTAATGCGATAAATAGATACAACAATTTTTTCATGTTACTACTTCTCCTTTTCTTCTTTTTAGGAATTTTGGTGGGTTAAAAATAAGACTACCTTTAAATACGTAGTCTAATTATACACTATAATATATAAAAATGCCAAAATTTAGCGATACGGCATAGAATTGACAAAAACGGTTAAATTTTTCAGTATTTATTGATTCCACATCTCTTGATAGGAAAAATAGGCCTTTCTTAATTGTCTTAAAAAAGGGCTTTTTCGACCATTTCCTTGACTTACAATACCAAACCATTCTTCATAATAAAAACCTCCCGGAAACGGTCCGACGGCATCAGAGGCACGATCGTGCAGATAAGGTTCATAATTTTTCCACCATTCATCCATCCATTCAAAAACAATACCCCCTAAAGCATTCCCTACACCGTCTTGCGAACCTGCTGTATTTCTTGCAATATCTAGCCAATTACCTTCATGATAATCGGCTTGAGCTTTTTCGGCCTCCTCTAACGATAGATGTTTTGCAAAGGCAGGGCATCCATATTCTGTGATAAAGGCAGGCTTACCGCTGGCGTCCTGAATTTGTTCCCAAAAAGGATCAAACCCATAATTGCCTCGATAAACATTGGCTGCAAAAATATCAATATTAGGGGCATTTTGCGCAAAAAGGTCTAAAAACAGAGTATCACCATTGCTAATTGCAACGGGATGATTTTTATCAACAGATTTGATCCATTGAGCAACCTCATCAGCAAATTTAAAATACGCCTCAGGCTTTTTATCAGCATTACAAGCAACGCCATAATTATTTTCATTACCTAAAAGCCACATTAAAATATAAGGTTCATCCTTAAACTCATTAACCATTCCTTTAACAGCATCTAACATCTTCTTCTTATGCTCTTCATTTTCATAATCTGTTCCATCGCTCCATTTGGCTCCTGAACCAATAGCGTACTTACCCAAAAAGTCTCCCATAATGACACGAATTCCATATTTCTCATACATTTCTCTTAACAATTTTTTATTAGGGGTATCAGGAACATGATAAACACGTATGGTATTAACACCCATATCTTTCATCAATTGAAAATCGCCAACAACAGCCTCATCTTCATCACGTTTATTATTTCTGTTTTTATCAACCCAAGAATCATAAGGCCCATCAATAAGACCGTTATCATCTGTATCTTGCTCCATCCAATTTTCTAACGATCCTTTATCAGGACTTTGACCAATCTTTGTTGGCGCATAAGTGACACCTTTAATAATGTAAGGTTTATCATTAACCAACATCTGCCAGTGATCATTTTCATATTGAACCAAACGTACAGTCCCTTTTCCTAATTCTTTTTTGACTTTATCTAACGACGCTTTATCATCCAGAAATCTATCTTTAACTTTTTCCATCAAACTCTTCTCTAAAATTTTTCCTGGATATGAGATAAAAATATCATTTTTCACTTCATTATCAAACCCATTTTCCACCTCAATCTTCATCCACTTATCTTGCAAGTGTAACTCTGGACGAATACGAATAATATGGCGAATTTTGGCAATAGCCACTTGCCCTGGATACCAAGGAGTCTGCCAATATGTCCAAGCAACTGTCTTAGGATAATGAACAACTAAAGCGTGATAGGCTCTTAAAGCCTCGTAGTACATCTCAGCCTTTTCAAATATCATACCAATGTAAAACAAACGAATCCCCCATGGCTCATGAGCTGTAGCCCATTTAAAAAAAGCCGCTTCAAGATCATCAGTGTTAACATAGTCCCATTGACTCCCCTCTAAGCGTCCTTCCTTCTTTAACTTCTTAAAACGGGGATTATTAAAAATGCTGCTTGTATTTGGATAGATTCCCTCACCTATCGCTTTCGTAAGTCCTTGCATATCTGTAATAGAGTAATGATATTTTTCAGTGCCCACATTAATAAACTTTCCGTATTTCGAATAATCAATAATATTTTCTGTCCCTTTTTCAACAAGACTCGGTCTGGTGCGATTAATTTTTACCTCAGCTTGATCTATTTCTTCTTGTTTCTTTCCTGTCAACACATCGATACTAGCCTGACTTTTTTCAGCAACCGACCAATACCAACCTCTCGGATCCCAAGCCTGTGACCATTTGTAATTATCAATAATATGTTGAAACCCTTCGATGGCTTTTTCTCTTAATCCATTATTCATCTGAGACTCAGCTTTAATAAAAAGACACGTCGCTACATCGTTTAAGGATTGATAATTTTTAGCTTCCGTGCGAATAGGAAAATCTGTTAATTCTTGATGTTGTAGCTTGGCATCTTCTCCATAAAATTCTAAACAAGCCACAATCAAACGATCCAATTCTTCTAAATTATTATTGCTAGAAAATTCCCATGCCTGTTGAATAATCTCCTCTGAAGTAAGCTGCGATAAAGACTTAATGGCTAACTCACTGAGCTTGTTCTCTTTAATTTCTTTAGAATCTTTTGGTTGTTCTTGAGGTTCTTGTACTTCTTGAGGGGTTTGAGGTTCTTCTATTTCACTAACAACTGTTTCAGAAGTTTTTATTTTTGAGGATGCCTGCAAAGGTAGGGTTGAAAAATGAGTAACGAGCAGAGTTACCAACAGATATAAAATGGACTTTGAAATAAATTTGGTTTTCATCCAACAACGGCTCCTGACGATAACCCTTTAATAATATGTTTTTGCATAAAAAGATACACGGCAATAATAGGGATAGCAGCAATCGTTAAGCCAGCCATCAACAAAGGATAATCAACACTATGTGATCCTTGAAAAACCATAAGACCTCTTTGCAATGGCATTAAATTTTTATCGCTTAGTAACAACTGCGCTAAAATGTATTCGTTCCAGACATTCAATGAATTAAAAATAATAATAACCGCCAACGCAGGTCTTGCTAAAGGAAGAGCAACATTCCACCAAATACGAAGCCTTCCACAACCATCAATCCGTGCGGCATCTTCAAGATCCGGGGGCATTTTATCAAAAAATGTTTTTAATAAAAGGATGCTCATTGAAAGACCAACATTAATCATACAAAGTATATACCCTATTCGCGTATTCACAAGTCCGATGATGTTCATTAAATCAAAAAGGGCAACGAAACTACCTGGTAGAGGAATCATCATTGCTAAGACAAACATATAAAAGAACACCTTTTTTCCAGGGAATTCAAGACGTGAGAATGCATAAGCGGCTAAGGATGATACAACAACAATTCCGACAACAACACTTGTTGTGTAAATAATACTGTTAATGAAATAAATTCCAAAATTACCTTCTGTCCAAGCTTGAAAATAATTCATAAAATGCAACTCATGTGGGAAAAAAGATTTATCTACAAATACGGTCTGATTCGTCATGAGAGAACAACGTAACATCCAGAATAAAGGAAACAGACACGTAGCTGCGACAGACATCAGGATGATGTGGAGGAACGTGGATTTAAACATGCCTTTAATTTGATATTTGTTTAACATAATAATAACACTCTTAATTGATCCCCGCGAAAGCGGGGACCTCAAAATAATCTTCTTAAGCCTGCTTTACCTTATCTGAAACAAATTTAAACGCCAAGGAAACCATAATCAAAAGGGCGCCAAAGACAACGCCCATAGAACAAGCATATCCAAAGCGATTCGTTCCCGTCATGGCTGATAAAATCCTCGTTACAGGAACTTCTGTATGATAAACCAAACCTTGGCCCACCATGGATAACACTAGTACAAATGCTTGCATCGAACCTAATACCGTTAAAATAATAACCACTAAAATTACAGGCATCATCATTGGAATAGTGACATTTGTCAAAGTTTTCCAAAACCCTGCACCATCAACTTTTGCTGCCTCATAAAGTTGACGATCAATCGTCTGAAGCCCCGCTAGTAACATTATAAAGCCCCAACCAAATCCTTTCCAACTATGAACAACAGCAATACATGTTAAGGCTGTATTCGGGTCGGAAAGCCAGTTATGAACCAAATGATGTAAGCCGATTTTATCAAAAAAATAGTTTAGTAATCCAATGTGTTGGCCATCTTGAACAGAAGGGTTTAAAATCCACTTCCAAACTAATCCAACGACAACCTCCGATAAAACAGGGGGAATAAAAAACACAACACGATAAAAATTCTTCATCCTAATTTCACGATCACATGCTAACGCTAAACCAAAAGCTAATAAATTCTGAAAAGTTAATGCAATCAATGTAATGTAGGTTGCATTCCAAACAGACTTCCACCAAATGCCATCGGTCATTAACTCAAAGAAATTATCTAATCCAACAGGTGTTTTATGAAGATTTATTCCGTTCCAGGAATGCATTGATAATTTAAAGATGTCGTAGAAAGGATAAATATAAAAAGTGGCAAAAATAAGGACAGCGGGAAGGATAAAAGAAAAGTTCTGTGCGTTGTTTTTGAGTTTGTTGAAACTGACTTGTTTTGCTGACGGAGTAGACATAATAAAGTTTTGTTGTTGCGCCTTAAAACCATCTTCATTCAAGGCGCCTATGGCTTACCTTTTTCGCTTTTTAGCTTTTTCTATTTCTCTTTCCTTAACAGCCTGAACCTCTGCAGCAACCTGTTCTGGAGTTTTCTCTCCAATGATAATAGATTGAATCCCTTTATCAAAGTTTTCAACAACTAGAGGCAATTCATTAAACTTCCAAATCGTTGGATGAGTTGTATCATCCATGGCCGATGCAAATTGAGATAATATTTTTGGAATAGAAGACAACGCTTCTCGGTTAGCTGGCAAATTCTTTGTTGATTCTGAAAGATAGGCTTGTTGCTCATGACCCGTTAACCATTTTAAAAACGCAATAGCCTTCTCTTTATTAGGCGTATGATTATTAACAACAAAGGATGAACCTCCCCCTCCCCAAATCTTTAAAGGAAATTTTGAATTCATCGCAGGAGGTAACATAGCACCATAATCTAAATCCGGATTCATATTGTGATAAACATTCACGCACCATGAACCATTAAAAGAAAAGGCGGCCCTTTGTAAGGCAAAGTCTTGTTCGGCATCTTTATTTGGTTTTGTGACAATACCTTCAATTAAAATCCCTTTATCACTAAGTGTTTTAAAAACCCCAAAAACCTTAACCCAATCAGGGTCTGTATAAGGAACCTCTCCCCTATAAGTTGCCATAATCTTATCTTCACCCATAATATTAAACGCATAATTAGAAGCAAAACAATCCGCCATCCATAACTCACCCCAACCAGCAACAAATCCTGTTATACCCACTCTTTTTAAAGCTTCACCGGCTGCAAGAAACTCATCAAACGTTTTTGGTGGTGTTTTGATTCCTGCTTTTTCTAAAAGCTTTTTGTTATAAAGCATTTGAATATTGGTTACATCAATTGGAACACCATAAATTCCTGGTTCAATATTTTGAGGATTATTAGGTTTAAAACGATTCACATCAACGGCCTTGGCAAACAAAGATTTTTCCCAAGCATTATTATCTTTGGCAAACTCCTCCGTTAAATTGGCAACAAAACCATTTTCAATAAAGGAGGCAAATATTTCTTTTTTATCTAGGATTCCGTATATGTCGGGAAGGACTCTTGATTGGGCGGAGGCAATGATTCTTTGTGTATAAGCATCTGGCGGGGCGAACAATTCAACTTTAACTTTAATACCTGTTTGTTCTTCGTAACGTGAGGCTAACTCTTCAATGGCGGCATGACGATCGTTCATCCAGTGCCAAAGAGTGACGGTGTTGGGATCCGCCGCTTTTCCCGAACAACTCAGACCACTACCGATTAAGACTAAAAATGAACAAATTAAAAATCCCTTGAGTAGCTTCTTCATATTAACCTCTCTACTTAAATCATGTTTTCCTAATATTCATACTTAATAAAAAAACTTTAAGTCTTTTCTAAAAGAATCAAAAACGGTTTAAAATGAACATGTTACGTACTAATTTCAAAATTTGAACCATGAGTATATCATGCAGTTGACTATTTGTCAAAATGAAGTGTTGGGATTTTTCAACCTAGTTGAATCTGAATTTCAAGGCCAGAAGGGGCCTGTTGGATAGGGGCTCTTGAGAGCTTAATTTGGGCGGGATGCGTTTGTGAAAATTCAACAGAACCCTCAAAATCTTTAAACGAAACACCTTTTATGGTGTACGATCCATAATCTAATTTCTGTTCATTGTGATAAACGACCTTTATTCTCTTTCCAGCAAAATAACTTTCAACAGAAGCCTTACCTTCATGTGAAAACTCTTCTTTTACAAGCTTAGGACTAATAACCAAATCGCCACCCTCACCTCTGACACCAAATACTTGAGTCAATTGTGTTAATACAAGCCAACTAGCGGACCCCGTTAGATAATGATACATGCCTTGACCTTGTGCATCACAGTACTCTGGTACTCCTGGGTAAATTTTACTTTTATCCGTATTCATACACATCTGATAAATCGAATGCAACACCTCATAACCTTCGCGAACAAAACCTCTTGTGTAAAGGGCATAAGCATACATCACTATCATATGGCTAAAGAAGGCTCCATTTTCTTTTGTCCCAAAGGCAAATCCAAAAGCTCGCCCTAAGTCTAAATAATTACGCTTACCAAAATTCGTATTAAGACGATAACCACCCAGCTCTTGATCTTTCAAAAAATGATTAACAGATTTAACAATGTTTTCTACATCAGCATCTTCAGCTACATCACACATAATCGGAAAAACGGCACCCGTAAGAGTCATCCAAACCGTGTCATCTTTTTTGCCTTCAACACGGTTGCCCTTGTTATCGTAATACCCATTAAACCACTGAAACTGATTTGATTTATCATCAACAACTATCTTTTCTTGAGATCGAATACATACTTTTAACGATTCTCCCTTCGCTCGTAAATCTAAAACCACATCTTTAATAGCAATCGTTGTCTTCTCTCCGCTAACGTTGGGTTGAACGGAAGGAAAATAAACATCAAATAAATGTTTGCGTTTGGCATCTGCATTATTGTAATCAACTTTATTTTTTCCTAACCCATCTAATAACTTTAATAATTCTTGAGCCACAGAAATATCATGAATCTGTATTGTGCTAGATACGCGTTCCAAAAGATCTGCTAAGGCCATTAAGTTTCCAGCATAAAAGGATGTAAAGCTAACACTTTCCCCGCGGTCAAAAGCCATATCCAAGCCATCGTTCCAATCAGCATTTTCTAATCGAATCATATTGTGTTCGCCCACATTAAAAAATTGAACCAAATGCTGAACAAGAATATGTTCTAAAATAGAACCTTGGTAAACATTTCCGTTCACATCCTTTAACTCTTTACCATCCTTGGGGTGCCATTGAAGATCTTTATGAAAGGTTCGTGATATTTGCGGATCTTTGAAATAGAAACTGTCCTCAAACAGAATATCAAAATCTCCTGTTTGATTTATATAAAGTAACAATGTCATAAACGGCCAGACGCCGTGATCCATCCATACCCGTGTAATCGCATTACGATCGGCCAAAAACTCACCTGGTTTATCACCGATGATTGTTGCGTTAGAACCATCAATGCGAACACCAGCAAAATTATTCAATAAATGCTCTCTGACATTTTCCGGTTCGATAAGAATAAGCGATAATAAATCCTGCCAAATATCTCTCCAACCACGCCCCCCTTTTCCATAATCATGATCTGGCAAAAAAGAACACCCAAAAATGCGACGCAAAACAGGCTGTAAGGTGACCCACTTCATCCAGGCATTAAAATCGGTCGAACCCGTATTAAACTCAATGGAATGAATCTTAGCTTGCCAATATTTTTTATTCTCGGTTAAGGCTTGCTCAAATTTAGGTCCCGTATCAAAAGCCGAGAAAATATCAAACACACTTTTATTGTTTTCTGCTATTCCCATAACAATATAATATTCTTTCAAATCGCCGGCTTTAAGTTCAACATCTTCAAAACGTATAGCCCCAATCGCCTCTTCTCCGTTTAATTCTTTCTCTGTTAGCCCTTTGGGATCCAAATTCTCACAGACTGCCTGCGGTTCCCGAAGAGTTCCAGCATCACCACAAAAACAAGCCATCGTAGGAAACGTACCTTTAATAGCGTTACCGCTATCCTCAAATCCAAAAACAAAATAAGTCGTTTGAACGTCTTTATGACCTTCCTCATTAAATAACATCGTCGGCTCAACAATAACACCCTGTTTTGTTTGAGTAATAGTTTGTAGTAATGCTGTGACATGTTCGTGGTCATGTTTATTGGAAAGGGCGCGGGCAAACATTGGGACACATCCTGTTGGTGTAAACGAGATGTTTTTTGAAGAAACGTTTTTGCAGGTAATCTTCATAAGCTCAACATTTTCACCTGAAACAGGAACAAAGTTCAAAGCTTGAAGCTCTAGTCCTTTTTTAGGAAAAGTCTTGGTTACCTTATGCCAAAGAAACCCTGCTTCAACTGTTGAATGCTCATTGGATATTTTATCTGCAAAAGAAATGACATTATCATGACTCCTAAGATAAAAATTACGAGAAACACTCCGTAAATCTTCTCTGGAAAATGGTTTCGTTAAATAACGATTTTTATCGATCTTGATATCACCGCTTAAAAAAGGCGTAATTGAGGATTTGATAGAATCATTATTTGCCCCACACAAGGGAAAATAAAGCATTCTATCGCTCATCGCTTCACTTGATTTAAAGGAAGCTGCATCAGAGAAATATTGATAGAGTTTGGGCTTAATAACCATAATTTTTAAAAAGCTCTCTAACTGTTAGTTTAACAACAATTTGTAAGATATTGAAATGTAACATATGTGGGGGAATGGGTCAAGATCTTTAAGGGTGAGAGGCTTAAAAAACTAATTATCAACTACGAATTTATAAAGCCGTGACATACTGACCAAACTAATGGTGTGGCACTGCAAACCAAATTCCCATAAACTAGGTTCGTTTTTCTTAGACCAAACGACCTGTCCTTTGATATTGAGCGGAGCCTGTGTATCAGGCAACCTAACCTCAATAGTGACAGTATCATTAAGATAGAGACGCTCTCTGGAGAAAATTTTAACCCCCCCAGCTGAGGCATCTCTTAGACCGATAACCGATCCATAATCTGCACGGGCATCTTTAAACTTCGCTGGAAAACGCGCAGAAAAACGAGCAAACATACGCCGATCATCTTGTATTTGAGATAACAAGGGTACTTTTCCTCAATAGTGACTTTATGTTTTGATAATACCTATAAGGACTTAAAATATTGCAAAAGACGTGACTTTGAGCCTCTCATAATACTATCAAAAGAGACTCCGATACGGTAATTATCGGTTCCTTTTATAACCCGATTCCATTCCACTTTACCCACCACTAAAACCGGATCTTCATCCTCAGATAGGTTAATTTCTATAGGAATTTTTTTGTTAACAGGAATACGATGGGTTGAGATAAAGCCTAAACCGTTTTTACTAATATCAACTGTTTCAAGTGACTCAAAAAGGCTATCTTTTTTACCTTCTACCGGAACACGGCAGCCCTGGCGAGGGATTTTTCTTTTATTATCGTTATTTTTCATTAGCTTCTATATTTAAATGGGTTAGAACGAAATTTCAAATGTATTGTATTACGTAGAGATGAATTAGCAACTAATATTTCCAATAAATGAAACCGCTTTCTTATCTACTGTAAATATACTTTATTATTTGCTATATTACAACCTCTGGAATGAAAATAATTAAAATATTTTTTTAAAATCATACCCTATTAGTTCAATCATTGAACAAAAAAAATCTCATGATATACTAATATTTTAACGTAAACCCAACACACACATCACAAAACAATGATCGATTCTTTTATCATAGTACTTTTCATCATCTTTTTTATTCATGGCTGGCAAAAAGGTCTGTTCCTTATGATTTTAGGTCCAATTGCACTTGTTATCGGATCTATCATTAGTTTCCAATATTATACCCAAACACAAAACCTAGGCATGACCCTTCTCATTGGAATCTCTGTTCCGTTTGCCATCAAACTCTGTGGTTCTGTCATTGTTAAATCCATACTCAAAGCAGACAAAAAAGAAGAAACAAGTAGCTTTTCCTTTAGTCGTTTTTTGGGTGGATGTATGAGTATTTTATGGAGCGGAACTATTGTCGCTCTTTTATTAATCCTCGTCGTAATTGCCCCCATTGAGTCAGATGCCTTTCAAAAATTAAAACTAAATGTATTAGTATCCCACAGCTTTACTATTATAAATAATCTCACTCAAAATTCAATTCCAACAAGTCTAGATGAATTTCAAAACATCGCTCAAGTTATAAACAATCCTGATTTTAGAGAAAAGCTTGAAAAAAAGGATGAATTTAAAGCCCTTCTAACAAACAAAGCGATGCAGGAATTGGCCAGTGATCCTGAAACCAACAGACAAATCCAAGAAAAAGATTTTGTGAGTTTACTTAAAAATGAAAATTTCAAATCCATTATGAAAGATCAAGAAATGTTAAAACAATTGATGTTATTAAATAAAGAGATTTTTAAAACAGGGGTTGAGAATAATAAAGCGCGAAGGGAAGAAGAAGCCTCGAAGCCGAAGATTGTTGAGATAAAGTAAGTAGTAGGTTGTATGTTGTAGGTAGAAAAATAATAAGGAGATTTATGAAAATATTATGGCGTAAATGGATCATGCTATTATTTGCAGGATTCCTATCAACCTCCCTTCTTCCCGCATCCCTTTTTGCAGAGAAAAAATCAGAAATTAGTGAACGAAAGCCGCTTATCGTCTTAAAATATTCATTGCTTTATATTACAGCTCACTTGACAGATAACCCTCCGTATCCAATAACCAATAAAACTGGTTACCGTAACCCTTCTTTTGTCCTCTATGATGACGGATTGGTTATTCTAAAAAAGAAAGGGGATTTAATTAATTTATATTCCGTCACACTGACTCAACGTGAAATGCAAGAGTTCTTAGGTGGATTTAATTTTTCTGATGAATTTATGCATCTTGAAGACAGTACCTTTACTTCTAACCGTTTTCATCCACCTTCAAATACTCTATCATATTTCAAAAATGGAAAATTAGAAAGAGTCGTTGGTGTCTTCGGTGAGCTCGATTCTAATAAAAAAGACCGCAGCAAAACTCCACGTGCATTTCTTAAAGTTTATGATCGAATCAAGTCTTTTAAACATAATAACCTTAAATCCTGGCAACCTGAGCAATTTGTTATTTGGGCAACTCCAATGGATGAAACAGATCCTAATCCATGGCCGAAAAATTGGCCTGACATGAAACATCCATCCACAAAAAAAGATCCTGATTTTGAGAAATATTATTTAATGTATATAAATGGTAAATATCTGGAAGACTTTGAACGTTTATATTCATCCATAGAAAACCCTAGCTTTTTAATTAATGAAAAAGCGTGGTATATCAGTCCAAAAAGACATTGTTTGCCAGCTGAAGAATTGTGGCTAAATCCCGATCCATATCCTCAGATTAAGGCTTCTGCGGTTGGAAATTTTTACACAAAGAGTCTTAAAATAGATACTGATGATGAACCCTTAACAAATCGCAAAAAAGGAAACACTCTTGTCTATCAAGTTGTTAAAGGCAAAGATGTTCTGCTCGACACATACGACTGGTATGAATATAACATTTACTTAAACCAACGAGACTTAGTCCGTGTGGGAACTTGGGGCAAGGGAGAAAATCCTAACGAAAATGATTTAGCGATAGGGTTTTATCGAGAAGGAAAGATGTTAAAAGAATATTCAACAATAGAGATTGTTGATTTAGCCTACAAAAACAAAAAAAATGTAGAGATAATGAATTCGCATTATCAAGTCATCCAATATTCAATGGGTTTTCAATCAATCAATTCCTCTGATTACTCTTTCGATGTAAAAACCCATGAAGGCACGACTTTATCATTTGACCCAACAACTGGAGATTTGATTAAAAAAGTTGATGGTGCCAACTAACTGCACCTCAACATCTCTATCTACAACCTACTTACTTACTATTTCTCAATTACTTTCCAATACAAAACTTCGAAAAAATCGTATCTAATAAATCTGCATCGACATTACGACCTGTAATGCTATCCAAATAATTAACCGCTTGTTTAATTTCTTCTGAAACAAACTCTAGAGAGATGCCTTCTTGAAAAATGCGTTGAGATTTTTCTAATATGGATTGAACTTGTCTTAAAGATTGAATGTGTCTTTCGTTGCTTATCATGATGCCATGCGTGTCGATATGTTTGTCATGCCATACGGCTTCAAGAATCTCGGACTCTAGCTGCTCAAACCCTTCATTTTTTAGAGCAGACACTTTGACCATTTTCTTATTTGGTAAATATTTCTTAATGTCCGCTTGAGTCATCTGACTTTTAAGATCTGATTTATTAAACACAACCAAGGCGTTATGATCTTTCACGCGTTCCATAAGCATTTGATCTTCTTGTTGTACCGAGCTACTTGCATCTAGCACAAACAATACAAGATCAGCCCCTTGAATATACATATGACTGCGCTTAACCGCTTCTTCTTCGATAAGATCTCTTGGCTCTAAAATACCAGCGGTATCAACAAGTTGAAAAGGGATGCCTTGAATTTGGGCTAGCTCCTCTATCGTATCACGCGTGGTGCCGGCGATGTCTGAGACAATGGCGCGAGGTGTTTTTAACAAAACATTTAGTAGTGATGATTTTCCAACATTTGGACGACCTGCTAAAACAATTTTGATCCCCTCTTTAAGAATCCGTCCGTGCTGACTTGAGGCTAATAGCTTCTCAACTCTTTGCTTTTGGACATCTATCTTCTCAATTATTTTCTCACGTTGACTCGCATCAATATCATCTTCGGGGAAATTAACGATGGCTTCGATTTCCACATAACTCTTTAACAATTCTTCACGAATAGATTCCAATTCCGTGGACAGCTCACCCTTCAGTTGATGAGTGCTCACTTTCAAAAAATGTTCCGTCTTTGAATGAATAATATCTAGAACAGCTTCGGCCTGGGCTAAATCAATACGACCATTGAGAAATGCGCGTTTGGTAAACTCGCCTGGTTGCGCCATGCGCGCGCCGTGAGAAATCGCTAGTTGCAAAATAGCACGCAGGGAAACCATCCCGCCATGACAACTGATTTCGATCACATCTTCTTTGGTATAACTTTTGGGTGCTCGCATAATGGTTAAGAGCACCTCATCAACGACCTCATCACCACTTTGAATCCAACCGTAATGGACCGTATGGCTCTTTAGTTGTGAAACAGGCTTACCTTTCTTTCCCTTAAACATCTTTTCACAAACGGAAACAGCCTCCCCACCACTTAAACGCACAATCCCAATTCCACCCTGTCCTGACGGTGTTGAGATGGCCACAATCGTATCTTCTAGACTTTGATATTGGTACATAGTTTTCTAACCTCTGCAATCATAAAAATTGAACCCGTAAACAAGGCAACATCATTTTGAGTTGCCAGATATTCTGTCACTTCTTTAACACTATTTATATACGTTATAGGAATATCTTCAAATATACCATTTAATTGCTGTTCGTCAAATAAACGAGCTCGAGGATGATTGGATTTTGTCATGATGAGTTTTTGAACAATCGGTTTTAATTCTTCTAATAATTCCTTAAAGTTTTTATCATCTGACATACCAACAACAAGAAGTGCCTTCTGATCAGGGAATAATTCTTTCATAGTTTCAACCAATTCTTTTACAGAATCTAATGTGTGAGCACCATCAATAATCCATAAAGGATTCTTTTGAATAACCTCTATTCGCCCTGGCCAAAATACGCCTTGCGCCCCACGCTTAATCGCTTCCGTTGAAATGTTGTAACCCAAAGATTTAACTTCTTCAACAATGGCCACGGCAACAGCTAAGTTCCGCCGTTGATGTTTTCCCAGCAACGGTATCTCATAATCCATACATTCTTCTTCAACCCAGAACGGATCAATGGCTAACTTTTTACAATGTTGATTAATGGCTTCATTAATTGCATGATCTTGCTTTTGCACAACAACCCTCTCCTTGCCCGTCTTCACAATAGCAATCTTCTCACGCGAAATAGCTTCAACAGTTCCTCCAAGCAACTTTGTATGTTCAAGACCAATTGCCGTTATCGCACACACCATCGCCGAGACAACATTGGTAGCATCAAAACGACCACCCAACCCTGTTTCTAAAATAACAATGTCTGCCATCTGTTTACTAAAATGATACAACGCTAAAGCCGTGATCACTTCATAAAATGTCAACGAACCCAACTCAAACTTTAAACGGACACTCTCAATCGCTGGCAACATCTCCGTTAACACCTCTGCAAATTGTTGCTCACTAATACAATCTAAAAAAACATCACTCCCCTCCGACGACTGTATCGTTCTATCAAGCAAACGGATGCGTTCTCGAAAATGATATAAATGCGGTGAGGTATATAAACCAACTTTATATCCGGCTTCCTTTAAAATATGCGCCGTCATGGCACACGTTGAACCCTTGCCTTTGGAACCGGCAACATGAATAATTTTTAAATGTTGATGAGGATTATCTAAGAGTTGCAGCAGATGTTTGATGCGATCTAATTTAAACTCAGAGGGATCCCGGTGATTTAGAGATTTTTCTAAATCGATAAAAGAATTAAGAACGCTTTGCGCTTCTAAAAACGTCATGATTAATGTTTGAAATGTCTGACACCTGTTAAAACCATGGCTATGCCAGCCTTGTCGGCCGCCTTAATAACATCTTCATCGGCAATCGATCCCCCGGTTTGGATGATGGCTTTAATACCTGCTTTTGCAGCAAGAGTCACATTGTCTGTTTTGGGGATGAAGGCATCGGAGATAAGAGAAGAGCCTTTCGTTTGAGGACCTGCTTTATCGATGGCAATATTAACGCTTTCCACACGTGAGGTTTGTCCGCAACCAATTCCAACCGTTCGCGTTCCCTTGACGAGGATAATCGCATTAGATTTAACGTTCTTAATAACGCGCCAACCAAACAATAATGAATCTAATTGTGCTTTGGTAGGCTTTTTCTTCGTTGCAATCCTTAATTCTTCCGACTTTATATCTCGCGCATCAAATTCCTGAACCAATAACCCGCCAATGACTTTCTTAAGATCATAAGATTGCTGCTTTAAATCCTTCAATTTTAACTCAACCAACCGCAAATTCTTTTTTTTCTTTAAAACTTTAAGAGCGTCATTCCCAAAGCCTGGAGCAATAACACATTCCATAAAACCACTTTTGGAAATCGCGAGAGCTGTTTGTTCGTCTACTTTTTTGTTTAATCCAATAATACCACCAAAGGCAGAAATCTTATCACACGCCCAAGCTTGTTTATACGCTTGCGCCAATGTTTTATCAATCGCAACGCCTGTCGGGTTATTGTGTTTGATGACAACAGCTGCCGGCTCATTGAAACCTTTGATAAATTCAACAGCTGCATTCAAATCTAAAATATTATTAAACGACAATTCCTTACCGTGAAGCTGTTTAATATTCGCTAACCCAAAAGCCTTCCCTTCTGATTTATAAAAGGATGCCGCTTGATGAGGATTCTCTCCATAACGCAAATCTTGAATCTTCTCAAACTGAAAATCCATCTCTTGAGGAAGTTGACCAAATTCTTTGCTTGTCTTACGTTGGTTCAAAAATTGAGAGATGATGGTATCATACCGCGCGGTGTGTTCAAAGGCTTCAACGGCAAGATTGTACAAAACGCTATCAGACATTAGTCCAGAATTGGTATCAAGTTCAACTAAAATATCGTTGTACCGCACAGGATTGGAAACAACGGCAACACTTTTATAATTCTTTGCTGCCGAACGTAACATGGAAGGCCCACCAATATCAATGTTTTCTATAGCTTCTTCTAAACTAACATTTTTCTTTTGAGTCACACTTTCAAATGGATACAAATTAACAACAACCATATCAATCAATTCAATCTCATGCTTTTTGATATGTGTCATATGTTCGATCTTATCTCGTAATGCGAGAAGACCACCGTGGATTTTGGGATGTAGGGTTTTCACACGTCCATCAAGCATTTCGGGAAAACCGGTGTAATCGGAAACTTCAGTTACAGGAAGGCCTGCTTCTCTAATAAGGCGGGCTGTGCCTCCGGTAGAGATCATATCTACACCAAGGGCGTGAAGGCCTTTCACGAAAGGGAGAAGCCCTTTCTTATTGGAAACACTAATAAGTGCACGTTTGACTTTAATCATATTGTTAAAAATTTGGGAAAGGAAATGGCTTTGGGCTATGAGTCTTCTAGCTTGGCACTTTTAAAAAGCACTTAGCAAATACCCACGGCACAAAGCCATAAATTCTGTATTCAAAAAAAGGGTTATCGTTTCTTACCCTTATGTCTCTTTTTTTCCGAAGGTTTGCTATAGTATTGCCTGTCTTTAAGTTCCATCATAAAACCGTCTTTTTGACAGGCTTTCTTAAAGATTTTCATAGCTTTTTCGAAGTTGTGAGGATCATTTACTTTAACTTCAATCATCTAACTAACACCGCCTTTTCTCTTTTTATTTTTCTCTTTAAAAATTATTTAGCTATTATATTACAGTTCCTTAAAAAGTAAACGAATTTCTTTTTCTTAAAAACACTCCTAAATCGCATTAGCCCCTTGCTCACCGGTACGAATGCGGAACAATTGTTCAAGCCGAATAACGGCAATTTTGCCATCTCCCGTGGTATCTGTCTTGCCGTGACGTCGAATCATCTCAACAACCTTATCGACCTGAAACTCATCACAATAAATCTCTAGCTTCATTTTCTTCTTCAAGCCATTACGATGACGCCCAAAACCCATTGCCTCCGTTACAGTTATGCCACCTATTCCCGAGTCTTCCAAAGCCTTGATAATATCATCAAACTTCTCATCTCGTACAATCGCTTCAATTTTTTTCATATTTTTCCTCCTCCTAAAAATGAATGGCGATATCTTAACACAGAGACCCTCAAGCGTCAAACTTTACTCTATAGTTAAGAGTACTATATATTTAGAAAAAAACAAATAAACCGATTCCACTTCGGAAGTGGAATCGGTTCTTGGTAAAACTGCTCCTATATGACGATGAAAGCCGTATCAGATTTTAATTGCTTATCGAAAGTATATGTCTTTAAATTTCTCGAGTTTCCAACCTGACCAATGAGGGCATCGCTAAAATCAAGATTTTTTCTTACATCCGATATGGCCATTCTAATGGCTATTTCATTCTCAAAACTAAATTCTCTTACACATAAGATGTCCTCAAAGGCCTGATAAACGAGTGCTTTATCCCAACCAAGAAGTTTGGTTAAAACAAAATACATTTCAAGGAAAACCAACGAGCTGATAAAAATTGATCCCTCATCCTTATTATCCCTAACAATTTTTCTAGCTTTTGACAGCTGATCCTTGTTGTCTTCGAGAATAAGCCTTAAAACAATATTCGTATCTACGGCAACCTTCATCTATTTTTACCGGCCAAATCTTTATAACCATCAACGATAGCCTGATTAATCTGCTTTATAGACAAAACCTTTTTAGGGTGGCTCTTAAACTTTTTTCCTAAATCTAACGCGGACAATTGCTTTCTTTTGGCCACAAGAATTTCTGCATGTTGACCCTCTATATTCAACTGTATAGCATCACCGGGTCCAACACCTAATTTTTTCAAAACCGTTTGAGGAATTGTAATTTGATTTTTTGATGAAATTTTTATTTGTTTTGTGACCATTCTGACCTCCCTTTACTTTCAAGTAAAGGATACCATATTAAACCTTTACTGTCAAACAAAGGTAAACCCTAAATAGATAACTTCTAATAAAATGCTGAGAAATCCTCAATAAAACTTGAGTACCCCCCTGGATATGCAGCACCAATAGCTTCCTTTGACGTACGCCCCCTAGCAATTCCCTTTAAAAACTTTTCCATAATATGCTCCCCACGGGTTTGTTTTAGAATAAAATAAGCTATGGCCCAAGATATTGTATAAGCGTTGTAATTTGAATCATCATATTTTGCCTTAAAATTCCTGAAGGATAACGTCATGATATCTTCAACATAATTCGGCAAACGACCTTTCCATCCTCTAACAGTTAATAATCTTCCTCGCTGTGGACTAATAGTAACACGGCTTCTCGAATGAAATTTCATCCCTTCAAAGTATTCAGCCAAGCCCTCATTAAGCCACCGTGGGGCTCCTTTAGGAATGATATCCCGATAAAAAGCATGAGAATATTCATGGTAGAAACTCCGCATAAAATTCCAATGTTTATATACCACCATCTCATTTTTTCTTGACGAATAATAGGCATTCGCTATATGTTTTTTAGACCCCCTGAAATTTTTGTTGTAATATTCGTCATACCGATCTTTATCTGTAAACATTCTCATATTTAAGCGCTTTACGGATGCTCCCATTTTGGCATAAAATCGATCCATGTATTCAACGCCCTCTAAAAACTGAGTAAATTCATCGGCAGAGAGCTTGTCATCAAAAAGCCTAAACCTTCCTACTTTTTTGTATTTCTCCTTCTTTAGAGGATTCTTAAACTTATTTGATTTACGCTTTTTTTTATCCTTTGAGGAACTATTTTTAGATCCCTCTCGCTTTTCCAGTTGTCGTCTCTCCCAATCCTCTTTCAAACGTTGACTTACCGACTTTGCATGGCTTATTTGCGCTGGATAAACAAAGACTAAACACAATAGTATTAAATAAATTTTAAGAATCCTCATAATCTCTACCATTCTTACGATTAATTAAAATTAAAGTATAACATATGACAATATTTTAGGCTTCACAACAATAAAAGCTTATTGGGGATCGACGTAGTGGAATTCTTGGTTGGCAAAATTACGCAGGATGTATTTGTTTTCATCTCGGGCGATGATGTAGTTGGGGTTGATGGGGATTTTGCCGCCTCCGCCTGGGCCGTCGATGACGTAGGTGGGAACGGCGTAGCCTGTGGTGTGGCCGCGAAGTTTTTCCATGATGTTGATACCAACAGACACAGGGGTGCGAAAATGTTTGGATCCTAGAATGGGATCACATTGGTAAATGTAATACGGACGAACGCGGATCTTTAATAACTCGTGCATCAACTTCTTCATGATCGAGGGCTTATCATTAATCCCCTTTAGCAACACGGTCTGACTACCTAATGGAATTCCGCTATCGGCTAATAAATCACACGCAAATTTAACACGCTTGGTGATTTCTTTTGCATGATTAAAATGTATGCTCATCCAGATAGGGCTATATTTTTTAAGCATGTTAACCAAATCAAACGTAATTCTTTGAGGAAGGGTTACAGGAATTCGCGTGCCGATGCGAACAAACTCAACATGTGGAATTGATTTTAATGTGCTGATAATGTATTCCAACATCCGATCACTCATTGTTAAAGGATCGCCACCGGAGATAAGGACATCGCGAATCTTTTTATTTGATCGAATATAATCGAAAGCTGCTTCATAAGTTTCTTTACTTAACGTCCGCTTACCATCTCCGACCATTCGCGAACGCGTACAGTAACGACAATACATCGCACACATTTCATTAACTAAAAACAAAACACGATCCGGATAACGATGAACCAAACCATGTACGGGTGAATGATCATCTTCCCCACAAGGATCTTTCATCTCCTCAGCGGATGTTTCTAATTCATAACCAAGCGGAACGCTTTGTAAACGGATCGGACATTTTGGATCATCCGCGTCCATGAGACTCGCAAAGTAAGGTGGGATCGACATTGTTAATTTATCCCCACAACCAACAATCCCTTTTTCCTCTTGAAGGGTAAGGTTAACAACTTTTTTTAAAACATCTAATGATCGAATACGATTACGCAACTGCCAACGCCAATCTTCCCAGTCAAGAGGTGTGGCATCTTTAAAAGAAGCAATAACTCTATTTTCTTTTGGGGTCAAACGAACAACGACTTCTTCTTTAAGAGACTCAAGGGGATTCATAATTTAGTACCAGTTAAACTAAACATTTCTCTTTTTTGTTGATATCTTTTCACAGCAAAAGAAACAATGTCATTCATAGTCTTCTCAAATGTCGAACCTATTACGGGTGGAAACAAATCAATACAATCGTTAACCTCCAAACTCGGAAGAGGATTAACCTCTAAGATAAAAGGAGTTCCCTTTTCATCGACACGAAAATCAACACGACCAAAGTCACGACAACCAACCGCGCGATACGCTTCAACCGCCAAATCTTTTAACTGTTGAGCCTGCTCATTAGAGATCTTCGCCGGACAAATGTATTCCACGGACAAATCAGCTAATCGTTGCGCTGTATATATTTCATCCCCTAAATCTAGCTTTCCATCCATCGCATACTGTAAAACGGGCATGCCTTGGGCACCCTCATTTCCTAAAACAGCAACTGTAAATTCTGTTCCGCGAATAAACTCCTCCACTAAAGCTGTTTGATGATAATTGTCATGAACCCATTTAATCTGTCGCAACAAACTTATCCCATCTTCAACACGTGAATCCTGAGTAATACCCTTTGATGAACCCTCATAGGATGTCTTGACCATCAAAGGAAAATTAAGTTGATGCTTTTGCAATAACTTATTTAAAGAAGCCTCATCAAGATCTTGATTCTCTGTTACCGCACAACAACGGGCCGTTGGCATATTTTCTGAGACAAAAATTTTCTTAGTAACAACTTTATCGAGTGTCAACCCAAGGGTTAACGCATCAGCACCAACGAAAGGAATATCAAACATCTCAAGCAATACAGGAACCTGCATCTCACGATTACGTCCAACGCGACCTTCACACATATTAAAAACAATATCCACATCAAGTTGATCTATCTTCTTTAACAACTGATAAACGTTGCCGATCCTCTTAACGCGATGCCCGCCATCCTCAAACGCCTTGATAACCCGATCAACTGTTTCTGGCTTATCAAATTCAGCATTCGCATCAAAGGGATCCCCTTGTTTATGACCCCAGTCTTCTTTTAAATCGTAGGTAATACCTATTTTCATAACAAAAAAAAGGAACCTTATCTATAAGGTTCCGGACGTTTTCTATGTGATTAAAAAATTTTCATTGAATTTCAATAATAAAGCCTTTTTTCATATTCATTATTAATAATTTTTTTTAACACACCCCCTAGCCCCTGTCAAGATTTTTGACCCCTTTATATCACGGTTACTTTCGAAGAATACATGAATGTAAATACAACCATAACGATAGTGATCACAATAATGGCAACAACGGCGATCCAAGTTATAACATTTAGAGATCTGGTGTTCACAAAATCCTCACCCATGATTTCTTTATTATTAATAAGAGCAAGCATTAATAACAGAACAAAGGGCAGCAATATCCCATTACCTACTTGTGAAAAATACATAACGCTGAGTAGAGGAAATTTAGGAAGCAAAACGACTCCAGCCCCAACAATAATCATAAAAGCATACATCCAGAAAAATTCAGGGGCCTCCTCAAATCTCTTATCAATGCCCGCATCCCACCCCATCCCCTCACAAACACTATAAGCTGTCGATAATGGTAATATCGATGCTGCAAAAATGGAGGCGATAAATAATCCGAAGGAAAATAACATACTCGCATACGGACCAGCTAATGGCTTTAAAGCTATCGCTGCATCCTTCGCTGATTCGATACTGATGCCAGATTCAAACATGGTCGCAGCACATGTTACGACAATAAAAAAAGCAATCAGTGGGGCGATGATGCATCCAACAACAACATCTAACCGAAGATGATTATAATCATCGGCATTAATTCCTTTTTCCACAATAGATGATTGAAGATAAAACTGCATCCATGGCGCGATTGTCGTTCCGACTAAACCGACAAGCATAACGGTGTAATCAAGCGTCCAATTAATTTGAGGTGTCACTGTATGTTTTAGAACTTCATGCCAATCGGGCTTGGCGATAAATCCTGAGATGATATAGGCCACATAAAAAACACAGGCAAATAAAAATATTTTCTCTACGTTTCTATAAGAGCCTTTCACAACCAAAATCCAAACAAGGAAAGCGGCAATAGGAACAGAGAAAAATTTACTAATCCCAACAATTTCTAAACTGGCCGCTACACCCGCAAACTCAGCCATGACGTTGGCTAAATTAACAAAAAACAATGCAATCATTAAATAAAAAGTTACTTTAACACCATAATTTTCACGAATTAAATCAGCCAACCCTTTCCCCGTGGCAACAGCCATACGCGCGCACATCTCTTGAACAATAATAAGGGCAATCGTAATAGGAATAAACGACCACAACAAACTGTAGCCAAAATTAGCGCCCGCTAAAGAATAGGTTGCAATGCCACCAGCATCATTATCCACATTTGCCGTGATAATACCTGGCCCCATAACAGCCAGAAAAAGGGCTAAGTTACGAATAGGCACAGAGTTTTTGATAATATTAAATAATTTTTTCATCTCTCAAACTTTCAACTTTAAATCTGATCTTTATACTTAGTCCACGTCAATGAAATCAACTCTTCCATCACATCGTCACTCGTAATAACACCTTGGATAACATTTGCTTCATCTAAAACGGGAATAGAAGAAAATTTATACTTCTCTAATAAAAGGGCTATTTCCTCCATACCATCATCCGTTCGTACAAAAATATTATTAGGATATACCGTATCAATAATTTTTTTCTTTGGATCCTCATTGATAAAACGTCTTAACGATGTTGCACCCAGAAGTTGCTGCTTTTCACCCACAACATAAAGATGAACAATGTTACCGGCAAAATCGGTATTATCTTTAATTTTCTGAATCGCATCAGCCACTGTATCATCTTGATCCAACGTTAAGTATTCTGTTGTCATCAATCCACCTGCAGAATCTTGAGCAAAGCCTAATAATTTTCGCAACTCTTTGGATGTTTTTGAATGCATATGTCTAAATAATAATCGTCTTTTTTCTGGAGGTAAATCATGTAAAAGGTCGGTCGCCTCATCGGCGGGAATATTTTCTAAGAGATGGCTCGCTTCTTTATCATCGAGCTGTTCAATCAACTCCTCTTTTTCATGAGGAGCCATATCGGCAAAGACACGGTGTTGCATATCAGCATTAAACGTTTTAAAAAGAGAAAGCTTTTCAAAAACATCTAAATCTTCCATGATATCAGCCAACTCTACAGTAGGAATTCTTGCCAGTTTTTGACGAGCAACATCTGAACGTAAAACATTACCTACTTTTCCAACAGCAAGAACGTGCGTACTTTTCCAAGAAATTAACTCTTCATCTGTAAGATACGGCGACTGTGGGGAGAAAAATTTGACGAGAGTATCAATAAACTTGCTCCAACCCAAACGACGGACAAGTCCTCTTAAACCAACATCAACGTGAGCCAAATACAACTGGCTATCGACATTAAGCAGATGCACATCATTAACACGTACAACCTTTTGATCATTAATGTCCACGACCTGCTGATCTAAAATAACTTTTCCCAAGGAAAACTCACAGCCCTTGTTTAAGGATTCAAACTTAATTTCACTTTGATCAATCTTTAAAACAATAGTCTTGCCAAATTTCTGTACATCTCCCATGGGGATAAAAGCCATCTTTTTTCGAAAGAATCCCTTCTTAATAACAATCGCATCAGCACGGGGGAAAACGTCATTGCTTGGGCTCATCGAAAGATCACATAGTTTTCCGATGATGTTATAATTTGAATCGGCCACTTTTCTACCGAGTATTTCTGAAAAATAAATGAATAATTGCATAATAATTACCTACTCTTCTCAACACCTATTCTGGCACAAAGTTTTTTAATCTTACACGTACTACACAATGGAGAAATTGGTCTACAAATATTTTGTCCCCATGTCACAAGTAACGCGTTGTAATCCATCCAATGTTTTCTAGGCAAAATGTCTCGTAAAACCATTTCTGTTTCATCTGCTACCTTTGTTTTCACATACCCAAAACGATTGGATATACGATGAACATGGGTATCAACACACATAGCGGGAATCTGATATCCCTCAGTCAGAACCAAATTCGCTGTCTTACGCCCCACACCTTTCATTGTCAACAAATCTTCTAAGTTGTTGGGAACATTACCGTTAAACTTCTCTAATATGTCCCTACAAATTCCATGAATCGTTTTTGCCTTGGTGATATAAAAACCGACTGGGTAAATAGCCTTCTCGATTTGTTTAAGTGATAAGTTTAACATCTCCTGTGGGGTTTCTGCCAACTTAAATAACCTTTCGCTGGCCGGCAGAGTCGTTTCATCTTTGGTGCGTAGACTCATAATACAAGAGATTAAAACTAAAAATGGGCTCTTCCATCTCTTGCCAACCAACGTGACGGACGGATCTGGTAAATCCTTTAGCTCATCACGAATGATGGCCACCACTCGGTCCATATTTTTATTTGTTACAGGCATTTCAAATTTTCTTAAATAACATTTTTGGAATTCCGATGTCAGCAACAATGACCTTCCCAGTAAACTTAGGTCCTTTTTTTGCATACAAACCTTTTTTTGCTGCTGAAAAAGTCACAGTGCGATAGGCTTTAATACAAGATCCAAATATCTCCCCCGAGGTTCCATCCAATCCTGAAGGAATATCAACAGCAACAACCCGCCCAGCTTCTGTATTTATCTGTTCAATAATGCCTTTGTATGGTTGATCAATAATGCGATTAAGACCAACCCCAAAAATGGCATCAACAACAATATCATAATCGGAAAATCGCTCGCGAGCCCTTTTTGCAACACGGATCGAAACCTTACATTTCTTTATAATGTCATAGTTTTGTTTTGCATCGGCCTTTAGTTTCTTTGGATCTCCTATGACAATCACTTCAACCGCTAGATCAGCATTCATAAGATGTCTCGCGACAACAAAACCATCCCCTGCGTTATTGCCTAAGCCACAAACAATACAAACCTTTCGCCCCTTAGATCTTTTTAACAACTTTAGAATTTCTTCACTAACAGCGCGGCCAGCATTCTCCATAAGAGCCATGGAGGACACCCCATATTGATCAATAGCCAGGTGATCCAATTTCTGGATCTGCTTAACAGTACAAATTTTCGCCATGAGAGATATATTTCGGTTTAAAAATTGTTTAACCGCAGTAGTATACGTCAAAATGATAATAATGAACAGGTAATTAGAGCGGGATGCCTTCGGAAGGGTTAAATTAACGACTAGTAGTGTTCGTAACCTAATTCTTGAAGAATGGAGGTATCGTCTCTCCAGTTTTTTTGAGTTTTGACATGTAATTCAAGAAAAACTTTAGTTTCTAGGAGAACCTCTAACTCTTCCCTCGCTTGTGTGCCAATTTGTTTTAAGATATCTCCTTTTTTACCAATAACTATTTCTTTTTGCGTATCACGTTCTACCATAAGTAAAGCTTTAATATGCCATGTATTTCTTTTGCGGGGTTGCATATGCTCAATAAAGACACCTAACGAATAAGGAATTTCATCACGCATCACATGAATCAACTTTTCACGAATAATATCAGCAACCACAATTTTTCGAGGTGTATCACTAATAACATCATCTGGATACAGATTAGGACCTTGAGGCAAGTAACCAAAGATAACATCTAATAATTGATCAATGTTATCTCCTTTTTCTCCGGACAAAGCGATTAACGTAAAGTTTTTCATCTCTGTCACTGGCATCCCCTTAACACCTTCCCAAAATGAAATGTATTCAGGAATCTTATTTTTTTTAAGATCAACTTTATTTAGTCCAAGAATGACCGGACATTTCATCATTTTTAATTTTGCCGCAATACGCTCTTCTTCCTGACCAATATTTCGCGATGTGTCGGCAAGATAAATAATGCAATCTGTGTCGTTAATCGTGCTATCACAGGTACGATTCATAAATTTGTCTAACTTATCTTTGCCCATATGAAGGCCTGGCGTATCAACAAAAATAACCTGTCCACGCTCTTCGGTATAAACACCTCTAATCTGATTTCGTGTTGTTTGTGGAACTTTTGAGACAATAGCAATTTTCTCACCTACTATTTTATTAAGTAAGGTAGATTTACCAACATTAGGTCGCCCAACAATGGAAACCATACCACAACGATTTTCAGATTTTGCATCATTTCCCATGAATAGAACCTTTTCGATACTTAACAGCCACAAAAACGACAGCTGTAAAAAATATAATATTAACAATAGTAAATGTCCGAAAGACCACTTCTTCTGAGCGTAAGCCTGATGGGAACATAAACAAAAAACAAACCCAGACCCCCAAAGCCCACGTCAGACTGATATCTTCTGAGGATTTCCGCTTAATAACCTTCAAAATCAGAGGAATATTAAATAAGGGTAACACAACCGAGGCCACAACGCCAATTTTATCAATAAGTCCCATCATTTAGAACCAGTCCTCTGTTAGGGTGCGATAAATTTAATTAATGCTTTTCTCCGCTGATTAACCTTTGTTAGATTCAACGGAGCCGTTTTAGACATACCAAAACCTTCAACATTAAATGATGACAATGTCGTTGCGTAAGTAAGCGCATTACGAAATGTCTTTTCATCGAATTTTTGATGCTTTACCAAGTATCCCATTATGCCACCAGCAAAAGTATCTCCCGCTCCCGTTGGATCTAAAACATTTTCAACAGGAAAGGCTGGAAAGGAGAAGTGAAATTTATCACTATGAAAATAAACGCCATGTTCCCCTTTCTTAATAACAACCCACTTTGGTCCCATCTTCCGAATTTGTTTGGCTGCCTTTATAAGATTGTTTTCTTTGGTCAACATTTTTGCCTCAGCATCATTAGCAATAAACAAATCGACCTTCTTAACAAGCTTAAGAACAGAGTTTCTCTTTATAGTTAACCACAAATTCATAGTATCCATACCCACCAATTTGGGCTTCGTCATTCTTTGAAGAAACTGATACTGCAAATCTGGATCAAAGTTTGCTAAAAAAACGTAAGGTAACGATTCATGAACAACAGAAACTTGCGGCACATAATTTAACAAGACCCCTAATTCCGTTGAGATTGTGATGGCATTATTTAAATCACTCTTTTTATATTCTCCTTCCCAACAAAAAGACTTTCCTTCTTCTTCTAATAAAGATGTTAAATCAACGCCTTTCTTCTTTAGAAAATTTAAATGTTTTTTGGGGAAATCATCACCCACCACACTGACCAAATGAACCTTTGAAAACAAACTGGCACTCATACAAAAATGGCTTGCTGAACCTCCTAACAAATCCCTTTTCCAACCAGTCGTTGTTTTAATATTATCGATCGCTACTGTTCCTAAAACAATAAGACTCATTTCTCTTTTCTCCTTTTTATTCTCCAATAATTTTTATTAATACTCTTTTTTTTCGATTCCCATCAAACTCTCCATAAAAAATTTGTTCCCACGGTCCAAAATCCAACTTACCCGAAGTCACCGCAACCACAACTTCCCGTCCCATAATTTGCCGTTTAAGATGGGCATCCGCGTTATCCTCCCCTGTATCATTATGTCGATATTGCGATATAGGAGCGTGCGGAGCTAACTTCTCAAGCCATTTGTCATAATCATGCAAAAGACCAGATTCATCATCGTTGATGTAAACGCTTGCTGATATATGCATAGCATTAACTAAGCACAAGCCTTCTTGAATACCACTTTTGTTAATAGCCTTCTGAACATCTGCTGTGATGTTAATATAGTCGCGTCTTGAATTGATATTAAACCACAATTCTTCTTTGTATGCCTTCACTTTTTCTCCTTTCTAAGTTATGTTCACCCCTTAAAAGGCATGATTGATGCCAAACCAGAACCTAAGATTTCGTTTTTACTATTTATTCCGACGAGCAAATTTTATTATTTGTTTTAAATCTGGCTTAACGATTGATAGGAAGTGAATGCCTAGCATAAAACATCCTTCTGATTCCAATTCTTTGTGCCACATAATTTTTCCAAAAACTTTAATCTTTTGATCGCTTCCTGGCAATTCAACTCGAATATCAAGTTGCGCCACTTCTTTTTTTAAATATTGAATTGTTGATTCCCCAAGCTTACATGTTTCCAAACAAAAACCACCTTCACTCACATTACATGTTTCTCCTTGTTCCCAATCGATACCTAAAAGTTCGTCCGTCAAACGAACGATTGTAAACTCGACAGGAATTCTAACGTTCGTTCTTAAGTATTTTCTATTATTAATTGGATCAACAATTTTTTCTTTACTCATAATATTATCCTCTATAGTTTTTGGCGAATTGTATTCTTTTCTCTAAAGGGGGATGATCATAAAACATCCATTCTATAATAAAAAATGGTTGAAATTCGGCCAAATTCATTTGGCCCAACTTCTCCATTAAAGAAATAAAATCTTTTGGGCTTTTTGTGACATCAAGACTAAATTGGTCTGCTTGCACTTCTCTACGACGACTATAGGCATTTAAAAAAGGAGCTGTTACAAAACTAAAACTTATTAAGACCACAAGTATCATTGGTAAAAAAGAAATATCATCTATACGTTCTATTGAAAAATGACTCATACTAAAGAGTAAAAATCGCGAGACTAAATAAAGCCCTAAAAACGTAACCACAGTCCTTACAAATAAAAATCGCACAATATCTCTGTTTTTGAGATGCCCCAATTCATGAGCAACGACAACCTCTATCTCCTCATGTGTAAAGTTTGACAATAACGTGTCTCCCAAAACAACTCTTCTATTATTTCCTAAACCACAAAAGAACGCATTAGCTTTTTTTGTCTTTGATGAAAAATTGATGGCATACACATTTTTTAAAGAAACCTGACAACGCTTAAATAAATTCAATATTTTTTCCTTTAACACAACATCATCTAAGTCATCATATTTATAAAACAAAGGAATAATAACATTAGGTGTTAAACGCGCTAACACAAACGATACCACCAGCCAAAACAACCCCACTCCTATCCACCAATTTTGTTGGTAACGAGCTAAAAACATATAAATAACCTCAACAAAAATAACAGCTATAAACAAGCCAAGCGTGGCCTTAATCAAATCGTCTTTTAACCAGAGACTAAATTTTTGATTCGATAAACCGAACCGATGCTCCCAATAATGACCTAAAAAGTAGCCTGTCGGAAAATGAATCACATAACTTGCTATTGCCAATATAACAACAAAAGCTCCGTTTAGAAGATATGTGTTAGTAAACGTCGTGTTAAGTATTTGCTTTAAGGCAGATGACATCCCTGTTAAAAAAAATACAAATAACAGGATAATATCGAGGAATAGGTTGGTAAAAAATACGGTGTGTTTTATTTTTTGATAATTTGTACTGACGTTGTCGTTAGTCATACGCTTATCGATTAAGTATCGCTTTTATCGCGAAGAGAAAGGAAAAATTTCTTAAATCGAAAATCTTTTTTTAGATTTTCTAAATCTTCATCTTCTTCTAGATGACCAAAATCTATGTATCCACACTCAACAGCCTTTTTAATTATTTCAAAGGCTTCGTCTATTCTTTCGAGTAAGGAATAACTACATGCCAAATTATAAAGGACCACGGGGTCATCTGGCTTTAATCGATACAACCGCTCATCAACCTCAAGACCTTTCTGAAATTGCATATCCTTTGTATAAAGGTCGCCGAGAGCACATAAGGCCTCAATAAAATCTGGGTTTTTATCAAGCAGCCCTTTATAAAAATTTATTTCAAATTCGGCATCTTCTTTTTTAGCCATAATTAAAAATGTCTTTTTGTTATCGTTTAAGGTAGTTTTGAATACGAAGAATTGCTTCTTTTAAGTTATCATAACTAGAAGCATAAGAAATACGAACGTAACCTTCACACGAAGAACCAAAAGCAACCCCCGGAACAAGAGCAACTTTTTGTTGTTTTAATAAATTCTGCGCAAAATCCATGGACGTCTCGCCTGTGCTTTTTATCGATGGAAAAACATAAAAAGCACCTTCAGGCATATGACAATTTAAACCAATATCGTTTAAAGCTGCAACAATATAGTTTCGTCGACGTTTATATTCTTTTTTCATCTGTTGAACTTCATGATGAGAATTCTTTAACGCTTCTTGAGCGGCAATCTGACCTGTAATAGGAGCACACAAAATCGTATACTGATGAATCTTTGTCATAGCACCAACAATCTCAGCAGGACCACACACCCAACCGATACGAAAACCAGTCATCGCATACGATTTAGAAAATCCATTTAAATAGACAACGTGATCTTTCATCCCCTGAAGAGAAGCTAACGGGGTATGTTGAAAATCATAAGTCAATTCATCATAAACTTCATCACTTATTACAATTAATTTATTTTTCTTAATAACCTTAGCTAAAGCCATTAATTCTTCTTTGGTATAAGATGTGCCTGTAGGATTACAAGGATAATTGATCATTAAGGCTTTTACACCTGCTTTACACGCCTTATCGACTAGGGCTGGTGTAATCTTAAATCCACTATCAATATCTGTTTTTAAAAGGACAGCCTTTCCACCCGCTAACTCAACAACAGGAGCGTACGATACATAAATGGGTTCAGGAACCAACACTTTATCTCCCGGATTTAAAATAGCACGCGCAGCCAAATCTAATCCTTCACTAACACCTACCGTAATTAGAACTTCTTCTTCAAAATCATATTTCAAATTGTATCGTGACTTTAAAGAGTGAACAATCTGTTTACGTAGTTCCGGCATTCCCTTATTGGATGTATAAGATGTAAATCCTTGCTCCAACGAATCAATCGCCTTCTCCCTCACATGCCATGGGGCCACAAAGTCTGGCTCTCCTACACCAAGGGAAATAACATCCTTCATCCCCAAAACCAAATCAAAAAAAGCTCTGATCCCTGAAGGTGCTATCTGTATAACGCGTTTTGAAATATTGTAATCCATAATATTAACTACACTCTATGCCATTAATAAGAAATGTTTAATCGTGTTCCCTTCTTTTTTTTCTTTAAAACCTGACCGTCTTCTTTATATTTTTTAAGTAAAAAATGTGTTGTTGTGCCGCGCACATGATCCATTGAGGATAACTTAGCTGCAACAAAATTGGACACTGTTTGGATATTTTCGCCTTCAACAACAATAAGCAAATCATAAGCCCCTGAAAGTAAATAACAACTTGTCACCTCCGGAAAGCTATAAATGCGTTCAGCGATAGCATCAAAGCCTACATTCTTCTGTGGAGCGACGCTAACCTCAATGAGAGCCCTAACAAACCTATTGGACTCATGGACCATTTCAGGATCAATCAGGGCCTTATATTTGACAATGGTCCCATTGGTCTCATAGGCTTTTATGGTCTTTTTGACTGATTCAACCTTTTTGCCTGTTAATTTTGCAATTTCCTCTGCTGTCATTCTTGCATCATTTGTCAATAATTCTAATATTTCGTCCATATCAACTCCTCTGTTATATTGTCCCTCAACAATTGCACTTCGCCACCATTTTTATGACGCTGTACACAAGTTCCCCATTCTAACGTATTTTTAGAAAAAATGCTAATAATTAAATACAGGTTATCTTGCAAAATGCTACAAAATCTTCAAAACGCCGAAATACAATTAATTTTGTCACATTATCATAGCAAGCCAAAGGTTAATTGTTTATAAATACAACAGCTGCAATACTATATGAAAAACCAAATTTCTGTATTTACTAACAGTATACACTATAAAATAATGATATCAAAAAAGCACCTAGTATAATTATATTAAGATTAAGTTATAAGAATGGAAAGATTTTCAGGTAAATATGTACGTTGGAAGGACCTCTTTAAAACGAATCGTCAAATTCTTTAATCTGAGTTTTAAGCTCAGTTATTTTACTGCGTAAATCCTGATTTTTCTTATCAATCTTTATAAAATCATCCATCAACCTCTTCTTATCATGCTTCTTTGCCAGCGAATTCTTAAGTGAGGAATCAAGGGAATCATGCTCCGATTGCAACTGGCCAACAATATTCATAAGAGACTCTCTTTCATCTCTCTTTTTTGACAACATTTCTTCAGATCTTCTTTGCAACAATAGGCGCTTTTTTTTCATAATATCATTTTCCCTTACCAATAAAGCTCTCTTTTTATCGGCAATGGCAACATCAATTTTTAAGGCTTCAATTTGTTCTGTTAAAACGGCAACCTTTCCTGGAATCTCTACCCTTTGTTCATCAAGCTCTGATATTTTCTGAACATATTCTTTTTCTTTTTCCAACAAAGCCATTAATCTTGTTTTTAAGCGTTCTATTTCACTTTCGCTTTGATTATGTTTGGATAGCTGAAGCTGTTCCTTCAATTCTACTTCAAGTTCGAGTTCTCGTTTTTCTTTATCTAATGCAGCCATTTTAAGAGTCAATAAATTTTCTTTCTCCTCTACATCCAATTTAATGCCTTTAAGATAACTAATTCTCGTTTTATAAATAAGGGCCTTATTCTGTTTTCCAGCTACTTGTTCTCTAAAATCTTCTGCTTTTTGTTTATACAGGGCGTGTTTTTCTCTTGATGCCATCGCGCTGCGATAAGTACGTTCAAACTTTGTCGAGTCTAGATCTACTTTTTTATATAAAGACTGATATTCTCTTTGCAACATCTCAAATTGCAGCTCCAATTGCTTATTTTCTTTTAGCAAAAAAGAAATCTCAGCTTTAATTCTTGCTAAGGCATTTCGTCCTTTAGATTCGACAGGTGATCCAAATTCCGTCAAGGCGCTTTGAGCAAAAGCAGGTGAGACAGCAGTAAATAGTAAAAATACTATGGCTAGGTATATTCTGTTTAGTATAGACATGACAAAGGTATTATACAAAGGGTGTTACCGATGGGCAAACAGTAAGTCATTTTATTTGATCAGCGGTAATCTGTTGTTTGTAAGCTGTTAGAAGGGCTAAAGTTGTCTCCCCTGGATTTCCTTGCGAAATTTTTCTTTGCTCAAAAGAAACCACTGGCATTAGTTCAATGATGGAGTTGGTCACAAAAATTTCATCAGCGCTTTTTAACATCTTTGGTGTAATACTTTTTACTTGGCAGGCTATGTGCATAGACTTAGCCAAGCGTAAAACACTATGACGCGTGATACCATTTAATGCGCCGTCTTTTAAAGGAGGGGTGATTAACCGCGAATTTTTCACCATAAAAATATTAGTATGCGAACCCTCAACAACTTTTTTGTTGTTGTTCATAAGTACAACTTCATCGAAATCTTTTTGTCGAGCATACTCTCGGGCAAAATAAAAAGGATTATATTTAAGTGCTTTGATATTCGTATTTCTTGAGGTTGATATTTTAAAAGGAGACAAACCTAACACATAGCCCTTTGATTGTTTGTGCAACATACTATTTTTTATGGGAACACACACGATACATTGACGTATTCTTTGATCATCTCTCCAAATAGCCACCCTTATCCGAGCATTTTTACATTTATAAACGCGTAGGATTTTTTCTATTTTCTGAGCAATCTTCTTACGAGAAATGTTTGCTGTTATATGAAAATGTTTGAGCCCTATTTTAAGTCGATCCACGTGTAGGTCTAACGCGTATATTTCTCCCCCATAAGCCCTCATCGTTTCAAAGACACCGTCATACCAAAGAACACCAGGCCTTAACAAATTTTGAAAAGAAACCTCAACCTCTTTTAATTTGTCATCTAAATATATATAACAGTGTTTCATATTATGCTTTATTGGAAGATACCACGCGTTTATCATCAAAGGCCGTTTTTAAACACCAACACATCGCTCTTGCCTTATCCAATGTTTCTTGATATTCATTTTCCGCAATTGAGTCTGCTACAATTCCTCCCCCAACATGAAAATGAATTTGATTGTTTTGAGCAAACATTGTTCGGATTAAAATATTAAAATCCATGGAACCTTCAAAACAAATGTAACCGCATGAACCTGTGTATAATCCTCGACGATCGGGCTCAAGCTCCTTAATGATATCCATAGCTCTTAGTTTAGGACAACCTGTAATCGAACCTCCTGGGAAACAAGCCTTCAGCAAATCAAAAGCATCCTTTTCTTGTGATAACTGCCCCTCCACCGTTGATGTCGCCTGAAAAACGGTTTGATACGTTTCAATAGATCTTAAATCCCGAACCTCCACACTTCCATACTGACACACCCGACCGATATCATTTCGCTCCAAATCCGTTATCATTAATAACTCAGCAATATCTTTTTCACTACACAATAATTCTTCCTTAAAAACAACATCTTCTTCTTCCGTCTTTCCTCGGGCACGCGTTCCTTTCATAGGTTTTGTTTGTACAACGCCGTCTTTCAATGTTAGAAACCTCTCTGGAGAATGGCTGATGACAGTATAATTGTCACACGCCATATAACAGCCAAAAGAACTAGGGGATTGTGTTCTGAGAATTTCGTAGATGTGTGCTGGGGGGGGAAGAGTTTCATCGTAATCACAAAAAAAACGTTGTGCTAAATTAACCTGATAGATTTCACCCTCGGCGATATATTCTTTCGCCTTGGTAACGGCCTGGAAATATTGTTCTTTTGTAAAATTTGATTTTAAGGTTACTTCTTCGCCATTATCATCTTGAAAAAACTCGCGGTCTTCGCTAACTTCTTCATTATTTAAAACACGTTCAACTCTTTGAGCAATATCATTAAGACGAGAGATGGCCTTTAACATACGCAAATCCCTCTCCATCTCAGGCAAACCACTTGAAGCAATATGAACTTTCTTTAACAATCGATCTATCGTGATAACACAATCATAGAAGCCAAAAAAACTATTTGTCCCCTCATCATAACCGAGACAACCAACAATACCCGCACTTAATGGTGTCAGGTCGCATTGGGACTCATACCGGTACTTTTGAAATTTAAGCTTTAATTGATCAAGTGTATTTGCATCTTTAGCCGAATAAATTTCAAATGGATCAAAACCAATAAATGAATATCTTCCTGTTAAGGAATCCTGCAAACTGCTATCAAGGAAAAACACATACGGATCTGTTTGGAATTCTTGAAATAAATCGATTCCATCTTTCACATAATCATAAGTTTTCCATAAAAAATTTTTCATAATATTTTAAACGTTGTATTTGGATATACTATAGTTTGCTAATAGGTGCGTTGGATAAAATGACATTTTTGTTTTGGCAACATTTTTCAATTCAAAATCATCCATGGCATTAATAAATTTATGCGACTTGAGATCTTTATCCTTGCAAAGCTTATGAAAAATATAAACAGCGAGACCTTTAATACTCAAATCAGAAATTTCAGAAAACACACAAAAATTTTCGCTATTAATTTTATATCCAAAGCTATACGCCTTAATAACACCATCCACTTTAACAACCCGCCCTAAAAGCCCAAGTTGTTGATCATATTCAAAAGTCAAAGCATGTCCTTTACGATTTTCTTTTATCATCTCTTGATAGATGTCATCCTGATTGGTTTCACATCTTTGAGTGGCCCATTGATCATAAAGGGCTAAACATTCTTCTTTCATCTTTCTTTCAAAAGGTAAATACTCAATTTTTCCTTGCCTTCTAACCTGATTAAGCAACCCTCTTTTAGACTTGTAACGATTTCCTCGAAGAGCAACGATATCTTCTTTATAATAACAGTATTCATACCCTTTTTTATATCGACGATATTGTGTAGGGTTGAAAAATTCTAACAAGTTTTGACCGACATTCTCAATTCTTGAAACACCATTCCCCTGATTAATAGATTCCATGTGAATAAAACATTGATCTATCGTGTTTTCTATAATCCTTTTTCCCAAAGGAGGCCAATACATAAAACAACCTATTTCATTTTTTGCAAATACACACAAACCATCGTTTATTATTTTAAATTCAAACTTAAAATAATCTTTCCAAGCAAATAAATTTGTAAAGGAATAGACAGCCAGAGACTCTCCCGACTGTTTAAGAAACGATTCAACTTCTGTCTTATTATCTAATAATTCTAGTGTTTGCATATTAAACTTTAGATACTTTTTATTGGAAGACTAAACAACGGCATGATTTCATCAGCGAACTCAGAATAATCTCCCGCCAATTCCGGATGCGTAAATAAAAAGGAATGTGTCTCTGGTTGACTAAACAATTCTTTTAGTTCTTTAACGAATAGTTGAAAAGATTCGTTGTGCTCTGTCTCTTGTATGTGAGGACAACTTAAGTGAACGCTAATCAAAAAGGCTTCTTCTCTCTTTTCTAATAAAAATGGATAGAACTGACATTCAAAAGGGCGATCAACATACACGCGGCAGGTGTTGGAATTGGAATCAAAAAAAGAACACTGGCATCCCCCTTTCAGGTTAATGGCCTTGATGTATGAATCACTATCGACTACATTTCCATCAAAAATCTTCTCAAGGAGAGACAATCCTTTTTTTTCTAATACGCTGGCTTCCCTTTCCGTAACCTTTGGTCGCCAAGGACTCCGCTGTTCTTTAAAACGACAACACCCTTCACATTTCAAACACACTTCTTGAGGAACAAACTGTGGGATTTGTATAGACATCATTCTCCTATAAACTGCAAAACAATTTTACGATCGCGGGCTCGATTATCAAAATCAATAAATATAATTTGTTGCCACGTCCCTAATATTAATTTTTGTTTACTAAAAGGAATTGTAACAGAAGGACCAACAAGAGAGGATCTTAAATGGGAGTGGCCATTACCATCATGCCATGTCTGATCATGATGATAATTGGCTTGAGGAATCAGTTTATCAAAAATATCGCTTATGTCTTCAACCAAACCCGGTTCATACTCACATGTTGTTAGAGCTGCTGTTGAACCAATAACGCTGACTGTAACAATACCACTCATTATGTCTAAATTATTTAAGGTCTGTGTAACATCGGGGGTGACATCAACGACTTGTGCATGGCCGTTTGTCGATAAATGAATATACTCCGTAACGACAGGCATTTTGCCTCTCCCTTTATTTAACTGTGCTTCCCACCGCCACATCTTTTTCTGGTGTAAGAACAACGATCCCATTTTCATCTGATGCTGCTAAAATCATTCCTTGTGATTCCTCGCCTCTTATGACAGCCGGTTCTAAATTACAAATCACAACAACCTTTCGTCCAACCAATTGCTCAGGTGTATACGATTTTCGAATACCAGCAACTAATTGGCGCTCTTCATCACCCAAGTCAACCTTAACAACAAATAAACGATCTGCATTAGGATGTTCTTTAACCTCTTTAATTTGTGCAATTTTTAATTCTAACTTCTTAAAATCTTCTATTGAAACCATAATTTGCTCCTTGCCTTTGTACATAAATTATCCATCTGATGAAAACAATTATTATACAGGAAACCAAGAAAATCAACGAACTCTTTTGACAAGCAAACACTTTGCATTAAAATGGACATAATGACACGAAAACACATTATCAGCCTTTGCTTTTCAATCCTATTAGGTCTATTTGTACTCTATCCTTTCATAGATTTTCAACCCATGCTCTCTCAAGGAGATCATGGGCGTGACCTTTATGCCTTTCAAGCAACGTTAAATGGCGATTTGCCTTATAAAGACTATTGGTGGGTTTATGGGCCGCTAATGCCGTTTTATTATGCTGGTGTTATCGCCTTTTTAGGAACAACCATACAAAGTATTTTGCTTGGGAAACTTATTTTGCTTTTGGCAAATGGCATTCTTTTATTTATTTGTCTCTCTTTTTATGCATCCCCCATTTTTTGCTTAATTGCCTCTAGTTGGTTTTTCTTATTTAGCCGTGATTTCTTTTTCACATATAATCACATTGGGGGAGTAACGTGCCTTTTTGGCGTTATTCTCTGTCTTATCCTTTACATTAAACATCAAAATCTTAAACACCTCTATTACGCTCTTTTGGTATGTTTGTTATTATGTTTGATAAAAATCAACTTTGGAATTTGTGCCGTCATATCTGTGTGCTTTGCCGCAATATTAATTGACAATCAGTACAAACAAAAGTTACCCATCAGCAAAAAAGTTTTCTTTTCTGTCGCACTTCTTGGATTACCTGGCATTGTTCTTCTTATCAATTATATTCTTTTAAATCAACTTCCCCTCTATGCCATCCGACAATGTTTGCCTTACCTAAATGCTGATCATCCTCATACTGCTAATATGTTCTCTTCCCTGGGAAGGCTTAACAACTATATTGTTAAAATAAATTCACAAAGCTGGCAGGACGTCTTATTTTTTGCTATTGGATTATTTTCTTCTTTGCATCTCATCTTATTAAATATAAAAAAGAAAATCGCTTATCCGTTAAGAAAAAAAATTCTATTAACATTAACTATCCTTATATTTATTGGGGTCCTTAACTTGCATGAATTCCTCGCGAGTGGTGTTTTTTATAGATCCTTTTGGTCTCGTCCCGCTTGGTTGCTTTTTATTTTCATTATTATCAGTTTTTCTCTTAAAAACCTTCCTCGTATCATTCGTTTCATATTTTATAGCGCACTCATCCTTACTATTTTTTTACAATGGGTTGATCAGCATTACTATTTAAAACAAGTAAAGAATCCATCACAATACCTATTTCTGGATCGAGCAAAAATCTATGTTGGAAACGACCCTACCTGGATTCAAACCGTCTTTTATTCAAGTTCTTTCTTAAAGCAACACCTAAAAGAAGATGAAACATTTCTAGCTTTACCCTACGATCCTCTTTATTACTTTCTAACAAATAAACAAAGCCCGACAAGACAACTTATCTTCTTTGATCACATTAATATCCCCAAACAGCAAGAAGAAAAGATTATAAATCACTTACAAACGAATAAGACCAATTACATTTTAATTTCAAGTCGTTATTATTCTGAAGAAACAGGGTTGGGGCATTTTGGAGAGACTTATTGTCCTCTTTTAGGAAACTATGTAAAAGAAAATTTTGTTGTCATAGCAGAATTCGGCGATTGGACAAACCCTCCTGGCTGGGGCTGGAACCATGGAACTCGCATCCTCATGCATAAATCTTTATTACAAAAACCCTCTAGCGTTCAATAAAAAACCCTTAGCACAAGCATTATCTGCATATACTAAGGGTTTTCTTTTAATGTCGGGCCCGACGAGATTCCCCCGCCTTTCTGTCTTTTTCTGTTGGCGGGGTCCCGCTTTCTACAATTAATTCTCAGCAAAGCGGGAGAACTCGTCCCAACTTTAACGGAGAAAATTAAATATCTTTTCCTTTTCGACTTAACAATTCTTTATACATCTTATTACATAAAAAACCCTCGATACAATAAAATTTACTTGTACCGAGGGTTCTTTTTAATGGCGGGCCCGACGAGATTCGAACTCGCGATCTTCTGATCGACAGTCAGATATGTTAACCAAACTACACCACGAGCCCTAAACATTAATTGACTAACTTCTTAAAAGCTTTTCCTCCCCTATATCTTTTGATCTGTGATTCTCTTGCTCTTGCTTCACCAAAATGCTCAAACGACTCACTATAAACCAGTTTAAACGGACCCTTGTGTTTCAACGATTTCGTTTTATTATTATTATGTTGAGCTAAGCGCTGATTAATATCTTTTGTAAACCCAGTATAATATCTATTATTCTTTTCGCTTTGTATAATATATACGTAATACATCTTCCACACTTAAGATTTCAAAATATACAAGCGCATGTGAAAGAACTCGCCCCGCCTTTGGCGGGGACATTCAGATATGTTAACCAAACTACACCACGAGCCCTAAAAGATCCAAATTTGAAAATAGTGTAATATCTAAAGAGGGTTTTGTAAAGAGAAATTATTATGAAAGTTATTATTTCAGAAATACCGGTAGGATAGCATCAAATATGAGCAAGAATTACTTCCTCTAAAACCTCTCGATTTATGGGTTTAGGCAAACAATCATTCATGCCAACGTCTAAACACTTCTCTTTCACATCAACGTCCATATTTGCCGTTACAGCAACAATAGGAATTTTTTCGGAGATCTCTTTACGTATAATTTTCGTTGTTTGTATACCATCCATGACGGGCATCATGATATCCATGAAACAAAAATCAAAACTTTCATCTCTTAACTTCTTTAACGCTTGCTCACCATTATCAGCCGTATCTGTTTGATGTCCTAATTGTTCAAGATAAATCTTAAGAAGCCCTTGATTGACAGGAAGATCATCAACAACCAAAATCTTCAATGAACCGCAATTTTGTGTGTGTGACATGAAAACGCCCCCTTTATTAATTATTTTAAGAGGGCAAGCGCCTTTCTGCAAAACCAATGGCTTTAACAGAAAAGTCTTTCACGAACCGCCAGGTAAAGTGAAAGATTAGCTTGCCCAAAATATTACAAATAAACTAATCACTCCCTGGCGGTTCAATAATGAAGTAAAATCTTAATGAGAAGAGGTAACCGGTGAAAATAGATATTTAAAAGAACTGTCTTTTTTCGGACAAAACTAACGTTTTTCTAACTTATTTATTATCAACAACTTGTGAGATTTATTTTGTCACAAAATTAAATAAATTCAATACATTTTTTTAAAAAACTAAACAAAAAAAACGCTTAGGCATTTAACAAATACCTAAGCGTCAAAAATGGTGGGCGATGAAGGAGTTGAACCCTCGACCCCCTGAATGTAAGTCAGGTGCTCTAACCAACTGAGCTAATCGCCCGAAAAATGTTTAAAACGAAAAAACCTTCGTAATAAGAAAAATATTATATTACGAAGGTTCGCAATAATCAACTTTTTATATTTGGAACTTTTATCCCGTAAAAGTCTTAATTTGGCCCATAAGAAAAACCATGACAAATAAAGCAACCGTCTCAACGATACCTAACGCAATAATATAGTTGGCCGTTCCTTTGCCCGTTTCTGCCAAAGCATCACAAGCACCAGCGGCTGCTCTTCCCTGCATCAAGGCTGATATCCCCATCCCCAAACCACCGAACACGCCTATCCCAATTAAAGGATGCCCCGCAGCAACAGCCGCAGACATTTGACTCATTAAGATAAAACCATATATCGTCTGGGATAAAGGGAATCCAACAAATACCGTTAACAAAAATGGTGCCGCTTTACTTTGAGCAAAACATTTTTTCCATGAACCGATCGCGCCCATGGCAGCAGTACCTGTTCCAATAGCCGAACCAGCTGCAGCAATTGAAATACAAGCTGCGATACCAAAATCTTCCAATAACATCACCGATGTTGAATCCATTTTATCCTCCCATTAAGTTTATCTTTTGTTTGAAACTAAACCTTAAGCCTTTTCCTAAAAGGATTAAATTTAACGCCCACCCACTCCATGCCTAAATGTCCTGAAAACTCCAACATATTTAATCTAATGTCATGGACTAAAATCGCCATAAGAGCCAAGACCATATTTAAAGCGTGCAAAAACAATAGAAAAAATGTACCCAACACAGGACCAAGTGCTTCAGGTAATGTATTAGCCGCATCAGCAACAGCAATCGTTGCAAGACCTACAGCGAAAAGTCTTATGTATGACATAATGTCCGTTCCAGCACCAATGACGCCCAGAAACCAAGGAATAAATTCTTGTGGCATTCTTTTAGCAAATTGTTTAAAAGGAACTCTAAAAATGAATGTCATCGATGCGCCAATTCCAATAAGCCACATAAAATAACTTGGTAACGCTTCTCCCAGAACAAACATATTGGCCAAAAAATACATCGCCACAATGACCAACATCCAACCAACCTCCTCGAGAAAACCCAAATCTGGAAATTTAACACACACAGCCCAAAAACGTGCAATATTTAGATGGACGAGAGCAATTGTAAAACAAAGCCATTGCAGATTATGAGCATCGTTAAGCCAAGGAACAAGGGCTGGAACTTGGGGTTGAACCCAAATTTGACCAAAGTACGTTCCTGTAAGAACACCCCAAAGAATGGTAAATCCCGTGACAAGATAACCTAAATAAAAAGGTGTTGGATTTTCTATCTTATTTTTTAATTTTATATGTAAAAGAATAACAGCTAAAAAGAAAATTGTGCCATAAGCCGCATCGCCAATAAGCATACCAAAAAATAATGTGAAAAAAATCATAAACACAGGACTAATATCGACTTCTTTATAACCTGGCTGAACTTCTACCATGTTTAAAACAGGTTTTGTTAATTCAACCCATTTTGGATTCTTTAACAATGTTGGAACTTCGTCCTCATCCGTTGGATCTTCAAGAAGAAGTCCCCACTGTTTCGCTTTTGCTTTCTGCCCAAGATCATCGGCTTGATCAACTGGAACAAACCCTTTTAAAACTGAAATATCATCGTCTTTTTTTAATCCAGCGACAGCTTCTTGAAAGTGAAGTTGATCAAAAAGCGCGTCTAATTCTTTTTGAACATGTTCGCTGTAACGAACATTTTCCCTTAACTTCTGTTCCAAAATAAACAACTCTTCCTTTTCTTCTTTAACCAACGCTTTCATCTTATCTAAACTTGTTTGCGGCAATGGCAAAGTTTCGATAGGCACGCTAATAGGCGTTCTAGAGATAAGCAAACATCTTTTTATTTTTTTTGTTTCACTCAGGACTTCACATAAAATTTCTTCCGGAAAAGAAGCTTCTTTTTTCTTTGGAATTTCACACAAGCGCATAAATATATTGTTTGATTTTAAACTGTTAAAATCCTCTGGTTCAAACTCACCCCAAGGTGACCAAAATTCAATTTGTTTTTCTCGAGATGCAATAATTTCTTTAAGCTCATCTATTCTTCCCAGACGCTCTAAAATAAGGCTCGCTCGCGCTTCTAAATCCCCAGACTCTACTTGATGGCCTGGATTTTTTTGAGATTTCAAAACATTTAATACACGGCTATAGATATCAACGTCATCTCTTAGATTAAAAATTTCTCGGCTCTTTAAATCATCCTGATGTTCGACATGCATAACACCAACATCACGAATCTCATTAAGAGCTTCGTTGACGTCCTTTTGGTGGACGATGATGTGGATTTTTTTCATTTTGACGATCATTTGTCTGCTCCGCAGAAATAACCAAGTTACAAGATACAAGGTACAATAAATTACAAGGAACAATAATCAAAACAACAAAACGTTTGATTATTATGTATTTTGGTGTTTGATCATTTTTTGTAACTTGTATCTTGTAACTTGTACCTTTATATCAACACTTCTTCCAAGTTTTTTGCATCCACCTTCTTCTTCGCTACCTTACTTACCCCCACCGCATTCGCTTGCTGATCACCTAAATAAATACCAATCTTTCTAATGTTATCCATGCACTCTGGAATTTTAATTTTTTCAAATAAATTCACACGCTGCGTTGTCGTTCGTAATTCTTTTTCTAAAAGGGCTATTTGTTTTTTTACAATTTCAACTTCAATCTTCGCCGCGACATAATCACGTATTTCAAGAATTCCTTTATCCACCCAAAAGGGTGCCGAGTATAAATCGTAATCAGCTTGTTTAAATATAACTTCTTTAAACATAGGCAAATTGGCACCAGCGACATTGATAGGTTCTGTTAACACCTCTGTTGGCGTAATCCATTCGCGTAAATCCATGCTAGGATCAGCTAGAAGACCAACCCAATTTTGAATATTTTTTGCCTTTTGATTCATGACAGATTCACGTTCAGCCAAAGTCCGTCGAGCTTCAAGAATTTTCATCTGAAGTTGTTGTTTCTTTAATTGTAATGTAGGCAAATAACGGCGAAATTGTTTCAGCTGATCCCGCTGCTTTTTCATCTCGCCTTTTGTAAGTTTTATCTTTGACATAATTATTAACTCGCAGTAGCCTCTTTGGGCCAAAACTCTTTAACAAGAGAATCTTTAATTCCTGTTTCCGCTGGTTCAAAACAATCGGCCAAAATTGACCAACCCAAATCTAAAGCTTGTTCCAAAGGAATGTTCACAGCCAAATCCATCAACTCTTCTTCAAAACGTTTTCCATAACGCAACAGTTTTCCATCCCAATCACTCATCTGAAAACCCATGGATCGTTTTTCCAGAGTTTCACGGTAATCGGCAAAGAGTTGAATCATACGATCCATAATGGTGCGATGATCGGCGCGTGTTGTATCATTCACTTGTTGTTTCAATCGACTTAAAGAACCAAAAGGTTCAATACGTCCACCACGAAGATAAAACTGTCCCTCAGTAATGTATCCAGTATTATCTGGAACAGGATGAGTTACATCATCACCTGGCATTGTTGTTACAGCAAGCAACGTAATTGATCCTGCCCCTTCAAAGTCAACAGCCTTTTCATACCGAGAGGCTAACTGACTATAAAGATCTCCCGGATACCCTCTATTTGAAGGGATCTGTTCCATCGTAATCGCAATCTCTTTAAGGGCATCAGCGAAGTTGGTCATATCCGTTAATAATACTAAAACTCGTTTTCCCTCCAACGCAAACTGTTCAGCAACAGCCAAACACATATCAGGAACCAAAAGACATTCTACCGTCGGGTCTGATGCCGTGTGAACAAACAAAATTGATTTTGAAAGGGACCCATGTTGTTCTAACGTATCGCGGAAAAATAAATAATCATCATACTTAAGCCCCATACCGCCTAAAATAATCATGTCAACTTCAGCTTGCATAGCGATACGTGCCAAAAGTTCATTGTAAGGCTCCCCCGCAATGGAAAAAATTGGTAACTTTTGAGACTCAACCAATGAATTAAAAATATCAATCATTGGCAATCCTGTTCGAATCATATTTTTAGGGACAATTCTTTTAGAAGGATTAACCGACGGGCCACCAATATTAATCATGTTATCCGTCAAACTTGGACCATTATCACGAGGATCTCCTCCTCCTGTAAAAATACGACCAAGTAAATTTTCTGAACAAGAGACTTGAATAGGATGTTTTAGGAATCGAACCTTATCATTAGTAGAAACCCCACGGCTTCCTGCTAAAACCTGAAGTGAAACTTTGCCCGAATCCAAACGAATAACCTGTGCTAACGATGATCCTTTATCCGTTGTTACCTCAGCCAACTCTTTATATCCAATATCATCGGCCTCAACTGTAATAACGTCTCCCGCTATTTGTATAATTTGACTGTAAACTTTTTGCATATCTTTTATCCTCGTAATCACATTGGTATTATCAAAAGCTCTATAAAATAACCAAGTTACAAGACACAAGATACAAAAAAGAAACAATACCCAAAATACAAATTCCAAACAATTTTTTGATGGTGGCTTGTTTGGGTATTGAACATTGATATTTTTTTGTATCTTGTGTCTTGTAACTTGTATCTTTCATTGCTCTTTTAAAAATACCTTCCCGTTAGTCTACGGACAAAAAACTTCCCTGCCCTTATGTTAGTCTTTATTAAACGGTTGCCAATTTACTGGCTTCCATCTTTTCTCGAATTTGTTTCTCTGCACTTGAAAACTCATCACTGCCCCAAGCGGAGGAGTTCCAGTTGATAAAATTTTGCCGCAATTCCTGAAAAAACCGTCGAGCTTTTGCTTTATCTTCAAAGTCAAACTCTTGAACAAGTATTTCATGAACTATTCCAAAAACATGTTTCTGACGATCCGCAGGAGAAGCTTCATCTGTTTTATCAAAGGCATTTTGCTGAAGATAAACAGAGTCAAAGAAATCACCTTTTAAATAATCAATAAATTCTGCTGTCGATGTGCCTTCTTCACCAACAACTTTCATCATTTGGCCCACACTATTACTCTTTTGAAGCATCCCAACAGCCAAACGTATTTTCTCAGCATCAATAAAACTTGTATACTTACTCCAACTTTCTAACGGATCAATGGAAGGATATTTTCTCGCATTCGCCCTCGCTGCAGAAAGCCCCAAGAACCCGCCGACAACCTTAAGCGTCGCCTGTGTCACAGGTTCTTCAAAGTTTCCCCCAGCAGGAGATACGGCTCCACCAATCGTTACAGATCCTTGCGTCCCATCTCTTAATTGAATTAGTCCTGCTCGTTCATAAAAAGAAGCGATACGTGATTCCAGATAAGCAGGAAAAGCTTCTTCTCCCGGAATTTCTTCCAATCGACCAGACATCTCGCGCATCGCCTGCGCCCAACGTGATGTTGAATCAGCCAGCAATAAAACGTTTAAACCCATTTGACGATAATATTCAGCTAATGTCACCGCTGTATATACACTTGATTCCCGCGCGGCAACTGGCATCGAACTCGTGTTACAAATAATAATTGTACGCTCCATCAAACTTCTATTTGTCTTCGGGTCAATCAGCTCAGGAAACTCTTCTAAAATTTCAACAACCTCACCAGCTCGTTCCCCACACGCGGCAACAATAACAACATCAACTTCTGCGTGACGACTTAACAAATGTTGCAATACCGTTTTTCCGGCACCAAAAGGTCCGGGCGTACAAAATGTCCCTCCAATAGAAACAGGACATAATGTGTCAATCAACCTCAATTTAGTAACGAGAGGTTCAACAGGTTTGAGTTTTTGCGTATAAGCTTTTATGGGAATCTTGACTGGCCATGTTTGAACCATCGTTTGATCCAATGTCTTTCCATTATCAGTTTTTAACTGGGCCATAACTTCTACAATGGTATATTGTCCTGCGGATGCTATCTTCTTCACCTCAGCCTCACCTTGCAAATCAAAAGGAGCCATAATACGATGATCGAACATATTTTCTTTTACAATACCAATCGTATCACCCGCACGCAATTTATCTCCAACGGAAACCTTAGGTGTAAACTCCCACTTTTTTTCCTTATCTAAAGGATACAAATACGCTCCTCGTTTAAGAAAAAAGCCATGTTGCTCGGCTAGTTGAGGAAGAGGATTTTGTAATCCATCAAAAATTTGTCCTAATAATCCTGGAGCCAGCTCAACACTTAAAAGTTGATTAGTAAACTCAACTCTATTGCCTATCTTTACACCTGAAGTATCTTCAAAAACCTGCAAGTCGGCACGATTTCCTTTGACACGAATAACCTCAGCCTTAAGCGTCTCTTCTCCAACAATAACAAAGGCTACTTCATTCTGCATAACCTTTTCTTTAAATTCAACAGCAACCATGTTTCCATTTACGCCGACGACAGTTCCGAGTCTTTGAGCTGACTTTGCCACGATGATCTCCTGTTATATTCGTCATTTATACTGACGAGGCTCATTCTTTAAAACCTAAAGACGGCCTACTTAAACAATTCTAAAAACTATTTGATAATACTACTTACATCCATTTTCTGAAATTCATCAAATATTTCTTCACCCTTCGAGGATCGCACTTCTTTATATTTTTCTAAAATTTGTAATTTCAACCCATAAATCGTTAAGTATTCAATATCAAAATAATGCTGACATTGAAGTTCGTCAAAAAATTCCCAGCGAAATTTATCTAATATCTTCTCCCCTTCGAGCAAATCCGGAGCTTTATCAGCCTGATTGATTACTTCCAAAACCTTCAGGCTTGGATGACGATCTCCTCTGATGTAATTATTAGGATCCTTGCCCAAACGTTGCGCGCGAAAAGCAGCCACTTCATTTCGAAAGCTTCGATTAAACAAAACACCTTGTTGAAATGCTTTGTTATGAGATTTAATTTCCCCTCGCGTTTCACGAATCAACTTTTGTAAAAAGGCATAATCCAAAACCTTTGCCCCAAACAACGTTTTCATAAAATGATAATCGCGCACAGGAATATGTCGCTCACATTCCTTCAAGTACTCATCACAACTCATAGGAGGTTCTGAGTCAAAATAGATGGACGGAAGACTTGAAGCAAAATAATAATATTCTTTACCCATATTAATAATATCTAGTTATCTTTTAAACAAATTTGAATTGAATATAAAAACGATGTTGACTAAACGTTATGCTGGAACCGTTTGCGTCGATGCTTCTAAGACTAATGCGGAGATTTGTGAATTAAGAAAAGCACCTAAGTACTCTGCCAAACTCTCGTCGGTAAAATCAAAACAGGACTTACCTCCATCAAAACTGATAATAAAACCTTTTCCAATATTAGAAGAGCTTTCCATTTTAAATGGTGACTTAATTTGTTTTTGTAACTTGGCTATAGCACCACCTTTTAGCTTTTCTATTTCTTTAGCACTAACAGCTAAATGAATATCAATTTTTTCATCTTTGGTCTCAATGAATTTTTTAATGACATCTGCAATAATACTGGAAAGAGTGTCTGCCGATAGAGAGTCGCTAACTTGAGTTTGAATAATTTTTTGAAGTGTTTGATCAATTTGTTTTCTTAATGAAAGAAGAGTGTCTCGTGAAGATTGTTTAAGAGCCATGTGGGTAGATTCTTGCAGTTTTTTTACTTCTTCTTTGGCCTCGATAATAAGTTTTTCAGCTTGGTTCTTGGCATCATTAATAATAGTACTTGATTGCTGTTGTGCCTTCTTTTCAATTTCTTGGGCTTGCTGCTGAGCTTCTTGGACACCTTCTGATTTAATTTTATCAATAAGCTCTTGAACTTGTTGAGACATTGTTTTCTCCTATCTTTTCAATAATGTCGATGGGGTATAACACGAATGTTACCCCTTAGAAACAGAATTAATTTCTTCTAATATCTTTATCGCCGCTTCACGTGGATGTTCTGCTTTAACAATAGGTCGACCAACAACTAAATAATTACTGCCATTTGTAATCGCCAAAGAAGGTGTTGTAACACGCTTTTGATCACCAACATCAGAATCTTCGGGACGAATACCAGGTGTCACAATAACAAAATCCTCACCCATCTCTTGACGAATCATAGAAGCCTCCAAACTGGAGGCAACAACACCATCTAACCCGCATTTTTTGGCTAATTTTGCTCTTTCTAAAACGATTGTTTGTATGTTATCCCGTATCGCATCGCTTGTCAAGATGGTAATGCCAATTATTAAAGGTGCTTTAAGTTTAATGGCTGCAGCCTTTTGTGTTGCTGATTCAACAGCACGGATGAGCATCTCCTCACCACCGATCGTGTGCACAGTGCACATAAATAAGCCCTTATTTTCATGCTCTTTTTGAGGATTTTCATCTAATATTTCATGAACAGAAGCACCAAGACCGACAGCTGAATCAACGGCATTGGCCACGGTATTTGGAATGTCGTGAAATTTTAAATCTAGGAAAACCTTTTTTCCTTGGGCAAATAAATGACGAACAACCACAGGGCCACACGCAGTAAATAATTGACTACCTACCTTATAGATATCAACAACATCTCCCAAAGAATCAACAATAGCCTTAGCCTGTTCAAACGTAGGGACATCTAAAGCCACAATTAAAGGATTCGTACATTCTGCACTCATGATTAAGACTCTACCTTTCCAATTAAATGTCGAATATCTTTTATTTTATTCTTTCGCATATACGCCTTGATCCCTTCTAAAACATCTAATGGTGCGCGAGGATTTACAAAATTAGCTGTGCCAACAGCCACAAAACTAGCACCAGCCAAAATATACTGCAAGGCATCATCCGCCGTCATAATCCCTCCCATAGCAATAATAGGAATCTTAACGCGTTGGGCAACTCTGTAAACCATGTGAACAGCTACAGGTCTTATGGCTGGACCACTTAAACCGCCTGTAAAATTTCCCAGTGCAGATTTTCTTGTCTTTGTATTGATCACCATCGCGGTCAATGTGTTAATCAAACTGACAGCATCAGCCCCGGCACCTTCTGCGGCCTTTGCAATTGAGGAGATATCGGTCACATTGGGAGAAAGCTTTGCAATAACAGGAACCTTACTTATCTTTTTAACAGAACGCACTAATCGTGCCGTTGCCTTCTCGCTTTGGGCCACAAGTGTTTTATGTTTTAAATTGGGACAAGATAAATTTAATTCTATCGCACTGATGTTTTTTACTTGATTAAGTTTCTCTACAATCTGTATAAACTCTTTATCGGTATGGCCAAGAATACTAAGGATAAGAGGAATACCAATTTTTTGAAGTGAAGGTATTTTATTTTCAATAAAAGTATCAATACCCGGATTCTCAATCCCAATGGCGTTTAACATCCCTGATGGTGTTTCAATAATTCTTGGAGGCGGATTCCCCTCTTGCGCGCGCAGAGTAACCGTCTTTGGAATAAGTGATCCTAATTTTTTCACCTCTTCTAAATTATAATATTTCTCTGCATGCGCAAACGTCCCCGATGCAATCGTCACCGGATTCTTAAAAACAGCCTTACCAATTTTAACCGATATTTTCATTTTTTATCACTCTATCTCTTTAGCATTCAATCATTACCGCCCCAAAAACATCTTCATCCCAATTAAAATCAAAAACCCTCCAAAAATCTTCTTCAACCCCGCCGATGGAATATTCTGAACGCTATGAGCTCCAATTAACGCCCCAAGGACAAATCCACACGCAATAAATATCGCCATCTGCACCTTTACATTTCCAGCTGAATAATAACGCATAACAGCAAGAATAAAAACGGGCGGCAACATAACTGCCAACGCAGTGCCTTGAGCTTGATGTTGCGTGAGTCCAAAAAACATCACCATAATCGGAACCATAATAGCTCCTCCACCAAGTCCAAGAGCCCCGCCAACAAAACCAGCAGACAAACCTAACAGCATGTATTGAAGAATGATCATATTCTTCCTCCCGCGCATTAATCGAAAATAACTTCATCTAAATCAAAAACAGGACCATCATAACAAACCGTCTTAAAACCAGACGTTGTTCGGATAGAACATCCCAAACAAGCACCCAATGCGCAGGCCATAACTTCTTCACAAGCAACTTCACCTTTTAAATGATATTTTTTTGCAAACGCCTGAACAGCAGCCATCATAGGATTTGGACCACACGTATAAAGCATTGTTGTTTTCGGATCCTTATTAATTTTCGAAAACAATTTTGAGACACGCCCTTTAGCACCGACACTTCCATCATCTGTTGCTACAAAAATTTTACACCCATTCTCTTTAAATTCCTTCATAGGATACACATGGCCCATCGTGCGACCACCATAAAGTAAAACCAAATCAAGATTTCTTCTTTTTAAAACATCCGACAACATTAGAAAAGGAGCAATACCAATACCGCCAGCAATCATAACAACTTGTTTAATGTTTTTTCCTGGCATAGAGAAAGGTGTTCCAACAGGCCCCAAGACATCAATATCATCACCCTCTCTCAGTTGACTCATCAACTCTGTTCCAGGCCCAATAGGTTCGTAAAAAACTTCAAGATGTTTTTTATTACGATAAACGCTAAATGGTCGTCGGAAGAAAGGTTCCAAGCCATCCCTTACGCGTAGGTGAACAAACTGTCCAGGTTTTACATCTTTGATTAAAGGCTTGGATTTAATACAAAGGCGATGAAAACGCGGGGATAATTTGTCGTTTGAAGCAACTTTAAAAATATTTTGTAATGCAGGCATTATATTTATCTTAATTTATAAAACAAACCGAACAATAGTCCGAAGGCTAGAAATGTCACAACAAACATCACTATTGTCGCAACAACTTCGACATGACCGAACACTAATTTGGCTTGTAAAAATTCTAATAGAATAGCGAGAATGGGCCATAACCAAACGCCTAACTTTTCTTTCGTGTTAAAAGCTTCATCAAGATTATAAATGTCTTTGGTTTTCATAGCCCATGCTTTTTTAATCGAAGGAAAAGCGCGGGGTGTTTTTTCACAATACTGTGTATATTCCTCTCCAAACTGATCGGTTAAAAACCTTTCTTCTTTTTCAACCTGAATACGAAATCTTAAATAAAACAAATAACCAAAAATCGGCAAACTCCACCAAGGCCAAACAATCAAAACAAAACCAGCACCCATGGTGAAACTTCCTAAATACATAGGGTTGCGAACTAAAGAATATGGTCCTGTTGTCACAAGGCTATGACTTTTTTGAGAATTTAGCTTCTTATGTCCACGTGCCGACATCCTTAATAAATTTCCCTTTAAAATAAGCATCAACCCATAAACATCGAGCACATTATCCATTAATGGCGTGACGACATACAACTTTCTTAACAAGAACAAAAATGTCGTTGCAATAATGATGATAATTAAAATTGAACTGTCTACTTTGATTCTTGGCTTCATGGTTTAGTTTATTTATTAAGTGATAGAGTGGTAAAGGGGTGTCGCGTATTAAAAGGGAAGTTAGTGATAGGTTTTTATCTATTGGGAAGATCTTTTATCTATCACCAATTTTCTTCTCACCTTCCTATATCACTCTACCACTTTATCACTGCTTCCCGTTCCCTACACGTATCTGGCAGTTTTCACAAAAAAATGTGCTGCGCCCAGCTTGTACGATACGCTTAATTTCTGAATGACACACAAAACATTCTTCCTGATCTCGTCCATAAACCTTGATCCTATTTAAAAACTTCCCCTTTTCACCTGAAGAATCCCGATAATCTCGCATCGAAGTTCCCCGAGCTTTAATGGCTTTATTTAAAATAGATCGAATCGATTTATGAAGTTGATTAACTTCATTTAAATGTAAATTTTTTGAAAGTCGTTCTGGATGAATGCCTGCATCAAATAAAATTTCTGATGCATAAATATTTCCAATGCCTGCCAAAAAATTTTGATTCATTAATAATGTTTTTATTGGAGCTGTGCGACGCTTTAATTGGCTGGCCAACCATTTTTTAGTAAAATCATCTCCTAATGGTTCGGGACCAACTTGATTAAGATACGAATCATCTTCCAAACTCTTCGCGTATATCAACCACCCCAATGTTCTTTGGTCATTATAGTAGAGAGACGAGCCATCGGAAAGCTTAAAGGTAACTTTTCTTACAGATGATTGCTTACTGACTGACGACTTACTTTCATAAATCAATTGTCCTGTCATACGAAGTTGCACTATCAAAAAACCTTGCGGTTCAAATGAAATGACCAGGGCCTTAGCTCGCCTTGTCACATCTTTAATAATTTTTCCCTTGGTCCGCTTAACAAAAACGTTCTTAGATAAATCTTTTACAACGCGCATATCGGCGATGATGACCTCTTCAATGGTCAAACCGATGATTCGTTTTTCAAGGTCGCGTTTGATAGTCTCAACTTCAGGGAGTTCTGGCATTGTAATAGTCTTAATTTTTCTTCCAATGGTTTCCCGCTTTCGGAATGACATGTGGGGCCGGGATAACAGAGTTTCGGATACGACAAACCTACATCTTTGCCATCAACTCAACAATCCTCTTCTCCAGCTCATCTACATTCTCTACTTTAATCATTCCCTCTCTATTCCACCCACCAAAATCAATAATCGGTCTTTTATACACAAATCCATACGAAATCTCGCAAGATGTCCCATGACTTCCAGGCAAAGCCACAATAATGTCAGCTGAAGCGGCGACCATGGCGTTTCTGGCAAAACCAATTGTTGTGCATATAGCGACATCAATGTATTCATTTGCATCAGCCTTATCCTTACCCGGCAAAAGTCCTATTGTCATCCCGCCAGCTTCCTTTGCGCCCTTAGAAGCGGCCTTCATAACTCCATCCAGGCCTCCGCATATAAGTATTGCTCCATTTTTTGCAATAATCCCTCCTATAGCGTGGGCTATTTGCTCCACATCGTGAGATGTTTCATGGCCACCGATAACGGAAATTGTGATTTTTTGATTTCTCATGTTAATTCACCTTTTTTATGTGCGAAATTGCGTATAAATCCAATAAATGCGGGTAATTTACTCCACAGTATAGAGTAAAAATGTATAAAAATAGGGATAATAGTTGTATCGTATCCGCGAAAGCGGGAAACCATTTATAATTATAATGATTAAGAGGTCCCCGCTTTCGCGGGGATGACACGATTACGATTTCTTATTAGGGATTAGCTTTTACCCGGCACATCACTTTTCCACATATTGTGCATTACCTGTGGATTACTACCATATATAGGGATGCAAAAATTGACTTATAGGTAAAACATAGTGCAGTACAACATCTTGTGGCTCAAAGAAAATTAAGTCTCTTTATACACAACCTTACCTGTAAGAATCGTTGTGGCAACCCTTCCCTTTAGTTTACGTCCATAGAAAGGAGTATTTTTTGATTTTGATACGATATCTTCTTTCGTTATCGTCCATTCTTTCTTAGGATCAATAATCGTGATGTCCGCATCCATGCCTTCCTTAATAGACCCCTTCTGTGAGAGGCCAATAATTCGTGCAGGGGCATGGGACATTCTCTCTGCCATCTGTGTCCATGTTAAAACTTTTTTATCAACAAGTTCCGTAATGGTTAAGCCAACTGAGGTTTCAAGCCCAATCATACCATAGGCTGCATGATCTAGATCAAGCTCTTTGTCTTCTCGTGTGTGCGGTGCATGGTCTGTCACAATACAATCCAGAGTTCCATCTTTCAATCCTTCTTTAATGGCTTCTACATCTTCTGGTGTTCTTAAAGGAGGATTTACTTTGGCATTCGTATCAAATTCATTTAAGGCTTCATCCGTTAATGTAAAGTGATGAGGACAGGCTTCCGCTGTTATTTGTATGCCTTGACTTTTGGCAAAACGAATAATATCAACCGCGCGCTTAATTGTGACATGAGCAATATGTACTTTTGTATTGAGATAATGAATTAACTCTATATCTCTTGCAATAATGACAGATTCTGAAAGACTAGGCTGAGCTTTTAATCCCAACAGCGTCGATGTTTTCCCTTCGTTCATGATACCATCGCCACTTAATAAAGGATCCTCACAGTGTTCAATCAATAATAAATCTGCCATCTTGGCATACTCAAGAGCCATGCGCATAAGTTGACTATTAACAACAGATTTCCCATCATCACTCAAAGCCAAACAACCAGCTTCCTTCAGCTCCATCATATCCACAAGCTCTTGATCTTTTTGTCCCTTTGTAATAGCACCAATAGGAATAACGTTTGTCAGCCCAACACGTTTCGCTTCTTTTATGATACCTTCAACAATCATCGCATTATCAATCACCGGACTCGTATTAGGCATACACATCACCGTCGTGAATCCACCCTTGGCCGCTGACATGGAACCTGTCTCAACGGTCTCTTTATGCTCTTGACCTGGTTCGCGCATATGAATATGCATATCAATTAAACCTGGCATGACAAGCATGTCTTTGGCATCAACTGTTTTAGCATTATCAGCCTTTATAGAAGGCGCAATTTTTACAATAACACCTTTCTCACATAGAATATCCTGTGTATTCTTTTCATGTTTATCAGCGTTAACTATACTTGCGTTTTTGATAAGTAATGACATTCTAAATTCCTATTTTAAGTTTTTGTTCCTAGCAATAAATATAAAATTGCCATTCGTACTGCAACCCCATTTGTCACTTGATCAAGAATTAGAGAATTATCTCCGTCGGCAATCTCGGATGACAACTCTAAACCTCTATTCGTTGGACCTGGATGCATAATGACCAAATCTTTTTTTGCCTTTGATAATTTCTTTTTGTTAACTCCAAAATATTTCGCATATTCTCGCAGGGAAGGTAAGAAGTTATCTTTTTGCCTTTCTCTTTGTAATCGCAACAGCATTAAGACATCAACCTTTTCAATAACTTCGTTTAAATCATAGCTCACATCAACACCCATTTGCTCAATCCCAATAGGCATCAAAGTTGGTGGCCCACAAAGCGTCACTTTTGCCCCTAATTTTTTTAAACCCCAAATATTTGATCTCGCAACACGTGAATGCAATATATCCCCTACAATTCCGACGTGTAAACCTTCAATCTTTCCAAATCTTTCTTGTATGGTAAACATGTCTAACAATGCTTGTGTGGGATGAGCACGGCAACCATCACCGGCATTAACAACAGAACCTTTAAGATGTTTAGCCAACTCATCGGGAACACCAGCACATCCATGACGAACAATGATCAAATCAACATTCATCGCTTCAAGGTTACGTGCGGTATCAAGAATTGTTTCACCTTTAGAAATAGAGCTTTGACTGGCTGCGATATTAATCGTATCGGCTGAAAGTCTTTTGGCAGCTAACTCAAAAGAGGCCCGTGTACGGGTTGAAGGTTCAAAAAATAACGTTACAACACTTTTTCCTCGAAGAGTGGGAACTTTTTTAACATCACGCTTGGAAACCTCTTTAAATGATTTAGCCGTCTCAAGAACAAGATCAATTTCCTCTTTACTCAAATCTTTTAAATCTAATATATTTCGTCGATCCCACTGAATTACTTTTTTATTTTTATCCGCCATTTTTATTTTCCTTAATAATTACGCGGTCTTCATCGCCATCTGTTTCCTGCAATATAACTTTCACATTCTGCTGCAATGACGTCGGTATATTTTTACCCACAAAGTCGGCTCGAATAGGGAGCTCCCGATGCCCTCTATCTATTAAAACAGCCAACTGAATATGAGCTGGCCTGCCAAAATCATTAAGAGCGTTTAGGGCAGCTCGAATGGTGCGCCCCGTAAAAAACACATCATCAATCAAAACAATCTTTTTCCCTTCAATATCAAAATCAATCAATGTTTCATGAACAACAGGTTGAGCCGAGATACTTGTTAAATCATCGCGATAAAGGGTAATATCTAGAATACCAACAGGGACGCTCACCCCTTCAATCTCTTGAACCATAGCCTGAACACGTTCAGCCAACACAGCACCCCGCGTGCGAATACCAACAAGACACAATTCGGAAGTCCCCTTATTTTTCTCTAAGATTTCATGAGAAATTCGCATAAGGGCACGGCGGATGAGATCTTTGTCCATGAGTTGAGTAAGTTCGGGCATTAGCTTCAGTTAGTGGAAGAAGTGATAGAGTAGTAGAGTGATAAAGTGATAATAAATTCGGCGCCTTCCCAATAGATCCTTATTACCACTTTATCACTCTACCACTCTACTACTCTATCCCTATCTCCCTTATTATGCGTATTTATAAAAAAAAGCCCGCCCTTCCATCTTAAGGAAGACGAGCTAAACTGTACTATTTGCAATATGTTTTGTTTCATTTAAAATCCTTACCGACCTCGCAGGGCCGAATTAAAGGTTGATTGTTGAAACTATACCACTCTACTCCTCATCTGTCAAGACCGACCGCAAGAGCTCTCTGTTTCATAACTATATTTACTTAGAATATGCCTTTTATAACAACATAATCAAAGGTATGAACCACAAAGCAATTGGAAATGACATTATGACTTTTTACATCCCCTCACCAAAACCACAAACTCCCCCTTCACCCCTCGCTGTTCAAAATGTTCAACCAACTCACTTGCCGACCCCTCACACACTTCCTCAAACTTCTTTGTTATCTCACGCGCGCAAACAACAAATGGATCATCTAAAACTTTTTGAATATCTTTCAAACACTTAATCAATCGGTGGGGCGACTCATAAAAAATGATAGTTCGCCTCTCATCTTTAAATGTTTCTAATCGTGTACACCGTGACGGAGATTTCACAGGGAGAAAACCTTCAAACACAAAACGATCGGTGGGTAAAGCTGATAACGACAAGGCCGCAATGCACGCACTTGCCCCAGGAATAACCGTCATACCAATATTGTGTTCTTTGGCTAACTGAATTAATCGATACCCAGGATCACTAATCCCAGGGGTTCCTGCATCTGTCACTAAAGCAATATCTTTTCCCTCTTGTAATATTTTAAGCAACTCATCCCCCTTCTTAACTTTGTTGTGCTCAAAATAACTTGTCAGTGGTGTTTGAATATCGTAGTGTTTGGTAAGAATACGGGTGTGTCGTGTGTCTTCAGCGGCGATGAGATCAACTTGCTTTAGCGTCTCAACAGCACGGAAGGTGATGTCTTTGAGATTTCCTATGGGGGTGGATACGATGTAGAGCATATTAGTAGTAAATGGGAAGAAATAACCAAGGTACAAGATAACAAGATACAAAAAATAATCAAAAAACAATATTTGAATATCCAAACGTTATTGGTTATTACTGGTTATTAAAACATTGATGTATTGATTATTTTTTGCCCGGCATCCAGAGATGCCGTGGTCCGGCCAAAGGCCGGATTTCTTGTAACTTGTACCTTGGTTATTTCTTCCTAAAATAATTATTAAAGCTACTCAACTGTCACAGATTTCGCCAAATTCCTCGGCTGATCCACATCACACCCTCGTTTGACCGAAATGTAATAGGCAATCAATTGTAAAGGAAGAGCCGCAAGTAACGGTGTTAAGAGTTTGTGGGTTTTAGGAACGTATACTACATGTGTTGCGTGTTTAGAAATATTTTTATCCCCTTCTGTGGCAATCGCTATAACTTTTCCTTTTCGAGAACGAATCTCCTGAATATTTGAAATCATTTTTTCATACGTGTCAGACTCTGTGGCTATACACACAACCGCCCGATACTCATCAATTAAAGCAATAGGACCATGTTTCATTTCACCAGCAGCATAACCTTCAGCGGGAATATAAGAAATTTCTTTTAACTTTAAAGCTCCTTCCATGGCTGTTGGATAATTGATGTTTCTTCCTAAAAAGAGAAAACAACCAAAATGGGAATTCGTTCTAGCGATTTTAGCAATCGAAGTTTTTGTTTTAAGTATTTTTGTATATAAGGATGGCACTTTCTTAAGTTGCGTAATTAATGTGTTGATTTCGCTAGTAGAAATATATTTTTTAACCATCGCCAATTTGATAGCCAACAGATACAACATCCCTAACTGAGCTGTATACGCCTTTGTTGAGGCGACCCCAATCTCTGGTCCCGCATGTGTATATAAAACAGCGTCAGATTCGCGTGCTAACGAAGACCCTAACACATTACAGATAGAAACAATCTTAGCCCCTTTCTGTTTTGCTTCACGCACAGCAGCTAACGTATCAGCTGTTTCCCCTGACTGACTAATCGCTATAACAATAGATTTTTTTGACAGAATAGGATTACGATAACGAAATTCACTGGAAACATCTACATTTACAGAAATACCAGCAAGGGCCTCGATAATATAGCGCCCAACCATTCCCGCATGATAAGCCGTTCCACAAGCAACGATGGTAATATTAGAAATGTTTTTAATTTGCTGCTCGCTTAAATTCCACCCATCTAAAACAACTTGTTTTCCCTTAATACAACTTGCAAGCATCTTTTTAAGAACGTCGGGCTGCTCATGCATTTCCTTCATCATAAAATGATCAAACCCTTGTTTGGCCACGGCATCCAAACTATAAGTAATCCGATCAATTTTTGGCTTTACAACTTTTCCATTAAAATCAAAAACCTTAATTTGACTTTTACTTAAAGTAGCCATATGACCATCTTTTAAATAAATCACTCGTCGTGTACAATCTAAGATGGCAGGGGCATCAGAGGCTATAAAATTTTCATTTTTTCCACAACCAATAATGAGAGGCGAACCAATGCGGGCTGCAATAAGCAAATCGGGATGATAAGAAGAAATAACACCTAAAGCGTAAGCACCATTTAGTTTTTTGATTGCTTTCTTTACAGCAGCAAACAAGTCCCCCTTATAATAACTTTCAATAAGATGTGCGATAACTTCTGAATCTGTATCTGATTTAAAGGTGTGTCCCCTTTTTTTCAGATCCTTTTTTAACAATTCATAATTTTCAATAATTCCATTATGAACAATTAAGATATGACCAGATCCATCAGCGTGGGGATGAGCATTAACTTTATTGGGGGCTCCATGGGTAGCCCATCGGGTGTGGGAAATGCCTATTGTGCTTTTGGGGAAGGGTTGTTTGGCAATAAGCTTTTCAAGATTTTTGATTTTTCCATCTGATTTACGTAGAACAATCTGTGCTTTCTCTGGATGAAGAACTCCTATGCCACTGGAATCGTATCCACGATATTCCAACTTTTTTAATCCACCGAGTAACACAGGAACAGCTTGATTTTCTCCGACATATCCAATGATTCCGCACATGAATGCAACCTTTTAAAATTGTCATTCCCGCGAAAACGGGAACCACGTAATAATAATATGCGCTGCATCGATTCCCGCTGGAGTTTACCCCATAAGATTCCCGCTTTCGCGGGAATGGCATAAGGGACGGAAATTACAGGCCTATAATCTTATTTCTTTTCTTCAATCAGCTTTATATTGATAAACGTCACAACCTTACGATATCGATTTTTCTTTTTCGTAAAAAATACCTCGCCATCACAAGCAGCCGTTAAATGAGTCTTTCCATTTACATTTTCACCCGCTTGCCATTTGTGACCTTCACGTGTCAATATGTGACCCGATGTAACCTTTTGTCCTCCAGAAACCTTAATACCTCTGGTTTCCGTGTAAAACTTTTTTGTTAAACCACCTACACGTACCATAACAACCTCCCTCAATAATAAGGTAGGGGACGCATACCTTTTCGCGTCCCCTACACTAATGTTTATTAACGTCTTTATTTTTGATTTAAAATCGCATCAACTTCTTTTTTCCAACTAGGAAAATCTCGTGCGCTTGTCTTTCTTCCATTTATATAAAACGAAGGTGTTCCACGCACACCCACTTTGCCTCCCAGAGCAATATCAGCTAGAATACGCTTCTCATATTCCGCATCCTTCTCTGTATAATCTTTCATAAACTTTTTAACATTTAAACCGATGTTTTTAGCAATTTCCTGAAATTTCTCATCGGAAAGTTGATTTCCATTTTCCAACAACTCATCAACCATTTCTTGATATTTACCTTGTTCTGCAGCAGCAAAGGCTGCTTTAGACGCTGGTTTAGCTTTTGGATGAAATGATAATGGAAAATTTTTAACCATATATTTAACTTTATCAGGATAAGCTTTTAAAACTTCAGCAACAGGTGGATGAAAACGTGCACAAAAGGGGCATTGAAAATCAACAAACTCGACAATCGTTACAGGAGCATCTTTATTTCCAATAACAGGAGAGTGCGCGACATCAATAGTATAAACTTTACTTAAATCTTCCGGCGGAGGAGCTTGCCTGACAGGGGCTGGAGCTTGTTGTCGTGCTTGTTGTAAAGCCGTTTTGGCCAACTGTAACTGACCTTCCAAACTTGTCACACGACCTTCTAAAGCTTGAAGCCGAAGAGTAATTTGATTCATTAAAGGACCACCCTGGGCAAGATTTGTTGAGGGTGCGTTTAGCTTTGATTCAAACTTACTTTGATTATTAATAATCGTAGTTTGAGAACTCACAATCTCTCTTAAAAGAGGAGAATCTGTTTGCTGTTTAACGGCAGCCACTCCCAACAAAACGCCAACAACAACAACCAAAACAAAGGTAAATGTTTTTTGTCCCATAATCGTGTCCTTTCTTATAAATGTTGCAAGTATAATAATATTAATAAGATAATTACAACTACTTAAGCATTTTCCCTAAATCAAAAGGTGTATTGTACTATGAATGGATTTAAATTGCAACGAGTTTCCAAGGAAGGCGCTTAAAAAACTTAAGGTCTATTTTTTACATAAACCATTAACAAACAACAACTTATGGCGTCATCAACTAAAGACGAATACCGCCATATTTGGAAACAACATGTTTTATCGTTTCCCATCTCTTACTACAACCAAATACAGCAATTATAAGAGTGCTATCCCCTTTCTGCATTGTTCCAACAAAACACGCCTGAGCAGCGCGCGTATAGCCGGTTTTACCGTATATTTTTCGCCTCCAGTCTTTAAACAAAATTTTATTATGAGACTTAAGAGCAATTTCACGCCCGCTACGACTATAAATCTTTTTATATCTAAGCTTTATCGTATCTCGAAAAAATTTATGCTTAAGCGCTTTTCTAAAAATCAAATACATATCATAGGCAGTTGTGTATTGTTTAGCTCGAGAAGGAAGACCATTTGAGTTGGCAAACTTAGTATGTTTCGCACCAATTTGCTTAGCTTTTTTATTCATTAAAGCCACAAATTTTTGTTCAGAACCCGAAACGGCCTCAGCTAAAACAATACTGGCATCGTTGGCCGATTTTAAAAGAATAGCAAACAATAAATCTCTTACTCTGTACTTCTCCCCCGGCTTTAGATACAACTTCGTAGGCTGGACTTTTGTAGCTCTTGAAGTCACGGTAATATATTTATCTAAAGGGAGATGCTCTAAAACTAAAAGAGCTGTCATGACTTTTGTAGTACTGGCCGGCAACACCCTATTATGCACACCTTTGCCAAACAATCTTTTAACTTTGGTACTGTCTGAAAAAATTACTGTTTTACAACCAACCCGACTATCTGCCATACCGTTAAAGGGAAGAAGAAAATTCATCAGTACGGTAAAACTAAGAATTAAAGCTATTCGTCTATAAAGTTTTTTAGTAATCATATAACATCTATACGGTTGTATTTTTTGCTGCTAAATAAATTAGTTCGATGGCTTTAGCAATTCCAGGAGTTGGAAAAAATATCTGTCCCTCTCCCTTTTTAATACTCCAGCAGTCATCTTTTTTAATAATGTTAACCCAAAGGGGCTGTGTCAAATTTTTCTCAGAAACGATCAACCTCAACATTGCTTTTTTCTGTAATTCGTCATACACTTTTTCTTTTAAAATCACAGATACTTCTGATTTTACGTCGACAAAGTCAAATTTTTTAAAATCAAACGAATTTATTTTATAAATCTTCATCTCTTCTACTTGAGGAACAGGTTGTGATTGATGTTTAACTTTTTGTAAATGATACTCAAAAAACTCTTCCTGTCCTTCAGCAACCCATTTTTTTTCAAACTTAGTTTGGAATTGTGGCTTTATGGGACGATGATCCAGCTTAAAACCTGTATCCTCAATCTGTTCACCAACCCACTCTAAATAAGGGTAAAAATCTGTAACAATGCGAACATCCCCCTTATCTACTAGCCGACTATTTAACAATTTTAAAAACGCACTAGAAAACAACCGATGTTTAATGTGCCCTTTTTTCGGCCATGGACATGGGAACAAACAGTAAATCGATGAAATAGATCTTTCATTAAAAAAAGCTTCTAAAGCAAATCGCGCATCGATCTTTAAAATCTTAATGTTCTCGACTAAAACGCGAGCTTTAAGCGAATCGTTTACACGCGTTACACTCTGTAGTGTTTTATAAATTCTTTCCCAGTGTTGTTCAATACCAATATAATTGTTTTCTGGAAAAGATTGAGCGTTGCGCAGAAGAACTTCTCCCATTCCAAAACCAATCTCTACAACAAGAGGAGCTTCTCGAGAAAACTGATCCTTCCAACAAATAGGAAATTTAATATCTTCAAAAGAAACAAGAGGTTTAAGGCAACACGTCTTTTTAACCATAACAATCTCAACGACCTAAAAGTTGTTTTAGATAACCTCTATTCTGTGACTCCCTGATTTCTTAGCTTATGCAAAAAATCAGAGCCTTTACCAATAAGTTTTTCGTCCTCAAAAACCAATGGCGTCAATTCATCTTCTGCAACCATACCGTCGGGCTTATTAACATGAGTAAAATAGAACAAAATTTTGTAAGTCAAACCGTTGACGACTAATTCTTCTTCTCGATGAGGATTTGTCATGGTTTGTGCATCAAATATTTCAACATTCGCATCATTCTTTTTATAACCAACCGTTAGCTCTCGACCCATCACACCTAAAACCTCTTGATAAGTCATTCCATCATAAACTAAATTAATATTTGTCAAATCGCGTTTTTTAATTGGCTCGCTGGTCATTAACGATCCGTTAGGATTATCAACACTGACACAACCAACTAATAAAAGACATAAGAACAATGATATTTTTTTCATAAGGGATCCTTTATGGATAACATTGTTTGAAAACTTCTAAACTTTCTCTCTTAAGTTCCGACACATTCTAACGTAAACGCATTTGGGAAACAAGCCAAAACAGAAATCTTGCAGATGAGTACGAATCAGCGCTCAGGATGAGATCAGCGATCGAAAATCTTGCCAGCAGTAAACAATCTAAGAATTCTAGCAGACAAGAGCCATGGTCTCTGTTACTATAAATTTATAAATTAATAGAAATATAAGTATTAAGGCGTAATTAAGCATGTTAGAAGAAATTGTTTTAGGAATCGTACAAGGAATAGCAGAATGGTTGCCAATCAGTTCTGAGGGAACCATTATTTTAATAAAGGCTAACCTTTTTGGATCTGAAGAAAACTTGCAAACGATGGTAAAAAAGGCTTTATTTCTGCATCTAGGAACTTTTTTTGCAGCCCTCATTTATTTTCGAAAAGATGTTCTAAAACTTTCAAAGGCCTTATTCAAATATAAAACGCAATCTCTAGAAAATAAAAAACTAATCTCTTTTCTTGTTGTTTCTACGCTTATCAGTGGTGTATTTGGATTAACATTATTAAAAATTGTCAACCATATCACAAATTTTTCGGACCATACAGGAAAAGTGATCACATTACTTGTTGGTGTTCTACTTCTGGGAACAGGCTTTTTGGAAATACAAACTTCACGCAAACAAAAAAAGGGCGGCAGCCAAAAACATCTCTCAGATTTAACCATTCTTGATGGTATCATTCTCGGTATTGTTCAAGGTTTTGCCGCTTTGCCTGGGTTCTCTCGTTCCGGCCTTACCGTATCCGCGCTTCTTCTTCGTCGTTTTGATAAATTCTACGCCTTAAAACTAAGTTTCTTAATGAGTCTTCCCATTGTCTTGGGAGGAAATATTATCCTTAATCTAACAGAATTACATTTTTCCTTCCTTTCTCTTGTCGGTTTAATTTTTTCGTTTATATTTGGTTTAGCAACCATTCATCTTCTATTAAAAATGGCGCAAAGAATTGACTTTGGAATTTTTATGCTTATTTTTGGTGTCGTAACCATTTTATCTACTCTCTATTGATGAAAAAAATTTCCCTAAAGCGCGCAAAAAGCAATTATACCGACCCACACAAACCAAGATATGTTGGGTTTGATCTCTCGGACTTATCGTTATTATCGAGAAAAACCATCCGCGTTGTTTCTTATAATATAAAATTTTCTCAAAAAATTCCTCATGCCATACGAATCCTCCGCAAACATGAAAAACTTCATCGCGCTGACATAATTTGCCTACAAGAAATGACGTTAGAGGGGGTGCAAGAAATAGCCAACACACTGCGATACAATTACGTATATTATCCAGCAAGTGTTCATCCTAAAATAAAAAATGATTTTGGAAATGCAATCTTTTCTAAGTGGCCTGTCATTGATGATAAAAAATTTATACTTCCTCAAATACGAACCAAAGCTCTGCAGCGTATTGCCGTAGAGGCAACGTTAAAAATTAACGACAAACTCATTCGTGTTTACTCCGTACATATGGATGTCTTTCTTGGACCAAATAGTCGACAAAACCAAATGATAAAACTCGTAGAGTCTATTCCAAAACACATTCGCCATTGTATTGTCGCAGGTGATTTTAACACCTTTACAAAGGCCCAACGGGTAGCTGTTGTTGATCCTTTTCTTCAAGAGGATTTTCTTGTGGCCACTGAAAAAATAGGATGGACGTTTAAACATTGGTTTCTATTAAACAAAAAAACGTCTCTCGATCACATCTTAACAAAGGGACTCTCCATCATAAATTCCGGCAAGATTAATGATCGTACAGCAAGTGACCACCTCCCTATTTGGGTCGAGCTTCAAATGCCAAAATGAAAATTTCTGTACAAACCAGAATTGTCATATTACTGACTTTTTTCATTGGTGTCAGCCTAAGCGCATCAACCTGGAACATAAACTTTATCCCGTCGGATGCTAAAAATTTATATTGGAGCGCGGCGAAACAACTCCCGTCTCTTAACTACATTTCAGAAATACATAAAGATGTTGATAAACTTAACGAACGCTGGTTGCACGGTAAAGAATTTTCAATCGTTAACTTCTCTCTATTTCAAAAACTTTTATCTGACACAACATCATTACGCCCTTTAATTCTTACGTGCATTTTCTATTTCTGTCTATCTTCTTTACTTATCTTTTTTATAGCCAAGCAATTTTGGCAGAAAAATGTCGCTCTTATTTGTTACCTTCTTTTTATCTCTAGCTTTTGGCCTTACATGTACGTCTTATTTGTTGCTCATCAGACGATTGGACTTTTTTATTTTTTATTTGCAATATTCATTCTACTTAAATCACCCCATTCTTTTTCTTCAAATTTTAATTACATACTTTCTGGGCTCCTTTTTAGTCTTTCTATTTTTAGTTCTCCAAACGCCATTATCTATTTTCCTTACCTTTTTGCGACTATCATATTTTTATCAACAAAAAAATCATCATCTAAAATTATAGCCTGCCCCCCTCTTTTAATATTAGGAGGCCTCCTCCCCCTCGTTTATTTCAATTATCCAAATATTACTGGGAACCTAAATTCTTTTCTGGAACACCTAAGCATCGGCTCTCGCTTTTCCCATTTCTACTATAATCAATCGATTTTCCAACAATGGATTGAGGATCCCTCATTACCTATAAGAGGCGGCATTCTTTGGGTTTTTAAGTACTTCAATCTTATTATGCCCGTCCTATTTCCAACTTTTCTTTTTAGCATTGCTTATTTATCGATTAAAACTTTATTTAAAAAACAACCGAAAGACATGCGTAACGTTGTCCCCCTACTTATGATTATCTTAAGCCTCTCTGCCGTTATGCTTGCTGAACTGAAAGGTGTCGCACAATATGGTCGTAATTACTTTCCTGCCTTTGTTGGAATTATCTTATTAATAGGATATTTCTTATCTCAAGTACCCAATCTCTGGTTATCTCAAAATCTATTTATATTTAAAAAAAATTCGAAATCACGAACGATCATTTTTCTTTTGATTATTCAAATCATCACAAATGGTTATATTTTTATCTCTGATATTTTTCCTTCACGAATGGCGACAACATTTATATCAAATGAAATCCATCGTTTGAAAACGAAAACTATCTACACCAACACTTCAAATTTTCTTACATTTAACTTAATCGAACAACTTAATCCCAAAATATATGAAAATGTTAACTTCTTTCATCTTGATAATATCTATCAAATGAATGCGGGACATTATCTTGTTGCTCCCGTCATAGGATCCTCGCTTTATTTGGCCATGCTTGGACCTTACGTTGATTTTGATGAAGACCTGTATCTCAATGACCTCATAGAAAAACAGTCCCTGGCCAAATATGCAACCAAACGATTTAAAACCATTGCTTCAAGCCGTTATTGGTTGCACGAAGAAGAGACTCTTTCCTATCGGGACCTAATGCTCCATCATTTCTCTAAAACTGATTTTAAAAAAGGCTACGCCTGGTTACTCGATCTCAACAAACTTTCAAAAGAAAATAAACTGAAAAGCCCTTCAACAGCCTTAAAAACAATGGTCTTACAAGGGGTTCGGAACATTGGCACACACAATACTGTTTATAAATTTAAGGGTCGCATCGAAAAAATTGAAAAAGAAAAATACGTAGAAGGCCTTACATTTCAAATGTATAAAATAGGAAAACCAAACGATTCTCTTACTGCTTATTTGTATAAATTTGACATCAAGCAAAACATCTGGCTTCCCCATACCTCAAACTACATATCAAAACCTATCACATCCAAAAATTTCACAACGGACCCAAATGGATCACCTATCACCTTTACTTTTGACTACCCTTTAACACTTCCAAAGGGACTCTATCAAACCGCTATTTATCGAAATGGCACCCCTGATAATACAAACTTTTATCGCACCTATATATCGGCTGAAAAACGTGATAAATACATCAAAGCCTCCTTGGTGGGAGATATCTTCTAAACTCTTTTATAATCCTTAAAAGTACACAAAATATATTCACAGTAAAATTTATGGTGTTATACTTTATTAAGAGTTTGGCAATAAAAAGAGGAGATTCATTTTGCCCACCAATATAGGAATTGGGTTTAGTCAAGATAGGGATGTCGAGTTAGCTGCACAAAGCGCCGCTTTTCTTTCAAAATCAAACCTAGGTACCGATAAAATTGACTTTACCCTTGTTTTTAGCACCGTTCACTACCCTTCTCAACAATCCCTACCTGTCATCCGCAAAGTCCTAAATAACACTAAACTGATTGGTTGCTCAACAGCCGGTGTCATCCTTTCAGATTCTATTCAAGCTCATGGAATTGGGGTATTAACCGTTAGCTCTGATGACATATTTTTTGGGACAGGTTCAGTCAATGATATCGCCTCTCAAGACCCACATCAAGCCGCAAGCTTTTTGGCCAAAAAAAGCCTATCAGACTTTGGCCAACATAACCGCGGGACATTTTTATTTTTTATTGATGGCGAGTTAAAAAACAATTCCTCCTTTCTTAAAGGTCTTCAAGATATCTTTGGAAACGTTTTTCCCATCGTTGGTGCCGGTAGCAGCGATGATTTCCTTTTCGAAAATTCCTTCCAATGTTTTGAAGATAAATCTTTAAATGATTCGGCCGTTGGAACTTTAATAGGTGGAAATTGTCACGTTGGCGTTGGAACACGCCATGGTTGGCGCCCACTTGGGAAACCCCGCATCATTGATGAATCGGAAGGCAATATCATAAAACGCATTGATGGGCAGAAGGCTATCAACCTTTACGAATCCTACCTTGGACAAGATGCCAAAGAGCTTCAACACAACAAACGTGGAGCCTTAGCCATCCTTTACCCTTTAGGGATCCATGTGGAGGGGACAAAGGAATATTTATTAAAAAATGCCATTGACATATTACCTGATGGAAGTATCGTATGTCAGGGGGATGTTCCTCGCGGTTCTGAGGTGCATATTATGATCGGGAATAAAGATTCATGTAAACAGGCAGCTGTAGAAGCCGCCCAAGAGGCCCAAAACGCATTACTTGGTAAACAACCCAAGCTTATACTTATTATCGAATCTATGGCTCGATTAAAACTATTAGGGCGCTCGGCCTTTGCTGAAATAAACCAAATCAAAGAAATTTTTGGTCACAGTGTGCCTATTTTTGGCATGTATTCTAATGGTGAAATCAGTCCGTTTCAAACCATTGAAAAATTTAAACATCCTCATTTGTTAAACGAAAGCATTATTGTTTTAGGAATAGCTTAGGTGGATAATACATTATTTATACTATTGTCGTTTGTCCTTCTTTTTGTGATCATTGTCGTATTCGCATTACTCCTCATAAAAAAGAGTGACACCATATCTATCCTCACCGGAACCTTAAACAAACTAAAAACATCCTTTAACGATTTAGATGAACAAGCCAAGCTTATTGTCAAAACAGACCTTGAATTAAACAGAGCTCAAGAGGAATTAGATAAACGGATTGGCGGCTTAGAATCTTTACAAAAAATTTCGAGACTTATTAGTACCACCCTTGATGAGGATGAAATTTTTCACCGCCTTGACATTGCTCTAAAATCAGATTTAGGATTTGAGAAAAACTTAATTCTCATCTATGACAAAGAAAAAAGAATCCGTGTTCGAAGTGAAGATGGTTTTTCTCAAGACGAACTACGTTTCATTGTTTCAAATTTAGAAAAAGACTCAAGCCTTATTGCAGCCTTAGGTGAAGGACATACTTTTTCGTCTGTCACCTCCCCCGCCCAAAGAAAAGAACTTATTGTCGGTTTATTTAATGTTGAGCATTTTGTCATCTCCCCTGTATTAACGCAAAACGGAATTATTGGTATGATGTTTGTTGGAAACAGATCTAATGCCTTATCCATCACTGAAGGTGATGAAGAATTAATCTCTATTTTAGCTAACCAAATTGGACAATCCCTAGAAAATGCTAGGCTTTTTGAGCAGGTTTTTACCTCAAGCCAGCAACTAGAAACGAAAATCCAAGATCGAACAAAACAGTTGGCAACAGCCCTTGAAGAGGTTCAAAAAATAAGTAAGACCAAAACGGAATTTATCTCCGCCGTCTCTCACGAACTACGCACACCCCTTACCTCTATTAAAGGTTATGCGGCGATATTGATGACCGGGAAACTGGGAGCCATCCCTGATGAGGTTAAAGCACGTCTTGAAAAAATCAACACACATTCTGACAATCTGGTCAAACTCATTAATGATCTATTAGACATCTCACGTATTGAATCAGGGCGCGCTGAGATGAATTATGGTAAATGTAATCTTCTCGCCATGATCGAGAATATCAATGATCTTCTTACTCCTCAAATGAAGGAAAAAAATATTACCTGGAAAACAGAACTAGCAGCAAATATCCCAGAAATGTTCTTAGACAGCAGCCAAATTGAGCGTGTCTTTATTAACCTCGTTGGAAATGCTGTAAAATTTACGCCTATTGATGGTACAATACAAATTAAAGCTGAATTGGACGCCGAGAAAGTTACTATTACTGTTTCTGATACAGGAATCGGTATTAAAGAAGAAGACATTCTAAAATTATTTGATGAATTCTACCGCGTAGAAAATGAAATTAATCTAAATGTAAAAGGAACAGGTCTGGGACTTCCCCTTGCTAAAAAAATTGTAGAAGCACACAATGGTCAACTTTGGGTTACAAGCATTGTCACCGAAGGAACGAATTTCCATTTTACATTACCCACAAAAAAAGAAGACGTTATTAAAAAAGAATCTTTAGAAACTTAAAGGTTTATCTATTAGAGGCTTAAAAAGGAAAGTTGTATCATGAAAAAAGAAAAAATTATCACTATAGATGATGATCCAGATATTCTGGATGTTTTAGAACTAACTCTATCAGAGCAATATGATGTTTTTCAAGCTAACAACGGACAAGCAGGGTTGACGCTCGTACATCAAAAACTTCCTGACCTTATCATTTGCGACTACATGATGCCTGTAATGAATGGTCGAGAATTTTGCAAGGCGCTTAAAAAAGATATCTTATTAAGACACATCCCTCTTATTATGTTGACGGGAAAGGGTGAGGTTCAAGATCGTATTAGTGGAATCGAGGCCGGTGTCGATGACTATATGGTTAAACCGTTTGCCCCCGATGAATTGTTAGCTCGTATACGCATGATCTTAAACAGAACCAGTCGTAGCCTTGATGCCAGCCCCCTAACACATCTTCCAGGCAACACTTCCATCAATGAAGAATTACAAGAAAGTATCGACGGCGGCAAAACATTTGCCGTGGGTTACGCTGATCTTGATAAATTTAAAGTTTATAATGACAAATATGGATTTGATAAAGGTGATGATGTTATTAAAGAACTTGCGCGTATTCTCATCAAACATGTAAGAGATATTGGTGGCAAAGAAGCTTTTATTGGACACATTGGAGGTGACGACTTTGTTTTTATCTCAGATGATACTATCATTGATGATATTTCAGAAAAAATTGTTACCGAGTTTGATGAAAAAGTTCCCTCCTTCTATACCAAAGAAGATTATGAAGCTGGACAGATCACAGGGGTCGATCGCCAGGGAAATAAACAAACCTTTGGACTATTGGGCGTTTCAATAGGCATTGTTAGTAACAGGACGCAGGCAATCACCCATGTTGCCCAAATAGGGGAAATTGGCGCTGAACTTAAAAAATATGCTAAAAGTTTTGAGAAAAGTGTTTTTGTAAGAGATAAAAGAACGGGCTCAACACGTATTAAGAAGGAGGAATAAAAAAACCACATCCAGAACAATCTGCACAACATCTTTCGAAATCTTCAAAGTTTGGATCACAATACCCATCTCCACACCGAGAAGCGTTTCCCATAATTCCTACAACAGACTTATTATAAAATCGACCTGCTGAATTTTTTGCCCTGGGCAAATAAAGTCTAAATCCAACCAAAACAATAGCCACAACAACACCAAGTAACAACATATATTCAATCGCTGCTTGGCCCCGTTTTGTCTTTTTTGAAAGGAAAGTATTCATGTACTTAAAATATACCACCTAAACGATTATATTACAATCGTTTAACTTCTCACACGAACTTTAGCCTAATGCCTTTAAAATTCTGACAGCTTCTGACGGATTCTCAGATCCAAAAAAATAACTAGCTGTAGCTAAGATATTTGCCCCTGCTTTAACGGAGTCCGGTGCCGTTTTATCACTTACCCCACCATCGATAGAGATATCTTTATCAAAAGTCTTTCTTAATTCTTCAATTTTTGACAAAACCTCTGGCTTAAATTTCTGTCGAGAAAAACCAGGATTTACTGACATTATCAAAACGCCATCAATATCCTTTTCTAAATCGCCCAAACACAAAGGTGTTCCTGGATTAATCACCATAAAGGCTTTTTTGCCCTTGTTTTGTATCTTTTTAACATCCCCACGCGCACGCTCAACATCTAAAACATCAATCTCTTTAGGATATTTACCCAACCCATCGCATTGTGCTCTTAACTGTCCATAACATTCAACATGAATCGAGACAATATCAGCGCCTAAATCACAAAACTCCTCGACATACATCCCTGGATTATCAATCATCAGATGCGTTTCAATAGGAAGTTTTGTAATCGGTCGGATGGCTTCTAAAATACAATGACCAATACTAATATTAGGAACAAAATGACCATCCATCACATCGACATGAATCATATCTGCACCCGCATCTTCACATTTTTTGATTTCATCACCAAGGTGGGTAAAATCTGAGGAAAGAATACTGGCTGCTACTTTTAATGCTGGCATGAAAAACTCCTGTTTCGTTAAATCAACTGTAAAATTAAAACACAAACTTAGGGAAGAGCTCTTCTACGTTCAAATACTTTCGTGTTTGAACTTCGAAGAAGCATTCGCTACGCTCAAATACGCAAGGTTTGAGCAAAGAGCACGTTTCTGCGAAGCTCAAACGCGAAAGCATTTGAGCGTAGCAGAATGCGCGGAAGTGGACTTGAACCACCACGGCCTTTTGGGCCACTACCCCCTCAAAGTAGCGCGTCTACCAATTCCGCCACCCGCGCGAAGTGCGTTAACTAACTTGTTTCTTGTGCTCAAGAGCAGCCCCAATAAAATCTTTAAAAAGGGGGTGAGCCTTATCTGGCTTAGATTTAAATTCTGGATGAAATTGACAAGCCACAAACCAAGGGTGATTTTTTAATTCCATAATTTCAACTAAACCGTGCTGTGCATTAACACCGGAAAAAACAATTCCTTTTTTAACGAAAGACGGTTTATATTTATTGTTAAATTCATAACGATGCCGATGTCTCTCAGAAATATTGTCTTTGCTATATGCTCGATGACTATTTGTCTTTTTAGATAATTTACAGGGATACGAGCCTAGTCGCATTGTTGCACCTAAATTTTTAATCGTCTTTTGCTCTTCAAGAAGACAAATAATAGGATTTTTACTATTTTTGTCAAATTCCGTTGAGTTCGCCTTTTTTAATTTACAAACATTCCTTGCAAATTCGATGGCCGCAACCTGCATGCCTAAGCAAATTCCAAAATAAGGAATATTATTTTCACGTGCATATTGCACCGCTTTAATTTTTCCTTCAATCCCTCGATCTCCAAACCCTCCAGGAATGAGAAGTCCATGAGCTTTTTTAAGTCGAGATTCGTGCTTTCCCTTTTCTAAATCTTCAGAATCAATTTTAAGAATATTAACTCTCGCATTATTTGCAATCCCACCATGAACCAACGCCTCATAAATAGATTTATACGCATCTGGCAATGCAATGTATTTACCAACAACACACACATCAATCTCTCGCTTGGGACTTTTTAATCGTTTAACAACAAGATTGCGCCATTCCGTTAAATCTTTGTCGCCTTTTTTAATATTTAATTTTTTAACGATTAAATCATCAAGCCCTTCTTTTTTTAACATTAAAGGGACTTCGTATATGTGTTTTACATCTATTGCTTCAACAACTGAATCTCGGTCCAAATTACAAAACAACGAAATCTTATCTCTTTGTTCTTTTGTAATATGTTTCTCTGTTCGGCAAAGGAGAATATCGGGAGCTATACCAATCTCTCTTAATCGTCCTACACTGTGTTGTGTTGGCTTTGTTTTTTGTTCACCCGCGGATTTTATATAAGGTAGAAGTGTCACATGAATATTAATGGCATACGATTCCCCTAATTCCCAACGCAATTGTCTGATCGCTTCCAAAAAAGGTAAACTTTCTATATCACCAACTGTCCCCCCAATTTCAACAATCGTCACATCAACATCACGCTCTTTCGATACCTTCCTAATTCTTCGTTTAATTTCATCCGTAATATGAGGGATAATTTGAACCGTTTTCCCTAAATAATCCCCTCTTCGTTCTTTAGTGATAACAGAATAATAAATTTTTCCTGTCGTAATGTTGCTATCTTTTGTTAATAACGCATTTGTAAATCGTTCATAATGACCTAAGTCCAAATCTGTCTCTGCCCCATCATCCGTAACATAGACCTCCCCATGTTGAAAGGGATTCATGGTTCCTGGGTCCACATTCAAATAAGGGTCGCACTTGATAATCGTTGTCGAGAGTCCTCTTGTCTCAAGCAACTTTCCAATGGAAGCCGCTGCAATCCCTTTTCCTAAACTCGATACAACACCACCTGTGACAAATATTATTTTAGACATAATAATTTATCGTTGCCTTCCCTTTTCTAAGATATACTTACCTTTTTTACTTGGTACGTCCACTGGATACTTCCCTGTAAAACATGCATGACAAAAATCTTTTGTTTTTTTCATCACCGAAACCATGCCCTCTTGGCTTAAATATTCAAGAGAATCTACTTTAATAAAATCGGCAATCTCTTTTATTGATTTCTTTGAACCAATCAACTCATCTTTGCTAGGAAAGTCGATTCCATAAAAGCATGGAAATTTTATCGGTGGACAACTGATACGCATATGAATTTCTTTTGCACCCGCTTTTCTTAACTCTATCACACGTGAACGAGAGGTTGTCCCTCTCACAATGGAGTCTTCAACAACAATAATCTTTTTATCTTTAAGCACATCACGAATAGGATTTAGTTTAATCTTTACACGCAAATCTCTCAAAAATTGTGTTGGCTGAATAAACGTTCGACCAATGTAATGATTTCGAATGATGCCAACCTCATATGGTAATTTTAATTGCTTGGCGTAACCCAACGCGGCATAATTACCAGAATCCGGAATGGACATAACAAAATCAGCATCCACAGGATGTTCTTTAGCCAACTGTTCGCCTAGTCTCTTTCTTACAAAATAAACATTATCATCAAAGATGTCGCTATCTGGTCGTGCAAAATAGATGTTTTCAAAAATACAATGACTCTTTTTAACCTTCTTAGCCCCTGGCAAAAAGATAGATTCAATCGTTGATCCTTTGATAACAACGACTTCTCCCGGCTCAATTTCTCTAATAAATTTTGCCCCCAATAAATCAAGAGCACAACTTTCGCTAGCCAATATAAAACTTTCATTAATTTTTCCTAAACAAAGAGGTCTAAACCCTTGAGGATCACGTGCCCCTATGATTTTATCTTCGACAAGAAAAACCAGTGAATACGCACCTTTTAATTGGGATAACACGTTAACAAACCATTTCTTAAGATCACCATGTTTTGTTTTTGCCAATAAATGAATAATAACCTCAGAATCCATGGAGGTTTGAAAAATAGAACCTTCTTCTTCCAACTTTCTATAAAGTTCTTCTGTATTTGTTAAATTTCCGTTATGCGCAACAGCGATCGGTCTATTTTTATGGGTCACCATAAAGGGCTGTATGTTTTTATAATTGCTGGAACCTGTCGTTGAATAACGACAATGTCCTATGGCCGTTGTCCCTTTTAAATCACTAATGGAGCGATCATCAAAGGCATCTGACACAAGACCGGGACTTTTGACAATGTGTATATCTTTTTCATCCAAATTATAAGAAGCAATACCTGCAGCCTCCTCACCTCTATGCTGCAACGCATACAAACCAGAATAAACAACCTTTGCCGCCTCTTTATGATTAGAAATTCCGATTATACCGCACATGACGAACCTTCCCCTTGTTTGTAATACTCTTGTAGCGATTGAACGGTAATTTTTTCTTGACGAATAGCCTCCATGCCATTCACAGCAGCCCAAGCTCCCTGAAGTGTTGTTATACAAGGAATGGCGTGTAAAATGGCTGCCGCTCGAATGGAACGCATATCATACTGGCTACTTTCCCCTGAAGGTGTATTAATAATAAGATCGATTTCGCTATTTTTTAATAGTGTCATTAAGTTTTCTTTGATTTGTTGTCCTTGATCATACCGAGCAACTTCTGTAACATCAACGTCGCTTGAACGTAAAACTTTTGCCGTGCCTCTTGTTGAAACCACCTTAAATCCTAAATCCATCAACTTCTTTGCTATCAAAACAACAGCACGTTTATCTTCATCTTTAACACTAACAAAAACTTGTCCCTTTTGAGGTAACGCCGAATTCGCACAAATTTGTGATTTAGCATAAGCCTCGCCGTACGTCTTGCCAATTCCCATGACCTCACCGGTAGATTTCATCTCAGGGCCTAACACAATATCAACACCTGAAAAACGTGAAAAAGGTAGGACGGATTCTTTGACGGAGACATGTTTTAAATTTTGAATCTTCTCGTAACTCAAACTAAATTCACTTAATTTCTTTCCCGCCATAATTTGCGCCGCTATCTTAGCTAGTGGAATACCTGTTGCCTTACTTACAAAAGGAGATGTGCGTGAGGCTCTAGGATTAACTTCCAACACAAAAATACGTCTACCCTTAACGGCAAATTGAATATTTATCAAACCAATAACCTTTAATTCCTTAGCGATGCGACAGGTATCTTTTTTAATCTTTGCAATCAAATCTTCACTTATCGTTGGCGGGGGAATGGTACATGCCGAATCTCCCGAATGAATGCCAGCGTTTTCAATGTGTTCCATGATACCTGCAACAAATGTTTCCTCGCCATCACTTATCGCATCAACATCAACCTCAATAGCATCTTCTATAAATTTATCAATTAAAATGGGATGTCCCTGAGAGGCCTCTTTCACCTCATCCATAAAAGAAAGCAACTTCTTCTCGTCATACACAATTTTCATCGCACGGCCACCAAGCACATAGGAAGGACGCACTAAAACAGGATAACCTACTTGATTAGCAATACCAGCAACCTCATCAATAGAAACAGCTGATCCGTTAGCTGGTTGAACTAATTCCAGCTTATTAATCAATTCTGAAAATTTTTGGCGATTTTCTGCTAACTCGATGGATAGAACGCTTGTACCAATGATAGGAACTCCAGCTTCATGTAGTCGACTTGCTAAATTAAGTGGCGTTTGTCCTCCAAACTGAACAATGACTCCATCAGGTTGTTCTACATCAATAATATTCATAACATCTTCAAATGTCAATGGTTCAAAGTACAATCTGTCTGAAATATCATAATCCGTCGATACGGTTTCCGGATTCGAGTTAACCATGATCGCTTCAAAACCCATATCCTTTAAAGCAAACGAAGCATGTACACAACAATAATCAAACTCAATCCCCTGACCAATACGATTGGGCCCACCACCTAAAATCATAATTTTCTTTTTAGGCTGTTTGTATTGTGATGTTAACTTCTCAATCTGAATTCTTGCCTCATCTTCTGCTTCATAGGTTGAATAAAAGTAAGGTGTATACGCCTCAAATTCCGCAGCACATGTATCTACTAGCTTAAACGTCGCAATGATATTCTTACTCTTTCTTAGATTCCGAACTTGCAGCTCATCCGTTTCCATGATTTGAGCTAATTGAACATCGCTAAAACCGTATTCCTTTGCTTTGCGCAGAAGATTATCAGGAACATTCTTTTCTTTTCGAAAAGTATCTACAATTTCATTTTCTAAATCGAAAATTTGCTTCATTTGAAAAATAAACCAAATATCAATCCGGCTAATCTCTGCAATCTTCTCGATAGACCATCCCTTTTGAAGGGCATACTTCACATAAAAAATCCGTGAGGCATTAGGCTCCTCCAAACGCCATCTAACCTTTTCATCGGTGAGATCTCTAAAATTCCATTTGTTATCAAAACCAACATGCCCTATTTCTAAACCACGCAACGCTTTTTGCAATGCTTCTTTAAACGTTCGCCCAATCGCCATCGTCTCTCCCACAGATTTCATCTGAACACCTAAAATATCTTTGGCCTCTGGAAACTTTTCAAAAGTAAACCGAGGAGCTTTAACGACGATATAATCAATGGCTGGCTCAAAGCACGCCGGTGTTTCTTTAGTAATATCATTTTGAATTTCATCCAAGGTGTACCCAACAGCCAACATGGCTGCAAACTTAGCAATAGGAAAACCTGTAGCTTTACTAGCGAGAGCTGAGCTTCGTGAGACACGTGGATTCATTTCAATAACAATCATCCGACCATTCTCTGGATTAATCGCAAACTGAATATTAGATCCTCCTGTCTCAACGCCAATCTCTCGAATAATTTCAAGAGAAGCGTTACGCATGACTTGATATTCTCGATCCGTTAACGTTTGTGAAGGTGCCACGGTAATACTATCTCCTGTATGAACACCCATAGGATCTAGGTTTTCTATCGAACAAACAATAACAACATTATCTTTATGATCTCGCATAACCTCAAGCTCGTATTCTTTCCAACCAAAAATGGATTCTTCGATAAGAATTTCATTGTTAAGACTACTTTCGATTCCTAAGGCCGCAATGCGTTCCAATTCTTCCATATCATTGGCAAAACCGCCACCCGTTCCCCCGAGTGTAAAACTTGGTCGAATGATAAGGGGAAAACCAATCTCTTTGGCAGCCTTTTTAGCTTCTTCCATATTATAGGCAACAGCACTTCTTGGAATATCCATACCAATTTTTAACATAGCCTCTCGGAAACAATGACGATCTTCAGCCTTTTTAATCACATCATAATTGGCTCCCAACATCTCAACATTATATTTTTTCAACGTCCCATCTTCATATAAATTCATTGCTAAATTTAAAGCCGTCTGACCGCCCAACGTCGGTAAAACCGCACAGGGTCGTTCTTTTTCAATGATAGCAGCAATATATTCTGGGGTAAGTGGTTCGATATAGGTATGGTCGGCAAATTCTGGATCTGTCATGATCGTCGCTGGATTGGAATTGGCTAAAACAATTTCATAGCCTTCTTCTCTAAGGGCCTTGCATGCTTGCGTCCCTGAGTAATCGAATTCACACGCCTGACCGATGACGATTGGTCCGGATCCCAGAAGGAGTATCTTTTTAATATCTGTACGTTTTGGCATAATTAGTATGTAGTAAGTTGTATGTAGTAAGTAGAAAACAAAATCATGTATTTAAACAAAACTTGTTTGCGTTATTGATAATCCCGTTTAACATTTTGTTTATTGTTTGATAATCTGTAAAAAGCTGAGTGTGGTTTTCCTTTGAAAGATATCCACAGTCTTTGGCAAAATCCAACCAAACTTCCGTTTCTCCAGCTTCCGCACAACAATCAAAAACCTTGCTAATAAACATCTTTTTATAAGCTCTTTTCCTCCAAGCCTCGGCAAGGTTTGCTGGAATACTTCTAGAAGATCTTCTTATTTGATCAACAAGTGAACATTTCTCTTCTTTTGGAAAATCCTTCGTAACCTCAAACACTTTCATAGCAACTTGATAAGATAACTGATACACATTTAAATCTCTGTAGCCTCTATAACTCATAAGATTACCCCTTTCATCAATTTAAACAGCAGGGGAATCTGTTTTATGTTTTCTATTTTTGTTTTTTCTACCTACTACATACAACCTACGACCTACCAGACTCCATCATCTCAATAAAATAATCAAACAAATACATAGCATCGTGAGGACCAGGTGCCGCCTCAGGATGATGTTGAAACGAAAGAATAGGCATCTTTTTATGACGAAGGCCTTCAAGCGTTTGGTCATTTAAATTAATATCGATCATTTCAACCTCGTCCTTATTTAAACTTTCAATGTCCACACAAAACCCGTGATTCTGTGACGTGATCCCAATACGTTTATCTAATAAATCTTGTACAGGATGATTAGCTCCATGATGTCCAAATTTTAATTTAAATGTTTTCCCATTAAGCGCCTGACCAACAATTTGATGACCTAAACAAATTCCAAACACAGGCAACTTTCCGAAACATTGGCGAACAGTATCCACCGCGTATGTCACAGCCGAAGGATCGCCTGGACCATTTGAAACAAAAACGCCATCGGGTTTAATAGACATTATTTCATCAATACTGGCTTGAGCAGGAAAGACATGAACCTCGCAACCTAGCTTTGTCAAAATTCTTAAAATATTAAACTTAATCCCACAATCTATAGCAGCAACCTTGTATTTCTTTTTGGAATCATCATCGTCATTGGACCAAATATACTTCTTGGATGTCGTCACCTCTTTAACCCAATCAGCCCCTTCCATAGAAGGAACGTCCTTCATCTTGGCCGCCAATTTATCCAAATCAAACTCCTCCGTCGAAATCAATCCCCGCATAGCTCCTTTAACACGAAGTTGTCGTGTTAAGGCGCGCGTATCGATGCCTTCAATGGCGATAATATTGTGTTCATCTAAATAATCAATAAGACTTTGGGTGGCGCGAAAATTGGAATGATGACGACAGAACTCTTTAACGACAAATCCTTTTACGTGAACATTGTTTGATTCAACATCCTCTTCATTAACACCATAATTACCGATCAACGGATAGGTCATAGTTACTATCTGACCAGCATACGAAGGATCTGTCAGGATTTCCTGATAACCAGACATGGCTGTATTAAAGACAACTTCGCCCGCACTTGTCCCTTGGGTAGAGAGGGATGTGCCAACAAAATAAGTCCCGTCTTCCAAATATAAAATGGCTTTACGCATGTGTTTAATATATATATAAAGGTGTGATTACGGTAGGACTGCAAAAAGCTCCTGCAGCCTGGATAACTATAGCATTTTGTTTGTCTTTGTCAAGAAAAAGTAGGGATTAGACCCCATTTTCGACCTCTAAAATCTCCTTTATCAAGTTCTGACACTTTCCAGATTGACACGGCAAATATCCCATATCTAGTCGTCGCCAATAAACATCATCCTCTTTGCAGGCTAATTCAACTGATTGGGCATACTTTATTTGTGCCTTAATGGCTGGTGAACAAGAGCAGATAACATCTTTTAAAGATTCGTCTTCTTTCGTCAATTTTAAAACGTCCTCAAAACAACGACCATAAATATTAATTAGATAACAGACCAAGGCTTCATCCACTTTATATTCTTTTGCAATGCTTGCAGGTTTATCCGTAACAACACCGCTGCCTACTAACGGATAACTTAAAGAACTTTCCCGATTCTTTTCCCTGCCCATTAAAACCATAACATCTTCGGCAATCTTTCGATAGGTTGTGTACTTACCACCCATCACATAAATAATTCCCGAATAGGACTCTTCAAGAACATGATTACGAGACACCTTGGAAGGAGAGCCTTCTTTACGAACCAAAGGTCTTAAACCAGCAAAAGATGAAATAATGTTTTTGCGTTGAAAATCTTTGTTTGGAAAAATACGCAATGCTTCTTTAAAAAGATATTCAATATCCTCATCTTCTACCTTCACATCATTTGGATTGCCTGAAAAATCAGTATCGGTTGTTCCTATTAGCGAATTTCCTTTCCAAGGAATAATAAAAAAAATGCGTTTATCTTTTTTTGCCTGAACTAACATCGCCTTTGATGAAAGCTCGCCTTGATAAACAATGTGAACACCCTTTGTCGTTCGAATTTTTGCCATAGCATGTGGATTTTCAATTTTTAACATCTGATTGGTCCAGGGTCCCACACAACTGATAATACGATCGGCCTTAATATCAAATCGTGTATTTGTAAGTTTGTCTTTTACCTCAATCCCTTGCGCTTTGCCATTTACTTTGCTCACACGCAAGACTTCCAGATAATTATAAACATTCGCCCCTTTTTCTCGAGCTGATAAAACATTTTCCAAACATAACCTCGCATCATCCATTTGAGCATCGTAATAAGAAACGCCGCCCAATAGGCCTTCTTGATTTATATCGGGTAGCTCTTTTACAACTTCTTGGATTGTAAGGACACGATGGGGGTGGATTAAATACTTACCGCTTAAAAAATCATACAATTTAACTCCCAACTTGATCATCCAAAAAGGGCGAGGGCTTGTCTTATAAACAGGAATGATAAATTCTAAAGGTTTTACAAGGTGAGGAACATTGATCAGTTGAATAAAACGTTCTCTTAGTGACTCGCGAACCAAATCAAATTCAAAATTTTCTAAATAACGCAATCCACCGTGCACCAACTTTGTGGACTTACTCGAAGTGCCACTGGCAAAATCATTTTTTTCGATTAGGGCCGTCCGAAGACCGGCCTCGGCTGCCATATTTGCAATAGCAGCCCCGTTGATTCCACCACCAATTATAAGAACATCAAAACGTCCTTTTTGTAATTTCGATATATCCCGCATAAATAGCTAACTTCTCACCCTTTCTACCGCCTGTAACCAACCCTTATATTTTTCTTCACGAAAACCCTTATTCTTCTTTGGCGTAAACGATCGATCTTTTTTAAACAATTTTTCTAAATCCTTTTTTCCCCTCCATACTCCTTGGGTCACCCCTGCTAAAAAAGCAACTCCTTGAACAGTTGTATCAATCATCTTTGGTCGAATGACTTTAGCACCTAACATATCCGCCTGAAACTGCATTAAAAAATTATTCTGACACGCGCCACCATCAACCTTTAACTCGCGTATATTTCCTCCCACCTCTTTTTTCATCAATTCAAAAACATCCTTTGTTTGATACGCAATGGATTCAAGAGCTGCTCGCATGATGTGCTTATCGTTTGCCCCGCGCGTTAAGCCTGTAATAATTCCTCTAGCCTCACTATCCCAGTAAGGAGCGCCTAAACCGGCAAAAGCGGGAACAAAATAAACCCCTTGAGTATCTTTAACACCTTGTATCGCATTTTCTATTTGAGTAGAATTTTTAATCACACCTAATTGATCTCGTAACCACTGCACAACTGCGCCTGCAATAAATATAGATCCTTCTAACGCGTAAATAGGATTTCCTTTATCATCGGCAGCAATTGTTGTTAACAATCCCTTCTTTGAAAGCACACATTTTTTACCCGTATTTAAAACAAGAAAACATCCTGTCCCATACGTATTTTTCATAGTTCCTGGTGAAAAGCACCCTTGCCCATAAAGAGCGGCTTGTTGATCGCCTAGGACAGCGGTTATAGGAATTCCGTCGGGTAAACCAGCAACTCTTCCTTTTGTATGTCCGAACAAAGAACCAGATTTTTGTGCTGTTGGCAAAATTGATTTTGGAATACCTAAAATTTTTAATAACTGATCATCCCATTTCTTACTACGAATATTAAAAACTAAAGTTCTTGATGCATTTGTATAATCTGTAACATGCGATGTTCCTTGCGTTAACTTCCATATAAGCCAACTGTCCATGGTTCCAAAACACACTTTCCCATTTTTTGCCCGCTGTTTAAGACCTTTCTTTTGATCAAGCAACCATTTAATTTTTGTTCCAGAAAAATAGGGATCGAGAACCAATCCTGTTTTCTTACGAAATGTATTAGTATGTCGCGCCATCTTTTTACAAATTTCAGTTGTCCGTCGACATTGCCAAACAATTGCTCGTGCCACAGGTTTTGATGTTTTACGATCCCAAACACACGTTGTTTCTCGTTGATTCGTAATCCCAATGGATACAATCTTTGAAGAATTGATTTTAGCTTTTTTGATTACTTGTTTGATGACAGAGGTGCATGAACGCCAAATTTCATCAGCATCGTGTTCAACCCAGCCGGGCTTAGGAAAGTATTGAGGGAATTCTTTGTAGGCACTTGCAACGACTTGACCACGCGCATTAAAAATAAAAGCTCTAGAACCTGTCGTGCCTTGATCTATGGCGAGGATATATGGCGTTTTCAAAACCCTAACCTTTTACGATTATTTTCATAAGCCACTTCGCCCAAAATTTGTCGTGCCATACGCTCTTTATCCAACCCATTATCAAAATCATATTCTATAATAGCCGCTAATTTAACCAAATCTTCAAAAGGATTGCGAAGAAGGTTGGGATTATCTTTTGTCATCGAATCAATTAAATGAACATAGTGCGGAGGGGATTTTCGAATGTGAATACCTTGCTGTTTGAAATAATTCATGTATCTTTCTACAGTCATAACCTTCGGTTCTAAATCCATCATCATCGCCCAGACTTCACTCGAAGAGTCTAACTCTTTCCATATTTTTTCCAAACTAACAACTTCGTCAGGGGCCTCTTGAGAAGAATATCTTGCCGGTGCCCGCTTATTAGCAGCAGAATTTTGTTGTTGTCTCATTGAAGCTAATTGAGCTTGTTTTTGTGCAGCATACGCAGCTTGTTGTCGTTGAGCCAACGCTTTTTGCTGAGCGGCTGATTGGTAGGCCTGCTGTTGAACCGCTTGTTGTGTTAACGCTTGTTGATAGGCTTTCTTCTGAACGGCTTGTGCGTAACCTTGTTGTTGAGCAACAGCCCGTTGTTGTAACGCCTGGGCGTAGGCTTGTTGTTGCTGAGCCATTCTCTGTCTTGCCACTTGCTGGTAAGCTTGTTGCTGTTGGACCGCTACTTGTCGTTGAATAGATTGTTGACGCTGTTGAAAAATTTGTTGTTGTTGTTGTAATACTTGCTGTTGCGCCACTTGTCTTTGCCTGTCGATAGCCTGCTGTCTTTGGGCAACAGCCCCGCCGGCAAAGGCAGAAGATGGAGATGCGATCACAACGAAACTCATGAGATAATAAATGTATCGATTCATAATTGAAAAATTTGTTTTGGTTTGTACCTTCTCAAATAGATTCCCGATGTCTCGGGAATGACAAATGTTTGTCGTTCTCGAAACGCTAAGAATAAGAGATCCCTGTCATTCTCGTGACGTTAAGAATGGCAGATGCCTGTCGTTCCCGAGACATCGGGAATCTATCAGTAATATAATTATAACAAAAAGAGAACAAAACATAGCAAAAATATCACCAAATTGCGCATAAAAGCTATTTGATTTATTAGTTTCAACAAAATAAGAAAAGACCTTCTCTTGATTAACATCAAACCCATTCTTTGATGACGCTGACAAAACGCCAAACGGATCAATAAATGTTGTTACCCCATTATTCGAACTTCTTAAGACCGAGGTCTTAAATGTAACCGCCTGCAATATAGAGCTTTGCAGATGCATAAACATTCCTTCATCAGATTGAAACCATCCATCATTTAATAAAACAATCATTAGATCCAAAGGAGGTTGAGACATCCGCCTCCACAGCCGAGGATAAAAATCTTCTGAGCATATGGCAACGTTAAATGTAATATTACCCAAACGAGTCCTTTCGTCTTTTAATCCTGATTGGAATTCATAGTCTTTCTTATATAACATGTTTTTAAAAATAGCTGTCGGATTGTATTCTGCAAAAGGAATTAATTTTTGTTTATCATACCTCTTTTTAACATCACCTCTTTCATCAACAAATAACGCACTGTTATAATAATGTTCGTCTTCTCCTAAGACCGTTCCTAACACCATAGGCGTTTTTATTAATCGAAGCATTGTTTCAATTTTGTAAAACGTAATATCATCTTGTATTATGTCATCAACTAAAGATGTTTCCGGCCATATTAGAAGGTCAAGGGGTGTTTGATCTAGACATTCATAAGAAAGTTTAATTTGTTGGTCTAAGTTTTTATCAAAAAAATTTGGATTGTGTTTATTTTCTGGTGAGAAATTAGGTTGGATGCTGCAAACTCGTAAATATTTTCTCCCCTCACTTTGAAGATCGGAAATATTAAAAACACCATGTGAATAAGAAAAAATTCCTAAAAAGATGAGAAAGACTCCAAGGAAAGATGAACGTCTTTGTTCCTTTTGTTTGATAGCACCATATAAACAAACATTCACACAAACCAAAGCAAACGACAAGCCCTTGACCCCTGTGATATCTGCAAATTGTATGATCATGGGATGAAAACTTTGAGAAAGTCCGAAGCCCCAAGTAAAACCACCCATTAGAAATTCTCGAAAGAATTCACTCATAACCCATAAACAGCCGAGATATAATGCTTTCAAAAAAATGGGTCCACAGCGCCGAGGGTATAAACATCCAAATATAATGGATTGTACACACAAAACACTCACAAATAAAATGTAACCGGCCCCACTTACATCAATAACCCACCGAACTAAAAGACCATAGCTTATTAATCCAAAACACACGGAATACAAAAATCTGTTAACAAGAGAAGACTTCTCTAGAACATGTAAGAAAGGAATGAGGGATAACCACGCAAGGAAGGAAAAACCGTATGGTGTAAATACATTTGGAAAGGAAAGATAGAATAAAAAGGAAGCGAGGACAACAAAAGAAAAATTCTTTATTCGCTTCCTTTTTTCCATGAGATAAATTTTTAATGCTGCTTAAATATATTAAGGCTATTGCAGATCAAAAGTTTCTAAATTCACATCGGCAGGTTTAGCGATCTCTTCTGTAAGAGTTTTAACCAACGCTAACGACTGCTTAAGCTTTTCAGCATCTTTTTTTTGCATGAATATTTCAGCAGATTTTTTAGCAGAACCTACAGCTTCGTCTCGGTCACCTTTAAGATTTTGACTTAAAGACAATAAATAAAAAGCTTCTCCACTGCTTGGGTCAACGCGAACGGCAGCAGATAGACTATCAATGGCACGATCATAATTTTGTAAACGCATGTAAACCTGACCTAGCACCATATAGTTATTTACATTTGTTGGATCTTGTTTTATAGCCATATCAAATTTTTTGATTGCTTCTTGTACATTTGGATTAGTACCCGTCAGCTGCGTCATTCCTTCAGCAATGTAGTCTTCTCCTGATTCAACGCCTTCATATTTTTTTTCAGCAACTTGAGAGCCACAACCCACGATAAAAAATAAAACTAATACCAAAATAAAATTCTTATGCATAACGTTCCTCCCTAGAATAAAATACCATTACTTAAAAATTATATTGCCCGCCTAAACATCCACCTGTGCTGATATAAGATATTGACCAACACCTTGTGCAGCAGCACGTCCTTCTTGAATGGCCCAAACAACTAAAGACTGACCACGTGTCATATCTCCTGCTGTAAAGACACCTGGAATACTTGTCATTTTATTTTCATCTGATTTTACGTTGCCGCGTTCATCTAACTCTACACCAAAATCCGTAAGCATTCCATTTTTAACTGGGCCAAGAAACCCCATCGCCAAAAGAACAAGATCAGCATCAATTTCAAATTCGGACCCAGCAATTTCTTTCATAGGTCTTCTTCCTGTCTGAGGATCTTTTTCTCCAAACTCTAATCGAATGCCATGTAATTTTTTTACCTTTCCATCTTCACCCGTAAGTTTCTTAGTCATGATTGCATAATCGCGCTCAACTCCCTCTTCATGAGATGTTGACGATCTTTCCACAAAAGCCCAATTCGGCCAAGGATTATCAAAGGCACGCTCTTTTGGAGGTTGTGGCATCAATTCAAAATTTTTAACACTTAAAGCGCCTTGACGGTTCGAAGTTCCAATACAATCTGATCCTGTATCTCCTCCCCCTAGGACAACAACATTTTTTCCTTCAGCCGATATACGCTTAGCAACGTCGATTTTCTGTCCTAAACTGCTTCGATTTTGTTGTGTTAAAAAATCCATCGCAAAATGAACGCCATCTAATTCTCGACCCTCAACCGGTAAATCTCGTGGCTGTTCAGCGCCACCACATAAAACAACAGCATCATAAGTATCTCTTAGTTCTCTTGCCAAAATATCTTTACCTACACACACCTTTGTTTTAAATTTAATACCTTCTTTTTCCATCCGCTTTAACCGACGCTCAACAACCCACTTCTCCATTTTAAAATCCGGAATACCTAGCGTTAACAAACCACCTAAATATTCATTCTTTTCATAAACAATTACAGTGTGACCTTCTTTATTCAATTGATCTGCGCAGGCTAACCCAGACGGTCCTGAACCAATAACGGCCACTTTTTTTCCTGTGCGATGTTTAGGTACTTGTGGTTTAAGCCATCCTTCTTGGTAAGCTTTTTCAACAATAGAAACTTCAATATTTTTTATCGTCACAGCAGGATTATTAATAGCCAAGACGCATGAATTTTCACAAGGAGCGGGACAAACACGTCCTGTAAATTCAGGAAAGTTATTTGTTTTTGAAAGACGCTCGATAGCTTCTTTCCAACGATCACGATAAATAAGATCGTTCCAATCAGGAATAATATTTCCAATAGGACAACCTTCCTGACAAAAAGGAACACCACAGTCCATACAACGAGCGCCTTGTGTCTTTAACGTATCGACAGGCATCTCTTTATAAAATTCTTTCCAATGTTTCTTGCGAGAGTCTACAGCTTCTTTCTCAAAATCTTCTCGCGGAAACTTCATAAATCCAGTAACATCACCCACGTGTTTAGCTCCTAAATTTTAGATCCCGGATCAAGTCCTGGATGACAAGCGGCTCTTATTTGCCTTAATTGTAACAACAAACCTCGGCGTCCAGAGACGACGGGCTAATTTGCGTCCGGCACCAATTCCTCAGAAGACACATCTTCTACGTGTTCTTCAAGCTTAGCTGCCTCTTCAACAACACGACGATAATCCGTTGGATAAACCTTAACAAATTGAGGTAAAACGGTATTCCAATTATCTAATATGCCTTTAGCGACCGTGCTTTGCGTGTACTTATAATGATTTTCTATTAATTGACGTAACTCATCTTTGTCCTTATCGGCCTCAACATCAAAAAGCTCAACCATACCCATATTACAATGCGCTTTAAAATCACCATTCCTGTCCCAAATGTAAGCAATTCCGCCACTCATACCAGCTGCAAAATTTCGACCTGTCTCACCCAAAATAACAACACGCCCTCCCGTCATATATTCACAACCATGATCACCAATGCCTTCAACAACAGTATGCGCCCCACTATTACGAACACAAAATCTTTCGCCTGCAATCCCTCTAAAGTAGGCCTCACCACAAATAGCACCATACAAGACAACATTCCCAATGATAATATTTTCTTCAGGGACAAAACTAGAACCTTCCTGCGGATAAAGAATTAATTTCCCACCAGATAAGCCCTTACCGACGTAATCATTGGCATCGCCTTCTAAAGTAAAGGTAACTCCACGTGATAAAAATGCGCCGAAACTTTGACCTGCCGTTCCTTGAAATTTAATATTGATAGTATCTTCAGGCAAGCCTGCTAAACCGTATTTGCGAGCAACTTCACTACTTAACATCGTTCCAACCGTACGATTAATATTTATAATTTGGCTGACAAAATTAATTTTAGTTTTATTAGCAATCGCATCTTTACAACTTTCAATTAATTTATTATCTAAGGCATTTTCTAAACCATGATCTTGCGAGCCCATATGACGAATGGCAACATCTTTAGGAACATCGGGTTTATGTAAAATACGCGTTAAATCAAGCCCCTTTGCCTTCCAGTGATTAAGAACTTCTTGCGTTTCTAACATATCAACACGGCCAGTCATCTCTTCAAATTTACGAAAACCTAATTCTGCCATATATTCACGAACTTCTTCGGCAACAAAGGTAAAAAAGTTAACCACATAATCCGCTTGTCCTTCAAATTTCTTTCTTAAACTTTTATCTTGTGTTGCAATTCCAACAGAGCATGTATTTAAATGGCACTTGCGAAGTAAAATACAGCCCATGGTTACAAGAGCTATCGTTGAGAAACCAAATTCATCAGCACCCAACATTGTCGCAATACAAACATCCCGTCCCGTTTTTAGCTGACCATCTGTTTGAACTCGAATACGACCACGCAAATCATTCATTACAAGAACTTGTTGTGTCTCAGCAATTCCTAATTCCATGGGTAAACCTGCATGCTTAATCGATGTTTGCGGAGAAGCTCCTGTCCCACCTTCATACCCACTAATTAATAAGTGATCTGCTTTTCCTTTAGAAACACCAGCGGCAACCGTTCCTACACCGATTTCTGAAACAAGCTTGACGCTTATATCTGCACGTCGATTTGCGTTTTTCAGATCATGAATAAGTTGCGCTAAATCTTCAATTGAATAAATATCGTGATGCGGTGGTGGCGAAATAAGACCTACACCGGGTGTCGTGTGACGTGTATCTGCAATTTCTTGACTCACCTTATGTCCGGGAAGTTGTCCCCCTTCACCTGGCTTAGCGCCTTGTGCCATTTTAATTTGATGTTGATCGGCATTAACTAAATATTCGATCGTAACACCAAAACGCCCTTGAGCGACCTGCTTAATACGACTCCGTCGCCAATCGCCATTAGGATCTTTCTTAAATCTATCTGAGTCCTCACCACCTTCTCCTGTATTTGAAAAACCTCCCAAACGATTCATTGCAATAGCAAGTGTCTCATGTGCTTCTTTAGAAATTGACCCATAACTCATGGCCCCTGTTGCAAAGCGTTTAACGATCTCTGAGGCAGGTTCGACCTCTTCAATAGGAATAGGTTTTCCTTTTTTAAACTTTAATAAACCACGAATGTTTGCTAAATTTGTTTGTTGCTGATTAACCAGAGCTGCATATTTTTTATACAATTTAAAATCACCCGAACGAACAGAATGCTGCAACATAGCAATTGTCTGCGGATTAAGTTGATGATGCTCGCCTTCTTTTCTCCAGGCATAGGACCCACCCTGATCTAACATCTCATCATACGCATTCCCTTCTGGATAAGCATTCTGATGACGACGTATCATCTCCTCAGCAACCTCTTCAACACCAATACCACCAATACGAGATGGTGTAGCTGTAAAATATTTATTGATCAACTTTTTATTCAATCCAATGGCTTCAAAAATTTGAGCACCACAATAAGACTGAATGGTTGATATCCCCATTTTAGAAATGACTTTAAACAAACCCTTACGTGTGGATTTAATATAATTCTTTTGAGCGTCATCAAATGACAACCCTTCAATAGAACCTTTGTTAATTTCACTTTCTAATGTTTCAAACGCTAAATAAGGATTAATCGCATTCGCTCCATAACCAATTAAAACAGCAAAATGATGCATCTCGCGCGCTTCTCCAGATTCCAGAACAATACTCACCTTTATGCGGCTACCCTGTAAAATAAGATGATGATGCAAACCAGCACAGGCTAACAAAGAAGGCATTGGGATATTACCCTTATTGGCTTTTCTGTCAGACAAAATTAAAATAGAATAACCCTCTTCAATCGCTTTATCTGCTTGTTTAAAAAGATCCTCTAAAGCCGCGGCCAGCCCTTGATTGGAATCTTCGGCTTTAAAAACCATCGATAATTTTTTTGATTTTAAACGTCCCTTATTGACGTGACAAATTTTTTCCAATTCTTCATTCGTAATAATCGGCTTGGACAGTCTTAAACGTTGACAATGTTCGGGCGTTTCATCTAACAGATTACCTTCAGCACCGAGCATAACATCTTCCGCCATGACGACTTCTTCTCGAATCGGGTCAATGGGTGGATTTGTAACTTGCGCAAAAAGTTGTTTGAAATAATTGTAGAGTAATTGGGGACGGCGACTTAAAACAGCGAGAGGCGTATCATCACCCATAGAACCTGTGGCTTCTATACCGTTAAGAGCCATAGGAGATAATAACAATTTGATATCTTCAATAGTGTAGCCAAACACACGCTGACGCTCGAGTAATGTTTTTTCATTAAGGCCTAATACCTTACCTGGCTGCGATAAATCTTTGATATCAACAACCTGTTCTTTTAACCAACGTCCATAAGGCTGTTGTTTCGCGTACGTACTTTTTAATTCAGCATCGTCAATAATACGACCTTCAACCGTATCAATTAAAAACATCTTACCTGGTTCTAGTCGTCCTTTTCGGACAACATTTTCAGGTTTAATTTGAAGAACACCCGCCTCTGAAGCCATAATAACCAAATCATCTTTAACTTCCCAGTAACGTGATGGGCGTAATCCATTACGATCCAAAACAGCACCGATGTATCGACCATCTGTAAAACCAATTGAAGCTGGACCATCCCAAGGTTCCATCAAACAGGAATGATATTCATAGAAATCTTTTTTCTCTTGATCCATACTCTCATGACCACTCCAAGCCTCTGGAACCATCATCATCATGGCATGCGGTAACGATCGGCCTGATAAAACAAGCATCTCTAAGGCATTGTCAAACGTTGCTGAGTCACTTCCATGAGGAACAACAATAGGCAAAACCTTTTTAATGTCTTCACCAAAAGCTTCGGAGACAAACTGCATTTCACGAGCATGCATCCAATTGATATTTCCTCGCAACGTATTAATCTCGCCATTATGCGCAATAATTCGATAAGGATGCGAAAGCGCCCAGCTAGGAAATGTGTTGGTACTATATCGGGAATGAACCATGGAAAGGGCTGAAACAAAATCATGGTCTGATAGGTCGGTAAAAAAACGATCCAATTGTTCGGCCATAAGTTGACCCTTATAAACAATGGTTCGGCTTGATAAACTACAAAAATAATAATAACTTCTTTGGGCTAGGGTTGATGCTTGGACGGCGTTATAAAGACGTTTGCGAATGACATAAAGTTTACGTTCAAATTCTTCTTGAGATGTCTCAGCTCCACGGGCGATAAATAATTGCTTAAACTCCGGTTCGACAGATCTTGCAACCACTCCAATTTTAGAGCTGTCATGGGGAACTTCTCTCCATCCTAAAAACTTTTGTCCTTCTTCATGAATAAGAATCTCTGTCCATTCTTCAATCTGATTACGTTCTTCTAAATTAGGTGGGAGAAAAACGATACCACACCCATAATCACCCTCGGCAGGTAATTCGATGTTTAGTTTCTCGCATTCTTTACGTAAAAATTTATCAGGCATCTGGAAAATGATTCCAGCGCCATCTCCTGTTTCAGGATCGCAACCACAGGCACCACGATGCGTTAAATTCTCTAAAATTTTAAGACCATGTCTTACAATGCTATGGGATTTATTTCCTTTAATATTGCAAATAAATCCAACACCGCAACTATCATGCTCAAAATTTGGGTCATAAAGACCTTGTTTGGGTGGATAAAAGGCGTGACTCATTCTTTAAAACTCTCCATGTCAATGCTAAGCTTCTTGATCTTGGATCGAATGGTATTTCGATTTAATCCCAAGATTCTCGCTGCTAAAATTTGATTTCCGTGTGTTTTTCTTAACGCTTTTTCAATTAGGATTTTCTCAGTGTCACTGATAATCGTTTTATAAATTTTCCCCTTCTCCAAATTAATAAACGAACTCTCTATCTTGTGATTGATATCCATATTTTTCTCCCCAATTGTTGGGTTAAGACGTGATTTGGCTCAAAACTTAAATCCTAAAAGGAGGGTAGGCAAAATCAATTAGCAGGTATACTACTTATTAATTGAATTCCCCTGCATATAAATTATGCAATTCGGCTGTTTGAACTTTCAAATGCGTAACCATTTTACATAAAATATCAAATTTTGCAACCCTAAAATTTTTTCGTCTAAATCGAAAGCCGTTGGCCTTATTAGTTATACAACTCTTCGAACTTATACCCAGCCAAATCCCCAAAAAAGGACTAACTTCTCTACCCCACTATAACTCTTTGTAGTTATTAGTAATCGGTAAACGCCAATCGCGGCCAAAGGCTCGAGGGGTTATTTTAATGCCTACAGGGGCCTGTCGCCGCTTGTACTCGTTTAAATCAACCTTTCTTACCACATCCTTAACAATGTCGGCTTTATTCTTTTTGGACATTGTTTTAATAGACTTATGATCTTCAATATAACTCCCCAAAATATCATCCAAAACGTCGTAATCTGGCAAAGAATCCTGATCTTTTTGGTTTTCCCTTAGCTCGGCTGAAGGGGCTCGATCTATAATACTTTGTGGAATTAGTATCTTTTCTTGGCTGTTGATAAAATTTGCCAGCTCATAAACTTTCGTTTTTGGTACGTCTTTAATAACAGCAAACCCTCCAGACATATCTCCATACAATGTACAATACCCAACTGCGAGTTCACTTTTGTTACCCGTTGTTAAAACTAACCAGCCAAATTTATTCGATAAAGCCATCAGGATATTTCCACGAATACGGGCCTGAATGTTTTCCTCGGTAAAATTAGCAGGTAACCCCTTAAACTCTTCCTTTAATGTTTCTTCGTAAGAACAAACCATTCCCTCAATTGCAATTTCTTTAAATTCAATGCCTAAATTTTGAGCAAGTTGTTTCGCATCGTCTTGAGTTCCTTGAGAATTATATTTTGATGGCATAGATACTCCTATAACGTTCTTCTTTCCCAATGCTGCAACCGCAATTGCCGCAACAAGAGCCGAATCTATCCCACCGCTTAATCCGATTAAAACCTTTTGAAATCCATTTTTTTGAATATAATCATGCACACCCAAAACAAGAGCCTTATAAATTCTCTCTGTTTGTGTTCCAGCTTTAATCTTTGAATGATAAATGGATTTCTTTTTTAATGCCCCCTTCTTTCCTAATTCAAGATCAACGCAAACAAAGCCTTCCTTAAAGCTTGCCGCTCGTGCCACTATTTGACCCTTAGGATTAACACATAAACTTCCTCCATCAAAAACAAGTTCATCCTGACCTCCAACCAAATTGACATAACAAACATACTTTTTTGTTTGTTTCGCTCGTTCTGTAATTAACTTTTCACGCTGACGGAATTTTCCTACGTTATAAGGAGAAGATGAAATGTTAATTAAAAATTTGGCTCCTTTTTGAGATTGTCTATGATAAACACCCTTATCAATCCAGATATCTTCACAAATATTAATGCCCACCTTAATACCGTTAATCATAAAACAACTATCTTTTTTTCCTTTTTGGAAATAACGCTTTTCATCAAAAACACCATAGTTCGGTAACTCTTGTTTATGATAAACGCCTTTTAATACCCCGTCTGTATAAACGGCAGCGGCATTATAAATACACTTGTCCTTATCCTGATCAACAAGACCAATAATAGCCGTGATCTCTTTCGTTTTCTTTCCTATATCTTTTAACGCTTTCAAATTGTCTTTAATAAAATGATCTTTATATAACAAATCCTCTGGGGGATAACCGCAAATCACAAGCTCAGGAAACACAACGAGATCTGCCTGTTCTGACTTTGCTTGCTTAATGGATTCGATAACCTTTAACGCATTTCCTGAAAGATCACCGACAGTTGGATTTAGTTGGGCTAATACTATTCGCATGTTTGCCTTATTTTTGTGCATTTAAACACAAAAAATTTTTAAGATATTATTTGTTCTACTCTTTGTTCAATAACTCGTAAAAAATTTCCGTAAATCGCTTGAGCTGTCTCATTAAACAATTCTTTTTTTCGATCATATTCTTTTAACATAGACATTTTTTTAAATAACATTTGTTCGTTACCTTGATCAAAATACGCTTCAGACCATTCCCGAATACTTTTATCTGTTATCTCAATATGAAATTGTATGCCATACGCACAACGTCCCACACGAAAAGCCTGATGAGGACACTGTTGTGATGATGCTAACAAAGATCCTGTATGAGAAAGCTCAAACATATCCCCATGCCACTGGAAAACAAAAACCTCAAGGGGAACTAAATGAAATAAAGGATCTTGTTTTCCTTTTTCTGTTAAAGCAACGTGAGAAAAACCTATTTCTTCGTTTGCTGAACGTACAACCGAAGCTTCACATGCCTTTGCTAACAACTGCGAGCCTAAACAAATTCCCAAAAAAGGAATTTCTAGTTCTAAAACATCTTTGATAAACTCATTCTCTGCTTTAAGAAAAGGATATTTATCTTCTTCATAAACATTCATCGGACCACCCAAACAGATAACAGCCTCAATATCGGTTAAATCCTTTGGGAGATGATGGCCATGATGCAAATCAAGAACACGAATGTCTTTGCCTTGATTAACAAAAAAATCGCCAAGGGTTTCAGGGCCTTCGATGTTAATGTGTTTGAGGAAAAGGATCATAAATATAAAGATTCCCTCTATCGAGGGAATGACACCGGGCCTGTCATTCCCTCGAAAGTGGGAATCCAATAATCGTAATAATAATTACGAAATAAACAACATCTCTGCATAAGAAGGAAGTGGCCAAATTTCAGCTGGCACAAGTCCTTCAAGAGCATCAACAGTTTTACGTAAATCAGCCATTGATGATTTAACTTTTGATGTGGAGCTACCTACAGCGGCTTTTTCTAGTTTAGCTGCGGCACCAATCGCTTTCTCAGTAAGGGAGGAAACTTCTTTTAATATACCTCTACTCTCTGTTGATTTTGTTTTACTCACACCTTCAACAGACTTAATCGTCTCTGCCAAGTTTGAAGAATACTCCAAAGCAACAGGAATAATAAGAGTCCGAGCCATTTCAACGGAAAGATCTGCCTCATATTTAATAATCGTTTGATATATTTCTGAGTAAACACCATAACGAGACTCTAATTCTTTTTTGCTTAAAACGCGGTGCTTTTCAAACAACTTAACGATCCTCGCCTCTTGCATAACGGCAAGAGCTTCTGGCGTTGTTTTCAAATTAGGAAGCCCACGCTTTTTGGCTTCTTTCACCCAAGCCTCAGTATAATTATCTCCATTAAAGATAACCTTTTTATGTTTTTTAATAATGTCTTGAAGGACTTTTTGAACAGCCTTGTTAAGTGTTTTTTTATCTTTGCCCACTTTTTCAAGCTCGTCACAAATCGAAGAAACGGCCTCAGCAACAATTGTATTGATGGCAATGTTTGGTCCCGATAAACTTGCACCTGATCCTACCGCACGAAATTCAAACTTAGCTCCCGTAAAAGCAAAAGGAGAAGTTCTATTACGGTCCGAAGCGTGTCTTGGAAGAGGTGGTAAAGAATCCACACCCAACTCGAGCGTTCCACCTTGTTTTGAACTTCTTGTTGACGATCCTTTTTCAATTTGTTCAAAAATATCTGTTAACTGCTCACCTAAATAAACAGAAACAATCGCAGGTGGCGCTTCATGAGAACCTAAACGATGATCGTTTCCAGCCGAGGCGATTGTCATACGAAGAAGATCCGCGTATTCATCGACGGCTTTGATAATAGCGGCAACCATGACGAGAAATCTTTCATTTTCATGAGGACTTTCTCCTGGCGACAACCAATTTTTTCCATCAGGTCCAGACACGGACCAGTTATTATGTTTTCCAGAACCATTAACACCTGCAAATGGTTTTTCATGCAACAAACATGCCAAACCATGACGCTCGGCAACCTTTTGCATGACTTCCATACAAAGCATATTATGATCAACACCTAAATTTTGATTTTCAAAAATAGGAGCCACTTCATATTGTCCTGGGGAAACTTCATTGTGACGTGTTGTGACAGGAGCTCCTAATCTCCACATCTCTTTATCCAAATCTTCCATAAAAGCAATGACTCGTGTCTTAATAGCTCCAAAATAATGATCCGCCATTTGTTGATGCTTGGCCGGCTCCTTACCAAAAAGCGTTCTTCCTGTTTGGATAATATCAATACGTCGATAATAAAATTCGCGATCAATTAAAAAGTATTCTTGTTCGCCACCCAACGTTGCATAAGAAGGAATTGTCGCCTTAATATTTAATACTTTGGCTAATCGATCAATCTGTTTTGATAAAGCTTTCATAGAACGAAGCAATGGTGTTTTTTTATCTAACGCTTCACCATTCCATCCAACGAAATAAGTTGGAATACAAAGTGTCGAACCCTTAACGCCTTCCTTAATAAAAGCAGGAGAGGTTGGATCCCAGCCTGTGTAACCACGGGCCTCAAAAGTTGGTCTTAAACCACCGGAAGGAAAACTAGAAGCATCTGGCTCACCTTGAATAAGGGCTTCGCCTGAAAATTCTAAAACAACACTTCCTTCTCCGTCGGGTTTGATAAAAGAATCGTGTTTTTCTGCTGTTGCACCTGTAAGAGGTTGAAACCAATGCGTAAAATGAGTGGCACCCTTTGAGATCGCCCAAATTTTCATAGCATCAGCAACTTCATCGGCAATGCTTGGATCTAGTTTGCCGGCTTTTTTTATTGTTTCCGTTAAAGATTTATAGGCTTTCGGGGAAAGATAATTTTTCATCGCCTTAAAACTAAAAACATTTTCCGCGTAATAATCCGGCACCATTTGAAAACCTGTCAAATCAGACATATCAAAATCTCCTTTACTAGTTAAATCCTTAATCCTTGAACTTGATCCCATAGCAAATTCTCCCTTTTATCGTTTCGTTATATTTAGTTCAACCTTCTGTTTTAAATGAAGCGACCCCGCCTTTGGCGGGGGCAATTCGTATTTCTAATTTAGGCTTCCTTTGGTCGCATAAATTAAATACTCATTGCAATAAAAAAATCCTTCTTAAAAAAGCGTATTCACTTTTAAGAAGGACTTCGTTGCCCTCAAATCTTATATATATTTATATTCATATTATCTCTGCCCTTGACTAAGACGGCAATGCCTTATCGGACTCCGCATGAAATGCCGCGGATTAGAAGCATCAATATACATTTTCTGTAAATTTTTGTCAAGAAATTTCTCAAAGCCAAAAACATATGAAATGCGCTAAGTTACAACGCTGCAGGGGATTCCCGATGTCTCGGGAATGACAGGTTTTGCAGGAATGACAGATTCTGATTGTCGCTCCCTTTCCTCATGTCATTCCCGAGAAAGCGGGAACCTCCTACCTAAATATCAACCAACCGCCTCAGACCCCGCCTCTTCCGTCCGAATCCGAATACATTTAGGAAGATCTAACACAAAAATCTTCCCATCACCGATTCGACCCGTTTTGGCGCCCGCAATAATGGCCTTAATGGTCTTTTCTTCAAAATCATCATTAACCGCAATTTCAATACGAATCTTTTTTAGAAGGTTGATCTCATGAACAACCCCTCGATAGGTTTCGCTAAACCCACCTTGTTGCCCACAACCCAACACATTTGAAACGGTCATTTTCTTAATCCCAGCATCAAACAAGGCCTTTTTTGTTGAAGGCAATTGATGCGGTTTAATCATTGCTATAATTAATTTCATGATCTATCTCCCATCGTTCATTATTGATATTGTCAAAAATTTCAAGATACAAGGTACAAGGTACAAAAAAGAAACAAAACCCAAAATACAATTTTCAAATAATTTCCTGACAACAAGCTGTTTGGCTATTAAACCTTGAACATTGATGTTTTTTTGTATCTTGTTTCTTGTCACTTGTACCTTTTCTTGCTCTTTTAACAACACATTCATTGTTAATAATTTATAAGGCTTGTGCAAGCCTGCTGCTAACAAGGCGAACAGGGTATCTCTTAGTAGGAGCTCCCGCTTCTTCGATACATCTTGCACAAGCGAATAATTGTTATTCATAATATTATCCTTCTGTTGAGAATATTTGAAATCCAGCATAAGCTTCCATGCCATGCTCGTCGATATCAAGACCTCTAATCTCTTCTCTTTCTGTCACACGAACACCCATGACAGCTTTCACAATGGAGAAAATAACAAAGGCGCTTACAAAAGATACGGCTCCATAAGCAACAACGCCTAATAATTGCGTAAGAAAAGAATGATCCGGACTAAAGATTCCAACAGCTAAGGTTCCCCAAATACCACAAACCAAATGAACAGAAGTGGCACCAACAGGATCGTCTATCTTTAATTTTGAATCAATAAAAATAACAGAAGCAACAACTAAAGCCCCTGCAACAAGTCCGATAATTATAGCAGAAGGAATTGAAACAACATCAGCGCCTGCTGTAATTCCTACTAAGCCTGCTAATGATCCATTTAAAACCATGGACAAATCAGGTTTCTTAAGCATAAACTCCGATGCAAACATAGATCCCACAACACCCGCAGCAGCCGCTAAAGCTGTTGTCACAAAAACGTAGGACACCAAACCAGGATCAGCAGAAAGAACAGATCCGCCATTAAAACCAAACCACCCTAACCACAGCAAAAAGACACCGATTGTCGCCAGAGGCATGCTGTGTCCTGGAATCGCCCGTGATTGACCTTGAGAATACTTTCCAAAACGGGGACCTAAAATAATAATACAAGCAAGAGCCGCCCAACCACCTACCGAATGAACTAATGTTGAGCCTGCAAAATCATAAAAACCCAAACCATCTAACCAACCACCACCCCACTTCCAACTCCCTAACCAAGGATAAATGAGAGCGACATAAATGGTCGAAAAAACTAAAAAGGAATGTAACTTAATTCTTTCAGCAACAGCCCCGGAAACAATCGTGGCACACGTCGCGGCAAACATACCTTGAAAGATAAAGTCTGTCCAATAAGTATATCCCGGATTATAAGCACTCGTTAAACCCGCTGCATCTGTTCCGATCCCAAAACCTGCAAAACCAAACCATTGACCCAAGATCCACGAACCTTCACCTGGATACATTAAATTAAATCCAACCAAGGCATAGGTTAACAACCCTATTGATAGAATCATCACGTTTTTAAAGAGAATGTTAACCGTGTTTTTGGATCGTGTAAGACCGGCTTCCAGTGTTGCAAAGCCAAGATGCATGATAAAAACCAAAAAAGCGGAAACAAGCATCCACGTGTTGTTAATCGTAAACATCTCTAAACTTACTGTTTCTTCTGCAAAAGCCGGCTGACTTAAAACCAAAAGCCCACCAAGACCCAACGCAGAACCTAATAATAATCGTTTTAAATACTTTTTCAACATTTTTTCCTCCGTCCGTTATTGACCTTAATTTAAGCACAAAAAAAGCCCTCTTTAAACCTTCGGCGGCTCATCAAGAGGACTTCTCTGTCCAAAACAACTATAATCTTCTGTGATTATAAATAAAAAAACCGACAATCTTTAAAAAAGTTTGTCGGGCATCTTTGTCCCTGCATTTATAAAATCAAAACAACTTTGCTTTGATGAATAAAGTATACTATCCATTTTCTCCGTTGTCAAGACTTTAGTGTACCACGGAGCCCAGTAAGAATAAGTAGGGACAGACCCTATTCATTCTCAATTTTAACAAGTAATTTTCGATATTTATCTAACGACATTATTTTTGTAATCCCAATATATGACCAACCTATTATCAAAATTACAAAAACTCCGATTAAACTTGGTATTACAAACTCGATGTTTGTTACATATGTTAGTGCTACTATAAACATTGCAACCATAAAAAATTTTATAAGGATGAAACCTAACATAAATTTCCACGCAATAAGAAAATTAATTTTTAGAACTTTCCATCCCGATAGTTTCTTTAATCTTTCAGAAATTTCTTTTGATTCCTGAAAATATCTTTTAATTTTATTCACTTCTGATCTCCTGATAACAATGAAAAATAGGGACAAACCCTACTTGTTCCTAACTATCCGTTCCCCATATACAACCCAACCAACCCCTGATCCAACATTTCTTGATTGAGGAAGATACCGTCGCGGGCCACGATGTTTGGGTCGGTTTCACCGGGTAAATAGTAAATGTCGGCCACATAACGACCGAATTTGCCGGTGCCGTAGGTTTTGATGACGACAAACTCAACGGAATCAAGGGTGTGTTTTAAAAATGATTTGGCTATTTCACCAGCACGCGTGCCGATCTCCGGGGCATTAATCCCGCGCAGGCGTAATTTTCGGCGTGCGTACAATTTATTTCCAAAAATCACATTCACCCACACGGTATCACCATCCACCACTTTCTCAGACATAGCCTTGTAGATATACAAATCATTTTTGCTTCGCAGCGTGGCCTTACGTAATGGCCCCTCTTCGCTTAATTCAACAATATCCCCGTGGACGAACCGCGATAACCCTTTAATCCCATATTCATATATATTAAATCCCAAATCCAAAGAGGGCTTCTCATCTTTAATTTGCATGCCTTGCAGGACGACAATCTTATACACACCAATAAGTCCCCTCACATCACGAAGCGTCAATTTTTTTTGTGGTTTATCTTTTGCCTCTTCCTCCTGATAAACGCGTTCATCTGCTTTTAATTCAGCAATAAGTTTCCGCTTCGACCATTTTTCCTTTGCGACCTTTTTCTCGTAGAGTTTGCGTAATTGGGTATCTTCTATCGATAAAAGGATGCAATGTTTGGTCCAATCGAATACTCCAGCCGGCTGGAGTATTGGGTGAGTTACATAAAATTCCCGCATATGATACAGGTTCGTTACGGAAAAGCCCTTGCCGTGCAACTGGCTAAGATCTTTGGAGAGGTTTTTGATTAAAGATTCACCGTACTGTGCGCGAAATTTATTCTCCTGCTCCACCGTCACAATCCGCTTGCCAATTTCCCAATAGGCCTGTGTCAGAATCTTATTAAGCGCCTTCTTCGCCTTTTGCTGAGATTGCGTATAAATCGCCGTAATCTCGTTAAGAAGGGTGTTATATTTTGGTAGGGTTAAAGCCTTTGCCATATAAATCCTTTATTAAGATTTATTTCCCTTTTTGAAACTCATCCATCAAAATGATTGATTCAGAAATATCTTTCATCGACTTGCAAGAGTCCATAGCTTTTTTGTGGATGAGGCGGTAGGCGGCTTCTTCTTCGAGGTTGCTCATGCGCATGACGATGCCTTTGGCGCGTTCGATGAGTTTACGGGTTTCGAGGGCTTCTTTGGTTTTGACCATCTCTTCGACAAGTTTTGTGTTCTCAACAGCGACGGCCGCTTGATTAGCAACCATTTGTAAGACATCAATTTCTTCTTGGGTGAAGGTGTGGGGTGTTTTCATATAAACGTTAACAACACCAATGGCAATGTCCTTAAGAACCATTGGGACCGCGAGCATTGACGTTAAATTTTCTTTAACGGCCATGTCTTTAAATCGATATTTTTTATCTTTGCGTACATCATCAATGGCTATCGGTTTCTTTGTTTTAATCGCCTGACCACTCACACTATCATCAACTTTTAAATTTGGTTTCTTTTTATACGAAGAACTTAAACTCTGTGTTGCACTAATAACGAGTTCTTTTTTCTTTTGATTCAATAACATGATGGAACAAATTTTTGAATTTAGCATCTCCGCTGTCACAACAACAATCAAATTAAGAATTTCATCGAGATACGCTTCGGAAGTGATGGATTGACTAACCTTAACAAGACTGTCGAATTGAACAGCCTTTTGTTTGGTTTCTTCATAAAGCCTGGCATGTTCAATGATCCCGCTGATGTGCTTGGCAATAATTGTAATAAGATTAATGGGGCTAGCCCCATATGCGTGCGTTTTTCGATGTTGAACATTCACAACACCTATCGCACGTTTTTTATGGACAATTGGAACAGAAAGAAAGGCTTCGTACTGATCCTCGGGGAGGACATCAAAGTTTTTGAAACGTTTGTCTTGATAAGCATTTTCTGAAATCGCCACCGGTTTGTTTTCCTTGGCAACCCAACCGGTAATCCCTTCTCCTGCCTTTAAAATAACTTTTCCCAACTCTTTCTTATGCGGTGTTTTTGAGGCCATCAACACAAGATGCTTGCGTTTTTCATCAAACAAATAAATAAAAACAGAATCGGCCTTAGTCATATCATTGACGACCTTAACAATTTCTTTAAGAGTCACATCCAAATCCAGCTCGGAGTTGGTGATTTCAACAATGGAACGCAAAATTTTTAATTCTTGAGCTTGGCTAATATTTAAAGTTTTACTTTGTGTTTTTTTCTTTGTTGTGCTCATAAGCCCCTATTGTATCACAAACGCTTTTTTGAGAAAGAGTAATATTGATTTTCGAATTTTAATCCACTATACTGTGCCTATGAATACATTAGCAACCATACTTATATTTGGATTATGTTTCGCCGGAATGGCGATTGGATTGATTATCTCGAAGAAAGCCCTAAAGAAGGGGTGTTCGGTAAACCCTGACGATTGTGCTTGCGCTAAAGAAGGCAAAGATCCTGCGGTATGTGATAAATAGTGACAGGCACCAATTTTAAAATAAACTATAATAAAATTGGTGCCTGTCACTATTTATTTTACCCAAACGAATCAAAAGCTATCATCTCCTCAGGAACTCCCAAAGAATCTAACATCTTTTGAACAGCATCGATCATCATAGGCGGCCCACAAAGATAATATTCAATCTCCTCAGGCTCGTCGTGATTCTTTAAATAACTTTCTAATACCGCTTGGTGAATAAAACCTTTTAAGCCATCCCAATTATCCTCAGGGAGAGGTTCAGACATGGCCACATGATAAGAAAAATTTGGAAAGTTTTTTGCAATATTGGCAAAATCTTCTTCGTAAAACATTTCACGTTTGGAACGCGCACCATACCAAAAAGTCACCTTACGATCTCTTGTTTGCGCGGTATGAAAAAGATGAAACAAATGACTTCTCATCGGTGCCATACCAGCTCCACCACCAATGTACATCATTTCGCGTTTTGTATCTTTGATAAAAAACTCACCATAAGGTCCACTAATAACAACAGGGTCGCCCGGCTTTAAATTAAAAATATAAGATGAGGCTTTACCCGCAGGCAAAGTCATATCTCTTGGCGGTGGCGTTGCAATACGAACGTTTAACATAACGATACCCTCTTCAGCTGGATGACTAGCCATAGAGTAAGCTCTGTATATAGGTTCATCGTTTTCCGCCTTAATATCCCAAAGCTTATAAGTATCCCAATCAGGATGATATTCTTGTTCAATGTCAAACTCACTGTATTGCAATTTATACGGAGGAATATCAATTTGAATATATCCACCGGCTTCGAAATCTAGTGTTTTATCTTTCGGTAACTCGATGACAAGTTCTTTAATAAAGGTCGCAACATTGTGATTAGATCTTACTTTACAATCAAATTTCTGAATCTTAAAAACTTCCTCAGGAATTTTAATTCTCATATCTTCGCGAATTTTAACTTGGCAAGATAAACGAACCTGATCCTTTTGTTCTGCCCTTGTAATAAGACCTGTTTCTGTTGGTAAAATATCTCCGCCACCTTCTAGAACTTGGCATTTACACATCGCACACGTTCCCCCACCACCACAAGCTGAAGGTAAGAAAATTTTTTGTTCAGACAAAGTTGCTAATAAATTTCCGCCGCCAGCAACAGAAATGGGTTCCTTTTCATCATTAATATAGATCTTGCAATCACCTTTTTGGGCGACTTTAGATTCCACAAATGATAAAAGAGAAATCAAAATAATAATGATTCCAGAAAATATTAAGACACTTAATAAAACAGTTTGAATTAATCCCACAATAACTCCTATTTAAATTCTATAACTGAATCCCTGCAAAACACATAAAACCCATGGCCATCAATCCTGTAATGATCATAGTGATACCTAATCCTTTTAAAGAATTTGGAATATTGGAATATTTTAATTTGGTGCGAATGGCCGCCATTGCAACGATCGCTAAAAACCAACCAATACCTGAACCCGCTCCAAAAACAACCGACTCTCCAAAGCTATAATTTCTTTCAGCCATAAATAACGATCCACCTAAAATAGAACAGTTTACAGCGATAAGAGGAAGAAAAATTCCAAGAGCTGCATATAATTTTGGACTATAACGATCTAAAACAAGTTCGACAATTTGTACCATCGTCGCGATAACCGCAATAAAAGCGATAAAACTTAAAAAGCTAAAGTCAGCCTCAGGCAACCCAGCCCAAGCCAAAGCTCCTCTTTTAAGAAGAAATGTATTAATAGCCCAATTGGCTGGACAAGTTACAATCAAAACAAATGTCACGGCTATTCCAAGACCAATGGCCGTCTCAATCTTTTTTGAACACGCCAAAAAAGAACACATGCCAAGAAAATAAGCTAATAAAATATTTTCAACGAAAATACTTTTAACAGCTAAACTTAAATAATGTTCGAGCATATGACAACTCCCTTTAAAAGATTACAATTACCGCAGCAAGAATAACCAAGTTACAAGACACAAGATACAAAAAATATTCAAACATCAATTAAAAATTTATTAATAATCAAACATACTAAACTGTTTGGTCATTGATTTTTGTTTCTTTTTTGCCCGGCATCCAGTGATGCCGAGGTCCGGCCAACGGCCGGATTTCTTGTTACTTGTATCTTGATAATTCTTGTGAGCAATATAATCTACAATCTACCCTTAATTAGCTTCGCTATAACCACTAATGGCTCTTTGAATCCATATAATAATACCTAATAAGAAAAAAGCTCCGGGAGCCAACACCATCATACCGCAGTCAACATATCCGGCCTCATACATCGCATCTGGAATAAGTTTAAATCCCAACAATGATCCTGAACCAAGAAGCTCACGTGGAATAGCTACCAAAATCAAAACAGCACTATAACCAAGAGCATTTCCAAGGCCATCCATAAATGATTTCCAAGGACCATTGGCCATGGCAAAAGCTTCCGCTCGTCCCATAACAATACAATTTGTAATAATCAATCCAACAAAAACACTTAAAGCTTTGCTCACTTCAAACATGTACGCTTTTAAAAATTGATCTGCCAAAATAACAAGCGAAGAAATTATAGATAACTCGACAATAATACGTATCTTTGAAGGAATAAAATTTCTTAATAACGAAATGCTGACATTGGATAACGTAAGAACAAACGTTAGAGCCCCACACATAACCAAGGCCGTTTTTAATTGCACGGTTACAGCCAAAGCAGAACAGATCCCTAACACTTGTAACGTGACGGGGTTATTATCCCACAAAGCGTCTTTTACTAATTTGCGATCTTGTTTTGTTAGAACTGCTGGCATAATATAAACCTCCTAAAAAAACTTCTTATTTTCTTATCTTTGAAAAGAAAACTTCATAAGCATTTAACCACACATCAACCATAGCCGTAACACCGTTTGATGTCATCGTGGCACCACTAATGCCGTCGACGTAATGATCTTTCTCGCTCTGCACCGATTCAATAACTTTTCCTTTTTTAACAATAACAGGGAAAAGATTCGACTTATCAACGTCCCAAATGCTTTTACCTTTATAATTATCTAAAAACCAATCTTTTTCAATTTCCGCACCCAAGCCTGGCGTCTCACCATGCTTATAAAAAGTTACGCCACGTACCGTCTTTGCATCGGGCTCAATAGCAAAATATCCATAAAGCGTTGACCAAAGTCCTTTACCAATAATAGGAATACAATAGGCGACAACCTCATCACCTTCTTTATAAATATACAGAGGAAACCGTGCATCCTTGCCTGATGCGGGAACAATATTATTCTGACTTTCTTTGATGGCGCGTTCCACTTCGGTTGCAACTTCTCCTTCAACCTTATTTCCTTCTCCATCAATAACGATTTCTTCAATTTTGTCGCTATAAACCTTAAGGAGTTCCTCAGGCGTTGCTTTAGCATCCACAGGCTCTCGCAATGAAACGGCTTTTAAAATATTTTTTTTGATGTCTAACGCTTCATTTAGTTCTCTTTTGTCTCGCAACATTTCTGACACGAAAGAAAGAAGAAAACTACAAATCACACAAACGATTAATGCGAATATAAAGGTATATTTTGTGCTATTTTTATCCATCGCCATAATTATTTAAAACCTTAACTTTTTATTTCTGCTGTTGTGGCTCGAGCCATTCTGCGTTTAACATTTGTTTCAACCACAAAATGATCAATTGTTGGAGCAAAGACATTCATAAATAAAATCGCAAGCATAACGCCTTCTGGATAAGCTGGATTGACCATACGTATTAGGACAACCAGTACCCCAATTAAGAATCCGTAAATCCACCGTCCCGGGTTTGTTGCCGCTGAAGAAACAGGATCCGTTGCCATAAAGATCGAACCAAAAGCAAATCCTCCCATCACCATGTGCCAATGGGCAGGTAACGAGAAGAAGACAAGACTGTCTGGCCCTTTGAATAATGAAAAAACAAAACTCATGGCGCCTAACCCAAGAAAACATCCAGCGATAATCCGCCAACTAGCCACACCCGTAATCAAAAGAAAACCCAAACCTAAGAGACAAGCTATTGTTGATGTTTCGCCAATGGATCCAGGAATAAAACCTACAAACATATCTTTAAGGGTAAACCCGGCCGATTGTAACGCCGCGACAGCCGTCGTTCCTCTCTCTGCCGTTGCAACGATTCCTAAAGGAGTCGCTTGAGAAAAACCATCGACAGCAACCCAGACCATGTCTCCAGACATCTGAACCGGATAAGCAAAAAAGATAAAGGCTCGCGCCGTTAAGGCTGGATTTAAAACATTAAAGCCTGTCCCTCCAAAAATTTCTTTTCCGATAACAACACCAAATGATATCCCAACAGCGACCTGCCACAAAGGAGTAGTTGGAGGTAATGTAAGGGCAAATAAAATTCCAGTGACCAAAAATCCTTCATTAATCTCATGCTTACGAATCGTCGAAAACAAACCTTCCCACATCCCACCGACAGCATATGTCACAATTATAATAGGTAAAACTTTAAGAGCCCCTTCGAACATCGCCGCCCCACACTCAAGAGGAAGACCTTTGGCTAAAAGGATTTGACGGCCCGTGTTATAAATACCCATAATGATACAAGGGATCAATGCCACAACGACAAAAATCATGACACGTTTGATATCAACAGAATCACGAACGTGCGGCGCTTTTTTTGTTGTTTGACCAGGGGTCAATAAAAAGGTATCTAAAGCTTCAAACAACGGATAAAACTTTTCGAGAGGTTTACCTTTCTCAAAAAGTTTTTCTAATTGTTTCGATTTATCTGCAAGCCACTTCATAAAAAACTACCCTTCTTTCTCAATTATTTCTAACCCACTTTGAATGATGCCACCGACGTCTATCTTTGATGGGCAGGCAAAGGTACATAAAGCAAAATCTTCTTCATCGCATTCTAAAATGCCTAACTTTTCACTTTCTTCAATGTCTTCTGAGATGACAGACTTCAATAAAAAATATGTCATAATATCTAATGCATTTAACTCATCATAAAGATGATTAAGAACAATGGCACGATCACTTCCATTTTTATCCGCATCCAGAGAAAAATCTTTTTTTCCTGTAAAGGCCGATGCATAAGTTCTGGAAAATGTATAATTGTTAAAACCTGGAACAAGCCAACCAAGAAGTTTTCTACTCCCACCTTCAGGAATAATCGTCACTTGTGAGTCGTAAAACCCTAAATAGCCATTTTTACCAACATTTCTTCCCGTTAAAACACTTCCTGAAATACAGCGCATATTTTGAAGATCACTTCCTTGAAGTAAAGACGATAAGGGTGTCCCAACAATTGTCTTTGTATAAACACGATTTTTGGCGCCTTCTCCTGATATTGCAACAGTACGCTCAACGGGATATGTGCCTTTTTGAAATAATTGCGCAACTCTTAAAACATCTTGAACTTCAATAAACCAAACAACATCACCTTTTCCAATAGGATCAACACAATGAATGTGAGTCCCAATGTTGCCCGCTGGATGTGGGCCAGAAAATGTATGCGTTTCAACGTTTTTCGCCTCTTTCAATGCTTTTGCTTTTGACTGAGCATCAATACATTGATGAATATTGACTCCAACGAGCTTCTTTAAAATGTCAATTCCAAATTGATACTCTATATCTTTATCTTCCATTATATAGTCAATGTCCGCAGCAAGAGGTTCTGTGTTCATAGCATGGATAAATAATGATTTCGGTTTATCAGAAGGGTTGGCTATTTTCGAAAATGGTCTTTGGCGTAAAACAGCCCATAACCCACTTTCTAACATTGTTTTCTTTATTTGATCAGAACTATATGATGAAGCATCCGAGGAAGGGCTGTTTAAAAACGAAATTGTCTCTTGAAGATTGTCCGTTTCGATAACAACTTCAAGCAAAGATCTTTTTGCACCACGATTTATGGCCACAACTTTTCCACTAACAGGAGAGGAAACTAAAAGGCCTTCAATACTTTTATCGGTAATAACAGGAGAACCAACCTTAACCACGTCATCAACTTTGACGGCGAGTCGAGATTTTAATCCTTTAAAGTTCGGAGGCATAACGGCAACTTGCTTAGGCAGGGGCAAGTCTACTGTTTCATAGGAAACAGAGCCTTTGATCTTTAAATTTTTTCCTTTTTTGATAGAAAAATGCGACATTGTTTATTGCTAAAATGACTTAACTTTTTAGAAACAAATGAGTTAACGTGTTTATGTTACGTAATCTTGTATAGAATTAAGTTCGCATAATAACATTGTATTGTCAAGAACTCAATAGAAAATTATATATTTTTCTCTGATTTAACGGCGTCAGACATTTTTAAACATTTGCAAGAATTGTATCCACATCCACATATTTTTTGACAAGCCGTGTCGCCTCTTCAATTTTGTCTTTATCTGTCTTTTGAATCTTACAAATAAGATGTTCCAACTTTGCAGCAATGGTGTACGTGTCCTGATCAGAAATAAGAATAGGGATTTGGCTTTTTTCTAATAAATCTACAATTTTTGGATTAGGCATGAGGCCGCCAGTAAGAATAATTCCGGCAATTTGAAAACTTCTTCCATCACGAATCAAATGAGAACTTACAGCTGCCAAAATATTGTCAACTCGATCCCCTGAAGTAATGACCAACGTGCCATCTTTTAGGTAATGAATCATATTGTGAGGTTCCATCGCAGCAACAATGGTATGTTTGACCCTTTTGTTAACTTCCTTTTTACCACACAATAATTTTAAATTTAACCGGTTCATAACTTGATTAACTGTAGGAGCACTAAGTAACGGTTGGATAGGAATAACACCTAGCAGACGCACTCCCTTATTTTTTAACCCACAGGCAAGAGCCTTCTTTATTCTGTCATATTTTTCTGGCATCACTTTGTTGACGATAACACCTAAAACTTCAACGTTGTTTAAATCAAACAAGGCCTTGTTTAACATAATCTCATCAATACACTTACCAATGCCGCCCCCACTAATAATAATAGCTTTTGAATTAAGAAGACGCGCGACGTCCGCATTAGAAAAATCAATAACAGCACCAACCCCCGCATGCCCTGTTCCCTCGACAATAATGGCGTCTTTTCCTTTAGTTAACTTTTTAAAAGACTTCTCTAAAATATTTTTTAGTTTATCTTTGTGTGGTTTAAAAATATATTTTTCCGTGTATCCTCGTCCTATTGTGATCGGGCTCATGTCTCTTAAATTTTTGTTAGCTCGAAAAACCTCGCCAATAAGATAGGTGTCTTTATCCACATTGATATCCCCAACGTTGACAACCTGTTGACCGACCGGTTTCATAAATGCTGTTTTAAACTTTTTATCTTTTAAGGCGCGAAACAACCCCAAAGACATTGTTGTTTTTCCAGCATTTTGATGAATTGAGGAAAGAAATATATTTTTAAGAGGTTTACTTTTCACAAATTTTTTAAGTGATCGTCACTGAAGAATAGTTCAAAAACAAAGTCAGTATTTACGCACCAACATTTAATTTTTGTTTAAAAAGGGCTGGAATCTCATCGGGAATATCAACAACTTCAACACCAGCATCTTGCAAAATTTGTCGTTTTGCTTCTGCCGTGCTATCACCGGAGGAAATAATGGCTCCTGCATGGCCCATGCGTTTACCAGGAGGGGCTGTTCGACCGGCAATAAAACCAACAACCGGTTTTGTTACGTTCTTTTTAATAAACTCTGCAGCTAACTGCTCATCCTCGCCACCTATCTCGCCAACCATCACAATACCTTTAGTTTGCTCATCCTTCATAAACATATCAAGCACGTCTATAAAGCGTGTTCCAATAATAGGATCTCCCCCAAGGCCCACACAACTGGATTGGCCGATGTCATTGAGTGTTAAATTATAAACAACTTCATAAGTCAGAGTTCCACTTCTTGAGACAACACCAATCGGACCTTCTTTGTGGATGTGTCCAGGCATAATACCCACTTTACATTTTCCCGGGGAAATAACACCAGGACAATTAGGACCAATAAGCCGAATATTTTTTCCTTCCATCGCCTTTGTGACTTCAACCATATCCAAAACGGGCAGTCCTTCACTAATACAAATAATAAGTTCAATCCCTGCATCAATATCTTCTAAAATGGCATCTTTAGCAAACCTAGCGGGAACATAGATGACAGCAGCATTGGCCTCGGTTGCTTCCTTAGCTTCAGCCACAGAATTAAAAACCGAAACGCCATGAACATCTTGGCCACCTTTACCTGGCGTAACACCAGCAACGACCTGCGTTCCATATTCCACCATCTGTTTCGCATGAAAAGAACCGTCACGACCTGTAATCCCCTGGACTAATAGTTTTGTGCTTTGATCAATAATAATGCTCATAAGGTAAACCTTTATTTAGGAATTTCGAATCTTTAACGAAATTCCAGGTTTGCTTAATACCCCTTTGGGGTTCAAACCACTATTTAGATAGTTCTACAACTTTGTTAACCGCTTCGCGCATCGTTGAATACGTCGTCACATCGTTTTGGGCTAATATTTCTTTCGCTTCTTTTTCGTTGGTCCCTGTTAATCGCACAACTAAAGGCACGGGCAAATCTATTTGTTTTCTGGCTTCTAAAATTCCATTAGCAATATCATCACACCTTGTGATTCCTCCAAAAATATTAATGAGGATTGCTTTGATATCTTTATTGCGTAATATAATTTTTAAAGCATTTAAAACTTTTTCGGGATTTGAACTTCCACCTACGTCGAGAAAGTTGGCTGGCTGTCCTCCGCAAATTTTAATAATATCCATCGTGGCCATTGCCAGTCCTGCGCCGTTTACGATGCAACCAACATTACCTTCCAACTTAACAAAACTTAAATTTTTCTCTTTAGCCTCAAGTTCATCAGCATCCTCATAGGCCATGTCGCGCATAGCCTCTAAACCCTCATGTCGATCAAGCGCGTTGTCATCAAAATTGATTTTGGCATCAGCCGCTAAAATATCGCCATTGCCATCTATCACCAAAGGGTTTATCTCTGCGATAGAACAATCATTTTCAAAAAACACAGAAATCAAACTTTCAAAAACCTTTGTCCCTGCATTTTGCAATTCCTCCTCTGAAAATACGGACGAAATAAACGCCGGCCAACGGGTTGAATCTAGCTCTTTTTTTCCTTTTAAATAATATTTTTTTATGGCGTCTGGATTTGTTTTAGCTGTTTCCTCTATTTCAACACCACCTTCTGCACTAGCTATCAAAACAACATCCCCAGCCCCTCCATCAACCGTAATCGCAGCATAAAACTCTTTCTTGATATCAATGGCTTTAACAACCAAAATTTTTTCAACAGGGTACCCTTTAATAACTAACTTTTTTAATTCATTAAAAGTTGTCTCTAATTCCTGTTTGTCTTTAACCACTTTAATACCGCCTGCTTTTCCGCGACCGCCAACCAAAACCTGTGATTTTAGAACGACAGGATACCCTGTTTCCTCGGCAATCAACACAGCTTCATAAACCTCCGTGGCAACGCGACCGTTAACAACAGGAAGGCCTGCTTCTTTAAATAATTGTGTGGCTTGATATTCGTGTATTTTCATGATTATTTTAAATCTTAGCAGATATTAGATTTAGCACAAGTGTAATTCATTAAATTTCAAAAATATTTTTAACTTTAAATGAGAAACAATGTTCGTGTAGAAATGTTGTAAGGTTTTCCAGGAAGAATGTGATGAATTTTTTTTCTAATTTCTATTGGGATTTTTGAATTTGCTTGAAAACCAGTCTCTTGCAGAGGCTCGGCCAGGATACTTAAATTATCTTTATTAATCTTAATACTAAACCAAATATTTTTAAATCTTACACTAAACTTTACGCTCTCCCACTTATCTGGCAACTTAGGATTTAAACTAATGCGATCATCTAAAACGGAAAGACCAGCATAGTTACGTAAAAATAAATCGAGAGACGCGCCCATAACGCCAGCATGAATACCTTCTTGGGTCGTTCCTCCTTGAGTATCAAAGATGTCACTTTTAAGCGTTTCCATAAAATAGCCAAGAGCTTCCTCTTTTTTGTTTAACATCTCTGCTAGATATGCATGAACGGCCATACTTAATGTTGACCCATGAGATGTCCGTGGAAAATAGTACTCAAAGTTTTTCTTTAATAAATTTTTTGAATACGGGTAACCTGCTTTTTTAAATATGTCTTTGACTTCATCTTTATTTAGCACGTAAAACAACATCAACACATCTGCTTGTTTGGCAACCTTAAAACTATCCGGAGAAAGACCTTCTGCCTTTAAAATGCGATCGATCCGATGAATGTTTTCATATTTCTGACGATACTCCTCCCAGTTTAACTCCTCAAGATCCATATATCCTTCAAACTGATGAATGAGTCCCGACTTATCCATAGGGATAGCAATTTTCGTGACAATATCTTTCCATCGCTCAACCTCCGTTTCTGAAATCTCACACTTCAGTAACAACGCATTTTTATCTTCTGCGTTCATCATCTCCTCTAGAATGTATAAAGCCTTTTTAAATACCCATACGGCCATAACATTTGAATAGGCGTTATTTTTTAATCCTCCTCGATTTGCCGCTGGATATTTCTCATGAAACTCATCTGGGCCCATAACACCATCAATATCATATCGTTCTGTTTTTGGATTCCATTTAGCGATGCTTGACCAAAAATGAGATATCTCAATAATCATCTCAGCCCCATAACGATCCATAAAATCACGGTCACCTGATAAATAATAATAATTCCACACGTTATAAGCGACGGCCAAAGACACATGTCTTTGTAATGAACTATAATCAGGACCCCATGTACCAGAAATGGGATTAATATGAATCACTTGAGTTGTTTCTTCTCCCGTCGATGCGGTCTGCCACGGATACATTGCACCTTTAAAACCATTTTGCTTGGCATTTTCTTTAGCTGCCATTAATCGACGGTATCGGTACATCAACAACGCTCTTGTTGTTTCTGGAGCATGAAGATTGTAAAAAGGAAATACGTATAACTCATCCCAAAAAATATGTCCCCGATACGCCTCGCCATGAAGACCTCTTACCGGCATTCCAGCGTCAATATCTTCGTTATACGTTGATGCTGATTGCAGGAGATGAAATATATGTAGACGCAAAACTTGTTGCACAAAAGGATCCCCTTGAACTTCCATGTCAAATCGTTTCCACAAGGCTTTCCATTTTCCTTGATGAGGTAACAAAAGACTTTCAAAATTCTCAAGTTGACCTGCTGTTTCTTGTGCAGCTGTAGAGCTATCTAAAACGCCCTGATCTCTTGATGTATAAATGCTTACTAATTTTTCAATGGAATAACGATGGCCTTTTTCAACCTCTATTTTACATTCATGAATTATTCTTTGTCGACCATGCGTAATAACAGAAAGTTTTGGGGAAATTCTCTCATGTCCTCGATACACCAAAGTTCTTAACGCCTCTGATATCTTTATTTTTGATTGTACTGTTTGCATCTGCAAATAAATGCCATCTTCGCCAAAAATTCCATATAACGATGGCTGAAGATGTTTATTATTTAACTGTCGATACCTTTCAACACCACCATTTAAAATCAAGCCATCTATCCCACTGCGTATTGTTAATTGGCCATTGTAATTTTCAGGTGTGAAGGTGCACCTTAAGCCTCCACAATGAGGATTAGACATACTAACCATTCGACAATTCTCGACCAACGTGATGTTGCCTTCTTCATCCTTCCAGCGTAACCGCGAAAGTAAAATTCCCTTTCTCATATTTAGTTCACGCTTCCAAGATAAAATTTTTACCTTTGATCGATCAAACCAAGGACCGTCGTTAATACGATAGTTTAATAACAGCCAATTAGGACAGTTTACAAAATCTTCATTACTAATTGTTCGGCTAGCAATATCTGTGTCTAAAGCATTGTAAACCCCCGCAATATAAGTCCCTGGATAATGAACTTTGCTCACAGGTGTTTCGGCCACAGCCCCTCTTGTGCCAAAATAACCATTACCCAAAGTACACAGAGTTTCCCGTAGACTTTCTTTTTCGGGATCAAATTTGTTGTATATTAATTTCCAGGGATTCATAGAGTTTTCAATCTATTAGAAAATTTAAAAATCGCTTAACGTCTCGAGTATCTTTCAAAAAATATTTTGCCGCTGTTTCACGGTTAGTCTCAGAAACTAAAAGGCCATATCCGTAATTCTTAATCGCCTTAAATGCATCCTCATCGGTTGTATCGTCTCCAACATACAAAACGACATTTTTATTTGTGTCAAACTTTAGTGTTGAAAGAATCCACTCCACAGCCCTTCCCTTATTCCAATCAATATCGGGCCGTATCTCAAAAACTTTTTTCCCTTCTGTTATTCTTAACTCAGGGTAGGAGTTTAATACTTTTAGAGCTAACGTTTTAAAGGTAGGAAAATCTTCGTCAGAGACCAAACGATAATGAAGAGAAACCGTATATTTGACATGCTCAACTAACGAGCCTTTAACATCTTTTAATGCAGCCTTTAATTCCTCATAAATACGGTCTATTCTAGGCTTTATTGCGTTTGCTTCTTTATTAATTTCAATGTGTCCTTGGGGGGTAATAATTTCAAAACCATGACTTCCCGCATAAAAAATGTTTTCGATAGCAACTTTTTTCTTAACATCATCCGTTGCTCTTCCACTAACAATGGCCGTTTTGTATCGTTTTGAAATTTCAGAAATGAGATCTCTCATTTCATCTGTGAGGATTGCCAAATCAGGTGTGTCAACAATGGGTGTGAGAGTTCCATCGTAGTCCAAAAAGATGAGAGGTTCTTTTTGTGTAATAACTTTTTTAAATTCGTTTTCATGATCAAAAAAATAATCTACATTTTGCATTAGCTTAACCATTGATCAATTGTCTCTGTCGTGACCTCTTTAAATCCGTTGACCACAACATGAGCTCCATTATCTTTTAAGTCTTTTTCATTAGATTCCCGAGCCACACCGATCACTAAAGCAAAACCTCCTTTAAAACCGGCGGCGACACCTGAGACGGCGTCTTCAATAACAACGGAGCGTTGCGGCGTCATATTTAAATTTTGAGCCGCCCTTAAAAATATATCTGGCTCAGGCTTCCCCTTCAGTCCTAATTCATGAGAAACAACACCATCGACACGCGTTTCAAAATATTTTTCTAATCCCGTCACCTTTAAAACGTGCTGACAATTTTTGCTTGAAGAAGCGACGCCTATACGTATGTTGTGGGCTTGCAAATTTTTAATAAGATCAACGGTCGAAGTATAGACTTCAATACCATCCGTATTTAACACCTCTAAAAATTTTGTATTTTTTCGATTTCCTAAACCGCATATTGTTTCTTGATCGTCTTCATCATCAACATTACCAAAGGGGAGAGAGATTTCCCTCGATTCCAAAAAACTTTGAACACCCTCATATCGAGGTTTACCATCTACATACGTTAAATAATCTTTATCGTAACTAAATTCACGAAAATCTACTAAACCCAGCTGTGATCTCTTTTGTAAATATTCGTCAAACATGCCTTTCCAAGCCGCTGCGTGGACTTTGGCTGTTTTGGTGATCACACCATCTAGGTCAAAAATAACACAATCAAAATGTTTTGGATGTTTTTCAATGTTCATGATATTAAAACTTCATTATACGGCTTTTTCGACAGTCATTCAAGCAAACCTTACATTTCCGACGGAATGACTTCCTCCACTAAAACACTCTCCCCTTTATGTAACTCCAACAACCTTTTTAATGTTTGATAACCAACTTTTCCATCAACTTTCAATTCATACGTTTTCTGCAGCTCCATAACCTTCTCTCTTGTCTTTGGTCCAAATTTCCCATCAATATTGCCTGAATCAAAGCCATTTTCTTTCAAAATAGTCTGAACCAATAAAACATTTAACTTCTCCTCAACGATAAAGCCTTCTTCCCTAAACAATTTAAGGGCTCGCCATGTTTCCTGATCAACAAATCTGGTTTCTTTGAGTCCATTATCTTTCTGAAACCTTTCAATCGCATCTCTTGTACGCAACCCCAAAACACCATCAACTTTACCAGAATTATATCCATAAAGTTTCAAAAGGACCTGCACCTCCTCAATCGTTGGATTTTTTTCAAAAGGCACAATTTCACCAACAAGATCCTTCTCCTCGGCCCCCTCTTTATCAAGTAGCCGATAAATGGCATCGCAACTTATAGATGAAAAACACAATAAACATAGGGCTACCATTAATTGGAACAAATTTCTTTGAGCTTTTAAAAATAAAAGGAGTTTCAATTAAGGCCTTTTTATTTAGTGTTAGTGATAAATTTTAATTCGTAGAATTGGGAAGGATATCTCTTTATAACACAATTTGGGGAAGGATTAAATGAGAAGTTTGAACAAAGCGATAAAAATGTTACTTCGATCAACGTCCCAGGGCTTTGAGTTGGCGATTTTCCATCTTATCCATAGTTTTCTTACTTAATTGATCGTATTTATGTCCAATTTTGGAATTCCAAAACCAGTCGTAAGTCAATAATTCTTCGTCAGTCAAATCAGAAGATAATACACCCATTCTTAAATCTTTAAAAAGCTTGCGGCCCGCTGAAGTTTTACCAAATGCCACAATTTCTTCTAACTCATCATCACTAAAAAGTTCATCAATAATTGAGGCATAAAAATCTATCATGCCGTGTATAGACTCCTCTGCATATTGATCGCCACCCAGAATAAGAACGAACTGGATAATATTTACCATCTTATATTCTTCAATTTGATCCATGGATCGAGAATGAGCCGTAAATGATCCACTAAAAAAAAGGACAACCAATAAAAAATATATGCCTCGCTTCAAAATAAACACCTCAGTTATAAGAATTTCGATATTTCTGTAAGTATACCATCTCCATCGGGAAAGCAAATAGCTGCAAGATATTGGTGATTTTTGAATTATAAGTTGTTTAAATCAAACAACTTGCGCTTTTGGAAGGGGTTAAATATGTAGATAGCCACCAGGCTAAAAAGGATCTTGGATGATTCGTATTACCAGACGTATTGCTGAATCCAGGCATCAAACTGCAGCATTTTATCCAACACAGCTAAAAGCGGCTTCCAGCCGTTGGATAGATTTCTCTTTGCCTAAAAGGGCAATACACTCAAATAAACTTGGCCCAATCGCACGGCCTGTGACCGCAACACGAATAGCATGAACCAACTCAGCGGGCTTTAAGCCTAACTCTTCCATAACTGTCTTATACGTCTCTTCAATGCTATCTTTATCAAAAGAATCGAGGGCTGAAAATCTTTCTATCAAAATTTTAAACTCCTTACTGCGATCTTGGGCTAAATGTTTTTCTTGGGCTTCCTTATCAAAATTAGGCTTTTCTATAAAGGCAAAATCTGCCCATTCAATAAAATTCACCAACTTAGATAAACGACCTTTAAATAATTCCACAATACTCTTAAGTGAAGATTTATCTACATCCTGATCTACATATCCTTTCTCTTGCAAAAAAGGAATTAAAAGATCAACTAATTTGTCTGTATCAATCTTTTTTAAATATTGACCATTTATCCAATTTAATTTATCTATTGAAAAAATTGCAGCAGCTTTATTGACCTTTTTAATCGAAAACTTTTTTACAGCGGCATCAAGAGACACAACTTCCTGATTGTTTCCAGGGGACCAACCAAGCAACATAAGATAATTAACCAAAGCGTCCGGCAAAAAACCTTCTTTACGATAATCGCTGACAGCCACAGCTCCCGTCCTTTTTGAAAGACGAGAACCATCTTCACCCATAATAAGAGGAAGATGAGCAAATTTTGGAATTTTAAAACCAAGAGCGTTATAGATCATCATTTGTTTAGGCGTGTTTGATATGTGATCCTCTCCTCGGATAACGCAAGATATCTCCATAAGAGCATCGTCCATAACACAAGCAAAACTATACGCTGGAGAGCCGTCTGATTTCATTAAAACCTGATCTTTTATTAGAGCCGAATCAAATGTAATTTCTCCACGAATCAAATCGTATAGTTTTATTTCTTGTTGAGGAATCTTAAGAATAATGGCCTCACCCTCTTTGTAGGCCTTACCTTCGTCCAGAAGTTTTGTTGCATGTTCTTTGTAAATGTCAAAGCGCTCGCTTTGATAATAAATTTCATCCCAATCAAGACCCAACCACTTCATGCTATCCAAAATTTCTTCTTCAAATTCTTTTTTAGAACGCACTTGATCCGTATCTTCAATTCTTAAAACAAACTTACCCTTTTGCACTCGGGCATACATCCAATTAAACAACGCGGTTCTAGCACCACCAATGTGCAAAAATCCTGTTGGACTAGGCGCAAATCTAACTTTAACCATAATGGTATCCTAAAAATTAATATTTATGTTTGAGGTGAACTAATGAAACATCCGTGGGGAAGTTTTATGAAACAACACCATGTTTACGTTCAATTTTTTTAACTATCTGTTCTAACCGTTTAAGGTCTGAACTACTCATGTCTTGAAACTCAACTCCGATATCGAAAAATAAAGGCTTTTTCTTTTGGTCCATCTTTCGTTTGACGTTCCAAACAACCTTGCCCTTGCACTTGATGTGTGGCTGCATATCTAATAAGTCTAATTCCAATCGAACTCCACTAAAAAGCTTTATGTCTTCTTTTAATATGACACAAACGCCTCCAATTCCTAAATTTTCTGTATGTGTTAAAATAACCCCTTTTTTACCGTCATCACCAATAACGACAAGGCAAGGAAAACTAACACGTGGAAACTTTCTTCGATCTAAACCTTCCCATTTACTCATCAAAGACTCCTTAATCAGGCCTATAAAATTGAAGCTGCTGTTAAATTATAACATATTTATAATGACAAAAAAAATAAATCTGGGGAAAATAATACGTAACCCTATGTCGTTTATAGCACTTCTATTTGTCTTTGGCCTCTACGTACTTTTTCTGCAATCGCGTGATTTTCTTGGCCTGACCATTTTTTTCATCAACTTCGATGACAACGCCACAAAGTCTAATATCATCTTTAGCCACTCCAAAGCGAATGGGACGGCTTGTCAAAAATCGTTTGATAATGATATCTTTGTTTTGGCCAATAACGGAGTCGTAAGGACCTGTCATCCCCATGTCTGTGATGTATGCTGTCTTTTGGGAAAGAATGGTATCGTCTGCTGTTTGAATATGTGTATGTGTGCCCACGACTCCAGAGACCCTACCATTAGCGTAATGGCCAATAGCAACTTTTTCACTCGTTGTTTCAGCGTGCATATCAACAATAATAATTGAGGTTTCTTTTTTGATCTCTTTAATAATAGCATCTAATGCCAGAAACGGACATCCAACCTGATAGCGCATAAATACCCGTCCTAACAAATTAACAACACCGACCTTAACACCCTTATCAGATTCTTTGATAACCCATCCTTTACCAGGAGCTCCTTCCGGAAAGTTTGCCGGGCGTATAACATTCCGCTCTACATCCAAATATTCTTCCAGCTCTTTTTGATCCCACGTGTGATCACCTAACGTCAAAACATCGCACCCAGCCTTAAAAAATTGTTTAGCCAAACGCGACGTTAAACCCGAACCACCTGCAGCATTTTCTGCATTAGCGATTACGCAATCAATTTTATATTCTTTTTTGATACCATCAAGCAACTGGATTATGGCCTCTCGACCTGGTTTGCCCATGATATCGCCAATGCAAAGAATGTTCATAATCAAAGGTAGGATTTTAATCCAATGTGGAATTTCGCTAAAGCTTCGAAATTCCTAACTAAAAAAATTTGTCATCCCCCAAATACAAGGGGATGACAGTGTTAGTAAATGGTAAAATGTTTACTTTGCAAACTCTACAGCTCTTGTTTCTCTTAAAACAATAACTTTGATTTGCCCAGGATACTCCATCTCTTCTTCAATCTTTTTACGAAGATCTCGAGCCAACACGATGGATTCATCGTCGTTAATTTTATCAGGATCTACAATAATACGAATTTCTCGTCCGGCTTGTAACGCATAAGCTTTGCTTATACCCTTATAAGAGTTGGCAATTTTTTCTAAATTTTCTAATCGCTTAACGTACGTTTCTAAGGTTTCCGCCCTTGCTCCTGGACGGGCCGCACTAATAGCATCGGCCGCACAAACCAAAGCCCCATACATGGATGTCATTTCAACCTCTTCATGATGAGATTCAACGGCGTTTGCAACTTCTTCCTTTTCACCATATTTTCGAGAAAGGGTTCCACCAACAATAGCATGAGTTCCCTCTTCAACATCTTGACTAACAACTTTACCGATATCATGAAGAAGTCCCGCTCTCATGGCAACCTTAGGATCTAGGTTTAATTGAGACGCCATAGAACCGATAAGCATAGCAACCTCTTTGGTATGCTGCAATCCATTTTGCCCGTAGCTGGTTCTAAATTTCAAACGACCAACCAACTTTAGCAACTCGATGTGCATTCCATGAATACCTAAATCAAAGGCAACCTTCTCACCTTCTTCTCTAATAATATTATCCATTTCTAACTTAGCTTTCTCAACAACTTCTTCTATACGCCCTGGATGAATTCTTCCATCAGCAATTAAATTTTCCAATGCAATTTTTGCTATTTCACGACGAAACATATCAAAACCTGAAATCGTTACAGCCTCAGGTGTGTCATCAATGATAATATCTACTCCAGCGGCGGCTTCTAAGGCCCTAATATTTCGACCTTCACGTCCAATAATTCGGCCTTTCATTTCATCACTTGGAAGAACAACAACAGTTACTGTTGATGCCGCGGTGTGTTCCGATGAACAGCGTTGTATGGCTGTACTAATAATTGTTCGGGCCTTTTTGTCGACATTATTTTTTATGTCTTCTTCCATTTGCCGAATACGTGTAGCCTTCTCCTCAAGTAATTCTTCATCGACCCTTAATAACAACAAGTTTTTTGCCTCTTCTTGTGTTAAATTGGATATTTTTTGAAGTCTTTCCTTTTCTTCTATAATAAGCTTATCGAGGGAGGCTTTTCGATCATCAATACCTTTTTCTTTTTCATGTAATGTTGCTAGCCGACCATTAAGATCTTTTTCCTTCTTTTCTAATAGATCGACTCTTTTTTCTAAATTTTCTTCCTTTTGTAAAATTCTTTTTTCATTGGCAAGAATTTCTTCTCGCCTGTCTTTTGTTTCCCTTTCAAAGTCCTGACGTAGTTTAATCATCAGGTCTTTTCCCTGAAGTTCTATTTCTTTCTTTTTAGATTCTGCCTCTTTATCAGCTTGTTCAATGACCCGATTGGCTCTTTCTTCAGATTCTTTTAGCTTTTTTCCGGCAAAAACCCAACGAATAAAATAACCTGTGACAAACATAAGTGTTCCAAAAACACCCATGACAACGACTAAGTATTCTTCCATATCTAACGCTCCTTCTTAACTACAACGCGAGCAATCGCGATAAGAGTTTGTTTACTAATTTTAAGTTTTACAGTTTTAGGACTAGAAAATATCTAGTTTGCTAAGACAAGGGATACAGGAATATCGTGGTCTTCTAATTGTGGGAGGGTCTCTACGATTTGAAAATCAAATGCTAAGCCGACTGTGGGGATATCAGATGAAAGGCCTTTAAGGAAACGGTCGTAATAGCCGCCACCGCGGCCTAAACGATAATTAGCTTTATCAAATGCAACGGCAGGAACAACTACCATATCAATCTCATGCGGTGCTAATCTATTTTGTGCCGTTTCCTTTGGCTCTTTAATACCATAAGGTCCATTTTCTAAATTTTCATCTAAATTTTCCACTAAGGTTGGAATAATTGCCTTTTCTTTAACATTGACTCTTGGCAATCCTATTTTTTTTCCTAATTGTTGGGCTCGAATTATCATTTCGGTTGTGGATACCTCTCCTTTAAAAGACGCATAAAAAAGAATAACGTTGGAATTTTGAAACTCCTGTAAATCAAAAAGCTTTTTTTGAATAATTAAGCTTTTTTCTAAACGTTCTTCCTCCTTTTGGTTGCTTAAAAGAGTTGTTACTTGTTTTCTAAGATCTGCTTTTGTTAACACCGACACGTGATTACTTGTGTAGACCAGATGTTGGTCTTTTCTCTAATTAATAGCCAATAAAAACTTATTTAATTCCCTAATGATTGCCGTTATGTTATCACCTTTTCGCTATTTATACAACATCAAAATGGCGCTTCCTCACGGGTTGTCCGAAAAAATTGGGTTAACTCTTAATCTGTTTCTTTAGCTCATCAAGTCTTTCCTTGATTTTCCGCTCGTCTCCCATATTCGTTGGCTCATAATACTTTGCTTTGACCGGCATATACTCTTGATTAACATAATGACCCTCATAATTATGGGCATATTTGTAATTTTGTCCATTTCCGAGCTTTTTTGCCCCAGAATAAGAAGAATCCTTCAGATGTTGAGGGACATTCTGTGTTTTCTTATTTTTGACATCAGATAACGCCTTTTCTATGCCCATATACGCGGCATTGGACTTAGGCGCACAGGCAATATATACAGCAGCCTGGGCTAGTGGAATTCTCGCTTCAGGTAGGCCTATAAATTCGGACACCTGTAAGGCGGCATTGGACAGTATTAATGCTTGTGGATCTGCGTTTCCGACATCCTCAGCTGCACAGATACATATTCTTCTAGCGATAAATCGAGGATCTTCACCAGCATATATCATTTTGGCTAGCCAATAAAGAGTAGCATCCGGATCTGAGCCACGCATGGACTTAATAAAAGCTGACGCGGTGTCGTAATGTTCATCCCCATCTTTATCATAGACAACCTGTTTTTTCTGTATGGATTCTTGTGCTACCTGTAACGTAAATTCTATTTCTTGATTTTTATTTTTTGACGCTGTCAAACATCCAATTTCTAAAGCATTAAGAGCCTTTCGCGCGTCTCCGTTACAAATATCCGCTAAAAATGAAATAGCATCGTCATCAGCCTTTATATCTAGAAATCCCATTCCCTTTTCTTTATTAACGATCGCCCGCTTTAAAATATTTACCAAATCTTCTTTAGAAAGAGATTGAAGTTCAAAAACTAAAGACCTCGAAAGAAGGGGACTCGTTAATGAAAAAAACGGATTAAAAACCGTTGCTCCAATTAAGACGAGATGCCCAGCCTCAAGATCTGGCATAAGGACGTCTTGTTGACCTTTATTAAATCGGTGAATTTCATCAATGAAGACAATCGTCTTTGTTTGTGTAGAAAAAAATCTATTTTGGCTGGCTGCGATAATTTTTCGAAGCTCTTCGACGTTTGAAGAAACGGCATTGAGCCGCTCAAAGTGTGCTTTTGTGTTTTTTGACATACATTGTGCTAATGTCGTCTTACCAACACCGGGAGGGCCATAAAATATGACGGAATTAAGCTTATCCGCTGCTATCGCGCGAGGCAGAAGTTGCCCCTCTCCCAAAATATGCTTTTGTCCAATATACTCATCTAATGATTGAGGTCGCATTCTGACGCTTAATGGAGAATTTTTTAGCAGAGTTTCTTTATCGATCGATGAAAACAAACTTTCTTCGTTGGATAGGGAGGGTATTTTACGTTTCATAAAAAGGAATTCCGCGATAAAAAAATCCCCGCTTATGCCGTTAGAAAAGCCCAAAGGTGAACCAGGCTCACCAGGTGGGTACCTCTTTCGGACATCCACGGACACCCGAAAAGTTTAGCGACCCAAATAAGATTATTGGTTCTTTTTAAAGCTCCTCCCCACGAGCACAGCAGGGACTATAAATTAATTATAACACAGCGTAAAAATTACAAACATAAAATTTCGTATCATCTCGCTAACGAATAATAACATCAAGATCGACAACCAAAGCTTTTAAAACTTTTTCGTGAATCACGTTAACGTCTTCTTCTCTTAATGTTTTATTAGAAGATTGATAAGTAACAGAAAACATCAAGCCCCTTTTATCGTTTTCAATTTTTTCACCTAAATATTCTTCTACAAAACGAAAATTCGACAATAGCTTAGTTCCATTTTTAACAACAACCGCCTTAACCTTATCAAAAGAAACATCTTTATTAACGGCAATACTCACGTCTCGTGAAACCGCTGGATATTCGCACAACGGAACAAAAGATTTTTCTTTAAGCGAACGACTAAGAATATTTTCTACATTGATTTCTGCACAATAAAAACGTCCGGCCTTAATTCCCCAGTTATTTAGAACCTCGCCTGCAACCTTACCCACAAAGCCAATACTTTTTCCGTCCCAATTAATTTGTGCCGATTGACCTTCCTCTAAATTTCTGTAATTCTTCACCTCATAGGTAACACCCTGCAAAGACAAGCAATCAAAAATTTCGTTAATCTTTCCTGTTAAATCAAAATAGTTGCGATAACCTCTTTTTTGATCTCTCCAATCGCTATTGGTTTCCTCAGAAATCAACAAACACAGAACCTCTTCTTCTTTATTTTTCGTATATGTCTTACCTGTTTCAAAAAAACTTAATTTACGTTGCCCCTTGTTAATGTTAGTTTGAACAACACTCATCATACTTGAAAAAAGCGATGGTCTCATCATGGCATGATCTTGAGTTATGGGATTACAAACCTCAATGCCTTTAATTCCGTCATAATTTGATTTATCTAACATTGATTGGTTAACCATGGCAAAAGTGATAATTTCTTTAAGCCCTTGACCAACGAGAGTCCTTTTTAAAAGATTTCTCTTTTGCCGCCTAACATTTTCTTTCATATTCGTTGCATTAATCAATGGGAGGGCCTCCGGCAGCTGATCGTAACCTATAATGCGAGCAATTTCTTCTATAATATCAACCTCTTGTTTTATATCTGGTCGAAAAGATGGTGGTGTAATCTGATAAGAGTTCTTTTTTGTTTCCTTCAATTTAAAATCTAATTTGGTCAAAATGCTTTTAATTTTCGCACTACTTATCTGTGCTCCCAAATAAGAATTGATTTGATCAAGGGTAATGCTAACATTTTTTTGTAGTGCCTTCTTTTTTGAAACACGTGCGTCAGAAAAACTAACCATCTTTCCTTTAGCGTTTTCCAAAATTAAAGCCAATGCCCTGTTTGCTGTGGGTAACACATTTTGTTGATCAACACCTCTTTCAAAACGATAAGAGGAGTCACTCGATAAAGCTAATTTTCTCGATGTATGTCTAATAAGAATAGGATCAAAATAGGCGCTTTCTAAAAGAATATTTTTTGTTTGTGAAGTTACCTGAGAATCTTTTCCGCCCATAACGCCTGCAATGGCAACAGGGCGTTTGGCATCAGCAATAACGAGGATCGAGGGATCGAGTTTACGCTCAACATCGTCTAACGTAACAATTGATTCGCCTTTTTTAGCTCTTCGTACAATTATCTTTCCACCACTTAATTTATCATAATCAAAAGCGTGTAACGGTTGACCCAATTCCATTAAACAAAAATTAGTAATATCAACGATGTTATTTATAGAACGAAGTCCCAATGATGATAGATGGTTGGACATCCCTGTTGGTGTTTTCCCGACCGTAATATTCTCAACAAGAAAACCAACATACTGTAAACAGGCCTTTTTGTCTTCAATCGTTATTGAAATTTTATTCTTAACCTGTGGTGTTTTTTTTATGGTAGGAACCTTCAGACTCTTATTTAACATAGCCGACACTTCGCGAGCCAAACCTATGATACTTAAGCAATCAGCTCGATTAGGTGTAATTTCTAGTTCGAAAACTTTGTCACCCTTTACCGTATCAATCGACTCAACCTCGAGACCCGCCATCGTTAACCTATGGGATAACTCCTGCGCTGAAAGATTAATCTTTACGTATTCATTTAACCAGTTTAGACTCACCTTCATTGTTTAATAAGTTTCCTTTCTTCTGCAATGATGTCGTATATCGTTTGCCGAATCCTGTTTATGCTTTCTTTATCACGCCCTTCTACGGTAACAGTAATGTTAAGCTCCTCAATGCTTCTTAGATGAAGCTTAGGGTCTCCCAGCCATGGACCTTTAAAAAAATCTAGGCGCACATAAATTCCCTTATTCCTGTCAAAGGCTCTTACTCTATCTTCATTGTACTTAAAAACATCGTACTCTGGATTTGAAATCCATTTCGTCCCGTATTCGTACTTAAAAACAATCCAAAATGTGTCGTCTCTCTTTACTATTTCTCCACCCTCATCTATCTTAGCAAGATGAATATAATATTTTCTTAGACCCTTTACACGATCAATTATTTTTTCGGCCAATTGTTCATATTCGGCATTATCTCTTTTTGCCTCTACGACGCTTGTAAAAGACCCCAAAAATACGACTAACACTAATAATCTTATTAAATTTTTCATAATCAAAGGTATCCGCCAATCTGGAATTTCGCTAAAGCTTCGAAATTCCTAAATTAAAATTGTTTTAAAAACCTATCATCATTTTCATAAAAAGTTCTTATGTCTTTAATGCCGTACTTTAACATCGCAATTCTTTCAACACCCAAACCAAAAGCCAACCCTGTATACTTTCCCTTAGGGTATCCTGCGGCCTTAAAAACAGCTGGATGAACCAAACCGCAACCCATAATTTCCAACCACGTTTTTTTTCCTTGAGCCCAGGAGATGTCAACTTCGGCTGAAGGCTCTGTGAAGGGAAAAAAATGAGGTCGAAATCTCATTTCTATTTTATCACCAAAAAGACGTTTGCAAAAGGCACTTAAAAGTCCTTTAAGATGCGAAAATTTGATGTCTTTATCAATTAACAGCCCTTCGATTTGATGGAACATAAAGGAGTGACTAGCATCAACGGCGTCTGGACGATAAACCTTTCCAGGGATAATCACAGCCAACGGTGGTTTATGCTCTTCCATGATTCTAATTTGTCCCGGAGAAGTATGACTGCGTAATAACAGATTAACTCCTTTTTCTTTTGGATCAGGGGCGTTAAGATAAAAAGTGTCGAATCCATCTCTCGAGGGGTGATTGGCAGGTATATTAAGGGCTGAAAAATTATAATGCTCTGTTTCGATTTCCGGCCCTTCTTCAACAATGAAGCCCAATTTTTCAAAAATATCGCAAATCTCTTCAATAGTTTGTGAAATTAAGTGTGTGTGACCGGAAGCAAAAGAAACTCCTGGTAGACTTACATCCAGTTTGGTTTTGCCAGCGTTGCTTTTTTTATTTGCAATCTCTTTTTGCTTTTGCTCCAGCAACGAGGATAAACGATTCTTTAATATATTTGAATCTTTACCGACAATCGGTTTCTCTTCCTTTGAAAGGGTACCAAGAGAGGCAAAGATTTTTTGAACCAACCCCTTACGACCAAGATATTTAATTCGAAAGTCTTCTAACGTTTTCTGATCAACAACGCTTTCGATATCCTTATCAACATCTTGATTAATTTCTGAAAAATTCCACGTCACTTCTTTCTCCTAGGGCTAAAATTACTTCCTCCATGCAGAGGGAACAAACAACATCATAATGGCGTAAAACTCAAGGCGTCCGGCAAGCATCAAAAATGTTAATAACCATTTACCCGGGGCTGAAACCCAGGCAAAATTGTCCGTCGGTCCGATTTGTCCAAGTCCTGGACCGATATTACTAATGGCTGAAACAGAAGCAGTCAAGGCCGTTATAATATCACAAGATTCAAGGATAAGAAACAGAATCGTACCTACGAAAAAAAGGTGGATGTATAAAACAAAATACGACATGACCGTCATGACCAATTTATCAGGTATAGGCTTTTTATTAAACTTAATCGGAATAACGGCGTTTGGAAACAAGACCTGGAAAATAGAACTTAATCCAATTTTTACAGATAAATAAACCCTAACAATTTTCATGCCACCACCCGTTGAACCTCCACAACCACCCACAAACATCATCAAAACCAAAATAAATTGTAATAAATATGGCCACGCCTCAAAGTCTGTTGTTCCAAATCCTGTCGTTGTCAAAATTGAGATTACCTGAAAGAAGGCATCTCTAAAAGGGCTTTCACTCATCTCAAGTCGGCTAAGGAGAAAGCCGAACAACGTTGACACAATAATCGCTGCAAAAAAATAAATTTTAAATTCTTCATTTCGAATAATAGCCTTAAGCTTTCCTCGAGACAGTTGATAATGCAAAATAAAATTCATTCCAGCAAAAAACATAAAGACTGTAATGACCCATTGAATATAGGGACTATACGCTCCTATACTTGCATTTTTTGTTGAAAAACCTCCCGTTGCCATCGTTGAAAAAGTATGACATAACGCGTCAAAAATGGGCATTCCCCCAGCCATAAGGAGAATTGTTTCCATAAGGGATAGGAAAAAATAAATACCCCATAAATGTTTCGCCGTTTCCTTAATGCGAGGCTCAATTCTTTCAACAGATAAACCGGGGACCTCAGCCTTATATAGTTGAGATGCGTTTCCACCTAAAGCCGGCAATAACGCAATATAGAGAACAATAATACCCATGCCTCCTAACCAATGCGTCAAACTTCTCCAAAAGAGGATCCCATGAGGTAGGGCTTCAATATCCTCAAAAATCGTTGCCCCTGTCGTCGTAAATCCACTAGCAATTTCAAAAAAGGCATCTGTATATCCATTTACAACTCCGCTAAAATAAAGAGGCAAAGCACCAAACAGAGATAGAACAATCCATGAAATTCCCACAATGGCCAGTCCATCTTTTGTGTTTAGCTTTTTATAATCCCCTTTTTTGATACGAAGATTCCATAAACAAACTGTTGAAATAATGGTACCAATGATGATTGTAAGGATAAACGCATTAACTTCTGGATGATGGATGTCATCTGACATGGCCCAACCAAGAGGAATGAGCATGATAAAGCAGACAAACAATAAAACGCGAGAAATAATGTTGACGACAAATCTTTTATGCATATCTTAATATTTTTTGGTGAGGTGTTCTAGCGTGAAAACATTTTTTGAAACTTCTTTATTTCGGATTGTTGACAAAAAGCAATCACCTTATCTCCAACCTTAACGTGAGTCTCCCCATTAGCTAAAGAAAGGCCATCACTCCCGTAAACAGCTCCGACAATACAATGTTTTGGAAATTTTAAATTTTTTAACACGTCTTTTGTAATTGGGGACTCTTCTTCCGTAACAAATTCCAAGGCCTCGGCATCGCACTCTAACATTCGGGCAACGGTGTTAATGCCTTTTCCTCGAACCAAATGTAAAATTTGTTCAACGGCAGCATGATGAGGATTAACAATGGCATCTATATCTAAATCGTGAACTATAGCTAAATAATCGGGCTGTTCCGTTGAAATAATCGTCTCTGTTGCTCCTAGTTTTTTAGCCAACACAGCGCTAATAAGATTTGAATGATCATTATCGGAGGTGGCAATAAAGGCATCTGTTGCCTCCATCCCACATTCAATCATAATTTCTGTATCTGATGGAGAACCATTAATGACACGGACATCTGTAAGTTCACCAGCAACCTCTCGTGCTTTTTCCGGATCTTCTTCTAATAAAATGATATCTCTCATCTTTTTAGAAAGCGAACGAGCTACTTCTTTACCAATAATCGTCGCTCCATAAATAACAACTTTTTTTGCTTTTTTAACTTTGGGATCTACAAAGGATAGGAATTCTGCCAACGATTGGTCTGGAAGAAGAGCATAAATAAGATCGCCGGCTTCAATAGATGTGTCACCTTTGGGTATTAAGACTGTTTCATTTCGTACAATAGAGACAATCAAAAAAGGCCATGGAAAATCTTCGTCGCTAAAATCAACCATTTTCATACCACACATCGAAGAGGTTTCAGAAATGTCAAAACCCCTTAGGAGTAACCGTCCATCAGCAAAATCGGCGACCTCACTTGCCCCTGGAGTTTCGATGGTTTTAACAATGGTTTGTGCCGCGACTAACTCAGGATTAATAATTTCATCTATTTTGAAAATATTATCTTCAGAAAACTGTAATATCGTACTAAGCGCTGTATTACGAACGCGCGCAATGCGTCGTTTTGCTCCCAGCATTGCAGCCAAGGAACATACAACAAGGTTTGTTTCATCTGAGGTTGTAACAGCCAAAACTAAATCAGCTTCCTCAATGGAGGCTTTATGAAGAGTGTCGGGATCGGCGCCATTGCCCACAATAACTTTTATATCAAGTTTATCGGCAATCTTGCGTCCTATATCTTCATTTTTTTCTATAAGATACACCTCGTTATCTTCATCAGATAAAGCTCTTGCCAAATTTTTTCCAATACGTCCCGCACCAACAATTATAATTTTCATAGTGACATTTTATACTAGTTATCTTTTATGTAAAAGAAGGAATCCAAAAATAAACAGGGCCCTAAAATTAGGGCCCTATACCATTTATAACTACAAATAATAATGTGAAACAAAATTATTTTGCTTTTTCTGTTTGTGCTTCCTTGGATACCTCAACGAGTTTGTTAAAAACTTCGGGGGAATGTATAGCTAAGTCCGCTAACATTTTCCGGTCGATTCCAACTTCCGCTTTAGCTAAACCATTTATAAACCGACTATAATTTATTCCCTGCTCTTGACAAGCCGCATTAATACGAATAATCCAAAGACGTCGGAATTCACGTTTTTTTACTTTTCGGTCGCGAAATTGATAAGCTAAACCCTTAACAACTGAACGTATTGCTTGGCGATACCGCGTGCTTCTGTGTCCAAACTGTCCCTTTGCATCTTTAAGGATTCTTTTTTTTCTTTTTTGTGCCGCCATGGCACCTCTAATTCTAACCATAAGGCAACAACCTCCTTATCTTCTTTGCATCTGCATCAGAGACATAACTACTTGACCGCAATTTTCTTTTTGCTTTGCGTGTCATTTTACTCAATATATGACCTCGTCGTGCACTTCTTTTTTTTAGCTTACCACTTTTTGTAATTTTAAAGCGCTTGGCAGCTGATCTATTTGTTTTTAATTTAGGCATCTTAAGTGTCCTTTCTAGCCGTTACCGTTTCTTCTTTTCCTCTATCGCAAAAAGCATCTAGAGACCTGTGTTTAAAAAAATCGTTTCTTTACTTTGCACTTATCGGAGCCAGCACAATCGACATAACGCGGCCTTCCATGGAAGGAGATTTTTCTGGTTGTCCAAATTCTTTTGAATCAACAATCATTTGTTCCAAAATATTTCGTCCAAGCTCCTTATGCAACATTTCGCGCCCTTTAAACATCATGTTAACTTTGACCTTATCTTTATTTTCTAAAAACCCAATTGCTTGTCGCAATTTGATTTGATAGTCGTTACCATCAATATGAGGTTTTAAACGTAATTGTTTTAATTGTGTAACCTTCTGATTACGTTTAACACGCCGCTCTTTTTTCTCTTGGTCGTACTTATATTTGCTGTAATCCATGATCCGACAAACCGGAGGTTTTGCCGTGGGTGCAATTTCAACCAAATCAAGTTCGTGTTCCTTGGCAAGATCCAAAGCCCTTTTAAGAAGGACCACTCCTAACTGTTCTGCTTCCGGACCTATAACCCTAACTTCTGGGGCCTTAATGCGTTGATTGATTCGAATGAACTTCTGAATAAAGCACCTCCTGATTTAAGTTTTATTGGCCGTTTCTTCTTTTGCCTTAGCAACAAATTCCTCTGCTAAGAGAGACCCTACGTCTCCTTGGCCATATTTTCGTACACTAACCTTTTTGTCAGCAATCTCTTTGTCACCTATAATCAACAAATAAGGAATCTTGCTAACGGTCCCCTCACGAATTCGCTTACTTAAGCTCTCGTTTCGCTGGTCAATTATAGCGCGCAACCCCTCATTTTGTAAACATTCTTTTACATGGGCTGCATATTCGTTATGTGCGTCATTTATTGGGATAATTGTGATCTGCCTGGGAGCCAGCCACATCGGAAAGGCTCCAGCATAGTGCTCTATAAGGGTTCCGATAAACCGTTCCATGCTTCCTAAAATAGCCCTATGAATCATGATCGGCCGACTCTCCGTTCCTTCCTCATTAATGTAACTTAATTTAAACCTTTCAGGTAAAGAGAAGTCGCATTGGATCGTAGCACATTGCCATTCTCGTTTTAAGGCATCTTTTAGCTTAATATCAATTTTTGGCCCATAAAAAGCACCGTCGCCATCATAAATTTCGTAAACCATTTCCTTCTCTTTTAAAGAAGCTTCCAAAGCCTTAGTCGCGATATCCCATTCTTCCAAACTTCCTATATATTTTTCCGGACGTGTACTTAATTCAATATTGATATCATTAAATCCAAAATCTTTCATGACTTCAAAAACAAAATTGATAACCTTGATCACTTCATTTTTAATTTGATCTTCTCGACAAAAAATATGCGCATCGTCTTGGGTGAATCCTCTTACGCGTAATAGTCCGTGCAGGACGCCCGTCTTTTCTTGACGATAAACAGTTCCTAATTCAAAATATTTGATAGGTAAATCTCTATAAGAACGAATTTTTGATTTATAAATTAAAATGTGCCCCGGACAATTCATCGGTTTAACAGCATACTCCTCACCATCAACATCAAAAAAATACATATTTTCCCGATAATGCTCCGAATGCCCACTTTCTTCCCAAAGTTTTCCCTTTAAAATGTTAGGAGTAACAACCAAACCATATTCGTACTCTAAATGTTTTTCTTTAACATAATCTTCTATAATTTTTCGTAGTAAGGCTCCAGGTGGATGATAAAAAACAAGTCCAGCCCCAGCGGATTCTTGATAAAAATTAAACAGGTCAAGCTGAACACCTAATTTGCGATGATCTCTCTTTTTGGCTTCTTCCATTATTTGTAAAAAATCATCTAACTCTTCTTTAGAAAAAAATGCCGTTCCATAAATTCGTTGCAACTGCGCTTTTTTCTCATCTCCTCGCCAATAGGACCCAGCAACCGACAATAACTTAAAAGCCTTAATCTCTCCAGCATGCTCAATATGAGGACCTTTACACAAGTCTAAAAACTCATCACCTGTTTTATAAATAGATATTTCCTCATCGCCCAAGCCTTCAATCAACTCAATCTTATAATCTTCTTTCATTTCTTTAAATAGCTTAATCGCCTCATCGCGATCCATGGTGCTATGAAGAAATTTTGGTTTCCGCTCAATTATCTTCTTCATCCGCTTTTCAATCTTACGCAAATCTAGATCTGTAAAAGGATCGGCCTTATCGAAATCATAATAAAACCCATTATCAATCGCCGGCCCAATCGTCACCTTCGTCTCCGGCCACAATTCCTTAACCGCTTGTGCCATGACGTGCGAGCAGCTGTGTCTTAATTTGTCTAAATCTGTTTTATATTCCATAACTTTATTTGTTTTGCTTTTTCTTTATTAACTCTTCATCACCCAACAAATCAATAAGGGCATCAACTTTGCTTGACAGGTCATACATACGGGCATAAATCACAAAAATAATGGCAGCAGCCACAGCGAGATGTTCTCCAAAACCAACAACGGCAAAAATTACGCCAAAAACCAAAAAAGGTTCTAACATTAAAACAAGTTTTAACTTTTTATTTCTGGCTCTTAAAACAACTTATGTTTTTTTTCTACGTCCTTTGCTATCAGCAGAGCCTCTATTTCCGTTTCGTCGTGCTTGTCTTCACTCATCCGTAGAACTCCTCTTTTCTAAAATGGTGGGCCCACGAGGGCTCGAACCTCGGACTCTCACAATGTCATTGTGATACTCTAACCAACTGAGCTATAGGCCCATAAATGTATATATTTATCAAAAAATCTTTTAACTTATCTTAGGGCTCCCCCGCATTTCTGCTTTTTCTGGTATGCGGGGTCCCGCCTACATCATTAAAAACCCAGATTGGCGGGAGAACCTCGGACTCTCACAATGTCATTGTGATACTCTAACCAACTGAGTTATAGGCCCAAAAATTTTTAGTCTTTTCATAAAACGTAAGATACCCTACAAAATCAAATACTTAAAATATTTAACTTTGCAGGGCCTGTCCTTCGTAGCTCAAACACGGAAGTATTTGAGCGTAGAAGGATGGGCAAGGTGGGAGTCGAACCCACACGGCCTTACGGCCATTGGATTTTAAGTCCAACGTGTATGCCATTCCACCACTTGCCCAATGAGCGTTATACTTACGACGGTTTTTGTCGTAAGTATTACAGCGAATTGGGTCCTTCGAAGTTCAAACATGTAAATATTTGAACGTAGTAGGGCCCACGTGCGAATACTAAATGTATTATTAAAAAGCAAAAAGTAAATTTTTACTGATTGTTTCCCACTTTTCAGGCTGCGTCAAAAGTCAGATTGAAGAAAAAAAATTTAAACTTTTTTCTACATCCGGCTATGGATTCCCACTTTAGTGGGAATGACAAAATAATAATGTCATCCCCGCGAAAGCGGGGATCACGTAATAGTTAAAAATATCAACACGACATCATTCTACTACGCTCAAATGCTTGCGCGTTTGAGCTTCGAAGAACCATCTTTGCCCTTTTTCTTAAAACATTTAGAGAACGGGCAAAAGGAAGGCGTGGACCGGAATCGAACCGGTGAATAAAGGTTTTGCAGACCTCCGCCTTACCACTTGGCTACCACGCCGCATATATTATTTGAGATGCTCCAAAACCGAATTTATAATCGTCTCTTCTTCTGCAATATGACCGTCGCCAAACACACCACAAGCCAATTTACCCTCAACAGGTTTTATAAATGTCATACCATTTTTCTGTAGACGTTCGCAATTATCTTCTACGATACTGTTGTGAAACATTTCGGTATTCATCGCGGGAGCTAGTAAAACGGGAGCCTTTGTGGCAAGAGTTACGCATGTTAAAAGATCGTCTGCTAGGCCATGTGCTATCTTCGCAATGACATTCGCCGTCGCTGGTGCAATTAATAACAAGTCAGCATTCTTCGCTAACTCAATATGCGGCATCTGCCAAGAATCATTCTCTTGATCAATCATCCCTCTAAAAACTTTTTCTCCAGAAAGACTAGCTAATGTCAACGGGGTAATAAAATGTTCTGCCTTTTTTGTCAAAACAACGGAAACGCGTAAGCCCTTCTCGATAAGGCCTCGCGTTAAATCTGCGGATTTATACGCAGCAATGCTTCCTGTAACCCCTAATATAATTCGTTTTTTTTCACCCACGTTATTTCGCTTCACTTGTGGCCGGTACTTTTTTTTCTTCTTCAACACTTTCCTGAAGAACAACTTTCTTATCTTCTGGAGTAGGAAACTTATCGCAAGCCTCTTTTGAAACAACAAGACCTTGATAAATTTCTTCTAATGCAATCGTCGCCTCTTTTTCAGACTCAGTTTCTTTAGTAAGTCGAGCTCTACCCTCTGCCAACTCCATAGCACGAATGGACGCCATACGAGCCAATCGATAGATACTCCAATCTGATTTAGGCAATAAATCTTCTAGTGGAATCTTTGACATCTTTTAAGCTCCCTTTTTAAACATTGAGACCTTTCTAGGAATAAAAAGGCCTTTACTGACAATAAAAAAAATCCCCATATTATATGGTTCAATAATAGGGAATAATCTAACATAACCGCTCTATAATGTCAAAAAAAACTTATGAGAAGAAAATCAACCTTAAATTGCCTTCTCTAGGTATTTAGCGTTGAAAATAAATAACTTACAGTGTTTTTTCAATAATCTTACTTAGCTTAGCAAAAGCTTCTTCTAAGTTATCATTAACAACGACATAATCGTATTCTGAAGCCTGTTCAAGTTCTTCTTTGGCTCTTCTTAAGCGCAAATTAATGGTCTCTTTGGACTCCGTACCTCTTATTTCCAGCCTTTCTCTGAGACTAATTAATGAAGGCGTTTTGACAAAAATTTTTGTGGCCTTTGAAAACCTGTTACCAACAACATTGGCACCTTTTACATCAATACACAAAAGAACATTGTTTCCTTCATTCATCAAATCCTTTACGTTCTTTTTTGGAGTGCCATAATAGTTATCAAAAACCTTTTGAGATTCCAAAAAGTGGCCTGCACGTTTTTTATATAAAAACATTTTCGTGCTGACAAAAAAATAGTCCCGGCCGTGAGTTTCACCTTTTCGACGGGGGCGAGTTGTTACAGAAATAGATTTAACAAGCGAAGAATAATTCGCCAATAATTTTCTGTATAACGTTGTTTTGCCAGAACCTGAAGGGCCGGAAAGGATAACTATTTTGCCCTTAGTTTTCATTTTTTTTCGAATGATACATACTTTGGGGGCTACTTGCTTGACCCTATGTTATTCGATGTTTTGCGCCTGTTCACGAATTTTTTCAATTTTACTTTTTAAAGCAATAACTGAATTTGATACAACTTTATCTTGCAACTTCGAACCAATCGTATTCGTTTCTCTTTGCATTTCTTGTGCGACAAAATCAATTTTTTTCCCAACAGGAACTTTACTTTTTAATAGGAGCTTCATTTCTTCAATATAATGTGTTAACCGCGTAATTTCTTCATTAACATCACAACTTTTCTGAAGAGATTTAAATTCATCGAGGTTTAACAATTTTTTCTTCTCGCTTAAAAAAGTTTTGGTTCTCGATTGTATCTTCTTTTTTTGCAACAACATTCGCCTTAGCTTATCTGCTATATCCTTTGCAAGACTAACACCCTCTCTTTTTCGCATAGATTCCAAACTAACCAGAGCTTTTTTAAGACCCTTATCTATCGCATTCCACAGGCCATCAGGCGTTACCAAATTTTCTTTAATTTCGTAAACCCCTGGAAGCTTGACTAAATCAGAAAGGGTTAAATCGTTTGAAAGCTTAAATTCTCTTTTAACAACATTTGCGTATTTTAAATGGGTCTTAATAGCCTCTTTATTTAACGTAATTGTTTGCGGTGGCTTTTCCGTAATTTTAATGGCTATTGTAATTCGTCCCCTTTGAATAAATTTTTGGGCTAACGTTCTAATCTTATTTTCCACGGAACCAAACCCAACAGGCAAATAATAATTAACGTCAAAGTATCGATGATTTAAACTTTTAACCTCTATAACAGCCTTAACCTTGCCCATCATAATTTGAGTGTGTCCAAAACCCGTCATTCCTTTTATCATGCCCAAACCCTTCTTTTTTTAGACTGATCAGATATTAGTTTCGTCTTATATAAATTAGCAGTGACATCGATAGGATCAAACCACAATTTTATTTCTCTTTCAGCTTCCCCTTTATCTGAAGAAACATGTACAACGTTTTCATAAATACCTTTTGTTGTAATACGTCCAAAAGATCCTCGAATACTTGCTGGCTGAGCATCCTCAGGGTTGGTGGCTCCTGCGATCTTTCGACATTTTTTTATGGCACCTTCTCCATAAAAAATAATGGCCAACAATTTTTTCTCCACGTGATATCGTCCCATCAAATAAGATATCACCCCGTCGAAAAAAGGCTCATCCTTAATGTGTCGGTAATGTTCCTCGGCTAATCTTTTCGTGGCTTTTGTTATACTAATGGCAACCATCTCTAGACCTGTCTGAGAAAACTTTGTTATAACATGGCCTACTAGTTTTTTACTAATAGCGTCTGGTTTAATAATTATAAGGGCTGGCTCTTTCATTTTTTTATTAATTGTAAAATTCTATCTAAGTCATCGAAAGAATAATAGTCAATTGTGATCTTTCCTCTTTTTTTAGATGACGAAATGTTCACTTTTGTTCCTAACGTTTTCTGTAAGTTGTCTTCTAACACCAACAACTCTGGCATTTTTTGTTTCTGTGCTTTTTTCGGTTTTGATCCAGCTTGCTCTAAACGACGAATTCTACTTTCTAAATCTCTAACTGAATATTTATTTTTAATTGTTTCTTCAAATAATTTCTTTTTATCGACGAGAGATTCTACCGCCAACAATGCGCGTGCATGGCCCACTGTTAAAACACCCTCGAACAAACTTTGTTGTATCTCTTCAGGTAGCTTAAGCAATCGCATCATGTTGCTAACTGTTGTTCTATTTTTTCCAACAGATTTGGCGACATCCTCTTGTGTATAATAAAATTCTTCCATTAACTTTTTGTAAGATTGAGCTTCCTCAATAGGATTTAAATCTTCGCGTTGAATGTTTTCAACAAGGGCGATGACAAAAGCCTCTTTATCCGAAACTTCTTTAATAATAACAGGCAATTCTTTTAAATTTAGGGCCCTTGCTGCTTTTAACCGTCGCTCACCTGCAACAACTTCATACCCATCCCCTTTTTGTCTTACCAAAATGGGTTGTAACACACCCTTCTCTTTAATGGATGCTTTAAGCTCATCAAGTTTTGACTCATCGTAATTAACGCGAGGCTGTAAACTGTTATCTTTTATACTCTCAATTTTTAGCTGCATTAAACCATCTTGTGGTTTAATAGCTTCTTCTGCTTTTTCAGGTATTAAGGCTGAAAGACCTTTGCCTAAGGCTTTGTTATCCATTTATCCCCCTATGTTTTATTCTTCAGATACGGATAAAGCTAAATATTGAATTTCTTTACTAACAACGTATTTTACGTTCAAAATATGAACAAATTAAATTAATTAAGCAATGGGACCTTGATCACTAATTGAAGATTCGTCAGTACGCTCAGACTCGACACCACCTAACCTGTTTACTTGCATAGCTTTATAGTCGTCTTGATTTTTCCCAACAAGTTCATGTGCCAACTCCAAATACTTTTTCGCACCAATTGACGTGTTATCGTAATGATTAATGGGTTTACCATGACTTGGGGCTTCACTTAAACGTATATTTCTAGGAATTACGGCCTTATATACTTTATCTTTAAAATAGGAACTTATCTCTTTTATTACTTCGTTCGTCAAGTTAGTCCGGTAATCAGCCATGGTCATTAATACGCCCTCTATGGCCAAATCCGGATTAAGACCATCTCTTATTAGACCTAAAGTATTTAAGAGCTGTGTGACCCCTTCTAGCGCGTAAAACTCGCATTGTATAGGTACTATTATAGAGTCGCTGGCAACCAGAGCGTTTAAGGTTAGTAGGCCTAAGGATGGTGGCGAATCGATAAATATAAAATCGTACTCTTTTTTAACCTGTTCTAGCGCTTTTTTTAGTCTTGTTTCTCTGGACAAAGCACCAACAAGTTCTATCTCTGCAGCTGTAAGATTAATATTGCAAGGAACAATGTCCAATCTAGGACAGACGTCTTTGATGATGGCTTCCCGTGCTGTATGTTTATTTATAAGAAGATCGTATACAGATATATCTAATTCATTCTTATTAACCCCTACCCCGCTTGTTGCATTTCCTTGCGGGTCGGCATCAACAATAAGAACTTTTTTGCCAAGTTCTGCCAAAGAAGCCGAAAGATTAACACTGGTAGTTGTTTTACCAGTGCCGCCTTTCTGATTACATATGGATATTGTTTTTCCCATAGGACTTTGGGATTGGTGAATGTTATTTGACGTTTCACGTGAAACTCAAACATTTGTTTTCACGTGAAACATTAATCTGTATATATTTTCTTATAAATGGCTAAAAAATCAAGCCTTATTCTGTTTTTTCTTTAAGGGTTACCTTTATCTTGGCGGGCTTAGCCCCTTCCATTCCAAAAAGGCCCTTTTTTTCTTCACAAACGATCTTGATGTTAACTTCGTCTCTGGTTACCTCTAGCTGCTCTAGAGCCTTCACTATTGCGTCTTCTACGTTAGTACCCTCTACTTCTATTCCTTTATGTAATTTTTCGTTCATAGCCTCTTTCCTTCAAATACCCTCTAATCACGCCGCTTTCTGCTCTTCCATTTTAAGGGTCTTGTTCATTTTCCAATGTGACAGCGTAGTCAACAAGAAGTATACAGTAAAATATAGTGTAAGTCCACTGGCAAATTTGTAAAATAAAACACCTAACATAACTGGGAATATCTTGGCCATCATCTTTTGAGCTTCAGCCTGGGCGGGATCAGAAACGGTCATATTCTTTGACTGCATTTTTTGCTGAAAAAACATCATCAGCCCGTATAGAATTGGTAAAATGTTGAATTCGTTTCCAAAATAAGGTAAATTAAAAGGTAACCCAAATAGTCTGTCCGGCTCAGAAAGATCCTTAATCCATAAGAAATTGGCCCCTTTAAAGGCGTAATTTCTCCATAAAAGTTGGTAAAGGCTTACAAATATAGGCATTTGGAACAACATAGGCAAACACCCCCCCAACGTACTTAAAGGGTTAAAGTTGTGCTTTTTGTAAATCTTCATTATCTCTTCTTGCATCTTTTTGGGATTGCTTTTATATTTATCTTGTATCTTCTTTAATTCTGGCTGTATAACCTGCATCCTACTTTGCGATTTCTTCATAGAAAGCATACTTTTATAGGTAAATGGATACGTTATTCCATATATAACTCCAGCAAATAATATAATCGTCATCCCCCAATTTGGGACAATTTTGTGTATAAAATTTAGTAATATTAACAATATTTTTGCTATCTTATCTGTTAGGCCAAGGGCCATTATGTCAAAAAATCCTCCAATCTCAAAACTTATTATCTTTTCAAATCCTCTGTCATAGGAATTTAAAAGTTTTACATCTTGAGGCCCTATATACACGGTAGATTCAAACGTCACCCTATTATTCGGTTCTATCCTGTTTTCAACGACTTTCATCCCTAATCTAGCCTTTTTCTCGTTTACAGATTCAATATAGTAGCTATTTGTCTCAAATTCTGGTTGTACAATGGTACAATAATATTGATCTCTAAAACCGATCCAATTAACTGTGTCGTTTACAGCTATATCGTTCTCTTGCTTAAACTTAGATATATTTTTCTTTCTGTCAATCGTTCCGTTATGTGATATGGCGTACTCCATAAGCATGTTTAGCCGCTGTCTTTTTTTGTCCAAACTGGAAAAATCCACACTAAAACTATCTATTTTGATATCCATCAGTTTGGACATTTCCGTTTTATTGGTGATTTCCAACGCAACATTGATCAAATTATCCTCATTGGACAAATGATATGTTTTGACAACCTTAATTTCGTTATTTTGATATACATATGACACAAAATTTCTGGCGGAATCATTTAAGACAAATGGTACATGTTCAAATTCTGGTAGGTTTAAAAAAAATCTTACGGGTAAAGTGTGGTTGTACTCTTTAAGGGTTATTTCCTTAAGATTTCCTCCGATACTTGAAAAACTAGCAACGAATTTACTCGTTTCAGCAACAAAGGGTTCTTCTTTAATGTTGGAGTCGTTGCTGGGGGCCAGCTGGGCAGGTCTATCTGTGTTTGAATCTAAAGAAGGTCTCTTGTTTTCTGTAAATTCTTTATTTTCAATAATTTGTGATGTTTTGTTTTGGAGGAGTGGTTTGCTTTTTTGAGGATTTGTGAGCGACCATACATATAATACTAAAAAGGATAGTATTATAGCTATTACAAAACGTTTTTCCATAATATTACCTTACAGGATCAAATCCACCTTTAAAAAAGGGTGAACACTTGAGAATACGTATGATTGATTTGTAGAGCCCCTTAAAAGCACCGTACTTTTGTATGGATTCTAGGGCGTATTGGGAGCACGAAGGATAATATCGACAGCATCGTGGGAAGCAGTATCGACTTATTTTTTGATAAACTTTGATAATTTGTGTAATAAACCAAACCATAGGAGTTTGGACTACTTGCTCAGTCGAGTACGGCCCTTGGCTCGTCGTCTTTTTAACACAGCGCGCCCATCGGCCGTTTGCATTCTTTTTCTAAAACCGTGGGTTCGTTTACCTTTTATGATCGTTGGTGTAGTTAAATTCTTTTTCATAATTCGAAGATTATAACACAGAGCCTTTGTTAGTCAAGCGTTTTAACCCTAAATAAATCCCAAAAAGATTTAAATCTTAAGTGATACCAACAACTTTTAATTCTACATAAATTAACTCTTTTATCGACGACCCTTTTATTACACCATATTGCTTTTATCTTTATTGAATTTGTTTCCCATCGCTATAGGAGACTTAAAATATGAATTGTAATAAAAAATTTCTTTGTTATAATAAACAATCTTTTGAAATAAACATTTCAAAGTAGTACTCGCGGAAACAACATCAACACATCATCAAGATTTTCTAGGACTTAAAGAAAATAAAGTTTATTCACTGCTGTGGAAAACTTGTGTACAACTTTTTTCTACGCGTTTAACCTTAACAATAATAGACAAATACACCTTTGGAGTAATCCACTGGTCATGTTTGTTAGAAATTTATCTGTCAAAATATGAGTCTTTCAGAAATTTGGGATAAAGCCAAAGAGGAAATTAAAAATAAGGTAGGAACCACTTCTTACGAAACGTGGTTTTCAACTATTCAGGTTAAAGAAAAAGATCCTGAAACTCTTATTATCGAAACCCCCGACGATTTCTTTAAAAATTGGATTGTAGAACATTACGAATCCTATATTCAAGAAACCGTCAACAATCTCGCCACGTATAGCGTTCAAATAGAATATTTGGTTAACTCCCAAATTTTAGAAGACGAGTCTCACTTACGACTAAATGAAGCCCAACAAGTCGTTCCAGAAAAGGGCCCAAACATTTCCCAAAACTTAAATACTCGATTTAATTTTGATAACTTTGTTGTCGGCCCATCTAATCGTTTCGCCTGTGCGGCAAGTCTTGCCGTTGCCGAATCGCCAGCAAAAGCATATAATCCGCTTTTTATTTATGGCCAAGTGGGCTTAGGAAAAACTCATCTTATGCAGGCTGTTACACAAAAAATTCGAGAGATATCTCCAGATATAAAAATTTGTTATATGTCGTCGGAGAAGTTCACAAACGAACTGATAGATGCCATTCGTCATCGGTCAACTGTTGCCTTTAGAAAAAAATATAGAGAGATAGATGTTTTACTTATTGATGATATTCAATTTATTGCTGGTAAAGAATCAACACAAGAAGAATTTTTCCACACCTTTAATAATCTACACAACAACCACAAACAAATCATCATAACATCTGATAGGCCTCCAAAAGAAATTGCAAATCTAGAGGAGAGGTTAAGTTCCCGTTTTGCCTGGGGACTTATTACAGATATTCAACCTCCAGATTTTGAAACGCGCGTTGCCATTTTAAGAAAAAAAGCAGAGTTGGAACCGGCCAACATTCCAGATGAGGTTATTATTTTTATTGCCGAACAAATTCAAACAAACATTCGCGAATTGGAGGGAGCCCTCATTCGTGTTGCTGCATATTCTTTATTAGATGATACAGACATTACATTAGACATGGCCAAAGTAGTTCTTAAAGATATGGTTAAAGAAACAACCAAAACGATTAGCGTTGAGCAGGTGCAAAAATGTGTCTCTGAATATTTTAATATTCCGGTAACAGAATTGCGGGCTAAAAAGCGAAATAAAAATATCGTAAACGCGCGCCAAGTAGCTATGTTTCTCACGCGTAAGTTAACACACATGTCTTTGCCAGAGATCGGCTATGCCTTTGGAGGTAAAGACCACACAACTGTGTTGCATTCTTGTAAAAAGATTGAAGGAGAAGAAGGTAAAAATTCTTCGATGAAAAATATCCTTTTAGAGTTATCCCATACTTTACAACGAGATTCATAATTCATCCCAAGGTTATTAACGGGATTTTTTTCTATAAGTTGTTTGTTTTAAATTGTTTTCGAAGTTGTTCTAGTTTTCCACAGGGCCTACTTAGACTAATACTAATTGGGGACATTATACCTTAGTATAATAGGAGGATGTATTAACAATGAAAATTAAACTTTCTAAAGATATTTTGTTAAACGGTATTCATACAGTTCAAAACGTGGTATCGCCTAAAGCGACTCTACCTATACTTTCTAACATATTAATGGAAGCTCGCGATGGTCACATTAAGCTCAATGCTACTGATTTAGACATAGGTATATCCTGTGAATTACCTGTGGAAACTCTTGAAGAAGGGGCAATAACTATTCCAGCGAAAAGATTTAGCGACATTGTCAAAGAACTTCCTGCTGGGGATATAACTATTCATGCTAAGAAAAACAATCAGATTGATATTGAAGGTGTTAATTGCCGGTTTAAACTCATAGGGCTTCCTAAAGAAGAATTCCCCAAATTTCCGGAGTTTAAGGACAAAGAGGTTATCCAGATAGATCAGGCTATTTTAAAGGAAATGTTTAGATTAACGTCTTTTGCTGTTTCACACGAAGAATCTCGATATGTTTTAAACGGAGTTCTTTTGGAGATCCAAAATGATTTAATTCGTGTTGTGGCAACTGATGGAAGAAGATTAGCTAAATCGGAGAAAAAACTAGAAAAATCTATAAAAAAGGAAGTTTCTGTTATTTTGCCTATTAAGGCTGTTATGGAAATTAGTCGAAATTTAAAAGAAGATGGCCAGGTTTCTTTTATCATTGGGGTTAATCAGATTTTATTTGATATTGATGGTGTTCTTATTGCGACAAGAATGATTGAGGGCGATTTTCCAAATTATAACCAAGTTATTCCAAAACCAGCTAAAAATCGGATTAAAATGAATACTAAAGATTTTTTATTTTCGATCCGTCGCGCCAATTTGTTAGCAACTCCGGATTTCCAAGCCGTTAAATTCGAGATATTTAAGGATAAAATGGTCATCTCAAAGACGACACCTGATGTTGGAGAATCTAGAGAGGAAATTCCTGTCGAATACGCAGGAAACGAATTAGTTGTAGGTTTTAATCCCCAATTTCTCATCGATTTTCTTAAGAATATTGATGAAGAGGATATTGATATGGAGCTTTTAGGTGTAGATAAACCTGCTGTTATGAGAATAGATGATTATTTGTATTTGGCTCTTCCGATGAGGATCTAGATCCCGAAGTTTAAATAAAAATAAAATTGACTAGAAATTTTTGATTCTTTATGGATAATATAAAAGATGTTGTTCGCCAAGTCATAGAAAAAATAGCAGAAGAGCGCTCAACAGAGTTTGAACGACTAGAAGCTTCTTGGAAAAAAGTGTTAAAAAATCAGGAGCGCGATCACTCTAAATTGCTTGGCGAAAAAAATAGTATCGTTTATGTTTGTGTAGAATCCTCAGCTTGGTTGTATCAAATGAGCACACGTAAACAAAAGATTTTAGAAGGTTTCAAAAAAGATCATCCCCACATAAAAGACATCTCTTTTAAGATAGGAAAAATTGAATGAGTAAAAAAGCAACAACAAAAGTGGCACCGAAGGCAAAAAAGGCAACGAAAGAAGTTAAGCCTAAAGGTCACGCATATGATGCAACGAATATTCAAATATTAGAAGGTGTCGAAGCTGTTCGAAAACGTCCAGCTATGTATATTGGAGATACTTTTGCTAGAGGTTTGCATCATCTTGTCTATGAGGTTGTTGATAATTCTGTCGACGAGGCAATGGGCGGCTATTGTACTCACATCGATGTCACTATTAATGAAGGAGATTCGGTTACTGTTCAAGATAACGGTCGAGGTATTCCCGTCGATATTCATAAAACAGAAAAAAAGCCGGCGGTTGAAGTTGTCTTAACAACATTACATGCTGGTGGAAAATTTGATCATAGTTCTTATAAAGTTTCTGGCGGTTTACATGGCGTGGGGGTTAGTTGTGTTAATGCTCTTTCTGAATGGTTAGATGTCGAGATTAAAAGAGACGGACAAATTTATCACCAACGTTATGAAAAGGGTAAGGTTAAAACAAAACTTACTAAGGTTGGTAAAACAAAATCAACTGGAACGAAAATCACATTTAAACCAGACAAAACAATTTTTCAAGAAACAACAAAATATACCTACGATACACTAGCCAAAAGATTGCGAGAACTAGCCTTTTTAAATAAGGGCCTCATTATTTCTCTAACAGATTTAAGGGGTGAAAAAGAAAAGAATGCTATTTTTGAATTTAAGGGCGGAATCATTTCTTTCATCGAAACCTTAAATGCGAACAAAAGTCCTTTGCATAAAAAGGTTGTTTATTTTGAGACGGAAAAAGAAGGTATTCAGTTGGAAGTGGCTCTTCAGTACGAAGGAGGCTACGGTGAAAATGTATTTACGTATGCTAATAACATTAATACGCAAGAAGGTGGAACGCATTTAAGTGGTTTTCGTTCCGCTTTAACACGGGCTGTTAATGGTTATGCTAAAAGCAAAAAATCTTCAAAAATCGATACGACTATTTCTGGTGACGATACGCGTGAAGGATTAACAGCTGTTGTTAGTGTGCGTATTCCAGATCCCCAGTTCGAAGGACAAACAAAAACAAAATTAGGAAATTCAGAAGTCGATGGTTTGGTTGCTTCGGCAACGTTAGAAGCTCTTAATCGTTTCTTTGAAGAAAATCCTACCGTTGCCAATAAAATTTTAGAGAAAGTTATTACAGCCTCACGTGCACGAGAAGCGGCACGTAAAGCACGAGAGTTAACTCGTCGTAAGGGTGCTCTTGAAAGCAGTGGACTTCCTGGCAAACTTGCTGATTGTTCGGAAAAAGATCCTGCTCTTTCTGAAATTTATCTTGTTGAGGGGGATTCCGCGGGGGGTTCAGCCAAGCAAGGACGGGATAGAACTTTTCAAGCCATTTTGCCTCTCAAGGGAAAAATTTTAAATGTAGAAAAATCAAGGTTAGATAAAATTTTAAGTAATGAAGAGGTTCGTACTATTATCACGGCTTTAGGAGCTGGTGTTGGTACCGACTTTAATCTTGAAAAATTGCGCTATCACAAAATCATCATTATGTGTGACGCTGATGTCGATGGGTCGCACATTCGAACCCTTTTGTTAACACTTCTCTATAGACAAATGAAACCTCTCATTGAAGCCGGGCATATTTATATTGCACAACCACCATTGTATAAAGTAAAAAGAGGAAAAAGAGAAGAATATATTGAATCTGAAGAAGAGATGAATGAGCTTATTTTGGATATGGGAACAGATGGACTAAAACTCAAAAAATTGAAACCTTCAAAAGAATTTACAAATACACAACTTAAAGATTTGCTTATTTTGGCAGCGGAACTGGAACGTGTTAGTGAGATAATGGGTAAAAGGGGAGTGAATTTTGCGAATTACGTGGTAAGTAAGCATAAAAAAACCGGAAAGTATCCATATTATATGCTTAAAGTGGATGGTGAGACCCAATTTGCATACAATGATGATGAGTTAGCAAGCCTTACAAAAAGTGACGAAGAAGCTCAGTATATAGAAATTTTTCAACGTGAAGAATTAGAATATATTAGTGGAAAGTTAGATAAATTAGGAATTCCTTTGGAAGATTTTCTGAAAGTGGACAAAATTCAGACATATGACGTTAAGGGTGCTAAAAAAGTAAAGACAACGGCAACCAAGAAAAAAGCAGCAGCTAAAGAGCCTGTTTTAAAACCTGTTTTTTCTGTTGAAGAAGATAAAGACAAACATGAATTTTTCTCTCTACAAGAAGTTTTAGAATATGTGCGAACACAAGCCAAAAAAGGTGTTCATATCCAAAGATACAAAGGTCTGGGGGAGATGAATCCTCAACAGTTGTGGGATACTACAATGGATCCAGCACGAAGAACTATTTTAAAAGTTATGTTAGAAGATGCCGTTGAAGTTGATAAAACATTTACGATGTTGATGGGTGATGAGGTTGCGCCAAGAAGAAATTTTATTGAATCCAATGCTCACGATGTTAAAAATTTAGATGTTTAATAAAGGTGAAAGGTAAGAAGCAATGCGTGATTTATCTATTCGAGAAAAAATAGTTCCTGTTTTTATAGAAGAAGAGATGAAGAGCTCTTATCTTTCTTATTCGATGAGTGTTATTGTCGGAAGGGCCTTACCGGATGTCAGAGATGGTTTAAAACCTGTACATAGACGTATCCTTTATGGGATGCATGCCATGGGTTTAGCTCCAAACAAACCGTTTAGAAAATGTGCGAAGATCGTTGGGGACGTTATGGGGGGATATCATCCTCATGGGGATTCAGCGATTTATGATACCTTGGTGCGCATGGCTCAGGAATTTAGCATGAGATACCCTTTAGTGGATGGCCAAGGAAATTTTGGTTCTGTCGACGGGGATGCTGCGGCCGCGATGCGTTATACGGAAGCCCGACTTACCGGTATTGCTCATGAGATGTTAAATGATATTGAAAAGAACACGGTTGATTTTGTCCCTAATTACGATGGCTCTTTAAAAGAACCAACCTGTCTGCCATCTGTTATTCCAAATTTACTTATCAATGGTTCTAGTGGAATTGCCGTTGGTATGGCCACAAATATGCCTCCGCATAATTTGGGTGAGTCTATTGATGCGATCACTCATTTAATTGATACGCCAGAGGCGACAATCAAACAGCTAGCTAAGTTTGTAAAGGGTCCGGATTTCCCTACAGGTGGGATTATTTGTGGTCGAGAAGGAATCAAAAATGCTCAGGAAACGGGGCGCGGCAAGCTAACTGTTCGTGCGCGAGCAACGATTGAACGACAAAAGGCAAATAAAGATACGATTGTTGTTACGGAAATCCCATATCAGGTTAATAAATCCAATTTGATAGAGGCTATCGCAAAACTTGTTCAACTTAAAAAAATTGATGGCATTACAGATCTTCGTGATGAATCTGATAAAGATGGTATTCGTATTGTTATCGAACTACGCCGAGATGTTCAGCCACAAATCGTTCTTAATTATTTGTACAAACATACACAATTGGAAACAACCTTCGGTGTTATTAATCTTGCCCTTGTAAACAACAGTCCACAAATTTTAAATCTTAAACAAATATGTTCAAACTTTATCGTACATCGTCGTGTTGTTGTCCGTCGTCGTACACAATTTGATTTAGACAAAGCCCTTAGAAGAGCTCATATCCTAGAAGGATTGAAAATTGCTTTAGACTTTATTAATCAAGTTATTAAAACGATTCGTGAGTCAAAATCGTCGTCGATCGCTAAAGTCAATTTGATGAAAAATTTTAAACTTTCCGAAATCCAAGCGCAAGCCATTTTGGAAATGCAACTGCAAAGGCTAACAGCTCTAGAACAACATAAAATTGATGATGAATATAAGGCCTTATTAAAAGATATCGATCTCTACCGCTCTATTTTAGCATCTGAGCAAATGATAAATGATATAGTTAAAGATGAATTAGCTGCTATTAAGAAAAAATATTCTAATCCGCGTCGAACAGAGATTGCGGCAAAAGCGGAAGAAATTGAAATAGAAGATTTAATTGCTGAAGAAGACATGGCGATTACGATTAGTAATGCCGGATATATCAAGCGGTTAGCCGTTTCATCGTATCGAAAACAAAAACGTGGTGGTAAGGGTGTTGCTGCGATGACAACGCGAGAAGAAGATTTTGTCAGACAATTATTTGTCGCATCATCTAAAGATTATCTACTTGTCTTCTCAAACAAAGGTATTATTCGCTGGCTTAAAGTTTATGAGATACCAATAGCGGCAAGACATGCTAAGGGAAAAAATATTGTTAATCTGCTATCTTTGGCAAAGGATGAAAATATTAGCTCCATTGTAGCGGTCAAAGAATTTACAGACACCATGTCTCTTGTTATGGCAACAGCCAAGGGAAATGTTAAAAAGACAAAACTTTCCGCCTTTAGCAATCCTCGCAAATCGGGAATTGTAGGAATCACATTGGACAAAGGGGATGCTTTAATAGGAACATCTTTAAGCACAGGAAAATATGATGTTCTTTTGGCAACGAAGGAAGGTAAATCTTTGCGTTTCTCTGAGAAGCAAATACGAGATATGGGACGAGGCGCAAAAGGAGTTAAGGGAATTGGTCTTAGAAAATCCGATCAAGTCGTCAGCATGCAAGTCTTCCCACCAGACATCAGTAAAACAGGAAGCACTCTTTTATCGGTAACAGAAAAAGGATATGCTAAAAGATCTAATTTTGAAGATTACCGAACACAGTCTCGTGGAGGAAAAGGTATAATTAACGTTAAGGTCACAGATCGTAACGGACCTGTTGTTGGCGTTTTAGCTGTTGTCGAAGGTGATGAAGTTATGACAGTAACCAAACAAGGCATGGTTGTTAGATGTGCCCCAAGTGACGTTCGTCAAACAGGACGCAGTGCGGTTGGTGTTAAACTCATTAATTTAAGTAAAGATGACATTGTAAGCTCCATTGCCAATGTCGTGCATAAAGACGAAGCATAAATTCGCCGAAAAATATTTTACTTGACGAAAATTGAATCTTAAATATAATAACAAAATTCATTTTGACCCCATCGTCTAGCCCGGTCAGGACACCAGATTTTCATTCTGGCAGCGCGGGTTCAAATCCCTCTGGGGTCGTTTTTTCAAAAAGCCATTTTTCCATTAGGAAGGATGGCTTTTTTTCAGTTAGAATAAATTTTTAAGATTTCATTCTTTTCATTCTTGTCCTACGGTGTATCTGGATGTAATATGTCTTTATGTTTAGAAGTCCAATGAAATTAAAAAAACACTCATTTTTTTCTATTTTATCCCACCCCTTATTTTTCGCCTTGCTTATAACCGGAATTTTTTACATAAGTCACGGGTATCGTTATGCTATGGATGATCAGTTGATTGAGATTCCGTTTTTAAAGATGGCGATTGATCCGGAGTTGTATCCACGTGATGATTACGTACAGACGAAACATGCTCATTACCTTACCTTTTTTTACAAAAGTTTGGGTAGAATCGTCCTAACTGAGCACATTAAACCTGTTTACGCCCTTCTCTTTTTTGTTTCCCGTCTGTTAATGTTTTTTTGGATGTATAAATTTTGGCTTTTGATAACTAAAAAGCGCGTTTTAAGTTTGTTCTGTGTTTTAGGGTTTATGGTCGTTCTTCGTTCTGAGATGTTTTTGTATCGGACATTTTCGCACGCTGAGTTTGCCTTGGCGCCTATGTTTGCCGGATTATATTATTTCTTTAAAAGCAGATACCGTACAGCGTCAATCATTTTAGGTGTTACCATGAATATTCATCTTGTCTTTGCACTCTTTCCGATGTTTTATCTTGTTACTTATCTTTTATTAAAGTTGCGACACAAATTTCGTGTATGTTTAGAATCCATAGGCCTGTTTACGCTGTTTAGTTTGCCGGTTGTCATTTTTTATCTGAGGTCCAAAACAGGGACGTCGGCTGGACTTGGTCCAGAAGAGTTTGCGGAATTTTTTAAGCTTATAAGACACTATGCCCCCTACTTTTTCTTTTTCGGCAGGCTTCCGTTATCAGAGGCCTTTAGTTCATTTTTTCAAGGTTTGATTAGTTTAAAATTTATAATTTTTCTTATTACTCTTTACGGAACAAGTTTATTAATTTCAAAAGAGTTTCGCTCTCAACCTAAGTTTCATGTTATGGGTGTTATTATTTTCTTAAGTTTGGTTCTGCAATTTTGGGCTAGCTACATACATCCAAATTTAACAGTGTTGTGTTTACTTTTAAATCGTCAAATCGGTATTCTTTCATTTATTCTTATCGGGATATATATCAGTGGATGTTGGAAGGCTTTAGGAGAGAGACAAAATCTTTTGTTAGGGGTAGTGATGGGTTTTGCTATGCTGACATTTACGAACAAAGATTTTAGTTCTATTGGTTTTTTAATATTACTTTTACCGATTTGGATTTTTACAGGTGTCGTGCAAGTAAATAAAGAAGGGGTATCATCAAGTATGCCAGCAGAGGCTCTTCGTGGATGGGGATTGAAATATTATATACGTGTTTGGCCCAAGCTTTGTCTGTGCGTGCTTTTTAGCACAGGTATTATTATTTGGGGTCTTATCAAAATGTGCCAGCTGGTTCACGCGAATCCTTTTCAATCGCCTCTCTTTGTACTTGTCAGCTGGCTGATGCTTTTATCGGCCTTTGTGTATTATTTTGTTCCGCAGGGGGCTAAGGTAATGATTCTTCGTATAATGCTACTTATTCCGCTGTGTGTTTTTTTGAGTGGATACACAGGGCGTCATATTAAGGATATGAGGCGTGCCCGAACCCCTATTGAACTTATTCATAAAGATGTTGAGGTGCTGGGCAAACATATCCGCACACACACAGAGAAAGACGCCCTCTTTTTATTTCCAGAGATTCCTTACAATACGTTTCGTTTGCATGCCCAACGCAGTTTAGTTTTTTCCGAAGCCGACACAGGAACGTTTGCTCTTGATATCGCATCGATTAAAGACTATTTGGTTAAGCTAGAGCATTTAGGTAGTTTTAAATTTAACGCACCGCGCGCATCGTACAAGCAAGCTGTCATGCGAGCGATTCGGGATTATAATGTCGATTATATAGTCTTTTTTCGAGGAGAAGCGCCAAAACCAACCAAAACATTATCGCTTGTTTATATTTCGGATCTTTTTGCTCTCTATAAACTTAATCGAAAATAATGAATCCGTAAGAAGCTTTAGTTATTTTTTGCAATTTCAATATTCGGTAGCGTAAAGATAATGGAAGCTTTTGGAGGGAATAAGCGAGCTCCTTCTTTGAGAATAAAGTTTTTTAAATGCCAAGGGAGGACTAATATGTAATCGGGGTTAAGATCTTTTAGTTTTTCTTGGGATACGATTGGGATGTGAGTGCCTGGTGTTAGCATATCAAATTTTTCTTCGTTGACCTCAACGATACAAGTTAATTCTTCAGGGGTAACCTGGCAATATTGAAGAATAACGTTTCCCTTTGTAGAGGCCCCAAAGCCTACAACTTTTTTGTTTTGATGCTTCAATTCTTTTAACAATTGTTTCATGTCAATTTTGTGTTGGGCAACGCGATGGGTGAATGAAGATATTAAGCTGGCATCGTTAAAGAATTCTTCCTCGTTTTTTACAAAGTTCTCGATTTTTTTTGTGGCTACCTCTAGAGAAGAGCTTTTATGTGCAAGTGTTACCGAAAAACTCCCGCCATTAAGATCCGTTAAAAATACATCAACAACTTTTAAATCAACTTTATCTGCCATCCACTGGATTTGTTTAAGACAATAATAACCGATGTGTTCATGGCAAATAGTATCGTATGCTGTTTGTTTCAACATCGTTGGTAAATAGTTTTGTTCCAATAACCAGACACCATTATTAGCCAAGGATTCCGTTATGGTTTTCATAAACGCGAGAGGATTGTCGACGTCATAAAACATAGAGAAAGAGGTGATAATTTTAGCTCTACGGTTTTTGAGGTACGAATGAATGGTATCTTCTGTGAAGAAGTCCGATATGAGATGGGTGCCTTCAGTGTAACAGTTTTCAAATTTTTTTATTAAAGGATCAATACCCAACAAATCGTATTTTTGTTCAAAGAAATTTAAAAAAGTCCCATCGTTACTACCGATATCGATGATAAGATCCTTGTCTTTAAGAGAAACAATCGTTGTTAAATATTTAAAGGCTTCTTTAAGATGATTGACGATGGTTATGTTAAGTCCGGAGCGGTAGCCATAATTATCGGTATATAAGTATTTAGGCTCAACGGTATGTTTCAGTTGCACAAAACCACAGCCTGTATTGCCAGAACATTTAATCAATGTAAGTGGTGCCAGGGGAATGGGGGTCGATTTTGTACGAGGAAATAAACTTGTTAAATGATGTTCCCCTAAATCGATGATGGGTATTAGGTTTTTGTTACCACAAATGCGGCATTGATGCACTTCTTTATACATGAGACCTTTTTGAATTATTAAAAAATGTTTTTAGAACCTCGTTAGAATACTGAGCAAATATGGGAGCAAAGTTTTTGTTACCTACGCCAGCAAGACGAGGGCCGTTAATGACGGGAATTTCGGAAATGTTGACGTTTTGTTTTTGTAAAGCGTTTAGTAACCGCATACAATAATCACCGTAACCATAGAATATATGAGTATAGTCGCATAATTCTAAACATTTTTTGTTAATGATAAGAAATCCATAAAAATAATCTGTAATGGTTCCCTTAAGAAGAGACCGAGTGATTTTATTAAATATCTTCGTTGTCCGAAAGCGCCAGGGGTTGGATACCGCATGACTTTGTGATGTTTTGTGTTGAACCTCGTTATTGAGAAAACGTGATGCGCTAATACAATCATACTGATTTAGTTTTTGAATCATAGATTTTAAATATTGGGGTTGATGGTTACCATCAGAGTCCATAATGACAATATAATCACCTGTTGTTTTTTCAATACCTCGACGAATAGATTTAGCCAAACCTATTCGTGGTGCATTAAAAAGTACCGTCACATTTTTTAGATGAGTATCTTCAATCTTTTTACCAGTAAAGTCAGGGCTAGCATCATCAACTACGATAATTTCTAAACGTGTATCATTTAGTTCTGATTGAATGGTTTGAATAAGAGGAGAGATAGACTCACATTCGTTATAAGCAGGGAGGACGATTGAGACAGTTTTTGAAGTTTTGTCGATCATTATAAGTCATTTGATATTATATTTTTGAGTGTTTGAGCAACGAAATTAATGTCGCTGTCTGACAACGATGGATATGAAGGCAAACTTATGGTGCTTTGGCTGACTTTAATGGACTCTTTAAGCTCTGGGGCATTATAAAGGGGCATATCGTTAAACGCGTAATATCCCGGACGACATTCTATGTTATTCGTCAGCATCTTTTCAATAATAGTGTTACGTTGTGTAGATGTAAATTGATCATGCAGTTGAATGGTGGTACTCCAAATGACGGGAGCAACATCATCGGTAAATTCTTGAAAACGAATTTTTTCAAAATCTTTTAACTCGTTTTTATATCGAACATGCACTCTTTTTTTGTCTTTTGTAAGAGAGCGCATGTTTTCTAATTGGGCGCAACCTAACGCCGCCTGTATATTTGTTAAACGAAAGTTAAAACCTAAACGTTCATGCCAATATTTTTTGTTGGGTGTTACGCCATGATTGCGGATAATGCGACATTTTTCATCTAAGTGTTTATGTGGCGTCATAATAAAACCACCTTCGCCCGTTGTAATTGTTTTTGTAGCTTGCGTGCTAAAACAACCGATGTCGCCAAAGGTTCCTGCATATTGATTTTTGTATTTTGAAAAGATAGCTTGAGCGGCATCTTCGATTATGACCAAGTTGTGTTTGTTGGCAATCTCGCGAATACTATCTATGTTGCAAACATTACCATAAATATGAACGAGGAGGATAGCTTTAGTTTGTGGTGTTATGTGTAGTTCAAGGGTTGCAGCATCGATGCACCATGTATGAGGATTAATATCTACAAAAACGGGACGGGCTTTTTGAGCCAAAACCATATTGATGGGGCCAGCAAAAGTGTATCCTGGTACGATTACGTCATCACCTTCGCCAATATTGAGAGCTAACAAGGCAAGTTGAAGTGCTGCGGTTCCACTTGATGTGGTCACGCACTTAAGGTTGTTATGAAGATTAGATAAGTTTTTTTCGAATTGATCAACAAAGCTACCATCTGAGATCCATGTCGACTCAAGGGCCGCTAACATGTATTCTTTTTCTTTTTCAAATAAGGTGGGCTTAGCCCAAGGTATCAAGGGAGTCTTCATACGCCAAACGTTCCTATGCTATAACGATTGTTATAGCGAGTTACCTTGTAATTATGTTTTGATAGAATGTCTTTAAACTCTTCAAATGTTAATAAAGAGAGGTGTTTGTTATAATCTACACAGCACAAGTAATTCATTATCTTTCTTAACCACGTGTGGTTCTGTTTGGGTGTTTTTATAACCTCTTCAATGATAATCACACGGTTGCCCATTTTTGTAAAAGAGTCTAACAATGTGTGAATTCTAGATTTTGGAAAGTGACACAAAGAGATAATCATTACAACGACAGTATAATGAGAATAATTAATGACACATTTTTCATTAATGTTTTGCAAAGAGGAGGGTATTTCCTTTTGTTTTAATTTTTTTAGAAATGTCGGACTAGCATCGATACAATGGTAGGTGCATTCTTTAGGAATAAATTTTTTTAATCTGCCATAACCGGCACACACGTCTAAAATGACATCATCTTTATGTAGGTATGGTTGAACAATCTTAAAGCGCAAATCATAACTATATCCTAATTTCAAAAATGTTAAGAAATTATAAATGAAAACATCACGATAGGGAATGCCTTGTAAGAATGAGAAGGTCATGAATCTTTTCTTTTAAATATGGACACAACTGCTGGGCGTGTTAAAAAGTAAATAAGAAATAGACAAAAGCCGATATCAAGCAGACAATTAGTAATCATGGCAATCATTGTCATTGTGCCGAGAGATACTTTTGTGTTGAGCAGGCCAGCTTGTGTGAGTTCTTCCATAACACGATGAGTATGAAGAAAATAGGAAACAAAGGGGTGCTTCCAATACACGGTTGAAATAGTAAAACAACCAATAACGAGGGCAATTATTCGACCGAACTCCTTGCGGAAAAGAAGACCAAATCCTGCTGTTAGCCCCAAAATGCGTTGAAAAAACGAGAACCCATATCTTAACCAGGCAGCCCATGCAGGCCAATGCGCATAAAGTTCGTTGAGATACCAGTCTTGCTTTAAAACGATTGTTAAAAGGTTTGAAATAGAGCTAACAATTAATATTATTCCGAATGCGTTGATTCCAAAATTTGGCGATTTTTTTGACATAGGGCTCTTACCTAATAATTAAGAAGGCCTCATTGTATCATGGCGACGATTGGCACACAATTTTTTTCTATCGAACAGCTTTTTTCTTACCAACGAATGCGATATAATGATGTTTCTCAAAAGGAACAAAGCTCACTAAGGAAAAAATAGTATGGATGTAATGTTTTACGAAGTTTTTAAGGAAGAAGAACAGGCTATTCGTCAGGTTTTGCCCACTTCTATTAAAGCGGGTTTTACGGTCAACACCATTCAGGTAAATGACGATTTGCAGTTACCATCCCCTGTTATTTGTATTCGGACACAATCACATATCCCCGCTCCATGGAGCAATCAACTCAAAGGCATTTTAACGCGTAGTCAAGGGTTTGATCATGTTACGCGTTACCTAAAAGAAAATAAGGCAACGCTATCGAGTGGCTATTTAGGAGATTACTGCTCTAGGTCTGTAGCTGAACATGCCATTGGTGCGATGTTTGTGTTATTAAAAAATATCAAGCAACAGATTCGACAATTCGACAATTTTGAACGTGATAATTTATCTGGAAGACAATGTTTGGGGCGCAATGTTTTAGTTGTTGGTGTTGGTAATATTGGTTTGGAGATTGTCAAACAAGCCCAAGCCTTAGGCATGCAGGTTAAAGGCATCGATATAGTACAACAAGCAGCATCTTTGGAATATGTTGACCTAAAAGAAGGTATCGCTTGGGCAGAAATTATTGTGTGCGCCCTTCCGTTGACAGGGCAAACACATGAAATGCTTAATTATGAAAACTTAAAAAATGCAAACCCCGGAACCCTTTTAATTAACATTTCTCGAGGAGAAATTACACCTATAAAAGATTTATATGCCTTATATAGCGAAGGTATCTTAGGGGCTTTGAGTTTAGATGTTTATCCCAACGAGGGGGTTCTTGCCGAGCACCTCAGAGGGAACAAAGAGGCAAAAGAGGATGAGATACAGGATATTTTCAAACTTAAAGATAAAGACAATGTCTTATTTACACCGCACAACGCATTTAATACAATGGAGTCGACTCAAAACAAGGCAAGATTAACCGTAGATTCATTAGTGGCTTTTTTTAAAGATGGATCTTTTCCAAATCCTGTTCCATCATAATAGGGAGATTTAATTATGTTAAAAATTTATGGCGCAGATTTATCCGCACCAGCTATTCGAGTACGATTAGTTGCCAATTATTTAGGAATGGAATATGAATATATACGCATTCGGATCAAGGAAGGCGATAATCGTAAACCTGAATTCTTAGAGTTGAACCCGTTTGGGAAGATACCTGTTATCGATGACAATGGTTTTGTTTTATTTGAGAGCGGTGTTATCTGTAGATATCTGGCAGATAAGATAGGGTCATCCATTTATCCTGTAGATCCAGAAAAAAGGGCGATTGTTGATCAATGGTCAGACTTCTCGGCCTTTCATATTGGTATTCCCGTCGGAAAGGTTTTATTTAATCGTGTTTTTGCCAAAATTATTGGAAAGAAAATTGATGAACAATCTTTAAAGGATGGCGTTATGTTTTTAGGAAAATATCTTCCAACCATTGATCAGCAACTATTTCAAAGACCATTTTTAGCCGGAGAAGATTTTTCTTTAGCGGACGTGGCTCTTCTTGCTATGTTAGATCCTGCTGATGTCTGCCAGATTGATTTAAATGCATATAAAAATATTACACAGTGGCGCGTTTCTTTAAAACAGGAACCTTTCTACGCCATGTGTCATGAGACATACGGTGAAAGCTTAAAGAAGTTTACAGAAGGTTAATTATGAAAACAGCTTTGATACAACTAAATGCACAGAACAATAAACAAAAAAATATCGATAAAGCTCTAGACTTTATTAATCGAGCGGCTGATGCTCGCGCAAAATTTATTTTACTACCGGAAGTTTTCTCTTATCGCGGGGCAATAGCGAATAAAACTTTATTGCAATCGATCGCAGAGTCAACACCTGGCCCGTCGATAAATCCCATAAAAGACCTTGCTAAAAAAAGAAAAATACACGTATTAGCAGGATCAATTTATGAAAAGGTGTCCACACAGAGAAAGGTTTACAACACATCTCTTTTAATCAATCCTAAGGGGCAGATTCAAGCAAAGTATCGAAAGATAAATATGTTTGATGCTCTGTTAGGCCAGAAAAAGATTAGGGAGTCTAATAATTTTTTAAAAGGAAAAAAACGAACCCTTTCAAAAGTTGATAAATTTAAATGTGGACTTTCTATTTGTTATGATTTGCGTTTTCCTAATTTGTATCAGAGTTATGCACAAGATGGGGCCCACATCCTTGCGATCCCTTCCGCCTTTACACAAAAAACAGGCGAAGCTCATTGGAAAATATTAGTTAGGGCTCGCGCTATTGAAAACCTTTGTTATGTTTTGGCGCCAAATCAATTGGGCACAGACAATCGAGGGATTAAACTTTATGGTAATAGTATGATTGTTAGCCCTTGGGGAGAGATTCTTGCGAAGGCTTCTAATAATAGAGAAGAGATCATCTATGCCAAATTGGATATGAAGGAATTGGTGCGTTGTAGAAAGATTTTACCTAGTGTTCGAAAATCAAGGGTATGAACCCAAAAGTAAGCTTTGGACTCAATTATCCGCAGCAAGCCACGGGGCATTAAACCAATCTGGAATTTTGTTAAAGCTTCGAAATTCCTAAATAAATGTAGTAAGCACAACATTATCAGTATTATCAAAAGGAGAAAGAAATGTCGAAGAAGTCAGTAAGAGTTGCTGTCACGGGATCTGCCGGACAAATTGGATATGCGTTATTATTTAGAATTGCTTCAGGCCAGATGTTTGGAGCGGATACAGAAGTCCATCTTAATCTGCTGGAATTGGAGGCCGCCCTTCCAGCTTTAAAAGGGGTTGTCATGGAATTAGATGATTGCTCCTTCCCTTTATTAAAGAGCGTTACCCAAAGTGCTGATGCTAATGTGGCCTTTAAGGATGCTGATTGGTGCTTGTTGGTTGGAAGTGTTCCAAGAAAGGCTGGTATGGAGCGTGGCGATCTGCTTAAAATAAACGGGGGCATATTTACAGCCCAGGGAAAGGCCATTTCCGATAATGCTAAGCCAAGCTGTAAGGTGCTAGTTGTTGGAAACCCTTGCAACACAAACGCTTTCATTGCAAAACATGCCGCTAAGAATATTGACCCCAAAAATGTGTTTGCTCTGACCATGCTTGACCAAAATAGAGCATATGCTCAAATTTCGCAAAAGGCACAGGTGGATGTCACAGAGATCAAAAATCTCATTATCTGGGGCAATCATTCTGCAACGCAATACCCCGATATTTATAATGCCATGATTGGGGGCAAGCCGGCTAATGAGGTCATTACGGATGAGAATTGGCTTCAAACGGAGTTTCTAGAGACCGTACAGAAACGCGGTGCGGCTATCATAGCAGCGCGAGGGCTATCATCAGCGGCCTCAGCGGCTAATGCTGTTGTTGACACCGTTCGTAATCTATCTACTCCCACCAAAAGTGGCGAAAGCTTCTCTGTTGCAGTATGTTCGGATGGAAGCTATGGTGTGGAGGAAGGGCTAATCTTTAGTTATCCTATTCGAACAGATGGAGAAAAATGGGAGGTTGTCCAAGGAGTAGAGCATAATGATTTCTCTCAGCAGAAAATTGACGTGACACATAAGGAGCTCATTTCTGAAAGAGAGGCGGTTAAAGAGCTTTTGACTTAAGGGGTTCAAAATCACGAATTATTTTATTTTGGAATAGAATTTTTTGCCGTATAGGAAAGTATAAAAATTGTAATATCTTCCTATCGGCACCAAAAATACACCTAAAGTTATCTCTGTCGGCGATTTTCTTGCTCAAAAAATAGGCATTTTATGATGACAAGAGCATAATTTTCCATTAAAATTATAATTACTCGGGTAAATGATAGGGCGAATTCAATCAGAAGGGGAATTTTTATCGAATTCGGTGAGGTATTTCCAGAAAAAATATGAATTTTCTGGATTGCCCTTGTCTTTTGCTGATCGAGCGGGTATACTTAATAATATTATTGACCTAAACAGTCATATATGACCGATTTATAGAAAGAAACAGGTTTTAAAAAATGAAAAAGAATAAAATTGGGCACCACAAGTACCACGCATTTTTAATTCTTTTTTGCTTTATTACAGTTACAAGCTCGTTGGGTTGTGAAGTTTTTAAAAGCATCAAAGATCGTTTTTCCAAAACAGAAGAAAAGAATACTGCCAAGGAAGAAAAACAACAGTCCGAAGCACCGAAAGAAAAAGCTAAAAGTCAACCTACCTTAACAGGCAACACGGTTGCGGTTGTTGGCAATTGGTCTTTAACCTTAGAAGAATTTAATGATAGGCTAGAAGCCTTAAAAGAAGTTGTTCCAGATTTTGATCTTTCAAATTTAGAAGCTCGCGAGTTAGTCTTAGAAGAGTTGGTAAGACAACAGCTATTAGTTAATGAGGCCGAAAGATCAGGCTTAGCCAATAGTAAAGATATTGTCGCCGCAGTCGAAGAATTTCGCCGAACAGTTATTGTTAGAGAACTTGCTCGAGGTCTTGTCGAAGATGTTAAAGTATCGAGCGATGAGGCCAGAGAGTTTTATGATCTCAACAAAGATTTAATAACACAGCCTGGGCAATGGCAAGTTCGCGAAATCAAGCTCGATTCCGAATCCAAAGCAAATGAGATAAAGTTAAAAATCCAAAGTGGTGAAGACTTTGCATCTTTAGCAAGAGAGCACTCAAAAAGTGACACGTCGCTTAAGGGCGGAGATTTGGGTTTTATTAATGATGTTCCTTTTGAGCAAATGGCTGCTCCTTTATTAGCTCTTAGTGAGGGAGAGACAAGTGATGTTTTTCAAGGTCCGGATGGTTACTACATCATTAAGCTGGAAGATAAGCAAGGCGGAGAACAGATTCCTTTTGAAGAGGTTAAAAATACAATTATTCAGCAAATTACGTTGGATAAGCAGCAAAAAGTGATCCTTGAATATATCAATGAATTAAGAGAAAAAGGTTCTGTAGAGATAAACAGCGATCTATTGAAATAGATTAATGTTCTTGGCAGTCCAAATATCTTAAAGTTTACGTAAAGAGGTTTATGTTATGAATATTGAAAATAAAAAACAGTTTGCAACATTAGCTTTAGCGATAGGATTAGGTTTGGTTGCAGCCTATTTAACAGCACAATATGTTAAGAGTAGTATTGACGAACAACGTAAGATTATCGTAAAAAATTATGAGAAGAAAAGCTCTAAAATTATTCAAGAATTTGAAGGATTAAGAGGACAACTAAAGAAGTTAGAACAAAATCAAGTTTCTTTAGCAAAACAACAAAAACATCTCGCCTCCCAACCACGTGGAGCAGGTAATGTTGGTCCGGGAGCACCAAAAGAAATAGTCGACAGCACTGTTTTCTCAGTAGTAACTCCGCCTGGGAAACGAGCGATGACCGTATTGCTTGATTCGTTGTCTGCGGTTGGCGGTTTGATTAATCCAGGTGATTTTGTTGACATCATTGGCCATTTAAAAATTCCTAAACCAGGCGAATCACAAGATAACACAAAAGTAACAAGTGTGTTATTTCAAAATGTTCAAGTCCTTGCTGTTGGGGCAAATTTTAAGCCCGTTGGAAACGCCGTACTCTATCAAACACAACAACAAACTAAACAATTAAATGTAACACTTGCCGTTAATCCAGAAGAAGCCTCGCTTCTATCCTTTGCGCAGTCTTTTGGACGCCTACAATTAACACTAAGGTCCCCTTCTGAAAGGTCCACTAAAGAAATGCAAGTTGCCTCTTGGGATGCTCTTGCAGATTATGTTCTTGAGAGACAAGGAACAGAGTTGGATCTACCAAAATCTAGTATCGTGGTCAATGAGGTTTCTGACGATGATTCTGATGAAGTGGAACCATTCATTCAAATTTTTAGAGCAGGAAGAGAGTTGTAAACCATGAAAAAACATTCGTATACTCAGATCTTTTTTACTTTTTTAATCGTCCTCACAATGGTATCAGCGCCATTTCTTGCTAAAAACGCACTTAGCGAGGTTATAGATACCGTCTATATAAATGAAGTTCAAATGGTCAAAGGTGAACTTGTGACATTAAAGGTATACACCTTAACAAGACTTTCTATAACAGATCCAGATATTGTCGACATTGTTGATGCCGACGACAATGAAATTTTACTTGTCGCGCAAAGTGTTGGTATTACAACTTTATTTGTTTGGGATGAAAATGGAAAGAGACCAATTGTCATTAATGTAACAGCAGAAGATCTAGAGTATATTAAAAAGAGAATTCAAAAACTTTTGGATTCCGCGAGAATTACGAAGATTGATTTAGACATAAATAAAAAAGAAGGACGAATTATTGTTTCTGGGTACATTCCAGAACATAGAGAAGATCACTTAGATCAAATCTTAACGCCTTTTGACGATCATATTATAAACCTGGCAAAACTTGAAGAAATTGACGACTTACTTGAAATTAATATGCAGGTAACAGAGCTTAATACGACTCTGACTAAAAGTTTAGGTTTTGATTGGTCAACAGGTGCCGATAGTAGAATTATATTAAAATATGCGGAAACATTGCCAAGCCTAGATGGTTCCGTTTCAGATTATTTTAAAATCGGTGATTTTAGACGCACAACGCCTTTATTGTCCGTAATTAATGCCTTATTAGAAGAAGGAAAAGGACGAGTGTTGTCAAAGCCAAAACTACTTGTTAGTAGTGGCGAGCAGGCAACATTTTTAGTAGGTGGAGAAGTTCCTGTAAGAACAACCACAACATCTGAAGGTGTTACATCAGCAAATGTTGCTTATAAAGAATATGGTGTATCTATGTCGATTACACCAACGATTATTAAAGAAAAAATTGACATTTCAATGAGTGTTGAAATTAGCGATATTGATGCTGCCAATGCCGTTGGTGATGATGTCGCCTTTGTCACAAGAAGTGCTCAGACACATTTATTTTTGGACGATGGGCAAACAACTATTATGGCCGGATTAATTAGAGAATTACGTTCTGAGAGCATTAAAAAGGTTCCTTTCCTAGGAAATGTACCTGTCGTCGGAGCTCTCTTCCGTAGCAAATCTATGCCAACGCCGGAAACAGATACGGAAATCGTTATTTCACTAACGCCTCGTATTTTACATAAGTATCGTAATGATTTATCTACAGAAAAAGAAGATAATAACGAACAAAGTGATGATAACGCAAAGACATCCATGATGGGTAATGAAAGTTCTCAGTCGCAAAGATTAGCGACGCCAACGATAAAAGATGTTGCCCCTTATTATTCTGGGATTCCCCGCGAAATGACAGCCTATGTGCGAAGCATTCAGAAACAAATATCTAAAGGCGTTGTTTATCCAGAAGAAGCCTTAAGGTACGGATGGGAAGGAACAGTCAAGGTTGGAATGCTTATTCTTAACGATGGAACACTTGCTTTTGCTTTGGTTAAAGAATCTTCGGGTCGCAATATTTTTGATGATATTGCTTTAGAAACAGCAAAAAATTCTGCTCCATTTTCTAGTTTTCCCGCCAACTCCGATCTGCAAGAATTAAATGTCACTATACCTATTGTTTATAGTTTACAAAAAAATTAGTATTTAATTTGTTATAAAGAGACCTGAAATTTCTAGCTTTTTACCTAAGAAGACAACGTACTTGCAAAGAGACTGCGCATTTGATAGATTATATAAATCAAAAATGAGTAGTCAATTATAACAAAAGGTTTGTAACATAATTTTAGATTATGGATTGTAAAATTATAACAATATTTAGTTCTAAGGGGGGTGTTGGAAAGACCTTTGCAACTGTTAATCTAGCGGCAGCAATGTCCTTAACAGGGAAAAAAGTTCTTTTAATAGATCTTGATTTTCAGGCTAGCCAAGACATGGCTCGCATGCTTAATTTATCACCCAGAAATTGCATCGCTGATGTCATAGGACAACTGGAAGGCAATGATGATCCAAATGCTGTTAAAAGTTTTGTAACAACCCATTCCTGCGGTATAGATTTCCTACCAGCTATAAAAAATGCTCAACAAATTAGTTTAGTTACTCCAGACAATATAAAATTATTTTTTAAAAAAGCTATCACTGCCTATGATTACATTTTTGTCGACGCAGGTAAGTCTTTTTCAGAAAACTTGATTGCTGTTCTTGATTACTCCAACCTCATTCTTCTAATCGCAACCCCAGACATTCTTGCTGTTTACCAAATAAAGTGGTGTTTGGAGGTTTTGCAAAACTTACAATATCCTCTAAAGATGGTTAAGCTTATCTTAAATCGTTCTGAATCTCGAGGTAGTGTTGCCTGGCAGGAAGTGCGTTCGGCCTTGCCTTGTGAAATATTTAGTCACATTCCATCTGATGGTAAAACGGTTGGAATTGCATTAAATCAAGGGATTCCTTGTGTCGTTGATAGCCCTCGAAGTAAAGTTACAGAGGCTTTTGTTAAAACAATTAGTATGCTAATTAAGGAAGCCATTTTTGTAAAGCCAGCGGATACCGAAACATTACGAACAACAGAAGGTTTAGAGCAACCAGATAAATTTTGGCAAAAGTTTGGTGTTACCACAGGTGTACCTTCGGGACCGGGACCGGATGCGGGGTATACAACAGAAGAATCCGAAATTTTCGCACTCAAACAAAAAATTCATGAAAAGCTCGTCGAAAGATTGAATTTAGATGGTATTACGATTGATACATTAAGCGATCCGAGTGCCGCTCTAAAAGTTAAGAAGAGTTCAGAAGAAATTGTTGGAAACCTTTTATTGGAAGAAAGTGGGGGAACCATAGGTTCACACGATGAGCGGACGCGTTTAGTAAAGGATATCGTTAATGAAGCCCTTGGTTTAGGACCTTTGGAGGAGTTTTTGGCAGATCCAGAAGTCACGGATATTATGGCTAACAATAAAGACACAATTTACGTTGAGAAAAGCGGTAAGCTTGTTTTTACAAATAGAAAATTTATATCGAATGACAAGATGAGAGCCATTATTGATAGAATCATCGCCCCTCTTGGAAGAAGAATTGATGAGTCAACACCTATGGTTGATGCCCGTTTACCCGACGGATCTCGTGTTAATGCCATTATCCCACCACTTTCATTAAATGGTCCTATGATTACGATTCGAAAATTTGCTCATGAAAAATTAGAATCAACAGACTTATTAGAAAAATATAAAAGTTTAACGGTTGATATGAGAGATTTTATTAAAGCGTGTGTTTTGACGCGAAAAAATATTATTGTATCGGGGGGAACGGGTGCTGGTAAGACAACCCTGCTTAATGTTATCTCGGAATTTATCCCCGACGAGGAACGTATTTTAACCATTGAAGATGCTGCTGAGTTACGTTTGAAAAAGAGTCATTGGGGGCGGTTAGAAACTCGTCCACCGAACGTTGAAGGACGAGGTGCTGTTACTATTAGAGATTTATTTGTTAACAGTCTTCGTATGAGACCGGACCGAATCCTCATTGGTGAGTGTCGAGGGGGCGAGGTTTTAGATATGCTTCAAGCTATGAACACGGGGCACGATGGATCCATGACAACCCTTCATGCCAACTCCACAAGAGATGCGATTACAAGGTTGCATTCTCTCATTTTGTTAAGTGGTGTCGAGCTTCCCGTTCGTGCTATTAACGAGATGATTTCCTCAGCTATTCAAATTGTTGTGCATGTTAATAGGATGTCTGATGGGACACGAAAAATTACCGGAATTACTGAAACGCTTGGGTTAGATAAAGAGTTTCAATTGGAGCTTGCAGATGTTTTTGTTTATAAGCAGGCAGGCATTGGTGAAGGTGGTGTCGTCTTGGGTGATTATCAAACCACAGGTTATATTCCAAAATGTTACGATGATTTTATTACCCGAGGTCTTCAAATGGATAAAAATATATTTAACAAAAAAGACTCGTAGCTTTTTCCTCCGTAAAAAAAATAACCACAGTAAAAGGATCGCGCCTCACAAGTATTTATCCAAAACCTCAAAGGCGTGTGGCTTCAAATGAGCAACCACTTACAATCATCTCAAAGCCATAAAGACTTATCCTTTCAAATTCTTAACCAAACCAAAAATACATCTCTCGCCGACAATGGCTTACTCGCCAACACCTTTTGGACACGTATGAAAGGATTGCTTGGGAGAAAGAAATTATTTAAGGATGAGGCCCTAATTATCACAAAGTGTAATTCTATTCATATGTTTTTTATGGAATTTTCTATTGATGTTATTTTTCTTAATAAAGAAAATTATGTGGTAGGTATAGTTAATGATATTAAACCTAATCGATTAAGTGCCATATATTGGAAGGCTAATTACGCCATTGAGTTACCCGTTGGCGTCATTTCTTCAAGTAAAACCTCTGTGGGCGATCACATCGTAATTAAAAAGAAGGACAAGTAAAGTAACTCAATTTTTCTTTTTTCGAAGAGAGCTCGGAATCGTATATCGCAAAAAATTTTGGTAAGGTATTAAATTATGGGTGTTATATATAAACTTAAAGATGAAGTTGTATCATTTATTGTTGATACAAAGAAAAATGATCCAGGTGTGAGTTGTCGTAAACTCTCAGAGCTGGTCTATGAATGTTTTGAGGTAAAAGTTTCAAAGTCATCGATTAATACCATTTTAAAAAAATCACAGCTTAGTAGTTCGGTGGGAAGGCGCGGCAGAAACGTAAGTGCCGCCAAAAAATTTACTATCCCACAAGCCAAAAAGGAACAACTTTCTTCCACTTTTAAAAAATTTGGATTTAAGCCCTCGGAAGAAGCCGCCTTAAAAATCGAGAAGAAGGACAAGCCGAGAACCAAACCAAAGTTAAAAGAATCTCCGAAAGTTCATTCGAAGGAAATTACCCAAAACTCCGTCGAGGATACTTTCAAACCACAAATCATAAAAGATGATGTTGCAAGTAGTTTTCAAATGGCGCCCACTGTTGATGGAGAACAGATTGATCATGCGGGTTTAATTTTTTTACATGCTCTACACAAAGAAATGGGAATGGCTCCACTCTTTAGACAACTTTTTCAAAAATATGTTTCTAAGGCTCTTCCGGAAAATTTTGAAAGGTTGTGCGATGCTGTCATTCTTCTTGTAGCCATGGGGGCCTCGTTTGAAGACATTCAAAACAACAAAAGGCACGCGATTTGGAAATTTTCCGGTTTAGACATGGCCGATGATTTTGATGAACTTCAAAAGATATTTGATACGGTTGATAATAAACAAGCATTAACTATTGATTACGAAAATAAAGTCGAGATACTCAATTATCGAACCAGTCACTTTGCAATTTATCTTGAGGATCAAACAAAACTTAAGCTTGATACAAAGTTTATCGGCCTGTGGCCGGAGTTTGTCGCACAACACATTTTTTCAAATATCCAAAATGCAACAACACTTTTGGCCGACAAGTTAATAAGCAATTTTGACTCAATCTATTTATACACCTTGAGCACACAACCTTTTTTAGATGCCAATCAATTTATTTATGCTATGGAAAATGTTGAAGGTAAAAGAATTGAAAAAATCGCTCTTATAGATGAGAACCAAGAGGAAATAACATCTTTTAAGACAATTCCCAATAAGATAAGAAATTTTGCTTTTGGAATTAGGCCTTATCAAAAAGCGTTTGGAGAACTTGTTAAGGCCACCAAATGGGTCAAACAAGAATCGTTTGAGCATCCTTGTTTTTCGATCGCTTTGAGTTATTGTGAAACAAAAACGAGTCTCTTTCTACAAAATGCCCAAGAGGAGTCAGAGTCATTAAGGGTTATTACGATTTGTGAGAAAGAGGGCTTTGAGCCCATTCTTTCGATTGTATCAAATGATCATGGTCGCTTGGCGATAGACATCGTACGCGGTTATTTGCTTCAATGGCCCTATTTTGAAGATGAAATGGCTGGCGGATATGTAAAAAATGCTCTCTACAACAATATTACGGATACTGGAACATCTGATAAAGACGCCTCAAGCATAAACTGCCAGGAATCTTCACCAAAGGGCATTTTTTCACATTATGTGAAGATATTGGAGAAAAACTTAAGACAGAGAGTGAATTTTTTAGATAAACACAACATAAATCATCGTTTTTCAGGTATTTATGAAATAAACGGGTTTTTGCTCGAAAATAATGATATATTTAAAGTGGTTTTGTCATCAAAAAATGAACATATTGAGGATAAAATGCTAAAAAATTTGATTTTTTGGCTAAATGAAGGGCTTTTCTATCAAAACAGGGATAATATAATAAAGATATGTGTCGATTGTCATAAGTAGTTGAAAATAAAGAGCTTTCGCGCCTTGACATGAGAGAAAGATATGCTATACTTTCCCTACAAAGTATAATAGTTTTGTTTTTAAAACAAAATTAATAACCATTGTCAAGTTTACCTTTAAAGGGGTTTGCTATGAAAGTCTTAAAATTTTCAAGAAAAAGTATAATTGAAAACTACTATGGCACCCTATTGACTTTGGTTCATAAAGAAAATCTCCACATTTGATGGAGATTTTTTTTGTTCTTTGAATTCACTTACTGGAAACATTTATCAAGTATTACAAAAAAGGCTTTAACACCGAAAAGGTGTTTATCTGCATAATTTTTTCTACGGTAACTTGTAGAAAAGATAGGCAGTGCCAGGCATATCCCGCGTCTCATAAAAGATGAAATAAAGGGTTGCTCTGGTAATACAGTCCCAGAATTCTACTACTTTATTCCCAGACAAAAACAACGGGATTTTAGTACACTCACTAAAGTAAAACTTCAAAAGTGGTGGGACAAGGTTATCTGTTAAGCACATAGGAAGGGCGCGATGAGGTTATTAGAAAAACTAAAAGTTGGAAGTAAGAAAGGTCAAAGCATAATTGAGTATGCCATGGTCGCCGCCATCATTTCAGCCGCAGTTATTGCGATGAGTACCTATGTGTTTCGTTCCGTTCAAGCAACGCAACAGATGATTCTCATGGAATTCAGAGAAGAATAACTTATTCGATTTATTCTTAAGGAGGATATAGAATGTTAAAACGAAATAGAACGATAAAACCTGTTAAAAAGAAAAAAGGTCAGAGTACCGTCGAGTATATTATCCTCGTCGCTGCGATTATCGCTGCCCTTATTATCTTTTTAAGACCAGGTGGTGTTTTTCAAACACAATATAATCAAGTATTAGACGGAAGTGCAAACCAAATGACTGTAATGGCCAATAGGCTAGGAAATTCCAGATAACATTTGGATAATGATGTTATGTATTACAGAAAAATTAGGAGGAAAAATCAATGTTTAAAAAATTGATTAAAAATAAAAAAGCGCAAAATACCGCAGAATACGCGATTCTTATATCGCTTGTTGTTGCTGGTATTATTGCTATGCAAACATATGCACAAAGAGCCTTACAGGCGCGTGTGCGAGATGCATCTGTGTACATGTCTGAACAGACTAACGGTATAGGTGGAACAGCACAATACGAACCTTATTACCTAGACACAGATTACACTATTAATCGTGACGAGACAGAAAGACAATTTTTGTCCAATGCGGTTGACGGTGTTAGACATCAAGATGACTTAAGAAGAACCAGAGCTTCAGGTGGTTTTCAAAAGACAATTATGAGTAATGCTTTTGGTGGCGTTTTTAACACGCTATAATTCGGAGCATTGTCATAATTTACTTGGTATAAAAAAATTATTCCTCTGTTATGAGGTTAAAGTTTAAGGAGGAAACTCAATGTTTAATTATCTTAATAAAAGAAGAAAAAAAGGGCAGAGTACTCTTGAGTACGCAATCCTTATCGTTGTTGTCATTGGAGCTCTTTTGTCTATTCAGGTTTATGTCAAAAGAGGTGTTCAGGGCCGTTTTAAAGAGGCTACTGATGACATTGGTAAGCAGTTTGATCCAGGCAACACCAATGGTGTTATTATTAAGACAACAAAGGGCGCAACCCGCGATACAAACAAGGCCGGTAATGTAGCATCAACTTTAACAGCTGATGAAGTACAAACCGAAGTCATGAATTATCGTATTCAAAACGTACAACAAACATTCTGGGGTACATAATAAATTACCCACAGTATGTTAGAAATTATTAATGTAATTTCTAGGTTTATGGAATGTCTTATTTATAACCAATAAATCATAAAAAGTGGCTTATTTGCGAATTTTTCGCAGATAAGCCACTTTTTAATTTCAATGGGAACTCTATTCATCTTTTGACTGCTGAGTAGAGCCCTCTTTTCATCCATCAAAAGATGAATAGAGTACTTAATTTATGCGACCCAAGGAAGTATGAATTAGAAGCGTGAATTGATTCTAAGCCCCCATTTAAAATCGTTGCACCAAAAGCCAATAGGGACTGTTTTTGCCTATTAAAATAATGTATACTAGTATTAGGACTAATATTTTTATTTAAGAATTTCGAAGTTTTGACGAAACTCCAGGTTGGTTTAATACCCGTAGTTTGTTGCGGATAAATGAGTTCAGAGCCTGCTCTGGGGTTTATATTTTGTATTTTATATTAGCGTGCCCAAATTCGAATTTTGTAGAGATCAATTATGTTAAGAATTTTGAAGAATCGAAAAGCTCAATCTATTCTTGGAGAATACGCCATTGTATTTGCTGTGGCCCTGGCCATGATTGTGACAATGAGCGTTTATTTTCAAAGAGGCGTACAGGGGAGAATTCGAGATGCTAGAATGGCAATGGGAAATATTGTATTGTCCCGAACGCATGATTATCACAGCGAAGTGCGCATTGACTACGAACCTTATTATTTAGAGGTCAATTCAGACATAGCCTCAGATTTGTATGAAAAAAAGACTTTAGGTGCGGGGGGGCTTTCTGGAAATGCGACAAAATCGTTTTTAGACTTAACAACCGTCGAAACTCAAAGTATAACGGCTGCGCCAAAAGATGCGGACTAGCTGACTTTTTGAAAAATGTTGTTTTTAATGATTTAGATAGGAATTAAAATGCTAAAGAGAGAAAATGGGATTAAAAAATTTAACCGAGCGCAATCAATTGCAGAGTACAGTACGGTTTTATTGTTGGTACTTTCCATTTTTGTAACAATGAATGTTTTTGTGAAACGTGGGGCTCAAGGTCTCATCAGAATGGTTGCTGATGAGGTCGGTAATCAGCAGCGAGGGGATCAGGTTTTTAACGTTGCTGGACATGTTTTGGAGTCGTACGCCGTTAGTAGGGGCAGGACTGATCGTGAGACACGGGAAGGGCTTGATGGGCAAGGTGTTTTAAATTATGTTTCAAGAGATTCCTCTGTTGTCACAGCGAACGCACATTTTAATTTAGGCACAGGGCCGTTAACCAGATAAAAATTTTGAGGGCATGTCTATGAGAATAAAAAAGAAAAAGGGACAATCAGCTATAGAGTTTATGGTACTTATTGCTATTGTTTTAGGGTCGTTTGTTGCAATGTCTTTTTATATCAAAAGAGGGATACAGGGAGGTTGGAGAGATGCCGTTGACGAAATTGGTGATCAATATGATCCCAGAGGTGCAAATTCGGCCATGCGACATGTTATGATCTCCAATCAAGATACGGTTATTCGCACCATTCCTTCTGGCTCTGGTCGGTATACGTTGCGAACAGATAATTCAAATACTATAGAAACTAAAAGAGGCTTTGAATCCGTTGAGGCATATCAATAAAAAATATCGTTCAGGTCAAACAGCCGTTGAATTGGGTGTATTTGGTGCTATTTTGATTTTTGTCTTAGGCCTCATTGTGCAACAAGGGTTAAATTTTAGTCATCAGCAAAATCAACAACTAAAGGCGATGCGTGCGGCTATGACGTTATCTTACCGAAATGCGGAAGGACTAGCGGGCGGCGGTGGCGGCGATGGTAATGCATCACATAATAGTGCTTCTGTTCTTTTGATTGAGGACCGTCTTTCAGCAGGATCTTCCAAATACGGTGAAACGGATCGCGTTCCATTGATAACACAAGGCTCTGCAACTCATAGCCGAAATTTATTTTTGCCAACAGATGTAAGAGAGCCTTATAATATTCCTGTTTTAGATGTTATCATTAATGGCCATCATTTTCCATTTCAGGTGGCTGGATATAAAACAGGGATTCCAGTAAGTGTAGAGGCGTGTATTGCTGCTTGTGAAAGTACAGCAGTGAACGCGAACACAGGTCAATCTTATTTTAATTTTAAAGAAGCCAACGACGCATGTTCCGTTTTTCCTACGTATCAAAGGGCTGATCTTATTGCCACGGATATTTATCTAAACTGCTCACCGGATCCTTATGATGACTTAGGATTTACAACATGTGATGGTTTTAGCTGCGGAGGTTTAGGCGTATGTCCGTGCACAGATACCGTCTGTATTGACGCCCAATTAGCGAATATCGCTATTGGTGGCTCCTGCTTTGATCCAACATTTGCATCGAGCTTATCACCTAGAAGTTATTATACGAAAGAAGCCAATTTACCTGGTTCGGATTTTAACGAAGATTGTGTGGAATGTTTCGATATAGATCGAGGTGTAACAGATGTTTTTAACCCACCACCTTTACTTCCAGGGATTGATCCTTGTCCGGCTACTGTTCTCGGCGTGGATGTCGTAGATGTGGATCGTCCCACTTTTTTCTGGCAATGGAAAAAGGTAGGCTTAAGGGAAGGTACTAGTGTGGATATTGATTGTGATTTGAAAGAAGAACGGGTTATTACCGTCAATGGTAATGAGGCCCATGTCCTTGATTTTCAGGAAGGAGACATCGATCTTTCTGTTAATCCAGCTGACCCAGGTTATACGGTTCTTCTCGCCCCTGGATTGCAGGAAGATTCGCAAATGGTAACGCAAATTAACGATGGTACTTATCTTTTGATCGAAGAAGGAAATCTTTATTCGACAAGCAAGGAGTATATTAGAACAGTATCAAAAAAAGATTCCGTTGATATTATGACGCGTTTTATTAGGTTAAGTAACGATACTGGTCGTTTTTGTTCAAGCGGAGTCCCTCAGCCTTTAGTTGATGGGTTTGATAATCCCGTGGAGGTTTGTTGTGCTGGGTGTTGTTTTGATTCAGGTAATATTGATAAAGTTTGCATGGACACCGCTGATTTATTAATATTTGTGCGGTCTCGCGTCGAGGATCGTCATGGGCGGAAATGGATTACGGATAAAAGTACGGATCCTTTTGTTAATTTTACCGTTCCGGTGGCGCCGGCGCCTTAGTTAATATGATTTAGAATTTAAATTTGCGCAAAAGGTTTAAGATATGAAAAAAGCAAGAGGACAAGTTATTTTAGAATTTACATTTTGCATGGTCGTAATTATGTTTATGATTTATGGACTCACAAAAGTTTTTTTATGGTCGGGTGCCGATTTAGCTGAGAGACGTAAAGCACACGATAAATCTTTAACGCAATCAACAGGTAATCCTGAGTCACAAATACATCCGTATTTTCATAAGCATGAGAAGTTGAATGCAATTTGGAAGTAAAAGGGAAGAAAATTACAAGGTACAAGATACAAGGTATCCCGCCTTTGGCGGAACCCCGCAAAGGGCGGGGCAAAAAAGAGACAATAACCAATTTTTAAATAATCAAACGTTTGGTTATTGTGCTTTTGAATGTTGGTTATTTTTTGTCTCTTGTTATCTTGTAACTTGGTTATTCTTGCGATATTATTTTAATTAAGGCAAAGTATATGTTTTCCAAATTAACCCAAAAAATTAAACAAGCAGCCGCCAAACGCAAACAATCGATACCTAAACCAAGTTCCCAAAAGGGGCAGGTTGCCATTGTTCTTCTTTTAATTACCGCTATAGCTCTTATTTTCTTGGCGGTCACTTATAATTATTCCAAAGTATCAAATGTTAAAACACTTGTCACTATTGCCTCAAACACTGGAGCCAGCTCGTTAGCATCTGGTATGACGAGTTATGCGCATAGGCTTTCAGAAGAGCAGTTGGGGGGAAGAAGAAAAAGATGTGGGTGGACGGGGTTATTGATTTATGCGATTTTGACAGGGGGATTAATATTGGTATTCAACGAGTTGGGCGCAGAGGGTTTGGCTATCCTTGGTGCCGCCATGATGGTTTTTGGAGGGCCTCTTTTATTTGCAATATATGCGTCGTTAGTTCTACTAAATCCTTTTATGGCTTTGGGATATTTACAAATAAGGGCAGACTCCAGACTGACCACGGCCTGGAATAAAGCTTTTTCAAATAATCTTTCCATTTCCGAGCAATTTATGGAAGGAGCTCTTTTATCTTCTATACAAAGAGCTGTTTCAGATAGAGTTGAAGTCCCCGATGTCAATGATTTGGATCAGGACTTGGCCTTTGGTTTTACAGGAGGCCTTCCCAATGACTATTTGTCCAGGTTTAGTGTTTATTATAATTTACGCGTGAGTAGGATTCCTCCCAATACAGCAGTCGCTGATGTCCGTCGATTTCTTGATGCTCTTTATGAATTAGTTTATGAACATACCGACGGTTGGGGGTTGTCCGATCCCTGGGATGATCAATGTCCAGGGCCACATGAATGTTGTTATTCACGATCGGCAGGCCCACCACCACCTCCAGTTCCTTCGGTTTGTAATCCTTGCTGTGTTCCAACCAATGTTGATATTGATGGGTCAGGTGAGATTTTGTCTGTCAAACCAGATTGTTGTGATTGTGTTTCCAATGGATCGTGCGCTGGAAATGAAACTTATGAGTGTGGGGTTTCAACAACCTGTTCTCTCATGAGTCCGTACTCGTCCATCTCACCGATACCAGCTCCTCCGAGTAGTTATCCTTTTGTATACGATCCGCTTTATGACAATCAAGATAATGGTTTTCTCTCTTTTAGAGAGCAGCTTGGTCGCGATGACGAACATGAATTTTATTTTAAGAATATTAATAATGTAAATACAATTACGCAAACACCACATTTATCGGGAAATGAACGGTATCAACTTAACGACGCAACAGGTTTTTTTGTAGCAAGCAATCCACTTTTGCCAACAACTACTATTGCGGACAAAGGAAGCGGGATTTTTCCGTTTCTCTATCGCATAACAGATTATGGCATTGATTTAGATTTAACACATGTTAATCTTACGAATCCGCCGCCTGTTCTTCCGCCTCTGACCCCGTTGCAGTTTCCCGACAACCCCTTACAAATTCATTGGTGTGATCCAAGAGGTCCTTATGGTCCTCTTCCCCTTAATGTCCCTTATGATCTTAAACAGTTAAATGTTCTTCTCGAGGATCCGACAGATCCCACGAGACTTATTCATGATATTTCTTTTTGTGTCCAAGGCGCAGATCTCAGCGATGTGTTTCCTAAGCCAGCGACGGATCCTCCAACGGCTGTTGATAGGGTCAAAACGCCTGATGGACTGTTAGAAGCCGCTGATACTGTTTGTGCGCAAAACATGCTAGCGTTTCCGCCTATTACAACGACTCCGGCTAATAGCCTGGATGATGGGTTTTGGCGTCGGGGAGCAGAACGTTTTTGTTCACCTGTCTGGCCATATAATATCGATTGTCCGCAGCATAATCCAGGAACAGCATGCCTCGCACCGCCCACACCTGGTGATCCAGATCCAGATCCAGATGCAGGCTGTTCATGTGGCGAGAATGCATCAGCTACTCCCGATTTATACCAAGACGATGTTCTTGACGACATCATCTATGGGTTAGACGATTTTATAATTTGGGCTACTGCGATTATTGACGCGGGAGGAACAGATCCTGCTGCTTTGGCAAATAATTTTGATACATGGTATCCTGCTGCCGCAGAGTGGATAGAGCATTATAATCCTGCTCCAGGTGGTGTACGGCCATGCGCGGAATGTGATCCTGACAATGCCGGAGGATTGTGGATCATGTTAGAAGAAATTCAAGAAATTCTTAGAAGGCTGGAAAGTTGGAGAGACGAATCTTTCGAAGCAACAGCAGCCGCTCCTGCGGGTTGTTCAGAGGTCTGGTGTGTTCCCCCGGCGGGATGTCCATTAGTTCAAGCAGATGAGTCTCCAACGTTTGATGCAAATAGTAATGGTGTTAATGGGGATATGAGTGACATTATTGCGTGCTTAGATCACAATGCAACATTTAGAGGTGGCAACGCCCAAAGGTTTCAATCGTGTTTTGATTTATGTAGCGTTGCTTACACCACCGCTGATTTTACGGCATCAAATATTGCGTGTGCTACCGGAACTCTCCCGAGATCTCTTGTTCCCGGATTTGATCCGAATGCTTTTGTTCCCGCCATTGAGCCGAATATCGATATTTATAATAATTGTAATCCAGCATTTTGTCTTGGTAATGGTTGGCTCAACTGTGGGGATTTAGGTGTCTGCGGTTGTGGAGATGCGGCATGTATTGCCACCCAACTTAAAATTGCTCAAGCTTCGTGTGGGGAGCGCCTCCCAGGGGAATTTGTGCCCAATATGGAGCAAAGTATGAAGGAAGCGGTTAACCAAGTTCAAAAATTTTCAAAACGAAGAGACTTTTTGGAAACAACATTAGCCGAATTAAATCGTGTTATTGGTATTTTTCAGGTTGCTGAAACAAAATTTAGAAATTTTTTAGAGGGCCCCGCCGAAGCCCTTGTTAACGTAGTAGCTGCACAAAATCAGGCCAACGATGAGAAGCTCCCCTTTCATATTATTTATGGATGGCAAGATCCGGAGATTAATCTCAATACTGACGATGGTAACTGGCATATTGTGAAGGTAGAAGCTCGAATGCCAGGAAAGTGCGACAATGCTTGTCATGGTAACTCTCAGGCTCCGCAAGGGAGTGCCCATGGTTTTCCTCGCATTAAAACGTATACAAAAAAATGGGGTTTAAAACGGTGTTATAAATTGCGAGATGAATCGGGACATGTTAAATTTCGTGTGACGAGATTTGATGAGTCCAATGAACATTCAGGATTAGTTTTTCCAAATGGAATGCCTCTTTGGGATTTTAAATTTTTCCACCCTAGTCGTTATAAAGCAGATGTGTATAATCTTAAAAATTCTCCGACATTAACAGACACTTGCTCAAACGTAATATTGCCAGACAACCAGTATGATCCTAATATTACGGGTAAAACGGCCTTGATTGATCTTTATAAAGGGGCCTTTATGTTAGAAAATCTTATCGTCGGAGGGGCAAATGATAACAAAGATTGTTGGACGCGTGTACACAGTATCCTTGCATCAGGGGTAACTTCTGAAACTTGTGCGAAATATCGATGGAGCGGCGGGATGCAGTTTACTTTTGTTCCGTGCGAACCTTTTTAAACAGGAATAAGGAAAGTAAGATAACCATGTTTTTTTATAAAAACAAAAAAGCCCAAGCAACTTTTGAATACATGATTCTCATTGTTTTTGTTTTGGGAGCCTTTTTGGTATTTCAAAAATATATTGTAAGAGGAATTTCTGGACAATGGAAGAAGTCCGCGGATCAACTTGGGAAAGGTAAGCAGTACGATGCCCATCTGACCGATGAGTGTGCTTTTGATTTTGCTTATAACGATCCAGGTATTTGGTATAATTATGTTTGTTTTGATAATACCTGTGATGCGGAGTGTTTTGAGTATGGTAATACTAAAGCGGCATGCGCAGCATGCATCCAAGGATGTGTGCCCTTATCAGGTATCTGTGATGGTTCGGAACTTGGTCAAATTCCTAATGTCGGGTCGTAGGGGTTCTTGCCCCAGCTGGCGAAAGGCCGTATTATCGGGTATACTTACCGCAAGAGTTAATATAAATATTAAGAAGTATTAGGAGTCTTATGCTTTTTGTTTGTATATTTTTATTTTTTACCACATTTGGAATTGTTGGATATTCTTTGGTTCCAGCAGCTTACAATAAGGCGGTAATGCTAAATACCCGCCGTGTCCGTAAATTTTCATCGAATATGGAACAGTTGGTAGCCCGCAACGAGGCCAAGAAACTCGGGAAACTGTTTGTTATTGCTCCGTTGGCCTTGTCCGTTTTATTCTATTTATTCTTTCCAGAAGACCTTCGTTTAGTGGGTGTTGTTATCGGAATTACAGGAGGGCTTCTCTTTCCAGGTTTTTATATCAAATTTCTTACAAAGAAGACTAAACAAAAATTTCAAGACCAGCTTGTGGACTCTTTGATGATTATGTCAAGTTCCTTTAGAGGGGGTTTAAGTTTAATTCAGGCCTTAGAAGCTGTTGTGGAAGAAATGCCAGACCCTATTAACAGAGAATTTGGGACTGTTTTAGGTGAAAACAAGATGGGTGTTTCTCTTGAGGAGGCCTTAAACCATTTACATAACCGTATGCCCTCAACGGCAGTTCAACAAATGATTACAGCTATTTTGCTTGCACGTGAGACGGGGGGAAATTTACCCGCCATCTTTCAACGTATTGTAACGAATATCAGGGAAACGAAAAAAATTCAGCAAGGCTTGGACACCTTAACCATACAGGGAAAGATTCAAGGGGTTGTTTTAACCATGTTACCTATTGGTTTCTTTGCGATTACAGCGGGATCCAATCAGAAGGCTTTTAATAATATGATCTCCACCGATCTCGGCCGTGGATTACTTATCTATTGCTTTTGTTCATGGGCCATCGGAGCCTTTTTGGTTTGGAAAATTAGTGCGATAAAGGATTTTTAGATTATGTTAAGTTTACTATTTATAGCTGGGGTTTTATGTTTTTATCTTTCGGGATTTAGCTTTGTCTTAGGTCTATTTCCAATGGAATTTGAAAAAAGACCGACATTAGAAGGGCTAGGCTTCTCTTTCTCGACGGGAAAAAAGAAAGAAAATCTTTTTACAACACTTAGAAAAATTTCAAAAATCAATAAGCCTATTTGTACCGGAGCCTTGAGACGTCGTATTTCGAAAGATCTTTCAACAGCACATGCCAAGATATCCCCCGAAGAATTTTTTCTCATTAAACAAGTTGTAGGCCTTTTGATACTGCTAGTAACGTTTCCTTCCGTATCTCCAGATCTTTTTTTTATGTGGATTGTTATTGGTTTTCTTGGCGGTTATATGATCCCCGAATTTTGGCTTAAAGGAAAAATTAGGAAAGTAAAGGCCACAATTGTACGAGAATTACCTGACGCGATTGATTTACTGGGTCTTTGTGTAAACGCCGGTTTAGACTTTATGCTTTCATTAAAATGGGTTGTTGAAAAATCCAAACCATCGGTTATGGTTGATGAGCTTAACACCGTTCTTCAAGAGATTAATGTAGGTCGAACAAGACGAGATGCTATCAAAGATTTAGCGGCACGATATCAATTACCCGATTTATCCACTTTTGCTAGAACCTTAATTCAAGCTGACAAAATGGGTACTTCTGTAACAGAAGCTCTTAATATCCTCTCAGAGGACATGCGTATTGCCCGTTACCGACGAGGAGAGACGTTGGCTCTTAAGGCGCCTCTTAAAATGTTAGTTCCCCTCCTAGTTTTTATTTTCCCCGTTGTTGCCATTTTAGTTGCTGGCCCAATCTTCTTGGATTTCATCCAAAATAATCCTATGTCTGCGATGAGATAATTTTAAACAGGAATTTCGATGCTTTAACGAAATTCTACGGTGCCCTATATCTTGCTGCGAAAAATTCGTTCTAGGTTCATACTAATTATCTAGGAATTTCGAAGCTCTAACGAAATTCCACGTTGCCCCATAACCCGCTGTGAAAAATCTAATCCAGAACCTGCTGCAAATATTTGAGTCCAGAGTTTGCTCTGGGGTTCATACCTTTGAGTGGAATTTTACGTTGTTATTTTGTGAAGTTGGTCTAAAGAAAGGACGGTTACCTTCTTGTGAAGGGGGTAGGATTCTTTACCTGGATAGATGATCCATAAATGGGTTAGGTCTAGTTCTTCTAAGACGGTGTACATGGATTTTGTTAGTTTTGGAGCATCAGTGTATTTAACTTCAATTCCTAAGTTTTTTCCATCTTTTTGAAAATACAGATTAATCTCCGCCCCACCGTGCTGTGCCCAAAAAAAGACCGCTTCTTCTTTCAAATTAAGGATTTGGATAGCTTGTTCAAGAACAAAACCCTCCCAGGATGCTCCTAATTTGGGATGAAAGGTAAGGTCTTTATAACTTTTTAGCGAAAGTAGGGAATGGAAAAGACCTGTGTCTCTAAAAAAGATTTTAGGGCTTTTAACAAGGCGCTTTTTTGTGTTATTAAACCAAGGGTGAACTTGGCGGATAAGAAATGTGCCTGTTAAAATATCTAGATATTTTTTGGCAGTGTGGTCCGAAAGGGACATACTTCGAGCTATTTCTGAGGCATTGAAAATTTGGCCATGATAATGGGCTAACATCATCCAAAATCGTCGCAACGTTTTTGGGGGGATATGGATGCCTAAGTTTGGAACGTCTCGTTCAAGAAACGTTGTGATGTAGTCCTCACGCCATAGATAAGAATCTATTTCAGTTTTTGCTAAGAAAGAACGGGGAAATCCTCCTCTAGACCATAATTGTTGAGTTTTTCCTTTAACATTTTCTAAGTTCAATCCTCCCAATTCTAGATAACTTATACGACCTGCTAAGGTTTCGGATCCTTGTTGAATGAGGTCTCGAGAGGCACTCCCTAAAATAAGAAATTTTGTTTTATGTGATTGATCAATAAGGCCTCTTAGTACGGGAAATAATTCTGGTCGCCGTTGAATTTCATCAATAATAACTAGACCTTCAAGATTTTCTAATGCTAATAAAGGGTTATCTAATTTGGCCAAATCACGAGGATTTTCTAGGTCAAAATAATGGTAGTCTTTTTTTGAAATATGTTTGCGAATTGTTTGGAAAGGGTTGTTTTGCCGCATTGTCGGGGCCCTAATATGGCGACAGCGGGGCTGTAAGCATATTTTTGTTTAATCAAGTTAAGTTCTTTTTGGCGGAGAATTTCCATTGATGTAAAATGTATATCATGAAAATTCGAACATTCAATTCGAATTTTCAAAAAATGTGTCATTTTACCCTAAATCTAGGCTTTAATTTTCAAAGGCTGTTTGAGGAAAGGCTGCTGAATTTAGTTTAAGCTTTCAGTCAATACTTTTCAAGGCCATACTACTTTTAGGTAATAATCTTGGTCTAAAAGGGGTAAGCATCAATGTCCAATCTGTTAATGTCCAATCTTAGACTGGACATTGAAAAAATGAAAGATGTAGAATACTTGCAGAATGTACTTTATCACAATGAATGAAACAAAACGGGATTTGTCCTTCCGGCCCTGATACAGGACCTAAAAGTTGGTGTTTATAACAATCTATATCCCCGCTTTCGCGGGGAGGCCCTTCTTCCGCGGGGACGACATTAATATTGTATTTTTTTCGCTGTTTAACAACCAATCAAAAATATTTGACATAGATAACCAGCCAAGTTTTTTTCATCATCATCAGACAATCAATTATTGCATCCCAAGAATTACCACCTACAATTTCCACCTCCTTTTACTCAAAATCTAGCAAGCGCTGCTACAATTTTAGTCAAAATTTGAAATTCCGACGAAGACTAGAGATTTATTTAGAAATTATATTCAAATTTTTTTAAAAGAGTTGTAACCTGTTGCAAATAAACAATAAATTTTTAAATTTTTTTTTGCCGGTGCCTTGCCCTTATATATATATATGTTATATTTTAACTACATTCAATTAGCGTTGAAACTCGTTGCAAATAAACGATATTGAACTCGGAATCAAAATGGTTTCAATATCGAAGGATACGTGAACGGCCTATGAAAACAGCTGTTACATATAATCAAATAGTTTCGCACCAAACGCACAATAATACCTAACACAGACTATCGAGCAATCGGTGGTCTTTTTTTTGCTCCTAAATATAACAGAAAGTTAATTTACTAATGATTAATCAGCTAATCAATAACTGGCATTTTTATATACATAATATTATACTTACTATAATGTTAAAAATTAATATTGTCATTCCCGCGAAAGCGGGAACCCGTGCTCTCAATATATTTGACTGTCACTTGATCCCCGCTTCAGCGAGGATGACGACAATGCGTTACCAACCACATGTTCGCCATCAGCATTGAAATGGCAAAGTAGGTCGTTTCGTGACCAGACGTGGTCACAGTACAACTTATGGATGAGCACTTAGACAAATCGGAAGATAACGAGGATATTCCAGAATTTTCGGAAGATCAGTTCGTTTCCCATGAAGATGGCGAAAAGAAAACGTTCGCATCCGTGGAAGAAGTGCGCGCAGACATAAAAGAACCGAGCGAGCCCCCATTTAAAAGTCGATTTAAAGGTTGGATAAGGACGGTCGCATTAGTGATCGTCCTTGTTTTTGTGCCTGAACAGGCAAGTTGGGCCTTTAACTATAACCCCATGATTCTTTGGGGCGATATGCTGGAAGAGGCTCAAAATCAACAAGAAGACGGATCCCTGCTTAACCTCCCAGAAGGCCTTTCCCCCGATGCCATTGTCTCCAGGCGCATAGCCTCAAGTGTTAATCATCTTCTTAACCAGATATCTGGTCAAGATCAAGCAAGAGTTCAACTTCAATTATCTAATAATAACTCTCTAAGTAATACTAATCTTCTTATTGACTCTAATTCTAAATTCAGTACCGATTTTATATCCAATATAAACGCTTGGTTAACGAAACCAGAAATACACCCACTCAATTGTGGGGTACATGCCCTAAAGGATGTTTTGTCCAATTTTGATGTGAGCGTCTCGCTGGAGGAGTTATCTGTAGCCACATTGATGGTGGATATCATGGGCGATGTAATTCGGCCGGGTGATGAAAAGTTAAAGACTTCGTTATATTCTCTTACCAAAGTTGTTCAAGCTTATGATCTAGATTTAAGACCTGCCAAGATGGCCCCCCTCGATATCCTCAATCTTCAAACGCCATATATTGCCAACTTTGATTCTGAGCATTTTGTTACAGTTATTGGCATGGATGAAGAGTTTGTTCATTTTCGGGATATTGGCAAAGATGTCAGTATGACTAAACAAGAATTTATGTCCAATCTAAGCGGCTTTGTTTTGGCTCCAGCCATGGAGACCCAAAACAAAGCGGCTTTTGAGTATGTACCAGATTCTATGTCTTCATTTGTGTGGGGTTCAAGGTGGACAGATCGTTCGGATGAGTTGCCTGGTTTGATGAGTATGGGTGAGATTATGTTGGCTGTGGGTATGGAGATTTTACAGATTATATTGGTTGTTGTTACTTGTGTCGTTTCTTGGGGGACCGCATGTGCGGTTGCTGTAGGTGTCTATGTGGCTCAAAAAATTGCGCAGGTTGTTTTAACGATCTGTCAGCAAGATGGTTGGTGTGATGAACAAACGGCTTTTATTGTTATGACGGCTATTGCGGTAGCGGGGATTATTATTTCAGCGGGTCTTGCAGCGGGAAGCGCGGCGAATGCAGGAACGTCAGTAGCTCCAGCTGGGCATTCGACTATTGGAGAGGCAGCAAAAGCCGGTACGACGTTAGCTGGTGCTTCAACAAGTGCTGTAGAATCTGGCATTGGTTCCGCTGTGGCCTCTAGCGGTGGTGCTACAGCTGCTAGTAGTGGTGGTGCTGCCGCAGGCGCGGCAGCGGGTACTGCAGGAGCGACAACTACAGCGGCGACTTCAAGTTTAATAGATAGCATCCTTAGCGGTCTTAAGGCAATTGGAAATGGGATTATAGACGCGGCGTCTTTTTTAACTGGAGTGGGTTCAACGGGATCATTACCGGCATGGGCTATTAACAATCCTGCATTATATGGTGTTGCTATGGGGTTAGGAAGTTTTGCCGGAAAGTTGGTGGCGCTAGAGGTGGCTAAAGCCATTGATGATGCTATTGGTGATGATGATATGGATCCAGTTCTTAAACAGGCTCTTGTCTCAATTGTCTCGACAGCGGCTTCGGTGGCGACAAGCCACGTTATTGTTTATGGCATTGGTGGAGCTGTGGATGGCGGGACAGGCCAATTAGCAGAGGGAGAGGTAACTTCAGAATCGGGCTATGGATCCACTGCGGACCCCGTCGACTTTAATTATTCAGAAGCTTTCAACGGTTTTTTTGAGGGCGCCGCTCAAGGCATTTACACATCTCTTTTTTCCGAGGCAGCCATCGCAAGCCTTGGTGGACAGGGCGTAGGATTTTTGGCAAGATTTATTTTTGATGAGACAGAGTTGGTTAAAGGCGACACACTAGCTTCGATACAAATAGGAGCGATTTTTACGTCACTAACAGCAACTCTTCTTACAAGCAACAATACGTTGGCTGACCGTGAGGCGGATGCTGCTTTGAAAGAAGCTAAGAAACAGGGGGCCACTCCAACCGAGCAAGAGAGCATAAGAGCGGCAAAGAAAGAAGAAGTCTTAAAAGGAGATACAGATCTCACTATTAAAAATTTAAAGACTAATCTGACAGCTGGTGCGTTAAGTCTAGGTTTGGCTTTTGCGTTGGATGAGGTTGAGAGCAGAGTTGTTGACAATGATGCCGCTGTAACAAGAACAGGTCAGTTTGCCAACAACGTAACAATTTTAGGTTTAAGAGCAGCCCTTTTTGTTGGTAGTAGTGCTATTGCCGGGGGAACGAATTATTATTACAAAGCGAATAGACGAACGACTGATCCACAATTCGGGGAGGCTAATCCAAGCCAAGGAGGACCGGGCGACGCTCCTAATGCAGGCAGTAGACCAGGTGAGCTAGGCTTTTTAGGAACAGTGACTGTTAGCACGAGTGTTGGGATTATAAAAGTACTTAGTCAAATAGCAACGTACAACGGAACTGCGCCATTTACATTGGATGGTCAGCTTGTAGGTTTTAATGCAAACGCAGGACTTTTTACGGATGCAACCCCAACTGAAGTTCTCTCCTCTCAAATCAAAGGCGCCGACGCTTTCGCCGAAGCCTTTTTATCTCGCATAGGATCCGGAATTGTCCAAACCGTTGACAAAATGAATCAAATAGAAGCTTTTGAAGAAGACTTCAAAAGACAAAACGCCCAAGCGGATAATCCTCTGGAAGGAGAAGCTTTTGAAGAGGAAATGGAGAAGCAAAAAATAATTAATTTCTTCGACGCATATTATAACCCCTCCCGTTCTACTCTTAATTATCTTATTCCAAGCATCAACCGTATGCTTGCAAGCAATCTTGTAAGTGCAGATATGGGCACCAATGGTTTTGCTGCGTTGGTGGGATTGGGAGGGGATGGTTTAAAATTTTTGGTTGGGATGCCTACAACGCTGGAAGTACAAATGAAATTTGAAAAAGAAGCTCAAGCAGGAATTAATAAATTAGCGGCCGAAAAGCAAGAAAATGGTTCTTTGAGCAAGGCAAAGGAAAAAGTATTAGCAGGCTTAATAACAAATGCTAAAACTTATAACAAAGCCGCTGATAATCCAAATCTTACAAGTTATAAAGCATCAGCGTTAAATGGCTTCTCAAGTTTTTTGAATGATTATGCAGGTCTCCAACGTTTAGATCAGAAAGAAGCTATAGCTCAAGAGTTAGCAAGCTTAATCGCGTCGGGAAGCTATGATCAGGCTCAGTTGGGACGGTTAGCGAATGCGTTAGAGAGTATGGAGCAGTCGTTAGATGATCGAGGTTATATAAAGGATGGGTCTGAGGGGATGTTTAAAAGTGGGTTGGGGATGTTTAGTGAGTATCTTGGGCCGAGGCAGGAACGGATAGGGCAGGCGATTGTAGATAATTACGCGAACGGTGGGAATTTGATGGCAGAGACGATAGCAGCGGAAATGGCGAAGATGGATGATGACGATGCGAATATGCCACGGATGCAAGAGGCGTTACAGTTGGCGAAAGACGGATATTTATATGGGGAAGATTCCGCGTCGGAGATAACAAATGGAATACAGCAGGAGCGGATAGGGCAGGTGTATGTAGATAATTACGC